>CAWCLL010000009.1:0-98677 GCA_963796405.1 uncultured Actinomycetes bacterium
ACCTCACCTCGCTTTCCGCTTGCTGCCGGTCGCCCGCTGCCTTCCCGCTATTCCACCACACCGGAGGAGCGCCGAAGCCGGCGGGTTAAGCTCGCGCCGTGCCTCTCGAGCCGAGCGGACCGTCGCCGAGCTGAAGGAGCTCCGCCGGCTCACCGGTGACGAGGCGGGCGCGCAGCGCGTCGCGTGGACCGAGACCTGGGAGCGGGCGCGGGCGTGGCTCCGCGAGCTCGTGGCCGGCACGGGAGCCGAGGAGGAGATCGACGAGGCGGGCAACCAGTGGTTCACGCTCCGCGGCGAGACGCGAGCGCGCGGTGCTCCTCGGCGGTCACATCGACTCGGTTCCGAACGGCGGCTGGCTCGACGGCGCGCTCAACGTCGTCGCGGGCGCGGAGGTGCTCCGCCGCATCGCCGAGGACGGCACGCCCCCGGTCACGGTGAGGCTCGTCAACTGGGCCGACGAGGAGGGCGCGCGCTTCGGCCGCAGCCTCTTCGGCTCGAGCGCCGCCGCGGGCTCAATGGCCGACCAGGACGAGCTGCGCGCCGCTCACCGACGCCGACGGCGTCTCGCTGCCCGACGCGCTCGCCGCGTACGGCGTCGACCTCGACCGCGCCCTCGGCGCGAGCGCGCAGCTCCGCAACGCAGCGGCCTACCTCGAGCTCCACATCGAGCAGGGCCCCGTGCTCGAGTCGCTCGATCTTCCGCTCGGAGTCGTGCTCGGGACCTTCGGCGTCGAGCGACACCGGATCACCTGGCGCGGCCAGGCGGCGCACGCGGGCTCGACGCCCATGGCCGAGCGCCGCGACGCGCTCGCCGGCGCCGCGAAGCTCGCGCTCGAGATCCGCGCAGATCGCCGCCGCGGTGGGCGACGGCGCGGTCTGCACGTCGGGCGGCGTCACCTGCAAGCCGGGAATCGTGACGTCGGTCGTCGAGACGGCCGAGCAGCTGCTCGACCAGCGCCACCTCGACGCCGACGAAGCTCGCGGCGCTTCTCGCCCACGCGAAGGAGGCGGCTGCGCGCTTCGCGAACGAGGAGCGGATCGACGTCGAGTGGGAGAGGATCTGGTCGATCGAGCCGATCCTCTTCGACGACACGCTGCTCGGCTTCTGCGAGGACGCGATCCTCGACGTCGCGCCGACAGCGCACCGCCTGCCGTCCGGCCCCCTCCACGACGCGGCCGAGGTCGCGCGGGCGGGAGTGCCGACGGTGATGATGTTCGTCCAGAGCCTGCGCGGGCTCTCGCACACGAAGCTCGAGGACACGAAGGAGGAGCACCTCGAGCTCTCCGTCGCCGCGCTCGACGGCCTCACCCGCCGCACGCTCGACTGGGTCGCCGGCGGCGGCGGCCGCTGAGCGCCGGGCGCGTGATCCGCGGCGCGCGCGCGGAGGACCTCCGAGCCGTGGCCGCCTTCGTGGCGGCACGGCAAGCCGATCTCGCATCCCGGATCGCGTACTTCGGCGAGTCGCCCGCCGAGATCGAGGCATACCTCCCGACGTGGAGCCCACCCTGGACGGAGACGAGCCGGGTCGCAGTCGAAGGCACCACGCTCACGGGCTACATCGGCGCCGAGCTCGACGTGGCGGTCGGTCGCGCGTGGATCCACGGCCCGCTCGTGAGCGACGCGAGCTGGGACGCGGTCGCCGAGGAGCTCTGGACCGCACTGCTCCCGGCGATCCCGCAAGCCATCGAGGACGTCGAGCTCACCGGCGACGTCGCCAACGTCCGCCTCGCTGCCTTCGCCGCACGCCGCGGGCTCACCGGCGGTGACGTGCACGTCGTTCTCGAGCTCCAGGCGGCCGCTGTCGACCGGCTCCCGGCCGCCGACGTCCCTCGAGTGCCGCGGACGTACGCGGACGAGCTCGTCACCCTCCACGAAGAGCTCTTCCCGAACACCTACTACTCGGGTCGCCAGCTGCTCGAGCAGGCGGAGAGCGGTGAGGCGACGCTGCTCGGGG
The DNA here is from genome assembly GCA_963796405.1 of uncultured Actinomycetes bacterium. GTDB lineage: Bacteria > Actinomycetota > Thermoleophilia > Gaiellales > Gaiellaceae > GMQP-bins7. The sequence continues at coordinate 1,956 of CAWCLL010000009.1, forward strand.
TCGTCGTCGACGAGCAGCTCGTCGGCTACGCGGTCGGCCGGATCGACGAGGCCGGCGCCGGGTACATCGACTTCCTGGGCGTCGCTCCCGGCGCACGCCGCGCCGGGTACGGGAGGACGCTCGTGACCGCACTCTGCCGGGCACTCCGCCCGAGGATGCGCGTCCCGGCCGTCCGGCTCACGGTCGCCGAGACCAGCGCTGCGGCGCTCGCCCTCTACGACGGGCTCGGCTTCCGTCGCGTGTCCAGCGCGATCGGATACCGGCGGCGATAATCACAGCTCGTCCCGAACGAGCGAAGGAGAATCCGAGATGGCTCTGAGCTTCGGCGTCACCGTCCTTCCCGACCCGCCCCCGCGCCGGCTCGTGGAGCTCTTCCAGCTGGCGGAGTCACACGGCTTCGAGTACGGCTGGACGTACGACTCGCACGTCCTCTGGCAGGAGTCGTTCCCGCTGCTCACGCTTGCGGCCGAGGCAACCTCGACCATGAAGTTCGGCCACTGCGTGACGAACCCCGGAACGCGCGAGCCGACGGTGCTCGCGAGCGGCTACGCAACGCTGCAGGACATCTCGGACGGGCGGATGGTGATGGGCATCGGACGCGGCGACTCCGCGCGCCGCTTCATCGGGCAGAAGCCGGTGCGCGTCGCCGAGTTCGAGCGTCGCCTCGCGATGATCAAGGACTTCATGAACGGGCGCGAGGTCCAGTGGAACGAGAAGGACCTCCAGCTCAAGTGGGTCCGCCCGGAGCTCCCCGAGATCCCGATGCACGTCGCCGGCTACGGGCCGAAGGCGCTCGCGGTCGCGGGCCGCGTCGGTGACGGCGTCATCATCCAGCTCGCCGACCCCGTGATCATCCAGTGGATCATGGACACCGCCCGGAAGTCCGCCGAGGAGGCCGGGCGCGACCCGGACGCGCTCCAGTGCATCGTCAGCGCGCCGAGCCACATCTCCGACGACATCGCGGACGCGCGCGAGCAGGTGCGCTGGTTCCCGGCGATGGTCTCGAACCACGTCATGGACCTCATCGAGCGGTACGGGTTCGAGTCGGAGATCCCGAAGGAGCTGACCGAGTTCGTGCGCGTGCGGAAGTTCTACGACTACGAGGAGCACTCGCGCGTGGGCGCGAAGCACGGCGAGTTCGTCACGGACGAGATCTGCGACCGCTTCTGCGTCCTCGGCAACGCCGAGCAAGCCTCTGCGAAGCTGAAGGAGCTCGAGTCCGTCGGCGTCGACCAGTTCAACATCTACCTCATGACGCAGGGCCAGGAGGACACGCTCGCCGCCTACGGGCGCGACATCATCCCGCAGCTCTCGGGCACGCCGGCGAGCGTAGCCTCGGGCAGCGCTCGGACCGGGCGCCGCCTATCCCGACAACCACCCCCAGGGGCACTCCCGTGTCCCTGAAGACACGCTATCCGCGATCTGCTCGGCGTGGGTCACGATTTCGTGCCGACTTGCACACATCCGAGGCGTCTTCAGCGCCCGGTGCCGGGCGACTCTCCCAGTGGGGCTCAGAGAATCCGTTTCCCGAGCGCGCTCGCGACGAGCTCGACCGCGGTCAGCGCGGTCGTGTTCTCGCGGTCGAGGATCGGGTTCACCTCGACGACCTCCAGCGAGCCCGCGAGCCCCGACTCCGCAACGAGCTCGAGCGCGAGGTGAGCCTCGCGATACGTGAGCCCACCCCGGACGGGAGTGCCCACGCCCGGGGCGACGACCGGGTCGAGCACGTCCATGTCGAGCGACACGTGGACGAAACCCGGGCCGGAGACCCGGTCGAGCGCCTCTCGGACCGCGCGCTCGATACCGATGCGATCGACCTCGCTCATCGTGAAGACGCGGACACCCGCCTCGCGCAGCAGCACCCGCTCGCCTGCGTCGAGCTCGCGCGTGCCGATCAACGCCACCCGCCGGCGATCGACTGCCGGCAGCGGCCAGGCGTCGCTCTCGAACATCTCGCCTCCGAGGCCGAGCGCCGCCGCGAGAGGCATCCCGTGCACGTTCCCGGTCGGGCTCGTCTCCGGCGTGTTGACGTCGGAGTGCGCGTCGATCCAGAGCACGCCCCCGACGCCACCCACCGACGCGAGGCCGCCGAGGGTGCCGAGCGCGACCGAGTGGTCGCCGCCGAGGACGAGCGGTATCTCACCGGCCGCCCGTGCCTCCGCCACGAGCGCGGCCACGCGCTCGCACGTCTCCTTGATCTCGGGAAGGAAGCGCGCTCGCTCGTCGCGAAGCGCCGTCTCCTCGGGCTCCGGGCTCGCGACGTTCCCCCGATCCTGGACCTCGTAGCCGAGGCTGCGGAGCCGCTCCTCGAGCCCGGCGGCACGCATCGCCGATGGGCCCATGTCGACCCCGCGCCGACCCTGGCCGAGGTCGAGCGCGGCGCCGATGATCGTCACCTTCCGCTTCGCGTCCGCCACGGCGCGGAACGCTATGCGATCCTGGAGACCGCAGGACCGTCCGCCGACCGCGGGCTACACTGAGTCGCCGCGGCGAGGTAGCTCAGTTGGTAGAGCACACGGCTGAAAACCGTGGTGTCGCCGGTTCAAGTCCGGCCCTCGCCACTCCCTGTTACGGTCGCGCGGATGGAGCTCGCGTTCCTCGCCGCGACCGAGCAGGCTCGACTCGTCCGCGCGGGTGAGGTCTCCGCGGTGGAGCTCGCCCAGCTCTATCTCGACCGGATCGAGCGCATCGATCCCGAGCTGAACGCCTTCGTGACGGTGCGTGGCGAGGAGGCGCTGGCAGATGCCCGAGCCTCGGACGAAGCGGGCGGCGAAGCACCGTTCCGCGGAGTCCCGATCGCGGTGAAGGACCTGGCCGCGACCAAGGGGATCCGCACGACGTACTCCTGCCGCGCGTTCGCCGACAACGTGCCCGACTTCGACACCGCGGTCGTGCGGCGGATCCGCGAGGCGGGCTTCGTCATCGTGGGGAAGACGAACACGCCGGAGTTCGGGACGGTCGCGTTCACCGAGTCCGAGCTCAACGGCGATACCCGGAACCCGTGGGACCCGAGCCGCACGCCGGGTGGCTCCAGCGGAGGCGCGGCCGCGGCCCTCGCCGCGGGGCTCGTCCCGCTCGCGCACGGGACGGACGGCGGCGGCTCGATCCGGATCCCGGCGTCGTGCTGCGGCGTCTTCGGCCTCAAGCCGTCGCGAGGCCGCGTCTCGCCGGCTCCGTTCCACTCCTTCGAGGGCCTCTCGACATCCGGCCCGATCTCGAGGTCCGTCGAGGACGCAGCACGGTTCCTCGACGTGCTCGCCGGCTACGAGCCGGGCGATCCCTGGTGGGCGCCGCCGCCCGAGCGCCCGTTCGCGGACGAGGTCGGCGAGGACCCGGGACTGCTCCGAATCGCGGTCGCGTCCGATCCGCCGATCGACACGCCGGTGCACGAAGACTGCGTCGCCGCGCTGCGGTCGGCTGCGGCGCTGCTCGAGGACCTCGGTCACGAGCTCGTCGAGGCGAGCCCGCCGTGGAGGGAGGACGACGAGCTGATCAACTCGTTCATCGTCGTCTGGCAGGTCAGCCCCACGCTCTACCCGATCGACCCGGCACACCTCACACCGCTCAACCGCGGGCTCGTCGAGGCCGCGCGGACGACCACGGCGGCGGAGTACGCCAACGCGGCGATGCGGCTCCTGGAAGCCGCTCGCCGGATCGTCGCCTTCTGGAGCGAGGTCGACCTCGTCCTCACGCCGACGCTCGCGCTCCCTCCGGTCCCCATCGGCTGGCAGCACGACGGAGTCGACGGGAGCGCTCGAGCAACTCCGGCGGAACACCGTCTTCACGCCCTTCACAGCCGTCGCCAACCTCACGGGCCTTCCGGCGCTGTCGCTGCCGCTCCACCACAACGAGGAGGGACTGCCAATCGGGGTGCAGGTGATCGGAGCGCCGGCCGGCGAGGCACAGCTCTTCAGGCTGGCCGCGCAACTCGAGACCGCGCGCCCCTGGAGTGCCAACCGCCCGCCGATCTCGTAGCCCACAAAAAGGAACGTCCGGACCGCTCTCGAAGCGCGTCACGGACGTCCCTTCTACCTCGAGACTAACGCACTTCCGGGGAACGTCAAACGCCGGGGATGATCTTGATCGTCTGGCCCGGAATGGCGTGCAGCATCCGCGCCGCGCTACCCCGCGAGATCGCCACCGACATGTTCCGGTAGCTGTCCTCGTACAGGATCACGTCGCCCGGGCGCGCGTCCGCGAACGTGCGCGCCATGACGGCGTAGTACCGCTCACCCGTGAGCTCGAGCTCGACGCGTGTCCCCGACACGATGCCGAGGCGCTCCACGTCGTCGCGGGTCACGTTCAGCGCGATGTTCCCGAAGCTGTCGACGTACAGCAGGCTCGCGAGCAGCATGCCGTCGGTGATCACCGGCTCCGGGACGTCGAGGCTGATGAGCGTCTCGGGGTCGAGCGGCGGCCCGAGATCCTCGAGCGGCACGCCGGACGCGAGGTGCGCGGCAGCCGGGCTGAAGAGATCCCGGCCGTGGAAGGTGCGGGAGATCGTCTCCAATGCGTACTCCGGATTCGCGAGCTCGTGTGCCGCTTCGAGACCGGCGCGACTCGTCGCCGGAAGCAGGAGGCCGTTGTCGGGCCCCACGTACAGCCGGCCTTCGCGATCGCGGAGCGCCACGGCACGACGAGGGCCACCGACTCCAGGGTCGACGACCGCCAGATGAACGCCCATGGGCATGTAGCCGACGGTGTTCGCGAGGACGAGCGCCCCCTGGAGCACCGCCGTCGGCGGAATCCCGTGCGTGATGTCGATGATCTGCGCCTCGGGCGCGATCCGCTTCATCACCCCGTGGCAAGTTCCGACGAAGTCGTCCTTGAGACCGAAGTCGCTCAGGAAGGTGATGAACACACGTGGAGCGTACGCCCTCCCTGCGCGAAGCGGCTAGCGCCGGCGCTGCGTGTGAGCCGGACGGCAGCGTGCCTCCGGCCGGAGCCGGAGCTCGCCACAGATCCGCGAGCCGGAGGGGCGAATCCGTACGAAGGCGGTCGGGGCCTGCACCGGAAGCGGTCGGACGAAGAGAACCGGTCGCGTCACGCGCCGGTCACGTCCGGCTCGTGGCGATCAGCGACGGTCCGCACACGCGCGGCAGCATAGAGGGGCGACCGGCGGGTCACGATTCTCCGCCCCGTGCCTGCCTCTCGCGAGCGAGCTGGAGCAACGCGGACGTCTCCTGCTGGAGCCGGGCGAGCTTCGCGGCGATGATCGCCACGTACACGAGCACGAAGACGAAGACGACCCCGTAGGCCGCCGCGACGTACTGGCCCTGGCTCACTCGAGCGCCTCGCGCAGCTCGAGCAGATCGCGATCGAGCCGCTTCCCGAGCAGCTCCACCCGGTACAGGACGTAGGCGAGGAGCGTCACCGCCGCCCACGAGATGCAGAACGTGAGGAACATCACGCCCTCCATGTCCGGCCCGTCCCGCTTGAACGCCACGGGATGGATGAAGTCCTCGGCGAGCCTGATCGCGAAGAAGCTGACGGGGATGAGCGCCACGCCGAACAGCGCGTACACCGCCGAGGAGCGCGCCCGGCGCGGCCCTTCGGGAAGCGAGAAGCGGAGCATGAAGTACGCGCAGTAGAAGAGAAAGAGCGTGAGGAACAGCACGAGCTGGTTCGAGTCCCAGGTCCACCATCGGCCCCACGATGCCTTCGCCCAGATCGAACCGGTGATCAGCGTCAGCGAGCCGAAGATCGTGCCCTGGTGGACGGCGACGTAGCTCTCGAGGTCGTAGCGCTCGTCGCCTCGCCAGAGGAGGAGCAACGCCTTCCAGGCGGCGAGGCCGAAGCAGAAGTATGCGGTGAGCGCGATCGGGACGTGGATGTAGAAGATGCGCTGCGAGACGCCCTGGTCCGCATCCTCGGGCGCGATGAAGAACGCGAAGACGGTCGAGAGGCCGATGAGCGCCGCGGCCGCGACGGCGAGTGCTGGAAGGCTGCTGATGCGCGCGGTCAGAGGGCTCTCACGACTCGGTGACGACGTACTCGAACGACGCCCACGACAGTACCGCGAAGATCGCGTCGTAGAGCGCGAGAAGGACGAGGTAGCGCGCTCCGTCGGGTGACACCGCGGCTCCGACACCGCCGACGACGAGCGGGATCGCGAGCGGCAGGAAGAGCAGCGGCAGCAGCAGCTCACGGGCCCGGCCGGCCGCAGCGAGCGCGGCCATGAGCGACCCGACCGCGCAGATCCCGAGGTCGGCGAGGAGCACTCCGGCCAGTGCGACCCCGTCGAGCGGCGCGAAGAAGAGGACGAACGCGGGCAGCGCGACCGCCTGCGCCGCGAGGAGGAACGCGAGCGTCGCGAGCGTCTTGCCGAGCCAGATCGCGCTTCGGTCGCACGGCGCGAGCACGAGGCCGTCGAGGACTCCGTGCTCGTGCTCCGGCACCCAGGCACGCGCAAGGCCGAGAAGCGCGGTGAACACGATCGCCACCCACAGGAGCCCGTACGCCGCGTCGTCCCCGGTACCGTCCGGCACCGCGAAGTGGAAGACGACCAGCGTCGAGAGAACGAAGAGCAGCATCGCGGGCAGCGTGTCGCGCGCGCGCAGCTCGACCCGGAGGTCCTTGCGCGTGAGCGCTGCGACGTCCGCGAAGTACGTCATGCGAGTGCCAGGCTGTTCGTGGCAATTGCCACGAGTCGGGCGGGATCGTGCGTCGCGACGACGAGCGCGCGCGAGCCGGCGAGGTCGCCGAGCTCCCGGTCGAGCAACGCCGCCCCCGACTCGTCCAGCCCCGCGTACGGCTCGTCGAGGACGAGGAGGTCGGGCTCGTGGAGGAGCGTCCGGCAGAGCGCGAGCCGTTGGGTCATGCCTCGCGAGTACGCCGCGACCCGCTCGCCGCGGGCGTCCCAGAGCCCGAAGCGCTCGAGCAGCATCCCGATCCGCTCGCGCCGCTCCGGGACCCGGTACAGCCGCCCGAAGAGATCGAGATTCTCGAACGCGGTCAGCTCGCGATAGACGAGCGGCTCGTGCGCGAGATAGCCGACGCGGCCGCGGTCGACCTCCACTGTCCACAGTCCCGCGCGTCGGAGCGGTGAGGCCGGCGAGGATCCTGAGCAGCGTCGTCTTGCCGGAGCCGTTCGGCCCGGTGACGAGGAGGCAGCCGGCGGTCTCGAGCTCGAGGTCGAGACCCCGGAGCACGCGCCTCCGGCCGAAGCGCTTCTCGACGCCGAGCGCGCGGATCATCCGAGCAGCACGTCCGCCGCGACGAAGGCGAAGAACACGACGCTGACGACGCCGTTGACGGTGAAGAACGCAGCGTCGAGCCTCCGGAGATCTCCCGGGCGGACGATCGAGTGCTCGTATCCGAGGAGGAACGCGACCGCCGCGACGCCGAGCCAGTAGAAGGCACCCACCCCGAGCCCTGCCCCGGTAGCCGCGAGGAGAGCGACGGCGGCGACGTGAAAGGCACGAGCCCCCCAGAACGCGCCCCGCTCCCCGAAGCGGGTCGCCCAGGAGTGGAGCCCCTCCTGCCGGTCGTGCTCGAGGTCGAAGAGCGAGTAGAAGAGATCGAAGCCGGCCACCCAGAGGGCGACCGCACCGGCCAGCGTCCAGGCCTCCCACGGCGCCGTGCCCGACACGGCGAGCCAGGCGCCGACCGGCGCGAGCCCGAGGCAGGCACCGAGCCACAGGTGGCAGAGCCAGGTGAACCGCTTGAGGTACGGGTAGACGAAGAACATCGCGACAGGAATCGGCCAGAGCCAGCGGACGACGGGGTCGAGCTGGAACACGGCAACGAGGAACACCGCCAGCGCGGCGATCGAGAACGCGGCCACTTGCACCCGGCTCAGCGCGCCGGTTGGGAGCTCGCGAGACGCAGTTCGCGGGTTGCGGGCGTCGAGGTCGGCGTCGACGAGCCGGTTCAACGCCATCGCGAGCGTCCGCGCGCCCGTCATCGCAACGGTGATCCAGACGATGTCGGCGAGACCCGGCCAGCCCGCGACCGCGAGGAACGCCCCGACGTAGGCGAACGGCAGCGCGAAGACGGTGTGCTCGATCCTCACGAGCGACGCAAGGCGCCGCGGCAGCGGTGCGATCGTCGTGCTCACGTCTGCTCGTGCGAGGTCGCGGTCACGCCGGCGGCGAGCTCGAGCCCGTGTCGCAGCGCCGGCTTGAGCACGGCGAACCCGTCTCGACAACCCCCGGGGAGCCGGGAAGGTTCACCACGAGCGTCTCACCACGTAGGCCGGCGACACCGCGCGAGAGAAGCGCGTGCGGCGTTCTCGCCAGAGCATCGGCGCGAATCGCCTCGGCGACTCCCGGCGCCTGCCGGTCGAGAGTGCGCCACGTCGCCTCCGGCGTCACGTCCCGCGGCGCGAACCCGGTCCCGCCGGTGGTGACGACGAGAGCCGCGCCCGCCGCGAGCTCGGTGATCGCCTCCGTGATCGCATCGAGCTCGTCGGGTACCACACGACGCACGACGTCGAATCCTTCCTCTCCGAGCAGTCCTTCGAGCAGATCGCCGCTCCGGTCCTCGCGCTGCCCGCTGTGGACGCCGTCGGAGACGGTGAGGACGGCGGCCTTCACGCGGCCGGCTCCTTCGTCTTCTCGACCAGCGCGACCGCGCCGATCTCCATGTCCTTGTCGATCGCCTTCGCCATGTCGTACACCGTCAGCGCGGCGACGGTCGCGGCGACGAGCGCCTCCATCTCGACCCCGGTCTGGGCGGTCGTCTCCGCGACCGCCTCGATCTGCACGCCCGAGCCCGACACGTCGAGCGAGACCTCGACATGCGTCAACGGCAGCGGATGGCACAGGGGAATGAGCTCGGCCGTGCGCTTGGCGGCCATGATGCCCGCGAGCTGCGCGGTCACCAGAGCATCCCCTTTGGGCAAGCGCCCGGAGGCGCTCGGCCGTCGCCTCGGACATCCGTACGAAGGCGCGGGCAACGGCGCGGCGCCGGGATACCGGCTTCCCGCCGACGTCCACCATCCCGACCTCGCCCGACTCGCCGACGTGCGAAAGCTCGCTCATCCGTCGAGATCGTAGACCGCGCGGCCGTCTACCGATCTCGGGTGGAGCCGACGCCGTTTTCACGTGAAAACGCAGCGGCCTCGTGCTCGTCGTGGCCGTCGCCCGGAACATCGAGCACGACGACCGTGCGGCCGGGTGCGGACTCGAGCCGTACCGAGCCGTTCATGAGCCGCGCCAATTCACGCGCGATCGTGAGCCCGAGCCCACTGCCGGACGCTTTCCCGCCCTCGATCCGGTAGAAGCGCTCGAACACGGCCTCGCGCTCGCGGGCCGGGATGCCGGGCCCGTCGTCCTCGACGGCGAGCTCCGCCCGATCGAGCTTTCGGGCCGAGCGGATGACGATCCGCGACGCCCGGCGGCGTGTGCACCAGCGCGTTCATGACGAGTGCGCGGCCGACTTGCAGCACGCGCTCCTCGTCGGCGAGCGCCCACACGTCGTCCCCCTCCTCCGTCTCGAGCACGTGGCCCGACGACGCCGCAACGTGCTCGAACTCCTCGACCAGCGCGCGCAGGACGTCGCCGAGATCGACCGGCTCGGCCGCGACATGGAGCTGGCCGGCGTCGACCCGCGAGAGGTCGAGCAGGTCGGCCGAGAGCTTCGTCAGCCGCTCGACCTGTCCCTGCATCGTGTGCAGGAACTCGCGCCGCGTGTCGTCGTCGAGGTCCTCGTCTGCGAGCAGCTCCAGGAAGCCGCCGAGCGAGAAGAGCGGGGTTCGAAGCTCGTGCGACGCATTCGCGACGAACTCCTTCCGCGCATTGTCGAGCTGCGCCAGCTGGACGCGCATGCGGTCGAACGTCACCGCGAGCTGCCCGATCTCGTCGTCGCCTCGATCGACGATCGGGGCCTCGAAGTCGCCCCCCGCGATCCGCTCCGCCGCGGTCTCCAGCCGGCGAAGCCGGTGCGCGAGCATCCCCGCGGCGGTCAGGCCGAGGACGAGAGCGAACGCAAGGGCGAATGCCGTGGCGAGCAGAAGCCGCCGCTCGACCAGGCGAACGGTGGAGAGGGAGTCGGCGAGCGCCGCGCGGTAGAGCACGACCGCGTCCGTCTCGAGCGGCACCGCGACCTCCGCGAAGTCCTCCGTGGCGTCGGTGACGCGGCCGCGTTCGACCTGCCCGGACTCCGCCGCCCGCAGCGCGATCTGATCCTGCGTCACGTCTCGGGACGTCCGCCGCCGGGAGTCGGCGATGGGAATGAGCTCCGGCGGCATCCTCGGCAGGACGTCGAATGCGATCACCCGCGCGTTCGTGGCGACCTGGAACCCCTCGATCTCCTCGTCCCAGAGAAGGCGGTCCTCCGGAAGCCCGTTGGCAAGCGGCACGCCCACCGCTTCCAGCTCGTCCAGGCGGGCATCGACCAGCTGCTGCTCGAGGGACGGCACGACGATGAGGTACGCGGCGCCGAGGGCGCCGGCGACGATCGCGACGAGACCGAGCGCGAGCCGGACGCGGATGCCGCCCGGGATGCTCACTCGAGCCTCACTCAGACCTGAATCGGTACCCCGCCCCGCGAATCGTGAGGATCAGCTCGGGGTTGCTGGGGTCGCGCTCGATCTTCTCGCGCAGGTGGCGCACGTGCACGTCGATGGTCCGCGGCTCGCGGTAGTCCGCGCCACCGCGTAGGCGCTCCAGAAGCTCGCGCCTCGAGAAGACGACGCCGGGATTCGAGGCCAGGAGCGCGAGCATCTCGAACTCGATGAACGTCAGCTGCACGTTCTCGTCCCGGACGAAGACCGTCCTGCGCGGCAGGTCGATCTTGAGATCACCGCGATCGATGACCTCGACGCGCTCCCTCCCTGCGTGCGGCGCCGCAGCGCGTCTCAGGAGGGCGCGCACCCGGCTGCGGAACTCACGGATCGAGAACGGCTTCGTGATGTAGTCGTCGGCGCCGAGCTCGAGCCCGAGCACCTTGTCGAGCTCCTCGCCCCGAGCCGTCAGCATGATGATCGGGACGCTGCTCTGGGCTCGCAGGCGCTTGCACACCTCGAGCCCGTCCAGGCGCGGGAGCATGATGTCGAGCACGACGAGGTCGACCTCTTCCTCGCCGAACCGCCGAAGAGCCTCCTCGCCGTCCCGCGCCTGTACCACGCGGTACCCGTCCCGCTCGAGCGGGAACGTGAGCAGCGTCTGAATCGAGTCCTCGTCGTCTACGAGGAGAATGGTCGAGGCGTTCGGCATCGGAGCGGTTCAGGTGGCGGTGCTCGGCGGCCGCCTCCCTGCCTACTATAGCCCCGCGATGGAAGCGGCTCGGCCCGGAGGGTTGCGCCGACGGGCGCGCCGGGGCACCGTCGACAGGCCTCTCAATGTCCGTCTTGTTCGCGTTGCGGCGCTCGTCGTGGCGCTTCCGTTTCTTGCTCTTCTGTTCTCGATCTCGACAACGGGCACGCTACCGCCCCCGCAACTCGCGCCGCTCTTCAACGGCTCCCAGGCTGCCGCCGTGGCAACCGAGCTCTCGACCGAGCACCCCTCCAGGGTCCCGGGCACGGCCGAGGCTCAGGCGGCGGCACTCTGGTACGAGGAGACGATCGCGGGGCTCGGATTGCCGGCCGAACAGGACATCTGGACTGCCGACCTCGCCGACCTCGGCGTCGTGGAGCTCCGAAACATCGTCACCGTGATTCCGGGACGCGCCGAGGAGGCGATCATCGTCATCGCTCATCGCGACAACGCCGGAGTCGATCAACCGCTCGGCGACAACGCCTCGGGCACGGCCGCCCTGATCGAGCTGGCCCGCGGGTACGCGTCGCAGGACTCCGTGCCGGCGCCGATGCCTCAACGCACGCTCGTCCTGGTCTCGACCGACGGCGGCGCGTACGGCGGCGCGGGCGCGGGACGGTTCGCCGAGGTCTCGCCTTACGCGGAAGGCGCGGTCGCCGCCGTCGTCCTCGACGGGATCGGCGGCCGCGGGCGGCCGCGGCTGGCAATTGCAGGCGACGACGCCGTCTCGCCGGCGCGGGTGCTCGTGGCGACGGCCTCGGTCCGCATCGAGGAGCAGACCGGCCGAGAGCCGGAGCTCGCGTCGGTCGGAACGCAGCTCGCCGCTCTCGGCATTCCGTTCGCCGCCGGCGAGCAAGGGCGCCTCCTGGAGCGGGGTGTCGCGACGCTGACGCTGACGACCCACGACCCCGACGACCAGGAGACTCCCGCTGATGACACGGTCGCGCCGCTGTCGACTGACCGGCTCACGAGGCTCGGACGCGCGACCGAGTCCCTCATCGGATCGATCGACGGGAGCGTCGGGGGCGCATTTCCGACGCACGACAGCCTGTTCCTCGACGACCGGGCCGCAAGCGGCTGGGCCGTGCGGCTCACGCTGATCGTCGCCGTGGTGCCGTTCGTCCTGGGGGTGCTCGACCTGCTCGTGCGAGCACGGCGCATGTCGTTGCCGCTCAAGCCGGCAGCACGTGCGCTGCGGACGCGCATCCTCTTCTGGCTGTTCCTCGGCCTCCTGGTCTGGCTCGGCGCCTTTGCGGGCGCCTTCCCGACCGGCGACGACCTCCCGCTTCCGCCGTACTCGCAATTCGTCGAGGACCCGCCGCTCGCGGGGCTCGCTTTGCTGGGCATCGCACTCGCGCTTGGCTGGCTCGTGTCGAGACGGCGGATCGCACCGCCGTACGACCCGAGCCCCGGCGAGCGGCTCGCCGGCTACGCGTCCGGCCTGACCGCTCTCGGAGCCCTCGCCGTGCTCGTCGCGCTCACGAAGCCCTACGGGCTCTTCTTCCTCCTGCCGTCGCTCTACGCCTGGCTGTGGCTTCCGCTGTTCACGCGGCTCTGGGCACGGGCGATCGTCTTCCTCGCGGGCCTGCTCGGCCCGTTCGTCGGCCTCGTCCTGTTGTCCCGTGAGCTCGGTCTCGGCGCGATCGAGGTGCCCCTCTACGTCTTGGGGCTGAGCACCGTCGGCTACATCGCCACGAGCTGGGTGCTGCTCTGGCTCGTCTGGGGAGCTGTCGCCGCGCAGCTCGGGGCGCTCGCCTTCGGCCGCTACGCGCCGTACGAGCACGGGACGGAGCCGCCTCGGCCGGGGCTCGTCCGCGCGGCGATCTCTCACCTGCCGCGCGCCCGACGCAGGCAGTCGGACTAGGGGAGATTCAAATAGCGGACGCGCTCGCCCTCGGCGATCTCGCCCGGCCCGCGAGGCACGTGCACGAGCGCATCGGCCGTCGCCGCGCGGACGATCATGTGCGACTCCTGCCCGACGATCGGCTCGAGCAGGACGCCGTCGTCATCAGTCGTTCGCCGAGCCCGGACGAACTCGTCACGGTGCTCGTTGCGTCGCAGGGCTCGAACGGTTCGTCCGAGGTCGAACGAGGGCCCGGTCGTGCTCGCACCCTGCCGAGCGAGCAGGGCGGGGCACACGAACAGCACCGAGCCGACGAGCGTGGAAACCGGATTTCCGGGAAGCCCGAACACGAGCGTCGATCCACGGACGCCGAACGAGAGGGGCTTGCCGGGCTTGACGGCGACGCCCCAGAACACCTCCTCGACCCCCAGCCGCGCGGCGACTCGGCGGACAAGGTCGTGGGGCCCCATCGAGACACCCCCGGAGGACACGAGGACGTCGGCCGTCAGGCCCTCCTCGAGCGCCCGCTCGTGTGCTTCCTCGTCGTCCTGGACGACCGGGAGCTCGACGACGTCGGCTCCCGCGGTCGTCAGGACGGACGCGATCATCGTGCGGTTCGACTCGTAGATCTGACCGGGCTGGAGCTCTTCGCCGGGCGACTGTAGCTCCGACCCGGTCGCGAGCACGGCAACTCGCGGGCGTCGTGCGCACACGACCTCCGCCACGCCGGCGGCGGCAAGCGCTCCGATCTGGGCGGCGCGCAGGATCTCACCCGACTCGACGACGGTGCCGCCCGCCCGGACGTCGCCTCCGCGCGGCCGCACGTGCGCGTTCGGCTCCGCGGGCGCAGAGATCTCGACATGGCCGTCGACCTCGGCAGTGCGCTCGACCGGCACGACCGCGTCGGCTCCCTCGGGCACGGCGGCACCCGTGGCGATGGCCGCGACTGTTCCGACCGGCAGGGCTCCCGAGAGCGGGCTCCCCGCCGCGATCCGCGCGCCGATGGGCAACCGTCCGGGCGTCTCCGCGGCCCGGACGGCGTAGCCGTCCATCGCGGAGCTCGGAAACGGCGGGAGGTCGACGCGGGCGAGCGCCGGCTCGGCGAGGACTCGGCCGGTGGCGCGGGCGAGCGCGACCTGCTCGGAGGGGAGGCGATCGGCGCGGGCGAGGACGAGCTCGAGCGCCTCCTCCAACGTTCGCAGGTCCGCCATCAGCGAACTACGGGTTCGTGCCGGCCGGCGGAGGCTTCTGCGTGGGCTGTTGCGGAGTCGTCCTCTCGGTCTCGGTCTCGGTCGTCTCCGTCTCCTCGGTCGCGGTGTACTGGTTCGCGTACGGGTCGTACGTCAGCGCATAGCGACCGCGCGTGAATGGCTCCCACTCGGGCCAGACGGTGGGCTCGGCGAACGGCGTCGGCTCGACATTCTCGAGCGCGGGCTCCATGAAGAGCCTCCAGATCTCCGCCGGGAAGCTCCCGCCGCTGACCGCGATCCCGTGGACGTTCTCCATCGGGATCTCGGCGCGTGTGTAGCCGATCCAGACCGTCGTCGCGAGGTCGGGCGTGTAGCCGGCGAACCACGCGTCCTTGTGCTCCTCGTTCGTACCGGTCTTGCCGGCGGCCGGGCGGCCGAACGCGGCGCGCGTCCCCGTGCCCGACTGCATGTTCTGCTCGAGGATGCGGGTGATGATCGCGGCCGTCCCCTCCGAGAGCGCGCGCCGGCGCTTCGGGGCGCCCCAGCCTGCTTCCTTGTCCTCGCGGCCATCGGCGAGGACCACGCGCCGGATGGCCATCGGCTCGGCGTAGATGCCGCCTGCGGCGAGGGTCGCGTAGCCCGAGGCGAGATCCAGCGGCGAGACGGCAACGGAGCCGAGGCCGATCGACGGGACGTACGCCCCTCTCACGTCGAGCTGCGAACGAACGCCCATCCGGCGTGCGGTCTCGGCCACCTTCTCCGGCGTGACGTCGAGTGTCAGCTGCGCGTAGACGGAGTTGTCGGAGCGGAGCGTCGCGCTCCTGATCGAGCTCCAGCCGTAGTAGTCGTTGGCATACGTGTGGACGCACCACCACGACCCGTCGTCACAGTTCCCGGCGGGATGGACCCTGAGCGTGAACGGCGCCGAGACGTAGTAGGTCGAGTCCGGGTTGATGCCCTGCTCGACCGCGGCGGCGAGAACGAAGGTCTTGAACGTCGACCCGGGCTGCCGGCGCGCCTGCGACAGGAGGTTGAACTCGTTCTTCGGACGGTTCGGGATGACTGCGGCCATGGCGCGGATCGCGCCGGTGCTCGGGGTGATCGAGATGAGCGCGGCCGCGGGATCGGTCGGCTCGGTCATCGTGTCGCGAATCGCTGCCTCGGCGAGGCGCTGGTAGCGCGGGACGATCGTCGTGTAGACGCGAAGACCGCCCGAACGAACCGTCGCGGCCCCGTAGACCTCGATCAGTCGATCGCGCACGTACCCGAAGAAGTACGGCTCCCGGATCTCGCTGTAGAGCCTGCCCGGCTCGAGCTGCAACCCCGAGTCGACGACCCTGGAGAATCGCTTCTCCGTGATGACGCCCGTGTCGAGCATCGCGCGGAGGACCTCTGCCCGCCGCGCCTTCGCCCGGGCCGCGTTGGTGAACGGGTTGAAGATCGAGGGCGCCTGCGTCAGCCCGGCGAGGAGAGCCGACTCGGCGAGCGTGAGCTCGCGTGACGGCTTCGAGAAGTACGTCTGCGCGGCTGCCTCGATGCCGTACGCCTGGTTCCCGTAGTAGATCTGGTTGAGGTACGTCGTCAGGATCCACGGCTTCGTCTCACGCCGCTCGAGCTTCGTCGCGAGGCACGCCTCCTTGAGCTTGCGCTGGACGGTGCGCTCGCGCGAGATGTAGAGGTTCCGCACGAGCTGCTGCGTGATCGTCGAGCCTCCCTCGACGATGCGGCCGGCCTTCAGGTCGGTGACGGCGGCGCGGGCGATTCCCTCGACGTCGATGCCGCCATGCTCGAAGAAGCGGCGGTCCTCGATCGCGATGGTGGCCTTCCGAATCCACGGCGACATCTCCCCGCGCTCGACCGGCTGGCGGTTCCGCTCCGCGGGGATCGAGCCGAGGAGCGACCCGTTCGCGGCGTAGAGGAACGAGTTCTGCCCGATCCGGATCGACTTGAGCGAGTCGAGGTCGCAGGACGAGCCGTAGGCGAAGACCGCGGCTCCGCTGCCGATCGCAGCCCCCACTCCGACCACTGCGAGCACGGCGATGCCGACGAGCGCGCCGCGCCTGCGGCGGCGGCGTCGGGCTGCTCGCAGACGCCGGTTCCGGGCGAGCAGCAGCTCGGGATCGATCGAGGAACGCCTCCCGCCCAGCGGGCTCATGGGCTGATGCTAGCCGTCATTCCGTCGCTTTCGACAGCAGCGTCGCCGCTCCTCAGCGGCGGCCGGCAGTCGCCGTGATGGAATGCCGCCCGTGGAGGCCGCAGCGCTCAGCCGCCCGTCGCCCGGCCGGATCGCCGGCTGGCTCGTCTTCGTCCTCACCCTGACTGCGCTGAACTACGTGTCGCGGCTCGCCGGAACGGAGACGCCGGACGACATCGCGTACCGGTACTCGGCGGCGATCGCCGGGGTCGTCCAGTACTGGATCATGCTCGGGATCCTGGTGGGGATCGCGGTGCACCTCCCGCCACGCGAAGCCTTCGCACTCCGCCGGCCGGCGTCGTGGCCGAAGGCGCTCGGGCTCTCCCTGCTGGCGCTGGTGACGATCTTCGTCGTCGGCGGGGCGCTCTCGCTGTTTCTCGACGCGGGCGAGGAGCAGGGCCTCGTGCCCGAGGACTGGGACTCGAGCCGCGCGGGCGCGTTCGTGGCGTTCTTCCTCGTCGTCACGTTCCTCGGGCCGGCGGTGGAGGAGCTGACGTTCAGGGGAATCGGCTTCACCCTGTTCGCGCCGTACGGCACGTGGGTCGCGATCCTCGTCACCGGGTTCCTGTTCGGCGCCGTCCACGGGCTGCTCGTCGCGCTGCCGGTGCTGGCGGTCTTCGGGATCGTGGTCGGCTGGCTGCGCGCGCGTACGGACAGCGTCTATCCGTGCATGCTCGTCCACATGGTCTTCAACGGGACGAGCCTGCTCGTCGCCGTGGCGGCGTAGCCCGGCGATGAGGACTTGGCGCTAGGCGCGCTCGTCGTCCTCGTCGTCCTCTTCGAGCTCCTCCTCTTCCTCCTCCTCGGCGCCGCTCTCGTAGCCGAGCGCCTCCAAGCTCGAGGCGAAGTCCTCGACGGTCACGTTCTCGAGAAAGCGCCGGAACTCGCTCGGATCGAGGTCGCTGAGACGTGAAGCCGCCATGAGGCCCGGCTGATCCGGAGTCCTCGGCCTGGAAGTCGATCCCGGACTCCTCGATCACGTCCTCCGCGGCGAAGATCTGCGCGTCGCAGCGGACGGCGAGCGCGATCGCGTCGGACGGCCTCGAGTCGATCTCGACCTCGCGCCCGTCCTGGACGATCGTGATCCGCGCGTAGAAAGTGTTCTCGCGAAGCTCGGTGACCGTCACCTTCACGACCTCGGCCTGGAGCTCGGACACGACCTCGGTGAACAGGTCGTGCGTCATCGGCCGCGGCGGGGTCGCGCCCTGGAGCTTCATGAGGATGGCAGCCGCCTCGGCGTGGCCGATCCAGATCGGAAGGAACTTGTCGTCGTCGGCGGTCTTCAAGAGCACGATCGGCTGCTTGCCGACGGGCTCGAAGCTCACGCCATAGAGGGTCATCTCTCGCATCGCCGGCCTCGCTCATCTTAGACACGAGGGCTGCGCTAAAGTTGCTGCCCGACGAACGGGGCGCGGGCGATTAGCTCAGTCGGTTAGAGCGCCGCTCTGATAAGGCGGAGGCCCCTGGTTCGAGTCCAGGATCGCCCATGCTTTGCGCCATATCCGGAAACTCGCTTGCGCGAGTTTCCGGGCGCGACAGGCAAGACCCATTTATGGACATGGTCCTTGTCCGGTTTCGTCGGTGCGAGTACCGGGCTTCTGTCGGCCTACGCGGCTCTCGCTTCGAGGGCTTCGACGAGCTCCTCGAGCCTCGTCTCGTCCTCGAAGCGGATCTGCAGCTTGTCCGCCGACGATGCGGGCGGGGAGGCCTGTGAGCCGCTCGGCGGCCGCGACGGCGCGGTCCGCGAGAGCGGGGTCGAACGCGCCGAGCCGGCGCGGGCGGCGCTTCGCGCCGCCTTCTCGAGCCGCGCGCTCGGCGCCACGGACGGTGAGGCCCTCCTTCGCGATACGCCGGGCGAGTCGCCGCCGCGCTTCGTCGTCGGGCAACGCGAGCACGGCGCGGGCGTGTCCCTCCGTGATGTCGCCGCGCGCGAGCATCCACAGGACTTCCTCGGGGAGCTCGAGCAACCGCAGCCGGTTCGACACCGACGGCTTGGAGCGGCCGACGCGCTCCGCGACGTCGCCGAGGGACAGCTCGAACTCGTCCACGAGCGACGCGTACGCGCGCGCTTCCTCGACCGGTGACAGCTGCTCGCGGGCGACGTTCTCGACGAGGCCGAGGAGAAGGGAGTCACTGTCGTCGGCGTCGCGGACGAGCGCAGGGAGCGTGGGGAGGCCCGCTTCGCGCGCGGCCCGCCACCGGCGCTCGCCGGCGATCAGCTCGAAGCCGCCCTCACGGCGCCGGCGGACGACGATCGGCTGCAGGACGCCCTGGAGCCGGATCGACGCGGCCAGCCCGGAAGCCGCCTCGGGCTCGAAGCGCTTCCGCGGCTGGCGCGGATTCGGATGGATCGACTCGACCGGGAGATGCAGCAGCTCCGGCTGGCCCGCGTCGCCCAGCAGCACCTCGAGACCGCGGCCGAGACCGCGGCGCTCCTTAGGAACGCTCGACAAGCTCCATCGCCACCTTCCAGTAGGCCTCCGCGCCGGCCGAGCGCGGGTCGTAGGCGATCGCAGGGAGCCCGTGGCTCGGCGCTTCGGCGAGGCGAATCGAGCGGGGCACGGTCGTGGTGAAGACGAGATCGCCGAAGTGCCGCCGGAGCTCCGACTCGACCTCGGCGGCGAGTCGGGTCCTGGCGTCGGCCATGGTCAGGAGGATTCCCGCAACCGCGAGCTCCGGGTTCAGCCTGGCCTTCACGAGGTTGATCGTCCCGAGGAGCTGCGAGAGCCCCTCGAGCGCGTAGTACTCGGCCTGCACAGGGACGAGCGCGCGTTTCGCGGCCGCGAGCGCGTTGACCGTGAGCGGGCCGAAGGAGGGCGGGCAGTCGAAGAAGACGAACGAGTACGGGTCGAGACGACCTTCGAGCGCGTCCGCCAGGTAGCGCTCACCACCCGCACGCGTGGACAGCTCCACCGAGGCGGTCGCGAGGTCGCTCTTCGCCATCACGACGTCGAGGTTCGGGACACCCGAAGGCTTCGCGAGCTCGGCGAGCGGGACGCCGTCCAGCAGCTCGTGCGTCGAGGCGCCGTTCGCGCGCAGGCCGAGCCCGGAGGTCGCGTTCGCCTGCGGGTCGAGGTCGACGAGCAGGACCCGCTCGCCCGCCTCGGCGAGGCAGGCGCCGACGTTCACCGCGGTCGTCGTCTTCCCGACGCCGCCCTTCTGGTTCGCCACTGCGTAGACCCGGGCGGGCATGGGCTCAACCTAACGGGGCGACCGGACGCCTCCGGGTACCGTGAGCCGGTGGACGAGGAGCTCGAATTCGCGAAGGAACGAGGCTGGCGCGAGACGGCCGAGATCGACGCGGCGTACGAGCGAGGCGAGCTCGACGACGCGGGCTGGCACGAGGCGATGGCGGCGCTCGTCGTGCCCGCGTACCTCGCCGCCGAGACGCCCGAGGGAGGCTCTGGCAGCAGTCGTGACGCGGCGGGCTGGGAGCGAGCGCGGTCGCTCGTCGCAGATGCGGTCTCGCCGGGCCAGGCCTTCCTCGACGTCGGCTGCGCCAACGGGCACCTGATGGAGTCCATGTCGCGCTGGGCGGGCGTCGAGCCGTACGGGCTCGAGATCTCTCCGGAGCTCGCCGCCCTCGCGAGGAGCCGGCTACCGCACTGGAGCGACCGGATCTGGATCGGAAACGCGCTCGACTGGCTGCCGCCGCGGCGCTTCGACGTGGCGCGCACCTGCCTCGAGCACGTTCCCGCGCCACGCCGCCACGCGCTGGTCGAGCACCTTCTCTCGTACGCGGACCGGGTCGTCGTCGGCGTCTTCAACGAGGAGACGGAGCGGCGCACCCAGGAGGAGCTCGTCAAGAGCTGGGGATTCGCGATCGCCGGCCGGAGCGAGCGGCCGCATCCGCATCCGCGGCTCGCATACCGCGCATTCTGGGTCGACGCCGACCGCTGACCGCGTCAGGGCAGTGGCCGCTTCTTCGCCATGCCCGCGCGCCGAGGGAAGCCGGGAGGCGTCGGGCGCAGCTTTCGCAGCACGAGCAGGCCGTCCTCGGCCGACTCGAGCTCGCCCCCGAGAGCCTGGGCGACGCGGGCAACGTGCTCGGCGTCGGCCGTCTCCCCGACCCAGACGATCGCGATGCCCTCGGGACGCACGAGAGGAAGGCAGAGCTCGGCCGCCACCGGCGGCTTCGCGAGCGCCTTCGCGAGAGCGACCCCGTAGGCGTCGACCGGTTGCTCCTCCGCGCGACCCCAGACGACCTCGACGTTCGCCAGCGGCGCAGTCACCCGCTCGAGGAACTCGCACTTGCGGCGCTCCGCCTCGACGAGGACGAACGACCGCTGGGGAAGCGAGACGGCGAGCGGGATGCCCGGCGACCCGCTGCCGGACCCGACGTCGACGACCGTTCCTCCGGCGGCCTCCACGAGCGGCACGGCTCGGAGCGCGTCGTCCAGGAGGACACGGCGCGCGTCCTCGATCGTCCGGAGGCCGGTGATCCCGGGCGTCGCGAGCGCGTCCGCGAGCCAGCGCTGCAGAAACGGCTCGGGGTCGCCGGTCAGGCGCGCGGGGTGATCACGACGAACCGGTTCGGCTCCGACCCTTCGCTCTCGGTCTCGACCTCGGCGTCGTCCTTCAGGGTCTCGTGCACGATCTTCCGCTCGATCGACGTCATCGGATCGAGCTCGATGGGGTGGCCGGTGCTCGCGGCGCGGCGCGCGGCCCGGTTCGCGACCGTCTGCAGCGACGCCTTCCGCCGCGCGCGGTAGCCGGCCGCGTCGACGACCACCTCGTGCTCGCCTCCCTCCGTGCGAACGACCGCGTTCGCGAGGTACTGGATCGCGTCGATCGTCTGGCCGTGCTTCCCGATCAGGAGACCGAGGTCGGCGCCGAAGCAGGTGACGGTGACGACGTCGTCCCGCTCGACCCCGGAGACGGTGACGTTCGCGCCGATCGCCGCTGCGATGCGCCGGACGAAGTCGCTCGCCGCCGCGGCGTTCTCGCTCTCGCTCGCGGGCTCGGCGTCCGCGACGGTCGCGACGACGTGGGCAGGAGTGTGGCCGACCCCGAGCAACCCGCGCTCGCCCTCCGAGACGACCTGGAACTCGACGCGGTCGCGGTCGAGCCCGGGAACGAGCTGCTCGAGCTCGCGCAGGGCCGCCCACTTGGCCTCGCCGACTGTCTCCCCGGTCGTCTCGACCCGCACGGCGGTCTCCTCGGTCATCGCTTGCGGCCGCCCTTGCGGCGCTTGACGCGCCTCGGCGGGCCCGTCCGCGCCGGCTCCGAGACCGTTCCTCCGTTTGCCGCGAGCGCCGCGTCTCCCGTGGCTGCCTCGCGCGGGGGAGTGCGGCTCGACCGCTTCGGCGGCGGCTCCCGCCTGGGCATGAGCCGTCGCGTGACGATGCCCTGCCCGGTCGTCCAGAGGTTCGTCGTCAGCCAGTAGATCATGAGCCCCGCCGGGAAGTTGAGGATGAACGGGATGAAGAAGATCGGGAGGAGCATGATGATCCACCGCTGCGCGGCGCTCTGCATCTGCGTCGACATGAGCCAGGTCGAGGTGAGCTGGCTCAGGACGTAGATCACGAGCATGAGCGGGCCCCAGCCGTCCTTCGTGTCGGCCGTGATGTCGACGAGGTTCAGCCACTCGAGCGACGACGCGGCGAAGTCGGGATACACCTCCTCTTCGAAGTCCCGGAGCACGAAGAAGAGCGCGATGAAGATCGGGATCTGGGCGACGATCGGGAGGCACGACGCGTACGGGTTGATCTTGTTCTCGCGATAGAACTTCATGAGCTCTTCGCTCTGCTTCTGGCGATCGTTCTTGTACTTCTGCTGGATCGCCTTCATCTCGGGCGCGTGCAGCTGGAGGCTCTGCATCGAGTGGATCTGCTTGATCGTGAGCGGGACGAGGAGCATCCGCACGATCACGGTCAGCGCGACGATCGACCACGCCCAGGTCAGCCCACCGGATTCGTGCAGCCAGATGAGGACCTCGGTGAGGACGTTCTCGATCGGCGAGAGGACGCCGGCGACGATCACGTCTTCACCCGCCTCGAGCGAAGCAGCGGGAACACGGTCTGGTCACGCGCGTGGTCGACGCCGCCGTGGCTCCACGGATTGCAGCGGAGCAGCCGCCAGCCGGCGAGCACCGACCCCCGGACGAGACCGAACTCGCGGAGGGCGTCGATCGCGTACTGCGAGCAGCTCGGGTGGTACTTGCACGTGCCGGGTGGCGTCAGCAGCCCGAACGTCCAGCGCCACGCGTGGACGAGGGCGATCCCGACGTACCTCACGACTCCACCTTCCCGAGGGCTTCCGCGAGCTCCTCGACGACCCAGTCCTGTCCGCGCGTGAGAGCCGGCTCCGCGATTCCCGGCCGCGCCTGGAGGACGTAGTCGTGACCCGGCGGGACCTGGGAGAGCAGGCGCTTCCACGCCTCGCGCAGCTGCCGCTTCATCTTGTTCCGGACAACGGCGGAGCCGACCGCGCGCGGGACCGCGAGCCCGAGCCGCGGGTCGCCCTCCGGGTCGTCCTCGCGCGGGAACCAGTGCAGCACGAGGTACCGCGTGCTCGCCGACGTACCGCGTCGGTACACGGCGTCGAAGTCACGCGAGCGCGACAGCCGATGGCGGCGCTGCACGTGCCCAGCGCCTTCAGGCCGAGAGCCGCTTCCGCCCTCTTGCACGCCGGCGCTTCAGGATCGCGCGACCACCGCGCGACGACATTCGCGCTCGAAAACCGTGCCGTCGCTTTCGACGGCGTACGTTCGGCTGGTAGGTGCGTTTCACGGTCTCGTGGTCCTCGGGCGGATCGCCTGGAAATCGGAGCGCCGAGTATAGACAACCCTCTTCGGCGACAGGGTTTTCCACAAAGAGGCGGCAGCACCGGGTCTCCGAAATCGCTGCACAGGCGCGTGGACGGTTGGCTCATGCGCAAACAGAACAGCGCTCTTCCACACCTGTGGAAACCTCTGTGGAGTAGACAAAACTCCTGCAAAACAGGGGGGTTTTCATCCACAGGTGGCCGGAAAACAGGCATTGAGAGCGGTCGGATACGGTGGTATGCTCGCCGTTCGTTCCGACCGCCGGAGGAGCCCGACGAGCGTGGAGCACACGACTGAATTGACCTCTGCCAACGCCTGGACCGCGATCGCCGGGAGCCTCCGCAGAACCCTTAGCGACACGATTTACGACACGTGGTTCGCACACGCCGAGCCGCAGTCGCTCGACGATCACGGCCTCGTGATCGGGCTCCCGAACGACTTCACCCGCGACTGGGTGGAGAGCCACTTCTCGGCGTTCGTCGCCGGCGCGGCACAGCGAGGTGCTCGGCCGCGAGATCAGGGTGTCGTTCGTCGTCGCCGAGGTCGCGCGCCCGTCACCGGAGGCGCCGCCGGCTGCCGAGACCGCGACGCGAGATCGCGGAGGAGACGGCCCCGACCTTCGCTACCGCGACTCGAGCGAGCTCGAGCTCAACCCGAAGTACACCTTCGACCTCTTCATCATCGGCTCGTCGAATCGCTTCGCGCACGCGGCCGCGCTCGCCGTCGCCGAAGCTCCCGCCCAGGCGTACAACCCGCTCTTCATCTACGGCTCGACCGGGCTCGGGAAGACGCATCTGCTGCAGGCGATCGGGCACTACGTCCGGCAGCACTCTCGGCGCCTGACGCGCCGCTACGTCACGAGCGAGACGTTCATGAACGACTTCATCGACTCGCTCCGCGACAAGCGGATCGAGGGGTTCAAGCGCCGCTACCGGAACTACGACGTGCTGCTGATCGACGACATCCAGTTCTTCGAGGGCAAGGAGCGGATCCAGGAGGAGTTCTTCCACACCTTCAACTCGCTCTACGAGGGCGGGTCGCAGATCATCATCTCGTCCGATCGCCCGCCGCGCGAGATCGCGACGCTCGAGGAGCGGCTGCGCTCGCGGTTCGAGTGGGGGCTGCTCACGGACATCCAGCCGCCCGACCTCGAGACGCGCATCGCGATCCTGCGCAAGAAGGTGAACACGGAGCGGATCGCCGTCGACGACCCCGAGGTCCTCACGTTCATCGCCGGGCGAGTCGCCTCCAACATCCGCGAGCTCGAAGGCGCCCTTACTCGCGTCGTCGCGTTCTCGTCGCTGACCGACCGCGCGATGACGGTCGAGCTCGCCGAGCAGGTCCTCAAGGACGTCTTCCCGATGGGAGAGGCCGCCCCCGAGGTCACGATCCCGCGGATCCAGGAGGCGGTCTCGGAACGGTTCGGCGTCACGCTCGACGAGCTCGTCAGCCCGCGGCGCTCCCAGTCGGTCGCGTATCCGCGCCAGGTCGCGATGTACCTCTCGCGCGAGCTCACGGACTCGTCGCTGCCGAAGATCGGCAAGGAGTTCGGAGGGCGCGACCACACGACCGTCATGCACGCGACGTCCAAGATCACACGCCTGATCCGCGAGGACCGCTCTGTGTACAACCTCGTGCAAGAGCTCACCGCACGTGTGAAGCAGGCCCGCTGAAGTGGGGGACCTTGCGACGCGGCTCGCGGCCCCTGTGGGACCGGTGAATCCCCACGCACATGCTTGTCCACCGACGTTTCTCCCGCAGTTGCGGCAGAATCGCTGCGTCGTCCCCGTAGTTCACACTCCTACTACTGCTACGAGCTTTTTTCTTTAAGTCATGAACACAGACCTAGCTTCCGGAACCGAGCTCCGAGCGACCTGCTCGCGGAGCGATCTCGCGTCCTCGCTCGCGACCGTTGCGCGCGGCCTCTCGACGAGAGGAACGGTGCAGGTGCTGGGCGGGATCCTCATCCGCGCCGAAGAGGGCCGGCTGCAGCTCGCGGCCACGGACATGGAGATCTCTCTTCGAGCGTCCGTTCCGGGGACGGTCGAGGGGGACGGCTCGGTCGTCGTGCCGGGCAAGCTCCTGACCGACCTCGCGCGCCTGCTTCCCGACGAGAACGTGTCGCTCGCCCACGACGAGGGCGACGGCGTCCTCACGGTGACCTCGGGGAGCCACTCGTCGCGCCTGAACGTGTACAGCGCCGAGGACTTCCCGCGGCTGCCGGCGGTCGACGGCGAGCTGCACACGACCGGAGCGCCGGCGCTTCTCGCGACCATCGACAAGGTCTCGCGCGCAGCGTCGCGCGACGAGTCGCGACCGGTCCTGACGGGCATCCTCGTCAGCTTCGCGGGCGAGAAGCTCGTGATGGCGGCCACGGACTCGTACCGGCTCGCGGTCAAGGAGACCGAGCTCGACGCCGGCGGCGCGGACATCGAGGCGATCATCCCGGCCCGCGCGCTCCAGGAGCTCTCGCGGCTCGCTGCGGGAAGCGAGGAGGTCAAGCTCGGCGTTCAGGACAACCACGTCATCTTCGGCGTCGGCGACGTCTGGCTGACGAGCCGCCGGATCGACGGGCAGTTCCCGAACTACAAGCAGCTCCTGCCGGAGACCTTCGAGGCCGAGATCACCACGCCGAGGGCGCCGCTCCTCGAGGTGATTCG
The DNA here is from genome assembly GCA_963796405.1 of uncultured Actinomycetes bacterium. GTDB lineage: Bacteria > Actinomycetota > Thermoleophilia > Gaiellales > Gaiellaceae > GMQP-bins7. The sequence goes on from CAWCLL010000009.1 coordinate 27,807, forward strand.
CAGGGCGGGCGTCCTTGCGCAGCGGAACGCCCCGCTCCGCCTCCGCTTCGCCGAGGGCGAGCTGACCGTCTCCGCCCAGACGCAGGACGTCGGCGAGGCGACCGAGTCGATCCCCATCGACTACGCGGGCGAGGGGCTCGAGATCGGCTTCAACCCGGAGTTCCTCCGCGACGGGCTGGAAGCGGTCGCGACCGAGTCGGTGCAGCTGAAGCTGATCAACCCGCTCCGGCCCGGGCTGCTCGTCTCGCCCGACGAGAGCTTCTGGTACCTGATCATGCCCATCCGGCTCCCTGACTGATCCGGTCGGGCCTAGCCTGACAGTCCGCGGGGTCACGCTCCGGGACTTTCGCTCCTACGAACGGCTCGAGCTGGAGCTCGAGCCCGGAGTCGTGCTCGTGACCGGGTCGAACGGCGCGGGCAAGACGAACCTGCTCGAGGCGCTCCACCTCGGGACGCAGGGGTTCTCTCCGCGCACGCGGAGCGACGCGCAGATGATCCGCTTCGGCTCCTCCGCGGCGCGCGTCCTGCTCCGAGGCTCGAACGGCGCCACCCCGTTCGAGACCGACGTGGGCCTCGGCGCCGGCGAGGGGAAGCGAGCACGCCTGAACGGCGCCGTGCTGCGGTCGGCGGAGCAGCTCCGCCTGGAGCTCCAGACGCTCGTCTTCACTCCCGACCGGCTCGCCGTCGTGAAGGGAGGCCCCGGCGCGCGACGCGCGTATCTCGACCGGAGCCTCGGCCGCCTCTTTCCCGCGCGCGCCTCGCTTCCGCTCGAGTACGGGGCGGCGGTCGGGCAGCGGAACGCGGCGCTCAGACGGCTGTCGGCCGGGCTGTCCTCGCCGGAGGCGCTGCACCCGTGGACGGAGGCCGTCGCCTCGCTCGGCGGCGAGCTCGTCGAAGCACGCAAGGAAGCGATCGCGCTGCTCGCTCCTGCTTTCGCCTCCGTGGCGACGAAGCTCGGGCTCCCGGCCGCGACGGTCTCGTACGACGAGGCCGCGCCGACTCTCGCCGAGCTCGAGGCGCGGCTCGCGCGGGACCTCGAGCGCGGCACGACCGGGCTCGGGCCGCACCTGCACGACATCGAGCTGCGAGCGGACGAGCGTGAGCTGCGGAGCTTCGCCTCGCAGGGCGAGCAGCGCGTTGCCGTCCTCTCCCTCGTCCTCGCCGAGGCCGAGGCGATCGCGGCGAGGTCGGGCGTCCCGCCGCTCGTCCTGCTCGACGACGTCCTCTCCGAGCTCGACGAGGAGCGCCGCCGCTCGCTCGCAGCGCTCGTCCACGGGCTGGGTCAGACGATCGTGACCGCCACCTCGCCGTCAGCGCTGCCGGCGGAGCCGGCGCAGTCGCTCGTCGTATCCTCGGGGAGCGTGCGCAGGGCGTAGAGACCATGGAGCGAATCGGACGACAGATCGAGAAGACACTGGCGGCGAGCGGCGGCGGAGCGGTGGTCGCGCTCGCGGAGATCACCGCGGCCTGGCCGGCCGCCGTCGGCGAGGCGGTCTCGAGACAGGCGTGGCCGCTGCGACTGGGGCGCGACGGGACGCTGCACGTGGCGACGTCGTCGGCGACCTGGGCGTTCGAGCTCGACCGGCTCGCTCCCGAGATCCAGGGCCAGCTGGCCGCGCTTCTCGGGCCCTCCGCGCCCGCAAAGCTCCGGTTTCGGGTCGGGCCGATCCCCGAGCACGGCCGCGCCGTCCGACGAGCCCGTGGCGACCTCCGACGAGCCGCTCGACGACGACGCCGGAGACGGCATCCGCGGCCGAGGCGATCGCGGGCGAGATCGAGGATCCGGAGCTGCGCGAAATCGTGGAAAAAGCGGCACGAGCGAGCCTCGCGAGGGCCCGCTCCGACCGCTTTTTCTGATAGACTTCCCGCAGCCCGCAAAACGTCGATTTGCAGGGCTTTTTCTATTGGCTGAAGCAGCTTACACCGCAAAGGACATCACGGTCCTGGAAGGCCTCGAGCCGGTCCGGCTTCGACCCGGCATGTACATCGGGTCGACAGGATCGCGAGGCCTTCATCATCTCGTCTACGAGGTCGTCGACAACGCCGTCGACGAGGCGCTCGCCGACCGCAACGAGCTCGTCGACGTCACGATCCACCCGGACAACTCGGTCACCGTCGTGGACGCCGGCGCCGGGATTCCGGTCGACGTGCTTCCCGATCAGGGCCTTCCCGCTCTGACGGTCGTGCTGACGAAGCTGCACGCCGGCGGCAAGTTCGGCGGCGACGGCTACAAGGTCTCCGGAGGGCTGCACGGCGTCGGCGTGTCGGTCGTGAACGCGCTCTCGGAATGGCTCGTCGCCGAGGTCCGGCGCGACGGAAAGGTCTACCGGCAGGAGTTCGCGCGCGGCGAGCCGACGACCGACATGAAGAAGATCGGCGTCGTTCCGAAGGGCGAGTCCGGGACGACGATCTCGTTCCTCCCCGACCCCGAGGTCTTCGACGAGACCGAGTTCGACGCCTCGACGCTCTCGCAGCGACTCCGCGAGACGGCCTTCCTGACGCGCGGCCTTCGGATCGTCATCCGCGACGAGCGCGCGGGCGGCAAGACGGAGGAGTTCCACTACGAGGGCGGGATCCGGGACTTCGTCGCGCACGTGAACGAGTCGAAGGACCCCGTGCACAAGCACATCGTCTTCTTCGAGGGCGAGAGCGACGAGGGCCAGGTCGAGGTCGCGATGCAGTGGAACAACTCGTACGTCGAGTCGGTGTTCTCCTTCGCGAACAACATCAACACGACCGAGGGCGGCGCGCACCTCCAGGGATTTCGCTCGGCGCTGACCCGGACGCTCAACGCCTACGCGCGCGCCGAGGGGCTGCTGAAGGAGAAGGAGGAGAACCTCGAGGGCGACGACACGCGCGAGGGGCTCGCGGCCGTGATCTCGGTCAAGCTCCGGAACCCGCAGTTCGAGGGGCAGACGAAGACGAAGCTCGGAAACCCCGGGATCGCGGGTCTCGTCGAGCGGATCGTCAACCAGAAGCTCAGCGAGTTCCTCGAGGAGAACAAGACCGATGCCCGGCAGATCGTCATGAAGGCCGTGGCGGCGCGGAACGCGCGCCAGGCCGCCCGCAAGGCGCGCGAGCTGACGCGCCGGAAGAGCGCGCTCGACTCGAACTCGCTGCCCGGCCGGCTCGCCGACTGCCAGATCTCCGATCCCGAGTCCGCGGAGCTGTTCCTCGTCGAGGGCCCGTCCGCAGGCGGGAGCGCGGTGGACGGCCGCGACCGCACGTTCCAGGCGATCCTGCCGCTGCGCGGCAAGGTGATCAACGCCGAGAAGAACCGGATCAACAAGGTCCTCTCGAACGAGGAGATCCAGGCGATCATCACGGCGGTCGGCACCGGGATCGGCGAGGAGTTCGACATCTCGAAGCTCCGCTACCACCGCGTGATCGTCATGACGGACGCCGACGTCGACGGCGCCCACATCCGCACGCTCATCCTCACGTTCCTCTACCGGCAGATGCAGGAGCTCGTCGAGCGCGGCCACGTGTACATCGCGGTGGCGCCGCTCTACCGGGTGAAGATCGGGAGCCAGCTGCGCTACGTCGAGAAGGAGTCGCAGCTCGAGGACCTGCTCGTCCGCGAGCGCGTGAAGGACATGGACGTGACCGATCGCGCAGGCGAGACGCAGAAGCTCACGGAGGCGCGCTTCGGGAGGTTCGTCAGGATCCAGCACGAGTTCGACGGCTGGGCCTCGAGGCTCCGCGAGGACTTCGGCGCGGCCGCGGCCAACTTCGTGATCGACCACCGCATCGTCGAGACCGAGGCCGTCGCCGGCGCGATCGGCGACGCGCTGGGCGACCTCGATCCCAACGGGTACGAGCTCTCGGTGCTCTCCACGGCCGAGGACGGAGAGGTTCTCCGGGTCGTCGAGCGCGAGACCGGCGCAGCCGCGAGCGTCGTCGTTCCGACCGAGCTGCTCGCGTCCCCGATCTACGCGAACGTCCGGAAGACGTACGCGCGCCTGGCAGAGCTCGTCGGCCGGCCGCCGTTCCGGATCGCGTTCGGCAAGAAGACGCGCGAGGCCGAGACGTTCGGCCAGCTTCGCGAGTACGCGCTCGAGCTGGCGAAGGAGGGCATCCAGGTCAGCCGCTTCAAGGGTCTCGGCGAGATGGACGCCGAAGAGCTCGCGGAGACGACGATGAATCCCGCGAACCGGATGCTCATCCGCGTGGACGTCGAGGATGCGGCGGCAGCGGACCGCGTGTTCTCGACGCTGATGGGCGACCAGGTCGAGCCTCGCCGCGCGTTCATCGAGCAGAACGCGCGCGAGGTGCGCTTCCTCGATGTCTGACGTCGTCGAGCCTCTCGGCTCCGGACGTATCGAGTCGCGCGAGCTCGAGCAGGAGATGCGCTCGAGCTTCCTCGACTACGCGATGAGCGTGATCGTCTCGCGCGCGCTGCCGGACGTGCGGGACGGGCTCAAGCCGGTGCACCGGCGGATCCTGTACGCGATGCACGAGGCCGGGCTCCAGCCCAGCCGGCCGCGGCTGAAGTCGGCGCGCGTCGTCGGAGACGTCATGGGTAACTACCACCCGCACGGCGACCAGGCGATCTACGACACCCTCGTGCGCATGGCGCAGCCGTTCTCGCTGCGCTACCCGCTCGTCGACGGCCAGGGGAACTTCGGGAACATCGACGACTACCCGGCGGCCGCGATGCGCTACACGGAGGCGCGGCTCACGCGGCTCGCGACCGAGATGTTGCGCGACATCGACGCCGACACGATCGACTTCGGCGCGAACTACGACGAGTCGCGCCGCGAGCCGCAGGCGCTTCCGGCGCGGTTCCCGAACCTGCTCGTCAACGGCTCCTCCGGGATCGCGGTCGGCATGGCGACGAACATGCCGCCGCACCGGCTCGGCGAGGTCGCCGACGCCATCGTGCAGCTGATCGACAAGCCGGACTCGAACGTCGAGGACCTGATGAAGCACGTCAGGGGGCCCGACTTCCCGACCGGCGCGATCGTCGTCGGCCGCGCCGGGATCAGGGACGCGTACCGCACCGGGCGGGGCCGCATCATCATGCGCGCCCGCGCGCACGTCGAGGAGCTGCGCGGCGGCCGCAACGCGATCATCGTCACCGAGCTGCCGTACGGCGTGAAGAAGGGCGGCGACTCCGGCGTGATCAAGAAGGTCGCCGACCTCGTCAGCGACAAGGTCCTCACGGAGATCGCGGACGTCAAGGACCACTCCGACCGGACGGGACTGAGGATCCAGATCGACCTCAAGCGCGAGGCGATCCCGCAGGTCGCCCTCAACAAGCTCTTCAAGCACACGGCGCTTCAGACGACGTTCGGGTACAACGCCGTCGCGCTCGTCGACGGTGTCCCGCGGACGCTGTCGCTGCTCGAGCTCGTCCAGCACTACCTCGACTTCCAGCGCGAGGTCGTCACGCGGCGCTCGAAGTTCGAGCTGCGGAAGGCGGTCGACCGCGCGCACATCCTCGAGGGCTACCTCATCGCCCTCGACAACCTCGACGAGGTCATCGCGCTCATCCGCGCGGCGGACGACACGGACTCGGCCCGGACGGCGCTGCAGGAGCGCTTCGGGCTCTCCGAGCTCCAGGCACAGGCGATCCTCGACCTCCGCCTGCGCGCGCTGACCGGCCTCGAGCGCAAGCGCGTCGAGGACGAGTTCGCCGACCTCCAGGAGCGCATCGCGGAGCTGCGCGGCCTCCTCGGCGACCCGGCTCGCATCGACGGCGTCGTCCGCGAGGAGCTCCTGGAGATCAAGGAGATCTACGGGAAGACCGACGAGCGGCGGACCGAGATCGTCGCCGGCGAGACCGACCTCGAGCTCGAGGACATGATCGCGGAGGAGGACATGGTGATCGCGATCACCAAGTCCGGCTACATCAAGCGCCTACCCGTGACCACGTACCGCGAGCAGCGCCGCGGCGGCATCGGCGTCATGGGGATGGACTTGAAGGACGAGGACTACATCGAGCACCTCTTCGTCGGCTCGACGCACGACTACATCCTCTTCTTCACGACCGTCGGCAAGGTGTACCGGCTGAAGGTGCACGAGCTTCCGCTCGGCTCGCGCCAGTCCAAGGGCCGCGCGATCGTGAACCTGCTGCCGCTGCGGCAGGACGAGTACGTCCGCGCGGTGATCTCCACCCGGAACTTCGAGGAGGCGAAGTACCTGCTCTTCGCCACGAAGAAGGGCATCGTCAAGAAGACCGAGTTCGCGGCCTACAACACGCCGCTCAAGGCGGACGGGATCATCGCCATCGGCCTCCGCGAGGACGACGAGCTCGTCGGGCGTGCGGCTCACGACCGGGGACGACGACGTGCTCATGGTCTCGCGCGGCGGCCAGGCGATCCGCTTCCGCGAGAAGGACGTTCGCGCCATGGGCCGGCCGGCATCCGGTGTCCAGGGCATGCGGCTCCGGGGCGACGACGAGGTGATCGAGGTCGACGTCGCGGACCCCGACGCCGATCTGCTCGTCGTGACCGAGAACGGGTGGGGGAAGCGCACGCGTGTGTCGGACTACCCCGTGAAGGGCCGTGGCGGGCTGGGCGTGAAGACGGCGCAGCTCGTCGGAGCGGCAAGGGCAAGCTCGCCGGCGCACGCATCGTGCGCGACGGCTACGCGGTGATGCTGATCTCCGACGGCGGCACCGTGATCCGGATGGCGGTCGACGACATCAAGCGCTCGGGCCGCTCGACCCAGGGCGTGATCGTGATGCGGCCTCGCGACGGCGAGAAGGTCGCGACGCTCGCGCCGGTGGTCGGCTCGGACGAGGACGACGGCCGCTCGATCCGGACGACGGCCTCGTCGTCGACGACGACGCCGCGTCGACGGCTAGCGGACTCGCAGATCGAGCCATCCGCGCGCGTAGCCACTCCGCCACGGTCGCGGCGTCCCGATCGCACGCCGCGCTCGAGCGCTAGCCGCCGTCCGCGAGCCGCGGTCGAGGCGCGGTGATGAGATCGACCGGGATCGGGAAGACGACGGTCGAGTTGCTGCGTGAGTCCCGATCTCGGCGAGGGTCTGCAGGTAGCGGAGCTGGACGGCGATCGGCTGGTCGGCCATGACGAGCGCCGCGTCCTTGAGCCGCTCCGAGGCCTGGTACTCGCCCTCGGCGGAGATGACCTTCGCGCGCCGCTCGCGCTCGGCCTCCGCCTGGCGCGCCATCGCGCGCTGCATGCTGCTCGGGATCTCGACGTCCTTGACCTCGACCACCGAGACCTTGATCCCCCACGGCGACGTCGACTCGTCGATGATCGCCTGGAGGATCGCGTTGATCTTGTCGCGCTCCGAGAGGAGCTCGTCGAGCACGTGCTGGCCGAGGACCGAGCGCAGCGTCGTCTGTGCGATCTGCGACGTCGCGACCATGTAGTTCTCGATCTGCACGATCGAGGCGTTCGCGTCGACGATGCGGAAGTACGCGACCGCGTTCACGCGCACCGGGACGTTGTCCTTGGTGATGACCTCCTGCGGAGGCACGTTCAGCGTCACCGTGCGCAGGTCGACTCGCACCATGCGGTCGACCACGGGGATGATCACGAAGAGGCCCGGTCCCTTCGGCTCGGGCAGGAGCCGGCCGAGTCGGAAGATCACTCCGCGCTCGTACTCGCGCGCGATCTTGACCGCCGCGAACGCGATCAGGATCAGGATCAGGACGATTGCTGCGACGGCGATCAATCCGATTTCCATCAGCTCGGCTCCTCCAGATCGGTGACGACAGCGGATCCTACGACGAGCCGCAGGTCGTCCTCGACCTCTTCGATCCTGACGTGCTCGCCCGGGACGAGCGGCGACCCGTCCTCGGCGCGCGCGCGCCAGAGCTCGCCGTTGATCGCGACGAGCCCGTCCTTGCGTACGACCCCCTCGCCGCCGACCATGCTGTGCATGCCGACGGCCGCCGGCCGGCGCGCGACCCGGACGACCCGGGTGAGCGCGAAGCCGAGCAGCACCGTCAGCGTGCCGGCGATCGCGATCGCGACCGGCAGCGACACCTGGTACGCCTCGCCGGCCGGGTCGAAGAGGATGAGCGCTCCGAGCACGAACATCACCCCGCCCGCGACTGCGAGCGCGCCGTGCGTCGGCACGAACGCTTCCGCCACGAAGAACCCGGCCGCGAGCAGCATCAGGAGCAGGCCCGCGAGCGAGACCGGGAGCACCTGGAGCCCGTAGAGGCCGAGGATCAGCGAGATCGCGCCGACCGTCCCCGGGAACACGAGCCCGGGGTTCCAGAGCTCGACGACGATCCCGATGAGGCCGATCGAGAGCATGAGCGCGATGAGGTTCGGATCGACGAGGAGGTCTCGGGCCCGCTGCCAGAAGCTCATCTCGGTCTCCTCGATGTCCGCGCCGGCGGTCTCGAGGACGAAGCCCTTGGGGACGGTCTTCGTGCCGTCGATCTCGCGCAGGAGCGCCGGGAGCGTCGGGGAGACGACGTCGACGAGCCCGATCTCCTCGCGCCTCGCGGGCGCCGTAGTTCGACGCCTTCGTGACCATCTCGCGGGCGGCTTTCACGTTTCGCCCGTGCTCGCGCGCGAGCTCGCCGACGTAGGCGGCCGCGTCGTTCACGATCTTCCGGCGCAGGTCCTCCGAGATGTCCTCGCCGCCGAGCGAGATCGGAGTGGTGGAGCCGATGTTGGTCTGCGGCGCCATCGCCGCGATGTCCGCGGCCATCGCGATCACCGAGCCGGCCGAGTCCGCGCTCGAGCCGGGTGGCGACGTGTAGACGATCACCGGGACGGTCGAGGCGAGGAACTTCTTCACGATCCCGCGCATCGACGACGAGAGCCCTCCGGGCGTGTCGAGGAGGACGACCATGGCGGCGAACTCCTCGTCCTCGGCCCGGTCGACCGCGTTCTCGAGGTACTCCTGCGTGACGGGGTTGATGTCGTTGTCGAGATGGACCGCCAGCACGCGCGGCCTGTCCTCCTGCCCGGCTGCGACCTGCGGGGCGACGAGCGCGAGGAGGACGAGCGGCAACGTCGCGAAAGCGAGAAGAAATCCCCGCAAAGAGGCTGTCCGCACCGGTGTAAGGAGTCTATCAACGGGCGGGATTTCACCCTTGCTGGCCAGCGGCATCCCTGCCACCCTGGCTGACATGCGCTGCCGCCTCGCCGTCCTCGTCGTGGCTCTCGCGGGTGCGGGGATGCTCGCGGCGCCGGCGGTCGCCGCCGAGTCCGTGGCGACGCTCGAGCTCGCGCCGAACGACGCCGCGCCGGCGCCGAAGCGCTTCACGCTCGCCGGGGTGCACTGGCGCGGCACGGGGAACGTCGCCTTCCGCACGCGCTCGCTCGCGGGCCGCTGGAGCGCGTGGCGTCCCGGTGCTCCCGAGGACCACGACGGCCCCGACGTCGGCTCGCCCGAGGGACGGCTGCGGGCCGGCTGGCGGATCGGGAACCCGTGGTGGGTCGGGCCGTCCGACCGGATCCAGACGCGCTCGATCGGGAAGGTCTCACGCGTCCGCGCGTTCCTCGTCTGGAGCCCGGCGACCCGAGCGCCCACGCGCTACCGGGTGCCGGCGATCACGATCGACGCCGCGCATCGTCTCGCGGAGCTCCTGGGGCGCCAACGAGTCGATCCGGCGCGGGCCTCCGCGCCTACGCGACGTCGATCCGCGGCGTGACGATCCACCACACGGCCGGCACGAACAACTACTCGCGCGCCCAGGCGCCCGCGATCGTGCGGGGCATCCAGCTCTTCCACGTGCGCTCGAACGGCTGGAACGACATCGGTTACAACTTCCTCGTCGACAAGTACGGGACGATCTACGAGGGTCGGTACGGAGGCGTCGACAGGAACGTCATCGGGGCGCACGCGAGGGGGTTCAACACCGGATCCGTCGGCATCTCCCTGCTCGGGACGTACGGCTCGACGGCTCCGTCGAAGGCCGCACAGGACGCGATCGCGCAGCTCATCGCCTGGCGGCTGGACGTCGGCCACGTCGATCCGCTGGGGAAGTCCATCGTCGAGTCGAGCGGAAGCGAGAAGTTCCGCCCGGGTGCGAAGGTCCTGCTCCGGAAGGTGTCCGGGCACCGCGACACCGGCGCGACCACCTGTCCGGGGAACGTGCTGTACGGGCGGCTGAACACGCTCGCCGCGGCGGCGTCGAAGATCGGGCTGCCGAAGATCTACGAGCCGCTCGTCGAGGACGTGGAGAACGTCCTCACCTTCCGCGCGCGACTCTCTTCGCGGCTCGGCTGGTACGTCTCGATCACGGACGCCCTGGGCGTCGAGGTCGCCCGAGGCGTGGGCACGGGACGGACCGTGGACTTCGCCTGGGACGCGACGCTCGTTCCGAGCGGGCAGTACACGTGGACGATCGGTGCCGGCTCGGCGCGTACCGCGACCGGGCCGCTCCGGCTCGAGGGCACGAACGCCCCGCTCGCGGTCGAGGCGCTCGCGACTCCGCAGGGGATCACGCCGAACGGGGACGGCCAGGGCGACGATGCGGTCCTCACGTACAAGCTGACCGCGCCGGCTGACGTCACGATTCAGGTGTACGACGCCTCGAGCACCGTCGTCGCCACGATCGTCGACGATGTCTCGACGCGGGCCGGCGAGCACACCTTGACGATCCCCGGAGCGGCGCTCGCGGACGGCGTCTACAGCGTCGTCGTGACCGCCCGAACGACGTTCGACCCGGAGGTCCAGAAGGTCGTGCCGCTGACCGTGAGCCGTACGCTCGGACTCGTCACGGTCACGCCGGCGCTCTTCTCGCCGAACGCCGACAAGCGGCTCGACCGGCTCGACATCCGGTTCCCTCTGCGAGGGCCGGCGAACGTGCGCGTGCGCGTCCTTCGAGGGGGCCGCCTGGTCGCGACGCTCTTCGAGGCGCCGTACGCGGCGGGGCCGCGTCGCTTCGTGTGGAACGGCCAGCGGACGTCGGGCCCGATCCGCGACGGCTCGTACGTCGCTCGGCTCGAGGCGACCGACGCGATCGGCACCGTCGCCGTCGAGGTGCCGTTCGTCGCCGACTCGACGAAGCCGCGCGTCCAGATCCTCGACGGAACGAGGCTGCGCCTTCGGGTGAGCGAGCCCGCGACGCTGTTCCTCAGGCTCGACGGGAAGTCGTCGACGCGCACTGCGAGGCGGGCCGGGATCGTGACGATCCCGGGAGCCGGTTCCGCGCGGAGCGTCCGCGTGGTCGCCCGGGACGCCGCCGGGAACTCGAGCGGCCCCGTCACGAGAGTGCGCAAGCGCGGCTGAGGGAAGCTCAGGTCCGGCGAGTAGACTCGCCTCGTGTCCCAGGCGGTGCCCAGCGTCCCGTTCGGACGGGCGGCGATCGAGGCGATCCTGCCGCACCGGGACCCGTTCCTGCTCCTCGACGAGGTGACCGAGCTCGAGCCCGGCCGGCGCGTCGTGGCGACGCGCGAGGTGCGCGCGGACGACTTCTGGGTGCCGGGGCACTTCCCCGAGCGGGCGGTCATGCCGGGCGTGCTGATCGTCGAGGCGATGGCTCAGGCAGGCGCGGTCGCGGTGCTGGTCGAGGAGGAGAATCGCGGCAGGATCGCGTTCTTCGCGGGCATCGACGACTGCCGCTTCAAGCGCATCGTCTCGCCCGGGGACACGCTGACGCTCGCGTGTGAGATCGACACCGTGCGCGGGCCGATCGGGCGCGGGAAGGCGACCGCCCACGTGGGGGGCGAGCTGGCCGCGCGCGGGACTCTCACGTTCGCCGTGGAGAGGTAGTGATCGGCACGACGACAGGCGTGCGGATCGGGATCACGGGCCTCGGCACGCACGTGCCGGAGCGCGTGCTCACGAACGACGAGCTTGCGGAGCTCGTCGACACGACCGACGAGTGGATCGTCGAGCGGACCGGAATCCGGGAGCGACGCATCGCGGCGAAGGAGGAGGCGCTCACGGACATCGCGCGTCCCGCTGCGCAGGCGGCTCTCGCCGACGCGGGCGTCGAGGCGAGCGAGATCGACCTCCTCATCTGCGCGACTGTGACCCCGGACATGATGTTCCCGACGTCGTCGGCCCTCCTCGCGGACGAGCTCGGGATGCCCGACGCCGCGGCCTACGACCTGCTCGCGGGGTGCACGGGCTTCGTCTACGCGCTCGCGCAGGCGTACGGCATGCTCGCCTCGGGTCTCTCGCGGCGGTCGCTCGTCGTCGGCGGAGACGTCCTCTCGAAGATCCTCGACTGGGAGGATCGCTCGACGCTCGTGCTCTTCGGCGACGGCGCGGGCGCGGTCGTGATGGAGCCGGTCGACCACGGCGGCTTCCTCGGCTTCGAGCTCGGCGCGGACGGCGGCGGGGGCGAGAACCTGTGGCTTCCCGGCTCCGGCTCGCGGCACTTCGACGATCCCGACCAGTTCGTGAAGATGAACGGCCGCGAGGTCTTCAAGTTCGCGACCAGGATCCTCGTCTACTCGGGGGAGCAGATCCTCGCAAAGTGCGGTAAGACCGTCGAGGACGTCGACGTGTACATCCCGCACCAGGCGAACAAGCGAATCATCGACTACGCGGCCGATAAGCTCGGGTTTCCGGAGGAGAAGACCATCGTGAACGTGGACCGCTACGGCAACACCTCGTCAGGCTCGATCCCGCTCGCCCTCACGGACGCGAGGGCGGACGGCCGCCTGCAAGACGGCGCGCTGATCCTGATGACCGGCATGGGCGCGGGCCTCACCTGGGGCTCGGCCTTGATCGAATGGACGAACGGGAGTGCGTCATGACGAAGATCGCGTTTTGCTTCCCAGGACAGGGGTCGCTGGAGATGGGAATGGGGAAGGACATCGCGGAGGCGTTTCCGGCGGCGCGCGAGGTGTACCGCATCGGCTCCGAGGCCTCGGGGCTCGACCTCGAGCGCCTCTGCTTCGATACGCCGCTCGACGAGATGGTCGAGACGGAGGTGCAGCAGCCGGCGCTCGTCGCCACGAGCCTCGCGATCCTCGCCGCGATGCGCGAGCGCGGGCTCGAGGCCGACGTCGTCGTCGGCCACAGCGTGGGCGAGTTCGCGGCGCTCGCCGCGGCCGGGTCGCTCGGGACGGGAGAAGCAATAGGGCTCGTCCGCGAGCGCGGCCTCGCGATGGCGGAGGCGGCGAAGCAGCGGCCCGGGACGATGGCCGCGATCCTCGGCCTCGCCGACGAGGAGGTCGAGAAGCTCTGCCGGAAGATCGTCGGCGTGTGGCCTGCGAACTACAACTGCCCCGGACAGATCGTGATCTCCGGTGAGCGAGAGGCGGTCGAGGAGTGCTGCGCCGAGGCCGAGAGCCTCGGCGCTCGACGAGCCGTGCGCCTGAAGGTGTCGGGCGCGTTCCACAGCCCGCTCGTCGCGCGTGCCGCCGACCGCTTGAAGCCCGCGATCGACAAGGTGCGCTTCCCGGAGCCGTTGACGCCGTTCATGTCCACGGTGACGGCGAAGGTCGAGCCGGCGCAGAAGCTCGCGACGCTGCTCGTCGACCAGCTCACGGCACCGGTTCGCTTCACGCAGGCGGCGACGGAGCTGATCCGGAGCGGCGCGACGACGTTCGTCGAGGTCGGCCCGGGGAACGTGCTCTCGGGGCTCGTCAAGCGCATCGACCGCGGCGTGAAGACGATCTCGGTGAACAGCCCCGAGAGCCTCGAGCGCGCCGAGGAAGCGCTCGCTCGCTGACGTTGCCGGAGTTCTGCTCCCTCGAGGGGAAGCTCGCGCTCGTCACCGGCGCCTCGCGCGGCATCGGCCGGGCGGTCGCGGTCGAGCTGGCGCGCGCGGGAGCATCGGTCGTCGTCTCGTACCGCACCGGCGTGGACGAAGCGGAGGCGCTCGCGTCCGAGATCGGCGGCCGGGCGGTCCAGTCCGACGTGTCGGATCCCGAGTCGGCGCGGGCGCTCGTGGAGGAGGCCGGCGACCTCGACATCCTCGTGAACAACGCCGGCGTCACGAAGGACGGCCTCCTCGTGCGGATGTCCGACGAGGACTGGCACACCGTGCTCGACACGAACCTCGCGTCGTGCTTCTTCACGTGCCGCGCGGCGGTCCGCGGGATGATGAAGAAGCGGGCGGGCGCGATCGTGAACATCTCCTCGATCGTCGGGCTGCACGGAAACTGGGGGCAGACGAACTACGCGGCGTCGAAGGCGGGGATCATCGGGTTCACGAAGTCGCTCGCCAAGGAGCTCGGGAGCCGGAACATCCGCGCGAACGTGATCGCGCCCGGATACGTGAAGTCGCAGCTCACCGACGTGCTCCCGGAGGAGGCGACGGCCCTCATGCTCCAGAACACGGCTCTCGGCCGGCTCGGCGACCCGGAGGACGTAGCCGGGGCGGTACGGTATCTCTGCTCCGAGGAGGCGTCGTTCGTCACGGGCGAGGTGCTCCTGGTCGACGGCGGGCTCGGGATGTGACGCGATGAGCGAGGCACTCAGGAACGGACGACGCAGAGTCGTCATCACCGGGGTCGGGATGGTGACCCCGCTCGGCAACGACCCCGAGTCGACGTGGGAGCGGCTCGTCGCGGGGGAGTCCGGGGCCGGCCCGATCACGCAGTTCGACTCGACTGGCTACTCGGTCCGGTTCGCCTGCGAGCTCGCCGACTTCGACCCGACCGTCTGGATGGATCGGAAGCAGGCGCGCCGCATGGACCGCTTCTCGCAGATGGCGCTGTCGGCGGCGCGCATGGCCGAGGCGGACAGCGGGCTCTCGGTCGCGGATGCGCCGGAGCGCGTCGGCGCGGCGGTCGCGACCGGGATCGGCGGCCTCGGCGCTTTCGAGGACTGCTTCCAGACGCTGCTCGAGCGCGGGCCCGACCGGACGAGCCCGTTCTCGATCGTCCAGATCATCCCGAACATGGCTGCGGCCTGGGTGTCCATGGAGCTCGGGACGCAGGGCCCGCTGGCGACCGAGACGACGGCGTGCGCGGCCTCGAACATGGCGCTCGGGGACGGACTGGACGCGATCCGGCTCGGCCGCGCGGACGCGATGTTCTGCGGCGGCACCGAGGCGCCGGTCACGCGGGTCGGCATCGCCGGCTTCAGCGCGATGCGGGCGCTCTCGCAGCGGAACGACGATCCCAAGCGCGGGTCGCGGCCGTTCGACTCGGACCGCGACGGCTTCGTGATGGGCGAGGCGGGCGCGATGCTCGTCCTCGAGGAGCTCGAGCATGCGAAGGCACGCGGCGCGAAGATCTACGCCGAGCTGCTCGGCTACGGCGTGTCGTCGGATGCGAGCCACGTGACGGAGCCCGATCCCACCGGCGCGAACCCTGCACGCGCGATGACGATGGCGTTCGCCGATGCCGGCATCACGCCCGACCAGGTCGGGTACGTGAACGCGCACGGGACCTCGACTCCCCTCGGCGACCCGGCCGAGACCCGCGTCCTCAAGCTCGCGCTCGGCGAGGAGAACGCATACGCGACTCCGGTCTCCTCGACGAAGGGCGCGACCGGGCACTGTCTCGGCGCCGCCGGCGCGGTGGAGGCGATCTTCACGATCTTCGCGGCGCAGCGCGGCGTGCTCCCGCCGACGATCAACTACGAGACGCCGGATCCGTCCTGCGACCTCGACTACATCCCGAACGAGGCGCGGCGCGCGGACATCGAGATCGGCGTCTCGAACTCGTTCGGCTTCGGCGGCCACAACGCCTGCGTGGTGTTCCGCCGCTGGAACGACGCGGGCTGAGTTCGAGCGACGAGCCGCTTCGCGGGCCCGCCGGACGTGTCCAGCCGTTGAGAGATCGGCGCTCGTTCGGCACACCTTCAGTGTCAGACACCTTGTGCGCGAGCCACCGGCATCCGCTTGGCTGAGCCGAACGGCTTCTCACAAGCCAACGCGGGAGCCCCGAAAATTGGCACGCAATCGTCACACGTCCGGTGTCAGACCCTGCCAACACGCGTCCGCCCAGGCGGACGTGTCCACCGGCCGGAATGGTGCGCGCGTTTCCGTGGTCAGCCGACGAGCCGCGACCGGCGTTCGAGGAGGAGCGTGTCGCGCCAGCTGCCGTCGAGCTGCGCGATTCGCTCGCGGCGCCCGACGAGACGGAACCCGACCCGCTCGTGGAGCGCGAGCGTCGCCTCGTTCTCGGGGAACACGCTCGTCTGGATCGTCCACAGCTCGGCTGCGTCCGTCGACGCGACGAGCGCCTCGAGCAGCAGGTGCCCGATGCCCCGGCCGCGGGCGTTCTCGGCGACGTACACCGAGTGCTCGACGACGCCTGCGTAGCACTCGCGTGAGGAGGTGGGCGAGACGGCGATCCAGCCGACGACCTCGCCGTCCTCGACCGCGACGAAGCGATGGTCGGGGAGCCGCGTCGCGTCGAATTCCTCCCAGCTCGGCGTCGCGGTCTCGAAGGTCGCGTTCCCGGTCGCGATCCCTTCGGCATAGATCGCCTCGACGCGAGGCCAGTCCCCCGGGGTCAGCACGCGAATCTCGACCATGGGGACCCAGCGTAGTGCGCACTTGTCCTTCCGTATCACCGGGTCTAGGATCGCCGGGGTTGGCGGTCCTCGGGCTCATGTACCACGACGTCGTGGCGGGCGACCCGTCGGCGAGCGGCTTTCGGGGTGCGGGCCCGGATCACTTCAAGGTGGAGCGCGGCCGGTTCGAGTCGCACATGGACGCGATCGCGGCATCGGACCTGATGCCACAGGTCGTCGGGGAGCGACCGGGTGAGCCTGGCGTCCTGCTGACCTTCGACGACGGGGGTCGTTCGGCTGCGCTCGACACCGCTCCGATCCTGGAAGGGCGCGGCTGGCGCGGCCACTTCTTCGTCACGACCGACCTGATCGGGACGGACGGTTTCCTGGACCGGCACGAGATCCTCGCGCTGCACGCGGCGGGGCACGTCGTCGGAAGCCATGCGTGCAGCCACCGGCGCCTGACCCGGCTCGACGACGCGGACGTGCTCCGCGAGTGGTCCGAGAGCCGGGCGGTGCTCGAGGAGCTGCTGGGGGATCGCGTCGCAGTGGCGTCGGTCCCGACGGGGTACTACTCGGAGCGGGTGGGACGACTTGCCGCGGAGGCGGGCTACGAGCACGTCTTCACGTGCGAGCCGTGGCTCGAACCGAAGCGGGTGGGCCGAGCTCTCGTCCATGGACGGTTTCCGGTCTACGCGGGGACGTCCGCCGATCGCGTTCGAGCGTACTGCGCGTTCTCGCGCCCGACGCTCTGGTGGGTCGGCGGCGGCTGGTACGTGCGCAAGGCGGCGAAGGCCGTGCTCGGCCCCGTGTACGAGTCTCTCCGCGGCCGTGTGCTCGCACGCGCCTCGTAGGCGCTCACGCAGGCGTAGGCTTCGGGCGTGGGCGACCGCTGGGCGACCTTCGACTGCTACGGGACGATCGTCGACTGGAACGCCGGAATCCGCGCGGAGCTTGAGAAGCTCTTCGGCGTCGAGCTCGAGGACGGGCTGCTCGCCCGCTATCACGAGCTCGAGCCCGAGATCCAGGCCGCGAACCCCGGCCATTCGTACCGCGAGGTGCTCACGATCGCGCTCGAGCGGCTCGCCGACGAAGAAGGGCTGATGCTTCCGGAGGGGGATGCGAGCGCGCTCGCGCATGCGCTCCCCGACTGGCCGGTGTTCGAGGACGCGGCGCCCGCGCTCGAGGAGGCACGCGGGCGGGGCTGGCGGCTCGCGATCCTCTCGAACACCGACCGCGACCTGCTCGACGCCTCGATGGACGCGATCGGCGTCCCGTTCGACGCGTCGATCGTCGCGGGCGAGATCGGCTCGTACAAGCCGGCGACGCGTCACTGGGAGGTCTTTCGCGAGCAGACCGCGGCCGACGCGGAGGGGCACGTGCACGTCGCGCAGAGCCTCTTCCACGACATCGCCCCAGCGCAGGCGCTCGGGATCCCGAGGATCTGGATCAACCGGCAGGACGAGCCCGCGGACGACCGGCCCGACCGCACGCTCGTGTCGCTCGCGGGCCTCGCCGACACGCTCGACGAGCTCGTTCCTTCATGAGCTCGCTGCGCGCCCGCTGCCCCGACTGCCGCACGTTCACGGCGGTTGCGATGGGGCCGGGCTACGAGTGCCACGCCTGCGGGCGCGAGTTCGCGGCGGGGCTCGTCCGAGTTCCGCGGGCCTGGGGAGCCGGCGGCGAGGCGATGGCCGAGGGAGCGTCTCTCGCGCTGCCGTATCCCGACACCGGCTCGGTCGAGCGCGACACACTCGACGCGCAGACGGCCGAGCTCGCCTCGGTGCTGCCCGAGCGGCCGGTCGTCCTCGGCGGCTGTTGTTGCTCGCACGTCGGCGCGGTCCGCGGGCTGGCGGCACGCCACGGGCGGCTCGGCGTGGTCTGGCTCGACGCGCATGGCGACCTGAACACGCCCGAGACCTCGCCCTCGGGGAACGAGTGGGGAATGCCGCTCCGGATGCTGCTCGACGACGAGATCGTCGCTCCGGCGGACGTCGCGCTCGTCGGTGCGCGCAACCTCGATCCGCCGGAGGTCGACTACCTCGCGGGGACGGCGATCGACGACTCGGTCGACCGCGCGCTCGCGGGCGTCGACGCCGTCTACGTCGCGCTCGACGTCGACGTGCTCGATCCGGACGAGGCGGCGATGTTCATGCCCGAGCCCGCGGGGCCGACCGTCGAGGACGTCGACGCGATCCTGCGCGACGTGGCCGCCCGCGCTCCGCTGGCGGGAATCGGCGTGACGGGCTTCCTGCCCGACGAGCGGAACGTGCCCGTCCTGACGCGCCTTCTCGCCGCCGCGGGCCTCTAGACCCCTTGGCTCTAAGATCCCGGTCATGTCCTCCTCGGACTCGGGCCGCGTCGACGTGTCGGTAGAGACCAAGCGTGCTCCCGACGCACCCCCCGACAAGTCGCATCCGAACACCTGCCCGGGCTGCGGTTCGCACTACCGCGACGACGAGCTCGCGCAGAGCCTGCGAGTGTGCCCGCAGTGCGGCCACCACTTTCCCGTGCGCGCGCCGGAGCGCATCGAGCAGCTCGTCGATCCCGGCTCGTTCGTCGAGGAGGACGCGGAGCTGCGCTCGAGCGATCCCCTCGGCTTCTTCGACCTGCGGGCGTACACCGAGCGCCTCGCCGAGGCGGAGATCGCGACCGGGCTCGGGGACGCGATCGTCTGCGGTCAGGCGACGATCGAGGGGGCCGACTGCCGGCTGGCGGTCATGGACTTCGCGTTCATGGGCGGCTCGATGGGAAGCGTCGTCGGAGAGAAGTTCGCGCGCGCCTGCGACAGCGCGGGCGAGGCCGGGGTGCCGCTCGTCTCCGTTTCCGCGTCCGGCGGCGCGCGCATGCAGGAGGGGATCCTCGCCCTGATGCAGCTGCCGAAGACCGTGTGCGCGATCGAGGAGCTGCACGAGTCCGGCGGCTCGCTGATCTCGGTGCTCACGCATCCGACGACCGGCGGGGTGCTCGCGAGCTTCGCAAGCCTGGGCGACATCGTCCTCGCCGAGCCGGGCGCGCTGATGTCGTTCGCGGGCCCGCGCGTGGTCGCGCAGACGACCCGCGAGAAGCTCCCGGACGACTTCGGCCTCGCCGAGTCGAACTACCGCTTCGGCCACGTCGACGCGATCGTCCCGCGCTCCGAGCTGCGCCCGACGATCTCGCGCCTCCTCGGCCTCTTCGCGAAGAACTCCAGGGACTGACATGAAAACCACTGACATCGCGGCCGCGAAGCGGACGCCTTTAGGGATTTTCGCGCGACCGGAATCTGCGCTAGCGGATTCCGGTGTTGCGCACTAGCACAGTGCCGAACGAGGCAGAGATGCGCCTGCGCCAGCGGCTCAGTAAGCTCGGCGCGATGAAGCTCCTCCGAGGGACGAAGGTGACCGGCGAGCTCGAGCGGCTCCAGGACCAGCTCGACCGCCTCCAGGAGGAGCCGAGCGCGGAGGAGATCTGGAACTCGGTCGAGCTCGCGCGCAACCAGGACCGGCCGTACACGCTCGACTACGTGGAGCGGATCTTCGACGACTTCTTCGAGCTGCACGGCGATCGAGGCCGCGCCGACGACCGGGCGATCGTGGCCGGGCTCGGCTCGCTCGAAGGACGGACGGTCGTCCTCGCTCGGGCACCAGAAGGGCCGCGACCTCAAGGAGCGCACGAGCCGAAACTTCGGGATGGCATATCCCGAGGGGTACCGGAAGGCGATGCGGGCGATGGGGCTCGCCGACCGCCACGGCTTCCCGCTGGTCACGCTGGTCGACACTCCCGGCGCGTACCCGGGCGTGGCCGCCGAGCAGCACGGGCAGGGGGGCGCGATCGCTCGCTCGCAGGCGGCGATGGTGCGGCTGTCGGTGCCCACGGTGTCCTGCGTCATCGGCGAAGGAGGCTCGGGCGGCGCGGTCGCGATCGCCGTGGCCGACCGCGTCCTCATGCAGGAGCACGCGATCTACTCCGTGATCTCGCCCGAAGGCTGCGCCGCGATCCTCTGGCGTGACGCCGCCGAGGCCCGGAAGGCCGCGTGCCGCGTTCAAGCCCGACGCCGCCCACTGCCTCGAGCTCGGAGTGGTCGACGCGATCGTGCCCGAGCCCGAGGGTGGAGCCCACACGGATCCCGACGAGGCCGCAAACCTGCTGCAAAGCGCGATCGTCGAGGCGCTGGGCGAGATCGACGGGCTCGATTCGGACGAGCGGCGGCGGCGGCGGCGCGAGAAGTACCGCGTCATGGGGGTGCTAGCCTCGGCCTGACGAGTCGGCGCCTAGCTTGCGCGCGTTCTCCACACGTTCCACAGGCTTATCCCCGGCGTGGGAACGCGGATCGAGCAAGGAGAATCTCCGTCCAGCAGCGGTTTGGTGAAGAAACCGTTGCGAGCAAGGCGACAATCCACAAGTGGCGCTCGACGAATACGAGAAGAAGCGGAGTCGCGCGAAGACGCCCGAGCCGTTCGGCAAGTCCAAGCGGCGGAAGGCGACCGCTGAGCCGCGCTTCGTGATCCAGCGCCATGACGCGCGGCGGCTCCACTACGACCTTCGTCTGGAGCGCGACGGGGCGCTCGCGAGCTGGGCGGTGCCGAAGGGGATTCCGCTCCGCCGGGGCGAGCGCCATCTCGCGGTGCACGTCGAGGACCACCCACTCGAGTACGCCGACTTCGAGGGCACGATCCCGGCCGGCGAGTACGGCGCCGGGACGGTCGAGATCTGGGATCGCGGCACGTACGAGCTCGTGGAGGAGAAGAAGAACGGCGGGCTGACCGTCAGGCTCCGCGGCGAGCGGCTGGACGGCGAGTGGACGCTCGTCCCGGCGCACCTCGACGGCGATCCCAAGAACTGGCTCCTGCTGCGGCATGACGAGGGCCGCGGGGACGTCTCGCGCTACTGGCCGATGCTGTCGACCTCCACGGAGACGCTTCCGCACGGCGAGGGCTGGGTGTTCGAGCCGAAGTGGGACGGGTACCGCGCGATCGTGACCGTCGCAGGCGGCGCGACGACCTTCACGAGCCGGAGGGGCAACGACCTGACGCAGCGCTTCTCCGACTGCGCGCGGAAGGTCGGCGCGAGCCTGCGCTCCGCGAACGCCGTCCTCGACGGCGAGATCGTCGCGCTCGACGACGGAGGGCGCTCGCGGTTCTCCGGCCTCCAGGAGGGCTCCGGAACGCTCGCGGTCGTCGTCTTCGACCTGCTCGAGGTCGACGGCGAGCCCCTCGTCCAGCTTCCACTCGAGGAGCGGCGCCGCCGGCTCGAGGAGCTCGTGATCCCGGAGGCCGGGAGCGTGCTCGTCTCGCCGCAGTTCGACGACGGCGCTGCGCTCCTCGCGGCCGCGAAGAGAGCAAGGCCTCGAAGGCGTGGTCGCGAAGCGCCTCGACTCCGCCTACCAGCCGGGCCGGCGCGTCGCCGAGTGGCGGAAGAAGAAGCTGCGGGACGGGCAGGAGCTCGTGATCGTCGGCTACACGGCGGGTCAGGGACGGCGGACCGGAGGCTTCGGAGCGCTCGTCGTCGCGGTGCACGAAGCCGGAGGGCTGCGCTGGGCGGGGAACGTCGGCACCGGCTTCAGTGACGCAGAGATCGACCGGCTGCTGAAGCTCCTGAAGCCGCTGAGGCGGAAAGACTCACCTCTCGCGGAGACGCCGAAGATGCCGCGGGTCAAGCCACGCGACGTCTTCTGGGTCGAGCCGAAGCTCGTCGCGCAGGTCGAGTTCGCGGAGTGGACGCACGAGGGCCGCCTGCGGGCGCCGGTTTACATGGGGCTGCGGGAGGACAAGACTGCCGAGGACGTGCGCCGCGAGCGGACACCGCTGCCGACGGTGCTGAAGAAGGGCCGGCGCGAGCTCCGCCTGTCGAACCTCGACAAGCCGTTCTGGCCCGAGGAGGGGATCACGAAGGGCGATCTCCTCGCGTACTACCGTGGCGTCGCCGACGTCCTCGTGCCGCACCTGCGCAGGCGCCCGTTCACGATGAAGCGCTACCCCGACGGGTGGCAGGGCAAGAACTTCTTCCAGAAGCAGGCACCGTCGCACATGCCGGAGTGGATCCAGCGCTCGCCGCAGCCCGCGTCCACGCGCGAGGGCGAGACGAAGGTCATCGACTACGCGCTCGTGGACGACGAGCTCGCGCTCCTGTGGGTCGTGAACATGGGTTGCATCGACATGCACGCGTGGTCGTCGCGCGTCGACAAGCCCGAGCGGCCGGACTGGGTCATGTTCGATCTCGACCCGTCCGAAGGAGCCACGTTCGAGGACGTCGTCGAGGTCGCGCTCCTCGTGAAGCAGACGCTCGACCTGCTCGAGCTCGAGTCGTTCCCGAAGACGTCCGGGTCGCGGGGGATCCACGTCCTCGTGCCGGTTGCACGGCGGCACACGTTCCCGCAGGCGCGCGACTTCGCCTCGATCGTCGCGGGCGCGCTCGCGCGGGCGCATCCCGGGCTCGTGACGACCGAGTGGGCGCGGAAGAAGCGCAAGGGCGTCCTCGTCGACGCGAACCAGAACCGCCAGGGCGCGACGAACGCGACGGTCTACTCGGTGCGGCCGCGGGCCGGAGCGCCGGTCTCGACGCCGCTTCGCTGGGAGGAGGTCGTACCGGGCCTCGACCTCGCCGCGTTCACGATGGACGCGGTGCTCGACCGGGTTGCGCGGGACGGCGACCTCTACGCGGGCGTGCTCGAGGGCGGGCAGTCCCTCACGCAGGCGCTGAAGGCGCTTCGCTGACGCCGAAGAGCGGGAGGCAGGGCTCGAGGCCCTCGATCTCGACACCGAACGGGCAGCGCCAGGCGGCGCGCTCGATCTTCACCGCGTGCTCGACGACGGGCGTGCCACGCGGGCTCTGCGTGCGCACGGTGTACTCGACGTAGCCGAGCTTCTCCGAGACGCGGCGCGACGCCTCGTTCCCCTCGAGCCAGGACGACTCCGCGCGTGTCGCACCGAGACCGCGGAACGCGAGCTCGAGGATGGCCGCGCGCATCTCCGTCCCGATGCCGCTTCGCTGGTATCGCTGCCCGAGCCAGGAGCCCGAGTGGACGGTGCGGCGCTCGCCGAATCCCTGCGCGTGCATCCCCTGCGTCCCGACGAGCTCGCTGCTTTCCCAGACGAGCAGGTTCAGCTGCCAGTTCTCCGGCGACCAGTCGGCGAGGTGCTGCTCGTGGTAGCGCGACCGAGGTCTCGATGAAGTCGGGCTTCCCGGCGCGATCCGTCCACGCGACCGCGAACGGCATCTCCTCGGGCGGATGCACGCCTTGCTCGGCGAGCCGCGCCAGGTCGACCAGCTCCTCGTGCGAGCCCAGCCGCAGCTCGAGTCGCGGTGTCCGCAGACGGAGGCCGTAGAGCGGGGCGATGTCCGTCACTCGCCCAGCTTTCGCGGGTGGCCGAGCATCGAGAGCTCCACGATGTCGCGCCGGAAGAAGAGCGCGACCGTCCAGTCCAGCGACGACCCGGAGCTTTCGGGAGAGGAGGGGCAGCTGGTACAGGTGATACGTCCGCGCGACGAACCAGCCGAGGAAGCCGCGCAGCCGAGGCCCGGGAATCTCGGCGATGCCCTTGTAGTGCCCGAGCGTCGCGACCTGCCCGAGCATGCGGTAGCCGTACGGCTCCGCCGGGCCGGTGAGGTTCTTCGCGAGCCGCCGTGCCTGGCGGAGCGCGTGCTGGCAGGTGGGCGGGTCGAGCTCGCCCGGCGTCTTCGTGTTCGGGACTGCGGTGCAGTCGCCGAGCGCCCAGACGTTCTCGCGTCCTTCGACGCGCAGCGTCTCGTCGACGCGGACGCGGCCGCGCTCGTCGAGCGGCAGCCCGAGCTCGGCGAGCAGCGGGTGCGGGCGGACGCCGGCGGTCCAGACGAGCGTGCGGGCGGGGACGACCGTCCCGTCCGAGAGCCGCGCCTCGCGGCCGTCGTAGGACTCGAGCATCGTCGAGACGTGGATCTCGACGCCCTGCTTCTCGAGGTGGTGGGCTGCGTACTCGCCGAGCCGATGTGGGATCTCCGGGAGGATCTTCGGCGCGGCGTCGACGAGCACCCAGCGCTGCTTCACGTCTCGGAGCGCCGGGTAGTAGCGGAGCGCCGCGTGGCTGAGGTCGTGGAGCTCGGCCAGCGCCTCGACACCCGCGTAGCCGGCGCCGACGAAGACGTAGCCGAGCTCCTCGGTCGCGCTCGGGTCGAGCGGCCGCGCGCTCGAGCTGTCCCAGGACGTGGTTGCGTAGCGCGATGGCGCTGGCGAGATCCTTGAACTCGAGGCCGTGCTCGCGCAGGCCCGGAACGGGCAGCACGCGGGTCACGGCGCCCAGCGCGACGACGAGTTGCTCGTAGCCGATCTCGAGCGGGCCGGCGAGCGTCTCGGCGTGCACGATCCGCCGCTCCTCGTCGAGGCTCGTCGCGCGGCCGAGGTACGAGCTCCGCGTGCGGGCACATCTGCCGGAGCGGCACGACGACGTGCCGCGGCTCGAGCGTGCCCGCGCCGGCCTCGGGCAGGAGCGGCGTGTAGAGCATGAAGTTCTCCGGCGAGAGGATCGTCGCGCCGCGGCGACCGAGAAACCGCGCGACGTAGCTCCCGGCGAAGCCGCCGCCGAGCACGAGCGTCCCGCCGCGGGCCTCGCGTCGCTGGGTTCTGTGGAGCGATTCGTTCACTCTTGGCGCACGTTCGGTGCCAGGCACTGTTAAGACCACAAGTCTGTGCCAAACGCTCCACAGCGTGCGGTGCGACGCGGCATCCTTCGTGCCGTGGCGCTGCAGGTGTCGGTGATCGGGAGCGGGGCGGAGTGGGAGGCGGCGGCCGAGGAGGTCGGGCGGCTGCTCGCCGAGCGCGGCTGCACCGTCGTCACGGGCGGGCTCGACGAGGTCATGGCGGCGGCGCACCGCGGCGCCAAGGAGGCGGGCGGGACGACGATCGCGATCCTTCCCGGCGAGCAACACGACGCGGCCGACCCGTGGGCGGACCACGTCGTCGTCACCGGCATCGGGCACGCGCGGAACCTCGCGGTCGCGGCGTCCGGCCACGCGGTGATCGCAGTCGGCGGAAGCTGGGGGACGCTGGCCGAGATCGGCGTTCGCGATGCGGCTCGGCCGCCGTGTTGTCGCGCTCGAGGGCGCTCCGGCGGTCGCCGGTGTCGAGACCGCCGCGACTCCGGCCGAGGCGGTCGAGCTCGCGCTACGAGACCTCGGCTAGCCGCCGCTCGAGGTAGCGCGCCTCGGGCTCGTTCGCCGTGAGCTCGAGCGCGCGCCGGTACGCGTCGGCCGCCTCGTCCCGCCGATCGAGCCGCCGGAGGAGATCGGCTCGCGCGGCGTGCAGGAGGTGGTAGCCCTCGAGACCGTCGAGGTCGTCCATGAGCGCGAGCCCGTCCTCGAGCCGGCCGGAGAGCGCGACGGCGACCGCCCGGTTCAAGAGCACCACCGGGGACGCGTCGTAGATCGCGAGCCGGTCGTAGAGGACGACGATCTCCTCCCACGGGCGCCCCTCGGCATGCGCGGCCGCGATCGCCGCCTGGAGCTGGTACGGCCCCGCCCGCCGGAGCGACACGGCACGCTCGAGCACCCGGAGCCCCTCGTCGATCCGGTCGCCGTTCCAGAGTGCGCGGTCCTGGTCCTCGAGCAGCACGAGCTCGCCGTCGGGCCCGGTGCGCGCCGCGCGCCGCGAGTCCTGGAGCAGCATGAGCGCGAGGAGCCCGAGCGCCTCCGGCTCGTCCGGCATGAGCACGGCGAGCAGCTTTCCGAGCCGGATCGCCTCGTCGCAGAGGTCGTCGCGCACGTGCTCGCGACCCGCAGATGCCGCATATCCCTCGTTGAACACGAGGTAGAGCACGGCGAGCACGGAGCGCAGCCGCTCCGGGAGCAGGTGGTCGGGGGGAACGCGGAACGGGATCCCCGCGGCCCGGATCTTGCGCTTCGCGCGCACGAGCCGCTGCGCCATCGCCGGCTCGCTGACGAGGAACGCGTGCGCGATCTCGGCCGTCGTCAGGCCGCCGACCTCGCGGAGCGTGAGCGCGACCCGGCTCTCGGCGGCGAGCGCGGGGTGGCAGCACGTGAAGACGAGCGCGAGCCGGTCGTCCGGAATCGCGGTCACGTCCTCCTCCTCGGCGGGCAGCTCCTGGAGCCGGCCGATGAGCTCGGCCTTCTGGCGGAACACGCGGTCGCGCCGGATGCGGTCGATCGCGCGGTTGCGCGCCGTCGTGACGATCCAGGCGCCCGGGTTCCTCGGCGTGCCGTCGCGCGGCCAGCGCTCGAGGGCTGTCGCGAACGCGTCCTGGACGGCGTCCTCGGCGAGCTCGAGGTCACCGAGGACGCGCGTGAGGATCGCGACCGCATGGCCCCACTCCTCGCGGAAGACCTGCTCGATCCCGGCCGGCACCCCGTTGTTATGCCATCAGCCGGGTATCGGGCGGATCTCGATCGCACCCGTCTCCGCCGAGGGGATGAGCGCGGCGAGCCGGATCGCCTCGTCGAGGTCGGGAAGCTCGATGAAGAACGCCCCGCCGAGGACCTCCTTCGTCTCGGCGAAGGGGCCGTCGGTGACGACGCGCTCGCCGTCGACGACGCGGACGACCTTCGCCGTGCCGCCGTGGTCGAGCTCCTTGCCTCCGACGTTGGGATCCGCTGCCGAGAGCTCCCCGAAGAGCGCGTTCCAGCGCGGCATGACGTCGGCGCGCAGCTGCGCCTGCTCGTCCTCGGACATCTCGGACCAGCCGGCCTCGTCGCCGTAGATGAGGAGTGCGTACTTCATAGCTGCTGGCTCCGCGGGATCGACGAGCACGGGCCGGACCTCGACCGCGCCGTGCTCGGCGGCCGGGATGCGCGCCGCCCAGTCGAGCGCCTCGTCGAGCGACTCGCACTCGAAGAGGAAGTAGCCGCCGAGGGCCTCCTTCAGCTCGGCGTACGGCCCGTCGGTCACGAGCGTCTCGTCGCCGCGCACGCGGACGGTCGTCGCGTCGCGTGTCGGCCCGAGCTCGTCTCCGCCGGCCAAGACTCCCGCCTTCTGCGCCTCGCCTGCGAGCGCGCGGTAGCGGCCCTTGATCTCGCCTCGCTCCTCGTCCGAGAGAGCGCTCCAGCGCTCCTCGTCGCCGTAGATCAACGCCATGTACTGCACGTGGCCTCCTTGGTTCGGACTCATTCAGCATGACGACGAACGGCGCACCGCGAGATCGACACGGGCGGCGATCGTCAGCACGGCCTGTGGAGAGACTGGTGCGAACTCGGCACGCTCTCGCGAACCACTCGTCGGTGCTTTCGCGTTACGCTCGCAGCGGGTGGAGGGTGGCCCGAACACCCCACCCAGGGTGGGGAACGCGCGGGAGTCGGTATGCGGACGACGGTGGTCGCACGTCGATGTCGCTGCGTCCCTACGCGGCCATCCGCTCCAGCAACGTCAACGCGCCCGCCTTGTCCAGCGTCTCGTTGAGGTTCCCGCACTTCGGGCTCTGGACGCACGACGGGCAGCCGCTCGAGCACGGGCACTGCCGGAGCAGGGCGGTCGTGTCCTCGACCCAGCCCTCGAAGCTCGCGAAGCCGCGCGCCGTGATCCCGACCCCGCCCGCGTGGCCGTCGTAGACGAAGATCGTCGGCGCGCCGGTCTGGTAGTGGACGTTCGTCGAGAGGCCGCCGATGTCCCAGCGGTCGCACATCGCCCACAGCGGGAGCAGCGCGATGAGCGTGTGCTCGGCGGCGTGGAGCGTGCCGAGGAGCTTCGGCATCCGGTCGAGGTCCTCGAGGAGCGTCGGGTCGGGCGAGAACCAGATCGCCTCGGTCTCGAACGTCGTCTCGGGCATGAGCATCGGGACGACGTCGATCGTCGAGCCGTCGCGAACCGCCTTCCGCGCGTACGCGATCACCTGCTCCGAGACCGAGACACGCCCCCAGTGGAGATCGACGCCGAGCCGGCGCTCGACGCGCTCGGCCTCCTCGATCGTCGTCTCGGTCTCCTTCTTCACCTGCGTGTACCAGTCCACGGCGGCCGGCCGGACGAGCGCGACGCGGCCGTCCAGGTCGAGCTCCTCGACGAGGTACTGCTCGCCTAGATGGAGATATACGGCGCCGTCGTGAACAGTGCTGTACGCGCGCTCGCGCTCGACGAGACCGAGGAGCGAGCCCGTGCTCGCGTCCACGACCGTGAACGCCTCCGCGTCGCCGGTGCGCAGCGAGACGCGGGCGGCCGGGTAGTCGCGGCCCTTCCAGACGAAGCCGGCCGCGGTCTTCTCGAGCTCCGGCAGGATCGCCGCGCGCTCGAGCGCCTGCGGGCCGAGGATCTCGGCGTCCGCCTCGTCGAGCGGAGCCTCGAACGCGGCCGAGAGGACGTGCGGGTCGAGGATCCGCGGGTTCGTGTGGTCGACGATCGCGGCCTCGACGCGGCGCGACAGGAGCGCGTCCGGCTCGCGCGCGAAGAACTGGTCGAGCGCGTCGTCGCTTGCCACGAGCACGGCGAGGCCGCGCCCGCGGCGCCCCGCCCGGCCCCACTGCTGGCGAAGCGACGCGACCGTCCCGGGGAAGCCCACCGAGATCGCGCAGTCGAGGAGGCCGATGTCGATGCCGAGCTCGAGCGCGTCGGTCGCGGTGACCCCGAGCAGCTCGCCTTCGACGAGGCGGCGCTCGATCTCGCGGCGCTGCTCTGGCGTGTAGCCGGCGCGGTACGGCGCGAGCCGCTCGCCCACCTCGCGCCCGACGCGCTCGACCGTGAAGCGGTGGATGAGCTCGGCCGCCTTGCGGCTCTTCGCGAAGCAGATCGTGCGCAGGCCGCGCGAGGTGAGCTCGGAAAGCAGCCGCGCCGCGTCGCCGAGCGGGCTCGCGCGCAGGCCGAGCTCGGGGTCGAGCAGCGGCGGGTTCCAGATGACGACCTCGCGCTCGGATTTCGGGGACGTGTCGCGGTCGACCACGGTCGCCGGCTCGCCGGTGAGGGCCTCCGCGAGCTCGCCCGCGTTCGCGATCGTCGCGGACGTGAGCACGAACTGCGGCTCGGCGTCGTACACGCGGGCCAGCCGCCGCAGCCGCCGCAGGACGTTCGCGACGTGCGAGCCGAAGACGCCGCGGTACACGTGCGCCTCGTCGACGACGACGTAGCGCAGGTTGTGCAGGACGTCGCCCCAGCGGTCGTGGTGCGGGAGCACGCCGATGTGGAGCATGTCCGGGTTCGTGAGGATCACGTTCGCCCACTTGCGGATCTGCCACCGGCGCTCGGCCGGCGTGTCGCCGTCGTAGATCGCGGGCTTGAGACCCTTCACCCGCAGCTCGGCGAGCGCGCGGGCCTGATCCTGCCCGAGCGCCTTCGTCGGGTAGAGGTAGAGCGCCCGCGTCTTCGGCTCGCGCGCGATCGCGTCGAGGACGGGGAGGTTGAACGCGAGCGACTTCCCGGACGCGGTCCCGGTCGTGACGACGACGTTCTCGCCACGCCGCGCCGCCTCCCACGCCTCGGCTTGGTGCCGGTAGAGCGCCGTGACGCCGTTTGCCACGAGCGCGGACGCGACGCCTGGATCGAGGTCGTCGGGCAGCGGCTCGCTGCGAGCGTCGCGCGGGGGCTCGACGCCGGCGTACGCGATCTCCTCGCCCTCGAGCAGATCGGCCCAGCCTGCGGTCTCGGTGGCCACGCGGCCAGTGTCGCAGCCGCGAGCCGTATCGCCGGACATTCGCCGTCGCCGCCTTCTCGAGCGCGTGCGGCGCGTCCGACACCTACGGCGTCGAAGACGTTCAGTCCGCGTTCGAGGAGCTGGGACTGGAGCTTCACGAGGGAACACCGCCGCCATCGCCGACCGGTACCGGCTCTCCGGGGTCAACCCATGGGGATCCAGTGCTACGCCCCGCGTCACCCGCGGAGACGTGCCCTTCTTCGTGTTCGTCGGGTCGGCGCCCGAGCGCCGAGGAGATCTGGTCGATGCTACCAGTCGCAGGAAGGCTCCGGCGCGTTCGAGCTCGAGAGCGAAGTGATCGAAGCGGTCGTCGACCGCTCCCGACCGTGCTCGCGTGAGAGCGGCGCTCGAGGCGCTGCCGGACAAGGGCAGTCCGGTCGTCGTGGCCGCCGGGTCGGGCTGACGCGGCTAGTCGAGGTGCGGCGCGAACGCGCGCTCGTAGTGCGCGCGGGACTGCGCCCCGTAGACGGTCTCGCGCGGCTCGCCGCCGATGAAGAGCATCACCGTCGGGAGCGCGAGGACGCCGTAGCGGCCCGGCGTCGCCAGATTCGTGTCGATGTTCAGCTTCACGAGACGGATGCCGCGCTCCTCCGCGATCGCGACGAGATGCGGCTCGATCGCGTCGCACGGCTTGCACCACGGAGCCCAGAAGTCGACGATCACCGGGACGGTCGAGGCGAGCACGTCGTCGGCGAACGTCTCGTCGGTGACCTCGTCCACGCTAGGTGCGCCCGACCTCGAGGACCATGAGCTCCTCGCCGAGCACGACGGGCCCACCGAACGCTGCCTCGGCCTCTCGGATCCCCTCCTCGCGAACCTCCGGCTCGTCGAGGTGGGGGCCGATGTGGGTCAGGATCAGCGTTCCGACGCCGGCCTCGGCGGCGAGCCGCCCTGCCGAAGCCGTCCCGGTCATGCCTCCGCTCAGGCCGTCCTCCTCCATCGCCCGGTCGGTGTCCCAGCACATGCAGACCAGCATGTCGGCGTCGCGGGCCAGCTCGACGACACTGTCGACGGGCTCGGTGTCTCCGGTGAACACGACCGAGTTGCGCTCGTCGTCGATCCGGTAGGCGAGCGACTCGAGCCACGGCTGTGCGTGCACCGTGTCGGCTGCGCGTACGGAGAAGCCGTCCTCCTCGAGCTACGAACGACGCGTCGATGTCGGTCGCGTGGATCGACGGTGGGCGGCGTGGCAGCGTGCCCCCGCGGTTCGCGAAGACCCGCTGGCTCCCGGGATGCTCCACTCTCGCGGTCCAGTCCGGGACGTACGCCCCGGCCGGCGCTTCGAACAAGGCACGCGTGAAGGCCTCGGTCGGGGGCGGCCCGTACACCCTGAGCGGCGTCTGGTCGACGTCCTGGTCCCAGCGGGTCAGGACGAAGCACGGGTAGTCCGCGTTGTGGTCGAAGTGGTGGTGGGTGAAGAGCAGCATCGACACCTCGTGCGGCCGACGACCGGCCTGTGACCAGCTTGGACGTCGTGGCCGGTCCGCAGTCCACCAGGAGGCTTCGACCCGCCACGTCGAGCAGGTAGGCCGACCCGAACCGGCGGGGAGTGGGCGTGGGAACTCCTGCCCCGAGCAGCGTGACCCTCATGATCTTCACAGCCTGCCGGTAAGCGCCCGCCAGCGGAGCAGCGGCACGCGCCACACCGCCTCGGCCACGATCGAGCCCGTCATCTTCGACGCTCCGGCGCGGCGCTCGACGAAGCGTGATCGGGATCTCGCGCACGCGCAGGCCCTTCCGCAAGACGCGGTACGTCGTCTCGATCTGGAACCCGTAGCCGCGCGCCGCGACGGCGTCCAGGTCGATCGCCTCGAGCGCCTCGCGCCGGAAGCACTTGAAGCCGCCCGTGAGGTCGCGCACCTTCACGCCCAGCAGCACCTGCGCGTAGAGGCAGCCGCCGCGCGAGACGAACCGCCGCACGAAGCCCCAGTTCTCGGTCCCGCCCCCGGCCACGTACCGCGAGCCGAGCACCAGGTCGGCCTCCTCCGCAGCCTCGATCAGCCGCGGAACGTCGGCGGGATCGTGCGAGAAGTCGCAGTCCATCTCGAGGATCAGCTCCGCGTCCTCGGCCAGCAGGCGGCGGAAGCCGGCGATGTACGCCGGGCCCGATGCCCTCCTTCGCCCCGCGATGCAGGACCGACACCCACGGAAGCTCCTCTGCCAGGCGGTCGGCGATCGCCCCGGTGCCGTCCGGCGAGCCGTCGTCGATGACGAGCACGGCGTCGCGAGACGTGTCGAGCACCTCTCGCGAGCGCCTGCACCATCGCCTCGAGGTTCTCGCGCTCGTTGTAGGTCGGGAGGCAGACGACGGCGCGAGGCACGTACATATCATCGCCGCATGGCGAAGACGCTGCCCCGAAACGCGGAGCTCGCCGACCAGCTCGACCTGCTCGCGGACCTCTCCGAGATCCTCGGCGAGGAGTCGTTCAAGGTCATCGCCTATCGCCGCGCGGCGACGCGGATCCGCGAGTCTCCGAGCCCCGTGGCCGAGCTCGCGCTCGAAGGCCGCGCGAAGGAGCTGCCCGGAATCGGGAAGACGATCGAGGAGAAGGTCGTCGAGGTCGTGAACGACGGAGAGATGGCCGCGCTCGCGCGGCGGCGCGAACGGGTGCCGGTCGGCGTGGTCGACTTCCTGCGGCTTCCCGGTGTCGGCCCGAAGACGGCCGCGCGCATCTGGACGGAGCTCGGCGTCACGACGCTCGACGGTCTCCAGGACGCCGCCGAGTCCGGTCGGCTACGCGACCTCTCCGGGATGGGGCAGAAGAGCGAGGAGAAGATCCTGAAGGCGCTCGAGGCCGGGATCGGGCAGGAGCCCGAGGAGCGGTGGCTCCTCGCGGTCGGTCTCGCGGGCGTCCGGCGCATCGCGACCGAGCTCGAGGCGCATCCGGCCGCCGTCGCCGTCTCGGAAGCCGGCAGCGTCCGCCGCCGGAAGGAGACGGTCCGCGACCTCGATCTCATCGCGACCGCGACCGACGCGCCCGCCCTGATCAAGGCGTTCTGCGAAGGCCAGTGGGTCTCCGAGGTCGTCGCCCGCGGCGACACGAAGGCGACCGTCGTCGGTCACGACGGCCTCCGCTTCGATCTCCGCGTCGTGCCGCACGAGTGCTACGGGAACGTGCTCCAGCACTTCACCGGGTCGAAGGACCACAACATCGCCCTCCGCGAGGACGCGGTGCGCCGCGGCCTCTCGATCTCCGAGTACGGCGTCACCGTCGCGGAGACCGGCGAGGTCGTGACGCACGCGAGCGAGGAGGAGCTCTACGCGTACCTCGGCTACCAGCTCGTACCGCCCGAGCTGCGCGAGGCGGACGGCGAGGTCGCCGCGGCTCGCCAGGGTGAGCTTCCCGCGCTCGTCGAGCTCTCCGACCTGCGCGGCGAGCTGCACTGTCACTCGACCTGGTCCGCGGACGGCAAGGGCTCGCTGGAGGAGATGGCGCGCACGGCCAAGGCCCGCGGCTACGCGTTCCTGTGCATCACCGACCACTCGCACTACCTGCGCGACGGGCGGCTCGCGGCGCAGTGGGAGGAGATCGAAGCGCTGAACGCCCGGCTCGGTCGCGGGTTCAAGGTGCTGCGCGGGATCGAGGCGAACATCCGCGCCGACGGCTCGCTCGACGTGGAGGACGAGGCGCTCGCGGAGCTGGACTGGGTCGTCGCGTCGCTGCACACGGCCTTCGACCGCAGCCCGACCGAGCGCGTCCTCGGTGTGATGGAGAACCCGCACGTGGACTGCATCGGCCACCTCACCGGCCGGCGGCTCCTCAAGCGAGCGGGCGCCGAGATCGACGTCGAGCGCGTCATCGAGCGTGCGGCCGAGACCGGGACCGCGCTCGAGATCAACTCGCAGCCGGATCGCCTGGACATGCGCGACACCCACGCGCGGCTCGCCGGCGAGGCGGGCGTGCTCATTCCCGTGACGACGGACGCGCACTCTGTCGGGGCGCTGGCGTACGCCGAGCTCGGGATCGCGCAGGCTCGCCGCGCGTGGCTGACGAAGGAGCAGATCCTGAACACGCGGACGTGGGCGCAGATCGCGAAGCTGCGGAAGTGAGCGAGTCGGCGGCACAGTGTGGGGAAACCTCCCGGTTCCTCCGAACCCCGCGTCCACGTGGGTCCGGCTCCGCGGACAAGGCGCGTGACGCGCCTTCCGCGACGACGGCGCGGCGGCGCTCGACTGGGTCGCGTCCTACCTCGAGGGCGTCCGCGAGCTCCCGGTGCTCGCGCAGGTCGAGCCGGGCGCGATCCGGGCCGCGCTCCCCGCGGCGCCGCCAGACGAGCCGGAGCCGTTCGCGGCCGTCCTCCGCGATCTCGACGAGGTGCTCATGCCCGGGCTCACGCACTGGCAGAGCCCGCGCTTCTTCGCGTACTTCGCGACGACCGGCTCCGAGCCCGGAGTTCTCGCGGAGCTGCTGATCGCCGGCCTCAACCAGGTCGGGATCCTGTGGCGGACGTCACCGGCGCTGCAGGAGCTCGAGGAGGTGACGCTCGACTGGCTCGCGCAGCTCCTCGGGCTGCCGGCCGGGCTGCACGGGCACATCGAGGACACCGCGTCCACGGGGACGCTGTCGGCGCTCGCCGTCGCACACGCTCTGCGGCCGGACCGCCGCGTCGTCCTTGCGAGCGAGCACGCGCATTCCGCGATCGACAAGGCGGCGAAGCTCCTCGACCTCGAGCTGCGGAAGGTGCCGGTCGACGACACCTTCCGCATGCGGCCGGAGCTGCTCGAGCTCGGAGACGCGTGCATGGTGCTGGCGACGATCGGGACGACGGGCGCTGCGGCCGTCGACCCGGTCCCGGAGATCGCGGACGCGTGCGAGCGCGCAGTGCGTCTGGCTCCACGTCGACGCCGCGTACGCCGGCTCCGCCGCGGTCTGCCCCGAGCTGCGTTCGCTGTTCGCCGGCTGGGAGCGGTCGGACTCCGTCGTCGTCAACCCGCACAAGTGGCTGGGCGTGCCGATGGACTGCTCGGCGCTCTGGACGCGCCGGCCGGAAGACTTCCGGCGCACGTTCAGCCTCGTGCCCGAGTTCCTCCGGTCGGCCGACGACGCCGTGAACCTCAGCGAGGTCTCGATTCCGCTCGGCCGCCGGTTCCGCGCGCTGAAGCTGTGGGCGGTCCTGCGCTGCTATGGCCGCTCGGGGCTGCAGGAGCGTCTCCGCGAGCACATCCGGCTGGCCTCGCTGTTCGAGGAGTGGGTACGAGCCGAGCCCGGCTGGGAGGTCGTCGCGCCTCGGCACTTCTCGCTCGTCTGCTTCCGGCTCGAGAGCTCGGACGAGGACAACGAGCGCCTGCTCGAGCGGGTGAACGCTACGGGCGAGATCTTCATCTCGCATACGCGGCTCGCCGACCGCTACGTGCTCAGGCTCGCGATCGGGAGCTTCCGCACGACCGAGGACGACGTGCGCCTCGCGTGGGACGTGCTGCGGAGGGAGGCGACGGCCTTGTGAGCGCGCGTCTCTGGGGCACGTACCTCCTCGGGATGGAGCCGATCCTCGTGTTCGAGCACGACGGCGCGCTCGTGCTTTCGCTTGCCGAGGTCCCGCCGGAGTTCGCCGCGCGGGCGGTGCCGGCCGCGGACGGATTCCGGCTCGAAGGCGGCGATGTCGACGGCGCGTCGCTCGTCTTCGCCGAGGGCGACCCGTGTCCGGGCGGCGTGCTCGGCGGCGTGCTCGGGTTCGAGCGGGCTCCGGAGGGCTACGAGCTCCCGGGTGGCCGCGGGCTCGATGCACCCGCGCTCGAGCTCGACCCCGACGAGGAGACGAGGTACGAGCGCCTGCTCGCCGAGCTGCTCGAGAGCCCGGACGGCGACTGGCTCGAGCTCGGCGACGACCGTCCGCGCTGGCGGTTCGTCGAGTGGCTCACGCGGCAGGAGGCCGTGATCTTCCACGGCTCGGCCAAGCCCGACATCGACGTCTTCGTGCCGGTGCGCAGCTCGATCGAGTTGATGGATCACGCAGGCAAGGGCAACCTGGCGGCGGTCTACGGGACGCCGGTGGGCCTGTGGGCGCTGTGGTTCGCCGTCCTCGACCGGTCGCGCCTCCGCGGCACGATCCGGAACGGCGTCCAGCGCTGGACCGACCGCGAGGGGCGTACCCTCGACCTCTACTTCTTCTCCGTCGACCACTCGCACGTGGGCGACGACATCTGGCGCTCCGGAACCCTCTACCTGCTCCCGCGCGACTCGTTTCGGCCGAGCCCGTTCTTCCCCGGCGGGCCGGACTCGAGCGAGTGGGCGAGCCCGGAGAAGGTGAGGCCGCTCAAGCGCCTCGCCGTCGATCCGGAGGACTTCCCCTTCCGCGACCGGGTCGGCGGTCACGACGACTCGGAGTTGATCCGCGGCGAGGCGATCTCCGACGTCGTCTTCGATCGGGTTCGAGGCGTCGGCCGGGTTCCGGGCGGCTTCGACCTCGCCCTCGAGTGGGACGAGGAGGTGGACGCGATCTTCGAGGAGTACCTCGCGCTCGCGCGGAAGTACACGCCGGACGTCGAGCGCCGGCTGGTCGGCTCGACGCTGGAGATACGCGGCCCGGCCGGCTTTCTCCAGTCGTTCGAGAAGTCGCTCGAGCGACGCGGGATCGAGGTCGAGGCGTAGAGCCTCTAGCGCGCGCGAATGTAGAACTGGGTGACGACGAGCCTGCGGCCGTCGCCCGCAGGGCCGGCGTCGGGAACGGTCTCCACCGTTCCGGCGACGATCAGGCCGCGGCTCTCG
Organism: uncultured Actinomycetes bacterium; assembly: GCA_963796405.1. Taxonomy (GTDB): domain Bacteria; phylum Actinomycetota; class Thermoleophilia; order Gaiellales; family Gaiellaceae; genus GMQP-bins7. Next base: position 64,402 of record CAWCLL010000009.1, read on the forward strand.
ATCTCCTGCATCGCCCGACCGAGCTCCGCCGACGTGGCGTCCGTCGAGTTGAGATCGACCTCGGAGACGTCGAGGTGCCGCCCCGAGTTGAGCACCGCGGCGTGGATCGTGAAGCACGGCGTCGCGACGCATTCGATGTTGCGGTCGCGCAGGCGGTAGAACGTGCCACTCACCGGAGCGCGCGAGCTCGACGCCGCCCAGGCCTCCGTGACGACGAGCGTGTCGAGCCGGGGAAAGCCGCGGACGCGGCCGCGCACGAGCCAACCGCGCGTGAGCACGCGGCTGTCCGAGATCTTCCTTTGGAGCCGGGCGCGTTTCCTCTGAGCGATCCGCGTCCGGCGGAGATCCACCTTCGCCGCGTAGCAGCGGCGCTCCCAGGCGCCGTCGCCACAGAGCGTCTTGCCGTGATTCGACCGGCCGGCCCAGATGCCGCCGCAGATCGGTGAGAGGCAGAGACGAGCGTCCGGTACGGCGGCGAAGTACGTGGAGACGGTCGACGGCGGATCTCCGCTCGCGGGCGTTGCTCCCGCGAGCAGCACGACTCCGATCGCCCCCGTGACCATCACGGCCCGACAGATCACGCTCCTACGATACGCGCGTGCGAATCGTCGCGATCGGCCTCGTGGCCGGCGTCTTCTCCGCGCTCTTCGGGGTCGGTGGCGGGATCGTCGCCGTTCCGCTCCTCGTGCTCTTCGCCGCCATCCCGGAGCGGGTCGCGGCCGCGACCTCGCTCGGGGCGATCGGGATCACCGCGCTGGCCGGGGTCGCCGTGTTCGGTGTCCGCGGCGACGTCGACGTCGGATACGCCGCGCTCGTCGGTCTCCCGGCGGTCGCGGGCGCGCTGGCGGGCACCTGGCTCCAGCAGCGGGTCGCGACGCACGTCCTGTCCTTCGGCTTCGCCGCCCTCCTCACCGGGGTCGGGGTCTGGCTCCTCTGGCCGTGACGACCTCCACGGTTCTCCTCGCTGTGAGCCTCGGTATTGCCGCCGGGGTGCTCTCCGGGCTGTTCGGCATCGGCGGCGGGCTCCTGTTCGTGCCGGCGCTCGTCGTCCTCGGCCTGGGCCAGATCGAGGCGCAGGCGACGTCCCTGCTCGCGATCCTGCCGACGGTCGCCGCGGGAGCCTGGAACCAGCGCCGGTACGGGAATCTCCGCCCGCGGCTGGCGCTCGCGCTCGGCGTCGCGTCGCTGGCCGGCGTCGTCGCCGGAGCAGCGATCGCGATCTCGCTGCCCGAAGCCGTCCTGCGCCGGTTGTTCGCCGTGCTCCTGCTCGTCGTCGCCGCCCGGCTCGCGCTGGGGACGTACCGCGCGCAACGGCGCTACCCTGAGTCGCCGTGAGCCGGGCCGCTGTGATCCGAGTCGCCGCCCTCGCCGGCGCGGCCGTCTTTCTCACGATCGCGCTGTCCGCTTCGGCAGCGCCGCCGCCGCGCACCGCGACGACGTCCTCGAGCGCGTACCTCGTCCGCATCGTCATCCCCGGCCAGGAGACCGTCTCGCTGGGCGAGCTCACCTGGCCGACGAACGTCAGCGCGGACGTGCAGTCGTTCCAGTACCCGGGCGACGGCTCGGTCGTCCGGATCGGTCGCTCGCGCGCCATCGTCTCCGGGCAGCCGGGGGAGGCCGCGGCCTCGCAGGCGTTCTCCGAGGTGATCGTGCTCTCGCTCTTCGACGGCGAGGTCACCGCGGCGCAGTTGACCGCGTCGACGAGCGCGGGAGCGAGCGCGCGCTCGGCCGAAGGGAAGGCGACGGCGTCGTCGGTGCAAGGACTGCGGGCGCTCGACCAGGACCTCTCGACGGCACGTGGATCCACTGCCTCGCTCTCGGACTGGGGCACGCTCTCGGTCCTGTCGGAGGACATCGGAAGCACGAAGGCGAGTCCTCCGCGAGCGCAGGCGACGGTCACCGGCCTGCGTGTCCGGCTGCTCGCCGACCACGGAGGCCTCCCCGCCGGAAGCGAGATCGTCGTTGCCGGCGCCTCTGCCGTCGCGGTCGCGCAGCCCCGCGCCAGACCCGGGCCGCCCGGGGCGACGCCGCGACCGCCCGCTCCTCCGATCCCCGTCCGCCCGAATCTGCCACAGGCGCCCGAGCCGGAGGACCCGGGCACGGCGGTCCCAGGAGGGCCCGTGCTCGCCCCGCCCGAGGTCACGTCGCGGCTCTCGGCCAGCGGCTACGTCTTCCCGGTATTCGGCGACAACGTGTCGTTCGGCGACAGCTTCGGCGCCCCGAGGTCGAACATCCCGGGGGGCTGGCACCACGGCGAGGACATCTTCGCGCCAGCGGGAACGCCGGTGCTCGCGGTCGCGGACGGGACGATCCACACCGTGGGCTTCATCAAGATCGGCGGCTACCGGCTGTGGCTGCGCGACGACAGCGGCAACGACTTCTACTACGCGCACCTCTCCGCCTACACGACGCTCGCGATCGACGGGCAGCGAGTGGAGGCCGGCGACGTGATCGGCTTCGTCGGGGACACCGGCGACGCCGAGGGCGGGACGCCGCACCTCCACTTCCAGATCCATCCGGCGACGATGGCAGGGCTCGGCTACGACGGCGTCGATCGCGCCGTACCCGATCCTCGTCGCCTGGCGCCGCGCCGAGGACATCTCGTTCGCCGCCGGACGGGTCTTCATCCCGTTCGGGTCCGGGGGCGACCGCGCTTCCACCGCCGGGGGCGGTGCTCCTGCGAGCCGACGACATCGCGCCGACGAGCGGGCTCGTGCCGGGCGCGTTCGAGCGCGCCTTGTCGCGCTAGGGCTCTAGGCCTCGTCCGTCGGGGTAACCGCGGGCTCGCCGCCGTTGGCGCCCTCGTCCCCGAGCGACTCGGCGAACTCGTCGAACCCGTCGCCGTTCTCGCCCGCGACGCGGTTCATGATCCAGTCGCGCGTCGCCTGGCCGGTCCACGGGTTGTAGAGGACGCCGAGCGTCACGCCGGTCAGCAGGATCACGCGGTTCCGGGTCTTGTGGGACTTCTTCGCCTTGCCCTGGAGCTTCTCGGACGCTGCGGAGACCTCGGTCACGAGCTCCTGGAGCTCCTTCTGGAAGTCCCTGCCCGAGACCTTCTCGGCCTTGCCCTTGACGCCGTCGCTCTTCGCGATCTGCCCATACAGGCTCCGCGCTGCCACGAACGCCGCGAGCAGGTCCTCGCGCAGCTCGGGGTCCTCCATCGCGCGCTTCACGTACGGGCGGAGCGCGTCGACGGCAACTGTCGGCTTCTCCTTCGTCTTCGCCATGCGATTACCACCTTTCGTCGTCTGGGCCTGAAGTATGTCGGCTACGATCGCCCGGGTGCGGGGGTTCCTCTTTCTGCTCCACCCGAAACGACTTCTGAGGCTCGTCGCGGGCCTGCTCGCGTTCTTCCTGTATGTCTGGTTCGCGGCGGTGCGGGCCGTCCCGGAGGTCAGGCGGCGGAAGGCGGCGTTCCGGGAGCGCTGGCGCACGCGGCCCCGCCGGGAGGGCTAGCCCTGGAGAGGCTGACGCGGTTCGTCCTCCGGCACCGGTGGCCGGTGCCCGCGCACGCGAGCGGCGACTAGCATCCTCGCGTGCAGCCGAAGGGCCTCATCTGCGCCGGAGGCGAGGGGACACGGCTCGGCGAGCTGACGCGGGTCACGAACAAGGCCCTGCTCCCGGTCGGGCAGCTGGCCGATGATCTACTACCCGCTCCAGCTGCTCCAGCTCGCCGGGATCACCGACGTCCTCGTCGTCACCGGCAAGGGGCACGCCGGCCAGATGATCGACCTGCTCGGCGACGGGCGACTCGCGCCGCGCGGCGGCGGCGATCCGATCCTCGAGCTCGATCTCTCGTACAAGGTGCAGACCGAGGCCGGCGGGATCGCCCAGGCCGTCGGCATGGCGCGCGACTTCGCCGGGGCCGATCCGCTCGTCGTGGTGCTCGCGCGACAACATCTTCGAGCGCTCGCAGTCGGAGGCGATCGAGGAGTGGGCGGCAGACGCCGCCGGCGCGCGGATCTTCGTCAAGGAAGTGGACGACCCGGAGAACTTCGGCGTCGTCGTCTACGGCGAGGACGGCAAAGTCGCGGACATCGTCGAGAAGGCCGGCACCGTTGACACCCGCTACGACGCGCCTCCGACCTCGCACGCCGTCGTCGGCCTCTACTGCTACCCGCCGGACGTCTTCGACGTGATCGCACAGCTCGAGCCGTCCACGCGCGGCGAGCTCGAGATCACCGACGTGAACCGCCACTACGCGCAGCAGGGGCGGCTCGTCGCCACCGAGGTCGAGGGCTGGTGGGAGGACGCCGGCAAGCACTGGCAGCACCTCGCGGACATCGGGCGCCGGATCGACGAGACGGGCGCGAACCGGACCTCGTGACGGCGGCGCGCCGGGTCCTGATCACCGGCGCCGGCGGCCAGCTCGGCTCCGCTCTGCGGAAGGAGTTCGGCGGCGACGACCCGGTCGCGCTGGATCGCGCGGGCTGGGACGTCACCCTGCCGCCGCCCGGCGAGCTCCTGGGCGAGCCGTTCGACCTCGTCCTGCACACCGCGGCCTGGACCGACGTTGACGGGGCCGAGGCGGATCCGCAGGGCGCCGCGGCCGTGAACGTCGGCGGGACGACAAACGTGGTCGCGCTCGGCGCCCCGCTCGTTGCCTTCTCCACCGACTACGTCTTCGATGGGCGCAAGCGCGAGCCGTACGTCGAGTCCGACGGGCCGAACCCACTCTCCGCGTACGGGCGGTCGAAGCTGCACGGCGAGGCCGCCGCAGGCCCGGACGCATGGGTCGTGCGTACGTCCTGGCTCTTCGGGCCGACCGGGAGCAACTTCGTGCGCACGATGCTGCGACTCGGACAGGAACGCGACGAGGTGGCGGTGGTCGACGACCAGCGCGGCTGTCCGACCTACGCGCCGCACCTGGCCGCTGCGGTCCGCGAGCTGGTGGACCGGGAGCTCCCGCGCGGGGTCTGGCACCTCGCCGGCGACGGAGACTGCACGTGGGCCGACCTCGCGGAGGCGATCTTCGAGCAGGCGGGCCTCGAGTGCCGCGTGCGTCGGATCGCGACCGAGGAGCTGGGTCGCCCGGCAGCGCGGCCCGCCTGCGCAATCCTGCGCAGCGAGCGCGCGGGCGCACCCGTGCTCTCGCACTGGCGCGAGGGGCTGCGCGAGTGCCTCGAGGCGCTCGAAGTCCAGGCTTCACCCGTGACCCCAGTCTGAGTTACCCGACGATCTCGCACCGGGCTCCGGCTGAAGCCTGAGCCTGCACACAGAGCGGCGCTAGCCTTCCGCGGATGCGACTCCTGATCACCGGCGGCGCCGGCTTCATCGGCTCGAACTTCGTCCGCTACTGGCTCGACCGCCACCCGGACGACCACGTCGTCGTCTACGACCTGCTGACGTACGCCGGCAACCGCGCGAGCCTCGCGGACGTCGAGGAGCGCATCGTCTTCGTGCAGGGGGACATCGGCGACCTCGCTCTCGCCCGCAAGACGATCGAGGACGAGGAGCTCGACACGATCGTGAACTTCGCCGCGGAGTCGCACAACAGCCTCGCCGTCCTCGATCCCGGGCTCTTCGCGAGGACGAACGTGCTCGGGACGCAGCTCCTGCTCGAGGCCGCCCGCGCGACCGGGGCCCGCTTCCACCACATCTCGACGTGCGAGGTCTTCGGCGATCTCGCGCTCGACTCCGACGAGGTGTTCACCGAGGACTCCCCGTACCGCCCGCGCACCCCGTACAACGCCTCCAAGGCCGCCGCCGACCACTACGTCCGCGCCTACCACGAGACGTTCGGCGTGCCCGTGACCATCTCCAACTGCTCGAACAACTACGGCCCGTACCAGTTTCCCGAGAAGGTGATCCCGCTCTTCGTCACGAACGCGCTCGACGACGAGCCGCTGCCGCTGTACGCGTCGACGCAGCACCGGCGCGAGTGGCTGCACGTCCTCGACCACTGCTCGGCGATCGACCTGGTGCTCCGCGACGGCCGCGTGGGCGAGACCTACAACGTCGGCTCGGGCTTCGAGGCCTCGATCGAGGAGGTCGCGGACCTCGTCCTCGAACTGACCGGAAAGCCGCAGTCGCTGAAGGAGATCGTCCCCGATCGCCCCGGCCACGACCGGCGGTACCTCCTCGATGCGAGCAAGCTGCAACGCGAGCTCGGCTGGACGCCCGAGCACGACTTCCGCGAGGGCGTCGCCGAGACGGTAGCCTGGTATGCCTCGAACCGCCTGTGGTGGGAGCCGCTCAAGAGGCGTGCGCCGGTCGAGGAGACGGCCTGGCGCTGAGCTGGGCCTCCGGACTGGGCCTTCTGTAGGCACCTTCGACTGCCGAAGAAAACAGTCAGTTAACGATATGTCGCTAGCCTGGAACCTCCTCGTGCGAGTCTCGATCGTTCTTGCGGCCGTGATCGCGCTCGTAGCCACGACGGCCTCGGCGCAGCCCGCGCCCACCTCCGGTGAGGCGCTGTTCGTCGTGTCCGGACGCGGCTGGGGCCACGGCGTCGGCATGAGCCAGTGGGGCGCCCACGGCCAGGCGCTCGAGGGGAAGACGCACCACGAGATCCTCGCGCACTACTACACGGGCACGACGCTCGGGAAGGCGCCACTGAGCGCGGTGAAGGTCCTCGTCGCCGAGGGTCGCCCCGCCGTCACGATCTCGTCCCCGGTGCCGTTCACGATCCGCGGCCCGAACGGGAAGACGCACAAGCTCCAGAAGCGCGCGATCGCGATCCGGTCGAACCTCCGCTTCAAGGGCGCCGACGGTCTCGTCCGCGGGGGCTCGCCCCTGATCGTCCGCCCCGCCTCGCGGCGGCTGCTGTCGCTGGACGGGACGCCGTTCCGGGGAACGCTCGAGCTCCACGCGGTGAACGGCTTCGTGCGCGTGATCAACGTCGTAAAGCTCGACAGCTACGTCCAGGGCGTGGTCGCGAACGAGATGCCCTTCGGCTGGCCGGAGGAGGCGCTCGAGGCGCAGGCGATCGCGGCGCGGACGTACGCGCTCGCGAGCATCGTCAAGGGAAAGCCGTACCACCTCTACTCCGACGTTCGGAGCCAGGTCTACCGCGGCGTCGCCGGCGAGAAGCCGTCCACGAACGCGGCGGTCAAGGCGACGGCGGGGAAGGTCGTCCTCTACGGCGGCAAGGTCGCGACGACCTACTACTTCTCGACGTCCGGCGGCAAGACGGCCAACGCCGCCGACGTCTTCGGAACTTCAGTGCCGTACCTCGTCTCCCGACCCGATCCGTGGGACAAGGCGTCGCCGCATCACAAGTGGGGGCCGATCCTCATCGGCGCGCGGACGCTCCAGTCGAAGATGAGCGTCGACTCGCGCGTGGTCGACGCCGTGGGGGCGCCGACGCCCTCGGGCCGGCTCAAGACGCTCACGCTGCAGACGCTGAACGGGCCCTCGAACGTGCCGGGGGCGCTGCTGCGTACCTCGCTCGGCCTGCGCTCGACGTGGGTGACGATCGGCGCGCTTCGGCTGGATCGTCCGACAGGGAGCAGTGGTCGCCGGCACGCCGGTGACGCTCACCGGCCTCGCCCGCGGCTTCACCTCGCCGATGCTCGCGGCCTCGAAGGACGGCCGCGCGTGGTCGCAGGTGGGGCCGGCCGTCCGAGCAGGGGGAGGCAGCGTCTGGGCCGAGATCGCACCCACGCGCACGACGCGCTACCGCCTCGAGGTCAAGGGCGCGGCCTCTCCCGCGATCGTCGTGAAGGTGACGCCGGCATGACCCGCCGTCTCGTCCTCGTCCTGCTCGCGCTCGGCGCGGTGCTCGCGTTCCCCGGAGTCGCGGAGGCGAGCCGCGTCGCGATCGGCCTGAAGCAGGGCGCCGACGCCGACAAGGTTGCGGCCGCGATCGAGCGGAGGACCGGGAACCGCGCCGACGCGCCTGAGCCCGATCCCGGCACTCACGGTCGAGCTCCCGGCAGGCGTCTCGCTCAGGGGAATCTCGGGGATCCGCTACGTCGAGCGCACCTTCACGCGCCGCCTCGCCATGACCCCGACCGACCCGCTCGCCGCCCGGCAGTGGTACCTCACGAAGAGCCGGTTCTACGAGACGTGGGACAGCCTGCCGCCGCTCGTCCCGGTGCCCGTCGCGGTCATCGACTCCGGGGTCGACGCCACCCACCCCGAGCTCGACGGGAAGATCCTGAGCTGGAGGAGCTTCGTCGGAGGCACGGCGCGCGAGGACGCGCTCGGCCACGGGACCTTCGTCTCGGGGATCATCGCGGCGGGGCTCGACAACAAGATCGGGATCGCGGGCCTCGCGCCGTCGGCCGAGCTCCTCGTCGCGAAGGTCGTCACCGGCAAGCGCATCATCCCGGTCGAGGCGGTGGCGAAGGCGATCCGGTGGGCGGTCGCGAACGGCGCGCGCGTGATCAACATGAGCTTCGGAGGGGTTCGCGACCCGCTCGACCCGGAGCGCGACACGTTCTCGAAGCTCGAGGCCGACGCCGTCGCGTATGCGGTCTCGAACGGCGTGGTCGTCGTTGCGCCCGTCGGGAACGGCGACCAGTCTCCCTCGACTCCCTGGCCCTACGCGAGCTATCCGGCCGCCCTTCCGCACGTTCTCGGCGTGAGCGCGGTCGCCGAGTCGGGAGGCGTGCCGAAGTTCTCGAATCGAGACCAGATCTTCAACGACCTCGCGGCTCCGGGCGAGCGCATCCTCTCGACCTTCCCGCGCCCGCTGACCTCGCGCTTCCCCGCCTGCTCGGAGCAGGGCTACTCGAGCTGCGGGCCGGACGAGTACCGCGAGGCGCAGGGGACGTCGTTCGCAGCGCCGCTCGCCAGTGCTGCCTCGGCGCTGCTCTTGAGCGTGCGCCCGGGCCTCCGCCCCGAGCAGGTGACCTCGATCCTTCAGCACACCGCGGTCGACATGACGCCGGAAAACGGCTGCAAGGACTGCACGAAGGGCCGCGACCAGCTTTCGGGCTGGGGCCACCTGGACGTCGCCGCTGCCCTCGAAGCGGCGGAGCAGCCGCTGCCGCAGCGCGACCGCTACGAGTCGAATGACGGTCCTGGGCCGCGCTCCTGGCCTCTGCCCCAGCGCAAGCGGCGAGCCCTGAGCGCGACCGTGGACTTCTGGGACGACCAGGACGACGTCTACTCGATCCGCCTCCTCGCGCGCCAGCGCATCCTGGTGACGCTGACGGGGACGGACGAGGACGCCGACCTGAACCTCGCTCTGTGGCTCCCGGGGACGCGCTCGATCGACCTCGTCACGAACCGCCGCGGCCGCGCGAAGACCTCTGCGCAGAAGGGTGCGCGCGAATTCCTCACGTATCGAGCTCGCGCGCCGGGCCGATACTCGATCCAGGTGAGGCTTTCCACCCCGGGGACGACGAGCTACCGCCTGCTCGTCGTGAAGCGCCCGCGCCCGCAGCGCAGATAGACCGCGCAGGTAAGCGGTCTTTCATCTTCTCGTGACGCGGGGTTTACCCGGCCTCCTCATCGTTGGTGAAACGACAAAGGGTGGTGGGTCCGATGGTGCGGCTACTGGCGGAACGAGAGTCGAGCGGTGTGCTCGTCAGGCTGTTCTGGGACGATGCCGCCCGCGCCGGCGCTCCCCAGATCGTCGTCGAGTACGAGGATCGCAACGAGGACGTCGTCTACACGCTCTACCCGCCGCGCGAGCACGCGCTCGACGCGTTCTACCACCCGAACGCATATCGCGACCGCAGGCGGTCCTGGACCCGTTACTCGGTCCGGGTCTGAGCGTCCGTAAGCGCGCTTTCACCTGCGCGTAATCGTGCGCTTACGTGATTCCGGCAAGCTCAGAGAGTCACGAGGCACACGCGGCCCCCCGACTCGGCGGCACCTCGTGCGCGCTGCCTACCCCTGACTACGGCGGCGCGAATTCGTCCTCGGGGACCCCGCGCAGCGCACGCGCGGGGTTCCCGACGACGACCGTGCGGGCCGGCACGTCCTTCGTGACGACGGCGCCGGCGCCGACGAACGCCTCCTCGCCGATCTCGACTCCCGGGCACAGCACCGCGCCCCCGCCGACGCGCGCGCCGCGGCGGATCGTCGGGCCGCGCTTGAGCGCGTGCCGCTTCTCGGTTCGGCCCATGAAGTTGTCGTCCGTCGTCACGACGCAGGGCGCGATGAAGACGTGCTCCTCGAGCGTCGAGCGCGCCGTGATGTAGGCGTCGGCCTGGATCTTCGTCATCGCCCCGATCGTCGTGTCGTTCTCGACGAGCGAGCCGCGCCCTATGACGACGTCGTCGCCGACTGTCACCCGCTCCCGCACGCATGCCTGGTCGCCGACGATCGCGCGTGCGCCGATGGTCGTTCCCGCGAACACGATCGCGCCCGTCGAGATGACCGTGCCCTCGCCGATTGCGGCCGGCGGGAGCGGCTCGCGCTTCGCCGTCGAGTGCGGAGAGAGCGCCGGCTGCTTGCCGACGACGGCGTTCTCGAGCACGCGCACGCCGTCCCCGAGGACCGTGCCGGGGTAGACCGTCGCGGCCGGGTGGATCTCAGCCGCTGCCATCGAGAGAGGTCGTGAGCATGTCCAGCGCGCGCACGACGCGCGCTCCGTCGGCGGCCACCTTCTGCCGGTCGCCGTCCCCCGCCACCAGGCGCAGGAACTCGCCGCACTCGAGCTTCAGCGGCTCGTCGTTCGCGATGCGGGGGCTGAAGATGTCGCCGGTCCGCGTCTGCCACTCGCCGTAGCGGTCGGACGGGCGCCACGGCGCCTTCTCGTAGACCGTCACCTTCCGCTCGAGCTCCATGTCGTCGAACACGACCATCTTCTCGGTCCCGACGACGGTGATCTTGCGCATCTTGTGCGGGTCGAGCCAGGAGAGGTGCATGTGCGCGATCCTCCCCGACGGGAAGCGGAGGTAGCAGAAGACGACGTCCTCGACCCCGGGCGTGAGGAAGTCGCGGCCCTGTGCGATCGCGGTCTCCGGATCCTCGTCCAGCAGGTACAGGATCACCGACAGGTCGTGGACTCCGAGCGACCAGAGCGCGTTCTCGTTCGAGCGGATGATCCCGAGGTTCTGGCGGTTCCCGTACACGCAGAGCACTTGCCCGAGCTCCCCGGCCTCGATCATCTCCTTCACCCGCTTGACGCCCGGGTGGTAGAGCAGGAGGTGTCCCGGCATGAGGACGCGGTCCTGCCGCCGCGAGAGCGCGACGAGCTCGTCCATCTCCTCCCGGCGCATCGCGGGCGGCTTCTCGACGAGGACGTGCTTCCCGGCCCCGAGCGCCTTCCGTGCGAGGTCGAAGTGGGTCGGGACCGGGGTCGCGACCACGATCGCGTCCAGCGCGTCGTCGGCGAGCAGGTCGTCGAAGCTCGTCGTGAAGCGGGCCTGCGGGTAGCGCTCGGCGAGCTCGCCCTTCGCCTCGTCGGCGTCGCAGAGCCAGGCGAGCTCCGCGAGCTCTGCGAAGTTGCGCGCGAGGTTCGGCCCCCAGTGCCCGAGCCCGGCGACGGCGAGTTTCGTCACAGCTTCCACACCTTCGCCGAGCTCTTCCCGCTCGCGCCGGTCGCGTTTCGGAGGTCGACGACGAGCTCGGACTCCTCGACCAGCCGGTCGTAGTCGATCGCCGCGTGGTCGGTGACGATCACCACGCAGTCGTACGAGCTCGGGTCGAGCGCGACGGAGCTCATGGTGACGCCGTTCTCCCGGAAAGACGGCACGTGCGGATCGTGGTACTCGACGGTCGCACCGGCGGTCTGCAACAGCGAGATCAGCTTCACGGCCGGCGACTCGCGCGTGTCGTCGGTGTCCGGCTTGTACGCGACACCGAGGACGAGGATCCGGGAGCCCGACAGCGACTTCTGCGACGTGTGGTTGAGCGCCTGCGAGACGACCGAGCGGCAGAAGTACGGCATCGACTCGTTCACCTTCCCCGCGAGCTCGATGAACTCCGTGTAGAAGCCGTACTCGCGCGCCTTCCAGGTGAGGTAGAAGGGGTCGATCGGGATGCAGTGCCCGCCGAGGCCGGGCCCGGGCTGGAAGGACATGAACCCGAAGGGCTTCGTCGCCGCCGCCTCGACCACCTCCCAGACATCGATGTCCATCCGGTCGCAGAGCTGCGCGAGCTCGTTGACGAGCGCGATGTTGACCGAGCGAAAGATGTTCTCCAGGAGCTTCGTGAGCTCGGCCGCCTCCGGCGAGGACACCGTGTGCACCTCGTCGAGCGCCTGGGCGTAGAACGCCGCCGCCGCGTCGGTCGAGGCCTGGTCGATCCCGCCGACGACCTTCGGGACGTTCTTCGTCGTCCAGTCGGTGCGGCCGGGATCGACGCGCTCGGCCGAGAACGCGAGGTGGAAGTCCGCGCCGGCCCGTAGGCCGCTGCCCCTTTCGAGCACGGGCAGGACCTGCTCGCGCGTCGTGCCCGGGTAGGTGGTCGACTCGAGCACGACGAGGTGGCCCGGCCGCAGCCGCGTCGCGATCTCGCCGACGGCCGCGACGAGGATGCTGAGGTCCGGCTCGCGCTGCCGCGAGAGCGGCGTGGGCAGCGCGATGAGGATCGCGTCGGCGTCGCGGAGGACGTCGTAGTCCGTCGTCGCCGCGATCAGCCCGTCCCGCACGAGCCGTCCGAGATCCTCCGACGAGACGTCCCCGATGTAGCTCTCGCCTCGCTCGAGCTGCGCCACGCGCGCGGCGTCGATGTCGACGAGCACGACGCTCTTTCCCGCCTCGGCGAAGACCTGCGCGAGCGGCACGCCGACGTAGCCGGCGCCGACGATGGCGACGTCGTGCGTCATCGGCCGGGCATCGTAGCGAGGAGGACGCCCGCGATCCGCCCCGACGCACGGCCGTCGCCGTACAGCTGCGGGCGCCGGTCGGGCATCTTCGCGTCCCGGATCGCGGCGACGATCGCATCGGGGTCGTCGTCGACGAGCACGTTCGCGCCGACCTCGACCGTGTCCACCCACTCCGTCGACGGTCGCAGCGTCACGCACGGCACGCCGTACCAGTACGCCTCCTTCTGGAGACCGCCGGAGTCGGTCGCGATGACCCGCGCCTGCGACGCGAGCGACGCGAACTCGAGGTAGCTCAGCGGATCGGTCAGGTGGACGTGGTCGGCCAGCTCGAGCCCCTCCGCCTCGATCTGGGCCCGGGTCCGCGGGTGCGCGGGAAAGACGATGCGCTCCTCGATCCGGTTCAGCGCCTCGACGATGCGTCCCAACCTGGGCTGGAAGACGTTCGCCTGCCGGTGCACCGTCGCGATGACGTAGCTCTGCGGCTCGAACGGGATCGGGAAGCGCTCGCGGGCGATCGGCGCGAAGCGCGCGCTCGCCTCGGCCATCACGTCGCCGACGACATGGGCCTGGCCGAGGACGTTCTCCTCCGCGAGGGTCGCGCGAGCCCGGTCGTTCGGGCAGAAGAGGAGCCAGGCGATGCGGTCGACCTCGATCCGCGCGTGCTCCTCGGGCATCGACAGGTCGCCGCTCCGGAGCCCTGCCTCGACGTGGGCGACGGGGACCGTCGCCTGTGCGCCCGCGCGCGCGCCGGCGAGCGTCGAGTTCGTGTCGCCGTAGACGAGCACGAGATCGGGGGACTCGCTGCGGATCACCTGCTCGATCGCGGGCGTCATGACGTCGGGGTCGGCCGTGTGCAGGTCGAGCCGGTGGTGGGGCTGGGGCAGGCCCAGCTCCTCGATGAAGACCTCCGACAGCTCCCGGTCGTAGTGCTGACCCGTGTGGACGACGACCTCGTCGATTCCCGTCAGGAGGAAGCCGACGGAGAGCGGCGCGCTCTTGACGAACTGCGGGCGGTTTCCGACGACGGTGAGGACCTTCACGGCGCCGGGAGACTACTGGCGGCAGCGGCCGCGAAGTGGCCGCCTTCAGGGATTCTCGCGTGACCGAAATCTGCACTCGCAGATTTCGGTCTACGCAAAGTCAGCTAGCCGAGCTCCCAGGCGAGCCCCGCGGCGAGGACCACCTCGTCCGTGGGCGCGACGAGCTGCATGTTTCCGATCGCGAGGCCGGCCCAGCCGGTGAGGTTCACCCAGCGCATGAACAGAGTGAGCGGCAGCCGGATCTCGAGCTCGTCGGCGTCCTCGGGCGGCAGCTCGATCGCGTAGCACGGGCTGACGTAGAGATCGACCTCGGGCTCGTAGCGCCGCCACTCGTCGATCGCGCGGTACGCGGCCTCGATCTCGTCCGGGGTCGCGCGCTGCGCGGCCGAGAGCTTGATCCGCATGACCTCGCCGTACTCGTCTGCGCGGCTCGGGAACGTCGCCGCGTGCGACTGGAGCGCCTCGTGCTGGAACTGGGGCCACGTGTTCGCCGACGGGTCGGGCACCCGGGACTCGACGACGCGCGCGCCGAGCTGCTCGAGGTCGGCGACCCACTGCTCGGCGAGGTCGGTCGTCTGCGTCTCGCGCAGGTCGCTCCGCGGCGGCGTTCGCATGAGCCCGACGGTCAGGCCGGCGAGCCGCGGCTCGGGCACGGGCCGGCCGGTGAGCACCGACCACATGAGCGCGACGTCCTCGACGCTCCGTGCCATCGGCCCCACGGTGTCGAGCGTGGGGCACAGCGGGAACACGCCGTCGAGCGGGATGAGCCCCCACTGCGACTTGAGCCCGACCGTCTCGCAGGCCGCGGAGGGCATGCGCACGGAGCAGCCCGTGTCGGTCCCGAGCGCGAGCTCGCAGAGCCCGGCCGCGAGCGCGGCCGCCGAGCCGCTCGAGGAGCCGCCGGTCGTCCTCCCGGGCGCCGCGGGGTTCTTGCACGTCCCGTACCACGGGCTCTGCCCGAGCACGCTCCACGCGAACTCGGGCAGGTGCGTCTTCCCCACGAGCACTGCGCCCGCGTCGAGCAGCCGCTGCACCGCCGGCGCGGTGCGCTCCGGCACGTGGTCGGCGTAGAGGCGGGAGCCGTACGTCGTCCGGATGCCCGCGGTGTCGAGGAGGTCCTTGACGGCGAGCGTGCGCCCCGCGAGCGGGCCGCCGCGTGCCTCGCCGGAGGGCTCGACGCGCGTGATGAACGCGTTCCAGGCGTCGTGAATCACCTCGTCCGCGCTCATCGCATGAGCAGGCCGCCGTTGATGTCGAACGTCGCGCCGGTCGTGAAACCGGACTCGTCGGAAAGCAGGAACGAGACGAGCGCGGCGACCTCCTCCGGGCGGCCAAGGCGGCCGACGGGGATTGCCTTCAGCATCGGCTCCAGCCGCTCCGGCGGGACGGAGGCCACCATCGGCCCGTCGATCGCGGCCGGCGCGATCGCGTTGACCGTGACGCCGTGCGGCGCGAGCTCGGTCGCCGCGTGCCGCGTGAGCGCCACGATCGCCGCCTTCGAGGTCGCGTAGTGGACGCCGGTGACCGCTCGGCTCGCCTGCCCGGCGACGCTCGCGAGGTTGACGATGCGTCCGGATCCGCGCTCGCGGAGGAGCTCGCCCACGACCCGGCAGCCGAGATACGTGCCGCGGAGGTTCGTGGCGAGGACGTCGTCCCACTCCTCGACCTCGATCTCCCAGAACGAGCGGAGCTCCGTGCGGGCGGCGTTGTTGACGAGCGCGTGCAGGTCGTCGCCGAGCGCCGAGCGAACGTCGCGCACGAGCGTCTCCCAGGATCCGAGCTCGCGGACGTCGTGGCGGAGTGCGAGCGCGCCGTCGCCGAGCTCGGTTGCGACCCGGGTAGCGCCCTCCACGTAGAGATCGGCCAGCGCGACCTGGTACCCGTCGCCGTGGAGCCGCCGGGCGATCGCTTCGCCGAGCCCGCGTGCGGCACCGGTGACGATCACGCCGGCCACGTCCCGCTGCTACCCGTTCACCGGCTCGACGGCGTCGCCCACGGCCACGGGCCCGGGCTCGACGACCTCGCACCACACGCCGAACGGCAGCGGCTCACGGGTCGGGACGTCGGCGCGGTAGGCGGCGATTGCGCCCAGCGTGTCGAGGTCGCGGACGCCGCGGTCGGGGTCGAGCGTCGTCACGGCGCAGCGTCCGACGTTCCCGCGCACGACCACGACGGCTCCGCCGACGCGGACCCGCTTCGCCGAGCCAGCCGTCCTCCGCGTGCGGCCCGACGCCGTCGATGCCGATCGTCATGCGGAACCGGCGACCGTCGACCGGCGCGGTCGCCCCTGCGGCCGCTCCGAGCGCCTCGAGCGAGGCAGTCGATACGAGCGAGGCACCCGCTACCTGCCCGCGATCCTGGCCGTCCCCCTCGCGCTCCGTCTGCGCGAGACGCAGGCGCCTGCCCGCCAGCTGCGAGAGCGCCTCGTTCCAGGGCCCCTCGACGAGACGGCCCGTCACCGGACGTCCGTAGAAGCTCGTCTCGACGCGTTCGCCAGGCTCGACCTCATCCTCGACGATCGTGCCGCCGGGAAAGCGGAGGACCAAGCGCTCGTTCTCGACTGCGGGTCGCACCGTGAGCAGTTGCGGCACGCGCTTGGCGTTGGCGAGCAGGCCGTCGTCGTCGACGAGGTAGAAGCGCCGGTCGCCGCGGATCCCCGTCAGGTCGAGCGCGATCGCGTCGACCGAGACCAGCCGCATGGACTTGACGGGAGCGACGGACAGCCAGACGACGCGTGCGACGGCTACTTACTCGACCTCGACGTGGATCCGCTGCTTCGCGGTCTTCAGGAACCCGCCCGCACGCCCCGCGCGCACGGCGAGGATCTCCGCCAGCATCGAGAGAGCTGTCTCCTCCTGCGTGTCGGCGCCGATGTCGAGACCGCACGGTCCCATGATCCGCTCGATCGCCTCCTCGGTCACGCCGGCTTCGAGGAGCCGCTCCCGCCGACGCTCCTGGTTCCGCCGCGACCCGAGCGCCCCGATGTAGAACGCCTCCGTCTCGAGCGCGCGTGCGAGCGCCGGCTCGTCGAACTTGTCGTCGTGCGTGAGGACGACGATCGCCGTCTGGTGGTCGGGCTGCACTTGCGCGAGCGCCTCCTCCGGCCACTCGACGATCAGCTCGTCCGCCGACGGGATCCGCTCCGGCGTCGCGAACTTCCCTCGCGCGTCCGCGACGATCGTCCTCCAGCCGAGCAGCTTCGCGCCGCGGCACAGCGCCTCCGCGGTGTCGACCGCGCCGTAGACGAAGAGCCTCGGCGGCGGGCCGTACCACTCGGCGAACACCTTCGACCCGTCCTCGAGCTCGAGCAGGCGGTTCCGCCCGCGCCGGATCAGCTCGTCGAACTGAGCCACAGCCTCCTCGAGCCCGTCGCCCGAACGCTCGCCCGACTCGAGCACGAGCACCTTCTTGCCGACGGCGTTGCCCTCGACCGCCGTGAACAGGATCCCGCGCTCCTCCGACTCGCGCAGCCGCGCGAGTCTCTCGACCAGCGTCACTCCAGCCTCTCGAGGAAGACGTCGATCTCGCCGCCGCAGGGCAGCCCCACGCTCCACGCCTCGTCGTCGGTGAAGCCGTACGAGACGAGCCGCGGCTCGCCGGACTCGAACACCTCGCGCGCGTTCTCGAACACGTCGCTCTCGACGCAGCCGCCCGAGACGGAGCCGCACATCTTCCCGGACTCCGAGATCGCCAGGCTGGAGCCGATCGGTCGGGGAGCGGACCGGCGGGACGCGACGACCGTCGCGAGTACCACCCGGTCGCCCTCCTTCTGCCAACGCTCGACCTCGGGCAGGATCTCCTTCACGCCGCGTGCCTCCTTTCGATGCCGGCGAGCACGGTCGCCAGCTCCTCGAGACTCCTGAGATTATGGCCAGGGAGGAACCGATCGACGAACGGCAGCGCGGCGCGCATCCCGCCGGCGAGCGGCTGGTACTCCGGGTTCCCCTTCAGCGGGTTCACCCAGACGAGGGCGTACGCCGCGCGCGCGAGCTTCGCCATCTCGCGCCCGACGAGGGCCGGGTCGTCGCGCTCCCACCCGTCCGAGACGACGACGACGACCGCACCGCGCAGTAGCGCCCGCGGCCCGTACACGGCGTTGAGCTCGGCGAGCGAGCTGCCGATCCGCGTGCCGCTTCCCCAATCGACGGCGAGCTCCGTGGCGCGCCGAAGCGCAGCCTCGGGGTCGCGGGTCGCGAGGTCTCCGGTGAGCCGCGTGAGCCGGGTGCCGAACGCGAACGCCTCGACGTGCCCGGTGCCGACGAGCGCATGCAGGAAGAGCAGGAGCGCCCGCGCGTAGGCGTCCATCGAGCCGGAGATGTCGCAGAGGACGACGAGCTTGCGCGGGACGATCTTGCGCGAGCGCCACGGTTGGTCGACGGGGTCCCCGCCGGAACGGAGGCTGCGCCGCAGCATTCGGCGCAGGTCGAGCACGTCGCCCCGCGGATCGGGCGAGCGGCGCCGCGAGGTGCGTCGCGGGCGCGCGCGTGCGATCGCGTCCATGAGACGGCGCGCGCGCTCGAACTCCTCCGGTGTCATCTCCGCGAAGTCCTTCTCGCGCAGGAGCTCCTGCTCCGAGGCGCCGAGCTCGGCCTGCCCGGCTCGCGTCGCCATCGTCACCGGAGGCTCCGGCCTTGTCGCTCTCGACCTGGACCGCGAGCTGCTCGCTCCGCCGGCGGACGAGCGGCGCCACCGGCCCGCGCAGGAACCACGCCCGGAAGGCGCGATCGAAGAGCTCGAGCTCGTCGTGGCGCGAGACGAGCGTCTGGCGGAGCGCGAAGTAGACGTCCTCCTGTCTCGTGAGATCGACCGCGTCGAGCCCGCGCACGGCGTCACCGATCCGCCCCGGCCCGACCTCGATTCCGGCCTCGCGCAGGACACGGCCGAAGGTGACCACGTGCCGAAGGACTGCGGAGCCCTGCACGAGGCCGCTCAACTTCGGTGTCTGACACCGAGGAGCCTCAAACCCGCATGGTTACGTGAGGCGGTGTCAGACACTGGTTTTCGACGTCGAGCGCGCTTCCTCGACGAGCTCTGCGAGGGCCGTGTCCCGAACGGCCTCGATGTCCTCGCGGTACTTGAGCACCGAGCCGAGCGTCTGCTCGACCACTTCCGCGTCGATCTCCTCGCGGCCGAGCGCGGCGAGGGCCTGCGCCCAGTCGATCGTCTCCGCGACTCCGGGCGGCTTCGCGAGATCGAGCCCGCGCAGCCCGCGGACGAACGCGGCCGCCTCGGCGGCGAGCCGCTCGGGCACTCCCGGGACGCGCAGCTTCACGATCTCGATCTCACGCTCGATCGGCGGGTGCCCGATCCAGTGGAACAGCGTGCGCCGCTTGAGCGCGTCGTGCAGCTCGCGCGTCCGGTTCGACGTGAGGACGACGGCGGGCTTGCGGCGTGCCCGGATCGTTCCGAGCTCGGGGATCGTGATCTGGAAATCCGACAGGACTTCCAGCAAGAACGCCTCGAACTCCTCGTCGGCGCGGTCGACCTCGTCGATCAGGAGCACGACCGGCTCGTCGGTGTCGATCGCCTCGAGCAGAGGCCGCCGGATCAGGAACTCGGGTCCGAAGAGCTCCTCTTCGGAGACCGTTCCCTCCTGCGCGGCGCGGATGTGCAGCAGCTGGCGCGGGTAGTTCCACTCGTAGACCGCATGCGAGACGTCGAGGCCCTCGTAGCACTGGAGCCGGATCAGCCGCGCGTCGAGCGCGGTCGCGAGCGCCTTCGCGGCCTCGGTCTTCCCGACGCCCGCCTCGCCCTCGAGCAGGACGGGCTTCTCGAGCGCGAGCCCGAGGAAGAGCGCCGTCGCGAGCCCGCGATCAGGTAGGTAGTCGGCCCCGCGGAGGCCGGACTCGAGCTCGTCGATCGTGCGGTACGCCACGTTCGGAGCGTACAGGGGCGACTGCGGACTCAGCCCTCCGGCCGGGTCCAGACGAGGAGCTGGAGCGGCCCCGTCACCTCGCAGAAACGGCCGCTCGGGGACGTGCTTCGCAGGATTCCGCGCAAGTACCGCTCGAAGTCCGCGAGCCGCACGCCGAACAGATGCGGGGCCGACGACGAGACCGACAAGACCGAGGCGACGATCTCGTCCTCCGAGCGCTCGAAGACACGACCGTTGTCGACCACGCGCCGACCCGGCCCGGAGAACCCCGCCGACAGCATGATCTCGCTCTCACCGCTCGGCGTCCCGTCGGGAAGCGTCCCCTGGCCGGCGCGCTTCACGGGGCCCAGGTAGCGCTCGACGAGCACCCCGATCTCCTGTCGTGGCGGCTGCGGGTGGCCCAACCGTTCGTCGTTCGCGATGCCGCGATCCGTCTTCGTGTCCACGTGAACCCAGGCGCCGTTCGGCTCGAGCATCTCGAACACCGTGGCCGCCACCTGCCGGCGATCCATCCAGTGGAAGGACTGCGCGAACGTCGCGGTGCGGAACCGCCCCAGGTCGAGAGGAAGCTCCTCTGCGCGCGCGTTTACCCAGGTCGTGTTCGCACGGCCCTGTCGCCGCGCCTCCTCGCGCGCCTCTTCGATCATGTCCGCGTCCGCGTCGAGGCCGACGACTTCGGCATAGAGCGGGGCGAGGAGGAGTGCGATCTCGCCGGTGCCGCATCCGACGTCGAGCAACCGTCCGCGTCCGTCGAGTCCCAGATCCTCCTGGAAGGCGGTTGCGAGCTCCGGCGGGTACGGCAGGCGGCCGTTCCGGTAGTAGCGGGCGCTGCCGCCGAACAGCGTCTGGTCCCATTCCCACTCTCCGATCGTCATCGGCTCGCAACGGCGATCAGGTCGCTGAGGACGCCCTGACCCGCGAGCTCCGGGCCCGCGCCCGGGCCGATGACCGTCACCTCGCCGACCGGCTCGGCTCGGCAGATCACGGCGTTGGTGACGCCTTCGACGCCCGCGAGGGGATCGTCGGCCGGGAGCTCCACGGGCTCGACGCGCGCTTCCAGCTCGTCGCCGGACAGCTCGAGCGTCGAGACGTGCTTGATTCGCGTGCCCGCTCGAGCCGCCTTGCTCAGCTCGGCCCGCGTGACCTCGCCGAGCCCCTGGCGAGCGACCTGCTCGGGTCGGAGCTGCCGGCCGAAGACGAGCGCCGCGAGGATCATCGTCTTCGCCACCGCGTCGTGACCGTCGACGTCGGCTGCGGGATCGCGCTCGGCCAGGCCGATCGCCTGCGCCTCCGCCAGCGCGTCCTCGTAGGTCTTGCCGGTCGTCATCGCCGTGAGGATGAAGTTGGCAGTCGCGTTGAGGATCCCGCGAATCGCGGTCGGCGTCGTCCCCGCGAGGCCGTCGACGAGCGTGCCGAGGACCGGCGTGCCCGACATGACGGTGGACTCGGCTCGGAACGCGACCCTCTCGCGCCGCGCGAGCTCCGCGAGCTCCACGCCGTGCAGCGCCACCGGCCACTTGTTCGAGGTCACCACCGGGATCTGCTTGCCGAGAGCCTCGCGCATGTGCGCGAAGCCCGGCTCACCGTCGGAGGATGGGCTCGCCGTGACCTCCACGAGGAGATCGGCTTCGGTGGCCTGCAGCCCCTCGAGGGCGTCCGGGAAGTGCACGACATCCTCGTGCTCGACGAGCGAGCGCCAAGGTGCAGCGAGTTCGAGCAGCGTCGAAAGGTCGAGGCCCTCCGCGCGGTGGATGAATCCGTCCCGTGCATTCGCGACCCCGACGACGACAGGCGTGAAGCCGTAGCGAGCGGCCAGCGTCCCTGCCTGTGCGTCGAGGGCCCCGAGGACCCACTGGCCGACTGTGCCGAGCCCGACGATCGAGATGCGCACCGGCCTCATCTGGCTCAGATCACCGGCTTGAGGTCGACTACGGGAGTGCCGTCGATCGCCTCCAGCGGGCCGACCATCAGCTCGAGCCCGGCGATCTCCCGCACCGTGACTTCGTGCAGTCCGAGCGGGTTCGGTCGGTCCGAGGAGCGCGTCGCGAAGACTCCGGTCAGCGGACGGCTCTCGTCGTCTCGCGGATGCACCTTCAGGACGTCCCGCTGCGCCTGGTGCAGCCAGGTGACGACGACGAGCTCGTCGCCGGCCGCGATTCCGTCCAGCGCCTCGGACGCCTCGGGCAGCACGTCGATCCACGCATCGGGCGCTCCCTCGCGTCCCTGGCGCGGCGCCGCCGCCAGGTCGCGCAGCGGCGAGCGGACGAACCCGATGGGGCTCAGCTGGATCGGAGTCGCCATGCGTGGAGTATCGCGGCGGTACGTTGGCGCCGTGAACCAGACACGATCGCGCCTCGTGTCCCCGCCGCGCCTGCGGTCAGTCGAGGATGCGGACGAGATCCGGCACGCGACCTGGCTCGAGCTCTTCTTCGACCTCGTGTTCGTCGTCGCGGTCGCACAGCTCGCGGGAGCGCTTTCGAGCGACCTGACGACCGAGGGGTTCTTCATCTTCCTCGGGCTCTTCGTGGCCGTGTGGTGGGCGTGGGTCGGGTACACGTTCTACGCCGACCGGTTCGACACGGACGATGTCATCCACCGTGTGCTGATGCTCGGCGGGATGTTCGCGGTCGCCGCGCTCGCCTCCGTGATCCCGGATGCGGCGCAGGGCGACACGGAGCCTTTCGCGGTCGCGTACGTCGCCGTGCGCGCGATCGTGATCGGCCTGAACGCGCGCGCCTGGCTCCATCTGCCCGCGGCGCGGCCGCTCCTGAACGTCTACATCCCCGCGTTCAGCACGGCCGCTGCGCTCATGCTCTTCTCGGTCGCGGTCGAGCCGCCGGCGCGGTACTGGATGTGGGCCCTCGCGCTCACGATCGACATCGGCACGCCGCTCGCGAGCCGGAGCCGGATCGCGATCGTCCGCGTCCACTCGTCGCACATCCCCGAGCGGGTGGGCCTGTTCACGATCATCGTCCTCGGGGAGGCCGTACTCGCCGTCGTCATCGGGACGAGCAGCGTCGACTGGAGCCTCGAGAGCGGCCTCGTCGCGCTACTCGGGTTCGCGATCGCGGCGTCATTCTGGTGGCTCTACTTCGACTACCTCGACGGCGAGACGCTGATCCGCCGCGGAGTCTGGTACGGGCAGGCATTGCTCTACTCGCATGTGCCGCTGACGGCCGGCGTGATCGTGCTCGGCGTCGGCGTGAAGGAGGCGATCGAGGACACCGTCGCGGCGGAGCTCGCCGACAGCACGCGCTGGCTCCTCGGCGGCGGCCTCGCGCTCGCGTACGCGGCGCTCGCGGCGATTCATCTCGTCTCCTCGCGCTCGAAGCGGGACACGGACCTCTGGCTGCGGCTCGGCGTCGTCGCAGTCGGGCTGGCGGTCGCCCTGGCCGGAGCCGGGCTCGACCCGCTGCCCGCGCTGGCGATACTCGCGGCCGCAGCCGTCGCGTGCGTGGCGCTCGAGCTCGCGCTCCACCACCGCCACGGCGTCGAAGCGGTCGAGTAGAGCTTCAGGCTTCGGCGTCGGCGAGCGCGGCGAAGCGGTTCAGCAGGTGCGACCAGTCGCTGAACTTCCTGCGCTCCGCGACGTTCGCCTCCGTCCAGCCGCCGTGCGCGAGCCGCATGACACAGCCTCCCTCGTCGGGTGCGAACTCGACGGAGACCTCGCTCGGATGAAGCTCGTCCTGGGACAGCGTGAACGTGTGGACGAGCCGACGACCTGGCTCCCAGACCGTGACCTCGCCCCAGTCGTCCTTGCCGATGTCGGAATGCGTCGCGTACACGCGTCCGCCGACGTGCGGCTCGATCGTCACGGCCTCGAGCGTCTCGGCGTTCGCCGTGTACCGCCCGTCCCACCACTCGCCGATGCGCTCGGTGTACGTCGCGAACGCGCGCTCGGGACTCGCGCTCAGCGCGTACTCGGAGACGATCGCAGCGGTCGCGCCGACGCTCACGAGCGCTCCGAGATCATCCACGCGTGGCCGAACGGGTCCCGGATGCGGCCTCCGCGACCGTGCTCGGAGTCGCCGATCGCGAAGAGGACCTCGCCGCCCGCCGCGACCATGCGCTCGCCCACGGCGTCGACGCTGTCGACGTCGAGCATTAGGAGTACCGGCGTCCCTCCCAGCGAGGTCGGCGCAGGGTCGACGCCCTGCTCGTCCTTCAAAGTCAGCCTGGCGTCGCCGATCTCGAGCTCCGCGTGCACGATCTTCCCCGTCGAGTTCTCGTACCGCTCGAGCTCGCGCGCGCCGAAGACCGAGACGTAGTAGTCGATCGCCTGCGCGGCTCCGTCGACGACGAGCCTGGGCGTCAGCACGGTGGCCATGCAGCAATCGTAGGAGGCGCCGGCGCGTTCGTCTTGGAGAAAAGCGTCAGGCGACGGGAACGTGGTTCCACTCGGTCGCCGCCCGCGGCCGATACGCGGTCGGCGTGAGCCCGGTCAGCTCCCGAAAGTCGTGGATGAGGTGCGCCTGGTCGTAGAACCCGTGCTCGGCCGCCACGTCCGCCCACTCGCGCAGCGAGTTGTCCGGCGAGGCCGGACCAGTGGAGGGGGTCAGGGGGAACCGGGAGGTTCCGCCAGCGAGCGCAACCGACCTGAGCACGCGCTGGAGCCGCCGCACCCGCGCGAACCGCTTCGGCGTGAGCCCGATGCGGGCGCGGAACCGCCGCACGAACCGCTTCGGCAGCACGTCCAGCCGCGCGGTTACGTCCGAGACGCGCTGCCCGCGCTCGAGCGCCCGGACCGCCACTGCCACCGCCGGATCGAGCTCGTGCGTCGGACGCAGATGCTCGAGGAGCACGCCCTCGACGACGTCCAGGCGCTCGCCGGGAGCGGCCTCGAGCAGCCGCTCGCGCAGCACGGCTCCGTCGCGTCCCCAGAGCTCCTCGAGGTCGACGAGCTCGTCGCGCGTCTCCTCGAGCGGCAGCGGGAGGAACGCCGCCGCGCCGCCGAGCCGGAAGTTCACGTGGACGAGCGAGCGCTGCTCCTCGGTGTCGATCACCGAGTGGCGAGCCTGTGGGCCGGCGAGGGCGGAGCCGCCCGTCCGGCGGACGGTCGCGAGGTCCGGCCCGTGATACGTGCGGAGCTCGTCCTCGTGCAGGTTGACGATCAGGCTGACGTCGGCCGTGGGGAGCACGCGCTCGCGTGCCGGCGGAAGCTCTCCGGAGAAGATCCCCAGCGAGCGCACGAACGGGGCCAGGGCGGGCGAGCGCGGTCGCGTGACGACGAACGCCATGGCTTCCAGCGTAGTGGAGGCCTACCCGTCTGCCAGCATGAGCAGCGTCGTCACCGTCTTCCAGTTGCGGGCGGTGCCGGCGAGCTCGCGCGCGGAGAGTCGGGCCGCCAGCTTCGAGCGACCGACACCGTTCGGATGCCAGGCGTAGAGCTCGCGCCCGCTCGCTACGAGCTGCTCGCCGCCGGTCGCGAGCGCCTCGAGCTTCGCGACGGCGTCTCGTGCGGGCTCGGCGGGCAGGAAAGTGACCTGGTAGAGCTTCGGATTCTCGGCGACCTTCCCGAGCGGGTCGCGCCGCACGACGTCGGCGAGCTCGTCTCGCGTCCGCACGACGACTCCGACCTCGAGACCGAACCGCTCCGCGACCAGGCGCCCGACCTCGCCGGCGACCCGCGCAGGCGCCTTCCGGCTCGAGAGCACGACGTTCCCGCTCTGGACGTAGGTCTGCACGTCGCCGAACCCCGATTCCGCGAGGGCAACCCGCAGAGCGGGCATCGCGACCCGGTTGCGCGAGGCGAGATTGACCCCGCGCAGGAGCACGATCAGACGCGGCACCGCGTGTGCGTCAGCCCGCGGTGATGTACCGCGTCAGGTACTCGACCTCGAAGGTCTGCTGCCTCGACTTGAACTTGACGAGATCCCCGATCGAGACGACGCCGACCACGTCGTCCTCCTCGACCACCGGGAGATGCCGGATGCGGCGGTCGGTCATCACCGCCATGCACTCGTCGATCGTCGTCTCGGGCGTGACCACGACGAGCGGTGAGGACATGATCTCGTGCACGGGGGTCTCCTTGTCGGTCCGCCCCTCGAGCGTGACGCGGCGCAGGTAGTCGCGTTCCGTGACGATGCCGGCGATCTCGTCTCCGTCGGTGACGAGCAGCGACCCGACGTTCATCGCCACCATCAGTTGAACCGCGTCGAACACCGACGCCTCCGCGGCGATCTTCAGCACCTCGCCGCCCTTCTCCTCGAGGATCTCGGCCACCTGGTTCACCACGGTCCCCCTTTTCCCGGATTTGTCACGGATCACACATGGTGCCCGATTCCGCGCGCTCCGGGACGCGCTTAGGGTCCGGCGCGCGGTTCCGGCGCTAGATCTTCCGGCGCGGCGTCGGTGCTCCCCACTTCGACCGGCCGCGCCGCGAGGTGTACACCCGACGCGGGGGAGCCAGCTTCAGGCCGCTCGTCGCGAACTGCTCGGTGTGGCCGGCGAGGCGCGCGACCCTGCTGACCTCCTCCTGCTGCTCCGGCAGCACGAAAGTGACGCCGATGCCGCCGCGTCCTGCACGTCCGGTGCGCCCGACGCGGTGCACGTAACCGCTGTGCTCCGCGGGCGGATCGAAGTTGACGACATGCGTGATCTCGACGAGGTCGAGACCCCGTGCGGCGACATCCGTGGCCACGAGCGTCGAGACCTCGCCCGACTCGAATTGCCGCAGCGCCCGCTCGCGCTGGCCCTGGCTCAGGTCTCCGTGCATCGCCACGGCGCGTACGTTCTCGCGCCCCAGCTTCCGGACGAGCCGGTCCGCGCCACGCCGCGTGCGGACGAAGACCAGCGTGTGGCCGCCTTCGGCACGCAGGAGCTCGACGAGGGTCTGAACCTTCGTGTCGCCCTTGACGGGGACGAACCGGTGCTCGACCGACTCGTCCGTGCGAGGCGGCGTGGGCGACGCCTCGCAGCGCACGGGGTCGCTGGTGTACGCGCGCGCGAGCTCGTCGACCTTCGCGTCGAGCGTGGCCGAGAAGAACATCGTCTGACGGTCTCTGCGGAGGCGCCGCACGATCCGGTCCACTTGCGGCTTGAAGCCCATGTCGAGCATGCGGTCGGCCTCGTCGAGCACGAGGATGCTCACGCCCTCGAGTGAGACCGACTTGCGCTCGAGGAAGTCGTTCAGCCGGCCGGGCGTCGCGACGAGCACGTGCGCGTCGCGTGCACGCTTGGCCTGCGCGTGGAGCGGGACGCCGCCGTAGACGGTGGCGACGCGAAGCCCGTCGGGGGCGACGGCCTTGATCTCGTCCGAGACCTGGGACGCGAGCTCGCGCGTCGGCACGAGCACGAGCGCCGCGGGCTTGCGACCTGCCAGGTCGAGCCGCTCGACGATCGGGATCGCGAAGGCGAGCGTCTTGCCGGAGCCCGTGGGGGCCTTGGCGAGCACGTCGCGTCCTGCGAGCGCGTCGGAAAGGACGCGCGCCTGGATCGGGAACGGTGTATGGATGTCACGCTCGGCGAGGGCGCGCACGATGCGCGCGGGTACGCCGAGGTCGGAAAAGGACTGCTGCATCTCGATTCAACTCCTGTGTTGCTGGGTCGAGATCCGTCTGCCTCGACCCACTAGGAGGAACCGAAGAAGTCAAACCTCACAGGACGCCGGGTGGCGTCCGTGCCCGGTACGGTAGCAGCAGGTGACGCACTGGTCGGGTGCGCCTACACTTCGGAGACACACGGGAGCGAATACCGAAGGCGCTGCCTGCGCCCTCCTTATCCGTTCATGGCAGGAGGACGAGCGACGGCACGTGCCCCTCCAGCCGCCGATCGACGAGAGGAGAGACGCAATGGCCGTACCTGCACGCGAGGAGGCGTCGATGATCGAGGAAGGCGTTGCCCACCGCGTGGCGCAACGGCGTTCGAACGAGCGGATGGCGTCCGAAGCCGATCCGGCGACCGATGGGCAGGGTCTCGTCGAGTTCGGCTGCGAGTGCATCAGGAGCGACTGCGAGCGGACGGTCAAGGTGCCGCTCTACGTCTACCGGCGGATGGTCGAGTCGGGCGACCAGTACCTGCTGCAGGCGGGGCACCACGCGTTCGACCGGTACCGGACGATCATCTCCATCGGCCTCGTGAGGATCGAACAGCGCGTCTAGATGAGGCCCGCGCGGGTCGCCTGAGCCGCAGCGGCTGCGCGCGAGGACTGCGTGAGCTTCCGCAGGATGTTCGCGACGTGCCGGTGCACGGTGTGCTCGGAGAGGACGAGCGAGGAGGCGATCTCGCGGTTCGAGAGACCGACCGCGATGAGCCGGAGCACCTCGGTCTCGCGGCGGGTCAGCGGCGAGTCGCCGTTCGCCTCGACCGGGACGGCGTCGTCGAGGAAGCCGGCGAGCGCGCGCTGGAGCGGCCGCTGGTCGTCCATGTGCGGCAGGTGCGAGTCGCCCGGAAGCGCGACGAAGCGCGCGTTCGGAAGCAGTGACGCGAGCTGGCGGCCGCGGCCGATCGGCACGGTCCGGTCTCCGCGGCGATGGAGGACGAGCGACGGCATCGTGAGGCTGGGCAGGAACGGCCGCGCGTCCGCGGTCAGGTCGAGCTCGAGGAACGCCGCCGCGACGTCCGCCGACGCCGAGTGCCGCTGGTAGCGGCTCAGCGCGGCGATCTCCTCGCCGCTGCCGTGCGGGAGGAGGAGGCCCGCGAGCATCTGGGCCGCGAGCTGCCAGTTCACGCGCGCGAAGTCGACGATCGAGCGGCGCGTGGCGTCCGGGATGTCGTCCCGCGACACGTAGCCGCCGAAGAACACGACCTTGTCGACCCGGTCCGGCCTCGCGCTCGCGAAGCGGGCGGTCGCGAGCCCGGCGCACGAGCATGCGAAGATCGTCGCGGGCCCGCCGCCGCAGGCCTCGAGCACCGCTTCGAGCTGGCGGGACTCGAGCTCGGGGGTCGGCTGGCCGGGGAGCTTGCGCTCGGAGAGCCCGGCGCCGAGGCGGTCGTAGCGCACGACGCGATGCGTGCGGGCGAGGTCCTCGAAGAAGCTCCGGGCGCGGCGATCCTCCCACTCCTCCTCGAGGTGGGACACCCACCTGCCGCCGAAGAGGAGCAGCGGCCCCTCGCCGATCGATGCGTACGCGATCCGGCGCCCGTCGAGCTCGCAGAAGCGGATGTCCTGCTCCATGACCACAAGAGTTACATGGCCCGAGCGGGCCATGTCAAGAAGATGGCCCGTCGCGGCGACGCGAGCGGGCCATGCCCGCGGCCACCATGGAGGCATGCAGTCGCGCTACGTGAACGGGGTCACCATCCGTCCGCTGCGAAACGGGGACACGGCCACGGTCGCGGCGCTCTTCGAGCGGCTCGGCGAGCGCTCGCGGGAGCAGCGCTTCTGCGGCGGGAAGCCGCGGCTGTCGGACGCCGAGCTCGCCGCGCTGGCCCGCGTCGACGTCGACCGCCATGCGCTCGTCGGCTACGTCGACGGCGACCCGGAGCCCGCCGGCCTCGCGCGCATCGTCCGCGACGGGACGAGCGCCGAGATCGCGTTCGAGGTCGCGGACGTGCACCAGGGTCGCGGCATCGGGTCGATCCTCGCGCGCGAGCTCGCCGCCGACGCGCGGGCGGCCGGGATCACGGAGCTCCGCGCGACCGTCTGCGGCGACAACCCGCCCGCGGTCTCGCTCCTCCGCCAGCTCGGGCAGCTGCTCCACGTGAGCTGGCACGGTCGCGAGCGCGAGCTCGTCGTCGGGCTCGAGACGTAGGCCGCGTACGATCCGCCCTCGTGGCGGACGCGCTTCCCGATCGGCTGGCTCGACGAGCTCCGCGACTTCCTCGCCATCCCGAGCGTGAGCGCGGACCCCGCGCACGCGGCCGACGTCGCGAGGGCCGCCGACTGGGTCTCGGAGAAGGTGCGGCGCGCCGGCGGCGAGGCCGAGCTCCGCGAGGAAGGCCGGCTCGTCGTCGCGGAGATCCCGGGCCCGCCCGGGGCGCCGGTCGTCCTCGTGTACGGGCACTACGACGTGCAGCCGCCCGACCCGCTCGAGCTCTGGGACTCCGACCCGTTCGCCGCCGAGCCACGGGGCGAGTGGCTGTACGCGCGCGGCGTCGCCGACGACAAGGGCCAGCTCTGGATGCAGCTCGAGGCGATCGAGTCGCTCGCAGCCGAGGGCGAGCTGCCGGTGACGTTCCGCGTCGTCTGCGACGGCGAGGAGGAGACGGGCGGCGACGCGATCTCGCGCTTCCTCGACTCCGACTCGGGCCCGGCCGACGCGTGCGTCGTCTTCGACGGCTGGATGAAGACGCGGAACACGCCCGAGCTCGTCGTCGCCACGCGTGGACTCGTCGCGCTCGACGTCGACGTGCGGACGGGCGACCGCGACCTCCACTCGGGCCACTACGGCGGCACGGCGCTGAACGCGATCCACGCGCTCGCGGAGTCGCTGACCGCGCTCTTCCCGCGCGACGGGCGCTTGCCCGAGCCGCTGCGGGCGGGGGTCGAGGCACCGAGCGAGGACGAGGTCGCCGGCTGGGCGGAGCTGCCGCCCGGGGAGGAGGAGCTCGCGCGCGTCGGCGCCGTGCCGCTGGACGCCAAGGCGGCCGAGGAGTTCTACGTCCGCGCCTTCGTGGAGCCGTCGCTCGACGTCACCGGCATCCTCGGCGGGAAGCCGGGACTGCGCAACACGACGCTCGTGTCGCGTGCGTCGGCCGGCGTCACGATCCGGGTCGCGCCCGGGCAGGATCCGGCGGAGCTGGCGGACGCGGCGGAGCGGCTGCTGCGCGACGCCCTGCCCGCGGGCGCGAGCATGGACGTGGCCGTCGAGCTGAACCCTCCGGCCGTCCTGCCCCGCGACAGCGAGGCCCTGCGCCTCGGCCGCGAGGCCTTCGCTCGCGTGTTCGGCCGCCAGCCGCTGATCGTGCGGGCCGGCGGGACGCTGCCGATCCTCGCCGCGCTCGCGCGTCGCGAGATCCCGACGGTGATGGCCGGGCTCGCGCTGCCCGACAGCCACACGCACTCGCCGAACGAGCGGATGCTGCTCGAGACGTTCCCGCTCGGCGTCGAGGCTGCGCGCGAGACGTACCGCGCGCTGGCCGGGCTCAGCCGATGAGCGAGCTGCCCGAGATCGGCTGCGACGAGCTCTGGCAGCGGCTCGAGCGCGGGGACGAGCTCGTGCTCGTGGACGCGCTGCCGCCGATCTCCTACGCCGCGGTGCATCTGCCCGGTGCGGTCAACATCCCGCCGCCCTCGGTCGACGCGCGGGCCGAGCGCTGGATTCCCGACCTCGACACCGAGGTCGTCGTCTACTGCGCGAATCCCGGCTGCGAGAGCTCGGTGGACGTCGCGACGCGGCTCGTCGAGCTCGGCTACCGGAACGTCCTGCACTTCCCCGGCGGGAAGGAAGCGTGGAGGGCGGCCGGCCTCCCGCTCGAGGGCGGACGGGCTAGCTAGAAGTCTCGGTATGGCGTCAGCTGCGCCACTTGACGGTGCAGCCGACGGGAGGCGTCTCGGGGACCGGCGGCGCCTCGCCCGCGAGCGCGGCCTCGAGCGCGTCGCGGAGGTAATGCGTCGTCACGTGCTCCTCCTCGCGGTTGTCGTCGACCGCGCCGTGGTAGACGAGCCGGCGGTCCGCGTCGAAGACGAACGCCTCGGGCGTGCGCTCGGAGTTGAGCGCGCGGGCGAGCTCCTGGCTCTCGTCGTACAGGTAGTCGAACGAGTAGCCGGCTTCGCGGGCGTGCTCGACCATCGCGTCGAAGGAGTCCGCCGGGTACGCCTCGGCGTCGTTCGAGTTGACGGCGACGATGCGGACGCCGCGGTCGGCGTACTCGCGCGCGAGCGCGTCGATCCGGCCCTCCCACGCGAGGACGTAGGGACAGTGGTTGCAGGACTGGACGAGAACGAGCACCTGCGCGCCGGCGTACTCGTCGAGCGAGTGCTCGCGTCCGTCGACGCCCGGGAGCGTGAAGGTCGGTGCGGTTTCGATGACGCTCATGAGAAGGCCTCCTCGAGTTGCTGGCGGCTGGGGACGGGCGAGAAGCGGCCGTCGGCGTGACGGTACACGCGGCAGGTCAGCCCGGGCGCCGTCGCCGCGCTGTCGGGGTCGACGTCGCGCCCGTCGACGCGGATCGTCGGCGAGCCCGGGAAGCCGAGCTCCACCGCGTCCTCGTGCGTGAAGACCTCGCGCACCTCGATCTCGGCGTCGACGCCGCGCTCGCGGAGCACCTGGTCGAGCAGCGCGAGCGCTTCCGGGTACGACGGGCACTCCTTCCAGAAGAGCAGCTCGACCTTCGTCATCAGCGAAGGTCAACCGGCGACGACGGGGTTCGTCAGCGCGCCGAGACCCTCGATCTCGATCGTGACCTCGTCGCCGGGCTCGAGCAGCCGGCGCGGGTCCGGAAGACGCCGACGCCCGCGGGCGTCCCGGTGAGGATCAGGTCGCCCGGCTCCAGCGTCGCCGTCTTCGAGACGTGGCTGATGACCTCGTCGATGCCGAAGATGAGGTTCGCGGTCGTCGAGTCCTGGAGCACCTCGCCGCTCACCGTGGCGCGGATCCAGAGGTCGTGCGGGTCGCGCACGTCAGCCGCGGGCACGAGCGCGGGCCCGACGGGACAGAACGTGTCGGGCGACTTTCCGCGCGTCCACTGCCCGTCGCCGAACTGGAGGTCGCGGGCGGTCACGTCGTTCGCGCAGAGGTACCCGCGCACCGCCTCGAGCGCGTTCTCCTTCGAGACGCCTTTCACACGCGAGCCGATGACCACTCCGAGCTCGGCCTCGTAGTCGCACATCGTGACCGCGGGCGGGATGACGATCGGGTCGCCGGGACCGACGAGCGCGGTCGGCCACTTCGCGAACAGCAGCGGCTCCTCCGGGAGGTCGACGCCCTGCTCCTCGGCGTGGTCGCGGTAGTTGAGACCGACGCAGACGATCTTCCCGGGACGCTCGATCGGCAGCATCCCGAGACCCTAACGAGGCTCGGCTAGAGCTTCAGCCGAACGTGATGACGAGCTGCGGCGGGTTGTCGGCGCCCTTCTCGCGGCTGTTGTAGCCCTGCTCCACGCCCCCGTTGCCTTCGACCTGGTCGCGAACGAGGAAGCCCGTGTTCGCCCCGTAGGTCCCGGCGAGCTGGGAGGTGACGTTCCACTCGAGGTAGCCGGAGCCCGAGGCCGCGGTTGCCGCAGCGCCCACCGCCGCGGGCTGGTTGCTCCACGTCACGCCGGACTCGGTCCAGCTCGCGGTGAGCGAGTAGGCCTGGATCGTTCGGCCCGTCTTGTAGGAGCCCGCGTACAGGCGCAGGTCGGCGTCGACGACCTGGCAGCCGGACGGGATCGCTGGGAGCGCGAAGCGGACGAGCGCCCGCGCATTGCCGCCGGACTTCGAGTCGACCTTGAGCACCGAGTCCGACCCGTAGTTCGAGGTCGAGGACGACGCGAGGACCCAGCTGTCGGCGCTCGCGCCGAGCGTGACGGTGCCTCCGCTCGTGCAGCTGCCCGGGGGCGGAGCCTCGACCGTCCAGGCATGGCTCGCCGGGCTCTGGTCGAGATTCCCGGCGGCGTCGCGCGCTCGCACCTGGAACGTGTGGGAGCCGACCGAGACCGTGTAGGAGACGGGCGTGCTGCAGGACGCGAAGCCCGCGCCGTCGAGCGAGCACTCGAAGGTCGAGCCGGTCTCCGTCGAGGCGAAGGTGAACGTCGCGAGCGGGTCCGTCGTCGGCGAGGAGGGCTTCGCCCCGATCGTCGTGTCCGGCGGCGTCGTGTCCGGGGCCTGCAGCGTCCACGAGGAGCTCGCGGGCGACCCGTCGACGTTGCCGGCGGCGTCCCGTGCCCGCACCTGGAAGGTGTGCGGGCCAGGCGCGACCGTGTAGCTGGCAGGCGAGGTGCAGCTCGAGAACGCCGGTCCGTCGAGCGCGCACTCGAACGTCGAGCCGGTCTCGCTCGACGTGAAGGCGAACTGCGCGACCGGGTTCGTCGTCGTCCCCGACGTCCCGGACGAGATCGTCGTCTGGGGCGGGGTCGTGTCGGCCGTCACCGTCCAGTTCCGGGTGGCGGGCGACTGGTCGAAGTTGCCGGCGGCGTCGCGCGCCCGCACGCGGAACTGGTGCGAGCCGACGGGCACGGTGTACGAGGCCGGCGTGGTGCAGGCGTGAACGCGGCGCTGTCGAGCGAGCACTCGAAGGTCGCGGTGGTGTCGGTGGAGCTGAAGGTGAACGACGCCACCGGGTTCGTCGTCGAGGACGGCGGGCCGGAGTTGATCGTCGTGTTCGGGGCGCTCGTGTCGACGGTGATGGAACGGCTGGCGGGCGTCTGGTCGAGGTTGCCCGCAGGGTCGGTCGCGCGTACCCGGAACGTGTGCGCGCCGCTCGACAGGGAAGACGTCGTGACACGGCGACGAGCACGAGGTGAAGGAGGCGGTGTCGACCGAGCACTGGAACGTGGAGCCGGTCTCGGTCGAGGTGAAGGCGAACGTCGGCGTCGAGTCGTTGGTCGGCCCGCTCGCGCCGGAGGTGAACGACGTCTCGGGTGCGAGCGTGTCGACGGTGAAGCTTCGCGTCGCGGGGCTCTGGTCGGTGTTCCCCGCGGCGTCGGTGGCTCGCACTTCGAAGGTGTGGGCTCCGTCCGCGACAACGGCCGTCGTCACGAGCGAGACGCAGCCCGCGAAGGCCGCGCCGTCCACCGAGCACTCGAAGGTCGAGCCGGACTCGCTCGACGAGAACGAGAAGGTCGGCGTCGAGTCGGGCGTGAGCCCGATCGGCCTGGACCCGATCGTCG
>CAWCLL010000010.1:0-228363 GCA_963796405.1 uncultured Actinomycetes bacterium
CGCTCGACGCGCTTCGGGCGGGCGACCTCGACGGCGCCGCGATCCGGGCAACGCCGGAGACCTTGCGCCTCCAGGCCGAGGTTGCCCGCGCCGCCGGCCGGGATGCGCTCGCCGAGAACCTCGAGCGCGCCGCGGAGCTCGCGGGGATACCTGACGACCTGCTGCTCGCCGTGTACACGGCGCTGCGCCCGCGCCGCGCGACCGCAGGCGAGCTCGCCGAGTGGGTCGCGCGGCTCGAGGACTACGGCGCCCCGAAGACCGCGGCCTTCGTGCGCGAGGCCGCCGGGGCGTACGCCGAACGGGGGCCTGCTCGCCGATGCGTAGCCGGCGGTTCGCCGAGCGGGAGCGACGGCAACTCCGGCTGGAGCAGCTCGTCTCGCCCCTCCCCGAGCTCGGGCTCGTCGCGGCCGACGGTCCGAACGACCCGGAACCGGAGCTCGTCGTCGAGGACGGCGTCGTTACGCGCATGGACGGCCGCGCGGCCGCGGACTTCGACGTCATCGACCGCTTCGTCGTCGCGCACGGCCTCGACTTCGAGATCGCTCCGGAGGCCATGGCGCTTGGTGACACCGACCTCGCCCGGATCTCGTCGACATCGGCGTTCCCCCGCCGAGCTCGTTCGTCTCGCGCGCGGGCTCACCCCCGCCAAGCTCGCGCGGGTCATCGGGCTCCTCGACGCCGTCGAGCTGATGCTCGCGCTGAAGAAGCTCCGAGCGCGTCGTGTACCCGCGAACCAGGCGCACGTGACGAACCTGAAGGAGAGCCCCGCCCTTCTCGCAGCCGACGCCGCCGAGGCCGCACGCCGCGGCTTTGCGGAGATGAGACGACCGTCGCCGTCGCGCGCTACGCGCCACTCAACGCGCTAGCGCTCCTCGTCGGCTCCCAGACCGGCCGTCCCGGCGTGATGACGCAGTGCGCGGTCGAGGAGCGGCGGAACCTCGAGCTCGCGATCCGCGGCCTCGTCACGTACGCGGAGACCCTGTCCGTCTACGGGACGGAGCGCGTCTTCGCGGACGGCGACGACACACCCTGGTCGAATGCGTTCCTCGGGGCGGCGTACGCGTCGCGCGGCGTGAAGGTGCGCTTCACGTCCGGCACGGGCTCGGAGGCGCTCATGGGACACGCCCAGGGGCTCTCGATGCTCTACCTCGAGGCGCGCTGCCTCGCGGTGGTCCGCGCCGCGGGCTCGCAGGGCGTGCAGAACGGCTCGATCTCGTGCGTCGCGCTCGTGCTCTCGGTGCCCGGCGGGACGCGCGCGATTCTCGGCGAGAACGTCCTCGCCGCCTGGCTCGACCTCGAGGTCGCCTCCGGGAACGACGCCGTCGCCTCGCACTCGGAGATCCGCAAGACGGCGAAGCTCATGGGACAGTTCCTGCCGGGCACGGACTTCGTGACCTCGGGCTACTCCGTGATGCCGCGCGGGGACAACACCTTCGGAGGCGGGAATTCGACGCCGACGACCTCGACGAGTGGCTCACGGTCCAGCGCGACTGGCAGGTCGATGCGGGAATCGAGCCTGTCGGGGAACAGGAACTGCTGCGCGTCCGCGAGCGCGCTGCGCGCGCCGTCCAGGCGACCTTCGAGGAGCTCGGCCTGCCGCCGGTGTCCGACGCGGAGGTCGAGGCCGCGGTCACGGCCTACGACTCGGACGACATCCCGGATCGGGACCGCGCCGCCGACGTCGACGCGGCAGACGACCTCCTCGCGCGCGGGGTTTCGGGGCTGGACGTTGCGCTCGCGCTCGACCGGCGCGGCTTCGGCGAGGTCGCCGAGGCCGTCCTCTCGATGCAGCGTCAGCGCGTGTCCGCCGACTACCTGCAGACGTCGGCCGTGATCGACGCGGACGGCCTCGTACACTCAGCCGTCAACGATCCGAACAAGTACGCAGGCCCCGGGACGGGCTACCGGCTCGAGGGAGAGCGCTGGGCGCTGCTTCAGTCGCTACCGCACGTCGTCGCTCCCGAGGACCTGCTCGAGGGAGCGCGCGAAGGGGCTCCCGTGGTCATCGAGCGGGGCGTGGCGAGGAAGGGCGACGACCCAGCGGAGGTCGTGGTCGCCGTCGGGCCCGCGTTTGCCGAGCGCATCCGCGCGACGATCGCGGACCTCGGGCACCGCGACGTCCTCGACGCGGTCGTGGACGGGATCCAGCAGGCGGGCGGCACGCCGCGGCTCGTGCGGGTGCGCCGAGCCGCCGATGTCGCGTTCATCGCCCACGAGGGCGCGCGGCTGTCCGGCTCTGGGGTCGCGCTCGGCCTCCAGTCCAAGGGCACCGCGGTGATCCACCGCGCCGACCTGGAGCCGCTCGACAACCTCGAGCTGTTCGGCATGTCGCCGCTCTACTCGCTCGAGTCGTACCGGGCGATGGGGCGCAACGCGGCTGGCTATGCCCTGGGGCGGCGCGTCGGCCCGGTGCCGACCGAGCTCGACAACTTCGCGCGCGCGAAGCTCATCGTGCGAACGACGCTGCTGCACGCGCGCGAGACGCAGGCCGTGGAGCCGGGCGCGGCGCCCGTGGAGCTCGAGCTCGCAGTGCCGACCCCGTCGGCCTGAGCGAGCCGGGAACTACTCGCCCGGCTTGCCGCCCTGGCCCCAGTGCTTCGCCGGGACGCCCTGGACGATGACGTGGATGTGCTCCTTCGCGGCACCGCTGGTCTGGTGCAGCGCGTTGGTGAGCGCCTCGATCATCTTCGGGACGGACTCCTCGGTGACGCGGCGGTCGTAGAGCTTCACCTCGATCACGGGCATCGGCTTCCTCCTCTCCTTCGCTCTCGCGATCCTACGACGAGGGCGCCGGCGGCATCGCGTCGACCGGCCACGGCTTCCCGCCGAGCCCCCAGTTCTTCGGGTTGTGGCCCTCGACGATCACCCAGGTGTGATCCTTGAGGCCAGGGTGTGTCGCCTCGCAGAGCGCGTCGGTGAGCTTCTCGATGAGCGCAGCGCTCGTCTCGTCACTCATGCGGTAGTCGAAGAGCTCGACCCTGATGAGCGGCATCGCGCCTCCTTCCGTTCGAGTTCGGGACGCCTGGACCGTACTTCGCAGTCGTTACGGTTGCCGCGTGGCGACTCGGATCCAGCACGTCGGGCTCGTCGTCTCCGACCTCGACCGGTCGCGCCGCTTCTATGCCGACGCGCTCGGGCTCGAGGAGGTGCCGCGCCCGCAGAACTTCGCGTTCGCCGGAGCCTGGTTCCGCTTCGGCGGGCACCGAGCTCCACCTCCTCGCCGAGGCGCACACGACCGGCGGAGCAGGACCGGGAGAAGCCGGAGAGGGCGCGACGAGAGGCTCACGACGCATCTCGCGTTCGAGGTGGACGACCTCGGCTCGGCCTGCGCGCGACTGGTCGAGCACGGCATCGCGCTGACCGGTGGGCCGATGCCGCGCGGCGACGGTGTGACCCAGGTCTTCTTCCTGGATCCGGACGGGTACGTGCTCGAGCTCTTCCAGTGGACGCACGAGGACCAGGCCGACGCGCCACTGCGCACGCCTGTCCGCCCCTAGCGCTCGACGTGGAGCGAGTCTCCCTGCTCGCCGAGGACGAGGTCCCGCTCCGCGTCCGGCACGTGGTCGCGTGGCACCGGGGCGAGCGCCTCGACGAACGTCATCCCGCCCTCGGAGTGGAGCTCGTGCTCGACGCCGCGGTTCACGACCACGACGTCGCCCGGGCCAACCGTCTTCGTCTCGTCGCCGACCGTCATCGTCACGTCGCCGTCGAGAATCCACATGACCTGCTCCGCCGTCGGATGCGCGTGCCGCGCGACCGTCGTTTCCGGCGCGTACACCACGTGGCAGAGCATCACTTGCTCGCCGCCGATCGCGTGGATCGACACACCCGGAAAGAGGGTGTGGCGATCCACGCCGTTCCACGTCTTGAATGGCGAAGTCAGGCGGAAACCTCGAAGCGCATCCCGCCGTCCGACACCGTGTTCACGGAGAGCTCCTCGTCGAAGACCACGAGCTTGCCTTCGCGGCGCGGCTCGGCCTTCGTCTCCAAAGCCCGGAGGACCCGCTCCGGCGTGATCGGGAGCTCCGTCACCCAGACACCCACTGCGTCGTACACGGCGGCCGCGATAGCCGGGGGCTGCGGGTTGTTCGCCATCTCGCCGATGCCCTTCGCGCCGTACGGGCCGTCGGCAGACGGGTTCTCGATGAGGATCGTGTCGATCTGCGGCATCTGCTCCATGCCGGGCGCGAGGTAGCTGCCGAACGCCCCGCCGCGATGCTCGACCGAGGGGTAGTAGGGGTAGCAGTTCTCGAGCACGCCGAGCCCGAGGCCCATCATCGCGCCGCCCTCGATCTGGCCCTCTACCTGGGTCGGATTGATCGCGCGGCCAACGTCGTAACACTGCTGGAGCCGCAGGACGCGCACCTCGCCTGTCTCGTCGTCGACCTCGACCTCGGCTGCGCAGGTCGCGTACGAGATCGCCGAGTGCGGCGGCGAGTCGACGAGACCCGTCTCCGCGTCGAGGATCGCGGTGTACGGCTTGAGCTGGGCACCAGTGCCGGTGATGAGCTCTCCGTGCCCGAAGGTCGCCGCGCCCGCGACGTCCCCGACCGACATCCGCGTCTG
This sequence comes from uncultured Actinomycetes bacterium, assembly GCA_963796405.1. GTDB lineage: Bacteria > Actinomycetota > Thermoleophilia > Gaiellales > Gaiellaceae > GMQP-bins7. The sequence continues at coordinate 4,567 of CAWCLL010000010.1, forward strand.
CGGCGCGCCCTTGGCGATAACCTCGCCGTCCTCGATCTCGAGGTCGGCGGCGTCGATCTCCATCTCCTTGCCCGCGATCTCGAGGATCTTCGCCTTCACCTGAAGCGCCGCCTTCTCGGCGGCCTTCCCAGCGACGAAGGTCGCGCGCGACGCGAACGTGCCCGTGCACATCGGCGACGAGTCCGTGTTCGAGTTGTCGTACGTGACCCAGTCGTACGGCACGCCGATCGTCTCGGCGACGATCTGCGTCTGGATCGTCTTCGACCCGTTGCCGATGTCGGCGGTGCCGGCGAAGACGTCGATGCGCCCGTCGGGCTTCACCTTTATCCAGCACTGCGAGGGGTCGCCGTTCTGGTTCATCCCGGTGGGGTACTCGATCGCCGCAATTCCCTTGCCTCTGTGCTTGGCCATCAGTGGTCCTCCGGGTTCCCGAGCTGCGCGACGAGGTGCTCCGGTAGCCACTCGCCGGAGCGCTGCTCGTTCGACGTCGTCCGATACTCGGCCGGAAGCTCGTGGCCGATCGCCTCTGCCAACGTCTGGATCGTCGAGACGGTCGACGGATCCGTGTAGACGATGCCGTTCGGCGAGGTGTCGCCGATCCGGTTCGCGTTCTTGAGCCGGATCTCGATCGGGTCGATCCCGAGCACGTCGGCCACGCGACTCATGTGGGTCTCCGTCGCGAACGAAACCGACGTCACTCCGAAGCCGCGCATCGCCGTCGTCGGCACGCGGTTCGTGTACACGACGTATCCGTCGAACGCGAGGTTCGGGATCGTGTACGCGCCCGTGTGGTGGAAGCTGTGCTTGGTTAGGCCGTACGGCGAGAAGCGCGAGTAGGCGCCCGCGTCGTGCAGTGTCAGCATCTTGCGGCCGAGAATCCAGCCGTCCTTCGTCACCGCATCGGCGATCTCCATGTGCCACGGTGCGCGGGTGGACGAGCAGAGGAACTCCTCCTCGCGCGTCCAGCGCCACTTCACGGGCTTGCCCGACTTCATCGCCAGGAGGCAGCACATCGTCTCCGTGGCCGTGTCGACCTTTCCGCCGAAGCCGCCGCCGGTGGTGCCGCCGACGACCTTCAGCTTGTTGAGCGGCACCTCCAGGTGCGCGGCGACGACACCCATCGAAAAGTAGAGCGCCTGGGTGCACGAGTAGATCGTCAGCCGGCCGCTCGGCTCGGGGACGACCTGACACACCTGCGTCTCGATCGGCGCGTGCTCGATCGCGGCGGGGCGGTAGACGCCCTGGACGATCGTGTCCGCCTTCTCGAAGGCCCAGTCGATGTCGCCCTTGCGGATCTGGCGACGATCCATGTCGTCCTCGAAGTGCTTGTACCAGTTGCCCTCCCGATGGATCTGGGGGACGTCCGCGTCGAACGCCTGGCGTACGTCGGTGAGCGCCTGCCGCTTCTCGAACTCGATCTCGATCCGAGAGACGGCCTGTGCGGCGATCTCCTCGTCGTCCGCGGCCACAAGGGCGATCGGCTGGCCCATGTACCGGACTTCGTCCTTCGCCAGCAGCGGCTCGTCGGCCGGAATGCCGAGGGCGGAGAGGTGCCCGTACTCGAGAAGGGGCACGTCCTGCCAGGTGATCACCGCGTGCACGCCGGGCATCTCCCCGGCCGCGCGCGCGTCCAGCTTCGTGATCCCCGCATGGTGGTGCGGCGAGCGGAGCGCCTTCACCCACAGAGTTCCGGGAATGCGGACGTCGTCGACGTAGGTCGTGCGGCCGGTGACGTGGGCGACCCCGTCGTACCGCGGTATGCGTGCCCCGACGACTTTCATTCCGCACCTCCTGTCGCCATCGTCGTGTACTTGCCGACGGCAGTCTCCGTCAGGTCGAAGGAGTCGCCGCGGGCTGCGGCGGCGACGGCCTCGACGATCTTCAAGTAGCCGGTGCAGCGGCAGACGTGGCCGCCGAGGGCCTCCTGGATCGCCTCCGGGTCGTCCGAGCCTCCGCGCGCGATGTAGCTCTCCGCGGCGAGCATCATCCCGGACGTACAGAAACCGCACTGAGCGGCGTAATGGTGGACGAACGCCTGCTGGATCGCCGAGAGGTCATCGGGCGAGCCGAGGCCCTCGACGGTCGTGATCTCGCCGCCGTCGGCGTACGCGACCGGGAGCAGGCACGCGCGGCGGGGCTCGCCGTCCACGAGGACAGTGCACGCACCGCAGCCGCCCTGGTGGCAGCCGGCCTTCGGGCCCGTGATCCCGAGCTCCTCGCGCAACACGTCGAGGAGCGGGGTAAGCAGATCGCTATCGATCTCGTGCGCGACGCCGTTCACCGTGAGGTTCATGACGCCGCCTCGAGTCCGGTGAGCACTCGGCGCACGAGCACCGGCAGGACCTTGCTGCGGTACCAGGCCGAGGCGAGTGCGTCGTCGTGCGGCTCGACGTCGTTCAACGCGGCGTGCGCATCGCCGTTCTCGGCGGAGGGGAGACGCTGGCCGTACGAACCCGCGCCAGTGGCGGCGAGGCGGATCGTGCCGTCCGACGACTTCGCGCCGGAGACCGCGAGCGCCGTGTAATCGTGCGTGTGCGGTCGGTCGAGACCCGCAAATGCGCCCGCAACGGGCTCCTCGTACGAGATCGAGAGGATGAGCCGCTCCCGACGCTTCGGGAGGAAGTCCTCGAGTGGCCCCTCCGTAATCCCGCCCTCGCCGGCCGAGCGGACGGTCGCGCCGGCAGCAAGGAATGCGCCCTGGAGGTCGCCGCGGGGCGCCTCGTGGCCCTCACCCGCGCAGAGGTTCCCGCCGACGGTCGCTGCACCGCGGATCTCGAGATCCGCGACGTTCGCCGCGCACGGGCCGATCGGGGGTGGTAGGTCGACGAGCTCCTGGATCGATGTGGTCGCGCCGATCGTGACGCGCGACCCCTCGCGGGAGATCCCGCCCAGCCCTGCGTTCTTCAGAAGCAGCGCCTTCGCGGGGCGCAGTCGGTCGTACGTCATGTCGGGAACGACGATGGTGCCGCCGCCGACCACGACGACGTCGGTGCCGTCTCCGAAGGCCTCCACCGCCTCACTCTCGGAACCGGGGAGCAGCAGCTCCGTCGCAGCGTCTTCAGCCAGGTTCGCTACAGCCATAGCCCACCTCGTTGGTCGAGCGTCACAGGTGAGGCGAGTCTAATCCGGTTCGGCCGGAGCCGGAAAGATGATCGACTCTCGATCAGGCGATATGGCAGCACGGGGACTCGGACTCGGCATTACCACGACGCACGGCCCGTAGCGCCGGGTTTCCCGCCAGCGCCTCGGCCGACCTCCGACATGCTGGCGCGCGACCAGCGTGGGATCTGACAAAACCTGACAAGACACAGGTTCGGAAGTTCTCTGAGCCTGCACAGAAGAGGCAGAGACGGCTTGGTTGAGCCATGGAGCGTACCGGGATCGAACCGGTGACCTCCGGCTTGCAAAGCCGGCGCTCTCCCAGCTGAGCTAACGCCCCGAGGGCGTCAGTGTAGGCGAGGGCGACGCGATCCTCGGGCTACGTGGGCGTGCCGCCGATGCCGCGGCGCTCGAGGACGCGGAGCGCGTCTCCGAAGCTGCGCTCGGCGCTCGCCTCGCGCGTCTGCTGCTCGAGCCGGCGGATGCGCTCGTCCAGATCGGCGAGCTCCGCGTGGCTCATCCCGCCGCTCCCCGCCCCGACGCCGCTCAGGGCGCGACCGTGCTCCAACAGCTCGGCCTCGCGGCGGGAGAGGTCGTCGCTGCGCGCCGCGAGCTCGGCCTGCGTCCGGGCGAAGGCCGCCTCCATCTCCTTGAGCGCCGCCACGCGGGCCTCGATCTCCACGAGCAGCTCCTTCGGCGTCTCGGCGGCCGCGGCGAGACGCTGGGCGAGCTCGCCCTCCATCTGCACGAACTGGCGCTCGCGCGAGGTGAGCTCCCGCTCGCGGCGGTTGAGCTCCTGGGCCCGCGCCGCCAGCCCGACCTGTGCGTGGGCGAGCGCTTCGTCGGCCCCGGGCGGAATGCGCCCCACGGCGCCGCGGCTCACCTTCGCGAGGACGTCCGCGAGCTCGCGCTCCTTCTTCTCGACCGCCGCGACGCGCTCGGTCAGCTCCACGCGAAGCCGCCCGAGCTCCTCCTCGGCGGCCTTGCGAATCGCGCGCAGCCGATCGAGCTCCGCGTCGACGGTGACGGGCTCGACTGCCTCACGACGGCCAAAAAGGGGCACGCGTCGATGATATGCGGGCGCGGCCGCTTTTCCTGCCTCGACGCCTCGTCGGGCGAGTCTCGCCCTACGCGGCCCGCTCCAGACGCTCCTCGGCGCGCGCGCGACGGACGATGTCCTCGCGCTCGCCGAAGCGAAGTCGCGCCTTCTCCATGCGGAGCGACTGCCAGAGCTCCTGGAGGCGGGTGTCGAGAGCCTTGATCTCTTCTTTTACGACGGGATCGGACGCAACCGAGAGCTGGTGCCAGAGCTCCTGGCGGTCCTCGGAGATGCGCTCGATCTCGTCGTGGATCTGATCCGGGGTCATGTTGGTTGAAACGGCTGCCACGCACCCATCATTCCCCCGTCAGGCAACCGCTCAAACCTGCCGCAAACCCTTACTCGTAGCCAAGTTCCGCGATCCGGTCCTCGTCGAGACCGAAGTAGTGCGCGAGCTCGTGGAGGACGGTGATGCGGATCTCCTCGCGCAGGTCGCGCGGGTCGGGAAAGCTCTCCTCGAGCGGGATCCGGTAGATCGAGATCTTGTCGGGAAGCTGGCCGCTCATGTCGCCGCGCTCGGGCAGCGGGACGCCGTGGTAGAGGCCGAAGAGGTCGGGATCCTCGGGGTTCTCGTCCTCGACGACCACCGCGACGTTCTTCAGCCCGGCGGCGAGGTGCGGCGGGATCTCGTCGAGGGCGGCCCGGACGTGGTCGTCGAAGGTCATCTCAGCGGATGACGAGCGCCATCAGCGCCTTCTGCGTGTGCAGGCGGTTCTCGGCCTGCTCCCACGCGAGGCAGCGCGGGCCGTAGAGGACGTCGGCGGAGATCTCCTCGCCGACGTGCGCCGGGAGGCAGTGCAGCGCGACGGCTTCGGCGGCGGCGAGTCGCGAGGAGATCGGCGTCGACGCGGTACGGCTCGAGGTCGCGCAGTCGGCGGGCGCGCTCCTCGTCCTGGCCCATGCTCGTCCAGACGTCGGTGTACACGGCATCGGCGCCGCGCGCGGCCTCGCGAGGGTCGGTCGTGACGTCGACGCTGCCGCCGTTCTCGCGTGCGTCGGCGGCCGCAGCCGCGACGAACTCGGCGCTCGGCTCGTAGCCGGGCGGCGTCGCCGCGACGAACTCCATCCCGAAGCGGGCGGCGATGCGCATGAGCGAATGGCAGACGTTGTTCCCGTCGCCGACGTACGCGAGCCGCACGCCGTCGAGCGTCCCGAAGCGCTCGCGGAGCGTCATCGCGTCGGCGACGGCCTGGAGCGGGTGGCTCTCGTCGGTGAGGCCGTTGATGACCGGGATCGCGGCGTGCTCCGCGAACTCCTCCACCTCGGCCTGCTCGAAGGTGCGGATCATGAGCGCGGAGAGGAAGCGCGAGAGGACGAGCGCGGTGTCGCGGTAGGACTCGCCGCGCGCGAGCTGGAGCTCGGCGGCGGGGAGGAAGAGCGCCATGCCTCCGAGCTCCGCGATCCCGACCTCGAACGCGACCCGCGTGCGGGTCGAGGGCTTGTGGAAGATGAGCCCGATCGTGCGGCCGGGGAGGACGCGGAGCTCCTGGCGGTGCGCGCGCTCGGCCTTCAGCTCGTCGGCGAGGTCGAGGAGCGTCTCGAGCTCGTCTTTCGACCACGCGGCGATACGCGTGAAGCTGCGTCCTTTCAGGGTCTGCGGAACTCCGGCCACGGGCCGGATGCTACGGGTGCGTCAGACGCGCTGCGCGCCGCGGTAGAGTCGCGCCGTGTCCGGCTTCGGCGAGGCCCTGAACGGGCAGATCGGCTACGAGTTCGCGGCGTCGCAGCAGTACATCGCGATCGCGGTCTACTACGACTCCGAGACGCTCCCGGAGCTCGCCAGGCACTTCTACCGGCAGGCGCTCGAGGAGCGGAACCACGCGATGATGATCGTCCAGTACCTGCTCGACGCGGACGGGGAGGTCGTCATCCCCGGTGTCGAGGCGCCGCAGACCTCCTTTGCGGACGCCGTGGCGCCGGTCGCGCTCGCCCTCGACCAGGAGAAGCGGGTCACGGAGCAGATCGTGGAGCTCGTGAAGCTCGCGCGGGAGGAGGGGCAGCTCGTCGGCGAGCAGTTCCTGCACTGGTTCCTCCAGGAGCAGCGCGAGGAGGTCGCGTCGATGACCGAGCTCCTCGCGGTGGTCGAGCGGGGCCGGGACAACCTCCTCCACGTCGAGGAGTACCTCGCGCGGTCGGCGGGCGGCGAGAACCCGCTCGAGGCGGGGGCCCCGCCGGCGGCCGGCGGCGCGCTGTAACGCTCGTCCCGTGCAGGAGCTCCGGGTCCGGACCGAGCGGCGTACGCAAGTCGTCGACGTCACGCGCGACGTGCGCGAGGCGGTGGCCGGTGCCGAAGGATCGGCCGTCGTCGTCTTCGTGCCGCACACGACGGCGGGGGTGACGATCAACGAGGGCGCCGATCCGGCGGTCGCGCGCGATCTCGAGGCGGCTCTCGAGCGGATCGTCGAGGACGGCTGGCCGTGGCAGCACCACGAGCCGGCGGAGGACAACGCACCGACGCACGTGCGGGCGTCGCTCATGGGGCCGAGCGTCGTGGTGCCGCTGAAGGAGGACGGCTCGCTGGCTCTCGGGACGTGGCAGGCGATCTTCTTCTGCGAGTTCGACGGGCCGCGCGAGCGGTCGGTCTACGTCTCCGTACTGCGCTGAGGCGCTCCTGTGGAGAGATTGACGCGACGTTGTGGTCTTAACAGTGCCTGGCACTGTACAGCGCCACAAGTTTGCGCCGATCTGTCCACCGATACGCTGGCCGCTATGGCCGCGCCTGTTCGTCTGGGGGATGAGGTCGAGCTCCGCATCGACTCGCTCGCGTACGGCGGGAGCGGGGTGGGGCGCCTGGACGGGTTCGTCGTCTTCGTCCGCGGCGGGCTCCCGGGTGACCGCGTCCGCGCGGAGGTGACGAAGGTCAAGCGCGGGTTCGCGGAGGCCGCCGCGAGCGCCGTTCTCGAACCGAGCCCGCAGCGCGTCGATGCCCCGTGTCGCCACTTCGGGGTCTGCGGCGGCTGCCGCTTCCAGGATCTCGCCTACGAGTCCCAGGTCGCGGCGAAGGAGCAGCAGGTGCGCGACGCGCTCGTCCGCATCGGCCGGATCCCGGAGCCGCCGCTCGAGCCGATCCTGCCCGCCGCGTCGGTCTACGGGTACCGGAACAAGCTCGAGTACTCGTTCACCGCCGGCGAGGACGCGATCGACCTCGGCTTCCACCGCGCCGGGCGCTGGGACGAGGTGATCGGGATCGAGGAGTGCCTGCTCACGACCGATCTCGGAAACGCGATCCGGCTCGCCGTGCGGGACTGGGCGCGCGAGGAGAAGCTCGAGCCGTTCGACCAGGCCACCGGCGAGGGCTACCTCCGCCACCTCGTCTACCGGGAAGGGAGGAACACCGGCCAAGCCCTGGTCGTCCTCGTGACCGCGCCGGGCGAGCGCTTCGAGACGGGCTACTTCGTGGACGTCCTCCGTCAAGCTTCCCCGAGGTGCGCTCGATCCACTGGGCGATCAACGACACGCCCGCCGAGAGGACGAACCTCCCGACGCGCCTGCTCTGGGGCGAGGACGCCATCGAGGAGGAGATCCTCGGGCTGCGCTTCCGCGTCCGGCCGAGCGCGTTCCTCCAGACGAACACCGAGATGGCCGAGCAGCTCTACGGGCTGGTTCGGGAGGCCGCGGGGCTCGACCGGGACGGAGAAGGTGTTCGACCTCTACTGCGGGACGGGCACGATCGGGCTCTCGCTCGCCCGCGACGCCCGCGAGGTCTGGGGGCTCGAGATCTCCGAGGAGGCGGTCGCCTGCGCGATCGAGAACGCCGAGCTCAACGGCATCGCGAACGCGCGCTTCTTCGCCGGGAACGTCGGGCAGACGGTCGAGGAGCTCGTCGAGGAGGCGGGGTCGCCGGATGTCGCGATCGTCGACCCGCCACGGGCCGGGCTGGCCGGCAAGGCGCTGCGACGAACGGGCGCCCTCGGAGCGCAGAGGATCGTCTACGTCTCGTGCAACCCGACGACGCTCGCATCCGACGTCAAGGTGCTACGCGAGGACTTCGGCTACGAGCTCCTCCGCTGCCGGCCCGTCGACATGTTCCCGCACACCCCGCACGTCGAGTCGGTCTCGCTGCTCGAGAAGGTCGAGAGCTAGCCCGGCTTCGCCGAGCGCGCGGCCCACGCCTCGCGCACGTTCCGCCACAGCAGATCGGCGTTCGGAACGATGAATCCGAGACAGACCGCCGGCAGCGCGGGCAACCCCGACCCGTCGGTCCACCAGACGAGGACGAGCGTCGACGAGAGGAAGCCCGTCATCGCGATCCAGGTGAGGCCCACCCTCAGCCCGAACTGCTGCGCAGCCGCGAGGAAGAGCGCGAAGAAGACGATGTCGGGCGGCCCGATGTTCGCCGTCGACGTCTCGCCCGGCACCTGCAGCGCGAGCGAGACGTTCTCGAAGAAGCCCGGCCGCTCCTCCGTGACGTACTTCGTCGGCCCGAAGAAGACCGACCAGATGTCGACCCACGGGATCAGGAGCGAGACGAGCGTGATCCACCACAGCGCCTCGAACAGCGACAGGAACCAGAAGCCGACGAGGACGAAGCACGCGAGCTTGGAGGCGTTCGAGACGACGCCCATCCCGGCGAAGTAGAAGACGACCCACCCGACGCCGGCGAGCGCGCCGAACGCGAGCAGCCACGTCGCGTGCCCGCGTGCGAGCGGCAGCGCGACCCAGACCGTCGCGGTGAAGGCGGGGAGGACGAGGAAGCCCGCAACCGCGACTGCGGTCGGTTCCGAGAGCTCGGGCAGGCTGGCCGCGACCGCGCCGAACGCGACGAGGCCGGCGACGAGCGCGCCCAGCCCGACTGCTCGCTCGCGCCCGAGCAGCGTCAATACGGCGGCTGCTCCGCCCACCAGGAGCCGAGTGCCTTGAAGTCGTTCCAGAACGCCTTCTTCGCCGGCTGGTCGTCGAGCGACTCGTCGACGTCCGGCGTCACGAGCACCTCGATCGTCGGCGTGAAGCGCTGCATGACCCCGTGCGTCTCCGGGTCGACCTCGTCCGCGAGCGGGAAGCGAAGGCCGTTCACGAACTCGACCGCCGCCGCGCCCATCGCGACGACGAGCTTGGGCTGCACGATGTGCAGCTCGCGCGTCAGCCAGCCCGCGGCGTCAGCCGGATCCTCGGTGCCGAACTTGAGGCAGTTCGTCCCGTACACCGCGAGCGGGTCGACGTGCATCCGCTGGAGGGACTTGAGCACGGCCGCGCCCGAGCGCCCGAAGAACGCGACTCCCTCCTGGATCTCCTGCGGCTGCGGCGTGTGCTTCAGGAGGATGACGTCCGCGAGCGGATGCCCCGAGCCGAGCACGGGGACGCGGAGCTCGTCGCCTGCCCGAGCGAGCTCGTCCCCGAGCTCGTTGATCTCGGCGATGGCTCTCTTCAGGTAGCGCTCGTAGATCTCGTCGGTGGGCACGGCCGCGGACACGGAGTCTCGAATCCCTTCTCCCTCAGCGGACCTTTTCCTTGACCTGCGCGACCCACTTGAGCGACTGCAGGTACGCGAGCGACTTCGGCCGGCGGAGGATCTCTGCGGTACGGAGCGAGAGGAGGAACTCCTCCGCGCCCTCGAAGCGCCGCATGCGGACGGCGCCCGTTCCCGACGCCCTGGAGCACGTGCGCGTCCGAGCCCGCGCCCTGGAGGAGCCGGTACTTGCGCGCGAAGCGCAGCGCCTCCTCGTTGAACGACTCGCGGAGGAGCCGTGCGTTGAAGACCTCGAAGACGTCGATCTCGGCCAGGTGCCGGTGCAGCGTCGCGGGGTCGGGGATCGCGTGCATCCGGTCGAAGGGGTGGGGGAGGTACACGAGGCCGCCCTGCTCGCGGATCGCGGCGATGGTCTCCGCGAACGAGAGGCCGCGCGGGATCTCCTCCTCGAGGAAGAGCCCGATGACCTCGCCCTGGCCGTCGGTCTTGACCTCCTCGCCCGGGATGACGACGAGATCCCGGACGGTCGCGAGGTCGACGGCCTCGAGCGCGCCGCCGAAGGCGTTGTGGTCGGTGATCGCGATTCCGCCGAGCCCGATCTCCTCGGCGTGATCGAGGAGGTCGCTCACGGGGATCGAGCAGTCGTGCGACCAGTCGGTGTGCATGTGCAGGTCGACGGCGATCCACTCGCGGCCGGCGAGTGGGTCGTCTCCGTTGTCGGCGTCGCGTGGGGCGTGCCGCTTGCGCGCGAGGCGGGAGTAGACCGTGTCGAGCTCCGCTGCCACGCGGTCGAAGCTCTGGCGCTCGGCGGCGGCTCGGGCTTTCGCGGCGGCGCGCTCTCGACGTGCTGGGTCCTCGGCGAGTCGCGTGACGCTCTCGACGATCGCCGCTGCATCCTCGCCGGCGGCGGCGGCGACACCCGAGGCTGCGGCCTCGAGCGCGAGCCGCTCTTCGCCGGACGGCGCGGGAACGAAGATCGCCGCCTCGGCGAGCACCGCGGCGCGCTGCTCCGCTCGGCGCACAGAGCGCACGTGCACGCGGCGGCGGACCGACATTGGGATCGCGGGCCGGAATCCGAGCGGCTTCGTGTGCAGGAGGAGAAGCTCCCAGTCGGGCAGGTCGCGGAGCAGTCGTGTCAGCGCGCGCGTGAACGGGCCTTCCCGCCGGCTCGAGCTCGAGGGCGATGACGTCCCGCTTCGTCCCGGGCCGAAAGAGCTCCGTGTCGACGCCGATGGGCACGAGCCGGTAGTCGCCTTCGAAGCGCTCGGCCGCGGCGCGGGCGGTCTCCTCGGAGGTCGCGAGCAGCGCGTCCACGCGGATCCGCAGGCGATCGCGGCGCGAACGCCGAGCCGGGTACATCAGCCGCTCGGCCGAGAAGAAGGTCGCCGCGGTCAGGGCATGGGCGGAGGTCAGCGCGTGGTACGAGAGGCTCGGCAGGCCCGGCTCGAAGCCGTGCACGACGTCGTAGTGCCCGGTGGCGAGCGCCAGCCGGACGTTCGCCCGCACGCCGACCGGCACGCCCATGTTCGTGCGGCGCGAGATCGGGATCGAGGGCCCGACCGCGATCAGCTCCGCCTCCGCGCCGCCGTGGAGCAGACGGCGGCCGGCGAGGAGGTCGCGAGCCCGCGTCGAGGGAGCGAGCACCGTCACGTCGTGGCCGCGCCCGCGCAGGGCCGTCGCGACGCCGTCGACGTGCGCGTTCACCTCGTGCGGCTGCGACCACGCGAACGGCGTGACGAAGCAGATCCGGAGGCTCACCCCCACGGCAAGTTACAACTTGTAACTTGGGCGATGGCCGAGGTCACGATCAAGGCGCGCGCGAACGGGCCGTACAAGATCGAGGGCCCGGTGCGGGTCGTCGACTCGGAGGGGAACGAGTTCGTGCTCCCGGAAGGAAAGGCGGTCGCGCTCTGCCGCTGCGGGCACTCGCGGACGAAGCCCTTCTGCGACAAGAGTCACCGGCGCGTCGGCTTCGTCGCGGACGACTGCTCGCCGCGGGTCGAGCCAGGTCTAGCGGCGGAGCGCGAGGCGCTCGCCGGGGCGAGCCGAGGCTCGATCCCGTCGCCCGAGCGCGTGGCCACGAGCTTCACGCCGTTCAGCTCCGCGAGAACGCGCTCGGCGCGTCTGCGGCGCGGCGGTCGTGGTGAGGCGCTGGAGCGACCGGCAGCAGCAGGTATCCGAGCACCGCGAGGATCGAGAAGACGGCGACGGGCTGCCAGTAGCCGCCCTCCTCCTGTCCAGATCCCGACGATGCTGAGGCCGGCCGCGACTCCGGCCGAGGCGGCGGTCGCGTAGAAGAGCTTGGCGAGTCGCTCGCTCGCGAAGCAGAGCCCGCTGCGTCGTGATCAGCAAGAGCGCCAGCAAGACCGCCATCGAGCTCGTCGCCCAGCTTCGTCAGCGTGTCGTTGGAGAACTCGTCCCAGATCGCCGCCGCGCTGGAGCACGAAGCAGAGGGCGGCACCGCCGACGGCGACCCAGCCGAGCGTGGGCACTTCCCTGCGCTCGACGAGCGCGAGCCCCGAGATCCCGGTCGCGCCCGCGACGAGCAGAGCGAGCAGCGTGCCGAGGATCTGGGCTTCGGTCTCGCCGAAGTCGCCTCGCAGGATGGCCGCGACCGCGATCAGCGCGGCGGCGATGAGGATCGCCGCCGCTCCGATCCAGAAGACGCGGCTCCAGCGGACGCCCGTCACGCCTTCGCGGCCGCCTTCCGCGTGCCCTTGCTGTGCGCGTTCTTCACGATGAAGCGCTCGATCTGCTCGCGCGCCTCGTCGTCGCGGATCTGCAGCGGCGGCGACTTCATGAGATAGGCGCTCGGCGCCTCGAGCGAGCCCGCGATGCCGTTGTTCAGGGCGAGCTTCGCGAGGCGGACGGCGTCGATGACGATGCCGGCCGAGTTCGGCGAGTCCCAGACCTCGAGCTTGAGCTCGACGTTCAGCGGCACGTCGCCGAAGGACGAGCCCTCCATGCGGATGTACGCCCACTTGCGGTCGGTCAGCCAGGGCACGAAGTCCGACGGGCCGACGTGGACGTTGTCCTCGCCGATGTCGTAGTCGAGCATCGACGTGACCGCGTTCGTCTTCGAGATCTTCTTCGACTCGAGGCGCTCCCGCTCGAGCATGTTGCGGAAGTCGGAGTTGCCGCCGACGTTCAGCTGCATCGTCCGGTCGAGGTGGACGCCGCGGTCGCCGAAAAGAGTGGTGAGCACGCGGTGCGTGATCGTGGCGCCGACCTGCGACTTGATGTCGTCGCCGATGATCGGCACGCCGGCGTCCTCGAAGCGCTTCTGCCAGTACGGCTCGCGCGCGATGAAGACGGGCATGCAGTTCACCATCGCGACGCCGGCGTCGAGGATCTGCTCCGTGTACCAGCGCGTGGCGGCCTCGGAGCCGACCGGGAGATAGTTCACGACGACGTCGGTGCCGGTCTCCTTCAGGATCCCGACGACGTCGTCCGTCTGGCCCGGCGCCTTCTCGACGACCTGTGCCATGTACTTGCCGATGCCGTCGTGCGTCATGCCGCGCGAGACCTTGACGCCCGTCTTCGGAACGTCGGAGAACTTGATCGTGTCGTTCGGGTGCGCCCAGATCGCGTCCGCGAGGTCGACGCCGACCTTGCCCTTGACGACGTCGAACGCGGCCGTGAACTCGATGTCCGAGATGTGATAGCCGCCGAGATCGACGTGCATGAGGCCCGGAACCGCGTCCTCGGGCGACGCGTCCTTGTAGTACTCGACTCCCTGGAGGAGCGAGTTGGCGCAGTTCCCCACGCCGATGATCGCAACGCGCACCTTGTTCTTGGCGCGGGCGCCGTTCTTCGAGCCGTTCGGAGTTGCCATCGTTTCCTTTCTCTTGCCGGTATGGGGGATGCCGAGCCCGTCGGCGAGCGCGGCGAGAATGACGTCGTTCGCGTTGGCGCCCGTGCGGGCGGCCTCCGCGTGGATCTCGTCCTTCAGCTCCTGCGGCACGCGCAGGAGCAGGACTGGGCTCGAGCCTGCTAGCACTTTGCGCCTTCGCCCACTGGGTGCATGCGGGACGCCGAACGCCTCGGCGAGGATCCCGGCCGAGACGTCGTTGACGTTCGAGCCGCGGCGCGCGCTCTCGCGTACGAGCGCCTCCTTCAACGGAGCGGGCATCCTGACCAGGATGCCCGCTCTCTGGGTTTTGCTAGCAGCCAAAGTGCTAGCACTTTAGCAGGACTCCTATATAGGTGCACGTCCTCGTCGATGACGGGGACGGTCGATGTCTGCGAGCGCGGCTCTCAACACGCGTCGCTCCGATGACTCGTTCTAAGCGATCACGGTTGGAAGATGGGAGAGAGATCCCACGACCAGGTGGTCGCGGTGTGGCCGTCGTCGAACGTACAGGACCCGCTGAGCGGCCACCCGGTGAATCGCGGTGGCGGAGGCGGAGGCGAATTGAAGCAACCCGAGGAGACGATCGAGTAGAAGGGCAGCCGTATCGTGAACGTGCCCCGACCACATGGGTCCTCGGGGTCGACATCGGTCGTGTCCACGACCATCGTCTTGGTCGAGCTCCCGAACCACGCGTCGTAGATGTTGGAGAAGCTGGGCTCAGGGTGCCGGATCGTGATCTGGATTCCCCCATGGCTTCCTAGGTCGTTCGCGTAGGAGAACTGGGCAGCCCTTGGGAAGTAGTTGCAGGGCGATGGCCGGCTTGGCTCGTCGCTGACCTGGGGAGCCGTCCACGTCTCCTGAGCGCTGTCCAGGTAGTAGCAGTGTTTGAGGCTAGTCGGCGTCGGTGGAACGAGGCTGCCGCATTCCGCCTCCGTAGAGCGGTACTTGAACGTCACGTTCCCTTCGGCGTCGAAGTCGATAAGCGAGGGCCCGCCCGAGAACCTCTGCTTCATCTTGAACGTACCCTTGTACTCGATCGGAACGTCGCAGCGGTCCTTGGTCTCAACGGTGTAGGCACCAGTCATGGCGGCAGTCGGGTCGGGGCCACCGTTCGCCTTCCGGGTCGATGCGTGGTTCGACACGACGACGTAGAAGAGATCGAAGTCCTCGTCCGGAAAGTCCCGACAGAGTGTGTACGTGGACGAATTGGCCTTGATCCGACGCCACCGGTGCGGCGGGGTTTCGGCGGCGGGGAGCCTGATCTGCCCGACGATGTCGAGGTCGGCCGAGCCCACGTTCTGAAGCGCGCTCAGATCGATCGTGACCTGGCGGATACGTGGGTCCATGATCTTGAACCTGTCGTTCTGTGCCGCGAGCACGTCGATGCCGGCGGCCACCAAATCCGGGCCGAGACCGATTGTGCGGGAGGAGGTGACGACGTGACTCTCTTTCGGGAAGTCGAAGATCCTCGACCGCCAGGTGTCGCTCTCGAGCCCCGTATTGAAGAGGCTGACGTACTCAGCGGGTTGTAGGTTCCGCACGGAGAAGTCCCGGAACGACGCCGCAAACGGCAGCCGGGAGTCGACGGCGGCGTCGATGCTCGCGGGACTCCTCGCCGACTCCGCGCTAGCCCAGGTCTGGTAGACGGCGGTCGCTCCGCCGCCCTCGAGCTCCTGGAATAGCGGCCAGATCCACGAGTCGTACTGATGATCGGTCGGCGAGTGTTCGAGCAGCGACAGGTTGTTCTCCTGGAAGCTCCGGAACCTGGGATACAGATCGTCTTCCGAGTCGTCCTTCGAGAGGTGCCTAAGGGTCGGGTGCCACTCCGCCCAGCTCGCGCTCGCCTCGCTGTACCAACTCGCGTAGACGTTGCCGAATTCACCTTTCACTCCTCCGACGGTGTGGGCGTACTGGAGGATGTGGAAGAACTCATGGGCCAGCGTTGGCGTGTCGTTTTTGTTCCGGAGGCTAACCATGAGGTAGCCGCTTGAGCTCTGCGCCGGGAAGCCCGGAGCCTTGCCGATGGGTCCGTCCGGAAGGGCCTGGGCGAGCGCGTCGCCCTCGATCTGCTCACACCTGTTATTGCGGTCGCGACACTGGTTCGTATCAAGCAGGTAGACGTCGATCTTCCCGTTGCCGCCGTTGTCGGGGACGGATTGCGTGTCGGGGACGGGGGGACCCATCCCGGCCGGTTCGGGCTGCGTGAAGAGCTGGCTGATGCCGTCGAACTGGATCAGGACATCGTTCAGGATTTCGTCGGCGTCGTCCTGGCTCGCCGCGCACATCCAGGCCCTGAACCCCGTGTCGGAGTTGTCGTCCGGGTAGTCCACGTGGAGCCACGAGTTAGGGGCGGTGCACTTGACAGGCGGTGGCGGGTCCGCCGTCGGGGCCGCCGTGGTCTGGGTGGCGGCCGCCGTGGACCCGTCCGCCGCGGCCGTTCGGCTCTGGTTGGTGGCGGCGGTCGCGGGTCCGAACGGGCTCAGCGGATCGGTCGGGCGCGCGATCCAGCCCTGGAGCTCCGCCTTCTGGTCCGGCGAGAGGCTCGGCAGCGCGGCCTCGATCTCGGAGAACAGGCTGAGGTCCTCGCCAGTAGAACCGGTACCGTCGTAGCGAGCGGGGAGCCTCGCGTCCCAGAACAGCGTCCACGCCCGGTAAATGAGCGAGGTGCCATAGTCGATCAGACCCCCGTCGAGATCTGCCTGGATCAACTCCTGGGAGGATGCGCCAGCCGTAGGAGGAGGCAGCGGCGGTGCGACCGTCACGGTGACGGTCGCCTCGTTCGAGCCCGCTGCGCCATCGAGTGCCCGGTAACGGAAGCTGTCCGCCCCCGTCTGTCCCGCCCCGGGCGCATAGCTCAGCCGGCCGTCGACCACCGAGGCCGTTCCCTTCGCCCCCTGAGCGGCGATCTCGAAGCCGAGGCTGTCGCCGTCGACATCGGAGCAATCCGGGTCGGCCGTGACCGGTGTCTCGAAGGGCGTCTCCAGGGTAGTGAGGTCGCGGCACGTCGGCGCGTCGTTCACCGAGGTCACGGTCAGGCTGACGGTCGCGGCGTTCGAGTCGGACGTGCCGTCGCTCGCCCGGAACGTGAAGGAATCCGCGCCATGGTAGTTGGCGGCCGGTGTGTACGTGACGAGGTTGCCGGCAAGCGGGCTGAGGCTCCCGTGGGCAGGGCCCGTGACCATCGAGAAGCTGAGCTGGTCGCCATCGACGTCGACGGCGCCGAGCGTCAGCTGCGTGGCCGTGTCCTCGGCGGTCTCGGCACTCGCGTCGTTGGCGATCGGCCGGTCGTTCACCGGCGTGACCGCCACCCGCACCGTGGCTTCGGCGCTGTGGCCGTGCCCGTCGTCGATCCGGTAACCGAACGAGTCCTCGCCGTGGAAGTCGAGCGCCGGCGTGTACGTGCAGACGCCGCTCGGCAGGCAGGACACGTTGCCGTGCTGGCCCTGCGTCCAGGAGTCCAGAGCGAGCGTGTCGCCGTCAGGATCGCTGTCGTTCGCGAGCACGTTGACCGAGCCGGTGGCCTCCTCGGCTTGCGCGAGCACGTCGTCGCGAGCGATCGGCGCACGGTTCGGGATCGGCCCGATCGTCACCGACACGGTCGCCTCGTTCGAGCCGACGACGCCGTCCCGCGCCTGATAGCGGAAGCTGTCCGCCCCCGTCTCCCCGGCGCCGGGCACGTACCGCAGCCGGCCCGCAACCACCGACGCGGTGCCCTTCGTCCCCTGCGCGGAGATCTGGAAGCTCAGCGCGTCGCCGTCGACGTCCGCGCAGTCGGGATCGGTCTCGACCGGCGTCTCGAACGGCGTCTGGACGCTGCTCAGGTCGCGGCAGACGGGGACATCGTTCACCGGTGTGATCGTCAGCAGGAAGGTGGCGACGTTCGAATCCAATGCGCCGTCGTTGGCCTTGAACGTGAACGAGTCCGGCCCGTGGTAGTCGAGGGCCGGCGCGTACGAGACCTGCGCGCCCTGAACCGGGCCCAGCGTGCCGTGGGCTGGGCCGGAGACGATCGCGAAGCTGAGCGGATCGCCGTCGGGGTCGGAGGCGCTGAGCTCCAGCTCTTTGATCGTGTCCTCCGCCGTCTGGGCCGCACCGTCGACGGCGACCGGAGGACGCTCCTGCGCCGGGCCGCAGCTGTCGAGGCCGAGGAAGCGGACGGTGATCCGAGCCTTGCCCGAGATGCGGTAGTCGAGGAGCCGAACCGTGGCAAAGCCCGAGACCCGATACGTGACGTTGCTCCCACCTGACCCGCCGTCGTCATCGTCATCATCGTCCTCGCCGCCGCCGCCGTCGCCGCCGCCGCCGTGCTTGCCCTGGTGAGCAGAAGTCTCGTCCCAGATCGGGACGATGATGTCCCTGGTCTTGAGCAGGTCGAGCGCCCGACGCACCGCCTTTGCGTTCACTGCTCCCGGTCGACCACGAACGCGATCCCCCACCGACACCGTGTGGTCGGCCGGGTCCGCCGGATTCACATAGCGACCGCTGTCTCCGGGCGGGGTGAGACTCCGCGCGAGCGTCTTGACCGCGTGGTCGCCGGTCCACGTCAGCCAGCCGAAGTTGCCCGGCTGCGTGCCGTTCAGGATGTCCGGTATGACATCGCCCGGCTCGGCGTTCGCGAGCGATCTCGTGTCGAGGGCGATCGGATAGAGCTCGCAGAGCGCGGGCGGCGGCGGCACCGGTGGCCGCGGATTGTCGTCTCCCGTCGCGCTCGAGACCGCGAGCCCGCCCACGACGATCATCGTCGCAAGCACGCTGAACAGGCTGGTCGAGAGCCGGTCGCGCTTCAGCCGGAGCACCTCGTTCATCAGCGGCCCAGTGGTTGGTACGTCGCGGTCACTCGGGTCTTGCCGCTGGAACTGCCGATGTTCTCCCACAGAACGACGGCGACGAGGCCCCCTGGCACGAACGTCGCGTCGTAGCCGAGCGGTGACCACGGATAGCCGCTGCCGACGGGGATGGGGAGCGAGCTGATGACCTTCGAGCGCGCGCCTCGAGCGTTGCCCCGGACGACTCGTATCTTCTGTCCGGCACCCCCGTACGCAACGACGAGCCGGCCGCCCGAACGATAGGACGCCGCGAGCAGCCGTGCGTTCCGGGCGATCGCCGTCCGTGACCGCTCGCCCGGTGCCCAGCTGAAGAGCTCGGTGCTCCCCTTTACGACGTCCTCCGAGACCACCCGGCAGCCGGGGCCGCAGGCGAGCTCGAAGCGTTCCACGCTGCCGCCTGGGGCGGCGAGCGGGCTCGTGCGCGGGATGAGGGTCTCGGGGTCGAGCTCCGCGATCTTCACCGAACGCCGGTCTCTCCACGCGATCCAGAGCCGCTTGCGATCGTCGACGCCCAGACGAGCGGAGTCGAGGTACTTGCGGTCGACGTAGGGGATGAGGTCGACCGAAGCGCCGCTCGTATCACAGCAGACGACGAGGCCGTAGCGCGCGCCGTTCATGCCGATGTAGTTGATGCCGACGAGCGCCCACACGTCCCGATCGTCGAGACGCGCACCTGCGCTGACACGCAGGGAGTCCAGCTTGAACGCTCTCGGGTCCGGCTGCCCCGCGACCTCCTCGGGAGTGCCGAGCTGACCGTTCGCGAGCAGAGGAACCGTCTGAAGCCGGCTGTCGATTGGTCTCAGCCGGTTGAACGTCTGAAACGCGAGCTCCGAGCCGACGATCGGTCCCGAGGAATCCATGCGAGTGGATGAGGCCTTCGTGAACGCTCCCAACCTTCGCCCGGCCAGCCGGGCACTCGTGAGCTTCAACGAGTTGTCGTAGTCGACGAAACCGATCCAGGCTCTGCCCGAGGCCCAGCCGAGCACGTCGGGGAAGGGGCGATCCACGGTGAACTTCGCTCCGGGAACGGTCGTCCACCTCGGTTTCGCAGTCGCCGCGTCGGCCGTCCGTGGCTCGGCGCTCGCGATCGACGTCGTGCCGCCGCCGGCGATCACTGTCGCGAGCAGGAGGGCGGCGGTCGCGGTTACCAAGTGTCGCGGGTGTGCGGGACGACCGTTCAGCGCGAGACTCTTGCGAGGTCGCCGGCCCGTGTGCTCACCGGTGACTTCGGACGGACGTGTGACCCTTCGTTCAGCGTCCATTTCCCCTCGATTCCGTCCTATGACCAACAGACAGAGACGGTGGTTGAGATCTTCCCTCGACATCAGTTAGCTCCGGAGGTCCACCTTCGTCCATGGCCCGGTGCAGGCGCCGCGCTGGATCACCGCCGGGATCCGGGCGTCGGGCGAATCTCCGCCGAACTGCCCGCTCACGACGCCGGTAACGAGATTGACGTCGGCCTTGAAGAGGTCGATCACCTCGCTCGGTCCGCCCGGGCCTTTGACCGATCCGACCGCGAGGCCGTGGAACTTCGACCCCTCGGTGAAGATGCCGTGGTACTTGCCCCTGACCTTGAGCTCGTTCGTGGCCGGATCGCGGACCGTGAACGTCCCCTCGGACGTGCCCAGACCGGTGACGAGATTGACGAGGTTGTGCGCCTCGAGCTCGATGTTGCCGCTGATACGCGGATCGCCCTCCTGCGTGCCCTCGTGATGGGCGCGGATCTCGATGTACGGGCCGTCCTCGCCCATGCAGAAGCGCTGCTTCTCGTGCGCCGAGGCGAACGAGAAGGTTCCGAGCACCGGCTCGACTCTCGGCGCGTGACGCGCTCCCGCGACTGCGACCGCGGCAGTCGCGAATGCGACGCCAACGCAGAGCGAGATCGTGACTGTGAGGCGTCGCTTCAGATGCTTCTTCGCCGTGGGACTCATCGTGTGACCTCCTTCGGGATGCAGGACGTGTGAGCCCCGATCGTCCGCCGCTCCGGGAAACACGGCGGTAACACTTCGACAACGAGTGGTACGGTCGTGCCCAGTAGGAGGAGGCCGTCGTGGAGCTGCGTCTGCTGGGCCCGCTCGAGGTGCTCGACGGCGAGCGCGTGCATCGCCTCGCCGGCAAGCAGGGCGCGCTTCTCGCCGTGCTGCTCCTGGACGCGGGGCGGGTCGTGTCGACCGAGCGGCTCGTCGACGAGCTCTGGGGGGACACGCCGCCCGAGTCGGCGCTCAAGGCCCTGGACGTCTTCGTCTGGCGGCTGAAGCGGGCGCTGCCGGCGCTCCGGGTGGAGAAGGTCGGCCGCGGCTACCGCCTCGACCTCGGCGACGAGGACCTCTTCGACCTCCGCGAGTTCGAGCGCCTCGTGGCCGAGGGTCGCATCGCGGCTGCCGACGGCGACCCGCGCCGGGCGTCGCGCCTGCTCTCCGAGGCCCTGGGACTCTGGCGCGGCGCGCCGCTGGCCGACCTCGACGAGCCCTTCGCCCGTGCGGCCGCGGCGCGTCTGCTCGACCTGCGCCTGGCGGCGCTCGAGGAGCGCATCGCCGCCGATCTCGATCTCGGTGGAGACGGGCGCCTCGCCGCAGAGGTCGAGGCGCTCGTCGACGAGGAGCCGCTGCGCGAGTCCCTCCGCGCGCTCCAGATGCGCGTGCTCTACCGCGCCGGCCGGCAGGCGGACGCGCTCGCGGCGTACCAGGACGCGCGACGCATGCTCGTCGAGGAGCTGGGGATCGAGCCGTCGCCCGCGCTCCAGCAGCTGGAGCGCGCGATCCTGCAGCAGGACCCCGCGCTCGACCGGGCCGCGGTCCCCGCGCGCTCTCACAACCTGCCGGCGGAGGCGACCACGTTCGTCGGACGGGAGGAGGAGCTCGAGCGTCTGGCCTCGCTCCTGCGTGATTCGCAGGCTCGTCTCGTGACGCTGACCGGGACCGGCGGCTCCGGCAAGACGCGGCTCGCCCTGCGGGCGGCGCGGGACGCCGCGGACCACTTCGAGGACGGCGTCGTCCTCGTCGAGCTGGCGCCGCTCGCCGAGGCGAGTCTCGTCGTCCGCGCGGTCGCGGCCGAGCTCGGCGTGCAGGAGAGTGCCGCGCGGCCGCTCGTCGAGAGCCTCGCGACGAACCTCGTCGCGAAGCACACGCTGCTCGTGCTCGACAACTTCGAGCACGTCGCCGAGGCCTCGCTCGACGTCGCGCGGCTGCTCTCCACCTGCCCCCGGCTGCACGTCCTGGCGACGAGCCGGGTACCGCTGCACCTGCAGGGCGAGCAGGAGCTCGAGGTGCCCCCGCTCGAGCTTCCGCCGTCGGCCAGCCGCGGCCGAGGACATCGTCGACTTCGCGGCGATCCGGCTCTTCGACGAGAGGGCACGGGCGATCCGGGCCGACTTCGCGGTCGGCGGCGACAACGCGAGCCCGGTGGCGGCGATCTGCTCGCGGCTCGACGGGCTCCCGCTTGCGATCGAGCTCGCGGCCGCCCGGACGCGGATCCTGTCGCCCGAGGCGATCCTGCCCATGCTCGAGCACCGGCTCGACGCGCTCGAGGGCACCGAGGGCGACCGCCCCGGCCGGCAGCGCACGCTCCGCGACTCGATCGGCTGGAGCCACGACCTGCTCGGCGAGCGGGAGCAGGCGCTCTTCCGCCGGCTGGCAGTCTTTCGCGGCGGGTGCACCCTCGCCGCGGCGGAGGCGGTGTGCGGCGGCGACGGCGTCTTCTCGACGCTGACGACCCTCGTCGAGCACGGGCTCGTGACCACGCGCTGGGCGACCGAGGGAGAGTCGCGGTTCGACCTGCTCGAGACGATCGCCGAGTTCGCGCGCGAGCGGCTCGCGGAGAGCGGCGAGCTCGACGAGGTCGGCCGGCGGCACGCGGAGTACCTGGTCGACGTTCGCCGAGGAGGTCGAGCCGCGGCTGCTCGACGACGGGCGGACGCCATGGCTCGGCCGGCTCGACGACGAGCGCGACAACATCCGCGCCGCGCTGGGGCGTGCAGTCGAGCGCGACGAGGCCGAACCGGCGCTGCGGATCCTCGGAAGTCTCTGGCTCTGGTACTGGCGGTCGTTCGCCGAGGGGTTCGAGTGGGGCGAGCGGGTGCTTTCGCTGCCAAGCGCGGCCGGCGTCACGCGGGAGCGCGCCGGGGCGCTGTCCACGGCCGAGATCTGCGCGACCGGCATGGGCGATCCGGAGGCGGTTCTCCGCCTCGGCCGGGAGGCCGTCGACGTCGCCCGCGCGCTCGGCGACGACAAGTGGCTCGCGTTCGGCCTCGCGCTGCTGCCGGGCGGGTACCCCCAGGACGTCGAGCGCGGCGCCGAGTTCGGCGACGAGGCGATCGCGGTCGCCGAGCGGACCGGCGACCCGTGGCTCAGCGCGTGGATGAAGATGATTCGCGGCATGGTCGCGATCAACAACGGCGAGCCCGAGACGGCTCACGAGCGCGGCGAGCAGGCCGTCGCGGGCTTCGAGGCTCTCGGCGACTCCTGGTCGCGCTCGTCGGCCTCGGTCGCGTACGGCGTCGGGCTGCTCCAGCTGGGCGAGCTCGACCGTGCGCGTGAGGTCCTTCGCGACAGCGTCACGACGCTCGAGGAGGTCGGCGACCTCAAGATGGCGAACTCCGCCTCCCTCGCCCTGGGGATGGCCGAGCGCTTCGCGGGGGACGAGGAAGCCGCCGCGCGCTGGTTCGAGGAGGCCCTGCGGCTGTGCGTCGCGGCCGGCGATCCCGCCAATGGCCCGGTCTGCCTCGCCGGGCTCGCTGCCGCGACCGCGGCCGCCGACCCGGCCCGGGCGGCGCGGCTGCTCGGCGCCGCGCGCGCTCTCTTCGACTCCGGGCGTGGTGCCGATCGTGCCCGGCTTCGAGCTGTTCTACGACCCGACGTACGAGGCGCTCACCGAGGGGCTCGGCGACGCCTTCGATCCGCTCTTCGACGCCGGCCGCGCCGCAGCCGCGAGCGGCCGCGCGTTGACGCCCGAGGTGTGGGCGGACGAGCCGGTCTCCGCAGCGAGCGCCTGAGTGGGAGGCAGATCAGGCTTCGGCGAGCTCGCGGAGCTGGCGGCGCACGAACAGCATCCGCTGCACGACCGTCACCCAGACGATCACGGCGAGCGCGTAGATCGGCCACTCGAGCAGCCCCCACGGCGCCAGCCCGAGCCCAACGGAAATGAGCACGACCCGCTCGACGCGGGACCCGAAGCCCACGTCGCCGCGCAACCCCAGCGACTCCGCCTTCGCGCGCGTGTAGCTCACGAGGAACGAGCCGGTGACGGCCGCGAAGGTCGCGACGAGCGCGAGCTCGTTCCCCTCCCGCATGAAGACGAGCCCGATCGCGGCGAGCATCGCCGCCTCGCCGAGCCGGTCGAACGTGGAGTCGAGGAACGCGCCGAAGACCGTGCCCTTGCTCGCGGCACGCGCGAGCGCTCCGTCGAGGATGTCGGCGATCGAGCCGATCACGAACAGGAAGCCGCCGAGCCAGAAGAAGAGGTACTCGTTCCGCTCCTCGAAGCCCACGAGCACGGCTCCCGCCAGGCAGAGCGAGACCCCCGCGAGCGTGAGCATGTCCGGCGTCAGCTTCGTCTTGGCGACGCCGCGCATCGAGCGCGCGAGGATCTCCCGCGCGGCCTGCATGTACTCCTGCTTGACCCGGTCAAACTGGTTGACGCGGGCCTGCCCGTTCTCGGGCGGCCGCTCTTCGCTCATGCGCGCCGGACGCGAAGCGTGTGGACGCTTCGAAGCGCGTAGCCGGCGAGGATCGCGAGGACGATCCCGGCGACGACGTCGAGCCAGTAGTGGTTCGCCGTCGCGATGACCGCGAACGCGACCCAGGCGGGCCAGGCCAGCCAGAGGGCCTTCGCGATCCGCGAGCGCACGAGCCCGAACATGACGACGCCGACGATGAAGGCGTCCATCGCGTGCAGGCTCGGCATCGCCGCGTACGGGTTCGAGCCCCAGGCGATCAGCCCGCTGTCGTGGCTCACCGCGGAGTACTGCGCGACGTAGTCGACGAAGCCCCACTCGGGGAACATGCGCGGCGGCGCGGTCGGCATCAGCACGTAGCCGACGAGGCCGAGCAGGTTCGCGGCGATGAGCCAGTTGCGGAAGCCGGCGAAGCGCTCGTGGTGCTTGAAGTAGACCCAGAGGAGCGCGATCCCGACGACCGCGAACTGGGAGAGCCAGTACGTGTACGACGTCAGCGTGACGAGGATCGACGACGTGTCGACGAGCCGTTGCAGCGCGGGCTCGAAGAGCGCGCCGAGCTCGCGCTCGGTCCTGAGCACCCACTCACCGTTCGAGAACGCGTCGGCGACGCTGCGGTCTGCCGCTCCGCGCGCGACCTGGTAGATGGCGTAGAAGCCCAGCCAGATGACGAACTGGAAGGCAAGGTGCGCCCAGCCACGTGGCAGGCGTCTCGAAGTCTCGGCGGCGAGGCTCGACACGAACACGGGATTCTAACGACCCGTCGGCCGGAGTCCTTCCCTAGGAGGGCTTGGCCGAAATAGGTGCTGTGCCGCCGGGAGGAGCGCTCCTCGCCGCGATGCGTCGTACTCAGTCGCACCCGTATCTACGGATACGGGTGCTCCGGGGGGATCGGTCGACGCGTACCTCGCCGCGAAGCGCGCGTTCTTCTACGGCCTGCGAGGCGCCTAGCCGCCGATGTAGGACATCTCGACCTTGCGGAGCGCGCTCGTCTCTTCGGTGCGGAGCTCCGAGTAGCGGTCGGTGCGGCGCTCCCAGACTGCGCGGATCGCCGCGTCGAGCTCCTCGTCGGTCGCCTCCGAGCGGAGCACCGCGCGGAGGTCGTGGCCGCGGACGGCGAAGAGACAGGTGTAGAGCTTCCCGTCGGCCGAGATCCGTGCGCGGGTGCAGTCGCCGCAGAACGGCTGCGTGACCGACGCGATGACGCCGACCTCGCCGGCGCCGTCGAGATAGCGGTAGCGCTCGGCGACCTCGCCGCGGTACGCGGCCTCGACCGGCTCGAGCGGGAACTCGGCGCCGATCGTCCGCACGACCTCGGCGGCGGGCACGACGTCGTCGAGCCGCCAGCCGTTCGTCGCGCCGACGTCCATGAACTCGATGAAGCGGACGGTGTGCCCGGTCCCGCGGAAGCGGCGCGCGATGTCGAGGATCGAGCCCTCGTTCAGGCCGCGCTTGACGACGACGTTGACCTTGACCGGGAGACCCGCCGCCGCGGCCGCGTCGATTCCGCCGAGGACGCGCGCGACCGGGAAGTCCACGTCGTTCATCGCGCGGAAGACCTCGTCGTCGAGCGAGTCGAGTGAGACGGTGACGCGCGTCAGGCCCGCGTTCGCGAGCGCGTCTGCCTTCTGCGCGAGCAGCGCGCCGTTCGTCGTCAGCGTGACGTCAAGGTCGCCGAGGCCCGCGAGCCGCGCGATCAGCACCTCGAGGTCGCGCCGCAGGAGCGGCTCGCCTCCCGTGATCCGGAGCTTCTCGACCCCGAGACCCACGAAGACACGTGCGACGCGCTCGATCTCCTCGAACGTGAGGAGCTCGCGCCGCGGCAGGAAGCGGTACTCGCGCCCGAACACCTCTTTCGGCATGCAGTAGACGCAGCGGAAGTTGCAGCGGTCCGTGACCGAGATCCGGAGGTCGTGAAGCGGCCGCCCCAAGGTGTCATGCAACTGCGTGTCGAGTGCCTGCATGCGATAGAGCGTAGAGAATCGCGGCGTGGCCGACGTGAGCCAGAGCCGGGCGCTTCCGCTCGTCGCAATCATCGGGGTCACAGCTGTCTGGGGAATCACGTTCGTGCAGGTGCAGGACGCGCTCGAGCTCTATCCGCTCTTCGCGTTCCTCGCGGTGCGCTTCGCGATCTCGACGGTCGCGCTCGCACCGTTCGCCTGGACGCCGCTGCGCTCGCTCCCGCGGGAGGGGTGGCTCGCCGGCACCGGCGTGGGAGTCCTCCTCGCGGGTGCGTACGGATTCCAGACAGCCGGGCTCGAGCTGACCACGGTGTCGAGCACGGGCTTCATCACCGGGCTCTACGTCGTGTTCACGCCGTTCCTCGCGCTCGCGCTCTTCGGGACGCGGGTGCCGCGGGTCGTGTGGCTCGGCGTGGCCTGCGCCGTCGTCGGCCTGCTGCTTCTCAACGGCGCGCCCGGCGGCTCGGTCACCGGAAACGCGCTCGTGCTCGCGAGCGCGCTCGTCGCCGCCCTCCAGATCGCAGCCCTGGAGAAGTACGCCCCGCGCTACGACCCGCGCGCGCTGACCTTCCTGCAGATGTCGACGGCCTTCGTCGGCTTTGCCGTCATTGCCGTCTTCGCCGGACAGGTCGAGGTTCCGCGCGGGTGGACCGTGTGGGGCGCGCTGCTCGTGACCGGGCTCTTCGCCGGCGCGCTCGGCTTTCTCGTCGCGACCTGGGTGCAGGGGCGGACGACGGCGGCGCGGGCGGCGCTGCTGTTCACGCTCGAGGCGCCGTTCGCGGCGCTCTTCGGCGTGCTGCTCGCCGACGAGGTGCTCGGCTGGGCGGGCTGGCTGGGGTGCGCGGTGATGATGGCCGGGATCCTGCTCGCGGAGCCCGCGGCGGCAGCCGCGCTGCGCCGCTTCGTGCCGCGCCGCGCCGAGGTCGCGTGATCGCCCGCGTGAGCTGCTTCTGAAGCCGTGGAAGCCGTCGTCCTCGCGCTCGCGTCTGCGTTCCTGTTCGGGGCGATGACCGTCGCGATCAAGGTCGCGCTCGGTCGCGGGGCGCTCGCCGAGGGCGGGAGCCTGTTCACGGTTCTCGCCGCGCTGGCGGTGACGCTGCCCGTGGCCGCGTTCCAGGGAGGCGGGCTCGCGGGCACGTGGCCGTTCCTGCTCGCGGGGCTGCTCGCGCCCGGCCTCTCGCAGCTCCTCTTCACGCTCTCGGTTCGCGAGGCCGGGCCCTCGCGGACGTCCGTGGTCGTCGGCACCGCGCCGCTCTTCTCGGTCGCGATCGCGTTCGTCTTCCTCGACGAGCCGCTCGAGGCGGGCCTCGTCGCCGGGGCCGTGCTCATCGTCGCGGGCGGGCTCCTGCTCGTCGGCGAGCGCGACCGGCCCGAGCACGTCCGCGTCGCCGGTCTGGTGCTCGCGCTCGTGGCGACGGTCGTCTTCTCGGCGCGGGACAACCTCGTCCGCTGGCTGGCGGTCGACACGGAGGTCGCGCCGGGAGTCGCCGCGGCGGCCACTCTGGGCGCCGGCGCAGCGGTGATCGCGGCGTACTCCCTCGCGACGCGGGCGCCCCTGCGCACGTTCGAAGCGCGAACGTTCCTCCCCGCAGGCGTGCTCTTCGGGCTCTCCTACGTGTGCCTCTTCGAGGCGTACTACCGCGGGCTCGTGACCGTCGTCTCGCCGCTCGTCGCCACGGAGTCGCTCTGGGGAGTCGTGCTCTCCGCGGTCGTGCTCGGGCGCTCGGAGCGGGTCGGCGTCCGGCTCGTCGCGGGCGCGCTGCTCGTCGTCTCGGGCGGAGTCCTGATCGGGTCGTTCCGCTAGAGGCGCTTCTCGAGCGCCTCGAGACGCTGCTCGATCCGCTCGAGCACGTCGCGGTGCGGGTCCTCCTGAGGCGACTCGGCCGACAGCCGCTCACTATGACGAGGCCATGACGACGGAGGTCACGATCGCCGTGAAGAGCGAGACGGTGGCGACGCCGAAGAACATGACGAAGGCAGCGACGAACTTGCTGAAGGCCGTCTCCGGGATGACGTCGCCGTACCCGACGGTGGTCACGGTCTGCGCGGCCCACCAGAGCGACTCGCCGAAGCTCTCGAATTCGTTGCGGGCCAGGACGCGAACCGCCAAGGCCGAGGCGACCGTGACGATCAGCGTCACGAACGCGAGGTACGGAAGGATCCGGCCGGAGACGACGGCGCGATTGAGTCTTTGCAGGCGGCGTTCCGAAAGCAGCGGCATCCGATCTTCAGTTCTCACGGGTGAGCGGCGTTCCTTCCCAGGAGTGATCTGCTATGGTCGGACTCAGGTTTTCGCATCACAACGACTCAAGATCCGGAAGGAGACAGCGACACATGGCCAAGACCATCGGCATCGACCTCGGCACGACCAACTCCTGCATGGCCGTGCTCGAGGGCTCCGAGCCCACCGTCATCCCGAACGCCGAGGGCGGGCGCACGACACCGTCCGTCGTCGCCTTCGGGCGTGACGGCCAGCGGCTCGTCGGCGCTCCCGCGAAGCGCCAGCAGGTGACCAACCCGCAGAACACGATCTTCTCGATCAAGCGGTTCATGGGCCGCAAGTACGACGAGGTCTCGGAGGAGATGAAGATCGTCCCCTACGAGGTGGAGGAAGGCCCGAACGGGGATGTCCGCGTAAAGGCAGAAGCCACGGAGTACGCGCCGCCGGAGATCTCCGCGATGATCCTCCAGAAGCTGAAGGCGGACGCCGAGTCCTACCTCGGCGAGACCGTGACCGACGCCGTCGTCACCGTCCCCGCCTACTTCAACAACGCGCAGCGCGAGGCGACGAAGGACGCCGGCAAGATCGCCGGGCTCAACGTCCTCCGCATCATCAACGAGCCGACCGCGGCGGCGCTCGCGTACGGGCTCGACAAGGAGGGCGCGGAGCACACGATCCTCGTCTTCGACCTCGGCGGCGGCACGTTCGACGTGTCCGTGCTCGAGCTCGGCGAGGGCGTGTACCACGTGAAGGCCACGAACGGCGACAACCACCTCGGCGGCGACAACTTCGACAAGGCGGTCGTCGACTGGATGATCGCCGAGTTCAAGCGCGACCAGGGCATCGACCTCGGCGCCGACCCGATGGCGCTCCAGCGCCTGTACGAGGCCGGCGAGAAGGCGAAGATCGAGCTCTCCTCGACGATGACGACGCAGATCAACCTGCCGTTCATCACCGCGACGCCCGAGGGGCCGAAGCACCTCGACCTCCAGCTCACGCGCGCGAAGCTCGACGAGCTCACGCACGACCTCCTCGAGCGGACGGTCGAGCCGACGAAGCAGGCCCTGAAGGACGCAGGCCTGACCTCGGCCGACATCGAGCACGTCGTCCTCGTCGGCGGCATGACCCGCATGCCCGCCGTGCAGGAGAAGGTCAAGGAGCTGATCGGGAAGGACCCGCACAGGGGCGTGAACCCGGACGAGGTCGTCGCCGTCGGTGCCGCGATCCAGGCCGGCGTCCTCAAGGGCGACGTCAAGGACGTCCTCCTGCTCGACGTCACCCCGCTGTCGCTCGGGATCGAGACGAAGGGCGGCGTCTTCAACCCGCTGATCGAGCGGAACACGACCATCCCGACTCGCAAGTCGCAGATCTACACGACCGCGGAGGACAACCAGCCCTCGGTCGAGATCCATGTCGCGCAGGGCGAGTCGGAGATGATCGCGTTCAACAAGACGCTCGGGAAGTTCCAGCTCGTCGGCATCCCGCCGGCGCCGCAGGGCGTCCCGCAGATCGAGGTCTCGTTCGACATCGACGCGAACGGGATCATCAACGTCTCCGCGAAGGACCTCGGCACCGGCAACGAGCAGCAGATCCGCATCGAGGGCGGCTCGGGGCTGACCGAGGACGACGTCGAGCGCATGATCAAGGACGCGGAGTCGCACGCCGACGAGGCGCGCACGCTGCGCGAGCTCGCCGACGCGCGCAACCTCGGCGAGCAGCTCGCCAACCAGACCGAGCGCACGCTCGCCGAGCACCGCGACAAGCTCGAGGAGGCCGACGCGGCCACGATCGAGGGGCGCGTCATGGAGCTCCGGCAGGCGGTCGAGGGCTCGGACCTCGCCGACATCAGGGCGAAGACCGACGCGCTCCAGGAGGCGTCGCGCTCGCTCGCGGACGCGATCTACGCCCAGGCCTCCGCTGCGCAGTCCGCCTCGCAGCCGTCCGGCAACGGGGGCACGACCGAGGACGAGGTCGTCGAGGACGCCGACTACGAGGTCATCGACGAGGAGGAGGAGGCGAAGCGGTCGTGACCGACCAGCCCCTGGAGCCGGTCGAGTCGCAGGATCGCAGGGCGGGGTCGGCCGAGTCCGACTCCGCCCCGTCCGCCACCGAGGAGCTCGAGGCTGTTCGCGCCGAGCGGGACGAGTACCTCGAGCTCGCGCAGCGCGCGCAGGCCGACTTCGAGAACTACCGCAAGCGCGCCCTGCGCGAGCAGGAGCGGCTCGTCGCGCACGCGCACGAGCGGCTCGTGAGGGAGCTGCTCCCGATCCTCGACGACCTCGAACGTGCGCTCGAGGCGGCGGAGCAGCACGAAGAGGCGGCGCTCGTCGACGGCGTGAAGCTCGTCGAGCACTCGCTGCGCAAGGCGCTCCAGAAGGAGGGCCTGGCCGAGATCGAGACGGACGGCGGCTTCGACCCGCACGTGCACGAGGCGCTGCTCACCCGGCCGGGCAACGGCGCCGAGCCGGGGTCGGTGCTCGAGGTCGTCCAGCGCGGCTACCGGGTCGGCGACAGAGTCGTCCGGCCCGCGAAGGTGATCGTCGCGGAGTGAGCCCGTGAGCCCGCAGAGCCCCTACGAGACGCTCGGCGTCGCGAAGAACGCGTCCGACGACGAGATCAAGAAGGCGTACCGGAAGCTCGCGCGCCAGTACCACCCGGACCGGAATCCCGGCGACAACGGCGCCGAGGACCGGTTCAAGGAGGTGCAGGCGGCGTACGACCTCCTCGAGGATCCCGAGAAGCGGCGCGAGTACGACATGTTCGGCGCGGCGGGGCCGGGAGGGTTCCCGGGTGGTGGCGGCCCGGCGGTGTCCGCTTCGAGGAGTTCGACCTGGGGAACCTCGGCGACCTCTTCGGCGGAATGTTCGGTGGCGGGCGTCGCGGGGGCGCGCGGCAGCCGATCCGCGGAGACGACCTCGAGGCGCGCGTGCGCATCTCGTTCGAGGACTCGCTGAACGGCGTGCAGGTGCGTGTCCCCGTGCAGACCGAGACGGTCTGCTCCGTCTGCCGCGGAACGGGCGCCGAGCCGGGCACGTCGCCGGTCGTCTGCCCGCAGTGCGCCGGCCGCGGCGTCGTCTCCGACTCGCAGGGCCTGTTCGCGTTCTCGCAGCCGTGCCCGCGCTGCCAGGGGAACGGCACCATCGTCGAGACGCCCTGCCGGAACTGCCGCGGCACGGGTCGCGAGCGGACGACGAAGCGCTACGCCGTGACCATCCCGCCCGGCGCGAAGACCGGGACGCGCGTCCGGCTCAAGGGCAAGGGCGAGGCGGGCCGCAACGGCGGGCCGCCCGGCGACGTCTTCGTCGTCGTCGAGGTCGAGCCCTCGCCGCTGTACGAGCGGCGCGGCTCCGACCTCGTGCTCGAGGTCCCCGTGACGTACGCGGAGGCCGCACTCGGCGCGTCCGTCGAGATTCCGACCCCGGAGGGCCCGGTCTCGCTGAAGATCCCGGCCGGCACCGAGAGCGGAAAGCTCCTCCGCGTCAAGGGCCGTGGTGCCCCGCACATCAAAGGCACCGGGCGTGGCGACCTGCTCGCACGCGTGAAGGTCGTCGGTCCCGAAGAAGCTCTCGAAGGCCGAGAAGGAGGCGCTCGAGGAGCTACCAGAACGTGTCGCGCGAGAACCCGCGCGAGGTGTTCACGCGATGAGGACGCAGACGAGAAACCTCTGGCCGCTGGTCATCGTGCTCGGCGCCGCGTTCGCGTTCCTGAATCTCACGGAGCTCGTCTTTCTCGATTCGGGCTGGCCCGAGGTCGTGGGCGTGGCGATCGGCATCGCACTCGTCGCACTCGGGCTCAGACGATCGCGAGCCTCGTCGGGGGTGGTCGAGTAGATGCCCGAGCGCGGCCGCTACATGATCTCCGTCGCCGCCGACCTCGTCGGGATGCACCCGCAGACGCTGCGGCTGTACGAGTCGAAGGGCCTCGTCCGGCCCGCGCGCACCCCGGGCGGGACGCGGCTCTACTCCGAGGTCGACCTCGAGCGGCTGCGGCTGATCCAGCGCCTGACGACCGAGCTCGGGCTCAACCTCGCCGGGGTCGAGCAGGTGCTCCGGCTCGAGGACGAGCTGCGGAAGATGCAGGCGCGGATGAACCGCCTCGAGCGCGAGCTGCGCGCCGAGATCGCGGCCGTTCACAAGACGTACAAGCGGGAGCTCGTCGTGTATCGCCCCGCGACCGAGCATCCCGCCCGGAGGAGCTGACATGGACTTCAACAGGCTGACACTCAAGTCGCAGGAGGCCGTCGCGGCCGCGCAGGAGCTCGCGCGGCGCGCGGGCAACCCCGAGCTC
Source organism: uncultured Actinomycetes bacterium (assembly GCA_963796405.1). GTDB lineage: Bacteria > Actinomycetota > Thermoleophilia > Gaiellales > Gaiellaceae > GMQP-bins7. The sequence continues at coordinate 36,991 of CAWCLL010000010.1, forward strand.
ACGCCGGATCACCTGACCGTCGCGCTGCTCGAGCAGGAGCTGCCGCGGACGCTCGTCGACCGGGCCGGGTACGGCGCGGCCGAGCTGCGCGCGGAGGCCGAGGCGCGGCTTCGCAACCTGCCGACGGTCTCGGGCGAGGCGGCGGCGCAGCCCCGCGCATCGGCGGCTCTCACGCGCACGCTCGACAAGGCCTTCGACGAGATGCGCGCGCTCGGGGACGAGTTCGTCTCCGTCGAGCACCTGTTGCTGGCACTCGACGTGGTCCCCAGAGATGCGCTGCTCGGCGCGCTCGAAGGCGTGCGCGGCGGGCAGAAGGTCACGTCTCAGGACCCGGAGGGGACGTTCCAGGCACTCGAGAAGTACGGCCGCGACCTGACCGCGCTCGCCGAGTCCGGGAAGCTCGACCCGGTCATCGGGCGCGACGAGGAGATCCGGCGCGTGATCCAGGTCCTCTCGCGGCGCACGAAGAACAACCCGGTGCTGATCGGCGAGCCGGGCGTCGGGAAGACCGCGATCGTCGAGGGGCTCGCGCAGCGGATCGTCGCCGGCGACGTCCCCGAGGGCTTGAAGGGGAAGCGCGTTTGGGGGCTCGACGTCGGGGCGCTGCTCGCGGGCGCGAAGTACCGCGGCGAGTTCGAGGAGCGGCTCAAGGCCGTCCTCGCGGAGATCCAGAACGCGGCCGGCGACATCGTCCTCTTCATCGACGAGCTGCACACGATCGTCGGCGCCGGCGCCGCCGAAGGCGCGGTCGCGGCGGGGGATCTGCTGAAGCCGATGCTCGCGCGCGGGGAGCTGCGCGCGGTCGGCGCGACGACGCTCGACGAGTACCGCAAGCACATCGAGAAGGACGCCGCGCTCGAGCGGCGCTTCCAGCCGATCTTCGTCGGCGAGCCCTCGGTCGCGGACACGATCGCGATCCTGCGCGGGCTGAAGGAGCGCTACGAGGCGCATCACGGGGTCGAGATCCGGGACTCCGCGCTCGTCGCGGCGGCCGTGCTCTCCGACCGGTACGTAAGCGACCGCTTTCTCCCCGACAAGGCGATCGACCTCGTCGACGAGGCCGGCTCGCGCCTGCGGATGGAGATCGACTCCTCGCCGGTGGCGCTCGACGAGGCCGAGCGGCGCGTGCGCCAGCTCGAGATCGAGCTCGCGGCCATGGCCAAGGAGGACTCGGCCGTCCGCGAGCCGCTCGAGCGCGAGCTCGCCGAGGCCAAGACCGAGCGGGACGAGCTCGCCGCGCGCTGGTCGCAGGAGAAGGACGCATTGCAGCGGGTCGGCGAGGTCAAGCGCCAGCTCGACGAGCTGCGGATGGAGTTCGAGCGCGCCGAGCGCGCGGGCGACTTCACGCGTGCGGCCGAGATCCGGCACGGGCTGCTCCCCGAGCTCGAGAAGGAGCTCGCGGACCGCGAGCAGCCGAGCGAGCTGCCGATGGTGAAGGAGGAGGTCGACGAGGACGACATCGCGGCGGTCGTCGCCTCGTGGACGGGGATTCCGGTGTCGCGCCTGCTCGAGGGCGAGGTCGAGAAGCTCATCCACATGGAGGAGCGCCTGCACCGGCGCGTGGTCGGTCAGGAGGAGGCCGTCGAGGCCGTGTCCAACGCGCTCCGGCGCGCGCGCTCGGGGCTCCAGGACCCGGACCGCCCGATCGGGTCGTTCGTCTTCCTCGGCCCGACAGGAGTGGGGAAGACCGAGCTCGCCCGCGCGCTCGCGGAGTTCATGTTCGACGACGAGCGCGCGCTCGTGCGGCTGGACATGTCCGAGTATCAGGAGCGGCACACCGTCGCGCGGCTCGTCGGCGCGCCGCCCGGGTACGTCGGCTACGAGGAGGGCGGCCAGCTCACCGAGGCCGTACGCCGGCGCCCGTACGCCGTGCTCCTCCTCGACGAGATCGAGAAGGCGCACCACGAGGTCTTCGACGTGCTCCTCCAGCTGCTCGACGACGGGCGCCTGACCGACGGCCAGGGCCGCACGGTCGACTTCCGCAACACCGTCGTGATCATGACCTCGAACATCCGGACGCCCGAGGATCTGCACGACCGCTTCCGGCCGGAGTTCCTGAACCGGATCGACGAGGTCGTCCGCTTCGAGCCGCTGACGCGCGAGCAGCTCTCCGAGATCGTCGAGCTGCAGCTGCGGCGGCTGCGGGCGCGGCTCGCCGAGCGGAAGGTCGAGCTCGAGGTCACGGACGAGGCGAAGGAGCTGATCGCCGAGGAGGGCTGGGACCCGGCCTACGGCGCGAGACCGCTCAAGCGCGCGATCCAGCGCCTGCTCGAGAACCCGCTCGCCTTGGAGCTGCTCGAAGGGCGCTTCTCGGAGGGCGACACGGTGCGGGTCGACGCCCGCGACGGCGAGCTCGTCTTCGAGCGCGCCGAAGTCGCCGCAGTCGCCTAGGGCACGTCGTCGAAGAACTCGGCCTGGCCGGTGACGGGCGGGGCGCCGTAGATGAAGAGCACGAGCTCCTCGTCGCCCGCGTTCCGGAGCTGGAGCGGCGTGCCGGTCTCGACGACGAGGACGCCGCCGCGCTCGACCTCGTGGCGCTCCGGCGGGTCGCCGAGATCGACCGTCAGCGTGCCGTCGAGGACGACGAAGACCTCCTCCTGCGCGTGGTCGGCGTGCCGCCTGCCGCGCGTGCCCGGCGGATAGCGCCAGAGGTTCGCGCGCGACTGCGTCAGGCCGTCCGAGAGCCGGGCGATCGTGCGCGGGTCGTCCTCTCCGCGCGGCTCCCACTCGAGCTCGGGCTGGCGGAAGATCGTGTAGCCCACGGACGGAGTATCCCCAAAGCCGCTCGCAGGCGTACCATCAGCCCGTCATGCCCGAGGCGGTTGTCGGCCGCGATGCCGAGCTCGCCGCGTTGGAGTCCTTCCTCGAGGGGCTCTCGGACCGGCCATGCGCGCTCGTCCTGGAGGGGGATCCGGGGGCCGGCAAGACGACGCTCTTCGAGGCGGCGGGAGATCGCGCGCGAGCCGGCGGCGTGCGGGTGCTGAGGGCCCAGCCCGCCCAGGCGGAGGCCGGGCTCTCCTTCTCCGGAGTCGCCGACCTTCTCGGGCCGGTGCTCGCGGACGTCGTCGACGAGCTTCCCGCCCCGCAGCGCCGCGCGCTCGGCTTCGCGCTCCTGCTCGAGGAGGGTGAGGGCCGCCCGCCGGACCAACGTGCCGTCGCTGCGGCGTTCCTTGGAGCCCTGACGGCGCTGGCCGCCCGCGGGCCGCTGCTCGTCGCGATCGACGACGTGCAGTGGCTCGACGAGGCGTCCTCGAGCGCCCTCCTGTACGCCGTGCGCCGCTTCCGGGATGAGCCCGTGGGCGTGTTGCTGGTCGTGCGGACGGGCGAGGCACGCGCGATCGCGAGGGAGGTCGAACGCTCGCTTCCGCAGTCGCGGTTCGAGCTCCTCGAGGTGGGTGCGCTCGATCTGTCCCCCATCCACCGGATCGTCTCGCAGCGGCTCGGCCTCTCGCTCCCGCGCCCGCTGCTCGCTCGGATCCACGAGACCTCGGGAGGGAATCCGTTCTACGCGCTCGAGCTCGCTCGTGCGATTGCGGCCGTGCAACTCGTCGAGCCGGCGGCGCCGCTTCCCGTTCCCGAGACGCTTCGCGAGCTCGTCCGTCACCGAATCGACGCGCTGCCCGAGGATTGCCGCCGCGCGCTGCTCGTCGCGGCGGCGCTCACATCGCCCACGCCCGCGCTCGTCACCGCTGCAAGCAGAACGGACGGCGATGCCCTGCGGCCCGCCGTCGCCACGCAGATCGTGACCATGGACGGGGACCGCATCCGGTTCGTCCATCCGCTGCTCGCCGCTGCGGCCTACGAGGAGGCCGATCCCTCGGAGCGGCGCAACGTGCACACTGAGCTCGCCGACCTCGTCGGGGATCCCGAGGAGCGCGCTCGGCACCTCGCGCTGGCGGCCGAGTCGCCCACCGAGAGCGTCGCCGTCGCACTCGAGGAGGCGGCGCTCCGCGCGCGGTCCCGCGGCGCGTCGTCGTCTGCGGCCGAACTGCTCGAGCGCGCGATGCAGCTGACGCCGCCGTCGGACTCGACCGGTCGTTGGCGCCGGGCGATCGAGGCCGCCACCTACCGGTTCGAATCGGGCGACGGGCGACGCGCGCGCGTGCTCCTCGACGAGGTGATCGCTGCCGCCCCGCCGGGCCGGGTTCGCGCGCTGGCGCTCGCCCGGCTCGCTCGCGTCAGGTCCTACGACGACGACGTCCGGGTTGCGCTTGCGCTCTGCGAGCAGGCGCTCGAGGAGGCCGAGGGCGACACGCTCGTGTACGTCGAAGCGCACGAAGGAGCCGCGGCCTGCCTCGTTCGCCTGCGCGAGCGCCTCGACGACCTCCTCGGCCATGCTGCCGCGGCCGTCGAGGGCAGGCGCCTGCTCGAGGGCGGCAACCTCTCGGAAGCGCTCGGCGTCCGGCTTCTCGCCGAGGGCTTCCTCGGCCGCGAGGAGGCGGCAACCACGCTCGCAGCGCTCCTGAACGAGCCGGTGCCGGACGAGAGCTCGCGAGTCCTCCTGCAACAGCCCACCTTCAACGCCGCAGTCTGCTGGTACTGGTGGGACGAGGTCGAACGCTCGCGCACGGCCTTCGAGACTCTCCTCGTCCGCGCCCGCGAGCTCGGCGACGAGAGCTCGACGCCGTACATCCTGACCTTCCTCGGCCACGTCGAGTGGCTCACCGGGGACTACGAGGCGCTCGCGCGTCACGTTCAGGAGGGGCTCGACGCCGCGGAGCAGGCCGGCCAGAGCGCGGTGCGGGCGTACCTCCTCGGCGTCCGCGCGCTCGCCCTCGCCTGCACCGGCCCCCTCGAGGAGTCGCGGCGCGACGCCGAGGAGTCCCTCGAGCTCGCCCTGCACACGTCGATTCGCCCGGGTGAGTATCTCGCGCGCGCAGCACTCGGGCTCGCGGCGCTCGCCGGCGAGCAGCCCGAGGAGGCGGCGGCCGCGCTCGTCCCGGTTGTCGACCACGCACGGGAGAACGGCCTCGTCGAGCCCGGCGCGATCCGCTTCGTCCCCGACGCGGTCGAGGCGCTCATGCTCGTGGGCAGGCTCGAGGAGGCCGAGGAGATCCTCGGCTGGTACGAGGTGAACGCACTGCGCCTCGACCGGGCGTCCGCGGTCGCGACCTCGGCTCGCGCCCGTGCTCTGCTCGCGGCCGAGCGGGGCGAGCTCGAGGAGGCCGGCACCCAGCTCGAGCGGGCGCAAGCTGCGCACGACCGTCTCCCCTTCCCGTTCGAGGAGGCGCGCACGTCTTCTCGTGCAGGGGACGCTGCAGCGCCGCCGCAAGCAGCGGCGCGCGGCGCGCGAAACCCTCGAGAGCGCACGCGCGACCTTCGAGAGGATCGGCGCGCTGCCCTGGGCGGAGCGCGCCGCTGCCGAGCTCACCCGCATCAGCGGACGTGCCCCGGCCCAGGGGGCACTCACGCCCGCGGAGGAGCGCGTCGCGGCACTCGTCGCCGAGGGAAAGACGAACCGGGAGGTCGCCGCTGCGCTGTTCCTCTCCGAGCGGACGGTCGAGGGGCACCTCTCGCGCGTCTTCGCAAAGCTCGGCGTCCGACACCGGGCGGAGCTGGCCCACGCGCTCGCCGCGCGTCAAACACAGGGGGTCAGCGCGTCAAACACGGGGGAATCGCCCGTTTCGGCCGAGCCGGCCGCTCCCTAGCCTCGAGCCAGGTGGTCAGAAGGCCACCGGAGCAGCCGAAGGAGGAGCGATGACCCGCACGATCTCACTCACCGCAGTCTTCGCGGTCGCGGCGCTGGTGCTCGCCGTCCCCGCGTGGAGTTACCCGGACGAAGGGGAGCGCACGTTCCTCGGCGCCACCCAGCCGTCCACGCCGCAGTACCCGCCCGATGTGCTCGAGCGAGCGGCGGCCGCCAACCTGCGAAGCCAGTCGTCTTCGCCGAGGTACTCGGACTCCGCGAGCACCGCCATCGAGAACGCCGTCACCGCACGAGAGCTCGGTCAGCGCGAGGTGGCGATCAGGTACTCCGACTCGGTCGACGGAGCCCTGACGGTCGGCGACAGCCCGGTCGTGACCACGCCGGTGGTGCCGACGACCACGTCGAACACGCAGGTCGAGTGGCCGCAGATCGGTTTCGGCATCGGACTCGGAGTGCTGCTGGCGCTCGGAATCTGGCTGGCGATGCGCTTCATTCGCGTTCGCCCGTTGGCACACGGCTAGGGTCGGCTCCTCGACCCGGTACGCACCGACGGCCGCCTTCCGGCGGCCGTCGGCGTTCGTCTTTACTTGCCGCGTGTCCGGGCCGAAGCCGTACCGCCGTAGCTGGTGGCGCCGAGGGGTCAATGCGCTCGTTCGCCCGCTCGCGCGGCTCGGGCTCACCGGGCCGCGGACGCATCTCCTGACCGTTCCCGGCCGGCGCAGCGGGAAGCTCTGGTCGACGCCGGTCTCGATCGTCGCCGAGGGAGGCGAGCGCTGGCTCGTTGCGCCCTACGGCGAGCGGAACTGGGTCCGAAACGCGCGCGCCGCCGGCTGGGTGGAGCTCCGCCGCGGACGCCGCACGGAGCGGCTCACCGTCGAGGAGCTGCCAGCCGGCGAGGCGGTCCCAGTGCTCCGCAGCTACTACCGTCAGGGGCGCGTGACGCGGCCGTTCTTCAATGTCACGCTCGAGTCGCCGGACGAGGACTGGCTCGCGGAGGCGCCGCGGCATCCCGTCTTTCGACTCGTCCGGTAGACGGGAAGTGTCGCTCGTCTGGAGCGGGCCTTCGCGAAACGGCCGCCGGTCCCTAGGATTCCGGTACACGAGGATCGGAGATGACCATTTCTGGGAGCGAAATCCTGCTCGTTGCGGCGACGGATCTGGAGCTGTGCGGGCATCAAGGGCTCGAATGCGGCGTGGGGCCCGTCGAGGCGGCGGCGTCGACTGCCGCGTACCTCGCCGGGGAAAAGCCGCGCGCCGTCCTCCACGTCGGAGTCGCGGGCGGACGGGGGATCACGCCCGGCTCCGTCGCGATCGGCACCGAGGCGGTGTACGCGGATCTCTCGGCAATGATCCCGGTCGTCGAGCGCGTCGCGGCCGATCCGGCCTTGCTCGCAGCCGTCCGGCTGGCAATGCCCGGGGCGGTCGCGCTTCCGATCGCGACCTGCGCGGCCGTCACCCACGGCGAGGCGCCGCACGACTTCCGGATCGAGGGCATGGAGGGCTTCGGCGTCCTGCGCGCGTGCGAGCTCGCGGGCGTGCCGGCGGTCGAGGTGCGCGCGGTCTCGAACGACGTCGGCGAACCCGACCGCTCCCGGTGGATGCTTCGCCGGGCGCTCGAAGTGCTCGACGAGTCGATTCCCAAGCTGCTCGAGGCGATCGAGTCGATTAGCGTTCTGCCCGATGGCGCGGCGCAGGACGTCGAGCACGCGCGAGCTCCCTCCTCCGCTCCCGCCTGAGCAGCGGACGGTCGGACAGCTCGTCGCCGAGTCGATCCGGCTCTACGGCGCCCACTTCTGGCAGGCGCTGGCGCTCGGCGTGCCCGTTGCCCTCGTGAACGCGCTCGGCTGGGCGGGGTCGTCGGCCGAGGCTCGCCTCGGGGTCGCCGCCGCCTCCGTCGTGGCCATGCCCGCCGCGTTCGTGGCTGCGTGCGCGATCGCCACAGGTGCCTCCCTGCGAAGCCGGGCCGCGCTGGTCGCGTACGTCACGGGCGTGGTCGTGTTCGTCCCGTTCCCGTTCCTCGTGACGCTCTTCATCCTGCCGGGGCTCGCCTGGCTGGCGCTGTTCGCGCTCGCGGTCCCAGCGGCCCTGGTCGAGCGCCTCGGGCTGCGCGCGGCTCTCGGGCGCGGGCTCCGCCTCGCGCGCGCGGACTACGCCCATGTCCTGGGCGGTCTCGCTGCGCTCGGGCTCGTGGTCCTGCTCACGCAGATGGCGCTTTTCTTCGTCCTGCGCGAGTACGCCGAGAGCACGCAGCGGGCTGCGGCGACGCTCGCGTCGCTGGTCGTCTCGCCGCTGCTCTTCCTCGGCGCCGCCCTGCTGTACGTCGACCAGGACGCTCGGTTACGCTCGCGCGAAGCCCGACGAGAGGAGCGAGATGCCGACCTACCTGATGCTGAACACGTTGACCGAGAAGGGCGTGCAGACCCTCCACGCCAACCCGGAGCGCCTGCGTGAGGTGAACCGGGACGTCGAGGAGATGGGCGCGAAGGTGCTGCACCAGTGGGCGTCGCTGGGCGGGTACGACTTCGTGAACATCGTCGAGGCCCCCGACGACATCACGATCGCGAAGGTGTCGCTCGCGCTCGGCGCCCGCGGGAGCTCCAAGCTCGAGTCCCTCCCGCTGATCTCGATCGACGACTTCCTCGCGAGCCTCACCTGACCGCCGCGAGCGGCTTACGGCCGCAAAGAGCAATCTTCACCGTATAGTCTCAACCGCAGCGTGGCCGCCGTGTCCTTCGAGGGTGTCGGCAAGGTCTATGCCGACGGAACCAGAGCGGTGTCGGGGATGGATCTCGAGATCCGCGACGGTGAGTTCATGGTGCTCGTGGGCCCGTCCGGCTGCGGCAAGACCACGGCCCTGCGCATGGTTGCGGGGCTCGAGGACATCAGCGAGGGCGTCGTGCGGATCGGCGAGCGCGTGGTCAACCATGTCGCCGCACGCGACCGCGACATCGCGATGGTGTTCCAGAGCTACGCGCTCTACCCGCACCTGACCGTCTACGACAACATCGCCTTCGGCCTCCGCCTGCGGAAGATGCCGAAGGACGAGATCGACCAGCGGGTGCGCGAGGCGGCTCGCGTCCTCGGCCTCGAGGAGTTCCTCGAGCGCAAGCCGCGTGCGCTCTCCGGCGGCCAGCGCCAGCGCGTCGCGATGGGCCGTGCGATCGTTCGGCAGCCGCAGGCGTACCTCATGGACGAGCCGCTGTCGAACCTCGACGCGAAGCTCCGCGTGCACATGCGCGCCGAGATCTCGAGCCTCCAGGACGACCTCGGAGTGACGACGATCTACGTGACGCACGACCAGGTCGAGGCGATGACGATGGGCGACCGGGTGGCCGTCATGCGGAAGGGCGAGCTCCAGCAGGTGGCCGGGCCGCAGGACCTGTACGAGCGTCCCGTCAACCTCTTCGTCGGCGGCTTCATCGGCTCGCCGGCGATGAACCTGGCGGAGGCGACCATCGAGCGGCGCAACGGCTCGCTCGTCGCCCAGCTCGGGAGCCAGTCGCTGGCGCTCGGCGACGAGATCGTGAAAGCGCGACCGGCGCTGGAGCGCTATGTCGGGAAGAAGATCGTGCTCGGCATCCGGCCCGAGGGGCTCGAGGACGCGGCGCTCGAGCCCGAGATCCCGGAGGACCGGCACATCAAGGGCGTCCTCGTCCTCCGCGAGCCGCTCGGCTCGGAGATCGTCGCGCACTTCGAGGTCGACGCACCTCCGGCGCTGACCGAGGACGTCCGCGAGCTCGCGCGCGACGTCGGGCAGGAGAGCACGGTCCAGGTGGCCGCGAGCGAGCCGTCGAAGACGATGTTCGTCGGCCGCTTCGGGCCGCGCTCGCGCGTCAAGACCGGAGACGTCGTCGACGTCGCGGTCGACATGAGCACGGTCCACGCCTTCGACCTCGAGACGGGCCTCGGTATCTACGACCAGAGCTAGCCAACGAAAGGAGCAGGACATGCAGAAGCGGCGACGACTACTCATCACTCTCCTTGCGGGGCTCGCCCTCGCACTCGCGGTCGTCGCCGCGGGCTGTGGAGGCGATGACGAGGGCGGTGGCGCCGAGGGCAGTGAGGACGTCAGCGGCTCGATCTCGCTCATGGGCATCTGGGTCGGGGACGCGCAGCAGGAGGCGATCGAGGCGATTCTCGACGGACTTCGGTGAGCGTATCCGAACGTCGAGGTCACCTACCAGCCGGCCGGGGACGAGCTCGTGACTCGCCTCGCGACCGCGGTCGAGGGTGGCAATCCGCCCGACCTCGCAACCGTCGCCCAGCCCGGCACGATCGCGGACTTCGCCGAGAGCGGGTGACATCCAGCCGCTCGACTTCGCGCGGAGGACACCGCGACGGAGAATCTCGGGCGAGGACGTCGTCGCGACGGGGGAGGTCGACGACACGCTCTACGGCATCTACACGAAGGCGCTCAACAAGTCGACCGTCTGGTACAACGTCGCCGCCGTTCGAGGATGCCGGCGTCGAGCCGCCGGAGGACGTGGGACGACTTCATGCGAGTCCGCCGAGACCATCCAGGACTCCGGCATCCCGGCCTACTCGCTCGCCGGCGCGGACGGCTGGACCCTCACCGACCTGTTCGAGAACATCTACATCCGCACCGCCGGGCGTCGAGAAGTACGACCAGCTCGCGGCGCACGAGATCCCGTGGACCGACCAGTCGGTAAAGGACGCCCTCACGCGAGATGGCCGAAGATCTACGGCGACACGGACAACATCGCCGGCGGTACGCGAGGGAGCGCTCCAGACGGACAACCCGGGCTCGATCTCCAAGGTGCTGACCGAGGAGCCCGAGGCGGCGATGGTCATCGAGGGCGACTTCGTCCCGGCCTCCGTCGAGACGACGCTCGAGCCGAGAGACGGGCTTCAACGTCTTCACCTTCCCGGCGATCGACGGCTCCGCGTCGGCGGTGATCGGCGCAGGCGACTTCGTCGTCATGTTCAAGGACAGCCCGGCCGCGCAGGCGCTGGTCAGTACCTGACGACCGCCGGAGGCCGGGGAGCAGTGGGCGGACTCGGGCATCGCCACGCCCAACAAGAACGTCGACACGAGCCTCTACCCGGACGAGCTCATGCAGATCACTGCCGGGCGCGTTCACCGAGGCGGAGACCTTCCGCTTCGACCTCTCCGACCTGCAACCCTCGGCGTTCGGCGGGACCGTCGGGCAGGGCTTGTTCAAGCTCTTCCAGGACTTCCTGGCGAATCCGGACGACATCGACGGAATCACGCAGGAGATGGAGGACGCCGCCGGCGGAGGCATACGGGTAGTAGATCATGACCTCTGGCGCGGCGAGTACGGCGGAGCGCCTGACCGGGGCTCCGCCCGGCCGGAAGCGCGGGGCCGCGGGACCCTGGCGATCGTACGGAGTCGCGGTGGCGTTCCTCGCACCCGCGCTCGTCTTCCTCGTGGTCTGGATCGTCTATCCGATCTTCTACACGGTCTACCGGAGCTTCTTCGACCGATCGGGCGACGAGTTCGTCGGGATCGACAACTACCGCGAGATCTTCACCGACGACAACCTGGTCACCGCGCTCAAGAACAACGCGCTGTGGGTGCCTGATCGTGCCCGCGTTCGTCACCGCGATCGGGCTCGTGTTCGCCGTGCTCACGGAGCGGGTGCGCTTCTCGGTCGCGTTCAAGACCGCCGTCTTCATGCCGATGGCGATCTCGCTCTTCGCCGCCGGCGTCATCTGGCGCGTGATGTACGAGAAGGATCCCGACCAGGGAGCCGTGAACGCGGCGATCGGCGTCGTGAAGGACGCCTGCGGCTCGTCCGGCGAACGATCTCGACGGCGCGGGCATCGACCGACGGCCTGGAGGGCTCAGCCCGACGGCAAGGCTTCGTCCTCGCCGAGCCGGTCGAGCCCGGCGGCGTCGCGCTGCTCGGCCTGACCGCGATCAGGCCGTCGGAGATTCCGGACGGACGCCGATGACGGCCGTCCGGCCCGAGCCGCTCCAGGGCGGCATCACCGGCGTCGTGTGGAGAGACTTCAAGCCGGGCGGCGGCGAGGCCGGCGTCGTCGAGGAAGAGGAGCTCGGGCTACCGGGAGTGACCGTGCAGCTCCGCGACGAGTCGGGCTCGTCCGTCGCGAGTGCGAAGACCGAGATCGACGGCAGGTTCGTGTTCGAGGCGCGTCGACCTGGCTCCTATCGCGTGGCGATCGCCTCGGAGCACGTTCGTCGCGCCGTTCGAGGGCTACTCGTGGCTCGGCCCCGAGCCTGATCACGCCGGCGATCATGATCGCGTACATCTGGGTGTGGGCGGGCTTCGCGATGGTCGTCATCGCGGCGGGGCTGTCGGCGATCCCGCGCGACCTGCTCGAGGCGGCGCGGACGGACGGCGCCAACGAGTGGCAGGTCTTCCGGCGCGTCACCGTCCCCCTGCTCGCGCCCGTGCTCACGGTCGTCTTCATCACGATGCTGATCTACGTCCTCAAGGTCTTCGACATCGTCATCTCCGTGGCGCCCGGGTCCGTCGCAGGACGAGGCGAACGTCATCGCGCTCGCGATGTGGCGGACCTCGTTCGCGGGTGTGCGACAACTTCGGTCTCGGCTCCGCTATCGCCGTCTTCCTCTTCATCCTCGTCATCCCGATGCTCGCGGTGAACATCCGCCGGTTCCGGAGGGAGGTGTAGGCCGTGACGCCGTCGACCGCCGAGATGGACGCGCCCCGTCGTCGTCGAGGAGAGGCACGGCGATCGAGGATCGTCCGCTGGCTCGGGAAGACACCGGTCTACCTCATCGTGATCGTTCGTCGGCCTGCTCTGGCTCGTCCCGACGTTCGGGCTCCTGCTCACGTCGCTGATCGTCCCGGAGGAGAATCAGTCGGCCGCGGGTGGTGGGACGCGATCACGGAGCACGAGCCTGCTGACGATCGACAACTACAGCGGAGATCCTCGGGAACGAGGCGATCACCTCCGCGATCTGGACGACGCTGTGGATCTCGCTCGGAGCGACCGACCATCCCGATCGTGGTCGCAGCGCTCGCCGGCTACGCGCTCGCCTGGCTCGAGTTTCCTGGTCGGGACTGGCTGGTTCCTCCTCGTCGTCGCGCTCCTCGTCGTGCCGATCCAGATGGCCCTGATCCCGATCTTCTCGCTCTACAACAACCTCGGGCTCTTCGGCACGATCCTCGGGCTGATCCTGTTCCACACGGCGTTCGGGCTGCCCTTCGCGATCTTCCTGTTGCGGAACTTCTTCCTCGGGATCCCCAAGGACCTGATCGAGGCGGCGCGGATCGACGGCGCATCCGAGATCCGGATCTTCTTGCGCCTGATCCTGCCGCTCGGCCTGCCCGCGATCGCCTCGCTCGCGATCTTCCAGTTCCTCTGGGTGTGGAACGACCTGCTCGTCGCGCTCGTCTTCGGCGCGGAGACCCAGCCGATCACGGTGGCGATCTTCAGCCAGCTGCGGGCGTTCGGCGCGAACATCGAGCTGATCGCGCCGGCCGCGTTCCTCTCGATGGCGATCCCGCTCGCCGTGTTCTTCGCGTTCCAGCGCTACTTCGTGCAGGGGCTGCTCGCGGGGTCGGTGAAGTAGCCGTGGAGCGCTCGGTCGCCATCGTCGGCGGCGGCCTCGCGGGCTTCGTCGCGTACGTGACGCTGCGCCACGGCGGGCTCGAGCCGGGTGAGATCGCGGTCTTCGGAACCGATCCCGATCCTGTCGCCGCCTGGCGGCCACGCGCGGAGGCGATCCGCCAGCGGCGGATGCGCTCCGAGAGCGACGGCCACTGCTACCCGCGTTCCTTTCCCGGACTCGCTCCCCGAGAAGCCGTGCGGACGCGCTCGGCCGCGCCGCTCGTCCAGACCGTGTGCAACCGCTACCGCCCGTCGCTGCAGGAGTTCCTCCGCCACGTCGAGGAGCTGCGCGAGCGCTCCGGCTGGGACGAGAGCTTCGAGCGCCATCAGGTCGGTCGTGTGGCGGCGGCGCCGGGCGGGTTCGACGTCGACGAGCGGGGCCGCTTCCGGCACGTGCTCGTCGCGCCCGGCCATCCCGGCCTCGCGCTGCCGCCCGAGCTCGCGGGCGACCCGCGCACCGTCCATGCCTACGAGCCGCACGACTACGCCGACCGCGTCGCCGTCGTCGGCGCAGGGATGGCGGCCGCGACCGAGTGGCTGAACGCGCTCGCGGCGGGCGTCGAAGTCGTGTCGGTGAGGCGGCGCGAGCCTGCGCGCCGGCCGCTCAACGTTCCGAGGCCGCTCTTCTCGAAGGCGGGGCTCGCTTCGTTCCATGCCGCGGGTCGCGTTCGGAGAAGGTCGAGCTCCTCGCGAGCTTCGGCGAGCCGTCGTACCCGCCGGGGCGCGACTGGGACGACCCGGTCGAGTTCGCTCGGCGCGAGGGACGTTTCCGCGTGTCGGCCTCCGTGAACGGCGAGGCGCAGGTCATCTGCGCGACCGGGTTCCTGCGCGGGTACGAGCACGACCCGCTGCTACGCGGGCTCGTCGAGGAGCACGGGCTCGACACGGAGCTGCGCTGGATCGTGCTCGCGCCGGACGGGACGGTGCCGGCGCTCACCGACGCGTCCCGAACACTGTCGCTGACAGGCGTCGCGGCGCAGTGGGCCTATCCGGCGGCGGACACGCTCGTCGGCATGAAGTACGTCGCGCGGCGATTCCTGCGGAAGGTCGAGGCATGTCCTTCACGCTGAGAGGCCGCGTCGAGTCGCGGCTCGCCGCGGCGGTGCTCCCTTTCCTCGTGGCGTGCGTGGTGGCCTTCCTGACGCGCGACTGGTGGCCGCTCGAGCTCGTCGGCGCAATGGTCGGAGTGGGGCTCGCGCTCGACGTCTTCGTGTACCAGCGCACGCTCCGCTACCAGCCCGGCTGGGCGGCTGTCCCGCTCGGCCTCCTCGAGCTCGGCCTGACGATGGCGCTCGTCCGCGTGTTCGACATCGCGGCGCCGCTCGGCCCCGCGCTCTGGTTCTTCGCCGGGTCCTGGCTCGTCATGCAGATTCTCGGCCACGCGCTGCTGCCGTACGCCCGGCTCACGTACGCCGAGGACGGAGGCGAGCTCGGGAGCTCGGGCGCGGGGCTCGCGCTCGCCGCATCGACCGCGCTGCTCGTCGTGCTCGGGACAGCGGCGGCGACGCAGCCGCCGACGCACGTCCTCCCGTCGGGCTTGCACGAGGGCCCGCTCGTCCTCGACCGCCCGCAGACGCTGAAGGGCGCACCCGGCGCGGTCGTGCGCGGCGGCATCGTCATCACCTCCGACGGCGTTACCGTCCGCGATCTCGTCGTGGTCGGGGGCGAGAACGGGATCGAGGTCCACGACTCGACGAACGTGCGCCTCGAGAACGTGACGATCTCCGAGTCGAAGATGGACGGCATCCACGCGCGCCGCAGCTCGCTGAAGGTCAAGGGCTGCAGCATCCGCATGACCGGCCGGTACACGCAGGCGATCGACATCTCGTTCGCGTTCGACCTGCCGATGAGCCGCGTCGAGCGGTGCACGGTCGTCGGCGGCCAGGAGGGGATCGTCTCGCACATGGCCCACGTCGACTTCCGGCGGAATCACGTGCGGGAGACGACGTTCCGCGCGATCGCCGTGACCGAGATGTCGATGGGCTCGGTCAGCCGGAACGTCGTCGAGGACGCGCTCGGCGTCGGCATCTACTGCGGCGACTACGCCCACTGCGACATTCGCCGGAACGAGGTGCGGGACACGCGCGCGAACCTGCGCTCGAGCGACCGCATGGCGCACGGGCACGCGATCCTCTCGCAGTTCTACGCGCAGGCGACGGTCGACGAGAACGAGCTCGAGGGCAACGCGAACGACATGCGCGCGTCCGCCTCCGGCCGCATCCGGTATCGCTAGAGAGCGAGAAACCCGGTCTCGCGCGGTGTCACCGTGAGCGGGCTCTGCGGAAGCCCGGCGACCGGCTCGAGGTTGAACTCGCGCGGCGCGACGTCGTTCGGCGTCGCCGGGTGGTTGAGCGCGGCGAGGAGCTGGATCTGCCCGCGTCCGGGCCCGAGCTCCCACTGGCCGCCGCCGTAGGCGCCGATCCCGTTCGCCTCGCAGTAGTCGTAGGCCGCGAAGAGCCGCTCGACGGATCCGAACCGCGACGGCTTCACGTTGACCGTCTTCGGCGGCCAGGCGAGGCTCTCGATGTCCTCGACCGAGTGGACGATCGCGTCCCAGGTGACGCGGTCGCGATGCGGCTCGAGGACGGGAGTCGTCTCGTCGGTGAGCGCCGGGTCCTCGAGCCACGCCTCCGGCAATCCCTCCGCGACGCGGCGGTAGAGGTCGGCGTCCGGAGGCGTGTCGACGGTCGTGCCGTGGTACTGGCCCTTGAAGTCGATCGAGTCGACGGCGCCTGTCGCCGCGAGCTCGGCGATGAGCTCGTCGCTCCACTCCGGCTTCGCGTCGAGCTTGAAGCGGAGGCCGGGATAGTGCGCGAGCCACGCATGGACCGGCTCGGTCGAAGGCGGCGAGCCGAGGCCCATGGAGACGACGAACGCGACCGGCTGCGCGGCGCGGCCGAGCGCGTCCCCGAGCGACAGGCCCGCCTGCCTGAGCGCGAGGTCGAGCGCGGCGCTCTCGAACGCCCAGCGGCGGTAGTCGAGGTACGCGTGCATCTTCGGCTCGTGGTCGAAGAGCGGCTGCGCGCCGAGGTGCTCCGAGAACCGGTGCAGCGTCCACGAGCCGGCGAGCGGCAGCGTCGGCCCGCGCCGCTTGAGGAGGTCGTGCTCCTCCCCGTCGTAGGTGACGTCCTCGCCGATGCCCTCCTCGCCGCCTCCGTGGAGACGCACGACCGTCGTCTTGCGCAGGAAGTCCGGGCGCGCCTGGAGCTCGAGCGGGTCGAGCTCGTAGCCGTCGAGCTCGAGCGGGAGGTCGCGGACGCTTCTCGTAGAGCGTCACAGGGCGGCGAACGCTACAGCGACCTCGCCGGCGAGCCGCGCGTTGGCGACGATCAGCGCGCGGTTGACTGCAAGAGTCTGCCCGCCGCTCCGCTCGTGCAGGCGCGCGAGCACGAACGGCGTGACCGCCTGGCCGGAGACACCCTGCCGCTGCGCCTCGGCGAGCGCCTCCTCGATCAGGTCGGCCGCGTCGAAGCTCTCCGGCGGCGGGTTCGCGAGCAGGAGCCCGCAACCCGCGAGCCGCCAGTGCGCGTCGGCAACGCGGGCTGCCTCGCTCGGGCTCTCCACGCGCTGCGGCACCGGCGGCCCGCCGTCCGCGGAGTAGAAGAGCGGCAGCGTGTCGGTGCGGAGCCCGAGGACGGGGATGCCGAGGGTCTCGAGGTACTCCATCGTCGCCGGGATGTCGAGGAGCGACTTCGCGCCCGAGCACGCGACGAGCACCGGAGACTGGACGAGCGCGAGGAGGTCCGCGGACACGTCGGGCGGCGACGGGAAGCCGCGATGCACTCCGCCGATCCCGCCGGTGCCGAGGAACCGGATCCCGACGGCCCGCGCGACCGTGAGCGCGCCGCCGACCGTCGTCGCGCCGACCGCGCCCTGCACCGCGCAGGCGGCGAGGTCGCGCGGGCCGGCCTTGCGCGCGTCCGGCGTGAAGCGCTCGAGCTCCTCGCGCTCGAGCCCCACCTGGATGCGGCCGTCGAGGACGCCGATCGTCGCGGGCACAGCGCCGGCCTCGCGCACCGCTGCCTCGCTCGCGAGCCCGACCTCGACGCCGTCCGGAGCCGGGAACCCGTGCGCGACGAGCGTCGTCTCGAGCGCGACCACGGGGCGACCGGTGTCGAGCGCTGCGCGAACGTCCTCCGACACGGAGAGCAGCTCGGTCAAGCCGGGCGCTCCATCTCGACGAACCGGAACTCGCCGCCGTTCGTCTCGTGTGTGAACGACCGGGTGCGCTCGAAGCCGGCGCGTTCGTACACCTTGATCGCCCGCGCGTTGAACTCGGCCACGGCGAGCCGGAAGCGCGCGGGCGCGTACTGCTCGCGCGCGAACGCCAGGCCGTGCTCGAGGAACGAGAGGCCGAGCCCCTGCCCGGTCAGGTCGGGCCGCAGGCCCACTCCGACCCCGACGACGTCGCCGGTCTGCCCGAAGCCGAAGTAGCCGTGGAGCTCTCCGCCCGCATCGCGCGCCGCGAAGTAGCGGTCTCCGCGCAGCTCCGGGCTCAGGAGCTCCCTGAGGTCGCGCGGGTCGGCATCCCAGTCGTAGAAGTCGTACGGCGGCTCGTACCGCCAGCCCGCGATATCCTCGGCCTCCGCCTGGGTGAGCGGCGCGATGTCGAGCTTCACGGCATCGCCCCGAGCTTCGAGACGCAGCGCGCAGCGGCTTCGAGCGCGACGTCGGGCCCGCCGACGATCCAGCCGGCCGCGAGCGCGTCGCCCGCTCCGGTCGTGTCGACGACCCGCTCGACCGGCACGGCGGTCCGCTCGTCGCCGTCGAACCACGCGCCGCCCGCGCCGCGCTTGAGGATCCAGGTCACGTCGGGGAGCATGCCTCCGACGATCTGCTCCTCGTCCTCGTTCGCGAAGACGACATCCGGCGCGAGCGCGGTGACGACCGCGCGGAACTCGTCCGCGCCGACGTCGCGGATCGCGCTCCAGGAGGCGAGATCGACGCTGACCGCGGCGCCGTTGCCGCGGGCGAGCTCGGCCGCGCGGAAGGCCGCGCTCCGGGCCGGCTCGCGCATGAGCGCGTACCCGGAGACGAACAGGTGGTCGCAGTCGTCGAGCCAGGCGGGCTCGAGCTCGTCCGGGCGGAGGTCGATCGCCGTGCCGCGATCCGACGCCATCGAGCGCTGGGCGTCGGGAGAGACGAGCGAGCAGATCACGCCGTTCCGCCCGGCCACGGGCCCGAGGACTTCGACGCCGGCTCGCTCGAGGCCGGCGACAGCGAACGCTCCGGCGTCGTCGGCGCCCCGCTTGCCGATGACGCGCGCGCTTCCTCCGAGGGCGACGACCCACGCCGCGACGTTCGCCGCCTGACCGCCGGCCGAGAGCACGATCTCGGCATCGGTGTCCCCGCCCGTCGCGAGCGGCCCGGAGATCCGGACGACGACGTCGAGCGTCAGGTCTCCGACGGCGCAGACGAGCACGCGGCCAATCGTAAGATTCGAGCATGGACGGCGAGCAGCGACGTGGCGGCGAGCAACGGCGAGGCGGTCTCCGGGCGTTCGCGCTCGGGGGAGTCGTCGGCGCTTCCGCCGCGCTCGCCGCGATCGCGCGTCGCCGCCGCATCGCCCGCCGTCGCGGCCGTCCTCGCGGGCTGGCGGCGTTCGAGAGCGCGCCGTGCTATCAGGAGCTCCTCGACCGCGAGCGCGAGGAGTCGGACGTCAGCGCCCGGCAGTAGGCTTTTTCGACGCGTGCCCATCTACGAGTACCGCTGCCCGAACGGGCACACGTTCGAGGTCTTCCAGAAGATGAGCGACGCGCCCGTCGAGGTGTGCTCGGCGTGCGGAGCGGGGCCCGTGGAGAAGATCCTCTTCCCGGTCGCGGTGCACTTCAAAGGGTCGGGCTTCTACTCCACCGACTACGGCCGCGGCGGGCGCAAGGCGGAGAGCACGTCGTCCGAGAAGAGCGCGGACAAGCCCGCCGAGAAGACGTCGAGCGACAAGAGCGACAAGGGCGACAAGAGCGAGAAGAAGCCCTCGTCGGACAGCTAGGGGCGGCGGGTGCAGCCGCCGTCGTAGAGCGCGCCCTTCGGCGGTGGCAGCGCGGCGGTCCGGCGCAGGAACATCGCGATCACCTCGAGGTTGTCCTCGCTCCCGAGGAGCACGGACTCGCCGCCGATCGATGCGGGCTCGCCGCCGAGGCGGCAGTGGAGCGACCGGCTCGAGTCGGCCCGGAAGCGAACCCAGCCGAGCTTCACGAGCTCGCCCGCGGTGAGGTCGGTCGTCAGCGGCGCCGCGAGCGAGTCGCCGATGAACGGGAGCCTCAGGAACGTCTCGAAGCTCGCGATCTCGTCTCCGACCGCGGCCGCGACCTGCTGCTGGCGGGCTCCCCGCGTCAGGTCGTTGTCGGACGGGTCGAGCTTGTTCGTCCGGATGCGCGCGTAGACGAGCGCTCGCCGGCCGTCCATCGTCTGCGTGCCCTTCGCGAACCGCCAGCCGTCCCACTCCGCGCAGCGTGCGGCGTTGTACGGGCAGTCGAACTCGTTCGAGAGGATCTTCTTCGGCACGTTCACCTCGACGCCGCCGAGCGCGTCGATCAGCTCCTTGAAGTCGTCGAAGTCGAGGACGATGACGTGGTGGATCGGAAGGCCGGTGAACGACCGCACGGTCGCGATCGTGAGCGCAGGGCCGCCGAACTGGTTCGCGGCGTTGACCTTCGCCGAGCCGAAGCCGGGGATGTCGACGCGCAGGTCGCGCGGGATCGAGAGATACGAGAGGCGGTGGTTCTTCGGATCGGTGCGCAGGAGGAGCAGCGAGTCCGAGCGCTTCGAGTTGCCGCGGCCCGGCGCCTTGCCTCCGTCGGTGCCGATGACGAGGATCGTCGCCGGGTCGGAGAGCATCGAGCCGTGCTCCGCGAGCCGCGCGTACGCCCGCCGCGGCAGGCGCTCGTTCGCCTCGTCGACGCCGCTCGAGAACGAGAGATAGCCGAGGATCCCCCAGACCACGAAGAAGATCAGGAGCCCGACGAGCGCGAGCACGGTCCAGCGCACCCAGCGACGCCGCCCCTTGGGCGTGCCCGGGGTTCCCGGCTTCCCGGACGAAGGCGCTGCGCGCTTGCCTCTGTCGAGAGGGACCCTGCCCTTGACTCGGCCACCGCGGTAGCGCCGGTAGGGCTTGACTCCCTCGGCCACCGGGGCGCTATGGTAGCCCGCGGCCGTGGGCGCGCCTGTCATCGGAGTCGACGTAGGCGGGACCAAGATCCTCGCCGGCGTCGTCGACCGGGAGGGAACGGTGCTCCAGCGGCGCGAGGTCGAGAGCCCGGGAGGAGCCGAGTCGGACGTGCTCGCCGCGCTCGAGGAGTCCGTCGAGGCCCTGCTCGGGAGCGGTGCTGCGGCGGTCGGGCTCGGGGTTCCCGCGAACCTCGAGCGCGGAACCCGCCGCGTCCTGCGGGCGACGAACCTCGCGCTCGACGACGTCGACCTCGCCGAGTGGCATGCGAGACCGCTTCGGGCTCCCGGTCGGAGTCGAGAACGACGCGAACGCGGCGGCGCTCGCGGAGTGGAAGCTCGGCGCGGGGAGGGGCGCGTCGAACCTCGTCGTGCTCACGCTCGGGACCGGGGTCGGCGGTGGGATCGTGCTCGACGGCGCGCTCTACCGCGGCTGGGCCGAGATCGGGCACATGGTCGTCGTGGCGGGCGGCCCTCCGTGCCAGGGGAACTGCCACGGGCACGGGCATCTCGAGGCGCTCGCGTCCGGGACCGCGGCCGACCGGGTCGCGCAGGAGCTCTGGGGCGCGGGCTCGGACGCTCGTGACCTCGTCTCGCGGGCGCGGGACGGGGACGAGGCGGCGCGTGCGGCCCTGTCCGAGATCGCCGGGTATCTCGGGGCCGCGATCGGGTCCCTTGCGAACCTGTTCGATCCGGAGGTCGTCATCGTCGGCGGTGGCTTCGGCGAGGCGGCGGGTGATCTGCTGCTCGAAGCTCGCGCAGGCGGCCGCGCGCGCCGCAGGCACTGGCTCCGGCGGACGGGACCCTTCGGGTCGTGTCCGCGGAGCTCGGCACGGACGCGGGGCTGATCGGCGCCGCGCTCGTCGGCTTCGACGCCCTCGACGGAGAGGCCTAGTGCCGCTCGCGGTCTGCGCGACGCCGATCGGGAACCTCGGCGACGTGACGCTTCGCGTGCTCGAGGAGCTGCGCGAGGCCGACCTCGTGCTCTGCGAGGACACCCGGCGCACGCGGGTCCTCCTGGACCGACACGGCATCGAGGCGCGGCTGCTCAGCTACCACCGCCACAACGAGGCTGCGCGTGGCGCGGAGGTGCTCGAGCGGCTCGGGCGGGGGGAGCGGGTCGCGCTGGTCTCGGACGCCGGCTTGCCCGGGGTCAACGACCCCGGCGCGCGGTTGATCGCGGCGGCGGTCTCGTCGGGGCTGGCGGTAACGGTGCTCCCGGGCGCGTCGGCCGTCGAGACGTCTCTCGTCGCGAGCGGTCTCGTCGGCGAGCGCTACCAGTTCCTCGGGTACCTGCCGCGGCGGGCCGGCGAGCTGCGTGCGCTGGCGGCTGAGCTCGCGCGCTGGCCTCACTCGGTCGTCGCCTTCGAGTCGCCGCGGAGGCTTCCGGCGTCGCTGCCGGTGCTGGCGGAGGAGATGCCCGAGCGCGAGGCGGCCGTCTGCCGCGAGCTGACGAAGCTGCACGAGGAGATCGTGCGCGGGACGCTCGCGGAGCTGGCGCGCGCGGTTCGACGAGCGCGCCGCGGGGCGAGATCACGCTGGTGCTCGGAGGGGCTCCCGGCGTGGCGGGTGACGAGCTGAACGAGGACGCGTTCGCCGCCGTCGCGGAGCTCGTCGCCGCCGGAGTGCCGCGCAGGCAGGCCGCCGATGTCGTGGCGCGGCTCACCGGCGCTCCCCGGAACGCCCTCTACCGGGCCTCTCTGTAACAACTTCGACAATTGCGTTGCGCCTCGCGTCGACCCGGCGCTACCGTCGTCGTGTGTTCCCGCATCGGGCAACCCGGGCTCTTGCAGCCGTCGTCCTGGCGCTCGGCTGGGCGCTGACGACGGCGCCGGCGGCCACTGCGTGGTCGTGGCCCGCGGAGGGCGAGGTGCTGCGCGGCTTCTCGCTCGGGGACGACCCGTACGCCGGCGGGCAGCATCGCGGCATCGACGTCGCCCTCGGGGGCGCGCAGGTCGTCCGGGCGCCTTCGGCGGGCGAGGTGACGTTTGCGGCCCAGGTTCCGACGCACGGGCTGACGATCACGATCCTCACTCCGGGCGGGTACAAGGTGTCGCTCACGCACGTCGGCCCGTTGCTCGTGCAGCGTGGCGCGCTCGTCGCCGAGGGGCAGCCGGTCGCCGAGGCAGGCCCCTCCGGCACGCCCGAGCACGAGGTCCCGTACGTGCACCTCGGGGTCCGTGACGGCGAGACCTACGTCGACCCACTGTCCCTGCTTCCGCCGCGAGATGCCACCACCCCTCCGCCGGCATCCGTGGCGCCGCCCGCACCCTCTCCTCCCGAGCCGACCCCTGTGCCGGAGCCACCGGTTGCGGAACCGGTCGCGCCGACGACGCCGGCGCCAGAGCCGGTCCTCGTGGCTGCGACCGGTTCCACCGGAGAGCGTGCTGCTCGTGCACGGAAGGCGACGGGCTCGTCGTCGGCCGCTTCGCGACGACACAGCCGGAGCACCACTGCGGCGCAAGTCTCCGGGGCCGACGCCCGGAGCGTCCGTCCGTCGGGAGGCGCTCGAGGCGAGCCCTTCGATCGCGTGCGAGCCAGCGCTGCTCGCGGGTCCGGTGCGCCGGTAGCCGCGGCGGACGTGCCTCGTGACGGCAGAACTCACCCGCGGCCTCCACTCTCGAGCGCGCGACCGGCGACGTCTGGGGCACGGACGATCGATCGCGGAGTCGGAGAGGCTGCCACGCCGGATGGCCGGGGAGACGAGCAGCGACCGCGCGGGCTCGTCCTCGCCCTCGCCTCGGTCCTGCTCCTCGCGCTCGGGCTTGCCGCTTCGGCGCGGCTCGTCGCGCGCAGGGTCGGCCGAAATCCACTGCCTATGATTGACGGCCGTGAGCCGGCCGGAGTCACCGAGCCCGAGGAAGATCCTGGTCGCGGTCGCGTGGCCGTACGCGTCTGGGCTCCGTCACATCGGCCACGTGGCGGGGTTCGGAGTGCCGTCCGACACCTTCGCCCGCTACCACCGGCTGCGGGGCAACGACGTGCTGATGGTCAGCGGCACGGACGAGCACGGCACACCGGTCATGGTCGCGGCGGACGCCGCGGGCGAGTCGCCGCGTGAGACCGCCGACCGTTTCAACCGGCTCATCGTCGAGGACCTCCACGCCCTTGGGCTCTCGTACGACCTGTTCACGAGGACGACGACTCCGAATCACTACCGCGTCACGCGCGACCTCTTCCGGACGCTGTACGAGAAGGGGTACGTCGTCGAGCACGAGACGCTCGGCGCGTTCTCCGCCTCGACCGGCCACACGCTCCCCGACCGCTACATCGAGGGCACGTGCCCGATCTGCGGCTACGAGAGCGCGCGCGGCGACCAGTGCGACAACTGCGGGAACCAGCTCGACCCCGTCGACCTGATCGAGCCGCGCTCGCGCGTCGACGGCTCGACGCCGGTCTTCCGGAAGACGAAGCACCTCTTCCTCGACCTCCCCGCGTTCAAGGAGCAGCTGACCGCGTGGATCGAGTCACAGGAGCACTGGCGCCAGAACGTCCGGCGGTTCTCGCTCAACTTCGTCAAGGAGCTGAAGCCGCGGCCGATCACCCGTGACCTCGACTGGGGCGTCCCGATCCCCGTCGCGGGCTACGAGGACGACCCCGACAAGCGGATCTACGTCTGGTTCGACGCGGTCATCGGCTACCTGTCCGCCGCGATCGAGTGGGCGACGGTGCGAGGCACGCCCGACGCCTGGCGGGAGTGGTGGCAGAACCCGGACGCGGAGCACGCGTACTTCATGGGGAAGGACAACATCGTCTTCCACACCGTGATCTGGCCGAGCATGCTGCTCGGATACGGCGAGGGCGGCGAGTACGGCGCCGGCCGTGGCCCCCTCGAGCTGCCCGACAACGTCGCCTCGAGCGAGTTCCTCACGATGGAGGGCAAGAAGTTCAGCTCGAGCCGGGGGGCGCAGGTGCTCGTGCGCGACTTCCTGAGCCGGTACGACGCGGACGCGCTGCGCTACTTCCTCTCGATCGCCGGCCCCGAGACGCAGGACACGGACTTCACCTGGTCCGAGTTCGCCCGGCGCAACAACGACGAGCTCGTCGCGACGTGGGGGAACCTCGTCAACCGGACACTCCAGAGCGCGTACAAGAACTTCGGCGCGGTTCCCGAGCCGAGCGAGCTCACCGAGGCCGACGAGGCGCTCCTCGCCGAGGTCGAGCGCGGCTTCGAGTCGGTCGGGTCGCTCATCGAGGCCACGCGCTTCAAGAACGCGCTCCAGGAGGTCATGCGGATCGCCGGCCTCGGGAACCAGTACGTCGCGGAGCAGGCGCCGTGGGCGCTGCTCGAGTCCGATCGTGAACGCGCCGCGACGGTCCTCCACGTCGCCCTGCGCGCCGTCGACAGCCTGAAGGTCCTCTTCGCGCCGTTCCTTCCGTTCTCCGCGCAGCGCCTGCACGAGCTGCTCGGCTACGACGGGCTCATCGCGGGGCCGCTCGAGCTCCGGCCGGTGGACGACGGCGAAGGCGGCGAGCACGTCGTCCTCACCGGCGACTACGCAGTCGTGGACGGGTCGCTGGGAGCCGAGCGCGCTACCTCCGGGACAGACCCTCCGCGAGCCCGTCCCGCTCTTCGCGAAACTCGATCCCGAGGCGGTCGTCGCCGACGAGCTCGCGCGCATGGAAGCGGCTGCGACACCGGCGTGACGGACTCGCATGCGCACCTCGACGCGTGCGACGAGCCTGCCGCGTCGCTCGTCGAGCGGGCAGCAGGCCGCCGGCGTGACGCGCATCGTCACGATCGGGACGGGCATCGAGTCGTGCCGGCGCGCGCTCGCGATCGCGGAGGCGCACGACGGCGTCCATGCGGCACTCGGGATCGACCCGCACCAGGCTGCGACACCCGAAGCCGATCGAGTCGACGAGCTGCGAGACCTGCTCGCGCACGACAAGGCCGTCGCGGTCGGCGAGACCGGGCTCGACAACGCGAGGGACTTCGCGACCCCCGCGGAGCAGCTCCGCCTGTTCGAGGCACAGCTCGCGCTCGCGGACGAGCTCGGCCTTCCCGTCGTGATCCACAGCCGCGACGCCGCGGCGGAGACGGCTGCCGCCCTCGAGGACTTCGCGGGCCCCGTCGTCCTGCACTGCTTCTCGTCGCCGGAGCTCCTGCCGGCAGCCCTCGAGCGCGGCTACTACGTCTCGTTCGCCGGCAACGCGACGTACCCGAAGGCGCCCGAGCTGCGCGAGGCCGCTGCCGCCGTGCCCGCCAACCGGATCCTCGTCGAGACCGACAGCCCGTACCTCGCTCCCGCAACCCGTACGCGGCCGCCGGAACGAGCCCGCCCACGTCGTCCACACCGTCGCCGCGCTCGCGGAGGCGCGCGGCGAGGACGCGACCGCGTTCGCCGCTCTCACGCACGCCAACGCGGCCGCCGCCTTCGGACTCGCATGAGCGTCACGCCCAAGAAGTCGCTCGGCCAGCACTTCCTCGTCGACGAGAACATCCTCGGCGTCATCGGCCGGCTCGCCGAGCTCGAGCCGGACGACGTCGTGCTCGAGATCGGCCCCGGCCTCGGCGTGCTCACGCGCTATCTCGCCGGCCGCGTCGCGCGCGTGCACGCGGTCGAGATCGATCGCGCGCTCGAGTGCGTCCTGGTCGAGTCGCTCGCCGGACGAGAGAACGTCGACCTCGTCTTCGGCGATGCCCTGCGGCTCGACCACGCGGCGCTCGACCCACCGCCGCGGAAGCTCGTCGCGAACCTCCCGTACAACATCGCGACCCCGGTCGTCGTCGAGAGCCTCGAGGGCATCCCGTCCCTCGAGCGCTGGTGCGTGATGGTGCAGCGCGAGGTCGCCGACCGCTTCTTCGCGGAGCCGCGGACGAAGGCCTACGGAGCGGTCTCGGTCCTCATCCAGTTGAAGACGCGCAAGGTCGGCTTCCACCCGGTGCCGCCGACCGTGTTCCGGCCTCGACCCCGTGTCGACTCCGCGCTCGTCGCCTTCGTCCGCGTGGACGGCCCGCCGCTCGCCGCCGTCCGCCCGGTGGTCGACGCCGCGTTCGCGCACCGGCGGAAGACGCTCGCGAACTCGGTCGCGCTCGCGGGAGTCGCCGCCCGCGAGGAGGCGGAGTCGGCACTCGCGGAGATCGGCAGGGCGCCCAACGTCCGCGCCGAGGAGCTCGCGCCGGACGAGTTCGTCGCTCTCGCCGACGCGCTTCGATGAGCCGCGCGGAGGCGCACGCGAAGCTCAACCTCGCGCTCGTCGTCGGTCCGCTCCGCGCCGACGGGAAGCACGAGGTCGCGACCGTCCTCCAGGCGCTCGACCTCCACGACGACGTCGAGCTCGAGCCGGCGGACGAGCTCGCCGTCGAGGGCTTCGCCGAGGACACGCTCGTCCGCGCGCGCGCTCGAGGCGCTCGCGACCGCGGCCGGAGTCGAGCCCGGCTGGCGCGTGCGGATCGAGAAGCGCATCCCGGTCGCGGCCGGCCTCGGCGGAGGAAGCTCGGACGCCGCCGCCGCGCTGCGGCTCGCGAACGAGCTCCTGCCGGAGCCTCTCGCCCCCGACGCTCTGCACGAGCATCGCCGCGCGCCTCGGCGCCGACGTCCCGTTCTTCCTGTGCGAAGGCCCGCAGCTCGGCGTGGGGAACGGCTCCGAGCTCTCGCGGCTCGAGCTCCCCACGGACTACGCCGTGCTGCTCGTCCTGCCGGAGGGCGCGACGAAGGAGTCGACCGCCTCCGTCTACGACCGCTTCGACACGCGCGCCGGAACGACCGGGTTCGAGCATCGCCACTCCGTTCTCCTCGACGCGCTCGTGGGCATGGAGCGCGCGCAGGATCTCGCGCACCTCCCGCCGAACGACCTCGCCTCCTCGCCCCTGGCCGCCGACCTGCGCGCCGCCGGAGCGTTCAGAGCAGACGTGACCGGTGCCGGCCCTGCGGTCTACGGCCTCTTCGAGGGTGTCGACGAAGCCGAGAGAGCCGCGGGAGCGCTCGAGGGCGTGGGCCGCACGTGGGTCACGCGACCGCGAATGGCAAGATGACCTCGCTCTGGGGCGTGGCCAAGTGGTAAGGCAACGGGTTTTGGTCCCGTGATCCCAGGTTCGAATCCTGGCGCCCCAGCCTCGATGCCGCCTGCGGACGAGAGGGAGCTCGGCGCGGTCGTCATGGCCGCGGGCCTCGGCACGCGCATGCGCTCCGAGATCCCGAAGCACCTGCACCCGCTGCTCGGCCGGCGGATGGTCGACTGGGTGCTCGAGACTGCGAACGAGCTCGGCGCCGCGCCGCTCGTCGTCGTCGCGGCGCCCTCGACCGCGGACGCGTTCGACGGGATCGAGGTCGCGGTGCAGGAGGAGCCGCGCGGGACGGGCGACGCCGTCCGGAGCGCCCGCGCCGCGCTCGAGGGCCGCTCGCGCGACGTGCTCGTCCTCTCCGGCGACACGCCGCTCCTCACTCCTGGCCTCCTCCGCGACCTGATCGACGACGCACCGCCGAAGCGGAAGCCTGGGCGACCGTGCTCTCGTTCGAGCCCGACGACCCGAGGGAGTACGGCCGCGTGCTCCGAAACGGCGACGGCGGCCTCGCCGCGATCGTCGAGGCGCGCGACGCGAGCCCCGAGCAGCTCGCGGTCCGCGAGGTCAACTCGTCGATCTACGTGTTCCGCGCCGAGCGGTTGTGGCCCGTGCTCGAGCGGCTGACCCCGCAGAATGCCCAGGGCGAGCTCTACCTGACCGACACCGTCTCGCTCCTCGTCGAGGAAGGAGGCAAGGTCGCCGTGCACAAGGGAGGAGACCCGATGGAGACCGAAGGCGTCAACACCCGGGCGGAGCTCGCGGATGCCGCGGCGGCGCTTCGCGATCGCGTCAACGAGGCGCACATGCTCGCGGGCGTCACGATCGTGGATCCCGGCTCGACCTGGATCGATGCCGAGGTGACGATCGAGGCCGACGCCGTCATCCATCCCTTCACCGTCGTCCGCGGCGCCTCGCGCATCGGAGCCGGCGCCGAGATCGGCCCGCACGCAGTGCTCGTGGACGCCGAGGTCGGCAACGGTGCCGCCGTGGGGCCGTTCTGTTACCTTCGCCCCGGAACCGTGCTCGGAGCGGGCGCGAAGGCCGGGACGTTCGTGGAGCTGAAGAACGCCGTGATCGGGGACGAGACCAAAGTGCCGCACCTGTCGTACGTCGGGGACGCCGAGATCGGCGCCGGCTCGAATGTGGGTGCCGGCTCGATCACCGCGAACTTCCCGCACGAGGCCGGCCGGCCCAAGGGAAAGACGACGATCGGGCGCAACGTCAGGCTCGGCGTCGACACTGTGCTGGTCGCACCCGTCGAGGTCGGAGACGACGCATGGACTGCAGCAGGATCGGTGATCACGGAAGATGTCCCTGCCAACGCGCTGGCGATCGCGCGTGCCCGCCAAGCGAACAAGGAAGGACGCGGTGGAAAGCGGAACGATTGAGCAGACGCTCCCCGGGCTCGAAGCCGACCGCACGCGGCCCGAGGTGAGCATCGGACACGCGATCCCCCTGACGCCGAAGAAGCGGCTGATGGTCTTCGCCGGCCGCTCGCACGGCGAGCTCGCCGAGAAGATCGCGGAGAAGCTCGGCGTGGAGCTCGGCGAGATCGAGCTCAAGACGTTCCCGAACGGCGAGTCGTACTGCCGGTACGACGAGTCGATCCGCGGCGCCGACGTCTTCCTCCTCCAGACGGGCTGCGACCCGGTCGACCGGAACCTCATGGAGCTCGCCTTCATGATCCAGGCGGCGAAGCTCGCATCGGCGAAGCGGATCACCGCGGTCACGCCGCTCTTCCCGTACGCGCGCCAGGACCGGAAGGCGAAGCCGCGCGAGCCCATCTCGGCGCGACTCGTCGCCGACATGCTCCAGCTCGCCGGGGCCGACCGCGTGCTGACGATGGACCTGCACGCGGGCCAGATCCAGGGCTTCTTCACGATCCCGGTCGACCACATGACGGCGCTTCCACTCTTCGCGCGTCACTTCCGCGACATGGGTCTCACGGGCTCGGACGTCGTCTCGGTCTCGCCCGACGCGGGCCGCGCCCGGCTCGCAGTCCGGTTCGCGGAGATGATCGACGCCGACTTCGCGATCATCCACAAGACGCGGCATGCGGACGACCAGGTCTCGGTCACCGAGATCACGGGGCGCGTCCGCGACAAGATCGCGATCGTCGGCGACGACGTGATCATGACCGGCGGCACGCTCCTCGCGAACGTCGCGGCGCTCAGGGAGCAGGGAGCGAAGGAGATCTGGGTCTTCGCCACGCACGGCCTCTTCAGCGAGGGCGCGCTCCACCGGTTCGCCGACAGCGACATCACCGGGATGCTCGTGACCGACACCGTGCCGGTCGACCCGCGCCTGCGGCCCTCGAACCTGACGGTGCTCACCGTGTCCGGGCTGCTGGCGGAGACGATCATGAACGTCTTCGCCGACGACTCGGTGTCCGCGATCTTCGGCGGCGAGAACCAGCTCTTCTAGTTCTGCGCGTACACTGGTCGCACTTAGCTCTCTCCTTCCGCCGCTGCGCTCGTCAACGGGTTGCGCCAGGTCTGAGCCTTAGCGGGAGGAGAAGTGTTGTGGCCGGCTCATCAGGCGCTACCGATCTCAAGAACCAGGCGACCACGATCTCGAACGGCATCGGGTCGCTTCACCTCGAGCACTACGGACGCGGCGCAGACCGCATTCGCACGCTCATCCATCAGGACGTCGTCATGACCAGGCTCGAGGACTGCTTCACGACGATCGAGAAGAAGATGATCGCCGAGGGTGCGTTCGTGCAGGTGCGCGAGACGCGGACGATGTTCCAGGACTGGATGCGTCCTACCTTCACCGAGATAGTCGAGGGGGCGACGGGCCGCACCGTCGAGGCGTTCTTCTCGCAGGTCACGCACGATCCGGACATGGCGGTCGAGGTCTTCGTGATGGGGCAGGCGGGCCCGAGCGCAGACGGCGCCGCCGCGGCAGCTTGACCTCGTAACCAGAGGGGATAAGATGGCGTCACGGCGTTCGTTGCTCTCGAAAGGGCAGGAACGTCGGGCATAGATCGTGGCGTCGCGGCCGAGGCTCTGTTCGGGTCTCGCGCTCGCGTCGGCGACAGCAGTTGTTACCTGCCCGGTGCCAGAGGGGTGATCATGCGCGACGACATCGAGGGGGCCGTCTGTCTCTCCGAAGCTGCGAGAGGCCGCCGCCTGACTGTCGTCGACATCGCACCCAGTAGTCGCACCGATCTGCGGAGGGCCCCGCCCTTTCCTCCCCGGGCTCTCCGTTAGCAGCCGCTCCGCGAGGCCCTACAGGGTCCCCGTTCCCTGCCTCGCGGGGCGGCTGCGTCTTCCACAGTGACGCCTGACGGCGAGCTCGTCCAGCGTTTTCTCATCGAGCGCGGTCGCGCTGGGGATCGAGGATCCGCAGGCGAAAGCGGCCCGCCGCTACAATCCGCCGCCGATGTCCGGAGACCGGATCAAGCTCGAAGTGCGCGAACGAGAGGAGCTCGGCTCGCGCCACACGCGGCGCCTGCGTAAGCAGGGGCTGATCCCCGGCGTGCTCTATGGCAACGGGCACTCCCGCGCGATCGTCGTGCCGGAGCGCCAGCTGCGGGCGGCCGTCACGGGGCCGTCGGGCCTGCACGGGATCCTCGACGTCGTGGTCGAAGGGCAGACGACCGTTCATCCGTCGGTTCTGGCCGATTACCAGCGAGATCCGATCCGCGGCACGATGACGCACTTCGACCTGCGCGAGGTGCGTCTCGACCAGCCGATCACCGCGACCGTCGTCATCAACCTCATCGGTGAGCCCGCGGGCGTGAAGACCGGCGGCGTGCTCTCCCTCATCGGGCGCGAGCTGCACGTCGAGGCCCTCCCGATGGATGTTCCGGAGCACATCGAGGTCGACGTGACCGCGCTCGAGGTCGGTGACGTCCTCCGGCTCGAGGACATCCCGCTGGTCGAGAAGGTCACCTTCCTCGACGATCCGCACGAGACGGTCATCGCGACCGTGTCGGTGCCGCGCGGCTTCGCCGAGCTCGAGGAGGCCGAGGCGGCGGCGGCAGCCGAGGCGGAGGCCGAGGCGCTGGCCGAGGCAGGCGAGGTTCCGGAGGAGGCCGAGGCAGCCGAGGAGGCCGCGGCGCCGTCCGAAGAGTCGGACGAGGAGTAACCCTTGCGCCTGTTCCGTCGGGGCTCGGGCGCCTCGACGCTCGACCTGCTCGTGGCGGGTCTCGGGAACCCTGGTCGCGAGCATGCGGGCGATCGCCACAACGCGGGGTGGATGGTGATCGACGAGCTCGCCCGCCGGCACGACGGGTCGTTCAAGTCGAAGTTCAGCGGCCGGCTCGCAGAGACGCGGGTCGGCGAGTCGCGCGTGGCGCTTCTCAAGCCCGAGACGTACATGAACGAGTCCGGGCGCTCGATCTCGGCCGCGGCGCGCTTCTTCAAGGTCGAGCCCGAGCACGTCCTCGTCGTCCACGACGACGTCGATCTGCCGCTGGCCCGGCTGCAGGTGCGGCTCGGCGGCGGGCTGGCGGGCCACAACGGGCTGCGCTCGATCTCGCAGACGCTGGGCACGGCCGAGTTCCTGCGCGTGAGGATCGGGGTCGGGCGGCCGGGGCGCGGGGATCACCGGAGCGTGTCCGACTACGTGCTCTCGCCGTTCGCGCCGGAGGACGACGCCGAGTCGCTGGTGTCGCGGGCGGCGGACGCGGTGGAGTCGTTGCTCTCGGACGGGCTCGTCGAGACGCAACAGCGCTTCAACTGACGCCCGCCCCGGGTTGGGTGAGGGCGGCGGCGCCTCCGGCAGTCACGCTTCCGCGGACACAGTCGGACTCGGCCGGCCGCGACGGGCCTCTGGGGGTCTCGGTCGTGCTCGGCGCGAACGATCGGCTCGGCGGTCCGGCCTGCTCGGTGCGAACTCGGCACAGACTCGTGACCCACGCGTGACCCGACCACCGGTACCGTTCGTGTAGGGACACGGGAGTGCCCCTGGGGGTATGTGGGGGCCGTTTCGGCGGGCTTTCTCGGCCGTGCAAGGGAGGGCTACGATGCCCTCGCGGGACGCGAGTCCCGCCGAAGTCATGGACCGGACGATCTCACCGCTCCACTGTCTCGTCACGACCCTCGCCGAGAGCGAGGCGTTCCGCGCGTTCGCAGACGACTTCCCGGCCGCGGCGCGCGTCTCCGAGTCCGCGCTTCCGCTCGTCCTCGCGACGCTCGTCGAGACCCGCGGCGGGCCGCTTCTCTGCGTGCTCCCCGAGGACGAGCACGCGCGCGACGCGGCCGAGGCGGTCGCCTGGTACGTCGACCCCGCGGGCGTCGCGCTTCTCCCGAGTCGCGGCGTCGGTGTCGGCTCCGGGCTCGAGCCCCCGGCGCACCTCGTCGGGCAGCGCGCCCGCGCGCTCGCGGTGCTCGCGGAGGGCGGCTTCGTCGCGGCCTCCGCGCGTGCCCTCTCCGAACGCCTTCCTCCCGAGAGCGAGCGCCCGAGCCCCGTCCGCATCGCCGTCGGCGCCGAGATCGACCTCGACTCGCTCGTCGAGGAGCTGACGCTCGCGGGCTACGCGCGCGCCGAGCGCGTCGACGAGCGCGGGCAGATCGCGGTGCGCGGCGGGCTCGTCGACGTGTTCCCGAGCACCGGCCGCGAGCCGCTGCGCATCGAGCTCTTCGGCGACGAGATCGAGCAGGTGCGGGCGTTCTCGCCGTTCACCCAGCGCGCGCTGCATCCGGTCGACGACGCGGTGATCTACCCCGCCGCCGAGCGCCGCCAGGATCTCGTCGAGCCCACGCTCGACGACGAGGACGCAACCCCCGCCACCGATCTCGTCCCGCCTCTCGACCGCGCTCCCGACCTCGTCTGGCAGCCCGACGACGTGCGCCGCGTCTGGGACGAGGACGTCGGGTTCGAGCCGCCACCGCTCGACGGCGCAGCCGAGCTCGATCCCTTCCCGCGCGCCCAGCGCCACTCCTTCGACGCGCAGCGCCCGGCGATCGCCGCCCGCGGCCTCGCCGAGGCGGAGACCGAGCTCGTCGGGATGCTCCGGCAGGGGCGAAACGTGCTCGTGGCGTTCCCGCACAAGGGCGAGGCGCTCCGCACCGAGCGGCTGCTCCGGAAGGTCGAGGCCGACGTCGTCGAGGAGGACGCCCCGCTCCCCGACGAGCCCGCGCTCCGCTTCGTCGTCAGCCCCGCGCGGCGCGGGTTCGTCTGGCGCGACCTCGGCGTCGCGCTCCTTCCCGACACGCAGGTCTTCCGCAAGAAGCCACCGCGCGCCGACGCGAGGCTCGGCCGCGCCCTCCAGTCCTTCGCCGACCTCCGCACCGGCGACTACGTCGTGCACGAGGACCACGGCGTCGGCCAGCTGCTCGCGTTCGAGACGAAGACGGTCGCGGGCGTCACGCGCGACTACCTCCACCTCGCGTTCAAGGGCGAGGACCGGCTCTACGTCCCGCACGAGCAGCTGCCGAAGGTGAGCCGGTACATCGGCGCCGACGCCGGCGCGCCGGCGCTCTCGAAGCTCGGCGGCAAGGCCTGGCAGAACCTCAAGAGCCGTGCCCGCTCGGCGGTGCACGAGCTCGCCGGCGAGCTGATCGCGCTCTACGCCCGCCGGCAGCAGGCCCCGGGCTTCGCGTTCGACCTGAACCAGGATTGGCTCGAGCGGCTCGAGGCGTCCTTCCCGTACCGCGAGACCGACGACCAGCGGCAGGCGATCGAGGCGATGAAGGAGGACCTCGAGGCAGGGCGGCCGATGGACCGGCTCGTCTGCGGCGACGTCGGCTTCGGCAAGACCGAGGTCGCGGTGCGCGCGGCCTTCGCCGCGGCGCTGAACGGGAAGCAGACACTCGTCCTCTGCCCGACGACGATCCTCGCCGAGCAGCACTGGAACACGTTCCGCGAGCGCTACCGCGACTTCCCGGTGCGCGTCGAGATGGTCTCGCGCTTCCGCACGAAGGCCGACCAGACGAGGGTCCTCCGCGAGTTCCAGGAGGGCAAGGTCGAGGTCCTGATCGGGACGCACCGCATCCTCTCTCGAGACGTGATCCCGAAGGAGCTCGGGCTCGTCATCCTCGACGAGGAGCAGCGCTTCGGAGTCGCGCAGAAGGAGCTCCTCCGCTCGCTCCGGCTCGAGGTCGACGTGCTCGCGCTCTCCGCGACGCCGATCCCGCGCACGCTGCACATGTCGCTCTCCGGCCTCCGCGACATCTCGGTGATCGAGACGCCGCCCGAGGGACGGCTCCCCGTCCGCACGACCGTCGGCGAGTACGACGAGGAGCTCGTGAGGACCGCGCTCGAGCGGGAGCACGCGCGCAACGGGCAGGCGTTCTACCTGCACAACCGCGTCGAGTCGATCGACGAGGCGGCGGAGAAGCTGCGCCAACTGCTGCCCGGCCAGCGCTTCCTCGTCGCGCACGGGCAGATGTCCGAGCGCGAGCTCGAGGAGCGGATGCACGCGTTCCTCGCCGGCGACGCCGACGTCCTCGTCTCGACGACGATCATCGAGTCGGGCATCGACATCCCGCAGGCCAACACGCTCGTCGTCGAGCGCGCGGACATGCTCGGGCTCGCGCAGCTCTACCAGATCCGCGGTCGCGTGGGCCGCTCGGACGTCCTCGCCTACGCGTACCTCTTCTACCCCGAGGCCTCCGAGCTCACGGCCGAGGCGCGAGCGCGACTCGCGACGCTCGCCGACCACACGGAGCTCGGCGCAGGCTTCCAGATCGCGATGCGCGACTTGGAGATACGCGGCGCGGGCGACCTGCTCGGGCCGGAGCAGTCCGGGCACGTGGCCGCCCTCGGCTTCGAGCTCTACGTCGAGATGCTGAACGAGGCGGTCGCGGAGCTCTCGGGAGAGCGCCGGATCGCGGTGCGCCCGGTCCGGGTGGACGCGCGCGTCGACGCGTACGTGCCGGCGGACTACGTCGCGGCCGAGGCGCTCAAGATCGACCTCCACCGCCGGATCGCGCTCGCCGAGAGCGAGGACGAGCTGCGCGAGCTCGTGGCCTCGACCGAGGACCGCTACGGGCCGATCCCGGAGCCGGTCGAGAACCTGTTCGCGATCCAGGAGGCCAAGCTGAAGCTCGCGCGGCTCGGCGCCGACTACCTCGTCTACCGCGCGGGGCGCGCGACGGTCGGCCCGGTCGCGCTCGGCTCGGTCGAGCTCCAGCTTCTGCGCGCGGCCGCTCCGACCGCGATCTACTCGACGTCGAAGCGCGAGGTCTCGCTCCGCGTGGAGTCGCTCGAGGCGGCTCTGGAGCTGCCCGCGGCAATCGTCGGAGCACGGCTTGCCGCCTAGTTTGCAAGTGCTCGAGCAAACCGATCTCGGCCCGCTTCCGAACAGTTCTCAACCTGTGCCTAACACCTCAGCGGCTATAACCTCCCGGGCCCGCATGAACCTCTTGCGCCTCATCTTCGTGCCCCTCGTGGCAGCGCTCGTCCTCGTCGTCTCGGCGTGTGGCAGCTCCGGCGACGTTCCGGACAGCGCCGTCGCCGTCGTCAACGGCACCGAGATCACGAAAGCCGAGCTGGACGAGCTCGTGGGGCGCGCGAAGGAGAACTCCGAGGCCCAGAACCAGGAGTTTCCGAAGGCGGGGACTCCCGAGTACCAGGACATCCAGAAGCGGTACGTCGCGTTCCTCGTGCAGCGCGAGCAGTTCGAGCAGGAGGCCGAGGAGCGCGACATCGAGATCACGGAGAAGGACATCGACAAGGAAGTCGACGAGTTCGTGAAGAGTCGCTTCGCCGGCAAGCGCGCCGAGTTCGAGAAGGCCCTGAAGGACCAGGGATTCACGATGGAGGCCTTCCGCGAGACGATCCGGACGTCGGTCCTCTCGCAGAAGCTCTTCGACGAGGTCACCAAGGAAGTCGAGGTGCCCGACGCCGAGATCGCCGCCTACTACCAGCAGAACCAGGCCAACTACTCGAAGCCGGAGTCGCGTGACGTCAGGCACATCCTCATCGCCGTGAAGGCCAAGAACGGCCAGGTCGACTTCGCGAAGAGCAAGGTCGAGGCAGACCAGCTCTACGCCGAACTCCAGGATGGCGCCGACTTCGCCGCGCTCGCGAAGGAGCACTCCGCGGACACCGTCTCGGCGAGGGAGGGCGGCAAGTACCTGGCCGAGCGGGGCCGGTCGGTGCCCGAGTTCGACAAGGAGGCCTTCGAGCTGGAGCAGGGCGCCATCTCGGAGCCCGTCAAGACGACCTACGGGTACCACATCATCCAGGCCACCTCGCCCATCCGGAAGGCCGAGTCGACGCCGCTGAACAAGGTGAAGGCGTCGATCAAGGCCACGCTGCTGCAGCAGAAGAAGACGAACTTCATGACGGAGTGGGTCGAGGACCTCCGCTCGGACAAGGCCGGCGACGTCAGCTACGCGACCGGCTACGAGCCGCCGGAGCTCCCGGACGAGACCACGACCGAGACGACGGAGACCGAGAGCCAGTAAGTTCCCGGTCGATGGCTCTCGCGGAGGCCCTCCTCGACCTCCAGGAGCTGACCCGCCGGCTTCGCCGCGACTGCCCGTGGGATCGCGAGCAGACTGCGCGGACGATCGTGCCGCACACCGTCGAGGAGGCGTACGAAGTTGCCGACGCGGCGCTGTCGGGGGACGACGCGGAGCTGCTCGGCGAGCTCGGCGACCTCCTCTTCCAGGTCTACTTCCTCGCCCTGCTCCTCGAGGAGCAAGGGCAACGGCGACCTCGAGCGCGTCGCGCGAGCGGTGCACGAGAAGCTCGTCCGGCGGCATCCGCACGTGTTCGGCGACGCGGAGGCGCGGACCGCCGGACGCGTTCGCGAGCGCTGGGAGGAGATCAAGACTGACGAGGAGGGGCGCGAGGGCATCTTCCACGCGGTCCCCGAGTCGCTCCCCGCGCTCCTCCAGGCGCGCAAGGTGCAGCGCCGCGCGGCAGCGGCCGGGTACGACTGGCCGGATCTCGAGGGCCCGCTCTCGAAGGTCGCCGAGGAGCTCGGCGAGCTCGCGGGCGCGGTCGAGCTGGCGGGCGCTCCCGCGCCCGAGACCGAGCCGGATCCGCAGGTCTTCCACGAGCTCGGTGACGTGCTGTTCACGATCGTGAACGTCGCGCGCCGCCTCAACGTCGACCCCGAGCTGGCCCTGCGCGCGACGACGCGCCGGTTCGTCGCGAGGGTCGAGCGGGCAGCGGAGCTGGCTGAGGCCGCGGGCGAGGACTGGCGCGCGCTCGGCCTCGAGGCCCAGGACGCGTACTACGACCGCGCGAAGGAGGAAGGGCTGTGAGCGCGATCTCGGAGGTCCGCGGGCGCCAGATCCTCGACTCGCGCGGCAATCCGACCGTCGAGGTCGACGTCCGGCTCGCGTCGGGCGCCTTCGGGCGGGCGGCGGTTCCCTCCGGCGCCTCGACCGGCGAGCACGAGGCGGTCGAGCTGCGCGACGGCGATCCGGCGGCGTTCCTGGGCAAGGGCGTCACGAAGGCGGTCGCCAACGTCAACGGCGAGCTCGCGGCCGCGCTCGCAGGCGTCGACGCGGCCGACCAGCAGGCGCTCGACCAGCTCCTGATCGAACTGCGACGGGACGCCGAACAAGAGCCGTCTGGGCGCAAACGCGATCCTCGGGTGCTCGCTCGCGGCGGCGAAGGCCGCGGCGGCGGATGCCGAGGTGCCGCTGTACCGCTGGCTCGGAGGCGACGACGCGCGCACGCTGCCGGTGCCGCTGATGAACGTGATCAACGGCGGCGCGCACGCGCAGAACCGCCTCGACCTGCAGGAGTTCATGGTCGTGCCGGCCGGGGCGGAGACGTTCTCGGACGGGCTTCGGATCGGGAGCCGAGGTGTACCACCACCTGAAGGCCGTGCTGCACGAGCGCGGGCTCTCGACCGGTGTCGGCGACGAGGGCGGCTTCGCGCCGGACTTCGAGTCGAGCGAGCAAGCGATCGAGGTGATCCTCGAGGCCGCCGAGCGCGCCGGGCACCACGAGCGGATCGCGCTCGCGCTCGACCCGGCTGCGAGCGAGCTGTTCGACGAGGGCCGGTACGTCCTCGCGGACGAAGGGCGGACGCTCGAGCCGGCCGAGATGGTCGACTTCTACGCCGGGCTCGCCGAGCGCTTTCCGCTGGTCTCGGTCGAGGACGGGCTCGACGAGAACGCGTGGGCGGACTGGAAGGCCCTGACGGAGCGGCTCGGCCGGGACGTGCAGCTCGTCGGCGACGACCTCTTCGTCACGAACGTCGAGTTCCTCGAGCGCGGGATCGCGGAAGGAGTCGCGAACGCGATTCTCGTGAAGGTGAACCAGATCGGGACGCTGACCGAGGCGCTCGACACGATCGCGGTCGCCCGGGGCGCGGGCTACGGCGTCGTCATCTCGCACCGCTCGGGCGAGACGGAGGACGTGACGATCGCCGACCTCGCGGTCGCCGTGAACGCGGGCCAGATCAAGACCGGAGCCCCTTCGCGCACGGACCGGGTCGCGAAGTACAACCAGCTGCTGCGGATCGAGGAGGAGCTCGGCGAGCGCGCGGTCTATCCCGGCTGGAGCGCGTTCACCGGACGAGGAACGTGACGCGACGGACTTAGTAGCCTGCGTTTGATGGCTGCGGATCGGAGAACGAAGATCGTCGCCACGATCGGGCCGGCGTCGAGCGACGAGCGGACGCTGGCGCGGCTCGTCGCCGCCGGTATGGACGGCGCGCGGCTGAACTTCTCGCACGGCACGCACGAAGACCACGCGCTGAACGCGCAGCGCGTGCGGGAGGCGCAGGCGAACGCCGGCCGGCCGATCGCGCTGATCGCGGATCTCCAGGGACCGAAGCTCAGGATCGGCGACCTCTCCGAGCCGGTCGAGCTCGAGGTGGGCGAGACGGTGGTCGTGGCCGGAGCGGAGGCGTTGCGGGAAGGAGACCTGCCCGTCGCGCCCTCCGTTCTCGGGTCGGTGCTCGGGCCCGAGCAGGACGTGCTCGTCGACGACGGCCACGTCCGGCTGCGCGTCCTCGACGTGGACGCCGGCCGTGTCCTCTGCCGTGTGGTCACCGGCGGCGTCGTCGAGCCGCACAAGGGCGTGAACGTCCCGGGCGTGAGCCTCCCCGTGCCGTCGCTGACGGAGAAGGACCTCGCCGACCTCGACTTCGCGCTCGAGCTCGGCGTCGACTACATCGCGCAGTCGTTCGTCCGCTCGCGGGCCGACGTCGCCGCGCTGCGCGCGCGGATCGAGGCGGCCGGCTCGCAGGCCTGGGTCATCGCGAAGATCGAGCTCAAGGAGGCGGTCGACGCGCTCGACGACATCCTGGACGAGTCCGACGCGGTGATGATCGCGCGCGGCGACCTGGGCGTCGAGGTCGGCGCGGCCGAGGTTCCACTCCTCCAGAAGCGCGTCATCCTCGCGGCGCTCGAGCGCGGGAAGCCCGCGATCACCGCCACGCAGATGCTCGAGTCGATGGTGCAGCGGCCGGAGCCGACGCGCGCGGAGGCCTCCGACGTCGCGAACGCGATCCTCGACGGCACCTCGGCGATCATGCTCTCGGCGGAGACCGCGATCGGTTCGTATCCGCTGGAGGCGGTCGAGACGATGGCGAGCATCGCGCGCGCGGTCGAGCCGAGCCTCGGGTACCGCCACCAGCTGCCCGGCGCGGCCGAGGCGCCGACCGTCGGGCACGCGATGTCGAACGCCGCCTGCGACCTCGCCGAGGCGCTCGCGGCGAAGGCGATCCTCGTCCCGACGTTCACCGGGCGAACCGCGTCGGCCGTCGCCCGCCTGCGTCCACGCCGGCCGGTCGTCGCGCTCACCCATGTCGCCACGTCGCTCCAGCACATGGCGATCGAGTGGGGCGTGACGCCGCTCGAGATCCCCGAGTCGACCGACGTCGACGACCTCTGGCGCAACTCGATCGACGCCGCGCGCGAGGCGGGGATCGTGAGCGCCGGCGACCGGGTCGTCCTCACCGCCGGCACGGCCGTGAACATCCCCGGCTCGACCAACGTGATCAAGGTGGACACGGCCTGAAAGGACGCCAAGTTACAACTTGTAACTTGGCCTTTCGTCTGACGTCGAAACACGATCGTTTGCTGCGCTTTCTCGACCGCGAGACGGGGCTCGAAAGGACGCCTAGTTACAACTTGTAACTTGGGCGCGTCAGCGGTTCGTCGGAAGGGGGGCGGCTCTCCGCGTGGAACGAGTGCGCGTGGCGGGGAGGAGCGCACCCAAGAGGCGACCGGCGGGACGAGCCAAGGCGGGCTCGCGCTTCCGCCGGAGGCTGCGCGTCCTCTGGCTCGTCGCGTTCGTGAGCCTGGCCGCGTACGTCTACTACCAGCCGCTGACCTCGTACTTCGACACGCGGAGCGAGCTCGCGGCGGAGCGCGCGAAGGTCGAGACGCTCGCGGTCGCGAAAGCCGAGCTCGAGCTCCGGCTCGTCAACTCCACGAGCCTCGAGGCGACCCAGCGCGAGGCGCGGCGGATCGGCTACGTGCGCCGCGGCGAGCAGCTCTTCGTCGTCAAGGGGATCCCGGAGTGGCGCCGGGCGATCCGTAAGCTCCGGGAGGATGGATGACGAGGCTGTCGTCGCGCGCCAGCTCGGCAGGCCTCCGCGCGCGTTCCGGCGCGTCGTGGCGCGCTGCCCGTTCGGCCTTCCCGCTGTAACCGAGCAGGAGCCGTACGACGGGAACGGCGAGCCGTTCCCCACGACCTACTACCTGACCTGCCTCCATCTCGTCGCCGCGCTGGCCCGCGTCGAGGCGGCCGGCGGAGTCGAGCGCTGGAGCCGGCTCGCGGCCGACGACGCCGAGCTGGCCGCGTCGCTCGCGCTCGGCGACGGAGGAGCAGCGCGCGGTCAGGCGCGAGCTCGCGGGCGATCGGCGCGGCCGCGACGGAGGGGCGTCGCTCGAGCTCGGCATCGGCGGCTCGAGCCGCCCGGCCGGCCTCAAGTGCCTGCACGCGCACGCCGCGTTCGCGCTCGCGCGGCCGGGGTATCTGCTCGGGGAGCGCATCCTCGCCGAGGTCGAGCCGCTCTGGCCGGAGCGCTGCTGCTCGGAGGCATTCCTGAGCGGTATCTAGGATCGGGCGGGTGACGGCTGACGTCGAGAGTGCGAGGCGGGACTGGGAAGAGGCGTACCGGCGGCTCCAGGAGGTTGCCCACGACGCGTCGCGGAGCGAGGGCCTGCGGCTCCAGCTCCGGGCGGTGACGGAGGAGCTCCGGAAGCGCGTCGGCTCGACGTTCACGCTCAGCGAGCTCGCCGACGAGTACCGGCGAGCCGACGACTGGGCCCGCGACGCCGTGGACGCCGACCAGCTCGGCCCCGAGTGGCTCTCGACCCTCACGCTCGTGGAAGGCGCGGCGTTCCGCCTGTACTCCAGAGGCGCAGTGGACTACGAGCCGTGAGCTCGATCGAGGCCAGGCGAGCACGGCGTGGACGACGGAGGACGCGCGACCGGGTCGCCCGAGCGGTGGCCGTGATCGTGCTCTTCCTGCTCGTGTTCCTCCTCGGGATCGCGTTCTCCCGAGCGCTCGACGAGCGGCCCG
Source organism: uncultured Actinomycetes bacterium (assembly GCA_963796405.1). GTDB lineage: Bacteria > Actinomycetota > Thermoleophilia > Gaiellales > Gaiellaceae > GMQP-bins7. The sequence continues at coordinate 78,794 of CAWCLL010000010.1, forward strand.
AGCGCGGCGATCTCGTCACGGACGTCCGGACGCTGACGCCGCTCCCGCAGCAGCCGCCGGCGAGCACGGTCACGGTCACCGTCACGACGCCTTAGGGGGTCGCAACGCGAGGGCGAGGCAAGCCTCGCCCCTACAGCTCTTCGGAAGCCTCGAGCAGGCCCGCGACGATGAGGCCGATCGCGGACAGGAGGCTGAGCCAGATCCCGATCCCGCGGCTCGCGAAGAAGAACTCCTCCGGGATGGAGATGAGCCGCACGAGCACGAGGACCGTCGCGATCGAGCCGATCGCGATCGCCAGCAGGCTCTCGGGAACCGCGGCCGGCAGGTCGACGCCGACCTCGCGCAGCACCACGAGGAGCACCGCGAGCAGCCCGAGGGCGAGCACGATCTTGCCGAGCGTCCCGGTGTGCCAGCCGAGGACCGAGACGGTCGTCCCTTCGCCCTCGCCCGTGTACCACCCGGTCAGGGCCGAGACGGCGAGCAGCAGGCCGAAGAGGAACGTCAGCCGCCCGCCGAGCCCGGGCGCGCCGCCGGCGCCGGCAAACGACATGCGGCCGCGCCGTCGCTGCTCGGGGGCCTCCATCGGGAGAAGAGTATGGGTTCGGAGGCGGCTGGACCGGTTCGAGGAGGCGGATCGGGGCGGTGCGTTCGACCTACAATCCTCCCGTGGCCAAGGCCGAGCGCACCGTTCCTGTCGAAACCGTGGAGAGCGAGGAGGAGTCTCCCCCGCTCGATCCTCACGCCGTCTCGCAGGCGTACCGGCTCCATCGCGCCCGGCGGAGGGCGCGCGAGCGGTGGAACCGGGAGAAGCGGTGGGCGGGCCTCCGGTTCTGGCTCGTGCTCGTGATCGCGCTCGCCGTGGCCGTCGTCCTGGCGGCGAGGACGCTCGGCGAGATCGAGCGGATCTTCGGGCTGTAACGAACATGGACGCCGGCAGGCGGAGCAGCCTCGCCCTCGGGGCGCTCGTCTTCGGCGCCGGGATCGGCGCGCTCGCGACCGAGATCACGGCCTCGCGCCTGCTCGCCCCGTACTTCGGCTCGTCCACGATCGTGTGGGCGAACCTCATCGGCATCGTCCTCGCCGCGCTCGCGCTCGGCTACTGGCTCGGCGGCCGCATCGCCGACCGCAGGCCCGAGCCGTCGCTCCTCGGCTTCATCGTGCTCGCGTCCGCGGTCTTCGTCGCCGCGATCCCGTTCGTCGCCAAGCCGTTCCTCGACCTGACCGTGGAGGGGCTCGACGAGGCGTCGGTGGGCGCGGTCGTGGGGAGCTTTCTCGCCGTGCTGCTCCTGTGCGCGCCGCCGGTCGTCCTGCTCGGCATGGTGTCGCCCTTCGCGATCCGCCTCGCGGTGACGGGCATCGAGACGGCGGGAGCGGTGGCCGGGCGCCTGTACGCGCTCTCGACGGCCGGCTCGCTCCTCGGGACGTTTCTCCCGGCGCTCGTGCTCATCCCCGCGATCGGTACGCAGCGCACGTTCCTCGTCGTCGCCGCGCTGCTCGCCCTCTCGTCGTGCTTCCTGCTCGGCGCGCGCTACCTCGTCGCCGCGGCGCTGCTCGCCGCGCTCCTGCTCGTCCCGCCCGGAACGGTGAAGGCGCACGAGGGGCTCCTCCACGAGGAGACCTCGTACCACCAGTACATCCAGGTCGTCGAGGAGCCGGACGGGCGGCGGAAGCTGTACCTGAACGAGGGCATCGCGGTGCACTCCGTCTGGCGCGAGGACTCGGTGCTCACGGGAGGAGTGTGGGACGCGTTCCTCGCCCTGCCGCCCCTGCTCGACCGGCCGCTCGAGCGCGTCGCGATCCTCGGCAATGCGGCGGGCACGACCGCGCGCGCGCTCGACGTCTACTACCCCGACGCCGAGATCGACGGCGTCGAGATCGACCCGGCGGTCAGCCGTGTCGGCCGCGAGTACTTCGGGCTCGCGGAGCAAGAGGGCACGACCGTGCACGACGCCGACGCGCGTCCCTTCCTGCGCTCGACCGACGAGCTCTATGACCTCATCGTCGTCGACGCCTACCACCAGCCGTACGTGCCCTTCTACCTCGCCACGCGCGAGTTCTTCGCGCTCGTGCGCGAGCACCTGGCGCCGGGCGGCATCGTCGCCCTGAACGTCGCGGCCGTCCCCGACGACAAGCGGCTCGTGAGCGCGATCGGGCAGACCGTCGCCGCGGAGCTCCCGCAGGTGCTCCAGTGGCCGGCGCTCCGCTTCAACACGATCGTGCTCGGCCTGACCGAGCCGCTCACGCAGGACGAGCTGGAGCGTCGCCTGCGCGAGGGGCCAGCCGACCTCGCCGTGCTCCGCGACCTGCTCGCGCACGACGTCGAGCCGATCGAGCCGGGCGGGACTCCGTGGACCGACGACCACGCGCCGGTCGAGTGGCTCACCGACCGGATGATCGTCTCGTACGCGGCCGAGGGCGGCCGGCTCGACGAGGACTACCTGCCCACGCGCCCCGAGCCGTGATCTCGCTCGAGCGCAGAGACGGGAAGCCGCTTCGCATCGGTCATCGCGGCGCGGCGGCGCTCGCGCCCGAGAACACGCTCGGCTCGATTCGCGCCGCGGTCGCGGCCGGGGTCGATCTCGTCGAGCTCGACGTGCTCGCGCTCCGCGGCGGAGAGCTCGTCGTCGCCCACTCTCACGACCTCCACCAGCTCAGCCACGGCGCGGCCCGCGGCCGGGTCGGCGCCCGCTCGCTCGACGAGCTCCGCGAGCTCTGCCCCGAGCTCCCGACGCTCGACGAGGCGCTCGTGTTCTTCGCCGACGAGGCGCCCGAGACGGGCGTCCACGTCGACCTGAAGAACGCTCGCTCCGCGGAGGGCGTCGCAAAGGCGCTCCGCAGGCACGGGCTCCTCGAGCGGACGCTGCTGACCTCGTTCCACGTCCGCGCGCTGCGCAAGGTCCGCGAGCTCGAGCCCGGTGTGCGGACGGGCGTCACCTTTCCTGGAGATCGGCTGGGAGTGGGGGAGCGGCGGGCGCTCGCGCCGGCGGTGAAGGTCGGCTTGCGCGGGTTGCGAATCGTCATGCCCGCGCTCGTCGGCACCCTCCTCGCGCGGTCCCGCGCGCTCGCGCTCGTCATCCACTACGAGCTCGCCAGCGCGGGGGCCGTGGCGCGCGCGCATGCGCGCGGCGTGCCGGTGGTGGCGTGGACGGTCGACTCCCCCGGCGACCTGGCCCGTGTCGACCAGGCAGGGGTCGACGCGATTGTCACTAACGATCCGTCGATCTTCGTCTCTACACTTCCAGCGTGAAGCCAGCGGGGCGCAGCGCACTACGGATCGGGCTGCTCGCAGCCTGTGCAGCGATCGGGTTCTCGGCGGCGTTCGCGCTCGTCACGATGGCGGGCGCCGGTACCGCGGCGCCGAGCCAGACCACGGAGCCGCCCACGACCACCGAGCCGCCCACGGAGCCGCCGCCGACCGAGCCGCCGCCGATCCCGCGGCAGCCGCGCATCCCGGACGACGTCTACATCGGGCAGGTCGCCGTCGGCGGGATGCTGCTGGCCGAGGCTTCCGACGCCGTGAAGATCGCCTTCGCGCGCCCCCTGATCCTCGTCGCCTCACCGACGCGGCAGCTCCGGGTGACCCCGTCGAAGCTCGGCGCCCGGCCGAACGTGCCGAAAGCGGTCGGACGCGCGCGCTTCTCGAAGCCGGGCTCGGTGGTACCCCTCAACGTCGCGGTCTCGCGGACGCGGATCCGGGGCTACATCCGGCGGCTCGGGCGCCAGTACTATCGCGCGCCGGTCGACGCGCGCCTCGTCCTCGAGGGTGCGGCGGTGCGCGCACTCGCGTCGGCGCCGGGGCGGCGCATGGCGTTCTACCCGAACGCGAACGCGATCCGCGCCGCGCTGCAGGAGAACGATCGCCAGCCGATCAAGCTCCAGCTCAACGTGCTGAAGCCGAAGGTCACGGAGAAGAATCTCGGCTCGGCGATCGTGATCATGCGCGAGTCGAAGAGGCTGCGCCTGTTCAAGAACGCGAAGCTCGTCCGCACGTTCGGCGTGGCGACGGGGCAGTCGTCCTTCCCCACGCCGACCGGCAACTACGAGATCGTGACGATGCAGCGAAACCCGTGGTGGTATCCGCCGCCGTCCGACTGGGCGGCCGACGCGGACCCGGTCCCGCCGGGCCCGGGGAACCCGCTCGGGACGCGCTGGATGGGGATCTCGGCGCCGTACGTGGGCATCCACGGCACGCCGGACGCGGCCTCGATCGGCTACTCCGCCTCGCACGGGTGCGTCCGCATGCGGATCCCCGAAGCCGAGTGGCTGTTCACTCAGGTGGAGGTCGGCACGCCGGTCTACATCGTCCGGGTCTAGCGCGTGGCCGCGCAGCGCGCGAAGCTCGTTGCCCAGGGCATCGCGATCGGGCTCGTCGGACTCCTGTTCATCCTGCTCGTCTGGGCACTCGTCACCGACGAGGGAGGCGACCTCGCGGCCAAGGCGGCGCGCGGCGAGCGCCCGCAGGCGCCGGACTTCACGCTGCGATCGCCTCGAAGAGGGGGACGGGCGAGCTGACGCTCTCGTCGCTCCAGGGCAAGGCCGTCGTGCTCAACATGTGGGCGTCCTGGTGTCATCCCTGCAAGGAGGAGGCGCCGATCCTGGAGGAGGTCTGGCAGCGGAACCGCGACCGCGAGCTCGTCGTCGTCGGCGTCGACACGAAGGACTTCCGCCGCGACGGGCGCCGGTTCGTCAGCAGGTTCGACCTGACCTTCCCGATCGTCTTCGACGGCGAAGGAGACATCTGGCCCGAGCGTGGGGCCTGACCGGCCTGCCGGAGACGTTCGTGGTCGACCGCGAGGGTAGGCTCGTCGACGCCATCGTGGGCGGCGTCGACACGGACGAGGATCGCGAGCGGCTCGACGAGGCCATCGACCGCGCGCTCGAGACGTGAGGCTGTTCGCGCTCGCGACGCTCGTCGCCTGCCTCTGCGTCTGCGCTGGCGTCGGTGCGCCGGCAGCCTGGGCCGCCGACCCGCCGCGCGCCGCCGACCTCGAGGCCGAGCTCGTGTGCCCCGTCTGCGAGACGACCCTCGACCAGTCGAACGCGCCCGTCGCCGAGCGCATGAAGCTCTACATCCGCGAGCGGATCGCGGCGGGCGACACGGAGGACGAGATCAAGGACGCGCTCGTCGCGGAGTTCGGTGCGGGCGTCCTCGCGAAGCCGCCGGCGGGCGGGTTCGGCCTGCTCGCCTGGCTCCTCCCGCTCGCCGGGATCCTCGCGGGCGCGGTCGTCATCGCCGTCCTCGTGCGCTCGTGGAGCCGCCGGCGCCCTGCTCCGGCGGGCGAGCAGCCGCTGGAGCCGGAGCTCGAGCGGCGCGTGGACGAGGAGCTGGCCCGCTTCGAGGGCTGACATGAGCCTCTCGGCGATCCCGGTCGCGTTTCTCGCCGGGTTGGTGTCGTTCCTCGCACCGTGCGTGCTGCCGCTCGTGCCGGGCTACCTCTCGGCGGTCTCGGCGGTCGACGCGGAGCGGCTCGGGGAGCGGGGGACTGCCCGCCGGGTCGTGGTGTCGAGCGTCCCGTTCGTGCTCGGCTTCACCGCCTTCTTCGTCCTGCTGGGAGTCGGCGCCGCGCTCGTCGGCGGGCGGCTGGTGCCGAACCTTCTTCTGCTCGAGAAGGTCGCCGGGTTCGTCCTCGTCGTCTTCGGGCTCGCGTTCATGGGCTTGCTCCCCTGGCCGGAGCGGCTGCTCGGCGCGGGGCTCGTCCAGGGCGCGCGCAGCCGTGGGTCGCGCTTCCTGCTCGGGGGCGCCTTCGCGATCTGCGCCGCTCCGTGCATCGGGCCGGTGCTCGCCGGCATCCTCGTCCTCGCGGGCTCGACCGAGTCGGCTCCCGAGGGGGCGGTCCTGCTCGCGGTGTACTCGCTCGGGCTGGCCGTGCCGTTCGTCCTCGCGGGGGCGGTGTTCTCGCGCGCGATGGGAGCGTTTCGCTGGTTGCGGGATCACTACCGCGCGATCCAGTTCGCGGGCGGCACGGTGCTCGTCGCGCTCGGGCTGCTGCTCTTCTTCGAGCGCTTCTACGTGCTGCGCGTGTACCTGAACCGCTTCCTCGAGTGGCTCGGGCTCGAGCCCGCGTTCTGAGGCTCGCTCAGACCCGCGGGTCGTCGAGCCGCAGGGAGCCCGACCGGACGAGTGCGAGGGCGCGCTCCACGTCGTCGAGCACGATCGCGACGTCGACGCCGCGGTGCGTGGGCGCGTACGGCCCGAGACGCCGCGCGGCCTTCTCGAGCTGACGCTCGCAGCCCGGCGGATTGCCGCGCTCGGCGTGCAGCCACGCCACCGCGACGTGGACGAGTCCCTGGAGGAAGTCGCGCTCCTCGGCCGGCGCCTCGCGCCACTCGTCCTCGAGCTCCTCGTGCGCGTCGAAGTACGCGCCGGAGCGAATCAGCTCGAGGCCTCGTTCCAACCCCACGGCACGATTATCGGCGTCCGCGAACGGTGCTACGCTCGCGGCCGTGGCGACGATCCTGCTCGCGGGGGTCGACCTCTTCTTCCGGGGCAGGCTCGAGGCACTTCTCCCGTCGCACCGGTTCGTCACGACGGACCACGTGGACAGCCCGGACCTCGTGATCGCGGACATCTCGCGCATCGATCCGGAGGAGGTCGCGGACGCGTGGCCGGACATCCCGATCATGGGCTTCACGAACCACACCGACCGCTCGGGGCTCCAGCGGGCGCACACAGCCGGATTCGACCAGGTCGTCGTGAAGTCGGCCCTCGCGGAGCGCGCCGCCGGCGATCGTGGACGAGCTCACCGGGGCGACCGAGGCGAGTCTGGACGCCTAACCGCGCTGGTTAGACTCGACAGACGTGACGTACATCATCGCCGAGCCCTGCATCGACATCAAAGACCTCTCGTGCGTCGACGTCTGCCCGGTCGACTGCATCCACGAGTTCGAGCGGATCCTGATCATCGACCCGGAGGAGTGCATCGACTGCTTCGCGCCCTCCGAGCAGCTCATCACCGACCACGGCCTGCGGACGTTCGCGGAGCTCGAGGGCAACTCGTGCCGCGTGCTCACCGACTCCGGGTTCAAGCCGGCGTTCGTGAAGCGCTTCCGGCGGAGGCCGCTCGTCCGGCTCGAGCTGGCGCCGGCTTTCGAGGAGCGCGACCGCTACGGCGGGACGCGGCTGACGACGCGGAACATCTCGAAGTTCCGCCGGACGGTGTGGGCGACGCCGACGCACAAGTGGCTGCTCGCCGACGGCGACAAGACCGACTCGCTGGGCGTCGGGGAGTTCGTCCCGGCCGTGCGGGCGGTGCCGAAGCGCGACTCGGAGACGTACCGGCTCGGCGTCCTGCACGGGCTCGTCTACGGGGACGGCTCGTGGAACAAGCTCGAGATCCGCTCGGGCGAGCACCTCCACTACGTGCAGCTGTACGGCGAGCGCGTCGCCAGGTTCAAGGACTTCTTCGACCAGGTGAACTTCTCGCCGAGCCTCGACGTGCATCCTGGGTATGCGGGGACCGGCGTCGTGCGCTCGTGCGTCAACCTCAAGCGGCTCCTACCGGAGACGGCCGACGCGGAGTACATCGCCGGCTTCGTCGACGGCTGGCTCGCCGCGGACGGCGATCCGGTGAAGGCCGGCTCCTGGCGCCTCCGCTCGACCGACCACGAGGCGCTCGACTGGCTCGAGCGCGCGGCGCCGCTGGCCGGCTACGTCGCGGTCGGATCGGGCGAGGAGAGCAACATGGAGACGAACTTCGGCGTGCGCAGCCGCGCGATTCGCTGGCTCTACCTCGCGACGCGCGAGATCGCACTGGCGCGTGATGAGCGTCGAGCCGCAGGAGGCCGACGACGCCGACACCTTCTGCGCGGTCGTCCCCGGCAAGCACGAGTTCACGCTCGCCGGCGGGATCGCCACGTCCAACTGCGGCGCATGCGAACCGGAGTGCCCGGTGGAGGCGATCTTCCCCGAGGACGCGCTCCCGGACAAGTGGAACGCCTTCGTCGAGATCAACTACGCGTTCCCGGATCCCGCGAAGATCAACTCGCTCACGGACGCGTACGCGACCGAGCACAACGTCCAGAACGAGCCGCTCGGAGTAGGGGCGAGGCTTGCCTCGCCCTCGCCTGCCGTCAGGCGGGCAGCAGGTACGCGCAGGGCCGCGGGTCGCCCGGCAGCGGCGACGACGCGATCTTCGTCACGCGGAAGCGATCCTCCCCGTCCTCGACCTCCGTCGCCGACCGCCGGCGGCTCGCCCGAGCGCTCCACGAGCGTGTAGCCCGATGGCGACCAGCGGAAGAGGAGGTGCGCGCCGCGGCCGTTCTCGTCCATGCCGACCACGATGCTAGATGATCACCGTCGAGCCGCCGACGGAGGCAGCTCCACCCGGATCGTCGATCCGCGCGGGTAGCGGCTCTCCGAGCTGAAGCGGGCGTTGAGCGTCGCCGCGCGCTCGGCGAGAGCCTCGAGCACGGCGCTCCTGCGCTCCGGCGGGCCGTCGTCGGAGACGACGAGCTCGGCGCCTCCGCCGGCTGTCGCGCGCAGCGAGATCTCGATCCGCGACGGCGCCCCGCGCCGGACCGCCTGGTCCGTCGCCTCGCGCAGGATCTGGTACATGGCCGTCTGCGCATGCTCGCCGAGCTCGTCTCCGTGCTCGACGTCGAGCTCGACCTCGACCTCGTGCCGCGACGCGTACCGCCGCGCGAGCGCGCCGACCGCCGCGGCGAAGCCGAGCTCGCGCAGCACCTTCGGCTCGAGGTCGTCGCAGAGGGCGCGGAGCTCACGGCTCGCGTCGCGCGAGAGCTCGAGGCTGCGCGTGAGGATCTCGTCGGCCCGCTCGCCCGCGCCCTCCCGGAGCGCGGCAAGCGCGGCGTCGACCATCTGCGCGATCGCGGCGAGATGCTGAACCGGGCCGTCGTGGAGGAGCTCGGCGAGGCGGCGGCGCTCCTCCTGCTCGGCGAGGATCCGCTCGGCGAAGAGCGCGCGCTCGGTGGCGTCCGATCTCGACGGCTGGGCGCTCAATCGATCATCGCCTCACGGAGCGCGATGGCGACCGCCTGCGTGCGCGTGTCCGCTTCGAGCTTCGCGAGGATGTGCCGGACGTGGCTCTTCACGGTCTCCTGGCTGATGAAGAGCTTGTCCGCGACGTCGACGTTCGACATGCCGTCGGCGAGCAGCTGGAGGATCTCGCGCTCGCGCGGCGTCAGGATGTCGACGCTGCTCTTGCCCGAGACGAACTCGGCCATGAGCCCGGGGTCGACGAAGGTCTCGCCGGCCGCGACCTTCTCGATCGCGCGCAGGAGCGTCTCGTGCGGCGTCTCCTTGAGGATGTAGCCCTTCGCGCCGGACTCGAGCCCGCGCTGGAGGAGCGAGCGTTCGCCGTACGCCGTGAAGATGAGGACGGCCGTGTCCGGGACGCGCTGGAGGAGCATCTCGGTCGCCTCGAGGCCGTCCATGTCCGGCATGCGCAGATCCATGATCACGACGTCCGGGCGGCGTCTCTCGGTCAGCGTCACTGCGGCCGCGCCGTCGGAGGCCTCTCCGATCACGCGGATCCGAGGGGAGCGGGAGAGCGCGAGGCGGAGACCCTCGCGCACGACCTCGTGGTCGTCCGCGATCAGGCAAGTGATCTCATCGGCCACGTCCGGAGATACTACGAGGCGGCTTGGTCGGCTCCTGCCTCGATGGTCAACGCGAGCTGCAGCGGCTGGGCGGGAGGTGATCTCTTCGCGATGCGTCGCGTGCGTGCGGTACGCGACGGAGCGGGAGGCCGAGCGGACGTGCTCGACGATCGGCTTCGTGACCTCGGCGGGCAGGTACGCGCGGCTGGCGAAGAGCGCCTCGTAGCGCGCGACCTCCTCGGGCCAGTCCTGCGCGAGCGCCTCGAGGAAGTGCTCCTTCACGCCGGGCCGCAGATGGACGACGCTCGCCCAGATCCCGCGTGCGCCGGCCGCGCGTGCGGCGCGGACGACGGCCTCGAGCTGCTCGGGCCGGTCGGAGAGGCCGGGGAGGATCGGCGCCATCCCGACGCCGACGTCGATCCCCGCTTCGGCGAGCCGCCGGACGGCTTCGAGCCGGCTCGCCGGTGGGGCGGTTCCCGGCTCGGTCGTCTGCCAGACGCGCTCGTCGAGCGTCGGGATCGAGAAGTAGACGCTGACGTCCACGAGCGCCGAGGCCTCGACGAGCACGTCGATGTCGCGCACGATCAGCGGCCCGCGCGTGACGATCGAGAACGGGTTCCCCGCGCGCGTCAGCTCCTCGAGGCAGGCGCGCGTGAGCCGGAAGCGGCCCTCGGCGGGCTGGTACGGATCGGTCGCGGTGCCGAGCGCGACGTCGTCCCGCTCCCACGACGGCCGCGCGAGCTCGCGCCGCAGCACCTCGGCGACGTTCGTCTTCACGCGGATCGACTGCCCGTAGCCGTCGTCCGACGGCCGGTCCGCGCGCTGCTCGAAGTGCCGGACGTAGCAGAACGTGCACCGGTGGACGCAGCCCATGTACGGGTTCAGCGACCAGCGGAACGGCATCCCGCGGACGGGGTTCAGCGCGGACTTGCAGGGCTCGAGCCGGTACTCGGCGCGCATGCCCGACAGGATAGAACATATGTTCGGGTGCAGCACGTGCGCTGGGCATGCCCGGCGCCTACGAACGGGGTGTAGGGGCCGGGCATGCCCGGCCCACGAGCGCTACTCGGCCGTCGATAATTCGCCGGCATGGGCATTCGCGCAGCGCTCCTCGTGACGGTGCACGTCCTCGGCTGCGCCGTCGTCGCGTTGGTCAGCTTCTTCCTGTTCGCGCTCGACGAGAGCGAGGGGGCCGCGGAACGTGGGAGCTCGCCCCAGGCGGTCGTGCTGCCGCTCGCCCTGTTCGTTCTCGGTGTCGGAGTGTGGGTGGCGCTGGGCAAGGGACGTCCCCGTCTCGCGCTCCTCGTCCTCGGTGCGGAGGCCGTAGTCGGGATCGCGCTCTGGCGTGCTCTGGACTCGTCGGGCATGAGCGACTACATGCTCTTCCTCGTCGTGCTGGTCCTCGGGGGCTCCGGGCTCGGGGCTGTGGCGGCGGCGAATCCGCTTCGTCCAGCATCGGACTGAGAGGCGCCGCAGGACGGACGGCTCGCGAGCTCGTGACGCGACCCTCGGCGAGCCGCGAGCGGTCAGGCCGGGGGCGGGAGCTCGAACAGCTCGGCCGCCCAGCGCAGCGCATGGGCGAGGTCGCCGGCCATGTCCTCGCGGAGCGTCGATCCGGGCTCGGCCCAGTCCGGTAGCGGCGCCGGGGCTTCGACCGCGAAGTGCCCGGCGAAGGCGGCTGCGAAGGACGCTTCGGCTGGGAAGTCGAGCGGCGGAGGTGTCCCGCCCTCGACGCGCACGCTGAGGAGCGCGAGCGCGACGTCGATCCAGCGGGAGCCGCGCACCGCGGCGCCCCAGTCGACGAGGACAGCGCCGCGCGCGGACGAAGCCGACGTTTCCGCTGTAGACGTCGTTGTGGACGAGGTCGTCCGCCTTGGAATGTCGCGCATCGGCCTCGGCCGCGAGCAGCGTCGTCGAGCGCGTGGTCGAGCCAGGCGGCCGAGCACAGCCCGAGCCCGAGGAACGGGCACGGGATCCGACCGCGACCTGCTCCCAGCGGGATCGCCACGGGCCGCTGCAGCCGGGCAGCTCGGGCGGCGGCTGCGTGGCAGGCGACGAGATCGAGGGTCGTCGAACAGCGGCCGGACGTCTCGCGGGGTAGGGGGGCGGCCAGTGCGCGTCCTCGAGGAGCTCGATGGCGAGAAGGGCCCGATCTCCTGCTGTCGGCGAAGCCGACGAAGCCCGGGTAGGAACGGCGCCGCGACTCCGCGATAGACGATCGGCCTCGCGCCTCAGCATCGAAGAGCGAGCCCTCGTCCGCCGCCTCCTTCACGAACACCGGCCCGTCCGGGGTGGCGACCCGCCAGGCGCGCGAGCGCGTGTACCCGCCCGTGTCGAGTGGCTGCGCCACTCGAGCGGCGCTGCCGCCGATTGCCTGCCTCGAGCAGTTCGGGGTCGGGGGTCCATTACGCGAACCGAAGCTCGTACAGGACGTCTTCGTGGACGCGTGCGAAGCGGCTGCGCATCGCCTCCTGGTCCTCGCCGACGTAGTGCGCGAACAGCTGCACCGGCCGGATGCCGTCGTCGGTCACGGGGAAGAGGTCGCGCAGGCCCTCCTCGAGCTCGACGTACACGTGGAGGTAGCCGTGCACGAGCTCGAACCCCCGCGCCTCGTACCAGGCGCGGGCGGCCGCGTCGTCGCGCGTCCACGCCTCCAGGCGAGCCAGCCCGCGCTGGCGCGCCCGGGCTGCCGCCTCCTCGCAGGAGAGCGGTCGCGATGCCGTGGCGCTGGTGGTCCGGATGCACCGCCAGGTGCCAGATCATCCCGCCGAGGCCGGGGCGGTCCTCGCACACGGTCCCGGGCTCGTCCTCGCACTCGACGTCGATGAGGCCGACGATCTCGCCGTCCGACTCGGCGATCAACTCGATCGACGGGCGCTCGTAGCGCTCCTTCGAGCGTCTGACGTCGTCGAAGAACGTCGTGTCGAGGAACGACAGGACGCGACAGACGACCCAGCCGCGCTCGTCCTCGTCGCGGTACGGGCGAACGTCGATGTCCACCGGAGCGATGGTACGGGCCCCTGGCTAGAGTCGGGCGGATGGACGAGCTCGAGGGCGGGATCCGCCGCGTCACGCTGCCGTTGCCGACGCGGCCCGGGCACGTGCACGCGTACCTCCTGCCCGGCGACGACGGCTGGATCGTCGTCGACTCCGGGGTGGGGCTTCCCGAGGCGAAGGAGAACTGGGCCGCAGAGCTCGCGCAGGCGGGCGGGCCGGTCGCGGCCGTCTTCATCACGCACTTCCACCCGGATCACGTCGGCGCCGCCGCGGATCTCCACGAGCTGACCGGCGCGCCCGTGTACCAGGGGACGCTCGACTACGCGCAGTGCGAGCTCGTCTGGGGCAACCCGGCGTGGTCGGAGCGGCTCCTCGACTGGTTCCGGCTCCACGGCGCGCCCGACGACGTGACCGCCGAGCTCGTCGGGCAGAGCTCGCTCTACCGCCCCTACATCCGCTACCAGCGCGACCCGGTGCTCATGCGGGAGGGAGAGCGGCTCGACGGCTGGGAGCTCGTCGCCGCGGCCGGGCACGCGGACGGCCAGCTCTGCCTCCTGAAGGACGGCGTGCTGATCGCGGCCGACCATCTGCTCGCGCGCATCACGCCCACGGTCGGGCTCTGGCCCGCGAGCCGGCCCGACCCGCTCGGCGACTATCTCGCGGCGCTCGACCGCACGATCGAGCTCGATCCGCGCGTCGCGTTCCCCGGGCACGGGGATCCGCTCGACGATCCCGCCGGGCGCGCGCGCGAGCTCCAGGAGCACCATCGCCTGCGGCTCGAGGAGACCGTCGAGGCGCTCGGCGACGAGCCGCAGACCGCGTATCAGCTCTCGTTTGCGCTCTTCGGAGACGACCTCAAGCCCGCGAGCAGGCGTTTTGCGGTGGCCGAGACGCTCTCGCACGCGGAGCGGCTCACGATCGAGGGCGCGGCCCGGCGGGGGGAGGACGGCAGGACCGTCACCTATACTGCGGCCTGATCGATGGTGGACGACCACCCGCCTAGTACCGGCGCCCCTACAGGGGCGTCTCTTGTCAGGGAGCAGGGTTCCGGGGCGTGAACACGACGCTCCGCATCGTCATCGTCTTCCTGCTCGTGCTCGCGAACGCGATCTTCGTCGCGGCCGAGTACGCGCTCGTCACGGGGCGACGCAGCAGGCTCGAGGAGCGGGCCGAGCGCGGCGGCCGCGGGGCGCGCACGGCGCTCCGGCTGATGGACGACCCGGTCCGCTTCATCTCGACCGTGCAGGTCGGGATCACCGTCTCCGCGATCCTCCTCGGTGCCATCGGAGAGCCGCTGCTCTCGGGCCTGATGGAGCCGCCGCTCTCGACGACGGTCGCGTTCCTGATCTCGTTCGCCATCCTCACGTACCTCTCCGTCGTCCTCGGCGAGCTCGTGCCGAAGGCGGTCGCGCTCCAACGCGCCGAGGTGCTCGCGATCGCGCTCGCCGTGCCGCTCGACCTGCTCGCGCGGATCACGTACCCGATCGTGTGGGTGCTCCAGAAGTCGGCGAACCTGGTCTTCCGCGTCCTGCGCGTGAAGCCCGCGCCGGCCGGGATGATCGCCTACACGCGCGAGGACATCCGCCACAGCGTCGCCGCGGCCGAGGACCACGGCGAGCTCCACGAGGCGGAGGAGGAGATGCTGTACAAGGTCTTCGACTTCGCGTCGAAGGAGGTCGCGGCCGTGATGGTGCCGCGGCCCGACGTCGTCGCGATCGCCGCGGACATGCCGCCGGAGGACGCGCTCGCGATCGTCGTCGACTCGCCCTTCACGCGCTATCCGCTCTACCGCGACTCGCTGGACGACGTCGTCGGCATCCTCCACGTGCGCGACCTCTTCGCCGCGATGCACGACCTCGGGATCTCGGCCGTGAAGCTCGAGTCGATCGCGCGCCCTCCCTACGTCGTGCCGGAGACGAAGGACCTCGGAGCGCTCCTCGGCGACTTCCGGCGCGAGAAGCAGCACATGGCGATCGTCGTCGACGAGTACGGGGACATGGACGGGATCGTCACGCTCGAGGACGTGCTCGAGGAGATCGTCGGCGAGATCGAGGACGAGTTCGACCTTCCGGACACCTCGATCGAGCGCGTGGACGAGAACCGGATCCGGATCGAGGGCACGTACACGATCGACGACTTCAACGAGGCGTTCGGGACCGAGCTGGAGCAGGACGGCTTCCACACCATGGCCGGGCTCGTCTTCGGCTCGCTCGGGCGCGCGCCCGAGGTGGGGGACACGGTCGGCGCCGACGGGCTCCGCCTGACCGTGCTCGAGGTCGAGGGCTCGCGGATTCTGAGGCTCGAGGTCGAGTTCGGGGTCACAGAGCCGCCGGCGGCGAGCCCGAAGCTGCGTAGACGGCCGTGGAAACGACAGGTCCGCGGCGGCGAAGCCGACGCCTTCAGGGATTTTCGCGCGGACGGAATCCGCGCTCGCGGATTCCGCCTTGCGCACCGAGCGTGAACGAGAGCCGCTCGCCGCTCGGACACCGCGACTTCGCCCTCTACTTCTCGGCGCAGGTCTTCGAGGCGTTCGCGCTCACGATGGCGACCGTCGCCATCGGCTGGCAGGTGTACTCGGTACGGGAGAGCCCGCTCGACCTCGCGCTCGTCGCGCTCGCGGAGTTCCTGCCGCTGCCGCTGCTCGCGCTGCCCGCGGGGCACCTCGCAGACCGCCTGCCGCGCCGGCGGCTGTGGACCTCGATGCTCGGGCTCAACACGCTCGTGCTCGGCGGGCTGCTCGCCGTGACGCTCTCGGGCGCCGACCGCCTCTGGCCGTTCTTCTTGCTCGCGTTCGTGCAGGGCATGGGAAGCGCGGTCGGCGCGCCCGCGTCGCGCGCGCTCATGCCCTCGCTCGTGCCGCAGGACATCCTCGTGGCGGCGCTCGCCCAGCGCTCGATCGGCTTCCAGCTGACTGTCGTCGCGGGTCCCGCCGTGGGCGGCGTGCTGTTCGCAATCGAGGACGCGCTGGTCTACATCGTCGCCATCGTGCTCTCGCTGGTCGCGCTCACGCTCGCCTTCACGGTGCGCTCGGGACGTCTCCCCGCCGGCGACGGCGCGGCGGATCTCGGTGACGTGCTCGCCGGCGTTCGCCTGATCCGCCGGACGCGCGTGCTCTTCGGCGCCATCTCGCTCGACTTGTTCGCGGTGCTGCTCGGCGGCGCGGTGGCGCTGCTCCCGATCTTCGCGAAGGACATCCTCGAGGTCGGGCCCACCGGTCTCGGGCTCCTGCGCGCCTCGACCCCCGCGGGCGCGTTCCTCGCGGCGTTGGTGCTGGCCCGGTTCCCCATCCGGCGGCGCGCCGGGCCGACCCTCTTCCTCGTCGTGGCCGGCTTCGGCGCGTCGATCGTGCTCTTCGGGCTCTCTCGCCAGATGTGGCTGTCGATGCTCGCACTCGGCCTGAGCGGCGCCTTCGATGTCGTGAGCATGGTCCTGCGCCAGACGATCGTCCCGCTCGTGACGCCGGACGAGCTCCGCGGCCGCGTGACCGCGGTCGAGATGGTCTTCATCAGCGCGTCGAACGAGCTGGGCGCGTTCGAGTCGGGCCTCGCCGCCGCGCTCCTCGGCGCGGTCCCCGCGGTCGTGCTCGGGGGCGCGGCGACGATCGTGATCGCGGCGGTCTGGTGGAGGCTCTTCCCCGAGCTGGGGAGGATGGACCGCATCGACGAGCTGAGACCGGTCGCGCTCGAGCCGACCTGACGTCGTGTCTGGGGTCTGGCTTCAGCCAGACCCCGCTCTTGGATCTTCCGCTCGGACGCGCACACCCAACGACGAGAAGCGCCGCCGCGATGCGGACGCGACCTAGCGCCGGGCCTCGGCGAGCAGGCGTTCCGCTCCGACGCTGCGAATCGAGGCGTCCACGAGCTCGATCGGATGGAGCGCCGGCAGCGGGCGCTTCGCTCGCCCGAGCGCCTGCGAGACCTGCACGAGGCAGCCCGGGTTCGCGCTCGCGTACGCCTGCGCGCCGGTCGCGAGGACGTGCGCGGCCTTGCGGTCGCCGAGCTCGCGCGCGGCCTCCGGCTGGACGACGTTGTAGATCCCGGCGGAGCCGCAGCAGAGGTCCTGCTCCGCGGGCTCGACGACCTCGAGACCGGGGATCCGGGCGAGCGCGGAGGCCGACGACAGCGGCAGCCGCTGCGCGTGGCGCAGGTGGCACGAGTCCTGGAGCGCGACGCCTGAGCGACACCGGGTGGCGCGACGCGCGCGGGCTCGTGTCCGCGAGGAGCTCGCCGACGTCGCGCACCTTCGCCGCGAACTCCGCCGCCCGCTCGTCGCCGAGCAGCCAGCCGAGCTCCTTCAGGTGCGAGCCGCAGCCGGACGCGTTCACGACGACGAGGTCGACGTTCCGGAACCGCTCGATCAGGCTGCTCGCGAGCGTCTTGCCCTCGGCGAGCCGGCCCGCGTGGACCGAGAGCGCGCCGCAGCAGCCCTGCGGCGGCGCGACGACCTCGAACCCGTCGGCGGCGAGCACCCGGACGGTCGCCGCGTTCACGTCGGGGAAGACCGCGCTCTGCACGCAGCCGGTGAGGACGCCGACGCGCGCCTTCGGTCGGCCCGAGGCGGGCGTCACCGCCGGAATCTCGGCGCGCGCGCGCCAGCTGGGCGCGATGTCGACGAGCGGGCGAAGGCGGCGCGGCATCGGCGCGAAACGCCCGAGCGGCGCCAGCCGCAGCGCGACCCGCATCCGGCCGGGGTGGGGGAGGATGCGGAAGAGCAGCCAGCGCGCCAGCCGGTCGCTCCACTCCCGCCGGTGCTCCCGCTCGACCGCGGCCCGCGTCGTCTCGATCAGCCGGTCGTAGCGCACGCCCGACGGGCACGAGCTGACACACGCCATGCAGCCGAGGCAGCGGTCGAAGTGCTCGGTGACGGTCGCGTTCAGCGTCACCGTCCCGTCGAGCCGCGCGTCCATCAGCGCGATCCGCCCGCGCGGCGAGTCCATCTCCTCGCTCCAGAGCACGTACGTCGGGCACGTCGGCAGGCAGAAGCCGCAGTGGACGCAGTCCGAGGTGAGCTCGCGGATCATCCGGCGAGGACTCCGCCGGGATCGAGCTCGCGCGCGATCCGCTCGACGAGCTTGCGCACGCCCTCGTCGGCGGGCGGCGCCGTGTCGGACGGCGTGTACGCGACGCCGGCCGCCGGGCGCACGATCGCCTCCTCCAGCCCGGCGAGCGCGTCGCCCAAGCGGCCCGGATCGAAGAGGATCCGGCCCCGCGACTCGCCCTGGCGGCGGCGCGACTCGTCCCACACCTCGGTGCCGGCCGCCTCGCCGCCGACGAGCGCGCGAGCCGTCTCGAGCTGGGCCCCGACCGCGCGCTCGGAGCCTTCGAAGAGCACGGCGACGCGGCCGGGGTGGAGGACGTCGAGCGCGCTCGGCTGGAGCTGCGAGCGGAGGAGCGCGCGACCGCGCGCGGCGTGTCCTCGGTCTCGACGACGAGCGTGCGCGTCGCCCTCGGCAGCGGATGCAGCCGGAAGCTCGCGCGCGCGATCAGCGCCAGCCGCCCGCGCGATCCGCAGACGAGCCGCGCGAGGTCGTAGCCGGCGACGTTCTTCACCACCTTGCCGCCCGCGCTCGCGACCGTGCCGTCGCCGAGGACGAGCGTCGTGCCGAGGACGAGGTCGCGCGGCGCGCCGAAGCGGTGCCGGAGCGGGCCGGAGACGTTCTCGGCGAGCAGCGCGCCGATCGTCGGATCGCCCGGCGGGTCGAGCGAGAGCCGCTGCCCGTGCGCGGCGAGCGCGGCCTGGAGCGCCGACAGCCGCACGCCCGCCTCGACCGTGCACGTGAGGTCGCCCGCCTCGTGCTCGAGGATCCGGTCGAGCCCGTCCGTGGTCAGGTCCTCGCCGATCCGCAGCCGCCGGCCCTCGGCGTGCGCCGCGCCCAGCGCCGCGCGCGCCTCCTCGAGGCTAGAGACGCTCGGCAACGCCGATCCTCTCGAGCGGATGGACGCGGTACGGCCCCGGCACCTCGCCGCAGAGGCGGGGCGTCGGGATGACCTTGCCCGGGTTGCAGAGCCCGTCCGGGTCGAACGCGCGGCGGACGCGCGCGAAGACCGCGAGGTCGCGCTCCGAGAACATCCGCGGCATCGAGCAGGCCTTGTCCATCCCGACTCCGTGCTCGCCCGTCAGCGAGCCGCCCGCGTCGAGGCACGCCTCGAGGATCGCCTCCGCGAGCACGCGCGCGCGCTCGGTCTCGCCGGCCTCGGCGTCGTAGAGGACGAGGGGGTGGAGGTTCCCGTCTCCGGCGTGGAACACGTTCCCGACCCGCAGGCCGTGCTCTTCCGAAAGCGCCGCGATCTGCCGCAGTACCTCCGGGAGCCGCGTCCGCGGGACGACGCCGTCCTGGACGTAGTAGTCGGTCGCGATCCTGCCCATCGCGGCGAAGGCCGACTTGCGGCCCTTCCAGAGGAGAGCACGCGCGCCGTCGTCGGTCGCCGCGCGCACCTCGAACGCGCCGCAGGCGAGGCAGATGCGCTCCACCTCGGCCCCGTCCTCCTCCACCTGCGCGGCGACCCCGTCGAGCTCGACGAGGAGCACCGCGTCTGCGCCGACGGGATACCCGGGCGAGACCGCGAGCTCGGCGGCCTCGATCGTGAGCCGGTCCATCATCTCGATCGCGGCGGGGAGGATCCCGGCCGCGACGATCGCGGAGACCGCCTCGCCCGCGGCGTCGACGGTCTCGAACCCGGCGAGCAGCGTCAGCACGGTCTCGGGGACGCGGACTATCCGGAGCGTGACCCGCGTCGCGATCCCGAGCGTGCCCTCGGAGCCGACGACGAGCCCGAGGAGATCGGGCCCGTCCGGGTCGAGCGCCTTGCCGCCCAGCTCGACGACCTCGCCGTCCGGGAGGACGAGGGTCAGACCCGTGACGTGATGCACGGTGAAGCCGTTCTTCGGGCAGTGCGCGCCGCCGGAGTTCTCGGCGACGTTGCCGCCGATCGTGCAGACCTGCTGGCTCGAGGGGTCGGGCGCGTAGAAGAACCCCTCGGCTGCGACCGCGCGCGTCACGTCGAGGTTCGCCACTCCCGGCTCGACGACGACGCGCTGGCTCTCGAGGTCGATCTCGAGGATCCGGTTCATCCGGGCGAGCGAGATCACGACGCCTCCGGCGAACGGCGTCGCGCCGCCGGAGAGCCCCGTCCCCGCCCCGCGCGCGACGAAGGGGACGCCCTCGCGGTGGCACGCGCGGACGACGACCTGCACCTCCGCCGTCGAGGCGGGAAGCACGACCACTTCGGGCACGGCGCGGTGGCCGGTCAGCCCGTCGCACTCGTACACGCGAAGCTGCTCCGGCTCCGTGACGACGTGCTCCTCCCCGAGCGCTCCGCGCAGCTCGGCCGCGAAGGACGCCGGGATGCTCATTCGCCGAGTCTAGGGCTGGCGCCGCGGATGCGTGAGCGAGCCTCGCGCAGCCGGAAGGTCTCGATGCCGAGCGCGACCGCGAGCACCGACCACCGAGAGCGTGAGGAGCACGAGCGCGTCCGCGTCGTCGAGCAGCACGACGAGCGCGCAGACGGCGACCGCGGCTCCGATCCGCTCCCAGGCGATCGCCTGGACGACGCGCAGCCGGATCAGCACGAAGCCGGCCATGAAGAGCGCGAGCCCGAGCGCGAGCGCGGCCCGGCCGCCGTCCGACAGCGGCTCGGCCGGAGCGGACAGCGTCTTCTTCGCGGCGACGGCGAGGAAGACGATCCCGAGCACGATCGGGTAGTGCAGGAACGTGTAGACGTCCCGCGCGAGCGGTCCGCGAATCGCGTCGCCGACGCCGTGCAGCGCGTGCTCGGCGGCGATCTGGACGAAGTCGAAGTACGCCCACCAGGCCGCGGCGGCGCCGGCGAACGCGACCGCGACCGCCGCCGCATACGTCCAGTCCTCCGTCAGCCCTTCCGCGGCGAGCCCGATCGCGACGATCGACTCGCCGAGCGCGATGATCACGATCAGCGCGTACCGCTCCGCGAAGTGGGACGCCGTGACCTGGAAGCCTCCGCCCGCGCGCGTACGTGCCGCATAGAGCGTCCCGAGGACGTCGATCACGAGCGACGCGGACCAGAGCGCGGTCCGGGCGGGGTCGTCGAGGAAGCCTCCGACGAGGGCGATCGTCGGCGCGACGAGGAACCAGGGCGCGAGCCTCCCGACCGCGATCCGTTGCGCGGGGTCGTCGCGCACGCCCCACAGGTAGAGCGCGACGTGCAGGACGCGGACCAAGAAGTACGCGACGACGAACCAGGCAGCTTCGTCCCCGAACGCGTTGGGTACGGCAAGCGCCATGAAGAACACCGCGAGCATCCCGCCGAAGAGGAAGAGCCGCGTCGCGACGTTCTCGACGTCGATCGCATCGGTCAGCCACGCGTACGCCGACCACGCCCACCAGATCAGCGCGAACACGAGCGCGGCGCGCCCGAAGCCGGCCGCGGAGGTGTCCTCGAGCGCGAGCGTCGTGACCTGCGTGAACGCGAACACGAAGACGAGGTCGAAGAAGAGCTCGATGAAGCCGGTGCGCTTCTCCTCCTCCGCCGCCGTGGCCGGAGTGAAGACGCGCTCCTCGGTCGACGTCATCGCGGCTCGAAGCCGGTACACGAAGAATCCTCGGCCCTGCGTGTACGCGAGCCTGATCACGAGGTGCGCGAGCGCCTCGACGAGCGGCGTCGCTCGGCGCCGCCGACGTCGACCGGGTCGAAGCCGAGGTCCGCGACGAGCCCGGACACGACCCGCTTCGCCTCCTCGTCGTCGCCGCTGAGGACGAGCGACGCCGGCCGCTCGGGCGGCGTGTCGTGCATGAACGTCGCGAAGATCGTGTTGAACGCCTTCACGTAGCGGGCCTCCGGCGCGAGCGCCGCGATCTCGAGCCCGCCGGGCCCGCCCGAGACGTTGTTGGTCGCGTCGACCAGGATCTTCCCGTCGAGCGGCCCTGCCTCGGCAGCGCCTCGCGACCGCCTGCGGGAGCGCGAGGACGACGACGTCTCCCGCCGCCGCGGTTCGGCCACGTGTCCGCTGCGAGACCGAGACCTCGTGCCCGCGCTCGGCCCAGGTCGCCGCGAGCGCGCTGCCGACCCGTCCTCCGCCGAGAATGGCGATCCTCATGCCGCGCTCAGCCTAAGAGCTTGATCGGAGAATTCGCGCGGGCTGGATGACGGCCACGACACGGCGCCGGATCGCCACCCGCGCGCGTCGCACAGGCTCCAGCCTGCACGACGCGTACGTGCGACGCCCGGCTTGGTCGTGACCGCCCGGCTGGGCCAATTTCCGATAAGATGGGGACCAGAACTCCTCGAACGCCTCCGGGTCGCTCGGGAGGGCGAGCACCTCGCGCACGAGCCCGTCCTCGATCCGGAAGAGGAGCAGCTGGTCGAGCTCGAGCGTCCGGCCGCGCCTCGTGCCATGCGCCGTGTACAGCGCGGCGGCGCGATCTTCGCTCACGAGGACGTCACGGAGGGAAGAGCCGTACGTCCCGTCGGTCTCCCTCGGCAGCCTGGTGAGGAAGCGGAAGATCTCCTCGCGGCCGCGGTAGACGCCCGCCATCACGCCGCGGCCGGGCACCGTCCAGACCGCGTCCTCCGCGAACAGCCCGCGGAGCGCGAACCCTTCCTTGCGGGCGAAGGCGTCGAAGATCGTGCGGACGAGCGCGTCGTTCTCAGCCGCTCCCACGCGCCTCCTCCCAGCGGTCGAGCAGGCCTTCGACGTGACGCCGTTGCGCCTCCGTGAACGGGATCTGCGCGACGAGCCGCCGCGCCTCGGCCGGGTCGTCGTTCTCGACGGCGGCCTCGAGATGCTCTCGCAGCGGCGTCGGCTGGCGCAGCTGGCGGCGGAGCCAGCGGAGGAGGCTCACCGTCGCCTGGTCGGTCACGCTCGGCTGCGGGTTACTCGTCCGGGTTCTCGGGCGGAGCCGGCGCCTCGTCCGCGTCTGCCTCCGGCGGCGATTCTTCCTCCTCCGTGAGGCTGTAGGCGCTCAGGCGGTTCGACAGGCCGTCCATCCAGCCCAGCCCCTCCTGCTCGTCTCCGGGCTCGCCGGCGGAGCGACCGCGGCGAGCTCGGCGCTTCGGTTGCGGGGCGGCGGGCCGGCTCGTCGCCTCGGCCGGACGGTGCTGGGCTGTCGGCCGAACCGGCTCGCTCGACTGGTCCCGGCTCACGCCGGGGAACTCGCTCAGAGGCGGAAGTCCGAGCTTGTCGAGCGACGGCTCCGGGTCGGGGTCGGGGGTCGGGGCGGCCACGCCGGGGAAGGCGGGGCTGGGCCACGTCTTCGCCTCCGGCTCCGGCTGGACGACGGGCTCCGGCTTCGGCGGCCGATCCGCGTCCTTGTCCGGGTCGACGATGTAGTCGGGGAGCGGGCCGGGGTCGGGCGGAGGGTCGAGAGGCGAGCTCGCCTCCGCCGGCTCCGGCTCGACGGCAGGGGGTTCGGAGCTCCACGCTCGGCACCGGCGTCCAGACGGCCTCTGCGACCGGCTCGGGCTCGGGCTCCACCTCCGGCTCCGGGGCAGCTTCGGGCTCGAGCCCGCGCATCGACTCGAGGCTCGGCAGCGGCTTCCAGACCGACGGCTGCTCCTCGGCCACCGGCTCCGGCTCGGGCTCGGGATCCGGCTCGGGCTCGGGCTCCGGCTCGGGCACGACGGCCTCCGGCTCGGACTCGGGCACGACCGCCTCCGGCTCGGACGCCTCCGGCTCGGGCTCAGGCTCCGGCGCGGCCTCGAGCGCGGGAGGCTCGGGCTCCTCCAGCGGCTCCGGCTCGGACTCTGGCTCTGACTCCTCCGTCGGGATCTCGTCTCTCGACCGGCTCGGGCACGACCGCGAGCGCGGGGAGCGGGCCTGTCTCCTGCGCCAACGGCTCGGGCTCGGCCTCGGGTACCACGGCTCCGGCTCGGGCTCGAGCTCGGGCGCCGCTTCCGCCGTCACCTCGACGATCTCGGGCTCCGGAGCGGGCTCGCTGACGCGTGACTCCACCTCGTAGTCGGGCAGTGGCTCGAGCACGGGCGGCGGCGCCTCGGGCTCGGTCTCCACCACTGGCTCGGCCATGACCTCGGCGACGGGAGCGGTCTCGACGACCTCGTCGGCTCGGGCTCGGGCTCCGGCTCCGTGACGGGCTCGACGACCGGCTCGGGAGCGGGCGGGACGATGTAGTCGGGCAGAGCTTCACCCGTGGCGTCGACGGGCGTCTCGGCCGGCGCCGGCTCGGCCTCGGTCTCCTCGACGGGCCACGGCGCGAGCATCGCGCCCCACTTGTCCGGCTCTGCCTCCTCGCTCGTCGGTGGCAGGTCCCACAGCGACCGGCCGACGACGAGCCGCTCGCGCAGCTCGAGCCGGCGCACCTTGCCGCCCGGTGCGGTGGGCAGGTCCTCGACGAACTCGATCTCGCGCGGGACGGCCTGGGCGGGCAGCTCGAGACCGATCTCGTGCCGGAGCTCGGCCTCGAGCTGCTCGGACGTCCTGACCCTCGGAGCCGGTACGACGAACGCGCGGACGAACTGCCCGCCGCGCTCGAGGTCGCGCACGCCGACGACTGCCGCTGCGGCGACCGCCTCCTGGGCGCGGAGCGCGCGCTCCGTCTCGTGCGGGCCGAAGTGCTCGCCCCGGCTCGTGATCATGTCCGAGGCCCGCGAGACGAACCAGAAGAAGCCGTCGTCGTCGACGGTGGCGATGTCCCCGGTGGCGTACCAGTCGCCGCGGAACGCCTGCTTCGTCTCGTCCGGCGACTCCCAGTAGCCGGCGAACAGGGTCGGCGGCCGGCCGCGAACGGCGAGCTCGCCCTCGACTCCCGGCGGGAGCTCGTTCCCCTGGTCGTCGATGACCGCGACCTGGTGCCCGGGAAGCGCGTAGCCGATCGAGCCCGGCTTGAAGCCGACCTCCCCGCTGTTCGCGAGGACGACGCCGGTCTCGGCCTGGCTGTACGCGTCGTGGATCGTGAGACCCCACGCCTCCTCGAAGACCTTGCTCACGTCCGGGTCGAGGTAGTCCCCGGTCGAGACGAGACGCCGAAGCTGCGGAGGCTGGAAGCGCGTGACCTCGCGGAGCTCGGCGATGGCGGCGTACTCGGCGGGGCTCTGGCACATCACCGTCACGCCGAGCCGGTAGACCAGGTCGAGCCGCTCGAGCGGGTCGAAGGGGCCGTCGTGCAGGAGCGTCTCGGCGCCGCGCGACCACGCGCCGACCAGCGCGTACAGGGTGGCGACGATCGAGCCCGGGTCCGCGGGAGCCCAGACCGCGTCGCCGCGGCCGGCGTCGAGCCAGTGCTCGGCCGCCACGCGGGCGGCGAAGACGGAGCCGTGCGAGTGGCCGACGAGCTTCCGGCCGCCGGCGGTCCCGGCCGTCGTCAAGACGAAGGCGGTGTCGCGGGCCGACGAGTCGTGCGTCGGCGCGTGGTCGGCGACGGTGTCGAGCAGGCCGACGCCCTCGTCGACGTAGAGCACCTGCGGCCGCTCGTGCATCCGCGCGATCTCGGGACCGACCGTGGGCTCCGCGACGATCAGCTCGGCACCGGTCCTCGACACGCGCACGTCGATCGTCTCGGCCGTCACGTGCGGCGTGCTCGGGACGACGACCGCCCCGACCTTCAGGCACGCGAGGACGATCTCGACCCAGTCGACGTTCGTGCCCGCCAGGACGAGCACGGGGTCGCCCGGCCGGACTCCCCGCTCGCGCAGCAGCCAGGACCAGCGCGCGCTCCGTTCCGCGATCTGGTGGAACGTGCGCGGCTCGATGATCCCGTCCTTGCCGATGAACGTGACCGCGCGCCGCTTCGGATCGTCGGCGAGCGCCTCCACGACGTCGCGGGCGAAGTTGAAGCGATCGGGGACCTGCCAGCGGGCGTCAGCCAGTGCGGGGTAGAGCGCGAGCTCGAGCGGAGAGAGGGCCTGCTCGTCGCCCCGCCCGCGGCGGCGGCCGATTCGAAGCTTTTTCACAGCTCATCCATTATCGACGGGAACCGGTCGGAGGCTAAGCATCTTTCCCCCTCTTTCCGCGGAGACCTCTAGAGGGTAGACGAGGCTGTCAGACGAGGCCGTGCTCGACGCCGAACGGGACGGCCGCGCCGAGGGTCTCCG
Source organism: uncultured Actinomycetes bacterium (assembly GCA_963796405.1). GTDB lineage: Bacteria > Actinomycetota > Thermoleophilia > Gaiellales > Gaiellaceae > GMQP-bins7. Next base: position 104,371 of record CAWCLL010000010.1, read on the forward strand.
GGAGCCGGAACCCGCCGGCCTCCTCGAGCGCCTCGATCCGCGCGTCGATCGCGGGGTGCGTGTTGAACAAGCTCGAGAGCGCGAGGACGCCTCGGCGCTCGCTGTCGACGCGATCGGTCGGGCTCTCGACCCAGAGATGCGCGGTCGAGGCCTCGGCGTAGCGGACCGTCGTCGGATCGGCTTTGAGCCTGCGAAGCGCGAGTGCCATCGCCTCGGGATCGTTCAGGATCTCGGCCGCGCCCGCGTCGGCGAGGTACTCGCGGCGCCGGGAGAGGCTCAGACGCAGGAGCAGCGCGGCGTACGGGGCGAGGATGAAGCCGATGATCGCGACGATCGCCACGAGCGCGCCGCCGCCGCGCGAGCGCCCGCCGCCCCACGCGATCGAGCGGAAGCCGATGTCCGCGATGAGCGCGATGACGCCGGCGAACACCGTCGCGATCGTCATGAGGTACGTGTCGCGGTTGCGGATGTGCGACACCTCGTGCGCGAGGACGGCTTCGAGCTCGCGCTGCGGCATCGTCGCGAGCAGCCCGGTCGTCACGCCGACGTAGCTCGACTGGGGCCGGAGGCCGGCGGCGTAGGCGTTGGGCGCCGGGTCGTCGACGATCCGAACCTCCGGCGTCACCGGGAGCCCCGCGGCGATGGAGACGTTCTCCACCAGCCGGCGGACCGGCCGCACGCGCTCGGGATCGACCTCCTGCGCATGGGTGAGGCGGGAGACGAGGCTTCGGGAGCGGATGAGGGCGAACACCCCGTACACCGCCGCGAAGACGAGCGCGAGCACACCGAGGGAGATGTCGAGCACGAGCCCGACGAGCCCCGCGAGCACGAGCAGCAGGAGCACGAACCCGAAGACGACGATCGTGCTCCGCAGCCGGTTCGCGCGGATCTGCTGCTGGAGCGTCACGCCGCCGGCGCGGGGCCGGGAAGCGACACCTGCGGGACCGACGTGTCGCCCTGAGCGGAGAAGAACTCGCGCTCGCGGAAGCGGAGCGGCTTCGCGAGGAGGAGCCACGGGAAGCTCTGCACCGCGGTGTTGAAGTGCATCACCGTCGCGTTGTAGTAGCGGCGGGCGGCGCTGATCTTGTCCTCGGTGTCCGTGAGGTCGTTCTGGAGCTGGAGGAAGTTGTCCGAGGCCTGGAGGTCGGGATACGCCTCGGCGACGGCGAAGAGCCGGCCGATGCGCCGCGGTGAGCCCTTCGTTCGCATCGGCCGCGGTTCCGGGCGTCGTCGCCTGCTGGAGCGCGGCGCGGGCCTGCGTCACCTCGTCGAAGACCGCGCGCTCGTGCGCGGCGTACGCGCGGACCGCCTCGACGAGGTTCGGGATCAGGTCGGTGCGCCGCTGGAGCTGCACCTCGATGTTCGCCCAGCCGGTGTTCACCTCGTTGCGCAGCCGGACGAGCCGGTTGTAGCCGTAGATCGCGACGAGCGCGAGCAGGACGAGGACGCCGATGAGGATCCAGAGCCAGAGCACCGCTGCGCGCGGAGTCTACGGCTAGCGGAGGGCCTTCGCGAGGGCCTTGCCTGCCGTCCGCGAGCACCGGCTCGCCGTGCGAAACGAGCACGCGCTCGACCGGGAGGTCGAGGAGCGGCCGGAGGGAGTCCACGAGCTTCTCGGGCGTCGCCTTCTCGGGGAGCCAGGAGGGCGGGCAGAGGCGGAGGCCGCCGTTCTCGGTCCCGAGCAGCACGTCGCCAGGCACGAGGGTGCGGTGCTGCGGGATCCAGAACACGACCTCGGCGGCGCGCACCGTGGGGAACGCCTCGATCCCGCCGGGGAGCGGATCGTCGCGGCGGAACGCGTCCGTCACGACGCCCGCTCGACGCTCGATCGCGCCCTTGCCGCGGCTCGGGGCCCACACGCGCGCGCCGTAGCGCTCGACCATCGCCGCGGTGCTGCGCGTGTGCCAGAAGACGGTGACGAGCACGTGCACCGTGCCTCCGGCTCGCTCGACGTCCTGGTCGAGCGCGGCCCAGAAGCGCTCGGCCTCGTCCTCGGGGACGAGCGGATCGACGAGCACGACGCCGTCGTCCGTCTCGCAGTAGACGCAGCCGACGTTTTCCTTCCACTCCTCGTGGTATGCCGTCCAGCGCCACAGGCCCGGCCTCGACCTTCGTGACCTCCACGGCGGCGATTCTCGCCGAACCGAACCGGCAGGGGTCGCGTATGGTCGGGGTAAGCGAGACGAGAGGAGGATCGGGATGAAGACATTCGCGTTCACGCTCGCCGCGCTGCTCGCCGCGGTCGCGCTCGTCGGGGTCGGCTGCGGCGGTGACGACGACGACGCCGGCGACACGACGACGACCGAGACGACCGACACGACGACCACGGACACGACCACGGACACGACGGAAACCGACGACACGACCGAGACGACGGAGACGGGCTCGGCGCTCAAGGGCAGCGTGGGCCCGGGCTTCACGATCAGCCTCACGACGGAGGCCGGCGATCCGGTCGAGACGCTCGCCGCCGGGAGCTACGAGCTCGAGATCGAGGATCTCTCGTCCAGCCACAACTTCCACCTGACCGGGACCGGCGTCGACATCTCGACCGACGTCGCCGAGGAGGGGACGCAGAACGTCACAGTCGATCTCGCAGCCGGGGACGTACAACTTCGTCTGCGACCCGCATGCGGGCCAGATGTCCGGCTCCTTCGAGGTGACGTAACGCGAGCCCCGGAAGGCGACGCGGCCGCCCGCGTCGCGGCCGACGCTCGAGCCGTCTGCCGACGCGCGTTGGTTCCGGGCGCCGGGTCGGGTGAACCTGATCGGCGACCACACCGACTACAACGGCGGCTTCGTCCTCCCGCTCGCGATCGACCGGTGGTGCGTCGTCGCCGCCGCGGGAGGCGGACACGGTTCGCGTCAGCTCCCTGGACGTCGGCGAGACCGTCGACGTCGCCGTCGACGGAAGCACCGAGCCCGAGACGATGGCGCCCGGCTTTGGCCGCTACGTCGCCGCGGTCGTGCGGGAGCTGGCCGCGCTCGGCCGTCCGCCCGTCGGACTGGACGCGGTGCTCGCGTCGGACGTGCCGCTCGGCTCGGGTCTCTCCTCGAGCGCGGCCCTCGAGGTCGCGTGCGCGGTCGCCCTCGCCGGCGTCGCCGAATGGGAGCCCGACCTGATCGAGCTGGCGCAGGCATGCCGTGCCGCCGAGGAGCTCGCCACGGGCGTCGCAGGCGGGATCATGGACCAGCTCGTCTCCATCTCCGGCCGCGCGGACCACGCCATGCTCATCGATTGCCGCTCGCTCGAGCTCCAGCCCGTGCCGCTCCCGCCCGACCTCGCCGTGGTCGCCGTGCACTCGGGCCTCTCCCGGACGCTCGCGGGCAGCGCGTACGCCGAGCGACGGCGCGCGTGCGAGGAGCTGGCGCAAACGCTCGGGCACGCCTCGCTGCGGGAGGCGACGCTGGAGGAGGTGGTCGACAACCCGCTCGGCCGGCACGTCGTGACCGAGAACGCCCGCGTGCTGGACGCGGCGCGCGCGCTCGAGGACGGCGACCTCACCCGGCTCGGCGGGCTCCTCGACGAGAGCCATGCGAGCCTCCGCGACGACTTCCGCGTGTCGACGCCCGAGCTCGACGTCCTCGTCGAGGAGCTCGTAGCGGCGGGCGCCGCCGGCGCGCGGCTGACGGGGGCCGGCTTCGGCGGCTGCGTCGTCGCCGCGTGCGATGCGAGCCGCGCCTCGGAGATTGCCGAGGAGGCCGCCCTGCGCTACCGCGCGCGCGTGCGCTTCGAGCCCACGGTCTTCACGTGCCGCGCGGTCGACGGCGCCGGCCCGATGCACGCGCCGTCCTGACGCGACAACGTTGTCTTTGGCTTCAGACCTGACTTGACAGGATCCTCGTCAGGGTCTTGACTCCCCGCGAACCCGTTGGATCGTCGAGTCGAGAGGGAGGCGTAATGCTCAAGAAGATGGGTCGGGGTGGCTCACAACGGACCGCGCTCGGGTTGGCGCTCCTGAGCCTGGTCGTGGTCGCGCTCGTCGTACCCGCTGCCGGCTACAGCGGGAAGTCGTCGGCTGCGCAGAGCGGAGAGCTGGAGGTCTTCTCGTGGTGGACGGGCGGAGGTGAGGCCGCCGGCCTGACCAAGGTCATCGGGATCTGGAAGAAGCAGAACCCGAACATCAAGTTCGTCAACTCGGCCGTTGCCGGCGGCGCCGGGACGAACGCGATGGCAGTGCTCAACCAGCGGCTTTCCGCCAACGACCCGCCGGACTCGTTCCAGGGTCACGCCGGGGCGGAGCTGCAGGACTACATCAAGAACGGTGACCTGGAGCCACTCAACGCCTTGTACCGGAAGGCCGGCTTCGGCAAGAGGATGCCCAAGCAGCTCCTCAACCAGATCACGTACAAGGGCAAGCTCTACTCGGTGCCGGTGAACATCCACCGCGCGAACGTGCTCTGGTTCAACCCGAAGGTCCTCAGGGCCGCCGGGATCAACAGCCCGCCGAAGACGTGGGGGCAGTTCATCGCGGCGCTGCAGAAGGCCAAGGACGCAAACGTCATCCCGCTCGTCGTCGCGGAGCAGTGGACGAACATGCACCTGTTCGAGACCATCCTGCTCTCCACCGTCGGGCAGAAGAGGTACGCGGCCCTGTGGAAGGGCAACGGCAGCTGGACGAGCCCCGCCGTGAAGACGGCGGTGACCCGCTACGCGCAGGTGCTCGAGTTCACGAACTCCGACGCTGCGTCGCTGACGTGGCAGGACGCGTCGAAGCTGGTCGTCGACGGCGATGCTGCCTTCAACATCATGGGCGACTGGGCGAACGGGTACTTCACCGAGCTGAAGAAGAAGCCGAAGGTGGACTATGGCTGGGCGCCCGTGCCGGGCACGGGCGGGACCTACCAGTGGCTCTCCGACAGCTTCACGCTGCCCAAGGGCGCCCCGAACCGCGCAGCCGCGATCAAGTGGCTCACGCTGCTCGGGTCGAAGAAGGCGCAGGACGCGTTCAACCCGGTGAAGGGATCGATCCCTGCCCGGAAGGACGCGACCCCACGGCTCTACAACAGCTACCTCAAGTCGGCGCTCAGGGACTGGAAGTCGAACAAGCTCGCAGGCTCCCTCGCCCACGGCGTCGTTGCCGGGAACGCCTGGAAAACGGCCATCGACAGTGCTCTGGGGCAGTTCCTCCAGAGCAAGAACACGGCGCGGTTCCAGTCCCGCCTCGCGACGGCGGCCAAGAAGTACCGGTAACCGCGAGAAGCATGGTCGGTTGCGGCCGAATGCTCGACGAGCATCCGGCCGCAACCGACCCGCAGTACCGGAGGTGGTGGCGCTGATTCCTGACGTGGTCCCGGACACGACGGGCCGATGAAGGGCATCCGCAGGTGGGGACCGGGGCTCCTCATGGTCCTCCCCTCGATCGTCCTCATCGCTGTCTTCGTCTACGGGCTCATCGGCTGGAACGTCAAGGTCTCGTTCTCGGACTGGCGCCAGGCGCAGGAGACGACGGGCTTCTCCACGGCCGCCTACTCGGAGCTCTTCCCGCCGGACACCGATCCCACGTGGACGGAGGCCGTCAAGCACGTGCTCCTCTTCACCGGCGCGTTCATGGTGGGGACGCTGCTCCTCGGCGCCTTCCTCGCGCTCCTGCTCGACAAGGGAGTCAAGGGCGAGGGGTTCTTCCGCGCGACCTACCTCTTCCCGATGGCGGTGTCGTTCATCGCTGCCGGCGTCGTCTGGCGCTGGCTCATGAACCCGGCACCGGGCGACCGGGGCACGGGGCTCAACCTCGCGTTCGACAAGCTCGGTCTCGACTTCCTCGCGAACGAGTGGTACCTGAACCCGACCTGGGGAGCCGCCGCCCTCGCGATGCCCGCGATCTGGGCGCTCACCGGCTACGTCATGGCGCTCTACCTCGCCGGCTTCCGCGGCGTCCCGGAGGAGCTGCGCGAGGCGGCGCGGATGGACGGAGCCTCGGAGTGGCGCGTGTACCGGCACGTCGTGTTCCCGCACCTGACGCCGGTCACGCTCTCGGCGCTGATCATCCTGGGGCACATCTCGATCAAGGTCTTCGACCTGATCGTCGCCATCGGCGGCAAGCAGTTCATCACGCAGACGCCGGCCGTCTACATGTGGATCCTGATCTTCGACGCGCGCGACTACGCGAAGGGAGCGGCGATCGCGACGATCCTGCTCGTCGCGGTCTCGCTCCTCGTGATCCCGTACATGATCTACACGGTCCGAACGGAGCGGAGGACATGACGACCACCTCCGCCGCTCCGCCGGTCGCCGGTCCCGGCCCGCAGGACGCGTCGGCCGCGCGCGCGGCGGGCCGCCGCGCTCTCCTCCAAGTACCTGGCGCTGATCTTCTTCGTGATCCTCGTCCTGACGCCGCTCTACATCCTCCTGGTCGCGAGCTTCAAGGGCACTGCCGAGGCGGACCCGAGCAACGCGTGGGCGCTGCCGGACGTGTGGACGTTCGAGGCCTGGCGCGAGGCGTGGAACCAGCTGCGGCCGAACCTGCTGAACAGCCTCTACCTCGTGATCCCGGCGACCGTGATCTCCACGGTCATCGGCTCGCTGAACGGCTTCGTCCTCTCGCGCTGGCGCTTTCCGGGCTCGGACGTCGTCTTCCTGTTCCTGCTCTTCGGGCTGTTCATCCCGTACCAGGCGGTCATGATCCCGCTCGCCCAGCTGTTCGCGGACGTCGACTTCCCGACCGGCATCCCGCGTCTCGCCTTCGCGCACATCGTGTACGGGATCCCGATCACGACGCTCATCTTCCGCAGCTACTACGCGACCATCCCGGAGGACCTCATCGAGGCCGCCCGCATGGACCGCGCGGGGATGCTCCGGACGTACTGGTCGGTGGTGCTGCCGCTCTCGGCGCCCGCGTTCGTCGTCGCCGCGATCTGGCAGTTCACGTCGATCTGGAACGACTTCCTCTTCGCGGTGTTCCTGATCACCGACCCGGAGAGCTGGCCGATCACCGTGGCGCTGAACAACACGACCGGGTCGCTCGTCACCCCCTACAACCTGCAGATGTCGGCGGCGCTCCTCGCGTCGCTGCCCACCCTCGTCGTCTACATCCTGCTCGGCCGCTACTTCATCCGCGGCCTGATGGCGGGATCGCTGAAGGGATAGCCCATGGCCGAGATCCGCCTCGATCATCTGAGCAAGCGCTTTTCGAACGGCTTCGAGGCCGTCAAGGACCTCTCGCTCGAGATCGGCGAGGCCGAGCTGCTCGTGCTCGTCGGGCCGTCCGGCTGCGGCAAGACGACGGCGCTGCGCATGGTCGCCGGGCTGGAGGACATCAGCGCCGGCGACCTCTACATCGGTGGTACGCGTGTGAACGACGTCCCCGAGAAGGACCGCGACATCGCGATGGTGTTCCAGAACTACGCGCTCTATCCGCACATGACGGTCGCGCAGAACATCGCGTTCAGCCTCAAGCTCCAGAGGCGGCCGAAGGACGAGATCAGGCGCCGCGTGGACGAGACCGCGCGCCTGCTCGGCCTCGAGGACTTCCTCGACCGCCGGCCGAAGCAGCTCTCCGGGGGACAGCGCCAGCGCGTGGCGATGGGGCGCGCGATCATCCGCGAGCCCGTCGCGTTCCTCATGGACGAGCCGCTGTCGAACCTCGACGCGCAGCTCCGCGTGCACATGCGCGGCGAGATCGAGGCGCTCCAGAAGCGGCTCGGGGTCACGACGCTGTACGTCACCCACGACCAGATCGAGGCGATGACGATGGGGGATCGCGTGGCGGTGCTCCGAGCGGGCGAGCTCCAGCAGGTCGGCACCCCCACCGAGGTCTACGACCGGCCGGTGAACCTGTTCGTCGCCGGGTTCATGGGCTCGCCGCCGATGAACCTCGCGCGCGGGACGATCGAGTCGGAGAACGGAGGGCTGGTCGTGAAGGCGGGCAGGGCGACGCTGCCGATCCCCGCCGAGATCGCCCGCGAACGCGCGCTCGAGGCCTGGGCCGGACGGCCGGTCGTCGTCGGCATCCGGCCGGAGGACATCGAAGGCCTGCGCGAGGACGGCGCGTCGGCCGGGGTCGTGCGGCTCGAGGTCACGATCGACCGCGTCGAGGCGCTGGGCGCGAGCCTGCTCGGCTTCTTCACCGTCGGCGCGCCTCCCGCTACGAGCGAGGCCGTCGCGGAGGCGACCGGCGGCGGGCTCGAGGAGGTGGCGCTGATCACGCGCGAGGGCACGCCCTTCTGCGCGACGTTCGAGCCCCGGTCGGCGATTCGCGTCGGCGATCGGGTCGAGGTGACGGTGGACATCCGGCACCTGCACTTCTTCGACCCCGAGGCGGAGACCGCGCTCGGCGCCTGATGCGTCCGACGATGAGCGACGTCGCGCGTACGGCCGGCGTCTCGCTGAAGACGGTCTCGCGCGTCGTGAACCGCGAGCCCGGAGTGAGGCCGGAGACGTCCGAGCGCGTCCGCTGCGCGATCGAGACGCTCGGCTTCCGCCGCAACGAGGCCGCCCGGGCGCTGCGCCAGGGCCACAGGACCCGGACGCTCGGCCTCGTCATCGAGGACATGGCGAATCCCTTCTACTTCGGGATCATGCGCGGCGTCGAGGAGGCGGCCCGCAGGCTCGGATCGCTCGTGATCGCCGCGAGCTCCGACGAGAACGGCGAGCGGGAGCGGGAGCTGACACTCGCCCTCTGCGAGCGGCGCGTCGACGGGCTCATCCTCGTGCCCGCGGCCGACGACCACGCGTACCTGCTGCCCGAGCTCCGGCTCGGCGTCCGGATCGTCTTCCTCGACCGCCCGCCGCAGGGGATCGCCGCGGACACGGTGCTCGTGGACAACGTCGGCGGGGCGGACGCAGCGACCTCTCACCTCCTCGCGCAGGGTCACCGGCGGGTGGCGATGGTCGGCGACACCCCGACGCTCTACACCTCCGTGCAGCGGCTCGAGGGGTACAGGGAGGCGCTTACGCGGCACGGGGTCCCCTACGACGAGGGCCTCGTGCGTCTCGGACGCCATGATGTCGGTGCGGCGGAACGCGCGGCGGAGGAGCTCCTCGCCCTTCCGGATCCCCCGACCGCGATCTTCGCCGGCAACAACCGCAGCACCATCGGCGTGCTGCGGGCGACGTCGCCAAGACGGCCGGCGGATCGCGCTCGTCGGCTTCGACGACTTCGAGCTGGCGGAGCTCCTTCCCGTCCCGGTCACCGTCGTCGCCACGGACTCGGTCGAGCTCGGGCGCCGGGCCGCACAGCTCCTCCTCGAGCGGCTCGCGGGCGACAACGGCTTCCCGAAGACCGTCGTGCTGCCCACGACCCTCGTCCAGCGCGGCTCGGGGGAGATCGGGCCGCCGTGACGGCGCTCAGGCTCGGCCTCCTCTCGACGGCGCGGATCAACGCGGAGATCCTCGAGGCGGTCTCGGGCGTGGACCGCGTGCAGGTCGTGGCGGTGGCGAGCCGCGACGCGCGCCCGGGCCGAGGCGTACGCGCGCGAGCACGGGCTTCCTCGCGCCCACGGCTCGTACGAGGCGCTTCTCGACGACGCGGAGGTGGACGCGATCTACATCCCGCTCCCGAACGGCCTCCACCACGAGTGGACGATGCGCTCGCTTCGGAGCCGGCAAGCACGTCCTCTGCGAGAAGCCGTACTCGCGCCACCCGGCGGAGGTCGAGGAGGCGTTCGACGCCGCCGAGCAGGCGGGGCTCGTGCTGATGGAGGCGTTCATGTACCGCCACCATCCGCAGACCCGGGTCGTGGCCGACCTCGTCGCCGGCGGCGCAGTCGGGAGGCTGCGGACGATCCGCGCCTCGAGCGGCTTCACGCTCCCGGCGGGCGACGTGCGCCTCGATGCGGAGCTCGACGGCGGCGCGCTGATGGACGTCGGCTGCTACTGCGTGAGCGGGTCGCGGCTGCTCGCCGGTGAGCCTGAGCACGTGTACGGCGAGCAGGTCGTCGGCGAGACCGGCGTCGATCTCGCCTTCCACGGGACGCTGCGCTTCCCGGACGACGTCGTGGCGCAGTTCGACTGCTCGTTCGTGCAGCCGCGCGGGCAGGGGCTCGAGGCTGTCGGCGAGGAGGGAACGCTCGTCGTCGAGACGCCGTTCCGGCCGGACTGGGGCGGCGACGTGCTCCTCGTGCGCGACGACGAGACCACCCGCTTCGAGGTTCCGGAGGCGCGCATGTTCGCGCTCGAGCTCGAGAACTTCGCGGCCGCGATCGCCGGGGACGCGCCGCCGCTGCTCGGGCCGCGCGGACGCGCTCGGTCAGGCGCGGGCGATCGACGCGCTCTACCGCTCGGCGGCCGAGGGCCGGGCGCGTCACGCTGTAGCGCGGAGCTCGAGCGGCTCGATCGTCCCGTTCGCGATGCGCCAGCCCGCGAGCTCGCCCGTGCGGACGGTGTAGATCAGGTACGGCCGCCCGGCCCAGAGGCCGATGTTCTCGACGTCCGTCCGCGACGGCCGCGGCGGCGACGAGACGTGCGAGTGGAAGACCGCCAGCTCGTAGCCGTCGTCCTCGAGGAACCAGCGACTCGGGCGCGATGTCGAGCTCGAAGCGGTACGGCGAGGCGGCCGCGTTCTTGCCCGGGCAGGTAGCGCTCCGCGACGCCGTCCTTGAACGCGACGAGCCCGCACGCCTCGTTCGGCTCCTCCGCACGCGCGTGTGCATCGAGCTCGGCGCGCACCTCCGCGGGGACTACCACCAGACCGAGCGCTCCATCGCGGACTCGACGTCGTCCGCGTCCCAGAAGCCGGCGGAGAGGTACTTCCAGCCGCCGTCCGCGAGCACGCAGACGACGACGCCTTCGTCGAGCTCGTCGGCGAGCCGAAGCGCGGCGTGGATCACCGCGCCCGAGGACACGCCTCCGAAGATCCCCTCGCGCTCGAGGAGAGCCCGAAGTCCCGCGATCGACTCTGCGTTCGAGACGAGGAGCTTCCGGTCGAGCTTGGAGACGTCGAGGATCGGGGGCACGTAGCCGTCCGCGAGCGAGCGCAAGCCCATGACCTCGTCCCCCGGCAGCGGCTCGGCGGCCGCGACCGTGATCTCCGGGAACGCGTCTCGCAGCCGGTCGCCCGCGCCCATCAGCGTCCCGCCGGTCCCGAGCCCGGCGACGAGGAGATCCACACGGTCGAGCGCTGCCGCGATCTCCGCGCCGGTGCCTTCGAAGTGCGCGCGCGGGTTCGCCTCGTTCGCGTACTGGAACGGCATGAAGAGCGAGGGGTCGCGCTCCGCGAGCTCGAGCGCGAGCCGCACGGCTCCGTTCGAGCCCTCCTCGGGCGGCGACTCGACGATCTCGGCGCCGTACAGGCGGAGGAGGCGGCGCCGCTCCTCGGTCACGTTCGCCGGCAGGACGCAGGTGAGCGGGTAGCCGCGGAGCTTCGCGACGAGCGCGAGCGAGATGCCGGTGTTGCCGCTCGTCGGCTCGAGGAGCCGCCGCCCGGGCACGAGCTCGCCCGCGGCCTCGGCGGCGTCGATCATCGCCTTCGCGACGCGGTCCTTGATCGAGCCGGTCGGGTTCTGGCCCTCGAGCTTCGCGTACAGGCGCACGGCCGGCTTCGGGGAGAGCCGCGGGAGCTCGACGAGCGGCGTCGAGCCCACGAGGTCGAGCACGGATCGAGCCACCGGCATGGGTGATGCAGTATGCGTCGCGGATGACGCTGCGCGACGACGTCGAGCGGGAGGCCGCCGAGGCCAACCGCGCCACCCGCTTCCTGCGCGACGACGCGGTCGCGGAGGCTCTTCGGGGCGCGGCCGAGCTCGTGCGTGGACGACGCGCCGCGATCCTGGAGGCGAACGCCGGGGACGTCCAGGGCGCCGCAGGACGGCTGGACGAGGGCATGCTCGACCGCCTCCGACTGGACGACGCGAAGGTCGAGGAGCTCGCGGCGCAGGTCGAGGCGATGGCGGAGGTCGAGCCGCTCGAGCGCGAGGCCGGGTCCTGGACGCTCGCGAACGGCCTCCGCGTGACCGAGCGGCGCATCCCCATCGGCACCGTCGGCGCGAACTTCGAGGCGCGGCCGAACGTCGCACTCGACGTCGCCGGCCAGCTCCTGAAGAGCCTCAACACCGCCGTCCTGCGCACGGGCGGTGCCGCGCTCGGAACGGTGACGGTGCTCGTGGACGAGGTCCTCCGTCCAGCGCTCGAAGGGGCGGGGCTCCCGCCCGGCGCCGTCGGGCTCGTCCGCTCGAGCGACCGTGAGGGCGCGCGCGTCCTCGTCTCGCTGCCGAAGCGGATCCCGCTCGTGATCCTGCGCGGGAGCGGCGAGACGACCGCCGCGCTCGCGCGGCTCGCGGCCGAGCACGGGGTGCGGACGCTCGCGCACGCCGAGGGCGGCGGCGTCCTCTACGTGCACGGCGGAGCGTCGCCCGAGCGCGCGCTCGCGCTCGTCGAGGCGAGCCTCGACCGGCTCGGCGTCTGCAACCGGCTCAACCTCCTGCTCGTCGACCGGGAGGGCGCCCACCTCGTGCCCGAGCTCCTGGAGCGCTTGCGCGCGGCCGGCCTCGAAGTGAGAGGCGCGGTCGACGGAGCCCTTCCGCTCGACATGCCGCTCGGCCACGAGTGGGCGAGCGACCCCGACCGGATCGCGACGGTGACGGTCGCCCTGGTCGAGGGCGTCGACGACGCCGTGCGGATCGCGAACGAGGAGACGTCCGGGCTCGCGGCCGGGATCGTGACCGACGACGCTGCGGCGGCCGAGGCCTTTCTCGACGGCTACCGGGGCACGGCGGCGTTCTGGCACGCGACGACCCGGTTCACGGACGGCTTCGAGCTGACCGGCGCGCCGGAGACCGGCATCAACGTGGACTGGGCTCCCGGCCCGCGCGGTCCCGTCACCTACCGCGACCTGTGGCTGCGCCAGTACCGGGTCGTCGGCGACGGCACGCAGGCCCGGTGACGGGCCCGGTCGTCGTCAAGCTCGGCTCGAGCCTGATCGTCGGCCCGCGCGGCCGCGCGCGGCGCTCGGTGCTCCGCGCGCGCGCGGCCGAGATCGCCGAGCTCGTCCGCGGAGGCACGCCGGTCTGCGTCGTCTCCTCGGGCGCGATCGCGCTCGGGCTCGCGCGCCTCGGGCTCGAGCGGCGGCCGCGCGCGCTGCCGAAGCTCCAGGCGGCCTCCGCGCTCGGGCAGGCGCGGCTCCAGCGAGTCTGGGAGCAGGCGCTCGCGGCCGAGGGGCTCGAGGCCGCGCAGATCCTCCTCACCGCCGGCGACGTCGCCGACCGCGCGGCGTACGTGAACGCGCGCAGCGCCTTGCGGGCGCTCTTCGCCCTCGGCGCCGTGCCGATCGTCAACGAGAACGACGCGACCGCCACCGACGAGATCACCTTCGGCGACAACGACGCCCTCGCCGCGCAGGTCGCGGTGCTCGTGCGGGCACGGCTGCTCGTGCTCCTGACCGAGGTGGAGGGCGTGTACACGCACGCGCCCGGGACGCCCGGAGCCGAGCTCGTGGACGAGGGCGCTCGCGCCGCCGAGGCGCTGCTCGGCAAGCCGTCGGAGCTCGGCCGGGGCGGGATGCAGAGCAAGGTGCTCGCGGCCGAGATGGCGGCGGCGGCCGGGATCCCGACGGTGATCGCGGCCGGGACCGGAAGCTCCGTGCTGGGGCCGATCGCGGCCGGCGACCCGCGCGGGACGCGGTTCCGTGCAGCCGAGAGCGCGCTTCCCGCGTACAAGCTCTGGCTCCGCTTCGGCAAGCCCGTCGCCGCACGGCTCCACGTCGACGAAGGCGCCCGGCGGGCCGTGGCGGAGGAGGGGAGGAGCCTGCTCGCGGTCGGGGTCGTCTCCTGCGAGGGGAGCTTCGAGGCCGGGGACGCGGTGGAGCTGGTCGCCCCCGGCGGCGCCGTGTTCGCGAAGGGAATCGCAGGTGCCGCCGCCGCGGAGATCGCCGGCCGCGGGCGCGGTCTCGAGGCGGTTCACCGGGACCGCCTGGTCGTCTACTGAGCGCAGCCCCCTGCCATGGCGGGCAGGAGGATGATGGTCTCGCCGTCGTAGACGGGCGTGTCGAGGCCGTCGAGCGTCCGGATGTCCTCGCCGCCGAGGTAGACGTTCACGAACGACGCCAGCTCGCCGTCCGCGAGGAGTTGCGGCGCGAGCGGCGGGTAGCGCTCGACGAGGTCGTAGATGACCGCGCCGACGGTCTCGCCGCGCGCCTCGAGCTCGCGCAGCCCGCCGACCTCGGCGCGCAGCGTGGGCGGGATGCGGACGGCTGCCATGGCTCAGATTCCGATCGGCGCGTTGCAGAACTCGACGTAGTCGACGTATTCCGTGATCGTCGGGCTGTCTCCGCAAACCGGGCAGTACGGGTCGCGGCGCACGTTCACCTCGTCGAGCGTCGTGCCGAGCGCGTCGAAGAGCAGGAGCCGCCCCGCGAGCGAGTCGCCGCGGTCGAGGATCAGCTTGAGCGCCTCGTTCGCCTGGATCGAGCCGATGATCCCGGGGAGCACTCCGAGGACGCCGCCCTCGGCGCAGCTCGGCGCCAGCTCGGGAGGCGGGGGCTGGGGGAAGAGGCAGCGGTAGCACGGGCCTGCCCCCGGAGCGAACACGGTGACCTGCCCTTCGAAGCGGAAGATCGACCCGTGGACGACCGGGATCCCGTGCCAGACGGACGCGTCGTTCACGAGGTAGCGGGTCGGGAAGTTGTCGGCGCCGTCGACGATGACGTCCCAGCCGTCGGCGAGGACCCGCTCGATGTTGTCCGAGGTCAGCCGCTCCTGGAACGGGACGACGTTGACGTCCGGGTTCAGCGCCTCGAGCGTCCGCTTCGCGGAGAGCACCTTCGGCTCGCCGAGCCGCTCGGTCGAGTGGACGACCTGGCGCTGGAGGTTCGACTCGTCGACGACGTCCGCGTCGATGATCCCGAGCGTGCCCACGCCCGCGGCGGCGAGGTAGAGCGAGGACGGCGAGCCGAGCCCGCCGGCGCCGACGAGGAGCACCCGCGCGTCGAGGATCCGCTGCTGCCCGTCCTCGCCGACCTCGGGGATCAAGAGGTGCCGGCTGTAGCGCGCGCGCTGGTCGCCGGAGAGGACGCGCGGGATCGTGACGTCGAAGCCGTTCCGCTTCCAGTCGCTGAAGCCGCCCGCGAGGTTGACGACGTTCTCGTAGCCGAGCTCGCCGAGCGCCTTCGCCGCGAAGGCCGAGCGGGAACCGGCGGAGCAGTAGACGACGAGCTCGCGCGACTTGTCGGGGACGAGGCCCTCGATCCGCTGCTCGAGCCGGCCGCGCCCCGTGTAGATCGCGCCCGGGATGTGGCCTTCCTCCCACTCGTCCGGCTCGCGCACGTCGACGAAGAGCGGGGCCTCGGACGACGCGAGGCGCTCGTGCGCCTCGATCGTGGAGACCTCGTCGATCTCCGCCTTGACTCGTGCGAGCAGGTCCCGGTAGCCAGCCATTACTTTCCGAACTATAGCGGCGTCTTCTGCCCGTGCGAAGCCGGCGGCTGAATCGTCGGCCCTCGTCACGACCCGACGAAAAACAGTGTCTGACACCGTCCCTGGCTATCGTCGCGGCATGAGCGCCCGCCGCCGTGTCGTTCTCTTCGTCGGCCTCGTGGCCGCCGCCGCAGTCGCGGTCGTGGCCGCGGCCGTCGTCTCCTCGGACGGGGGCTCCGCGACCACCGAAGGACTGCCCGAGCCGCGTCCGGGCCGGCCGCCGCTGTCGCTCTCGCTCGCATTCCGCCACGACGCCGAAGCGCGCGACCTCACGCGCGGCGCGGAGCTCTACGCGCGCGGGAGGCAGGCCGAGGCGGCCGCGCTGTTCGCGAAGCACGACTCGCTCGAGGCCAAGGTCGGCGCCGCGTTCGCCGCCTGGCCCGAGGGGACGTACGACCGCATGGAGCAGCTCGCGAAGCTCTACCCGGAGCTCGCCGTCGTCCAGCTCCACCTCGGCCTCGCCCGCCTCTGGTCGCAGCGGGGCGACCCCACGGAGGCCTGGCGCGCCGCCGAGGACGCCGAGCCGGACACGCCGTACGCGATCCTCGCCGGCAACGTCCTCCACCCGAAGCTCCCGCGCGGCCTGCCCGGGTTCATCCCGTCCTTCTCGGCGCCGGCGGAGGTGACGCGGCTCGCCCCGCGAACGCCAGCTCGAGGCCCTGCGCCGGCGCGCCGCTCGGGGAGGCGTCCGCGAGCAGCTGCTCTACGGCGTCGGTCTCCAGCGCGTCGGCCGCCCCGTGTCCGCCGCCCGCGCGTTCGATCGCGCGGCCCGCGCGGCGCCCACGAACGTCGAGGCGCGCGTCGCGGCCGCCGTCGGCCGCTTCGACAAGGACGAGCCCGCCCTCGCCTTCGGGAACCTCGGCCCGCTGACGCGCACCTTCCCGAACGAGCCCACCGTGCGCTTCCACCTCGGCCTCCTGCTGCTGTGGACCGGCCGCGTGGACGGAGCCGAGCGCCAGTTCCGCCTCGCGTCGCGCGCGCAGCCGGGCTCTCCGCTCGCCCGCGAGGCCGCCCGCTACCTCGAGACGATCCGGAAGGCGAGGTCCTGATCGGACCTTCGGGGAGTTGCTTTGACGCCGACCGCCGCTGCGACTACCGTGTGACCCGCCGACGAGCTAAAGGGGGCGGTCTGGCAGGAGTAAAACCCGAGAGCACGCCACCTCGAGCTCCGGTCGAGGATGTTCTCGCAACCGACGAGGCCCAGCGCCTGCTGGAAAGCGGGCTGCGCGACGGACGCCTCGACGCCGACGAGATCGCGCTCGCGCTCGACGAGCTGGACCTCGAGCCGAGCCAGCTCGACGAGTTCTACGCCGCCCTCGACGAGGCGCAGATCACGGTCGTCCCCGCGGGGGGAGCCGAGGCGGAGCCCGAGGTCGAGATCGAGCCCGAGACCGAGATCACGACCGACGCGCTCCAGCTCTTCCTGAAGGACATCGGCAAGGTGCCGCTGCTCACGGCCGCGCAGGAGGTCGAGCTCGCGAAGCGGATCGAGCGCGGCGAGCACAGCGCGAAGCAGGCGATGGTGGAGGCGAACCTCCGCCTCGTCGTCTCGATCGCGAAGCGCTACCGGAACCAGGGCCTCCCCTTCCTCGATCTCATCCAGGAGGGGACGATCGGGCTCGTCCGGGCGGCCGAGAAGTTCGATTACCGCAAGGGCTTCAAGTTCTCGACGTACGCGACCTGGTGGATCCGGCAGGCGGTGGCGCGCGCGATCGCGGACAAGGGCCGCACGATCCGCATGCCCGTGCACGTCGTCGAGAAGCTGAACAGGATTCTCCGCGCGGAGCGCAAGCTGCGCGCGGAGAGAGGGCGGGAGCCGTCGATAGAGGAGATCGCGCGCGACGTCGATATGTCGCCCGACGAAGTCGAGCACATTCGACGGAGCGCGCAGACTCCCGTCTCGCTCGAGAAGCCGGTCGGGGACGACGACGAGTCCGAGTTCGGCCACTTCCTGGCCGACGACTCGACGCCGCTCCCCGACGAGCTTGCGGAGACGACGCTCCAGCGCGAGGCGCTGCGGAACATCCTCGGCGCGCTCTCGGAGCGGGAGCGCAAGGTGCTCGAGCTTCGCTACGGGCTCGACGGCCACCAGCCGCGCACGCTCGACGAGGTCGGCCGCGCGTTCAACGTCACGCGCGAGCGCATCCGCCAGATCGAGCATCAGGGCCTGAAGAAGCTGCGCGCCCTCGCCGACGCCGCCCGCGTCCGCGACGTCGCCTGAGCTCGTAATCGATCCTTTCGAGCCGCGCCGTAACTAGACTCGCGCTCGTGGCGCCGTCGCACGAAGAGCTGCGCGACCAGCTCGCCGAGCTGATCGCGATCCCGTCCGTCAGCGCGGACCCCGAACACGCGAAGGACGTCGAGGCGGCCGCCGCCTGGGTCGCCCGCCGGATCGAGGGCGCGGGCGGGACCGCCGACGTCGTCCCGTGGAACGGCGGTCGCCCGCTCGTCATCGGCCAGATCTCCGCCTCCGAGCGCGCCGACTCGGCGCCGACGGTCCTCTGCTACGCGCACTTCGACGTGCAGCCGCCGGACCCGCTCGACCTCTGGGACTCGCCGCCGTTCGAGCTGAGCGAGCGCGACGGCTGGCTCTATGCGCGCGGCGTCGCGGACGACAAGGCGCACCTGTTCATGCTCGTCGAGGCCGCGCGCCAGCTCGCCGAGGCCGGCGAGCTCCCGGTCAACCTCCGCTTCGCGCTCGACTCCGAGGAGGAGGTCGGCGGGCAGTCGGTCGGCGAGTGGGTCACCGCCGACGAGCGCGGCGCGGACGCCGCGATCGTGTTCGACGGGGACATGCTCGACGGCGACGTCCCGACCTTCTACACCGCGCTCCGCGGGCTCTGCTACTTCCACGTCCGCGTTCGTACCGGCGAGCGCGACCTCCACTCGGGCCTCTTCGGGGGCGTCGGGCTGAACGCGATGCACGCCCTGATGCAGACGCTCTCGGGCGTCCTCCCGCGCGACGGTCGCGTGCCGGAGCCGCTGCGGGTCGGGATCGCGCCGCCGACCGAGGAGGAGCTCGAGGCCTGGAAAACGCTCATGCCGGGCGCCGAGATGCTCTCCGCGGCCGGAGTCCAGCCCGTCGACGAGTCCGCTGCGGCGGATTTCTACGTCCGGACCTGGGCCGAGCCCTCCGTCGACGTCCACGGGCTCGCGGGCGGCTCGCCGGACCTCGTCAAGACGGTGCTCCCGGTCGAGGCACGCGCGAACGTCTCCATCCGGATCGCGCCCGGCCAGAAGGTCGCCGAAGTGTCCGAAGCCTTCGAGCGTCTTCTCCGCGAGGCCGCTCCTCCCGGCGCCGAGGTCTCGGTCGAGCTCCACTCGCACGGCGAGCCCGCGCTCGTCTCGCCGGACGCGCCCGCGCTCACGCTCGCGCGTGGGGCGTTCGAGTCGGTGTTCGGGAACGAGTCGGTGCTCGTGCGCGTCGGAGGCTCGATCCCGGTCGCCGAGCGGATCGTCGCCCGCGGCATCCCGGCGATCATCACCGGGATCGCGACGCGGAACGCCAACGCGCACTCGCCGAACGAGAAGTTCCCGGCCGCGTCCCTCGCCCGCGGCGTCGACGTCGTCCGCGAGACCTATCGACGCCTCGGAGAGCTTGGCTAGAGCGAAGGCACCGTTCGTGAGCGAGCTGGCGGAAGAGCTCGCGGCCGACACGCTCGAGCGGTTCCTGCGCTACGCCCGGATCGACACGCAAGGGGCGTACCGCGCGCCGCAGCGGCCGAGCACCGACAAGCAGCTGGATCTCTCCCGACTGCTCCTGGAAGAGCTCCGCGAGCTCGGCCTCGACGCGGAGCTGACCGAGGGGTCCGCCGTCTTCGCGAGCCTGCCCGGCGTCGAGGGCGCTCCGGCGGTCGGGCTCATCGCCCACGTGGACACGACGCCGGACGTCACGGGCGCCGGCGTCTCGCCGATCGTGCACGAGGGCTGGGACGGCTCGCCGATCGAGCTTCCGGGCGACGAGCGCCAGGTGCTCGACCCGGACGAGCTTCCGGAGCTGGCCGCGCGCGTCGGGCACGACATCGTCACGAGCGACGGCACGA
This sequence comes from uncultured Actinomycetes bacterium, assembly GCA_963796405.1. GTDB lineage: Bacteria > Actinomycetota > Thermoleophilia > Gaiellales > Gaiellaceae > GMQP-bins7. Next base: position 123,756 of record CAWCLL010000010.1, read on the forward strand.
CGCTCCTCGGAGCGGACGACAAGGCCGGGATCGCGGAGATCATGGCCGCGGTCGCGTACCTGACCCGCCATCCCGAGCGGCCACGCTGCCCCGTCAGCGTCGCGTTCACGGTGGACGAGGAGGTCGGGCGCGGGGCGGAGGACTTCGACCTCGAGGCCTTCGGCGCGGACGTCGCGTACACGCTCGACGGCACCGGGCTCGGCGATCTCGAGATCGAGACCTTCTCCGCGAAGTCGGTGCGCGTCACGATCCGCGGCCTGTCCGTGCATCCCGGCAGCGCGAAGGGGAAGCTCGTGAACGCCGTGAAGCTCGCGGCCGAGCTCGTCTCCTCGCTGCCCGTCGGCCGTCTCTCGCCGGAGACGACGGAGGACCGCGAGGGATACGTTCATCCGCACCGGATCTCGGGCGGGGCCGAGGTCGCGATCGTGGACTTCATCGTCCGCGACCACGACGACGACCTGCTCGAGAGCCACGTCGCGCTGCTGCGGGAGCTCGCCGGCCGGATCACCGAGCGCGAGCCGCGCGCGAAGGTCGAGATCGAGGTCGTCGACTCGTACCGGAACATGCGCCCCTTCATCGACGAGAGCCCGCGCGTGGTGGAGAGCGCGCTCGAGGCGATGCGCCGCGCCGGCGTCGAGCCGAACCTGGCGATCACGCGGGGCGGCACCGACGGCGCGGTGCTCTCGGCGATGGGCCTCCCGACCCCGAACATCTTCACCGGCGGCCAGCAGTACCACTCCGTGCGGGAGTGGGCGAGCGTCCAGGACATGGCCGCGGCGACCGCGACGATCGTCGAGCTCGTCGGCGTCTGGGCCCAGCCGAATAGGAGTCAGCCCGCCTGACCCCCTTCCGGGGAATACCCCGCTCGGAGCCGGGGTTAGGGTGAGGGTATGCCGAGGCTGGTCGGGCTGAACCACGTCGCGGTCGAGGTCGGCGACATCGACGATGCGCTCGCGTTCTTCGAGCACATCTTCGACCACGTCCGCCTGCGCGGGCGCTCGCCGAACATGGCGTTCGTCGACCTCGGCGACCAGTTCATCGCGCTCGCGAAGGGCAGCACGCACACGGCCGACCACGAGCGCCACATCGGGCTCGTCGTGGACGATCTCGAGGAGACCGTGAAGCGGCTGCGCGAGGCCGGAGTCGAGATCATCGGCCACCACGACTTCCTCGACCCGTGGGGAAACCGCTGGCAGCTCGTCGACTACCGGGAGATCCAGTTCACGAAGACCGATCGCGTGCTGCAGGGGATGGGCCTCGACGGGCTCGAGAAGTCGGAGCACGCGGTCGAGGAGCTGCGCGCCAAGGACCTCGCGGACTGAGTTGTGCGCAAGATCGGAACCTCGCTAGCGCGAGCTTCCGATCGCGCGTAAAGCGGACCCCTTCATGAGGTGCCCGAATACCTCATCTCGTCGGGGTGTGAAGTCGCCTGCTTGTCGAGGTCTTCAGTCCGCGTGGGTCCGATGGGCCGACAACACCCGGGCCGGTCAGGCGTGATGGACGCCGCAGCCGAGCCACTCGTGGCCGAAGCGGCGCATCTCGTGCACGACCGGGAGCAGCGCGCGCCCCTTCTCGGTCAGCGCGTACTCGACGCGCGGCGGCGACTCGGCGTAGCTCTGGCGCGCGACGATGTCCTCGGTCTCGAGCCAGCGGAGCCGCTCCGCGAGCGTGCGCGGGCTGATCCCGGTGCACGCGCGCTCGAGCTCGGTGAACCGCCGCGGGCCCTCGGAGAGGTCGTGGACGATGAGCACCGTCCACTTCGACCCGACGATCTCGGCAGCGCCGGCGACCGAGCAGGTCGGAGCCGCGTGGACCGCGAGCATGGTGCGAGTGGACACGTTCGGATTGTAGGGCCGTTGCGTCAGGACGGCTTGCGCGCGGTGTAGAGCGACGTCGTGAGCCGGCGGGTCACGCGTCCTCCGAACTGCGTCGCGGCGACGTGCTCGATCGCGTCGAGGAGGCGCGAGCGGTGCTCGTCGTCCAGCCGAAGCACTGGCGAGAAGGTCGCCATGAGCGCTCGGATCCCGGCCGGATCCCACGTTCGTTCCCAGTGCGCGAGCTCGTGCCCGATGTCGGCAAACCCCGCTTCGGCAAACGCCTGCGTTCGACGCTCGACGTCCAGTCCGTGCCGGGGTCGCCCGGCGTCGCCCTTCGTCGGGCTCACGTCGAGCGATTCGACGAGGTGCGCGGTCGCGTCGTGGAACGCATCGCGGGAGTCGGCGCCGAACAGCGTCCACCAGATCGCGCACCAGCCGCCCGGGCGCAGCGCCGCGAACAGTCGCGCGAGCCCGACTGGCTCGTCCACCCAGTGGAACGCGGACGCGGCGACGGCGAGGTCGAACGCGCCAGGCTCCAGCTCCGCCTCTTCGAGCGTCGTGCTGCGGATCTCGACCGCGGCGCCGACGTTCTCCCGGAGGTAGCGGGCGAGCTCCGGGTTCGGCTCGATCGCGACCAGCCGCCCGACACCGAGCTGCAGCAGCCTCCGGGTGGCCTGACCGGTCCCCGGCCCGACCTCGACGATCGCAGCCTCCGGCGCGAGGCCGCAGCGCTCGACGAGGACCTCGTAGACGCGCTCGGGGTGACCCGGTCGCGCGCGGTCGTAGTTCGCCGGGTCCAGGCCGAAGAGCACGCGGCCTTCGGAGCGCTCGATCCGGCTCACGTCAGTCCCAGGGCGGCGGGTTGTGCGTCCAGCGCCCGCCGACCATCGTCGCGACGACCTCGACCGACTCGAGCTCGTCGGGCGGGCACTCGAGCGGGTCGCGCGACAGCACGACGAGGTCGGCGAGGTACCCGGGAACGAGCTTCCCGCGCCGGCGCTCGTCGCCGGCGAGCCAGGCGGGGTTGACCGTGGTCGCGAGCAGCGCCTGCTCGACCGTGAGCGCCTGCTCCGGGATGCCAGGCCTCGCGCTCGTCGATCGTGCGGAGGACACCTGCGCGGATCCCGGCCAGCGGGTCGAGCTCCTCGACCGGCGCGTCCGATCCGTTCACGACGAGCGCGCCCGAGTCCCACAGCGAGCGAGACGCGTACGCGCCTTCGACCCGCTCGCCCCAGAAGCGCTCGGCGAGGTCGCGGTCGGAAGGGGCATGCGAGAACTGGACGGAGCAGGCGACCCCGAGCGCCGCGAAGCGGCCGACGTCCTCCGGCGCGAGGCACTGCGCGTGCTCGATGCGCTGCCGCAGCCCGAGCGGCGCCCACTCCTCGCGCGTCGCCTCGAACGCGTCGAGCGCCTCCCGGTTCGCGCGGTCGCCGATCGCGTGCACCGCCACGGGCCAGCCCGCCCGCGCGCCGGCGCGGACGATCTCCGCGAGCTCCTCGCCGCTCGTGATCACGACCCCGGAGCCGTCGAGCATCCACGCGGTCTGCGAGCCGAGCGTGCCGTCCATGAACGCCTTCAGGTAGCCGATGCGGAGGTAGTCGTCGCCGATCCGGGAGTGGACGCCGAGCTCTCTCCAGCGCGGGCAGACGCTCGTACGGCATCGACTGCCAGACCCGCAGCGTGAGCCCCTCGCGCTCGTGGATCCGCTGGAAGATCCCGGGCGCGCCGAGCCAGCCGTCCTTGTCGTGGATCGCGACGACGCCGCGGCTCGCCGCGATGCGCAGGCCCTCGCGCGTCGCCTCCACCCACTCGTCCTCGGGCACCACGGCGAAGCGCGCGCGGAACTGCCACGCGGCTTCTTCCCGAACGACTCCCGTCGGCTCACCGCCCTCGTCGCGCTCGACGACGCCGCCTTCGACCTCGAGCTCCCCGCCGGCGAGCGCGAGCGCGGCCGAGTTGAGCCAGAGCGAGTGGTAGTCCTTCGACCAGAGCGCCGCCGGCGTGTCTCCGGTGATCTCGTCGAGCGCCGCGGCGGTGGGCTGGACGTCCCAGTCCGCGGAGCGCCAGCCGGTCCCGCGGATCCACGTCGCCGCGGCGCGGATGCGAGCGCACGCGCTCGAGCGCCTCGGCGAGCGTCTCCACGCCCTCGAGCCGCACGTCGCGCCGCGCGAGCGACCAGGTCGGGAAGTGGACGTGCGAGTCCGTGAACCCGGGCACGACGCAGCGTCCGCCGAGGTCGACCACCTCCGGAGTCGGGAGCGCGACCTCGTGCACGCCGACGCCGCCCGCAACCCGGTCGCCCGCGATCGCGAGCGCGCGCGCGACGGGCAGCGCGGCGTCCAGGGTGCGGACGAGGCCGTTTTCCAGGATCATGCGCGGCGACTGTAACCGCGCGAGAGGAGGGGCATGGGCGTCCAGCACACGGCGGTCAACGTGAGCGACTGGGAGCGGCGAAGCGCTTCTACGACGAGGTGCTCGCGCTCTTCGGCTATCGCGTCGTCTACGAGGAGCCGGGCGCGCTCGCGTACTACGCCGACGCGCGCGGCCTCGACTTCGGCATCGGGCGGCGCGACCCGGTCGGCGGCGCGCACGTCGCGTTCGGCGCCGAGGACCGTGCCGCGGTCGATCGCTTCTACGAGACGGCGCTCGCGGCCGGCGGGAGCGACAACGGCGCGCCCGGGATCCGCGAGAAGTACGCGCCCGACTACTACGCGGCGTTCGTCCTCGACCCCGACGGCAACAACATCGAGGCCGTCCACCACGGCTGACGGCGTCTACGTCGGCTCGGGCACCGCATGCCCGGGTCGGAAGAGCGGGAGCTGTGCGCCGTTCGACTCGTCGGTCCGGTAGCCGCCCGGAACCGGCGTGAACAGCTCCGGGTACCCCCACATGCCGTGCTCGGACACGTCCAGCCCGGCCGATTCCGCCTCCGCGTCGGAGCGGATGCCGAACGTCGCGTCCATCGCCCACAGCGCGAGGAACGACGCGCCGAACGTGAAACGCCGACCGCAAGGAGCCCGAGCGCCTGCGTGCCGAGCTGGGCCGCCGAGCCCGTGTAGAGCAGCCCGCCCGAGCCCGTCGCCAGCCGCTCGGCCAGCTCCGGCGCGGTGAAGAAGCCGAGCGCGAGCGTGCCCCAGACCCCGGCCATCCCGTGCGCGGCGATGGCGCCGACGGGGTCGTCGATGCGCAGCCGCTCGACGACGAGCGTCCCGCCGACGACGATCGCGCCCGCGACCGCACCGATCACGATCGCGGCCCACGGAGCGACGAACGCGCAGGCGGCGGTGATCGCGACGAGCCCGGCGATGGCGCCGTTGAGCATCATCGACAGGTCCGGCCGCTTGAGCACCACCCACGAGGTCGCGACCGCGCCGATCACGCCGGCCGCTGCGGCGAGGTTCGTGTTCAGCGCCACGTACGCGAAGAAGCCGAGCCCGCCGAGCTGCACGCTCAAAGTCGAGCCGGCGTTGAACCCGATCCAGCCGAACCAGAGGATGATCACGCCGAGCGTGGTGAACGCCATGTTGTGGCCTGGAATCGCGTTCGCCTTCCCGCCCACGAACCGCCCGAGCCGCGGCCCGAGCAGCAGCGCTCCCGCGAGGCCGGCGAGCGCGCCCTGGTAGTGGACGACCGTCGATCCGGCGAAGTCCTGCATGCCGCGGGCGAAGAGCCAGCCGTCGGGCGACCAGATCCAGTGCGAGACGAGCGAGTAGATCAGCGTGAAGACGATCCCGAACGCGAAGTACACCCAGAGCTTCGTCCGCTCGGCCATCGCGCCCCAGACGATCGCGAGCGAGACGGCCGCGAACGCGACCTGGAACAGGTAGCCGGCCGCGGCCGGGATCTCGCCGAACCACGAGAACGGCGCCTTCCCGATCTGCAGCAGCTCGTCCGTCGAGGGCACGAAGCCCGAGCCGCCGACGAAGCCGTTGCCGCCGTCGCCGAACGCCATCCCGAAGCCGACGACGTAGTACGTGATCGCGGCCAGCGCGAAGATCAGGACGTTCTTCGCCGCGACGTGACCGACGTTCTTCATCCGCGTGAGCCCCGCCTCGAGGAACGCGAAGCCGGCCTGCATGAAGATCACGAGCACCGCGGCCATCACGACCCACACGGTGCTCACCGCGAACACGAGCTCCTCGTTCGACACCCCGCCACCTCCTCGTCGGTCGGACCACGAAAAAAGCCCCAGGACTCCAGTCCTGAGGCTCCGATGCCTGCTCACGCCTCCTCCGGCGGCGGCGTGAAGGCTGCACCGTAGCGGAGCGGTCGGTCAGAATGCGCCCGTGCCCTGGGAGCCGCTGAGCGACGAGCAGCTCGAGGTCCGCGACCTCGTCCGCCAGCTTGCGCGCGAGCGCATCGCGCCGCGCGCGGCCGAGATCGACGAGTCGCACGAGTTCCCCTGGGACGTCGTCGAGCTCTTCCGCGAGCACGGCATCTTCGGGCTCTTCTTCGAGGAGGCCTACGGCGGCACCGGCACCGGGACGCTGCTCTCGCTCGTCGCGATCGAGGAGGTCTCGAAGGTCTGCGCGACGAGCGGCCTCATCCTCGCGGTGCAGGAGCTCGGCTCGCTCGGCGTCAAGCTCGCCGGGTCGGAGGAGCAGAAGGAGCGCTTCCTCCCGCGTCTGGCGTCGGGCGAGGCGCTCGCGGCGTACGCGCTGACCGAGGCGGGCTCCGGCTCCGACTCGGCCGCGATGCGGACGACCGCGCGCCGCGACGGCGACGAGTACGTCCTCGACGGCTCCAAGCGCTTCATCACGAACGCGGGCGTCGCGGGCCAGTACACCGTCTTCGCGAAGACCGACCCCGACGCGGGCCACTCCGGGATCTCCGCCTTCGTCGTCGAGAAGGGCACGCCCGGCTTCGAGGTCGCGCGCCTCGAGCCGAAGATGGGGATCGCGGGCTCGACGACGGGCGAGCTCACCTTCGACGGCGCCCGCATCCCGGCGGCGAACCTCCTCGGCGAGGAGGGCGAGGGCTTCAAGATCGCGATGCGGATCCTCGACCGCTCGCGCCCCGGGGTCGCCGCCCAGGGTCTCGGCATCGCGCAGGGCGCGACCGACTACGCGCTCGAGTACGCGCGCACGCGCGAGACGATGGGGAAGCCGATCGCGGAGCACCAGCTGATCGCCGCCAAGCTCGCGGACATGGAGACGCGGACCGAGGCCGCGCGCGGGCTCCTCTACCGCTTCGGCCGCATGGTCGACGAGGGCGCGTCCGACTCCGAGCTGACGAAGGCCTCCGCGATGGCGAAGCTCGCGTGCACGGACGCGGCGATGGAGGTCACGACCGAGGCCGTCCAGATCCTCGGCGGCTACGGCTACATCAAGGAGTACCCGGTCGAGCGCATGATGCGCGACGCGAAGATCACGCAGATCTACGAGGGCACGAACGAGATCCAGCGCCTCGTGATCGCGCGCGAGATGCTGAAGGAGTCGCGCGCGTTCCTCCTCGCCGGCGTCGCCTGACTCGGTGGCCGATCCCGCCTCGCCGCCGCCGGCTCGAGGCTCTCACACGCCTCATCAACGGCTACCGGATCTCCCAGGCGATCCACGTTGCCGCGTCCCTGGGAATCGCCGACGAGCTCGTGGCGGGCCCTCGCACGAGCGACGACCTGGCGATCGCGACCGGGTCGCATGCGCCGTCTCTGTATCGGCTGCTGAGGGCGCTCGCGGGCGTGGGCGTCTTCGAGGAGACCGGCGAGCGCCAGTTCGCGCTCACGCCGCTCGGAGACTGCCTGCGATCCGATTCGCCCGTGCGACTGAAGGGTTGGGCCGAGTTCATCGGCAGGCCGTACCACTGGCGCTCCTGGGCCGACCTCCGGCACAGCGTCGAGACCGGCGAGAACGCTTTCCAGCACGTCCACGGCGTCGACCCTTGGGAGTACCGCGCGCGCGAGCCCGAGGAGAGCGAGATCTTCGATCGGGCGATGACCGATCTCACGCGTGCCTCGGTCCGCGCGCTTCTCGATTCGTACGACTTCGGGCGCTTCGGGGTCGTGGTCGACATCGGCGGCGGCCGTGGTGCGCTCCTCGCCGCCTTGCTCGGCGAGTATCCGAGTCTGCGGGGCGTGCTGTTCGACCAGCCTCACGTGGTCTCGGGTGCCGCCGAGCTCCTCTCCGCGGCCGGCGTGGCCGACCGCTGCGAAGTCGTCGCGGGCAGCTTCTTCGAGGCCGTCCCCGAGGGCGGCGACGCCTACATCCTCAAGGCGATCGTTCACGACTGGGAGGACGAGGAGGCGTCGGCGATCCTCCGCAGCTGCCGGCAGGCGATGCCGGCCGAAAGCGCGCTCCTCGTCGTCGAGCGCGACCTCGGGCCGCCGAACGAGGGGCCTGACGGCAAGTTCTCCGATCTCAACATGCTCGTCGGCCCGGGCGGCCGGGAGCGAACGGTCGACGAGTACCGCGCGCTCTACGAGGCGGCCGGGTTCCGCCTCGTGCGAGTCACGCCGACCGCGGCCGGGCTCAGCGTCGTCGAGGGAGCTCCGGCGTAGGGCCGGCTCAGTACGCGCGAGCCGGCTCGGCCCCAACGCCGCCTCCCGGTTCCGTGCGAGGATTGGCCCAGTGGGCAGGGATCGGCTCGCACTGGGCCCTGAGGAGATGCGCGTCGAGCCGGCGGTCGTCGCGAGACTCCCGGCGTGACGGCGCCGCCCTCGCGCGCCAGGTCGTACGCGTCCCAGCTCACCGACTCCTTCGGCGCCGTCTTCGGCAACCGCGAGCTGCGCCGGGTCGAGCTGGCGTTCGTCGGGTTCAACGCGGCGGAGTGGGCGGTCTGGGTCGCGATGATCGTGTACGCCTACGACCGAGGCGGGGCCACGACTGCCGGCCTCGTGGCCGTCGTGCAGCTCGTGCCGGCGGCGATCTTCGCCCCGCTCGCGGCGACGCTCGGCGACCGCGCGCGAGCCGGGCGCGTCCTGTTCTGGGGCTACGTCGCGCAGGCGCTGGCGATGGGAGCAACCGCGGCCGTGCTCCTCGCCGGAGGGCCCGGCCCTCCTCGCGTACGCCTTCGCGGCCGCCGCCTCGACGGCGATGACGGTCACCCGTCCCACGCAGGCCGCGCTCCTGCCGTCCCTCGCCCGGCGCCCGCGCGAGCTCACCGCCGCGAACGTCGTCTCTGGGTGGATCGAGAGCGCGAGCGTGCTCGTCGCGCCCACACTCGCCGGCGTGCTGCTCAACGTCGGCGGGCCGGGCTGGGTCTTCGCGCCGATGGCGCTCGCGGTCCTGGTCGGCGCGTTCCTCGTGCTCCCGGTCCCCGGGCCGCCGCCGGCGGGCTCGGGCGAGGCCAGGGTCGGGGCAGTGCGGGAGATGCTCGAGGCCGCCGACCTGCTGCGCGGCGATCCCGGGGTGCGCGCGCTCGTCGTCCTGCTCAGCGTGGAGTGCATCGCGATCGGCGCGCTCGACGTCCTGTACGCGGAGCTCGCGATCGGCCGCCTCGGCCTGAGCGACGGCTGGGCGGGATACCTGAACGGCGCCTTCGGGCTCGGAGGCGTGCTGGCGATCTTCGTCACGATCACGTTCGTCGGACGGCGGCGGCTCGCGCCCGCGCTGCTCGCCGGCATCGGCATCTGGTTCGTCGCGTTCATCCTGCTCGGTCTGAGGCCGACGCTGGCCACCGCTGTCGTGCTGCTCGCGCTCGCGGGCGTGGGGAACATCGTCGTCGACGTCTCCGGGCGCACGCTCCTCCAGCGGACGGCGCCCGGGAACCTGCTCGCGCGCGTCTTCGGCCTGCTCGAGAGCCTCATGTCGGTGGGGCTCGCCGTCGGCTCCCTGCTCGTCCCGCTCCTCGTCTGGCTCGGCGGCGCCGAGGCGGCACTCATCGGCGTCGGCCTGTTGCTCCCGCTCGCGGCGCTCCTGCTCGCCCGGACCATCCGGGAGATCGACGGCAGGGCCGACGTCCCCGTGGTGGAGATCGGCCTCCTGCGCGCGCTGCCGCTCTTCGCCGCGTTGCCTCCGCCGGAGCTCGAAGGGCTCGCCCGCGCGCTCGTCCCGGTCGAGGCCGCCGCGGGAGAGAACGTCATCACGGCAGGCGAGGGCGGCGACCGCTTCTACGTCGTCGCCGACGGGCGCGTCGACGTGACCGAGAACGGGCGCCTCGTGCGAAGCCTCGAGCGCGGGTCGGGCTTCGGGGAGATCGCCCTGTTGCACGATGTTCCGCGCACGGCGACGTGCACCGCGGTCACGGCCGCGCACCTGTACGCCCTCGAGCGGGCCGACTTCCTGGAGGCGGTGACCGGCCATCCGCAGGCGGCCGAGGAGGCGCGTCGGCTCGTCGCCGACCGGCTCCCGGCCGTGTAGGTGCCGGGCTACGGACTAGCCGGAGCCGCAGTGGACGAGCGCGTTCAGGCAGCTCTCCACGAGCATCTTCAGGACATGCGGCCGCCACGCGTTGAGGAAGTCCGCGTGCGCGCTGAACTGGCCGCCCGACGCGAGCGAGAACTCCGGGCCGCCGCGCGTCGCGTAGCGGTAGATCTGCGTGAGCTGGGGCAGCGCGACCGGGTGCGTCGACGGGCAGGCGGCGCGCATCGAGTACGCGACGTGGCTCTTGTGGTCGGCGCTGTCGAGGCGGCCGCCGTCCCAGCAGTTCGGGAAGCGAACGTGCAGTCGGAGAGACATCGCGCCGGTGTTCGGGCACGTCGGCACGGTGCTCGACGGCGCGATGTTGGACGCGCCGCCGCAGCTCCACCACGTGACGCCGCGGGACTGCGGTGACATCGCGGTCGCGGTCCCGGCGATCATCCGGAAGTCCTTGGGGAAGCTCGTCACGAGGCCGAGCGTCGCCCGGCGGTAGTAGATCGTCGCGCCCGCCGGGAAGATCGGCTTCGCTCCTTGGAGCAGGGTCGGAACCCAGTAGGCGGCCGTGTCGGACGGGCGGCGACACGACGTCGTCGCGGAACGCAGCGACGCGTGCGTCGAGGACGCGGCGGTCGAGCGATTCCCCACGAAGCTGTGGTCGTGCGAAGCGCCCGCCTTGCCTGGGAAGACGATCGGGTCGTCGGGCGCGCGATGGCTGAAGCGGCAGCTCTCGATGAAGTTCACGCCGGTGAGCTCGGCCGTCTTCGTCGCGACCCGCTGCGGCTCGCCGAGTGTCGGCCCGTCGTCCGCCAGCGCCGCGGGCCCGAGCGTCGCCGCGAGCACGACTCCGAGGGCTCCGACTGCGACCAGCGCGAGTACCTTCACGTCCGTCCCTTCGTCGAGATCCGGACCTCAGGGAGTCAGACAGGGAGGCGTTGGGGTTCCTTGAGCGATCTGTGACGATCGCGTAAGCATTCCGTTCGGGCCGGGGCGGGAGCTACGCGCAGAAGCGGTTGCGCGGCGTGCGGCGGTCCCATGCGAAGCCGGCCGCGGAGACTCGCGCGACCTTCACGGTGATGCAGCCGCGGAACACCGCGACCCGGAAGTCCGCGCGCCCGAAACGGCCCGTGGCCACCCGGACCCGGGCGAGCGGGCGGCCGCCCTGCCGCACGATCGCGACGACCTTCGCGTCGGAGACCGGCCTGCGCGCAGGGTCGACGGCCCTCAGCAGCACGCGGGCGCCGCCGGCCGTCCTGCGATGGGCGATCGAGCCGATCCGGAGCGGCGCCGGTCTGACGCTCACTCTCGCCGAGCCTTTCAGCGTCCGGCCGCCGGAGGTGACGCTCGCGACCACGAGGCCCCTCCGCACGATTCGCTCGGCCCGGAACAGCGCCCTGCCCTGCGCGGTTCTCTTGACCTTCCCGAGCTTCGCCGGCAGCACGCGCCAGCGGAAGGACTCCGCGCACGGGGTTCCGGTGGACATCCGTGGCGACGGCGACGAAGGTCCTCTTCCCGCGGGCGCGAACCGGTCCGGACTCCGGCCGGACCGAGATCCTCGCCAGCGGCCCGGGGGTCACGGTCACGGCCTGCACGCCGCTGAACGACCCCGCGGCCGACGCGGTGATCGTGTGGGTTCCGGCACGCGTGTCGCGGTAGTAGACGACCGCGTCCGCGGGCGCCGCGATGTTCACCGCGAGCGTGCGGGTCCAGGGCCCGGCCGGGGTCGTCGCGAACGTCCCTCGCGAAGAGCTCGTGCGCAGCGCCGCGAGGCGCGCCGGCGCACTCGTCACTCGGGTGCCGTTGGTCGTCACGAGGGCGAGCCCGATCTCGGCCGGCGGTCCTCCGGCGGCAAGCGTCCGCCTGGGAGTGGTGAACCCGAGAGCCGAGTCCGTCCAGCCCCGGAACGACCGCCACGCGTCGTTGTGCTGCGCGCCGGGCACGTCGGCGGCGCACCACGTGTCCTGTCCGGGCGGGCCGCACGCGCCGCTTCCCGGGTTCTCCGGCTCGACGACCTCGCCGGAGTCCCGGATGGCCGCCGCCATGCGGTCGATCACGGAGCCCGTCTGCGCCGGGAAGTCGCGTTCGGAGACGCCCGTATGGTTCCTCGGCGACCACGCGAAGCCCCAGTGGTCGCGCGCCTGCCCGGTCGACGCGCTGAAGTGGCGCATCGCGTTGATCTGCGCCGAGACGTAGGCGGCCATCTGCTCCGGCGGAACCATCGTCCAGCCGTAGCCCCGGTCCCATTGCCACGCCGCGTTCGCGAGCGGGCTGTAGGCCTCGCGGAGGTACGAGCGCGCCGGCTCGATCGTCTCCGGGCCGGCGCCTGCGAGCACGAGCTTGTGCTGGAGGTAGTCGTTCAGGTACTCGCGGCGCGTGGGCGTCGGCGCCCCGGGTACCGCGTGGTTGCGCACGTCCCCGTACACCTCCTGCGACCAGTCGCTCACGTACGTCGCCATGTCGGTCCAGAAGGGCGAGTCCTCGAGCCAGTGCTGGAGCCTGCTCTGGTAGACGGAGAGATCTCGGTTCGGCTGGCCGTGGCCGATGACGAAGACCGCTCCGCGCGTCGGCCGCGTCCCGTCGCCCTCGTACAGGCCCCGCAGAAACTCGCGGATGTTCGCGCGCGCGTTCCCGTTACCGCGCCGGACGCCCGTGCTGAGCTCGTTGACCGCCCACGAGTCGCCCAGCGCGACGTCGAAGCCGGCGGCCGCCATGCGCTGGCGTGCGGTGACGCCGGCCGCGTGCCAGCTGTTCCCGGTGTTCGCGACCCAGCGGTTCCACGTCGCGAAGTGGATCTCGGCCAGGGCGTGGAAGCGGGGGCCGAGGGCTCGGAGGCGCCATGCCTGGTCGGGCCGCGCGAGCGTCTTGTCGTTGGTGAGCGGTGGAATCGAGAGGTAGTAGTCGGCACACGGCGAGGCCGCCGCGGCGAGCTTCGTCGCCATGCGCAGCCAGTCCGAGGACGTGTAGAAGACCACTCGGGCTGGTCGGCACTCGGCCGCCGCGGCCGCGCTGGCTCGGCGAGCTCGGCTCGAGACGAGCTTGGTCCAGAGGGCGTTCGTCTTCGCCGGCTCGAGCGAAGGAACGGGCCCGGGGACGGTTGCGGCCCGGGCGGGGCTGCCGGCATCCGCGCTCCCGGCGCTTGTGACCGAGAGGACGAACGGGAGGGCCAGCAGCAATGCGAGCGAGAGTCGTGCGCCGCGCATCGGTCTGCCAGGGTAGCGATCCTCTGTGAGCTGGCGGTAAACGTGTGTTATCTAGGCTTCGAAGCGTGGAGTACCACCGCGGCCGCCTGCTCGACCACGTCCACCTCCGGGTGCGCGACCTCGAGTGGAGCCGGCGCTTCTACCAGGCCGCGCTCGGTGCGCTCGGCCTCGAGCTCCAGAGCGGCGACGGGTTCTTCTGGTCGGACGAGCTGTTCGTGAGCGCGGACGGGCCGCCGACCGGGAACCTCCATCTCGCGTTCGCAGCGGACGACGAGGCGGCCGTGCAGCGGTTCCACGCCGCGGCGATCGCCGCGGGCGGGAAGGACAACGGCGCGCCGGGCGAGCGCGACTACCACCCGGGCTACTACGGCGCGTACGTCCTCGACCCTGACGGGAACAACGTCGAGGCGGTGTACCACGGCCCCGCGACGAAGTCGGCCCCGTCGGTCGTCCTCACGCCGCTGGACTAGGCGTCGGCTCGCCGGGCGGCGTCGCGCGCGGGTAGCGCCCTCTGACCTCGTCCACGTACGCCGCCAGCCGGTCGGCGATCGCCGCGTCGCGGATCTCGAGCACGTTCTCCGCGTTCCGCTCGCCGGAGCGCGAGAAGTTGAAGCTGCCGAGGAACGCCGTGTCGTCGGCGACGACGACCTTCGCGTGCATGAAGTCGTGGACGGAGGTCGGCGTCCACGGAACCGAGGCCTTCCCGCTGAACTCGCCTCCCTCGAGGACACGGCGGAGGAGCGGGATCTTCCACTCGCTGACGCCGTTCGTCTTCCACTGCTGGAACACCTGGTCGACCTGCGTGTCGTCGATGACGCCCGCGACCGGGGAGCGACTCTCGTTCACGACCTCGACGAGCGTGCCGAGGATCGGGCCGGAGGTGAGGACGGGGGACGCGATCCGCACGCGCTTCGTCGCCTTGCCGATGTGCTTCGCGACCCGGTGCGAGAGCGCCTCGCCGTGCTCGGGGCAGAACCAGGCCCGCACGCGCGCGCCGTCGAGCGACTCGGGCCGCGGGTCGACGTCGCCCGAGCCCTCGACGGTGCCGCTCTCCCACAGCTGCTCGAACGCGAGCTTGTAGGCGTACGCGATCTCCGGAGAGCGCAGCGCGACGATGACGTTCTCCTGCCGCGTCCACGAGTCGTCCGTCCAGTTGGCCGAGCCAGTCCAGACCGCGGACGTGTCCCGGACGACGAACTTGTGGTGCATGAGGTCGGGGATGCCGGCGACGCCGCGGGTCGGGATCGGGAGCCTCTCGATCGCCTCCGGCGCCGTCTCGGGAGGCGGCGGCACCGCGATCGGCCCGGGGTGGGCGACGTTGTAGAGGAGGCGGACGGCCACGCCACGCTGGTGCGCGGCGAGGAGCGAGGCAAGCACGAGCCCGCCCGCGTCGGTCTCGAAGCGCACGTCGTAGACCGCGATGTCGAGGGTGCGCTCGGCCTGCGCGAGGAAGCCGGCGATCCCGCGCGCGACCTCGGCGGCGCGCTGGCCCCCGTCGGTCAGCGTCGTGAGCTCGATCGCGGTCTCTGCGACCGCGGCGGGCTCGGTCACGCCGCGGGGAGAGTGGAGGTGAGCCACGAGGGCTTAGGGTACGTGTGAGTCAACTGGGCACCTGCGCGGGAGTGGCTAGACCAACCGCTTCTCGAGATAGGCGGCGAGCCTCGTCAGCGGGAACGAGATGAGGAAGAAGAGCACCATCACGGCGCCGTAGACGTAGATCGCATAGTTCCCCTGCTCGCCCTCGAACGTCAGGCGCTCGACCTGGCGCTCGCTAGCCTCCAAGAGCTCGGGAGCGCCGATGACCTGGGCGATCGTCGAGTTTTGGATGATGTTCACGAGCAGGCCGACCATCGGTGGCAGCAGGCGTCGAAACGCCTGGGGAAGGATCACGAACGCGTGCCGGCCGATCCAGCCGAAGCCGAGCGCGGACGCGGCTTCGTGCTGCTCCCGGGGTATCGACTGGACGGCGCCGCGGGTCGCCTCGGCGACCTGTGCCGAGCCCCAGAGCGTCAGCGCCGCCGCCGCGGCGTAGATCGGGTCGATGATCCGGACCTCGGGCGGGAGCAGGAAGAAGAGGAAGAAGAGCGTGACGATAATCGGCAGGCCGCGCCAGACCTCGATGTAGAGCCGGATCAGCGCGCGGATCGGCAGGAAGCGGATTGTGAGAAGCGTTCCGAGCAGGATCCCGATCACCGTGCTGCCGACCAGTGCCAGGGCCGAGATCTTCAGCGTGTTCACGAGGCCCACCTCGAGGATGTACTCGGCGACGGGCTCGACCCAGTCCGGGATGCTCATTTGGCCTCCTCAGGCAGTGCGAGGCGCGACTCGAGGTAGCGAATGAGTGCCGACAGCGTCCACACGATGGTCAGGTAGGTGACGGCGAGGAACGCGAACGTCTCGGTGCCCTGCAGCGTCAGGGCATTGATCTGGAGTGCCGTCGTCGTCGCTTCCGGGTAGGCGATGACGTACATCAGCGATGTGTTCTTGAGCACGCTGATGTACGTGTTGATCGACGAGGGCAGCGCGATCCGGCCGCCGATCGGGAGCGTGACGTTGAAGAAGGTCGAGACGCGGCCGAACCCCAGTGCGAGGCCCGCCTCCCGGTAGCGGTTGGGCACCGCCTCGAAGCCGGCGCGGAAGTTCTCGGTGTTGAAGGCGCCGCCCCAGAGCATCACGGCGAGCCACGCGACCGTGAACGCCTCGAGCCTGATCCCGACCTGAGGCAGGGCGAAGTAGAGCATGAAGATCTGCGCGAGGATCGGGGTGTTCCGGATTACCTCGACGTAGATCCCCGCCAGCTGGCTGACGACGGGGACGCGATGTGCGCGGGCGGCGCCGAGCACGAGCCCGATGACGAACGCGCCCGCGATCCCGATCGCCGAGGCCTCGAGCGTCCGCCGAATACCGGCGACGAGCTCCTCCCAGTTGTCCGTGAAGTAGGACCAGTCCCAGGCGAGCGCGAGCAGGCTCATCGGGAAAGTAGGAGCGGCCGCGTTGCGCGCGGCCGCTCCGAGTTGTCGACTCCGGCGCCCGTTACGGGCACCGTGTCGTGGCGTCCCCCTGCGTGTACGTGAAGCGGTTCTTCGGCCGGAGGATGTTCTTCGAGAACGCTGCGAGGTTCCGCGCGGGAACGCTGTCCCGGAGGAGCCTCATGAATGTGTCCTGTTTGCGCATGACCTCGAGGCGCGAGTCGACCCATTTCTTCAGCGCGGTGTTGCCCTGTTTCATCCCGATGCCGTATGGCAGCGGCAGGAACAGGTCATCGGTCAGCTTCAACGCTCGGTCCTGCGTTGCGATCCCGAGCAGTACGGTGTCGTCCCACATGAGCGCGTCCGCACGCCCGTTGCGGTACTCGAGCAACGCGTTCGTGAAACTGTCGGTGGCCACGACCTTCGTGTCCTTGAAGCAGTTCTTCATCCAGCGGTCGTAGATCGAGCCGGTCGTAGTCGCGACCGTCTTCCCCGCCAGCTGCGTGAGGTATGTGCTAGGGGCCTCGTTCGCGACGAGGATGCGACCGGTGGCCTTGTAGTACGCCCTCGAGAAGTCGATCCGCGTGTCGCGGTCGACGGTGTAGGTGAAGGTCGCGATGACCATGTCCACGCGGTTGCTAGTGATCGCCGGCTCCCGTGCCGGAGTGGTGACGCACGAGAGGTTCACGCGGTTCGCCTTGCCGAACGCGAAGCGCGAGAACCAGCGGGCGATCTCGACGTCGAAGCCGGCGTTCCGGCCGCGCACGTCGATGTACCCGAACGGCGGCGAGTCGCACTTGACCGCGATGTTGAACCGCTTCCGCTGCCTGATGTTGGCGGGGAGCTTCGGCAGCTTGCGCTTCTTCTGTTCGGTTGCTTCGGCTTCGCTCGGCCCTTCCACTCGGGCTGTCGCGGCTCCGCCCCACGCCACGAGCACGACGCCCGCGAGCACGACGGCCGAAACGACGACGACGAGTCGTCTCATTGGTGCCCTCCTTCTGCTTCGTCGATGGTCAGCTCGTCCAGCGAATGTGCCAGCTGGAGGCTGCGCTGTAGGAACCTCTGCGTGCGCTCCTCCTTCGGGTTGTCGAGCACTTCGCGGGGGACACCTTGCTCGACGATCTTGCCTTCGTCCATGAACACGACCCGATCGCCGACGTCGCGGGCGAAGTGCATCTCATGGGTGACGACGAGCATCGTCATGCCGTCCCGAGCGAGGTCGCGCATGACGACGAGCACCTCGCCCACGAGCTCCGGATCGAGAGCCGAGGTGACCTCGTCGAAGAGCATGACGTGCGGGTTCATCATCAGCGCGCGGGCGATTGCGACCCGCTGCTGCTGGCCGCCCGAGAGCTGGTGGGGGTGCTGTCTCGCCTTGTCCTCGAGGCCGACGCTCGCGAGGAGCTCCTGCGCCCGTCGCTCCGCCTCGGCCCGCCGCATCTTGCGGATGCGACGGGCGGCGAGCGTCAGGTTGTCGATCGCCGTCAGGTGGGGGAAGAGGTTGAACTGCTGGAACACGATCCCGATGCGCTGGCGGATCGCCGACACGTCGGCGCCCTTGCGCGTGATCTCCTCGCCCTCGAGGAAGACGCGGCCCTCCTGGATCGGCTCCAGCAGGTTGACGCAGCGCAGCAGCGTGCTCTTCCCGCTCCCGCTCGGGCCGATGACGACGAGCACCTCACCCAGGTTGACGCTGAGGTCGATCCCGTCGAGCACGAGGTTGTCGCCGAAGCTCTTGCGAACGCCCTCGAGTCGGACCATCGGCACGCCGTTCGTCTGTGCCTCGAGCGGTGTCGTCGCGATGCTCATCCCCGATTGAGATCAAACGGTAAATGGACCGGTCTCGTCAAGTTGACGGCAGCCCTGCCGGGGCGCCGGCGTCGTCCTGGATGTTTCCGGTCAGCTCTGGGGCGTGGCGGCGCCGGGCCGGGCAAGATTGGAAGCCTCGGCCAAGCGACGGGCGTTCTTGTGGGCGCGCTTCTGCGCCTGGTACTCGGCGAGCGCCTCCGGCGAGTCGACGACCCCGAGGGTCGGGTGGCTCGGGACGAGCTCTTGCGCCTGCTCGACGCCGAAGCGGAGCGCGAGCACGGAGCCGAGCCCCGTGATCTTCATCTTCCCGAAGCCTGGGAGCGCGCCGATGCGCTTCCTCAGGTCGGCCGCGTCGGCCGCCTCGGTCCAGACCCGTTGCGGCGTCGCCGTCGTACTCGTCCACGATGACCTGGCAGAGCTCCTGCACCCGCTGCGCCATCGCCCGCGGGAAGCGGTGGATCGCGGGGCGCTCGCGGAACGCGTCCTCGAGCGTCTGCGGGTCCATGCCCGCGATCGCGGCCGCGTCGAGCGTCCCGATCCGCTGCCTGAGCCTGAGCGGCCCGGCGAACGCCTGCTGGACGGTGATCTGCTGGTCGATCGCGAACCCGATGAGGAGCGCGAGCGGGTCGCGGGCGATGAGCGCGTTCGCCTCGTCCGAGTCGGTGAAGTACAGCGCCTCGGGCATGCGGTCGATTCTAGACGTGCGAACCGTGTGCCCGGATGCGCCGAGCCCATGTCAGGATTCGATCGGTGAGCAGCCTGACGATGCAGGTCGAGCGACGCGGCTGGCGGGAGTCGACTGCGACGGTTCTGCTGGTCGTCATCGGGGCGGTCGCGCTCTACGAGGCCGCGATCGCGATTCAGGTGATCCCGATCGGAGACGAGCCGGGCGAGAATGCCCTTGGTGGGGGCGCCGCGCGCGCGGTAGGCACGCTCGCCCTCCTCGGTGCGCTCGTCGTCGCCGTTGCGAGCATCCGCACGCCAGAGTTGCTCTCGGGCACCGTGCGACTGCTCCTTCCGCTTGCGGGCGCGAGCCTGGTCGTTGCGACCGGCTACGCCTTCGATCCCTACTTCGCGCCGACGCTGCGACGGTACGCGGACCCTGACAACTGGTTTCCCTCGACGTGGTGGCTGTTCTTCGTCGCGGCTGCGGCGGTCGTGGCGGGCTTGCTGTCGAGAGTCAATGCCAGGGTGGGGCTGGGGGCTACGGCTCTTGTCTTGCTGATCTGCCTCCCCACGCTCTTGTACACCGGCATCGGACACTGACCCGGCGACTCCACCTCCTCCGGCATGCGAAGTCGTCGTGGGACGATCCGTCGCTCCGCGACCGTGACCGGCCGCTTGGGCCGCGCGGGCAGAAGGCCGTTGGGCGCATCGCTGGCTGGGCGCGCGAGCACGATGTGAGCCCGCAGCTCGTCCTCTGCTCGGACGCGCGGCGGGCGCGGGAGACGCTCGAAGGCGTGCTCTCGGGTCTCGGCGCTCCGGAAGTCCGCTTCGAGGAGGGCCTGTACGCCGCCAGCGCGCAAGCGCTCCTCGAGCGCATGCGCTCGCTTCCAGCTGGCGTCGACGAGGCGATGCTCGTCGGGCACAACCCCGGCCTTGCCGACGTTCTCCTCCTGCTCGCGGAGCCGGCGGAGCTGCGTGAGCGCGCGCGAGCGAAGGTGCCCACGGGAGCGCTTGCGACGCTCGAGGCAGAGCTAGCGAGCTGGTCGGAGCTCGAACCAGGCTGTGCTCGACTCGTCGCCTTCGTCGTTCCGCGAGAGATCGGCTAGCGCGGGTGCGGGAGCTACGCGTCGAGCACGAGGGCGTCACGCTCGTCGGGAGCTACTCGCCGGCGGGGGAGACGGCGGTCGTCGCGCTTCACGCCGCGCGGCGAGGGGACGCGCGACGGGATGCTCTACGAGCACCTGCACCGAGCTCTTCCTCCCGCGGGCGTCGGCGTCGTCACCTTCGACCGCCGCGGCGAGGGCGAGTCGACGGGCGACGCGTCCCGCGGCCGCTTCGACGTGCAGGTGCGCGACGCGCTCGCGGTGCTGGACGCGGTCGGCGTCGAGCGGGTCGGGCTCTGGGGCTACAGCCAGGGCGGCTGGATCGCGCCGCTGGCCGCGACCGCCTCCGACCGCGTGGCGTTCCTCGTCCTCGTCGCCTCGACCGGAGTCACGCCGGGCGAGCAGATGATGTACGCGACCGCTCAGCAGCTGCGCCTCGCCGGCTACGGGGAGGACGTCGTCGCGCGCGCGCTCGATCTGCGGCGGCGCTTCGACGACCACGTGCACGGCATCGGGCGCGAGCACGAGGACGAGCTCCGCGCCGACCTGCTCACGGCGCTCGACGAGGAGTGGTTCGGTCTCCTGTTCCTCCCGCCGGTGCTGCTCGACGAGGAGGGCTGCGCGCTCTGGATCGAGGAGCTGGACTTCGACCCGCGGCCGGTGTTCGCGCAGGTCCGGGTGCCGACGCTCGCGTTCTTCGGCGAGGCGGACTCCTGGTCGCCGATCCCCGAGAGCGTCGAGGCGTGGCGAGCAGGCGCGCGGCGACGAGGTCGAGATCGTCGTCATCCCCGAGGCCGAGCACGAGCTCACGCTGCCGGACGAGACGCTGTCGCCGGTGTACGAGCGGACGCTCGTCGACTGGCTCGTCGCCAGCGTTCGCCTGAGGAATTCGCGGCGTGCGGCGGTCGTTACCCTGGCGGCATGGAGCCGCTCGACGTCTTCTCGACGGCGACGCGTGCCTGGTTCGAGCGCGTGTTCGAGGAGCCCACGCCCGCGCAGAGGCTCGGCTGGCCCGCGATCGCGCGCGGCGGGCACGTGCTCATCCAGGCGCCGACCGGCTCCGGGAAGACGCTCGCGGCCTTCCTCACCGGGATCGACCGGCTGAACGCGAGCCCGGGCGCAGGGCTCCGGCTGCTCTACATCTCGCCGCTCAAGGCGCTCAACTACGACATCGAGCGGAACCTGCGGAGCCCGCTCGCCGGGCTCGAGTCGAAGCTCGCGGTCGGCGTGCGCACCGGCGACACGCCCGCCGACGAGCGCCGGCGGATGCTGAAGAACGCCGCCCGACATCCTCATCACGACCCCGGAGTCGCTCTTCCTCCTGCTCACCTCGCAGGCGCGCGAGACGCTGCGCGGGGTCGAGACGGTGATCCTCGACGAGGTGCACGCGGTCGCGGGCACGAAGCGCGGCTCGCATCTCGCGCTGTCGCTCGAGCGCCTGGAGGCTCTCGTCGACGCGCCGTTCCAGCGCATCGGGCTGTCTGCCACCCAGCGCCCGCTCGCGGAGATCGGCCGCTTCGTCGCCGGCTCGCACCGCGACATCGAGCTCGTCGACGCGGGCGTGCGCAAGGAGCTCGACCTCGAGGTCGTCATCCCGGTCGAGGACCTGCGGGAGCTCAACTCGACCGCCGAGCTCTCGGTGCCGCCGCTCGCGGACGGCGTCGCGCACACCTCTGGCGTCGAGCAGTCGAGCCGCTCGATCTGGCCTTCGATCTACCCCGCGATCCTCGAGCTCGTAAGGCAGCACCGCTCGACGATCGTCTTCGTGAACAACCGCCGGCTCGCCGAGCGGCTTGCGCTGCGGCTGAACGAGCTCGCGGAGGAGGAGATCGCCCGCGCGCACCACGGCTCCCTCGCGCGCGAGCAGCGATTCGTCGTCGAGGAGCTCCTGAAGGCGGGTCAGATCCCGTGCCTCGTCGCGACCTCTTCGCTCGAGCTCGGGATCGACATGGGCGCGGTCGACCTCGTGATCCAGGTCGAGAGCCCGAAGTCGGTCGCGCGCGGCCTCCAGCGCGTCGGGCGGGCGGGGCACGACCTGCACTCGGTCTCGCGCGGGCGGATCTTTCCGAAGTTCCGGGCCGACCTGCTGGAGTCCGCGGTCGTAGCGAGGGCGATGCGGGAGGGCGCGATCGAGGAGACGAAGATCCCGCGGAACCCGCTCGACGTCCTCGCGCAGCAGATCGTCGCGATCTGCGCCGACGAGGAGGTCGCGGTGGACGAGCTCCACGACCTCGTCCGGCGCGCGTATCCGTTCGCGGAGCTCTCCCGCGCGCAGCTCGAGAACGTCCTCGACATGCTGGCGGGGCGCTACCCGTCCGACGAGTTCGCGGAGCTGCGCCCGCGGATCGTGTGGGATCGGACCGCGGGGGTCGTTCGGGGACGGAGCGGCGCGCGGCGGCTCGCGGTCACGAACGCGGGGACGATCCCCGACCGCGGGCTCTTCGGCGTCCATCTCGTCGACGGCGGCGGGCGCGTCGGCGAGCTCGACGAGGAGATGGTGTACGAGGCGCGCGAGGGGCAGATCTTCCTGCTCGGCGCCTCGGCCTGGCGGATCGAGGACATCACGCGCGACCGCGTCCTCGTCTCTCCGGCGCCGGGCGCGCCGGGTGTGGCGCCGTTCTGGAAGGGAGAAGGAGTCGGCCGGCCCGCCGAGCTCGGCGAACGGATCGGCGCGACGTCGAGAGAGCTCGTCGCTCTCGGCGACAAGGCCGCGAGCGCGCGGCTCAGGAAGGACTTCGGCCTCGACGAGCGCGCGGCCAAGAACCTCGTCACGTTCCTGCGCGAGCAGGAGGCAGCCACCGGAGTCGTGCCGTCGGATCGGACGATCGTCGTCGAGCGCTTCCGGGACGAGATCGGCGACTGGCGCGTGTGCGTGCTGACGCCGTTCGGCGGGCGCGTGCATGCGCCGTGGGGGCTGGCGCTCTCCGCGCGGCTGCGCGACTCGCTCGACCTGCACGCGCAGTCGATCTGGTCGGACGACGGCATCGCGCTGCACTTTCCCGACGCGGACGCGCCGCCGCCCCTGGCCGACCTCCTGCTCGACCCGGGCGAGATCGAGGAGCTCGTCCTCGGCGAGCTCGCGCAGTCCGCGCTCTTCGGCTCGCGCTTCCGCGAGAACGCGTCGCGCGCGCTCCTCATCCCGCGCCGCCGGCCCGGGCAGCGAACGCCGCTCTGGCAGCAGCGGCTGAAGGCGCAGTCGCTGCTCCAGGTCGCGCGCCGCTACCCGCAGTTCCCGATCGTGCTCGAGACCTACCGCGAGGTGCTCCAGGACGTGTTCGACCTGCCCGCGCTCGAGCGGATCCTGCGCGGGATCCAGACGCGCGAGCTCGATCTCGTCGAGGTCGAGACGGTCTCGGCGTCGCCCTTCGCCTCCTCGCTCCTCTTCGACTACGTCGCGACGTACATGTACGAGGACGACACGCCGCCCGAGGAGCGGCGCGCGCAGGCGCTCTCGCTCGACCGCGGTCTGCTGCGCGAGCTGATGGGCGTCGAGGAGCTGCGCGAGCTGCTCGATGCAGGCGCGATCGAGGACGTCGAGGCGTCGCTGCGGCGGCCGGCGCGGAATCCGGACGAGCTGCACGACTTGCTGCGGCGCGCGGGGCCGCTCGTCGAGGGTGAGTACGACGCGGGCTTCGCGGAGACGTTGTTGCGCGAGCGGCGGGCGATCCGGGTTCGGCTCGGGTCTCGGGAGCTGGTGGTGGCGGCCGAGGACGCGGGGCTCGTGCGCGACGCGTTCGGAGCGGCGCTGCCGGGCGGCTTGCCGCAGGTGTTCTTGGAGCCGGTCGCGGATGCGCTCGCGGCGGTGCTCCGGAGGT
Organism: uncultured Actinomycetes bacterium; assembly: GCA_963796405.1. Taxonomy (GTDB): domain Bacteria; phylum Actinomycetota; class Thermoleophilia; order Gaiellales; family Gaiellaceae; genus GMQP-bins7. The sequence goes on from CAWCLL010000010.1 coordinate 147,426, forward strand.
ACGCGCGCACGTCCGGTCCGTTCACGACCGGGGAGGTCGCCGAGCGCTTCGGGCTCGAGGGCGTGCGAGTCGAGTCGGAGCTGGCCGCGCTCGAGCGCGACGAGCTGCTCGTCCGCGGCGAGCTTCGCCCCGGCGGGAGCGAGCGCGAGTGGTGCGACCCGGACGTGCTGCGGCGGATCCGGCGCGCGACGCTCGCGGTGCTCCGGCGCGAGGTCGAGCCGGCGGAGCAGGCGTCCTTCGGGCGCTTCCTGCCCGCGTGGCACGGGATCGGGCGGCGGCAGTCGCTGCGGGAGGCGCTCGTCCCGCTCCAGGGTCTTGCGCTGCCGGTGTCGCTGTGGGAGAGCGACGTGCTGCCTCGGCGGGTGGCCGGGTACCGGCCGGCCGATCTCGACGCGCTGTGCGCTTCCGGCGAGGTCGTCTGGGTCGGGGCGGGCCTGGACCGGGTCGCGGTGTACTCGCGCGAGGACGCTCCGCTTCTCGGGCCGCCGGCGGCGGAGGCGACGCCGGAGGGGGAGGCGCATGTGGCCGTGCGTGCGGCGCTCGCTCAGGGCGCGCTGTTCTGGGCCGATCTCGTGGGTGCCGCCGGGCTCGACGCCGGGGAGGCGCTCGCCGCGCTCTGGGATCTCGTGTGGGCGGGCGAGGTGACCAACGACTCGTGGGCGCCGCTGCGGGCGGCGCGGCGCTACGAGGCTCCTCGGCCGGAGCGCGGACGGCGGCGGTTCATGCGGTCTCGCGTGACCGCGCCGTCTCCGACGCAGGGACGTTGGTCGCTCGCGGCGCGGTTGTTCTCGGGGGCGCCGCCGGATCGCCGGGCGCTCGCGGAGCTCCTGCTCGAGCGGCAGGGGATCGTGACGCGCGACGGCGTGCGCGGGGAGGGGATCCGCGGTGGCTACTCGGCCGTGTACTCGGAGCTGCGGGCGCTCGAGACGCTCGGTGTCTGCCGGCGCGGGTACTTCGTGGAGGGGCTCGGCGGAGCGCAGTTCGCGCTGCCGGGGGCGGTCGAGCGGTTGCGGGAGCTTCGGTCGGGCGGGCGGGGCAGTGACGAAGAGCGCGAGGCGCTCGTTCTCGCGGCGGCCGATCCGGCTCAGCCGTATGGCGCCTCGCTGCCGTGGCCGCGGCGGGCGGGGGCGCGCGCGGCTCGCGTCGCGGGCGCGTGGGTGGTGCTGCTCGGCGGCGAGGCGGTGCTCTTCGTGGAGCGAGGCGGGCGCTCGCTCGTGCCGCTGCGGGAGCCGGATCCCGAGTGGCTGCGGCCGGCGGTCGAGGCTCTGGTCGCGCACGTTCGCGCAGGTGGAGCCAAGCGTCTTGCGGTCGAGCGCTTCGACGGCTCTCCGGTGGTCGAGTCGGACGTGCTGGAGCTCCTCGTCGAGTCCGGCTTCCTCGCCGGGCCGCGGCGCGCGGTCCTGCGGCCGTAGGCCGCCGAAGAGAGGAGAGGCGCCGTCGGAGGCGTAGGGGAACCTGTGCCTGTGCGCGCGCCGCATCTCTATCCGCTGCTTCGTGGATTCGTCCTCGGCTCGTTCGTCGTGCTCGGGCGCGAGCTCGAGGAGGGGGCGGAGCTGCCGTTCGCGTTCGAGGAGCACGGCCAGCGGCGCGGGCCCTCCCTGTACGAGCTGCGGCCGCTCGTGCGTTCGTTCATCGAGGAGCGGGAGCCGCTGCTGCGCGCGCGGGAGGACGCCGCGCTCGCGATCGAGGAGCTTCGGCGCGAGCCCGCGGCGGCGATCTTCGCTCGCGCCCACGCGGGCGCGCGGGCGACGGAGGAGCAGGCGCTCTTCCGGACGGTGCTGCTCGGGCTGCTGATCTCGACGGCGGAGTCGTGTGGCGGGTTCGACTGGGACGACGAGGCGTTCGAGCGGGCGTACGTGGAGCTCGAGACGTCGCTGTTCGGCGAGCACCGGCGGTACGTGGTCGTCGCGCCGCTCGTCGGGCTGTCCGTGGCGAAGCCGATCGAGCTCGCGGCCGGGCTCGTGGTGCGGCTCTGCGCGCCCGCGGAGCTGTCGACGCACTGGCCCGAGTCGCGCGGCCTGCTGCCGCCGGGATTCGGCGACGAGCCCGACCGGTACTGCGTGCTCGAGCTCCAGGCCGAGCTCGAGGCGGGTGGCGAGCCGCCGGACGCGCCCGCGGAGATCGCGGACGCGGTCAGCGCCGATGCGTCTGACCACGGCGGCGGCGCTGGCCGCGGGGCCCGTCCTGTTCGAGACGCTGGACGGGCGACCGTTCGGCATCCGGCCGGTGCTGCCGATTGCGGCGACGCAGCCCCCGGGCGAGCCGTCGCGGCTCGACGCGTTTCGCACGCCCATCGCCGTCGAGGTTCTCGCGGCGCTCGGGGCGGCGGACGGCGATCCCGCGCTCGCGGAGGCGCTCGACCGCTGGGAGCTCTCGCTCTTCCAGAACGAGCCGTTCCGCTCGGAGCAGCTGCGGGCGTCGCTCGGAGCGTTGCTCGGGGACACGTGGCCGCTCCGGTGCTCCGTCCTGTTGGCGGACGACGGCGGCGCGCGGGAGGAGCTCTACGCGCAGCTCGGCGCTCTGGCGGGGGGCGCCGCGGCGGAGCCGGGGGTCGTCGATGCGGTGCGCCGAGCGCTCGTGGCTGCGCTCCGTGCGCGTGACCGCGTCGAGCTCGTGCACGACCTCGACCGCGAGCTGCTCGGCCTGCCTCGACGCAGCGCGGCCTGGGCCCAGGCGGTCTGAGCTCCCGGCGCGGCCGGCACACATTCGGCACGGAGTCGTGACCCGGGCGTGAGCGTTGCCCGGCTACGGTCGTGTCATGGACGAGGCCAGGGCCGTGCTGGAGCGACTGGAGCGCATCGAGGCGCTCGACCGGGCGGGCGCCGACCGGCCGGCGCTCCTCGCCGAGCTGCGTGCGCTGCTCGTCGACGCCGAGGAGTGGTCGAAGACGGAGGGAGGTGATGCCGGAGAGAGCGCGGTCGACAATCTGCGGTCTGCTCTCGCCCGTGACATGATCGCCGTGTGAGCTCGGACGGTGTCGTGCTGCATTGGGATGACGCACGGACCTGGCGCGGAGAGCGCGGCCACATCGCGGGCACGTGGCGAAGCCTGACCGGGCGTGCCTCCCACGCCGCCGGTGTGAAGCGCATCCAGATCGACGCCGGGATGTGGTCGACGCCGCTCCATCTCGAGGGCGCCGAGGAGGAGATCTTCTACGTGCTGCGGCGGGGACGGTGTCTCGGTCCAGTGGGAGGGCGAGGACGAACCGCTCGCCTACGAGGTGCGGCAGGGCGACTGTCTCGTGCACCTCGCGCTCGACAACGCCCACACGCTCAGGGCGGGCGACGAGGGCCTCGACGTGCTCGCGTTCGGGCAGCGGACGTACGCGCCGGGCGTCACCTGGCTGCCCCGTGCGGGTGTGGCGTGGCTCGGCGAGACCTGGGCGCCTGTCGGCGCCGAGGAGGACCACCCCTGGGCGCGCGAGGTCGCGGCCGGCCCGCCCGACGTGGGTGAGCTCTCACCGAGGCCGTCCACGGTCGTCAACGTGGCAGACCTGGAGCCCGTCGAGCGGGATGGCGAGACCGTGGGGCGGCGCGTGCGCTATCCGGGACAGGCCGCCGGCTCGAAGCGCACGGGCCTCCGCCTGGCAGACGTGCTGCCGGGGAAGCTGAATGCGCCGCCGCACTGCCACTCGGCCGAGGAGGAGATCTTCGTCGTGCTCGAGGGTGAGGGCGATCTCCTGCTGTGGGAGCCCGAGGGCGTGTCCGAGCACCCCGTCCGGGCGGGCTCCGTCGTCACGCGTCCGGCCGGTACCGGCGTCGCGCACGCGTTCCGAGCGGGCGACCGCGGTCTCACCCTGCTCATGTACGGAACCCGGGATCCGAACGACGTCTGCTTCTACCCGCGGTCCGGAAAGGTGTACTTCACCGGCCTCGGTGTCATCGCCAGGCTCGGGGAGTCGCTCGACTACTGGGACGGGGAGGACTGAGCCAGAGGCTGGACGCATCCAGCCTCAGCGGGGCTCGTACGACGCGTCGGCTACCGTGAACGCCGCGACTGAGGGGTTGAAGGAGTTTCGGCGATGGTCTGGAAGGTGACGCGGTCATGGGGCTTTCACGGATCCTGCCGCGGTCCCATCAGCGGCCCGCGAGCGAAGCCGACGCCAACGATCCGGCGGCAAGCGGCGAGCCGGAGAACGCCACGGACCCGGAGCCTCATCTGCAGGCCGTGCCCGACGCCGAGGCATCTCCTGAGCGCCGGGAGCAGGTGATGGCCAACGTCATCGTGTTCGCGAACCAGAAAGGCGGCGTCGCGAAGACCACGACGACGCTGAACCTCGGCGTCGCGCTGCACGAGCTCGGCAACAGCGTCCTCGTGATCGACCTCGATCCCCAGGGCAACCTCACCATGAGCCAGGGGATGAACCCGGACGCGATCGAGCGCTCGATGTTCGACGTCCTCGTACACCGCATCCCGATGTCGGACGTCATCCACACGGTCGAGGTCGACATCGCCGTCGCGTCGATCGACCTCGCCGGCGCCGAGCTGGCGCTCTCTGCGCTGATCGGTCGCGAGCGCGCGCTCGACAAGGCTCTCGTCGAAGTGCGCCCCAAGTACGACTACATCCTCATCGACACTCCGCCCTCGCTCGGGCTGCTGACGATCAACGCTTTCGTCGCCGCCGACGGCGTCATCGTCCCGGTGCAGTGCGAGTACCTCTCGCTGCGCGGCCTCGTGCAGCTCGAGAATACGCTGGCCATGGTGCGCGAGAACCTCAACCCGAGCGTGCGCGTTCAAGGCATCGTTCCGACGATGTACGACGGGAGGACGCTGCACGCGCGGGAAGCGATCGAGATCCTCGAGGAGCACTTCGGCGACCTCGTCTACGACACGCGAATCCGCAAGACCGTCCGCTACGCCGAGGCGCCCGTGAAGGGGGCATCCGTGCTCCGCTACGAACCCAACGGCCCCGCGGCGCAGGCGTACCGCGACCTGGCGAAGGAGGTGCTCGATGGCGCGAAAGCGCGCGAGCATGCGTGAGGGCCCGCTCGCAGAGCTCTTCCGGAAGACCGAGGCGGCACAGCGTCAGCAGGATGCGCCGGCCGCGGAGGAGCCGAAGCCCGAACAGACGACCGACGCCCCCGACGACCGCCGAAGCCAGGCGGCGCTCGAGGAGACCGTCGAGCACGTCCACGACTTCGCCGAGCCCGAGCGCGAGCCGGGGCCTGCGCCGCCGACTCCGATCAGGGCGCCCGAGCCCGCCGCCGCGTCGGCCCCTGCCCCCGCGACCCCGGCTCCCGGGCCCATCTTCCCCGAGCCCGACACCCCGTCCGAGGCCTCCGCCTCTCGGGCGGCCGCGCGCTACTTCCAGACGATCCTCGAGCCCGCGCCGCGGCTCCACCGCGTGCCGCCGCCGAAGGGGAGCGCGTACATCGCCGCGATCCGCGTCGTCGGTGTCGGCGGCGCGGGGCTGAACGCGCTGCACCGGATGATGGACGCCGGGATCGCGCAGGTCGACTTCATCGCGGTGAACACCGACGTGCAGGCACTCGCAGTGTCGGACGCGCCGGTGAAGATCTCGATCGGCGAGGACGTGACTCATGGCCTCGGCTCCGGTGCCGACCCGTCGGTCGGCCGTGCAGCCGCGGAGGACGCCGCCGACCAGCTCCGGACCACCCTTCGGGGCTCCGACATGGTCTTCGTGACCGCCGGCGAAGGAGGGGGCACGGGCACCGGCGCTGCGCCGGTCGTCGCGCGCGTCGCCCGCGAGGTCGGCGCCCTGACCGTCGGCATCGTCACGACGCCGTTCCGCTTCGAGGGGACGCGCCGCCGCACGGCTGCCGAGCGCGGCGTCGAGGAGCTGCGCGCGGCGTGCGACACGGTCATCGTCATCCCCAACGACCGGCTGCTCGAGGTTCTCGACCGCTCGACGTCGATGGTCGACGCCTTCCGGATCGCCGACGACGTCCTCCGGCAGGGCGTGCAGGGGATCACCGACCTGATCACGACCCCCGGCCTCATCAACCTCGACTTCGCGGACGTCCGCACGGTCATGCAGGACGCGGGCTCCGCGCTCATGGGCATCGGCTACGCGACCGGGCCCGACCGCGCGCGCGAAGCCGCGGAGCGAGCGCTCGGCTCGCCGTTGATCGACGCCGAGATCGTGAGCGCGCGCGGCATCCTGCTCTCCATCGCCGGCGGCGACGATCTCTCCCTCGTCGAGGTCAACGACGCGGCCGAGGTCGTGCGCGCGACCGCGACGGACGAGACGAACATCATCTTCGGCGCGAACGTCGATCCGCGACTCACGGGGCAGGTGTGGGTGACCGTCGTCGCGACCGGCCTCGGCGGGCCACGACGTCGTGCTCGCACGTTCGACACCGTCACGCCCTCGGCGGAGACGGACGACGAGCTGCCGGCCTTCCTGAACTCGCACTGAGAGCCGAACGAGGCCGAGCCGGGCAGCCGCAACTCGGCACACTTTCGGCACGATTCCGTGTCCCACGCGTACGGATTTCCTCGTTATGCTCGCAGTGGGTGGTGGGCCGGGGTGCCCCTCTGAATTGCCGCTCTTTGCGAACCTCCCGCACGGAGCCCGAGCGAGCGAATCGGCGCCCCGCCCGAACTTCGCCGAGGTGACCGCAGCGCGGGCGCGAAGTACCCTCCGTCGATGCGAGGCGCGATCGCAGCCGGTCACCCGCTGACCGCCGAGGCGGGCGCTCGCGTGCTCATGCAGGGAGGGAACGCCGTCGACGCGCTCCTCGCCGCCGCCTTCACCGCCTTCGTCACGGAAGGGCCGCTGACCGGTCCCGCCGGCGGCGGGCTCCTCCTCGTCCACGAGCCCGGCGGCGAGCCGATCCTCCTCGACTGCTTCTTCGCGGTGCCCGCCGAGCCGCTCGGCGAGGTGGACGAGGTCGTGATCGACTTCGCCGACGCCGGGACGCAGCTGTTCTACGTGGGCGACGGCTCCGTCGCGGTGCCCGGGCTCCTCGCGGGGCTCGCGGAGGCCCATCGCCGGTACGGAGCCACCGAGTGGAGCGACCTCGTCGCGCCCGCGCTCGACGTCGCGGAGGAGGGCGTCGTCTGCGACGAGCCGCGCGCCTTCCTGCACCGGATCCTCGCCGGAGTCCTGCTGCGCGAAGAGGGCGGGAGGCGCGTCTACGGCGATCCGGAGCGCGTGCGGACCGGCGACCTGTGCGCGACGCTCGAGCGCGTGCGCGACGCAGGCGCCGGCGCCGTTCGGGAGCTCCTGCCGGAGTTCGAATCGGACCTCGACGCGTACGAGGTGATCGAGCGCGAGCCGCTCGAGGCCGACCTCCTCGGGCTGCGCGTCCTCGCCCCGCCGCAGCCGTCGCGCGGCGGGCGCATCGTCCTGGACGTGCTCACATCGCTCGCCGCCGCAGAGCACCCGTCCGCCGACGACCTCGCACGCGCGATCAAGGTGGCGTACGGCGAAGACGGATCGGGGCCGCTCACCGGCACGACGCACATCTCGGTCGTCGACGCGACCGGGACCGCAGCCGCGCTCTCCTCGACCCTCGGCTCCGGCTCCGGCGTCTTCCGCGGCGGTGCGCAGATGAACAACATGCTCGGCGAGCTCGACGTCATCGGCCACGAGCCGCGCGCGGCCGGCAGCCGGCTCCCGACGATGCTGTCGCCGACGCTCGCGCTCGAAGGCGGCCGGCCGCGGCTCGTGCTCGGGAGCGCGGGGTCGGTGCGGCTCGCAGGAGCGATCGCGCAGGTCGCCTGGCACGTCCTCTCGGACCGACATGCGGTCGGCGAGGCGATCGCCGCGCCGCGCATGCACGTGGAGGGCTCGGTGCTGAACCTCGAAGGCGGCTGGCCGGAGGACCTCGCGTTCGGTGACGGCTGGGACGTCGTCCGCTGGTCGGGGCGAAACCTCTACTTCGGCGGCGTGCAGGCTGTCGAGCTGCGGGCCGACGGCACGATCGCCGCCGCCGGCGACCCGCGGCGCGGCGGCGCGGGCGCCGTGGTCCAGTGATCGTCCGGAAGGCCGAGCCGAGCGACGCGGCCGCGCTCGTCGCCCTGGCGGAAGCTGTCGGTGGGGAAGCAGAGCGCTGGATCCTCGCAACCGACACCTGGCGCACCGTCTCGGACGAGCGGCGATACCTGAAAAGCGTCTTCCGCCATCCGGATGCCGCAGTCTTCGTGGCCGAGGACAACGGTCGCATCCTCGCGCGCATGTCGCTCTCGCGCGACCCGCACCCGGCGAGCCGCCACGTCGCCGACCTCGGGCTCATGGTCGAGGCCGGCCACCGGCGGCGCGGGATCGGGACGCTGCTCCTCGACGCGGCCGTCGGCTGGGCGCGCGTGTCCGGGATCACGAAGCTCGAGCTCCACGTCTTCCCGTGGAACGAGCCCGCTCTGCGGCTGTACGAGTCGTTCGGCTTCGAGCGCGAGGGCTACCGGAAGCGGCACTACGAGCGCGACGCCGAGTACGTCGACGCGATCCTCATGGCGTACGTGCTCGACTAAGGGCGGGGCCGAGGCCGAGTCGACGCGCGCACGGGCAGGGCCCGCGGGCGCTCGAGCGTCGACGATCGCCAGGAGGAGCCGGTACGCGACGCGACTCCGTGCGCGGCGGACGCGCGTCAGGAGGAGGATGCGGTCGAAAGGGCTCACGGTGCTACGAGTCGGCTCCGCCGCGGATCGAGACGACGCGCGCGCCCGTGTCCTCCGGTTCCGGCTCGGGGAAGTCGTCTTCCTGCGCGGCCTCGAGCGTCTGCAGGCGCCACTCGACGCGAGACGCGAGCCGCTCGAGCTGGGTGAGGACCGCCTCGCGGTTCTCGCGCGCGGCCGCCTCGGCGTGCTCCATCCGCAGCTCGAGCGAGCGGAGCTCGAGCCGGAAGCGGCCGTCGCCCGCGGCCGAGCCGTCGGACTCCGGCAGCGCCAAGGGCATGTTCGCCCGCTCGACGGACTCGAGCCGACGTCCGAGCTCGTCGATCGACGGCTCGAGGTCCTTGGCGGACGAAGCCATCGCGGCAACGCTCTTCTCGGCTGAGGCCATACGGGTCAGTACCCCGTCCACGAGCGCGCGAATCTCCGCGATCCCGTCGTCGGGCGACGTCGAGCGGCGACGCGGCCGCTGCGGCCGCGCTCTGTGCGGCCGACTCGACCCGCGTCAGCTTCGACGACAGCTCCTCCATCCGTTCCGAGATCGCGGCCCGCTCGGCCGCCCAGGACTCGGCTGCCGCAGCGACCTCGGGAGTCTCCGCCGGGAGCGCCCGGGCCAGCGCATCGAGTCGAGCTGCAAGCGCTCCGACGCGACGGTCGGTCGCGTCGTGGCGGGTCTCCTGGCGCGTTCCGGTGTCCACCCGGTCGAGCCGCTCGCCGAGCGACTCGAGCTCGGCCGCCCAGAGCGCGGTCGTCCGGCCGAGCTCCGACGCGACGGCCGTGCCTCTTCGCTCGAGGTCCTCGAGCCGGCCCGCGAGCCCGGCCAGCTGCTCCTTCGAGAGGCCGCTCGCGCCTCGAGCCGCTGCCTCGGCGACCTGCGCCGCCAGGGCGTCGAGCTGCTCCTGAACTGCCGCCCGCTCGGAGTCGAGCGCCTGCGAGACCCGAGTGATCTCCGACGCGGCCGCTTCCCTCCCGGCCTCGACGCCGTCGAGACGTGCCCGTAGCTCGTCGAGTTGGGGATCGACGCTCGGCTTGCCGGCGCCGCATCGTGCAGCGCGTCGAGCTGCTCCTGGAGCGACGTCCGCTCGGCGTCGAGGGCGTGGAAGACGCGGACGATCTCCGACGAGACGGCGTCGCGTGCGGCCTCGACGCCGTCGAGGCGCGCGGCCAGCTCCTCGAGCTGCGGGCCGGCGCTCTCCGTCGCGTGCGAGGCGCTCTCGTGCAGCACGGCCAGCCGATCGAGCTGGCGCCGGACCCAGTCCCGCTCCTGGAGCCAGACCTCGTCCGCCGTGCGCAACTGCTCGGCAGCGGCCTCGCGCTCCTGCTCCGCTGCGTCGAGCCTGCCCGCGAGCTCGGCCAGCGAGCCGTCGAGCTCGGCTGCGCGAGAAGCGGCGGCATCGTCGCGCGCGTGAGAGGCCTGGTCGATCGAGTCGAGCCTCCCCTCGAGCTCCGCGAGCGCGCCTGGGAGCTCACCAGCGCGTGACCGCGCCGCCTCCTCGCGGGTGGAGGCCGCGGCCTCGATCTCGTCGAGGCGAGTCGTGGCCGCGACCACGGCTGTTCTGAGGATCTCCAGGCGCGACTCGACCTCGGTGTCGTTCGCACACGGATCCGGCAGCGTGGCGAGCTCCTCCTTGAGCTCGGCCACGAGCGAGTCGACGCGCGTCCGCTCCGCCTCGAGGTCCTCGTAGAGCGCGGACAGCTGGGTGTCGCGCGTCGTGAGACCGTGGAGGCTCGACGCGACGTCCTCGGCCATGGTGTCGAGACGCTCGGCGACGGCGTCGATCTTGCCGTTCAGCTCCGCGGCTCGGCTTTCGAGCTGCAGCCGCGGTCGTGCGCGGGAGCGTCTCGAGCGACGCGACCTGCTTCGAGAGCCCGGTCACCGTGCTGCTGGAGCTCGCCGACCACCGAGCCGACGCGCGAGTACGCCTCGTCGATCCGCGCGCGGAGAGCGGTCGCCTCCTCCTCGCGGTCGGCGAGCGCTCCGCTCGCCGACACGACCGCGACCTGGAGCGTGTCGAGACGCTCTGCGAGCGTGTCGTCCCGCTCGAGCCGGCGCAGCTCGGCCGTGACGTCGTCCAGCCTGGAGGATCCGTGGTCGAGCCTCTCGCGCAGGCGGCAAGGTCGGCCTCGCGCCGGCCGAGCGTCGCCGCGCGCGGCCGTGACCGTCGCGGTGAGCGAGTCGACGCGCTCGCCGAGCAGCCTGATCTTCACGCCGAGCTCGTCCACGCGCTCGTCGGACGTGCGCATCGACCGCTGCGCCGAGAGCGCGTCGACGATGCTGCGCAGGCTCGCGATCTCCTTCGAGTCCGGCCCGCGCCGCCGGACGGAGCCGAGCTCGCCGGATCCGCCTCTCGGCGTCCTCGAGCTCGCGGCGAAGGCCCGCGATCTCTCCGTCCTCGCGCGGCGAGGGCGGCCGCGGTCTGCGCGACCGTGGACGCGAGCGTATCGAACCGCTCCGTCAGGACGGCGACGTGATCCGCGACGCGCTTCTCGAGCTTCGGGTCGTGCTTGGAGAGCGCTTCGAGGGCCCGCCGGTGCTCCTTCGCCGTCCGCTCGTCGCCGGTCGCGAGCTCGGCGACCCGGAGGCGCGCTTCGATGTCGTTGATCCACGTGGCGAGCGAGTCGACGCGCTCGCCGACGGCCTTGGTCGATCCCGCTGCTCTGCGGTTCAGGCGGCTGCGCCACGGCGGCTCCCGGGCAGGGTCTCGGTGCGTCCCCTCGACGCGGTTCGCGCGGGGACGGCGAGACCGGCGGACATGCGTAGGAGGCCTATCGGAGCGCGCTCGACCGCGCTCGCTCACTCGTCTCAGGGAACGAGCGAATTGTGACGAGCTGGGCGCGAGCGGCCCGAGCGGCGCTGGGCGACCGCGAGCGCGCGCCGGATCACGCTCGGCTTCGCTGCTGGTTCGACTGTCGGTTCGAGCGGTCGGTTCAGCGTTCGGGCCCGAGCTCGGCGCGAGTATCGGCACGAAGTCGTGACCCACGCGTGATCGAATGATCGATAGCGTGATGTCAGGGACACGGGAGTGCCCCTGGGGGTATGTGGGGCTGACGGTTTCGGGGGCCGTGGGCGTGGTCGAGCGCGGTTCGGTCAGCCGACCGCGCGGCGGTCACTCGCCGGGCTTCCACGCAGAACGGTCAGCCGCTGCTCGAGCGTCTGGGGGCAGCCGAGGCCGCGGGACTTCGCGATGCGCGCGAGCGCATCGTGGGGGTCGCTTCCGTGCCGCACGAGCCAGCAGCCGACGACGACTCCCGTCCGACCGCAGCCGGCCCAGCAGTGGACGAAGACGACACCGCCCCGCGCGATCTCCTCGTCGATCGCGTCGAGCGTCTCCACGATGCGCCTCGCGCGTGGGCACGGAGAAGTCGCGAACGGGCATCCGGGCCGAGCGCGCAGGCGCAGCGACAAGGTGGGCGTACGGCTCGAGCTCACCGTCCTCGGTCAGGTCGAGAAAGAGCGTCACGCCCTGGCCGACGAGGTCGCTCACGACCTCCGCGGCCTCGCCCGAGTCGACCGCGCACGGGTGCCGTCCCGCGATCAGGCGGCCCGGCTCGATGATCGTCGGAAGTCGCATCGGGCGTCCAGGAGTCTGCACGGCTCGACCGGCCGACGCCCCCGTCCGGGTGGAGCGTCTCAAGTCGGCCGCTCGGACGTGCCGATATCTGCGGCATGGCCAGCCTGGACACCTCCGCGAACGAGCTCCGCGACCGCGCGCTCGTGCTCGCCGGCGAGCTCGGGCTCGACCCGGGAGCGTGGTATCTCCGCGTGCTCGACGGAGGGCCGCGCGGACGGCGAGGAGCCCGATCTGGGGGCGCTCGTCCGGGCCTACTGGGAGCTCCAGCGCGTGACCGGGCGGGCCGACCTGCGCACCGAGTGGCGCGGCCTCGCGGACCGTCTCTGGCACGACTAGCGCCGCCTCCTCGAAGAAAATCCCCGCCCGGGAGGCGAAAGGGTGCCGTCACCCGAGGGCAGTACGATTGCCCTCCCGTGAGTCGCTCCGCTCCGACGCCGTTCGTCCACCTGCACGTGCACTCGGAGTACTCGATCCTCGACGGGGCGTGCCGCGTCCCCGCCCTCGTCGAGAAGGCCGCCCGGCTCGAGATGCCCGCCGTCGCGCTCACCGACCACGGCTCGCTCGCGGGCGCGGTCCAGCTGTTCCGCGAGGCCCGCAGCGACGGGCGTGAAGCCGATCCTCGGCTGCGAGGCCTACGTCGCCGACGACCGCACGAAGCAGACGAAGGGCTACGCGCACCTCACGCTCCTCGCGGAGTCGAACGAGGGCTACGCGAACCTGATCAAGCTCTCCTCGCTCGGCTACCTCGAGGGCTACTACTACAAGCCGCGCGTCGACTGGGAGCTGCTCGAGCGCCACTCGCAGGGGCTCGTCGCGCTCTCGGGCTGCCTCGCCGGCCGCGTCTCGCGCGCGCTCTCCGAGAACCGCGACCGCGACGCGCACGCCGACCTGGACCGGCTCGTGCAGATCTTCGGCCGCGACTCGACGTACGTCGAGATCCAGAACGCGGGCCTCGAGGAGCAGGCCGCGCTCAACCCCAAGCTCGTCGCGCTGGCCGAACAGACAGGTCTCCCGCTGGTGGCGACGGGCGACGTCCACTACCTCGACGCCGAGGACGCGTACGCCCACGAGGCGCTCCTCTGCATCCAGTCCGGCGACACGCTCAAGAACCCGAGCCACTGGCGCTTCGACACGAACGAGTACTTCTTCAAGTCGCAGGAGGAGATGGCCGGCGACTTCCCCGGCCTCGAGCACGCCATGGCGCGGACGCTCGAGGTCGCGGAGCGCTGCTCGGTCGAGCTCGAGCTCGGCCGCATCCTGCTCCCGACCTTCCCGGTGCCGGAGGGCCGCGACGCCTTCGACTACCTCGTCGAGCTGTGCGAGAAGGGGCTCGCCAAGCGGTACGGGCAGGCGACGCCCGAGCTCACCGACCGCCTCCGCTTCGAGCTGAAGACGATCAAGGAGATGGGCTTCGCGGACTACTTCCTGATCGTCTGGGACTTCATCCACTTCGCGAAGTCGAACGGCGTCAGCGTCGGGCCGGGCCGCGGCTCGGCGGCGGGCTCGCTCGCGGCCTACTGCCTCGAGATCACGGACGTCGACCCGATCCGCTACGGCCTCCTCTTCGAGCGCTTCCTGAACCCGGCCCGCAAGGACCTGCCCGACATGGACATCGACTTCTCCGTCGCCGGGCGCGACCGGGTCATCAACTACGTCGCTGACAAGTACGGCCGCGACCGGGTCGCGCAGATCATCACCTTCTCGACGATGGCCGCGCGCGCGGCGATCCGCGACGCGGGGCGGGTCCTCGACATCCCCTACGGCACCGTCGACCGTCTCGCGAAGATGGTCCCCGAGGGCCCCGGCCAGACGCTCGCCGACTCGCTCAAGCGCGGGAGCGAGCTCGCCCAGGCGGTCGAGTCCGACCCCGTCGCGAAGGAGATCCTCGACCTCGCCCAGCCGCTCGAAGGGCTCACGCGCGCCGACTCCATCCACGCCGCCGGCGTCGTCATCGGCGCGCAGCCGCTGATCGAGCTCGTCCCGCTCCAGCAGAAGGGCTCGGACCAGGAGGTCGTCACCCAGCTCGGGATGAACGACGTCGTCGACATGGGCCTGCTGAAGATGGACTTCCTCGGGCTCCGCAACCTCGACGTGATCGACAAGGCGGTCGAGCTCGTCGGCGGGATCGACATCGGGAAGCTGCCGCTCGACGATCTCTCTACCTACGCGATGCTGGCGCGCGGAGAGTCGACGGGCGTCTTCCAGTTCGAGTCCTCGGGCATGCGCGAGGCGCTCCGGCAGGTGAAGCCGAGCGAGTTCGAGGACCTGATCGCGCTCGTCGCGCTCTACCGCCCCGGGCCGATGGGCTACATCCCGACCTACGCGGCGCGGAAGCACGGGCGCGAGCCGGTCTCGTACGCCGACCCGCGGCTCGAGGCGATCACCGGGCTCACGTACGCGATCTGCATCTACCAGGAGCAGTACATGCGGATCGCGAAGGAGCTCGCCGGCTTCTCACCCGCGGAAGCGGAGACGCTGCGCAAGGCGATCGGCAAGAAGATCCACTCGCTGATGGCGTCCCTCAAGGACAAGTTCCTCGAGGGCTGCGCCGAGAACGACGTGACGCCCGCGGTGGCGCAGCAGCTGTGGAAGGACATGGAGTCCTCGCAGGACTACTCCTTCAACAAGGCGCACGCCGCCTGCTACGCGCTCATCGCCTATCGCACGGCGTGGCTGAAGGCGAACCATCCGCGCGAGTACATGGCCGCGCTCATCTCCTCGGTCATGAACACGAAGGACCGCGTGCCGGTGTACGTGAACGCGTGCCGCGAGCTCGGGATCGAGGTGCTGCCGCCGGACGTGAACTTCTCGCAGACGGACTTCGCGGTCGTCGAGGGGAAGATCCGCTTCGGCCTGAACGCCGTCAAGAACGTCGGCGGGCCGGCGGCCGACGCGATCGTGCGCGCGCGCGGCGAGGGCGGGCCGTTCACGTCGATCTGGGAGTTCACCGAGCGCGCCGACCCGCAGGCGGTCAACAAGCGCGCGCTCGAGTCCCTCGTCAAGTGCGGCGCGCTCGATTCCGTTGGCGCGACACGCCTGGGCATGCTCGCGGTCCTCGACCAGGCGCTCGCGTACGGGCAGAAGCAGGCGCAGGACCGGCTCGCGGGACAGGCGTCGATCTTCGACGACGGCCTTGGCGCCGCCGAGACGCTCACGGAGCGGCATCACCCCACGCTTCCGACGCAGGAGTTCGACGAGCGGGAGCTGCTCCGGCTGGAGAAGGAGACGCTCGGGCTGTACGTCTCCGAGCATCCGCTCGAGCGCGTCCGCAGCGAGCTTCGCCGCAAGACCGACTGCGCGCTCTCCGACGTCGAGCGGCGCCGGGACGGGGAGATCGTCACCGTCGGCGGCATCGTCTCGGGCCTCAAGCAGGTCACGACGAAGCGCGGCGACCCGATGGTGTTCGCGACGCTCGACGACCCGACCGGAAGCGCGGAGGTCGTCGTCTTCAACTCGACCTACGCGGCCGCGCGCGACCACCTCGAGCCCGACCGGATCCTCGTCGTCAAGGGCCGCGTCGACCACAAGCAGGCCGGCGAGACGAAGGTCATCGCGCTGGAGGTGACGCCCTTCGAGGCGACGCCGGTGCGCCGCGAGGTGCGCCTGCGGATCGACGCGAGGCAGGCGCGGGCGGGCATCGTCCGCGAGCTCGCCGCCCTCGTCAAGGACTTCCCGGGTGACGCACCGGTCTACGTCGCGCTCGAGACGTCGCTCGGAGAGCGGACGCTCGCGCTCGGCCCCGAGTACCGCGTGAAGCCGGACTCGGACTTCCTCGCCGAGGCCCGCGCGCTCCTCGGCGAGACAGCGCTCGCTTAGTGCGCAAGATCGGAATTCGCTAGCGCGAATTCCGATCGCACGGAAGCAGACCCCTTCATTGGGTGCCTGGACTCGGTCTCGTCGGGGTGTGAAGTCGACTGCTTGGGAAGGCGATCCGCGTTCGGCGCTGTCGTATCTCAGCTCTTTGAGTCCGCGTCGTGCCCGAGGCGTTCGCCGACCTTCTCGAGCACCTTGAGCGCGATCGACGGCATCGCCTCGACGACGCGGCGGAACGCGCGGTCGGTGATGACGAGCACGCGCAGCGGCGCCGTGGCGGTCACCGTCGCCGTGCGCGGCGTCTGGGTGAGGAGCGAGATCTCGCCGAGCCAGTCGCCGGCGCCGAGCTCGCCGATCGTCTTTCCGTTGCGCGTCACGGCCACCGTGCCTTCGATCAGCACGAAGAACTCGCGCCCACGCCCTCCCTCTTTCGTGAGGACCGTGCCCTCGCGCAGGTCGAGCTCGTCCGCCATGGTCGCGAGCGCCCCGAGCTCCGCTTTCGAGCACCCGGAGAAGAGCGGCGTCCGCTTCAGAAGCTCGACCTTCTGGTTCTTCCCCAGCACCCGGACGGATCGTATACCTGCATCGAGGCACGCGCGCGGGTTTGCCCGGTGCGAGGGAGCGGGTACCCGCCGAGGGTGACCGAACCGGAATCAGCCGCGAGCCGAAGGTGGTTCATGGAACGTTTACAGCCGCTCAACGCAATCCCCCCAGAAAGGGGAAGTCTCGTACGTCGTAATGGACGAATAGGCGAGGTACACAATCCCCCAACTGTGGAAGGGCGATGAACATGTCTGCGGCTGAGCTAGAAGTCATGCAAGTCACGGAGATCGACCGGATCGAAAGCTGGCGTCACGAGGAGCTCGAGCGCGCCGGGTACGACCCCGAGAGCGCGCTGGTGCTCGCCGCCAGCCACGACGTCGACCTGCACGCCGCGGTCGACCTGCTCAAGCGGGGTTGCACGGTCGACCTCGCCCTCCAGATCCTCCTCTAGCGGCATCCTCGGCGGCGCGAGCCGGTTCGCGCCGCTCCGGCCGGCGCGTGTCGGCAGAATGTCGCGGCCATGGGACCGGACCTCCTCGCTGCGATCCCCTCGCCCGAGTCGAGCACCATCGACCTCGGGCCGCTCTCGATCCACTTCTACGGGCTGACGCTGCTCGTCGCGATCGCTGCGGCGGTGCTCGTGACGGGGCTCCGGTGGACGCGGCGCGGGGGCGACTGGGACCTCATCTTCCGTCTCGCCGTCTGGGGCGTTGCCGCAGGGATCGTCGGCGCGCGCCTCTACCACGTGATCACGAGCTGGAACGAGCTCCCGGACGAGTGGTGGGGGGCATTCGCGATCTGGCGCGGAGGCCTCGGCGTCTGGGGCGGCATCGGGCTCGGAGTGCTCGTGGGCGCGATCGTCGCCAAGCGCTCCGGCGCGGACGTCGCCAAGCTCATGGACTGCGTCGCGCCGGGCCTGCTCGTCGCGCAGGGCATCGGACGCTTCGGAAACTGGTGGAACCAGGAGCTCTTCGGCAAGCCGACCGACCTGCCGTGGGGCCTCGAGATCGCCCCGGAGAACAGGCCGCTCGACTACATCCAGAGCGAGACCTTTCATCCGACCTTCCTGTACGAGGCGCTCTGGTGCTTCGCCGCCGCGGGGCTGCTGCTGCTCCTCGAGCGGCGGTTCAAGATCCGGCCGGGTGGGCTGTTCGCGCTCTACGTGCTCATCTACAGCATCGGCCGCATCTGGATCGAGACGCTCCGCGTCGACCCGTCGCACGAGCTCGCCGGAGTGCGGCTGAACGTCATCGTCGCGGGAATCGCGATCGTCGCCTCGGCCGCGTTCTTCGTCTGGTGGCAGCGGACGTGGCACCGGGGAGACACCGCGCCGCCGCCTGCGAAGCCCGAGGCGATGGCCGTCCCGCGCGAGCGCTGATTCGTTGCGCAAGACCGAAATCTGCGAGTGCAGATTTCGGTCGCGGAAATCCCTAAAGGCGTCCGCTTCGCGGCCGCGACCTCTGCTCTCGGCGGGACCTCTTTCGGTTCCTGCGGTGTAAGAGCCGTAGCAACCAAGGAGGAGCTCCATGCGCTATCTCGTCGCGCTCACCGTTCTCGTCGTCGCGCTGGCGGCGCCCACAGCCGCCCCTGCAGGAGGCTGGGCGTCGGTCGTCGTGTCCGACCTCCCGGCCGGCACCGGCCCCGGCGATACCTGGACCGCCCGGATCACGGTCCTCCGCCACGGTGTCACGCCGACGGACGGGGCCACGCCGAGCATGAGCATCGTCAACGAGGAGACCCGGAACGGCGAGACGTTCGCCGCGAAGCCGACCGGTGAGACCGGTGTGTACGAGGCCGCCGTCGTCTTCCCCGAGTCCGGCACCTGGAGGTACGAGGTCGACAACGGCCTGGCCGCTACGGGCCACGGCGTGTCGCAGGTGACGTCGTATCCGCCGGTGACCATCGCCGGCCCCGCGGGCGGCACTCCCGGAGACGACGGTCTCCCGGCGCTACCGCTGGCGGGCTTCGGCCTCGCGCTCGCCTTCGCCGCTGCGGTCGCCTTCGCGATCCGCCGCTCGAGGAGGCTGACCCCCGCGAGCCACTGACCCGCTCCTCCATCCGGCACCCTCCGCCGCCGTTGGTCCCTTCTCTTGGGCTACATCTTCTGGCGGTGTAGAACACGGCGGTGGAGGGCCGGCCGCCGGACGACGCCGCGCTCGCGGAGCGCGCCAGGAGCGGGGACGAGCGCGCGTTCGAGGAGCTCGTACGCATGCATCAGTCGATCGCATTCAGGACTGCCTACCTCCTCACGGGCTCGGCCGCCGACGCCGAGGAGGCGGCGCAGACCGCCTTCGTCAAGGCGTGGAGCTCCCTGCCCCGCTTCCGCCGGGGCGCGCCGTTCAAGCCCTGGCTGCTGCGGATCGTCGCGAACGAGGCGCACAACCGGCGTCGCGCGGCGGGACGGCGGGCGGCCTTCGAGCTGCGCGCCGCGGAGGCTCTTCCCGAGGACCCGACTCCGTCGCCGGAGGGCGCCGCGATCGCGGGCGAGCGTCGCGACGAGCTCCTCGCGGCGCTCGAGCGCCTGGACGAGCGCGACCGAGACGTGCTCACGTGCCGGTACCTCCTCGAGCTCTCCGAGGAGGAGACGGCCGCCGTCCTCGACGTCCGCCGCGGGACCGTGAAGTCCCGTACCGCCCGCGCGCTGGCCCGGCTTCGTGCCGAGGTGGAGGTGGAGCCGTGAACGACCTCGAGCGCTCGCTCGTCGCTCTCGGCCGCGAGCTCGCGGTGCCGGAGACACCCGACCTCGTCCCGGCCGTGCTCGCGCAGATCGCGCCCACGCCGCGCAGGCAGCGCGCTCTGCCTCGGCGGAGGCTCGTCCTCGCGCTCGCCGTGCTCGCGCTCGCCGCGCTCGGCGCGACGCTCGCGATCCCCGACGCGCGGTCGGCCTTCCTCCGCATCTTCGACATCGGCGGCGAGCGGATCGAGATCGTCGAGGACCTGCCCGAGATTCCCGTCACGACCGACCTCGAGATCACGCTCGGGGAGCGCGTGTCGCTCGAGGAGGCGCAGCGGCGCAGCGAGTTCGAGCTCCGCGAGCTCGAGGACGCGCCCGACCGCGTGTACGTCGGGCCGCGGGGAACGGTCTGGTTCCTGTACGGGACGCCGGAGCGACCGCGCCTGCTCGTCTCGCAGACTCCCCTGCTCGAGCTGGACGCGCCCGCGCTCCAGAAGAAGCTCGCCGGCATCGATACGGACGTCGAGCTCGTCGACGTCGGCGGCGCGCCGGGCGCCTTCCTGAGCGGCGAGCCGCACTTCCTCTTCCTCCTCGACGAGCAGGGAAACGCCGTCGAGGACAGCGCGCGACTGGCCGAGAACGTGCTCGTCTGGAGCGAGGGCGGCGTGGCCTACCGGCTCGAGGGAGACTTCGACCGCGACGACGCGCTCCGGCTCGCCCGTACCCTCCGGTCGCGCGGCTAGCCTCCTCCCGTGCCCGCGGCCTCGGTGCGTGAGCTTGCGCTCGACCTCGACGCGTTCGAGGGCCCGTTCGACCTGCTCCTGGCGCTGCTCCTCTCGGAGGAGCTCGAGCCGCGCGACATCGACATGGCCGGCATCGTGGTCAGCTTCCTCGGCATCCTCGAGGAACGCGACGAGGTCGATCTCGAAGCTTGCGGCGAGTTCCTCGTGCTCATCTCGGCGCTGCTCGAGCTGAAGGCGCGCGCGCTCTTCCCCGAGGAGGCCGCCGAGCTCGACGCGCTCGAGCCCGAGGAGGCGGCCGAGGAGCTCGCGCGGCGCCTCGCGGAGTACCGCCGCATGAAGGAGGCCGCGATCTGGCTCGCCGAGCGGCTCGCGGGCGAGCGCGACCGCTGGTTCCGGCTCGGGCCGGCTCCGCTCGCCCCGCGCCCGGAGCGCCGGCTCGCGCAGCAGGATCCGGCCGCTCTCGGTGCTGCGCTGCGACTGCTCGCGGCGCCGCCGCCGAGCGTCTCGCTGCAGCACATGGCCTTGCGCTTCCCGCCCGTCTCCCAGTTCCTCGAGCGCTTTCGCGCGCTGCTCTCGCGGCGCCGGCGGTTCGACTTCGACACGGAGGTCCAGGGGCTGTCGCGGGTCGAGCAGGCGGTCGCGTTCCTCGCGCTGCTCGAGCTGCGCAAGGCGGGGGAGATCGCGATCGGCCAGGCCGCGCCATTCGCCCCGATAAGGATCTCGAGAGCCGACGACGAAAGGAACGAGACGTGGACAGCACGCTCCGCCTGATTACCGCGAACCCGATGGACCGGCTCGCGAGAACCATCGACGCTCTGCTCGTCGTCGCGTCCGCGCCACTCTCCGTGGCCGAGCTTGCGGACGCGGCAGACGACGACCCGGAGCGGGTCGAGACCGCGCTCGGCCTCGTGCGCGAGCGGTTCTCGGAGGGGCGAAGCGGGATCGTGCTCGAGGAGGTCGCCGGCGGCTACGCCTTCCGCGCGAGCCGCGACGCGGCCGACGCGTGCGCGCGGCTGTTCGAGCGGCCGGTCGAGCGCGGCCTCTCGCAGGCCGCTCTCGAGACGCTCGCGATCGTTGCCTACCTCGGCCCCGTCTCGCGGCCCGAGGTCGCCAGGATTCGCGGCGTCGCCGCCGACTCGGCGGTCGCGAGCCTCGTCGAGCGCGGGCTCATCTCCGAGGCCGGACGCGAGAGCGGCCCGGGCGGCGCTGTCCGGTACAAGACGACGTCGCTCTTCGAGCGCGTGTTCGGGCTCCAGAGCCTCGCCGCGCTCCCGCGGCTCGACGACCTCGGCGCGGACGCGAGCGAGCTCCGCTCGCGACTGCTCCAGGTTGCCGAGACCCGCGCGTCGTAAGCGCCGGTCCGGAACAGCAAGTCGGACGCTCATCTCGGGTTCCAGGCAGCCGACTTCACACCCCGGCGATTTCGAGTCTCGGGCTCCCCATGAAGGGGTCTTGGCTCCGCGCGATCGAGATCGCGCTAGCGGATCTCGATCTTGCGCTCTACAACTGCCAGGCGCCTTCGCGCAGGACCGGGACGGCGTCGCCGTCGCGGGTGATCCCGTCGACCGCGAGCTTCGGGCTCCCGATCATGAAGTCGATGTGGACGCGGCTCTTGTTGATCCGCTTCTTCTCGCCCGCGTCCGCGACCGGGTGGTCGTAGCCGCCGCCGAGCGCGATGTGCGAGGCAGCGTTCTCGTCGATCAGCGTGTCGAAGAAGACGGTCTCGAGCGGGCCGATCCGGCCTGCGCCGTCGACGAGCGCGAGCTCTCCGAGCCGAGCCGCGCCCGCGTCCGAGGACGCGGCCGCGCGCAGCGCTTCGGCGCCGCGATCCGCGTCGATCGCGACCGCGCGACCGCCGGAGAACTCGACCCGGATCCCGGAGATGACCGAGCCAGCGAGCTCGAGCGGCATCGTCGCGCTCACGTAGCCGTCGACGCGGTCGGGGTCGGGGGTCGTGAAGGTCTCCTCGGTCGGGAGGTTCGGGAAGTGGTGGAGGCCGTCGACGGTCTCGATGTCGCCCGCCTGCCAGCGCGCGGAGGGCAGGAGCCCGACGGTGAGGTCGGTCCCCGGGCCGTGCAGGCGGATCGCGTCGAAGCCGCGGTCGTTCAGCCCGCCGGCGTTCGTCTTCAGCTCGGCGATGCGTGCCGTCCACGCGGCGCCCGGGTCGTCCGCGTCGAGGCGGCAGATGTGCGCGACCTGCTCCCAGAGCCGCTGGTACGCCTCCTCCGGCTCGAGGTCGGGGAACACGGTCTCCGCCCAGTCCGGAGTCGGCGCGGGGACGATGTTCCAGTTCGTCGTCATCGGTTCACGACCTCGCCCGTCTCGGGCAGGTACGGGAGCAGGTCGCGGCCCGCGCGCCTCGGATCGACGCCTTCGAGGGCGCTCGGCGCGTGCGGGCCGGAGAGCGAGATGCGCGCCGCGTGCTCGTCCGAGAGGTAGAGGAGCCGCTGCGACATCCACGGCGGGATGTACGAGAGCGTGTCCTCGGCCGCGTGGAGCAGCCGCTCGCGCTTGACCCACTGGTCGAACGTGACGACGTCGACGTACTTCGCGCCCCGCCGGTACGCCGCGCCGGCGATCTTGCGGGCGAGGTACTCCTTCCCGATGAAGCTCGTCACCGCGACGAGCTGCCCGGGCTGGACGTTCGCTCCGAAGACCGCGAGCTCGGCGAGCTTGTCCGTCCACGCCTCGATCTGCGGGCTTTGAGCGCTCTGACGACGCACGGCGGCACGTTACCCGCGGGAGAATGGGGACGTGCGGCTGAACGCCTTCCTCGCGCGTGCCGGAGTCGCCTCGCGCCGGCGCGCGGACGAGCTGATCCGGGCCGGTCGCGTGCTCGTGAACGGCGCTCCCGGAGAGCTGAACACGGTCGTCGGAGCGCACGACGTGGTCGAGGTCGACGGGCGGCGCGTCGAGCGCCAGCCGCTCGCGTACGTGCTCCTGCACAAGCCGGCCGGAGTCGTCACGACCGCGCGCGACCCGCAGGGACGGCCGACCGTCGTCGACCTCGTCGCTCACGACGCGCGCGTCGTGCCCGTGGGACGCCTCGACGCCGACACGACCGGAGCACTCCTACTCACGAACGACGGGCCGCTCGCGCACCGCCTCGCGCACCCGCGCTACGGCGTCCCGAAGGTGTACGAGGCCGAGGTCGAGGGCACGCCCGGCGAGGAAGCGCTCGCCGCGTTACGGGATGGCGTCGAGCTCGACGACGGACGAACCGCGCCGGCCGAGGCACGCGCTGCTCCGACCCGGCGTGGTCGAGCTGACGCTGCACGAGGGCCGGAAGCGCCAGGTGAAGCGGATGCTCGAGGCGGTCGGCCACCCGGTGCGGCGCCTGCACCGAAGCGGCTACGCGGGTCTCGGAGTCGAGGGCCTCGCGCCCGGCGAGTGGCGCGAGCTCACCGGCGAGGAGGTCGCAGCCCTGCGCGAGGCAGCGGGCTAGAGGCTTGATGCGAAATTCGCGCGGGCCGGATGACGGCCACGACGCGGCGCCGGATCGCCACCCGCGCGCGCCGCACAGGCCTCCAGCCTGCACGACGCGGACGGGCGACGCCCGGCTTGGTCGTGACCGCCCCCGGCTGCGCGCCAATTTCGCATCAAGCCTCTGTCACTCGAACCAGACGAGCGTCGCGAGCACGACGTAGAGCGCGACGAGCGCCCAGCCCTCGAACGGCATCGCGCGCCCGTCTCCCGTGATCTGCCAGATCGCGATCGCCGCGAGCGCGAGCGCGGCGATGAGCACGGGGGAGAGGACGAACGTCATTTGCTCGGCGAAGAGGAGCGAGACGAGGACGGAGAGCGGGAAGACGACGGCCGTCAGCTGTGCGATCGAGTTCTTGATCACCGAGATCGCGAGCTCGGACTCCCCGCGGCCGGCGAAGGTCACGCCGACGATGTTCGGGATCGCGTAGCCGGCGATGCCCGCGATCACGAGGCCTGCGAACACGCGCGAGATCCCGAGGTCGTCCGCGGCCGGCCCGAGCGCCTCGACGAACCAGCCGGACACGAAGGCCGCGGCCACCGAGGCGACGACGAGGATCCCGACCGCCGCGCGCGGTCCGATCCTCCCCTCCGGCACGGGCGCGCGTCGGAGGCGCGGCCGCGTCTCCTCCGGAATGCGGAGGTAGCCGATCAGCCACGTCACGTACACGCCGAGCAGGCAGAGCGCGCCGACGACGGAGATCTCGACCTGATGCTCGCTCGCGCGGTCGGCGACCGTGTCCGAGAGCCCGAGCAGGACGATGACGAACGAGGAGAGCAGGAGAAGGGTCGCGGTGTCGTTCGGGAGGCGCGGGGCGAAGCGCATCTCCCCGGTCGGGCTGCGGAGTGCCCCGACGAGGAGCGCGAGCCCGAGCAGCGCGAGCCCGTTCGCGAACACGCCGCCGAGGATCGACGTCTGCGCGACGATCACCTCCTCCTCCGCGAGGGCGAAGACGACGATGAAGAAGCCCGGCAGGTTGCCCACCGTCGACTGGACGACGCCGGTCGCGGCCGGGCCGAGCCGTTCTCCGAGGGCGTCCGTGCCGACGGCGATCGCCCACGCGACGAGGCCGAGGGCGAGGCCGGTCGTGACGGCGACGGCCGTGGAGGGAGCGTCGAGGACGACGAGGACGCCGCCGGCGACCGTCGCGACGACGGCCGCCCCCACGACGGCGAACCGGAGCGTCATCAGCCCTGCCGGACGAATCCCATGTGCTCGTACATCGCCTCGAGCGTGGGCGTCGACGTCTCACGCGCCTTGTCCGCGCCGACCGCCAGCAGCCGGCTCAGCTCTCCCGGATCCGAGCGGAGATCGCGATACCGCTCCTGGATCGGCCCGAGCAGCCCGACGAGGGCCTCACCCACGCTCTCCTTGAACTCGCCGTACCCCTGCCCGTCGAAGCGCGCCTCGACCTCCTGGACCGTCTCGCCCGTCGCCACGGTCACGAGCTCGATGAGGTTCGAGATCCCGGGCTTCGACTCGAAGTCGTGCCGGACCTCGCGGCCCGAGTCCGCGACCGCGCGCTTGACCTTCCTCCGGATCGTGTCGGGGTCGTCGAGCATGAGGATCTTCCCCTGCTCGGTTCCGAAGGACTTCGACATCTTCTTCGTCGGGTCCTGGAGGTCCATCACGCGCGCGCCGGCCTCCGGGTACACGCCGTCAGGGATCCTGAACGTCTCGCCGAAGCGAGTGTTGAAGCGCATCGCGATGTCGCGAGTGAGCTCGAGGTGCTGGCGCTGGTCGTCGCCGATCGGGACGATGTCGGTCTGGTAGAGCAGGATGTCGCCGGCCATCAGGGTCGGGTACGAGAAGAGCGCGGACGACACGAACTCCTGCTGGTCGGCCTTCTCCTTGAACTGCGTCATCCGGCGGAGCTCGCCGAAGCTCGTGGCCGAGCCGAGCAGCCAAGCCGCCTCGGCGTGCGCGGTGACGTGGCTCTGGACGAAGACGGTCGAGCGCTCGGGGTCGAGCCCGGTCGCGAACAGCATCGCGCCGATGTCGAGCGTCCCGTCGTGGAGCTCGGCCGGGTCGTGCTCGACCGTGATCGCGTGCAGGTCGACGATGCAGAAGTACGCCTCGCCCTGCTCCTGGGTCGCTGCGTACTGGCGGAAGCCGCCCGAGTAGTTGCCGATGTGCGGCTCGCCGGTCGGCTGGATTCCCGAAAAGATCCTCATCGCTCGATTCTCTCCTTTCGCCCAGTGGTGATGCAGGGGACGGGCCGATGCCCGAGGGCTCGGAGTCGCGAGACGAGAGAGGTTGCGAGCTAGGCCGCGCGCAGGCTCCCGCCCCGCGTGGGCCACGACCAGGGCTCTCTGCGATGGGCGGGAGACATGGAGCGGCAAGGATAGCGGGCGATTTCGGCTAGCGCAACCGCGCGCTAGACTCGACCGACATGCGCGTCGAGCCGGTGCCGGCTCTCGTCGGCCACGTGGCCGTGCCGGGGGACAAGTCGATCTCGCACCGGGCCGTGCTCGTCGGGGCGATCTGCGAGGGCGAGACGCGCGTCTCGGGCTTCGGGCGCTCGGCCGACACCGAGTCGACGATCGCGGCCGTCCGGGCGCTCGGCGCCGAGGTCGACGAGCACGACGTCGACACGCTGACCGTCCACGGAGTCGGGCTGCGCGGGCTCTCCGTGCCGGAGGCCCCGATCGACTGCGGCAACGCCGGGACGCTCATGCGGCTCGTCCCGGGGATCCTCGCCGGGCAGCCCGGCCGCTTCGAGCTCGTCGGCGACGAGTCGCTCTCCTCCAGGCCGATGGAGCGGGTGGCCGAGCCGCTCCGGCGGATGGGCGCCACCGTCGAGACGACCGACGGGCACGCGCCGCTCGTCGTCGAGGGCGGTGGCGAGCTGCGCGGGATCGACTACGAGCTTCCCGTGGCGTCGGCGCAGGTGAAGTCGGCCGTCCTCCTCGCCGGCCTCTTCGCCGACGGCGAGACGACGGTCGTCGAACCGCTCCCGACGCGAGACCACACCGAGCGCCTGCTCGAGCGCGCGGGCGCGAGTGTGACCCGCCGTCCGCAGAGCGTGACCGTGCGCCAGGCGGAGCGTCTCGCCCTCGGCGAGCTCGAGATCCCCGGCGACTTCTCCTCGGCGGCGCCGCTGCTCGTCGCCGCGGCGATCGTCCCCGGCTCGAGCGTCACGGTCCACGGCGTCGGCCTCAACCCGCGGCGGACGGGACTGCTCGACGTCCTCGAGCGGATGGGCGCGCGCGTCGCCGTCTACAACCGGCGCCCGATCGGCGGCGAGCCTGCCGGTGACGTCGAGCTGCGTGCCTCGGAGCTCGTGGGCGCAACGGTGACGCCGGCCGAGGTGCCGACGCTCGTCGACGAGCTCCCGCTCTTCGCGCTCGCCGCGTGCCACGCGCGAGGAGACAGCGTCGTCCGCGGCGCCGCGGAGCTCCGGGTGAAGGAGACCGACCGGATCGAGGGCGTCGTCGAGGAGCTGCGCAGGCTCGGCGCGCACATCCGCGCGACGAAGGACGGATTCCGCGTTCGCGGAGTTCCGGCGCGCCTGCGCGGAGGCATCCTCGACGTCCGCGGCGACCACCGCCTGGCGATGCTCGGGGCCGTGGCGGGAGTCTCGTCTCGCGAGGGCGTCGAGCTGCACGGCGCGGACGCGGTCGACGTGAGCTTCCCGGGCTTCTTCCAGGTCCTCGCGCAGATCTCGGCCTCCTCCGGTTGAATCGAGCCATGGTCGTGGCCATCGACGGTCCCGCGGGCTCGGGGAAGAGCACGGTCGCGCGCGCGCTCGCGGAGCGGCTCGGGTTCCGCTACCTCGACACCGGCGCGATGTACCGCGCGCTGACCTGGCTCGCGCTCCGCGACGGCGTCGCGCTCGAGGACGGCGCCGGGCTGGCCGAGCTCGCCCGGGAGCACGAGGTGTCGTTCGGCGACGACGGCAGCGTCGAGATCGTGGGCGTGGACGTCTCGGCGAGGATCCGCGAGCCCGCGATCGACCGCGCGGTGCCGGTCGTGGCGCGCCACCCCGCGGTGCGGGAGATCATGCGCGAGCGCCAGCGCGCGCTCGGCTCCGTCGGGCGACGCGGTGATCGAGGGGCGCGACATCGGCTCCGTCGTCGTCCCCGACGCCGAGGTGAAGGTGTTCCTCGTCGCCTCGGAGAGGGAGCGCGCCCGCCGGCGGACCGAGGAGCGGCCGGGCGTCGAGGCGGAGTCGCTGGCGGCCGACCTGCGGCGGCGGGACGAGCGGGACGCGATCAACACGCAGCCGGCCGCGGACGCGGTGCTTCTGGACACGACCGATCTGGACATCGACGAGGTCGTCGCGCGCATCGCCGCGCTCGTCGAGGGGCGGGCTGCGTGAACAAGACGGACGTGATCTGGGCGATCGGCCGCCCGACGATCGGCGGCTTCGCGAAGCTCGTCGCCCCGCATCGGGTCTACGGCGCCGAGCGGGTGCCGCGCGAGGGCGGGCTCGTCGTCGCGTCGAACCACTTCAGCTGGATCGACCCGCCCGCGCTCGGCGCGGCGAGCCCGCGCACGCTCTACTTCATGGCGAAGGTGGAGGCGCATCGCATTCCCGGGCTCGGGCAGCTCATGCGGTCGTTCGGCGCGTTCGCGGTGCGCCGCGGGGAGTCCGATCGCGACGCCGTGCGCACGATGCGCGAGATCGTCGGGAACGGGCACGCGCTCGGCATGTTCGCCGAGGGCACACGCCAGCGAGCCGGGGTCCCGGGGCCCGTGCAGCCGGGCGCGGCGATGGTCGCGATCAACGAGAGCGCCCCGCTGATCCCGGTCGCGATCCGCGGGAGCCACGAGTGGCGGCTGGGGAGCTTCAAGCCCGTGTCGCTGGCGTGGGCCGAGCCGCTGGACTTCGACGGCCTTCCCCGCGGCGGTCGCGGCTACAAGGAGGCGTCGGTCGAGATCGAGCGCAAGATCCGCGAGCTCTGGGAGTGGCTCGGGGAGATCCACGAGCTCGGCCGCCCGCGCGACGCGACGCCGCCGCGATGAGGCCGCGCCGGTCAGCCGCTCCCGTGGAGCCGGCCGAGCCCGTCGAGCTGGCCGGGACGGTCGCGATCGTCGGCTACCCGAACGTCGGGAAGTCGACGCTCGTGAACCGGCTCTCCGAGACGCGCGCCGCCGTCGTCCACGAGACCCCGGGCGTCACGCGCGACCGCAAGGAGATCCTCTGCGAGTGGTCGGGGACGACCTTCCGGCTGATCGACACGGGCGGGGTGGACGAGACGGACACCGGGCCGTTCGGCCCCAAGATCGTGGAGCAGGCGAAGCAGGCGATCGAGGAGGCGGACGTCGTGCTCTTCGTCGTCGACGCGCGCGCCGGGATCACCCCGGGCGACGAGGATCTCGCGGAGATCCTGCGCGCGTCGCGGCGCGACGTGCTCGTCGTCGCGAACAAGCTCGACGATCCCCGGCGCGACGCGGAGGCGTTCGAGTTCCACCGCTTCGGCCTCGGCGATCCGATGCCGCTCTCGGCCCTCCACGGCCACGGGACGGGCGATCTCCTGGACGAGGTCGTCTCGCGCCTGCCCGGTCGGGGAGAACGGCCGGTCGGCGAGGAGGCGATCCGGGTCGCGATCCTCGGCCGCACGAACGTCGGCAAGTCGTCGCTCCTGAACGCGCTCGTCGGGCGGGAGCGCGTGATCGTCTCGGAGGTTCCCGGCACGACGCGCGACACGATCGACACCGTGCTCCGCCGCGAGGAGACGACGTTCGTGCTCGTGGACACCGCGGGGCTCCGCCGCAAGCGCAGGCAGCGCCAGGGCATCGAGTACTACTCGGAGCTGCGCGCGCTCGAGGCCGCGGAGCGGGCCGACGTCGCGGTCGTGCTCGTGGACGCCTCGGAGGGCGTCGTCGACCAGGACCTCGCCGTTGCGGACGTGGCCCGGAAGGCCGGTTGCGGGACCGTCGTCGTGCTGTCCAAGTGGGACGTGTCCGAGGTGCGGATCGAGGAGGTGCGGCCGCAGCTCGAGCGACGGCTGCGCCAGCGGCCGCCGATCCTCGCGGTCTCGGCGGTGACCGGACGCGGGCTCGAGCGCCTGCTCGACACGCTCGAGGACGTCTTCACGCGCTACGCCGGCCGGGTCCCGACGGCCGAGCTCAACCGCGCGCTCAAGGAGCTCCGCGAGGCGCGGCAGCCGCCAGGTCGGCGCGGCCGCCGGCTCAACCTCATGTACGGGACGCAGGTGAGCTCGCGGCCGCCGCGCTTCCGGCTCTTCGTCAACGACCGCCGGCTCGTGACGCGCGACTACGGGTTCTGGGTGGAGAACGAGCTCCGCAAACGCTTTAGGCTCGAAGGCGTGCCGGTCTCCATCGACTTCGTCACGAGCGAGTGAAGGCCGTCGTCGTCGGCGCGGGCTCGTGGGGCTCCGCGTTCGCGGCGCTCCTGCGGGACAAGGGACACGAGGTCACGCTCGCCGCGCGGGATCCCGAGCAGGTCGCGGCGATCCGCGAGACGGGCCGGAACCCGCGCTACGTCGCCGAGGCCGATCTGCGCGGCGTCTCGGCGGCCACGATCGAGGAGGCGCCGGTCGCCGACGCGGAGCTCGTCGTGGTCGCGGTCCCGAGCCGCGTCTTCGGCGAGGTCGTGGCTTCGCTTCCGGGCTCGGCGCCGATCCTGAGCCTGACGAAGGGGCTCGATCCCGCGACCGGGGAGCGCCTCTCGACGCTCGTCCGCGGCCGGCCGGTCGCCGTCCTCTCCGGCCCGAACATCGCCGAGGAGATCGTCCGCGGCCTGCCCGCCGCCGCGGTCGTCGCGAGCGAGGACCTCGAGCTCGCGGTGCGCCTCCAGCTCGCGGTCAACTCGACCATCTTTCGCGTGTACGTCAGCGAGGATCCTGCCGGCGTCGAGCTCTGCGCGGCTGCGAAGAACGTCATCGCGCTGGCCGCCGGCGGGGCCGACGGGCTCGGGCTCGGCGACAACGCGAAGGCGGCCCTCGTCTCCCGGGGCCTCGCGGAGATGCGACGCCTGGCCGAGGTGGCCGGGGCGCGACCGGACACGTTCGCGGGGCTCGCGGGCATGGGCGACCTCATCGTCACGTGCTGGGCGCCGACGGGCCGCAACCGGCGCGCGGGAGAGCTCATCGCCCGCGGCGCGACCGCGGACGAGGCGCGCGCGGAGATCGGGATGGTCGTCGAGGGGCTGACGACGGCGCCCGTCCTGCGCGACCTCTCGCATCGCCTCGGCATCGAGCTGCCGATCACGCACGGGGTCTGCGCGGTGCTCGAAGGAGTCCCGCTCACCGACCTCGTCCAGCAGCTCATGCGCCGCGACCCGACCACGGAGTGAGTACACCCCCACATGCCCCCAGGGGCACTCCCGTGTCCCTTCGGTCACGCTAGCGAGGATCCGGTCACGGGTGGTTGACGACTCTGCGCCAACTTCGCGCGCAGGGGTGCGTCGAGGGACGACTGACCCGCGTGTAGCCTTCCGAGCCATGGCAGCGCGCTCGTTCTCCTTCTCCTCCGAGTCGGTCACCGAGGGCCACCCGGACAAGATCGCCGACCAGATCTCGGACTCCGTCCTCGACGCGGTCCTGAAGGACGACAAGAACGCTCGGGTCGCGTGCGAGACGCTGATCACGACCGGCCTCGTCGTCGTCGCGGGCGAGATCACGACCGACACGTACGTCGACATCCGCGCCGTTGTTCGCGACCGCATCGCCGAGATCGGATACACGCGCGCGAAGTACGGCTTCGACTTCGAGACCTGCGGCGTCGTCGTCGCGATCGACGAGCAGTCCGCGGACATCGCGCAGGGCGTCGACGAGTCGTACGAGGCGCAGCACGGCGACACCGACCCGCTCGACCTCCTCGGCGCGGGCGACCAGGGGATGATGTTCGGCTACGCGACGGGCGAGACCGACGAGCTCATGCCGCTCCCGATCCTGCTCGCGCACAAGCTCACGAAGCGGCTCGCGGAGGTGCGCAAGGCGGACGTGCTCCCGTACCTGCGGCCGGACGGGAAGTCGCAGGTGACGGTCCGGTACGAGGTCGACGAGCACGGGATCCAGCGGCCGGTCGAGATCGAGCGCATCCTCATCTCCACGCAGCACCGGGACGGCCTCGACGTCGAGAGCCTCATGAAGCCGGACCTGCTCGAGCACGTCGTCGAGCCGATCCTGCACGCCGACTACCGCGAGCTCTACGACCCGCGCGCGGCTGGGCGCGAGGGACTTCCTGTACGTGAACCCGACCGGCAAGTTCGTCATCGGCGGCCCGATGGGGGACACCGGCTTGACCGGGCGCAAGATCGTCGTCGACACGTACGGCGGCGCGGCCCCGCACGGCGGCGGCGCGTTCTCGGGCAAGGACCCGACGAAGGTCGACCGCTCGGCCGCATACGCCGCGCGCTACGTCGCGAAGAACGTCGTCGCGGCCGGCCTCGCCGACCGCTGCCAGCTCCAGGTCGCGTACGCGATCGGCGTCGCGCACCCGATGAGCGTGAACATCGACTGCTTCGGGACGGAGACGATCGCCCTCGACCGGCTCGAGCAGATCGTCACCGAGCACTTCGACCTGCGGCCGGGCGCGATCATCCGCGACCTCGACCTCCTCCGCCCGATCTACGCGAAGACGGCCTCGTACGGCCACTTCGGCCGCGAGGACCGCGACTTCACGTGGGAGCGGACGGACAGGGCGGACACGCTGCGCGCCGCGGCCGGGCTGCTCTCCGAAACCCCAGCCTGAGTCTAATCGAGCTCGCCGCGGCGGTACTGCACGGTCGCGACGACCCAGCCGGCGACACGCGATCGCGACGAGGACGGCTACCGCGAGGGCGAGGCTCGCGGTCTCCCGCGTCGACCTGCGCGCTGACGTCCGACGTCGCCTCGAGCACCGAGCCCGCCCAGCCCGCGATCGTGAAGCGGGCGATCCCCTCCGCGGAGTAGGCCGCGCCGTTCTCCCACAGGAGCACGAACGCGAGCCCCCACCACGCCGCGCGCCGGAACCAGAGGCCGGCGGCGACGAAGACGCCCGAGTACGCGAGGCCGGCGAGCGCCGCGGCGAGGAATGCGGGCAGCGCGACCTCCGGCGTTCCCGCGACGAGAGCCGCGACGCCGATCGGCGCGGCGATCAACGGCAGCACGAGCGTCGCCGTCGAGAGCACCGCCGCCGCCGGGACGATCCACCGCGGCACCGGCTTCAGCCACAGGTACACGAGGAGGCGATCCTCGACGAGATCGCCGAGCACGGAAGTTCCCAGCCAGAGCGTGGCGAGCGGCAGAGCCAGCCCGAGCCCGTAGACAGACGTGACGTCGGCGAGCGCTTGCTCGGGACTTGCGTCCAGTCCCGCGAAGAACCCGAGCAGAACCGACAGCGCGCCGAGCGTCCCGATCCCGAGAATGCGGGCGAGCGACAGCTGCGTCCGGAGCAGGAGCCGGTAGACCGTCGCGAGGGTCGACAGCGCCCCGGGAGCTGCCGTCCGGGTGTCCGCGACGCTGCTCACCGCTCCACCACGTACCGGAAGACACCTTCGAGATCGGCGTCGAGCGGGCGCACCTCGAGCAGCCGCGCGCCGCGGTCGCGCGCGGCCGGCGCGAGCGCGTGCCCGAGCGCGCGCGCGTCCGACGTGTCGAGCTCGAGGACGTCGTCCCCGTCGAGCCGGAGGCCGAGGACGACCCCGTTCTCGAGGAGCGTCCCCGCGAGCTCACGCGGGCGGTCGGTCCGGACGCGCACGCGGAGCGGGCGGTCGTCCATGAGCGCCCGCAGCTCGTGGAAGTCCCCGGCGGCGGCGAGCCGGCCCTGCGACATCACGAGGACGCGCGAGCCGAGCCGCTCGACCTCCGCGAGGACGTGGCTCGAGACGATCACGCACCGGCCCTCGGCGCCGAGGCGCCGGAAGAGCGCCACCATGTCCTGGCGCTGGCGCGGATCGAGCCCGGTCAGCGGCTCGTCGAGGATGAGGACACTCGGGTCGTGGACGATCGCCTGCGCCACCTTCACGCGCTGGCGCATCCCCTTCGAGTACGCGGGAAGCGGTCGCGGGTCGGCCGGGTCGAGGTCGACCGTCTCGAGCGCGCGCGTCGCCGCCTGCTCGGCGTCGCGGAGCCCGTGCAGCTTCGCGTTGAGCGTGACGAACTCCCGCGCCCGCAGCCGCTCGAAGACGCTCTCCTGCTGCGGGACGAGGCCGATCGCGCGCGTGACGGCGAGGTCCGCCCGCGGATCGCGCCCGAGCACGCGCACGCTTCCCTTCGACGGCTTCGCGAGCCCGCAGAGCATCCGGAACATCGTCGACTTGCCCGCCCCGTTCGGGCCGAGCAGCGCCGTCACGCCGGCACCGATGTCGAAGCTGACGTCGGAGACCGCCACGAGCGCCCCGAACCACTTGGACACGCCCTCGGCGACGACCCGCGGCTCGGGCGCGCTCACCGGAACGCCTCGAGCTTCCGGTAGCGAAGCCAGCAGGCGAGCAGCGCGATCGCGCAGACGCCGAGCAGGCCGCCGGTGACGGCGCCCGTCGAGAGCTCCTGGATCGGCTCCGACTCCTCCGGGATCTCGCCGAAGATCCGGTACGAGAGCTCCGCCGCCACGAGCGGGAAGCTGAAGAGGTCGAGCGCATTGGGCGCGTCGGCGCTCTCGATCGCAGTCCGCACCACGATCGGCGGGACGAGGAGCAGCAGGATCGTCGCGACGGCCGCGGCCGCCCGCCGCGTCGTGAAGCTCGAGACCGCGAGCGAGAGCGACGCGTACAGGAGCGCGGTCACGGCGCCGGAGGCGACGATGCGCAGCAGGAGCTGGGGGATCTCGGAGGCCGCCGGCCCGTATCCGGCCACGACGAACGCGAGCAGCATGAAGAGCAGCGGGCCGACGGTGATGAGGAGCATGACGCCGAAGACGGCCACGGCCTTTCCCGCCAGGTAGCGCGTCCGGTCGAGCGGGCCCGCGAGATAGAGCCCGAGCATCCCCGAGCGGCGGTCCGGGCACAGCGCCTCGGGCGCGACGAGCGCCGCGAACAGCGCGAGGGCGCTGCCGATGAAGAACGTGTACTCGCCGTACGTGATGAGGTCCTCCTCGAGCAGGTCGTCGGTGAGCGCCGCGACGACGACGGAGAGCAGGGCGGGGAGGTACGCGATCACGAGGGTGATCGCCGGCAGCACCTTGTGCCGGCCGCCGCGGCCGAGCCCGAGCACGCGCTTGGCCGTGAACCAGGCGAGCGTGCCGATCGCGCGCGCGGGCCGCTGGCGCTCGCCGTCGTAGCCGCGGTAGCCGAGGTCGAAGAGCTGCGCGCTTGTCTCCGCGTCCGCTGGCTCAGACGTCCTCCCGACTCCGCAGGTAGACGTCCTCGAGCGTCCGGCCGCGCGGCACGAGCCGCCGGAGACCGAGCCCCAGGTCGGCGACCGCGTCGCGCACCGCGTCGTGGGCGCCGTCCGCGGCTCCGAGCAGGAGCACCGTGCCGTCGACCGTGACCTCGAACCCCGCGCGCATGAGCAGCGCGGCCAGCTCCTCCGCCCGGTCGTCGACCTCGACGACGAGCCCCTCGGGCCCGCTGCGCACGTCCGCGAGCGCCCCGGCACGGACGACGGTGCCGGCCTCGACGATCACGACCGAGTCGCAGATCCGCTCCACCTCCTCGAGGTGGTGCGACGAGACGACGATGTGGAGCCCGAACTCGGTCCCGATGCGGCGGATGAGGTCGAGCATCGTCGTCCGCTGGATCGGGTCGAGCCCGTCCGTCGGCTCGTCGAGGAGGACGAGCTCGGGATCGTGCGCGATCGCCGCGGCGAGCTTCACGCGCTGCCGCTGCCCGGTCGACATCGTCCCCACGGGCCGGAACCGCTCTTCGCCGAGACCGACGAGCCAGAGCGCCTCGTTCGCGCGCTGCATCGCCGCGTTGCGGGGCAGCAGGTGCATCTCGCCGAGGTGGCGCACGAAGTCGGAGGCCGCGAGCTCCGACGGGAGATCGTGATGCTCGGGGGCGTAGCCGATGCGCGCGCGGACCTCGATGCCGGCGGTCGCCGGGTCGTGCCCGAGGACGGTCAGCTCGCCGGCGTCGCGCGAGCGCAGCCCCAGGACGAGCGACATGAACGTCGTCTTGCCCGCGCCGTTCGACCCCAGCAGGCCGGTGATTCCGGGACCGATCTCCGCGGTCAGACCGGAGAGCGCGACGGTCGAGCCGAAGGTCTTGACGACGTCCCGCGCGGAGATGACGCCGGGCGAGGGCTCTACCGGATCGTGGGGAGGAATGGACACGGCGGGTCCGGCGTGATTGTCGCTGCTGCTCCCGCTACGTGCCGAACAAGCGGAAGACCCGCTCGCCGCGGGTCTTCTGCCGGAGGGGTGCTTTCGAAGTGAAGGAGTACGCCTCTCATAGAACGCGGGGCGTGTGAGATTCGCGTGTGATTTCCCTAAGAGTTCGCTAAGAGAAGAGGGCCCGCTTGCGCGAGCCCCTCTCGGTTCCGACCGCTGTGACGGGCAACGGGGAGGACCACCCCGGCCGGAATCCTTCCCACAGGGTGCCCAAGCTGTGTGAGAGGGGCCTAAGAGCTCTTTGAGCGTTCCGTAAGAGTTCGCGCGCGCTACGCGGCGCGCACGTAGACCCCGTCGGCCGCCTTCTCGCTGAGCGACCGCTCGGCGCCTTCGATCGCGACGGTCAGTTGCCCGGCAGCGGGCTGCGCCCCGCGCACCGAGACGTGCGTGCCCGGGACGAGGCCCTGGTCGTAGAACCAGTGCAGGAGGTCGCCGTCGTGCTCGGCGAGCCGGACGATCTCGGCCTCGTCGCCCGTCTCGAGCTCGGCCAGCGAGACGAGCACCGCGTTCTCGGCCTGCTCCACCTCCGGCTCGACCGGCCACCCGTGCGGGCAGCGGTCGGGGCGGCCGAGGCGCTCGTTGATCCGCTCGATCATCTCCTCGGTGAAGGTGTCGCCGAGCTCGTCCGCGTGCACGTGCGACTCGGCGGCGGTGTAGCCCATGAAGTCGGTGAGGAAGCGCTCGATGATCCGGTGCTTGCGGACGACGCGCTTCGCGCGCTCCGTGCCCGCGTCGGTGAGGATCGCCTCCTTCTGGTCGCCGCGCTCGACGAGCCCGTCCGCCTCGAGGCGCTTCAGCATCTCGCCGGCGGACGCGCGCGACACGCCGAGCATCTCGGCGACGCGCGACGCGATCGCGGTCGAGCCGGTCGCCGGCCGGTACTCGCCGATCGGGAAGGCGAGGAAGTAGATCGTCTCGAGGTACTCGTCGACCGAGTGGCCGTGCGGCTGGGCCATGCCTTGATCTTAGACGCAGCTCAGTCCGCCGCCCCGAGCTCCCAGGCGTTCCGCCAGGAGAGGAGGTAGACGAGCGGGGCGGCGATCGCGACGAGAAGGAGGGCGGAGGGCGCGACCTCCGAGTACGCGCCGACCGCGGTGCCCTCCCAGATCTCCGTCGCGAGCGTCTCGAAGCCGATCGGGCGCAGGAGGAGCGTGGCCGGCAGCTCCTTCACCGTGCTCAGGAAGACGAGCGCTGCGCCGGCGAGCATCCCGGTCCGCGCGAGCGGCAGCACGACGGACACGGTCGCGCCGAGCGGCTTCCGTCCGAGGCCGCGCGCGGCCTCCTCGAGCCGCGGGCTGACGGCGTCGAGCGAGGCGCGGGTCGAGGCGAGCGCGTACGGCATGAATCGGAGGACGTACGCGAACAGCAGCAGCGCGAGGCTCTGGTAGAGGAAGCCGCCGACCCGCGTCCCGAAGAAGACGAGCGCGAGCGCGACCGCGATCCCGGGCAGCGCGCTCGGTGAGAGCGTCAGCCGCTCGACGAACCGCGCGGTCCGGGACGGGTAGCGCCACGCGAGCACCGCCGCGGGAAGCACGACCAGCGTCGGCGACCACGCCTGCGACGCCCGCCGCGAGCGCCGAGTTGAGCGCCGCGTCCCAGGCCACGCCGCCGCGTCCCGCGATCGGGTCCGCCTCGACCGACCACCAGACGAGCACGCCCAGCGGCAGCACGAGGAAAAGCCCGAGCGATCGCCGAGCAGAAGGCGAGCGCCGGCCAGCGCCAGCGCCCGAGGCGGACGATCTCGGCCTGCCGTCCCGCCCCGGGCGTCGCTCCGGTAGATCGTGCCGCGGAGCGCCGAAGCGGGTCGCGAGCAGGACGACGACGATCGCGAGCGCGACGAGCACCAGCGCGAGGATCGCGGCCGCGTCGAGCGCGAGCAGCGACTCGTAGCGGACGTAGATCCCGGTCGTGAGCGTCGAGTAGCCCATGAGCGAGACCGCGCCGAAGTCGGAGAGCACGTACAGCGCCACGAGCAGCGAGGCCGCCGCGAGCGAGGGCCGGAGCGACGGGAGCGTCACGCGGAAGAAGACCGCCGCGCGCCCCGCGCCGAGACTCCGCGCGCGCCTCCTCCGCCGACGGGTCGTGGCCGCGCAGCCCCGCCGCCGCGAGCAGGAAGACGTACGGGTAGGTCGAGAGCGTCAGCGCGAGCAGCGCTCCCCAGTACCCCGTGATCTCGGGAAGCGTCTCCACGCCGAGCGGCTCGAGCAGCTGCTGGAGCAGGCCGCGCGGCGCGAGCGCTCCGAGCAGGGCGAGCGCGGCGACGAAGCTCGGGATCACGAGCGGGAGCGACGCGGCGAGCCCCCAGAGCCGGCGGCCCGGGAGGTCGGTCCGCACCACGAGCCACGCGAGCGGAACGCCGATCGCGAGCGCGGCCAGCGACGACCCCAGCGGCGAGGAGCGGCCGTGTCGACGACGAGCTCGACGCGTCGTGTCGAGCGAGACGAGCGCGCGCGCGTCCGCGTCCGCGGACGCGGCGCGGAGCGCGAGGTAGACGAGAGGAAGCGCCGCCGCGGCGCCGACGAGCGCCGCGGCGGCAACGAGCAGGAGCGGTGCGCGTCGGCGCGGCGACGAGACCGCGGCCGTCGCGCCGGAGCTGCACCTGGCCGGGCTCACTTGACGAAGCCGACCTCGAGCAGGAGTCGGACGGCGTTCTGGAGGTCGGCGGCCAGCCGGCCGAGGCGTACTTCGGCCCCTTGATGTCCGTTCGAGCTTGGGGAGGCCGGGCCGCGGATAGACGCGCTTGATCAGCGGGTACTCGGCCGCGCCCGGACCGCGCGCGATGAACCGCTGCGCCCACTTCGAGAGCAGGAAGTTCACGAAGCGCTGGGCCGGTCGCAGTCTTCTTCGAGGCCGAGACGATGCCGACGCCCGCTGCGAGCACGAGCGAGCCCGGGTCTCCCGCCCGGAACCAGTGGTTCCGCACCGGCAGGTTCGGGCGTGTCGGCGAGCAGGTTGTAGAGGTAGTAGTGGTTCACGAGCCCGACCTGCACGTCACCGCGGCCGACCGCCTGCACCGATCGTCGTGTTGTTCGGGAAGAACTTCACGTCGTTGTCGCGAAGGCCGCGCAGCCAGTCGCGCATCCGGTCCTCGCCGTGGAGGTGGATCGCCGCTCCGAGGAACGCCTGGAACGATCCGTTCGTCGGCGCGATGCCGATCTTCCCCTTCCAGCGCGGGTTCGTCAGCCCCCAGATCGAGGTCGGCAGCTGCGACTGCGTCAGCAGGTTCGTGTTGTAGGCGAGCACCCGCGAGCGCGCGCTCGTCCCCACCCAGCGGTGGCTCTTGGTCGAGAACTTCTGCGGCACCTTCGCCCACGTCTTCGTCGGGAGACGCTTGAGCAGGGCGCGCGAGGACACGAGGCCGAGCGTCCCCGGCTCGGTCGCCCAGAAGACGTCCGCGGGGCTGTTCCCGCCTTCCTCGACGAGCGCGGTCGCGAGCGTCGCCGAGGAGGCGTAGCGCACGTTGAGCGCGATTCCCGTCTCCTTCGTGAAGCGGTTGAGCACCGGCTCCACGAGCACGCGATCGCGACCCGAGTAGATCGTCAGCGACTGGCTCCCTGCTTCGGCGCGGTCGCGGCGCCGCCGGCGATCGCCAGCGCCGTCACCGTCGCCGCGAGCGCGGCAGCTATCAGCTTCGTCACGTCTGTGTCCCTCCTGTAAGTCGCACCATCAGCCGCGATGTAAGGCAGACCTTACATAGATCGCCGAGCGGATGCGCGCGCTCAGTCGAGGACCGGCACGCGCCCTTCGTGCAGGCGGATCGACACGCGCGAGCCGAGCGGCACGACCTCGGTCGACGGTCGCTGCGAGACGAGCTCGAGCCCGTCGAGGAGCACGCGGTAGAGGACGTCGTGACCGCGGAACTCGCGCGCGACGACCTCCCCGGCGCCGGCGGGGTCCGGCTCCAGCTCGAGGAGCTCGGGGCGGACGAGGACGTTGGCTCCGCGTCGCGCCCGCGCTGCCGTTCGCGGGGAAGGCCCCGATGGGGGTCTCGACGCGGCCGGCGACGACACGTCCGGAGAGGACGTTGGCGGCGCCGACGAACTCGGCGCGCCCAGCGCGAGGCGGGCGCGAAGTAGAGCTCCTCCGAGGTGCCCTCCTGGACGACTGCGCCGTCGCGCATGAGCGCGATGCGGTCGGCGAGCGAGAACGCCTCCTCGCGGTCGTGCGTCACGAGGACGACGGTCACGCCGAGCGGACGGAAGATCTCGGCCACCTCCGCGCGCAGCGTCTCGCGCAGGAACGGGTCGACGTTCGACCACGGCTCGTCGAGCAGGACGAGCTCGGGCGAGGGCGCGAGTGCGCGCGCGAGCGCGACGCGCTGCTGCTGGCCGCCGGAGAGCTCGTGGGGGTAGCGGCGGCCGAGGCCGTCGAGGCCGACGATCGAGAGCAGCTCCGCGGTGCGGCCGGGGCGCGCTCGGCGCGGCACGCCGAAGCCGATGTTCTCGCTCACGGTGAGGTGGGGGAAGAGCGCGTAGTCCTGGAAGACCATGCCGACGCGGCGTTGCTCGGGCGGCACCCAGGTGCTCGTCCCGCAGACGGGCTTCTCGGCGACTTCGACGGTGCCCGCGTCCGCGCGCTCGAACCCTGCGATCAGCCGCAGAAGCGTCGTCTTCCCGCAGCCGGAGGGGCCGAGGAGCGCGACCACCTCGCCGCGATCGACGCAGAGGGACGCGCCGTCGACGGCGACGACGTCGCCGAAGCGCTTCGTCACCTCTTCGAGTCGGATCATCGAACACGCCATGTAAGGGAAACCTTACACCGATCGCGCAACCGTCCGTTAGGGGCAGGTCGACGCCAAGTTACACCTTGCAACTTGGCGCTTTCGAGACCGCTCGGGAGCACGGTTCGGTGCGCCAGAAGCGCAAGTTACAAGTTGCAACTTGGGGTTGCGTGCCCGGTGCGCTTCCGAGGCCGCGGATACGCTCGCGACCCATGCCGCTGGCCGAGATCTATCCACTCGTGACCGCTCGCGCGCTCGCGCGCCCGTTCACGTACGAGGTGGCGGACGACGTCGAGCGCGGCGCCGTCGTGAGCGTCGGCCTCGGCGGGCGGCGCGTGCGCGGCGTGGTCGTCGACGTCGGGGTCGACGCGCCGGACGGGGTCGAGATCGCCCCGTCAGGCCCGGTCGTCGACCGCGTTCCCGCGGCGCTCGTCGAGCTCGCGCTCTGGCTCGCGGAGTACTACGGCTCGACGCCGGCGCGCACACTCGCGCTCGTCGCACCGCACATGCGCACCCGCCGGGGAGAACGCCGCGCGCCGGCGCATCGCGACTCGCTCCCCGGCGAGGCCGAGCCGGAGGAGCTGACGCCCGCGCAGCGCGAGGCGGTCGCTCGGATCGTCGGCGCGCTCGACGGGGGAGGCGGCCACGTCCTGCTGCACGGCCCGACCGGGAGCGGGAAGACGGAGGTCTACCTCCGGGCCTGCGCCGCGGCCCTCGAGCGCGCGAAGGGCGCGATCGTGCTCGTGCCGGAGATCGCGCTCACGCCGCAGACCGTCGGCCGCTTCGCGGCGCGCTTCGGCGACGGCGTCGCCGTACTCCACTCGGCGCTCACGGACGCCGAGCGGCGCGACGAGCGCGAGCGGATCGCGTCAGGCGAGGCGAGGGTCGTCGTGGGGGCGCGCTCCGCGGTCTTCGCACCGGTTCCCGCTCTCGGCCTGCTCGTCGTCGACGAGGAGCACGACGCCTCGTTCAAGCAGGAGTCCGACCCCCGCTACGACGCGCGCACGGTCGCGGCGAAGCGGGCCGCGCTCGAGGGCGCGGTCGCCGTCTACGGCAGCGCAACGCCGCGCGCGGAGAGCTGGGCGCGGCTCGAGCGGCTCGCGCTTCCGACCCGGATCGGAGCGCCAATGCCTACGGTTCGCATCGTCGATCTCCGCCGCGAGGCGGGCTACCCGCTGTCTGCCCCGCTGCTGGCCGAGCTGGCCGCGGTCGAGGAGAAGGGCGGCCGGGCGATCCTGCTGCTCAACCGGCGCGGAGTCTCCGGAGCGATCCATTGCCGCGCCTGCGGCGTCTCGCGCCGCTGCCGGAGCTGCGACGTGGCGCTCACGCTCCACCGGGACGAGCGGCTGCACTGCCACCACTGCGGCTACACCGAGGAGCTGCCCGCGCGCTGTCCCGAGTGTGGCTCGGTCGAGCTCGCCCGTGTTGGCGCGGGGACGCAGCGACTCGAAGCCGAGCTGGAGCGGCGCGTCCCCGGGCTCGAGCGGATCCGGCTCGATGCGGACACGGCCTCGAAGCCAGGCGCGCTTCGCGGGGCGCTGACGCGGTTCGCCTCGGCTCGCTCGACCGCCCTCATCGGGACGCAGATGGTCGCCAAGGGACACCACTTCCCCGGAGTCGCCGTCGCCGCGGTCGTCGACGCGGACACGGGCCTCGCGTTTCCCGACTTCCGCGCCGAGGAGCGGACGTTCCAGCTCGTGACCCAGCTCGCCGGGCGGAGCGGACGTGATGCGCCCGGGAAGGTGCTCGTGCAGACGTTCCAGCCCGATGCCACGCCGCTCACGTTCGCCGCCCGCCACGACGTCGCCGGGTTCCTCGCGCAGGAGCTCGCGCGCCGGAAGGAGTTGGCGTATCCGCCGTACCGGCACCTCGTGTCGATCGTCGTCTCCGGCCCCGAGCCGCACGGCCCGCGCGCGGCGCTGCTCGAGCTTCGCGAGGCGCTCGGGGCGCCGGGTCTGCAGCTCCTCGGGCCCGCGCCCCTGCTCCGGCTTCGCGGGCGGCACCGCGCCCAGCTCGTCGCGAAGACGACCGCGCCGCGGGACCTCGCCCGCCGCGCGGCAGCCTGGCTCGCCGCAGCCGCTCCGGCGATGCGCCGTGACTCTCTCGCGGCCGTCGTCGACGTCGATCCACAGTCGTTGTAGCCGGAGCTAGACTCGCCGCGCCGATGACGGACCACGAGCACGATCACGACCACGACCACGACCACGACCACGAGGACGAGCACGACGAGCAGGCGCAGGAGGCCGCGCTCGAGCGTCAGGCCCGGCGCATGCTCGCGCTCGCGCGGATCCGCCAGTACGGCGATCCGGCGCTGCGCATGAAGGCGCGCGAGATCGAGAGCGTCGACGACGACGTCAGGCGGCTGGCCGAGCGGATGACCGCGCTGATGCACGAGGCGCAGGGCGTGGGCCTCGCGGCCACGCAGGTCGGCGTCCTCCGCCGGCTGTTCGTCTTCGCGGATGAGGGCGAGGACCGCGTCCTCGTGAACCCGGTGATCACGAAGCGCTCGAAGGAGACCGAGGTCGACGACGAGGGCTGTCTCTCGCTGCGCGAGGTGCTCGTCCCCGTGGAGCGCTCGACCGGGGTCACGATCGAGGGTCTCGACACCGCCGGCGAGCCAGTGAAGCTCGAGCTCGAGCTGCCGTCGGCGCGCATCGTCCAGCACGAGCTCGACCACCTGGACGGCATGCTCATCCTCGATCGCACCGACGACGAGTCGCGCCGCGCTGCGCTCGGGAAGCTGCGGCCGCAGCCGGTTCTCGGCACGCGGTGAGCCCGCGCATCGCGGTCGCTGCGACGGCGCCCTTCGGCGCAGACGTCCTCGAACGCCTTGCCGCGCGGCACGAGATCACCGCGCTCCTGACGCGGCCCGACGCTCCCGCCGGACGCGGGCGGAAGCTCGCGCCGCCGCCGGCGAAGGAGGTCGCGGAACGGCTGGGCGTACGCGTTCTCCAGCCTGAGCGCCCGGACCCGGGTCTCGATCTCGCCGCCCCGACCGTCGTGGTCGTCGCGTACGGGAAGCTCATTCCGGAGTTGCTGCTCGAGGAGCGACTGTGGCTGAACGTCCATCCCTCGCTCCTGCCGCGCTGGCGCGGAGCGGCGCCCGTCGAGCGCGCGCTCATGGCCGGCGACGTCGAGACGGGCATCACGATCCACCGAACGGTGAAGGAGCTCGACGCCGGGCCGATCGCGGCGCAGGCGTCGTTCCTGATCGAGGACGACGACGACGCGGGCGAGGTGTACGCCCGGGCAGCTCCGGTGGCCGCCGACCTGCTCGACGACGTCCTCGGAGGGGATCCCGAATTCCATCCGCAGCCGGAGGAAGGCGTCACCTACGCGGCCAAGATCGAGCCCGACGACCGCATCCTCGACCTCGCCCGCCCGGCGCGGGAGCTCGTCGATACGGTCCGCGCCCTCTCGCCGCACATCGGCGCGCGGACGGAGCTCCACGGTCGGCCGGTGATGGTCTGGCGTGCGCGCATCGGCGAGGACGGCGCCTTCGAACCGCTGGAGGTACAGCCGCAGGGCGGCCGCCGAATGGAGTATGAGGCGTGGCTGCGCGGGCTCAGGTAAGCCCGGCGCGGCGAGCGGCGTTCGAGGTTCTCCGCCGGGTCTTCGAGGACGACGCGTACGCGGACCGCGTGTTCCGGTCCGCGGCCTCCGGGCTCGACGAGCGCGACCGCTCCCTCGCGCAGCGGCTCGCCTTCGGTGCCGTCCAGCGCGTGCGCACGCT
This sequence comes from uncultured Actinomycetes bacterium, assembly GCA_963796405.1. Lineage (GTDB taxonomy): Bacteria > Actinomycetota > Thermoleophilia > Gaiellales > Gaiellaceae > GMQP-bins7. Next base: position 191,507 of record CAWCLL010000010.1, read on the forward strand.
CGACCACGCGATCGAGACGCTCGGCCGGCGTCCGGTGCGGAAGCTCGACCCGCCGGTTCGCGCGGCGCTCCGCCTCGGCGCGTACCAGCTCGGTTACGTCGACGGCGTGCCTCGCTACGCGGCGGTGAACGAGTCGGTCGAGCTCGTGCGCGCGGTGGGGCTGGCGCGTGCCGTCCCCTTCACGAACGCGGTCCTGCGACGCGTGGCGGACGGGATCGAGCCGTTGCTCGACGCGCTCACAGAGGAGACCGCGCACGAGGCCGCGCTCGCGCATTCGTATCCCGACTGGGCCGCCGAGACCTGGTGGCGCGACCTCGGCCCCGAGAGTGCTCGTGCGCTCATGCGCGCCCAGAACGAGCCGGCCGAGCTCGTCGTGCGGCTCGTGCGCGGCGAGATCGACGGCGAGCCGACCGACGTGCCCGGCGCCTGGCGGGTCGAGCGGATCGACGAGGTTGCGCTCGCGGAGGGCCGGATCTGGCCCCAGAGCCGCGCCTCCCAGCTGGTCGGGCTCGCGGTCGGCTCGCGTGACGGGGAGCGCACGCTCGATTTGTGCGCGGCTCCGGGCGGCAAGGCGACCATGCTCGCGGGCGAGGTCGTCGCGGTCGAGGTCAACGAGGCGCGGGCGCGCGAGCTCGAGGAGGCCACGCGGCGGCTCGGTGCCTCGAGCGTGCGCGTCGTCGTCGCGGACGGCCGCGACCTTCCATCGGAGCTCTCCGGCTTCGACTGCGCGCTCGTGGACGCGCCCTGCTCCGGCCTCGGAGTCCTGAACAGCCGCCCGGATCTCCGCTGGCGCGCCGAGCCGCTCCCCGAGCTCCAGCGCGAGCTCCTGCGCGGGGCCGCCGAACGCGTGAAGCCCGGAGGGACGGTCGTCTACTCGGTCTGCACGATCAACGCGGACGAGTCCGAGGCGGTCGTCGACGCCTCCGGGCTTGAGATTGACGCCACGCTCGGCGACGACTGGCCGCAGTACCGGCACCCGAGCCGGCCCGAGTTCGTCCTCACGCTGCCGCACGTGCACGGCACAGCCGGCTTCTTCGCCGCCCGGCTCATCGTGCGCTGAGAATCCGGCGCGCTTCGTCAACGTGCTTCGACAGCCAGACGCGCCGGTTCTCGTCCCAGGCCCACGCGAGGTTGTGCGCGATTCCCCAGCCGCGCGCACGCTCCCGGTCGAGGCCGAGGGCGGCGAGGGCGTCGAGACAGCGCGTGACCGAGTCGGCGTTGCGGAGGAGCCCGCTGGCCTCGAGCTCGCGCTCGCCGACGAGCGGCTTCGGGTCGATCGCGAGCCACGCCTCACGTTCGGCGCGCAGGATGTTCCCGCCGTGCAGGTCCTGGTTGACGAGATACGCAGCCGACCGGTCGACGCTCAGGTAGACGTCGACCGCGGCGTCGAGCAGCGAGCGCTCGAAGGGCTCGGCCGCCTCGTCGTACCAGCGCGGGACGTCCTCGGCCCACCTTTCCGCCTCGTCGGGGAGGAGCCGGAACGGGTGCGGGTCGCGGACCTCGATCTGGAGCCGTGGGAGCAGCGCAGCCACGACCGCGCCCTCGTCGACTTGCGCGTCCCAGAGCCGCGTGCCCGGCCGGCACCGCTCCATGAGGAACGCCCGCCGCTCGTCGTCGCGCGCGAGCAGGCGCACGGCTCCTTCGCCGCCCCAGCGCTCGAGCGCGTCCGCCTCGTGATCCGACTCGAAGTGCGACGGCGCGTTCAGCTTCAGCACCGCGTCGCCCGCGGGCACAACGAGCGAGTGCGGCGTGTCGACCGGCTCCTCGAGCTCGAGGTCCCACGCGTCCGCGCACTCGCGTACGAGCTGCGAGACCGTCGCGAGCCACTCGGGCTCGTGCGCCCAGGTTTCGAGGAACGCTGCGGGAAGACGCATCGCGGGAGCCTAGGCCCGTCTCGCGTGGACGAGGACTTCGATCGCGGCGCGCGCTCCGGTCACGGGAGACGTCAGCGACGCGACGACCTTCCAGCCGCATGCCTCGAGGCCCGCTCTCGCCCGGTCCGTGGCTTCGTCGAGCTCTTTCGAGTCGGTCGGCGGCGCCGCGAGCCCGAGCTCGAACATCGGCTTTAGGCGGCGGGCGTTCCTGCCCAAGACCTCCTCCTTTCGTCGCCGTTCTGAAGTGGAAGGCGACGAAGGAGGGCCTCGGGGCCTCGACTCGACGCGGCCGTGAGCCGCGCTCGGGCCCTAGCGCTACATGAAGCCGGTCACGCTCGCATCGTACTCCCGCGGCTTACGATCGACACGTGACGCAGGACGATGCCATGTTCGTGGAGCAGGCACTCGAGCTCGCCGGAGAGTCGCTCGGCGTGGCTCATCCCAAGCCGACGATCGGCGCAGTTGTGGTGCGTGACGGAGCCGTCGTCGGGGAGGGCGTAACCGAGAACGTGGGCCGGCACGGCGAGCGGGTCGCGCTCGACGCCGCCGGTGACCGCGCGCGCGGCGGGACGCTCTACGTGACGATGGAGCCCTGCGCGCACCACGGCACGACGCCGCCCTGCGTCGACGCCGTGCTCGAGGCCGGGATCGCGCGGGTCGTCGCGGGCCAGCTCGATCCGAACCCGAACGTCGAGGGCGGCGGGCTCGAGAAGCTTCGGGCCGCCGGCGTCGAGGTCGAGCTCGCGGAGGGCGAGCTCGCGTTCCGCGCCCGGCAGCAGCTCGAGGAGTGGCGCACATGGGTCACGCTCGGCCGCCCGTTCGTGACGTACAAGGTCGCGGTCACTCTCGACGGCCGCGTCCGTGTGCCCGGCGAGCGCTGGGTGACGGGCGAGGCGTCGCTCAGGCTCGTCCACGTTCTCCGTGCCGCGTCGGACGCGGTCGCGGTCGGGATGGGCACCGTGCGCTGGGACGACCCGCGCCTCGACGCGCGCGACGTCCCGACCCCGCGCGGCCAGCCGCGCCGCCTCGCGTTCGGCCGCGGCCCGCTGCCTGACACCTCGGAGCTGGAGCTTCGGTCAGGCTCGCTGCGCGAGGAGCTCGGAGCGCTCGCCGCGGACGGCGTCCAGTCGCTCCTCCTCGAGGGCGGCCCCACGCTCGCGGCCGCTTTCCTCGAACAGGATCTCGTCGACAAGCTGCTCGTCTTCGTCGCGCCGAAGCTCTCTGGCGAGGGTCCCGGGATGCTCTCGGGCCTCCCGGGGAAGCTGGAGCTCACCCGGCTCGAAGCGCGCTCGATCGGCGAGGACGTGCTCCTCCAGGGCTACGTCCACGAGCCGTAAGCCGCGAGAGAGGACAGGGCCGCACGAGACATGCCTCTGTGGATGATCTGTGGAGGAGCTTTAACGCTCTCGGCACACGTTCAGTGTCAGACACTTTGTGCGTCCGCACCCATCAATGCCGCATGGTTGAGCTGTTCACCAACGTCACAAGGCAACCCTCGCAAGGCTGGATTAGCACGCATTCGGCACACGTTCGGGGTCAGACCCTGGACGACTCGGCTGCGGCTAGCCTTGCGCGATGTTCACGGGGATCGTCCGCGAGCTCGGCCGCGTCGTCTCCGCGGAGACGGACGGCAACGGGCTCGTGCTCGTCGTCGAGGCGCCCGAGACCGCGTCCACTCTGGGCGTGGGCGACTCGATCTCGATCGCCGGCGTCTGCCTCACCGCCGAGACCGTCACGAACGGCCGGGTCTCGCTGCACGCGGTACCGGAGTCGCTCGCGCGCTCGACCCTCGGAGGCCTCGTCGCCGGCGACCGCGTGAATGTCGAGCCCGCGCTCCGCGCCGGCGACCCGCTCGGCGGCCACTATGTCCAGGGCCACGTCGACGCGGTCGCACGCGTGCGGTCGGTCGAGCAGGACGGTGACGGGCTCCGCGTCTCCTTCGAGGCGCCGCGCGAGATCCTGCGTTACCTCGTCGAGAAGGGCTCGGTCACCGTGGACGGCGTGTCGCTCACCGTCGCGGAGCTCTCGGAGGACGCGTTCGCGGTCGCGCTCGTGCCGCACACGCTCGCGGTGACGACCCTCGCGAGCCTCGAGCCCGCGCAGCGCGTGAACGTCGAGGTCGACGTGCTCGCGAAGTACGTCGAGCGCCTGCTGCGAGGGTGAGGGCTACGATCCTGGGCGTGAGCGTCGAAGTGAGGACCACTCCCTTCAGCGAGATCGAGGCGGCCATCGAGGACTTCCGGTCCGGGAAGTTCGTCATCGTCGTGGACGACGCGGACCGCGAGAACGAGGGCGACCTCACGATCGCCGCGCAGTTCGTCACGCCGGAGGGGATCAACTTCATGGCGACGCACGCGCGCGGCCTGATCTGCCTCTGTCTGACTCCCGACCGCTGCGATGAGCTCGAGCTGCGGCCGATGACCGAGCACAACGAGACGCCGCTCGGAACGGCGTTCACCGTCTCGATCGAGGCGCGCGAGGGGGTCTCCACCGGTATCTCCGCCGCCGACCGCGCGCAGACGATCCAGGTCGCGATCGATCCGAGCTCCACCGCGCACGACCTCGTCCAGCCGGGCCACGTCTTCCCGCTCCGCGCGAAGCCGGGTGGCGTGCTCCAGCGCGCCGGCCAGACGGAGGCCTCGGTCGACCTCGCGCGGCTCGCCGGCCTGAACCCCGCAGGCGTCGTCTGCGAGATCATGAACGAGGACGGGACGATGGCCCGCGTGCCCGACCTCGCGTTGTTCGCCGAGCGGCACGGCCTGAAGATGATCACCGTCGCCGACCTGATCGAGTACCGCCGGCGCACGGAGAAGCTCGTCGAGCGCGTCGTCTCGGTGCGGCTGCCGACGGAGCACGGGGTGTTCCACGCGATCGCGTACCGCGAGCTCCTCGACGACAAGCGCCACGTCGCGCTCGTGAAGGGCGACGTGGAGGGCGCGGAGAACGTGCTCGTCCGCGTCCACTCGGAGTGCCTCACGGGCGACGTCTTCCACTCGCTGCTCTGCGACTGCGGCGAGCAGCTCGCGCTGTCGCTCGAGCGGATCGAGGCGGAGGGCCGCGGCGTGCTTCTGTACATGGCGCAGGAGGGACGCGGGATCGGTCTCCTGAACAAGCTCCGCGCGTACGAGCTGCAGGCGAGCGGGCTCGACACGGTCGAGGCGAACCTCGAGCTCGGGTTCCCCCCGGACGCGCGCGAGTGGGGTATCGGGAACCAGATCCTCGCCGACCTCGGCTTGACGACGATCCGGATCCTCACGAACAACCCCGCGAAGCTCAGCGGCCTCGACGGCTACGGGCTCACCGTCGTCGAGCAGGTGCCGATCGAGGTGGAGCCGCAGCCGGAGAACGAGCGCTATCTGACCGCCAAGCGTGAGAAGCTGGGGCACACGATCACGAAGCTCCACCACCAGGGCGTCCGGTTCGAGCCGGAGCCCGATTCCGAATCCGACACGTGAGCAATCCCGACATCGACGAATCCAGCGAGAACGTGCTCTCGGACTGGCCGCGCCGGCCGGACGGGGAGCCGGACGCGGTCTCCGAAGAGGACGCGGCCGCGTGGGGCTCGTCGGCCGACCTGGAAGCCGACATGGAAGCCGTCGCCGCTCCCGAGCCCGAGCCTGAGCTCGACGAGCCCGAGCTCGACGAGCCGGACGCCGAGGAGATCGACGAGGTCGAGGAGGAGCAGCTCGAGGACGAGCAGCTCGAGCCGGAGCCGGACGACGACCTCGGCGCGGCGATCGCCCTCGCTCCCTCGACCGAGCACGCCGCCGGGGACCTCGAGATCCCCGAGGGCTATGCGGTCCTGGAGGGCGTCGCCGACGGTGGCCGCAGAGCGGTCGGCCTCGTCGTCTCGCGCTTCAATGGCAAGGTCACGTCGAGACTGCTCGCGCGGGCGCTCGAGGAGCTCGAGCAGGCGGGTGTCCGGCACGACGCGATCACGATCATGGTCGTGCCGGGCGCGTTCGAGCTGCCGGTCGCCGCGACGGCCCTCGCGAAGACGCGGCGCTTCGCCTGCATCGTCGCGCTCGGTTGCATCATCCGCGGCGACACGCCGCACTTCGACTACGTCGCCGGCGAGGCCGCGAGCGGGATCCAGCTCGCCGCGCTCGAGACCGGCGTCCCCGTCTCGTTCGGCGTCCTCACGCTCGACCGCGTCGAGCAAGCGGAGCCGCGGATCGAGAAGGGCGCCGAGGCCGTTCGCAGCGCGCTCGAGATGGCCGACGTCTTCTCGCATCTGCGGGCAGCAGCGGCGCGCTGATCGGTACCATCCCCAGCCGCATGTCCAAGGTCTGCGCCATCTGCGGGAAGAAGCCCGGCTTCGGAAACAACCGGAGCCACTCCATGGTCGCCACGCGCCGCCGCTTCAACCCGAACCTCCAGCGCGTCCGCGTGCTCCTCGAGGGCCGGGCGCAAAGGGCGTACGTCTGCACCCGCTGCCTGAAAGCCGGCAAGGTCCAGAAGGCCCTCTAGGGCCCGCCGCGACGGACTAAGCTCGCGCCGTGGACCGCGAGCACTACGACGTCGCGCCGTCGCCGCTCGGCCGCGTTGCGTTCTCGAACGACGCGATCGCGCAGATCGTCGGGTACGCGGCCGCAGAGAGCTACGGGGTCGTCGCGCTCGCGGGCCGGAGCCGCTGGTCGCGCCTCCTGCCCTGGGGCATCAAGAAAGGCGTCGATGTCGGCAGGCGCCCCGACGGCCTCGTGCTCGAGTGCCGGATCGTCGTCGAGAACGGCCTCAAGCTCGCCGAGGTCGCGACCGCCGTGCGCGCGCGCGTCCTGTACGAGGTCGAGCGCATGGTCGGCATCCCCGTCGCCTCCCTCGACGTCCACATCGACGGCGTCCGGGGCCGCTGATGCAGCTCGAGATCGTCCGCACGCTCGCGCGCGCCGCCCTCCAGAATCTCGAGGCGCACCGCCGCCGGATCGACGACCTGAACGTCTATCCCGTGCCCGACGGCGACACCGGGACGAATCTCGTGCTGACGCTGCGCTCGATCGTCGAGACGCTCGACGCCTCGAGCGCGGAGGACAGCGAGGCGGTCGCAAAGGAGCTCTCGCGCGCGGCGCTGATGGGCGCGCGTGGCAACTCCGGGGTCATCTTCTCCCAGATCGTGCGCGGCTTCGTCGACGTCCTCGGCGAGCACGAGGACGCGAGCACGCCCCGTCTGCGCCGCGCGTTCCGGGGGGCGAGCGACGCTGCGTACCGCGCGGTGAAGCGGCCGGTCGAGGGAACGATGCTGACGGTGATCCGCGAGATGGCCGAGGAGGGGGAACGGAAGGAGAACCGCCGCCTCGAGCCGCACGAGTTCCTCGCGACGATGCTCGCGCGCGGCGAGGACGCGCTCGCGCGCACGCCGGAGATGCTCGAGGTGCTCCGGGACGCCGGGGTCGTGGATGCGGGCGGGGCCGGGCTGGTCGAGATCACGCGCGGGCTCACGCTCGCGCTGGCGGGCGAGCCTCTGCCGGAAGCACCCGTCGAGGGGGAAGCACTGTCGTTCGACGCGATCCACCTGGAGCTCTCGAAGTACCGCTACTGCACGGTCTTCGTCGTCGAGGGCGAGGGCCTCGAGCTCGAGAGCCTCGAGCGCACGCTCGAGGAGATCGGCGACTCGCTGCTCGTCGTGGGGGACTCGAGCGCGCTCAAGGTGCACGTGCACACGGACGAGCCGGGGCTCGCGCTGGCGGCCGGCACCGCGCTCGGCGTCGTCGAGGGAGTCGAGATCGCCAACATGCATGCGCAGACGGCGCAGCGCGAGGAGCGACTGACTGACGTACCCGGGTCTGTCGGTGTAGAGACTGCCCTCGTCGCGGTGTGCCCCGGCGAAGGAAACCGCCGGCTCTTCGAGAGTCTCGGCGCGACAAAGGTCATCGAGGGCGGGCAGACGATGAACCCGTCGACCGCCGAGATCGTCGAGGCGATCGACGCGACGCCCGCGGACGAGGTCCTCGTGCTTCCGAACAACTCGAACGTGATCCTCACCGCCGAGCAAGCCGCCGCGCTGTCGTCGAAGGCGGTCCGCGTCATCCCCTCCCGCTCGGTGCAGGCGGGACTCGCGGCGATGGGCCGCTACATCTCCACGAACGCGGCCGAGCAGAACGAGGAGGACATGCTCGAGGCCCTCGCGTCGGTGCGCACGGGGGAGGTGACCGTCGCGTCGCGCGACACCGAGCTCGACGGCGTCAAGATCGTGAAGGGCGCGTACCTCGGGCTCGTCGAGGATGCGGCGGTGACGGCCGGTGACAGTCTCCACGACGTCGCACTCGAGGTGGTCGCGCGCGTGCTGGACGGCGAGCAGGGCTGGCTCGGGATCCTTACGGGGGACGGCGCGCCGCCCGTGGAGGAGCTCCTCGCGGCGGTCAACGCCGCGCATCCGGACGTCGACGTCGAGGTCCACGACGGCGGCCAGCCCCACTACCCGCTGCTCGTAGTGGCGGAGTAAGGGGCATGGAGCCGGTCAGGGTGCTGCTCGTCGAGGACAACGAGATCTACCGCGACGCGCTCGCCTTCCTCCTCGGCCGGTACGAGGGGCTCGAGGTCGTCGGCGCGGTGGGGACGGCGGGGGGCGCGCCCGCCGCGTGCGTCGAGCTGAGCGTCGACGTCGCCGTCATCGACTACCGCCTCCCGGACGAGGACGGCGCGGAGGCCGCGGACGCGATCCGCGAGCGCAGCCCGGACACTGCGATCGTCTTCCTCAGCGCGTCGGCGGGCGACGAGGAGCACGACGCGGCCCGCCGCGCAGGGGTCGAGCTGATCCGAAAGGATGAGGGCGTCGACACGCTCGTCGGCGCGATGCGCGCGGCGGCGGGAAGGAGAGGGGCGTGAACCTGACCATCGAGAACACGGCGATCGTGCTCGACTCGACCTCGGACTACCCGGAGGCGCCCGAGAGATTCCCGAACATGCGCTTCGTCCCGCTCTACGTGCGTTTCGGGGACGAGACCTTCCGCGACTACGTCGAGCTCGGCCCGGACGCGTTCTTCGAGAAGCTGCGCGGGTCGGCCGTGCTCCCGGCGACCTCGCAGCCGACTCCGCAGGACTTCCTGACCGCGTACCAGGCGCTATCCGGCTACGAGCGCATCTACTCGATCCACGTCTCCTCGAAGGTCTCGGGCACGTACGCGAGCGCGGAGCTGGCCGCGAACGAGCTCGGCGGGGACAAGGTGCGCCTCGTGGACTCGCTGACCGCGTCGCTCGCGATCGCGATGCTCGCGCACGCGATCCAGCGGAGGCTCACCCGCGGTACGACCGACGAGGAGATCGACGCCCTCGTCGAGCGCTTCCATCGCGACTGCACCGTGGTCTTCACCGTCGAGACGCTCGAGTACCTCCAGAAGGGCGGGCGCATCGGGCGCGCGGCGGCTCTGGCGGGGTCGCTCCTGAACGTCCGGCCGATTCTCGGCGTTCAGGACGGGGAGGTCGTCGCGGTCGCGCGCGTCCGGGGGCGGCACAAGGCGGTCGCCGAGTTCGAGCGTCGCTTCACGGAGGCGACCGAGGATCGGGCGGGGCTCCGCGTCGCGATCGCGCACGCCGACGCGGCGGAGTGGGTGGGAACGCTCTCCGAGCTCGTCTGGCGCGTGCGTCCGAAGGCCGACATCGAGTTCACCGCGAACCTCGGCGCCGTCGTCTCGACGCATGCCGGGCCGGGCGCGGTCGGCTTCTTCTGGTTCCAGGACGAGTAGCGCCAACACGCGGGCTGCGAACGCGGTCTGTGAAGAGATCGGCACGTCCCTGGCACACGTTCAGGGTCAGACGCTTTGTGCGGACCACCGGCGGCCGTCGCTTGGTTGAGCGACAGCGGCAGTCACATGGCATGTGTCCGAAGACCGAGATCGGCACGCATTCGGCACACCTCGAGGGTCAGACCCTGGCAACTGAGACGTCTCTTACGGCCCAGATCACCGCAGCCCTGGGACCTATAGTGACCGCGTGCCGTCCTCGAGGACCACGGTCCGACTTCCGGTCGCGTTCGCCGGCCTCGAATCGCCGGCCGCCTGGCCGCGGCCGGCGAGCGTGCCGCGGCCGGAGCGCCTCGAGGCGTCCGTCGAGACACTCGACGGCGTCGGCTCGACGATCGCACGTCGTCTGAAGCGGATCGGGCTCGAGACCGTCGGCGACCTCCTCTGGCAGCGGCCGCGCCGGTACGAGGCGCCCGTCCCCGCGAAGCGGATCAGCGAGCTCTTCGGAGACGAGGAGGCGACCGTCGAAGTCGAGGTGCGCGCGGCCTCGAGCCGCCGGCGTGGACGGCTCAAGATCCTGACCGCACGGGTCGCGGACGACACCGGCGAGATCAAGGCGACCTGGTTCAACCAGCCGTGGCTCGAGTCAAAGCTCACTCCCGGAACACGAGTCCGGCTGCGCGGCCGCGCGAACCGCTACGGCTTCGCGGTCAGCTCGTACGACCTCGAGGGCGAGGTCGAGACGGCCGACTTCGCGCCCGTCTACCCGGCCGGCGAGGACGTCGCGCAGAAGACGCTACGCGGCCTCCGCGCGCAGGCGCTCGCCCTTGTCCGCGACGCGGGTGAGCCGTTGCCGGCGGCGCTCCGCCAGAGCGAGCAGCTCCCGGTGCGTGCCGATGCGTTGGTCGCGCTGCACCGCCCGCGCGCGCTGCCCGAGGCCGAGCACGGAAGGCGACGACTGGCCTTCGACGAGCTGCTCGTTCTCCAGATCGCGCTCGGGAGGACGGCAGCACTCCGCGAGCAGGCATCCGCGCAGGCGCTCGCCGCGCCGGGCGAGCTGATCGAGCGCTACCGCGCGTCGCTCCCGTTCACGCTCACCCCGCACCAGGAGGGGGCGATCGGCGAGATCGACGGCGATCTCGGCCGCACGACGCCGATGCAGCGCCTCCTCCAGGGCGACGTCGGCTCCGGGAAGACCGTGGTCGCGCTGTACGCGCTGCTGCGCGCGGTCGAGGCAGGACGCCAGGGTGCGCTGATGGCGCCCACGGAAACCCTTGCCGAGCAGCACTTCCTCACGATCGACAAGCTCTGCCAGCCGCTCGACGTGCGCGTCTCGCTGCTCACGAGCTCGATCCGCGCCCGCGAGCACGCGGCCGCGCGCCAGCTGATCGCGTCCGGCGACGCGCACGTCGTCGTCGGGACGCATGCCCTGATCCAGGAGGAGGTCGACTTCCACGACCTCGCCGTCGCCGTCGTGGACGAGCAGCACCGCTTCGGCGTGAGCCAGCGGAGCGCGCTCGTCGAGGGCCGCAGCCCGCATGTCCTCCACCTCACGGCGACGCCGATCCCGCGGACGCTCGCGCTCACGGTGTACGGCGACCTCGACGTGAGCGAGCTCGCGTTGCCGCCGGCCGACCGGAAGCCGATCGTCACCGCCTGGGTCACCGACGATCGCAGCTCCGAGGCGTACACGCGGCTGCGGCGGCACCTCGACGACGGACGGCAGGCGTACGTCGTCTGCCCGCTGATCGAGCAGTCGGAGACGAAGGTGGCGCGCGCGGCGGAGGCGGAGGCAGAACGTCTCCAAACAGGCGAGCTGCGCGGCTACCGCGTCGGCTGCCTCCACGGGCGGCTGCGGCCCGCCGACCGGCGCGCGGTGATGGCGAGCTTCAACGCGCGCGAGCTCGATGTCCTCGTCGCGACGACGGTGATCGAGGTCGGAGTCGACGTCCCGAACGCGACGATCATGATCGTGCAGGAGGCCGACCGCTTCGGTCTCGCGCAGCTGCATCAGCTGCGAGGGCGCGTCGGCCGCGGCGCGGAGCAGTCGTACTGCCTGCTCGTCTCGCGCCCGCGCGAAGAGCTGACCGAGGGCGCCGTCGAGCGGCTCGAGGCGATGGTCGAGACGACCGATGGCTTCGAGCTCGCGGAGAAGGACCTCGAGATCAGGGGCGAGGGCCAGCTCCTCGGCGCCCGCCAGTCCGGGCTCTCGGATCTCCGCTTCGTGCGCCTCCGCCACGACCGCGAGCTGCTGGAGCGCGCACGTGAGGTCGCGCGCAGGCTCGAGGACGAGGGCCTCCTCGCCGAGGCGGCCGACCGGCTCCTCGGCGAGGCAGCGCATCTGGGCGAGTCCTAGAGAAGTACGGATAACCGCACCTCCGCTCTCGGGAGTGCCCCACTGCACCGAAGGACGCGAGCGACGAGCCTCTGGGCATGGTTCTCGCAGACGTACAGCCAGGCTGCCAGCGCGGCCTCGTCACGGTCGGGCGGCTCGGTCCCGACGATCGCGCTGCCGTGCTCGAGGTCTTCGACGGCCTCTCGGAGCAGTCCCGGCGGCTGCGCTTCCACGGCCCGAAGCCGCGGCTGCCCGAGGCCGAGGTCGACGTCCTCGCAGACGTCGGCTGCTGCGGCCGCGAGGCCGTGGGCGCGTTCGACCTCGTGACGGGCGAGGTCGTCGGGCTCGCGAGGTTCGTCCGTTCGAGCGAGGACCCGCGCGCCGCCGAGGTTGCGTTCGAGGTCGTCGACCCGTGCCAGGGAAGCGGGGTCGGGGGCAAGCTGCTGCACGAGCTCTCGATACTCGCGAAGAAAGACGGAGTCGAGCGCTTCACCGCGCTCGTGCTTCCCGGGAACGAAGGCGTGCTCGCGCTCCTGCGCCGGGTCGGTCGCGTCGCGCACTCGTCCTTCGCCGACGGCGCGCACGAGCTCGTCGTCGAGCTGTAACTCTCTCCGCGTGCGGATCGTCGCCGGCTCGAGGAAGGGCCACCGGATCGCGGCCCCGAAAGGCGCGGGCACGCGGCCGACCGGCGATCGCGTGCGCGAGGCTGTCTTCTCGATCGTCGGGCCGGTCGACGACGCGACGGTGCTCGACGTCTTCGCGGGCTCCGGCGCGATGGGCCTCGAGGCGCTCTCGCGCGGCGCCTCCCGCGCCGTCTTCGTCGAGTCCGACCGCGACGCCTGCCGCGTCATCCAGCAGAACCTCGAGAAGCTGCGCCTGACCGGTGCGGTCGTCCTCTGTCAGGACGCGACCCGGGCGCTCCGCGAGGAGAAGGCCCGCGCGCACCGCTACGACCTGATCCTCGTCGACGCGCCGTACGAGGAGTGGGACCGCTTCGCGGAGCCGCTCGCCGAGCTCCTCCCCGAGCTCCTCACGGACGACGGCGTCGCCGTCGTCGAGACGGAGTCGCGCGTCGAGCCCGAGCTTCCCCTCGCCGTGCGGACGAGCCGCCGCTACGGTTCCGCACGCATCACGGTCTTCTCCCGATGATCACGGCAATCTGCCCAGGCTCGTACGACCCCGTGACGAACGGTCACGTCGACGTCATCCGCCGCGCGGCGAGCATCTTCGACAGAGTCGTCGTGGGAGTGGTGCGCGACCCGCTGCACAAGGAGACGCTGTTCACGGTCGACGAGCGCGTGACGTTCCTCCAGGACGCGCTAGCGTCCTGCGAGAACGTCGTCGTCGACGTCTTCGCCGAGCTCGTCGTCGACTTCGCCAGAAAGCACGACGCGCAGACGATGGTGAAGGGCCTCCGCGTGATCTCGGACTTCGAGTGGGAGTTCCAGATGAACCACCTGAACCGCCAGCTCGCGCCCGAGATCGAGACCGTCTACGTCATGGCGAGCCCGCTGTACAGCTTCGTCTCCTCGAGCGGCGTGAAGGAGATCGCCTCGTTCGGCGGCCGCGTCGACGAGCTCGTGCCGAAGGCCGTCGCCGAGCGCTTTGCCCAGCTGTACCCGGACGGCCGCCCGGGAGCGCCCGTTTCACCGCAGGAGTAACGGCCCGTCCAACCCCGCCAGTAGACTTTTCGGCCATGGACGTCCTCGTTCTCATCGACAAGCTCGACGACCTGGTGCACAACGCCAAGGCCGTTCCTCTCACCGACCAGGTGCGCCTCGACCGCGAGGAGATCTACGAGATCCTCGACCAGATGCGCGCCACGATCCCGGAGGAGATCAAGCAGGCCCGCTGGATCGTCAAAGAGCGCCAGGAGATGCTCGCCGAGGCGAAGCGCGAATGCGACCGGATCATCCAGGAGGCGCGGGAGCAGGCGATCCGGGAGGCGTCGCAGACGGAGATCGTCAAGCTCGCCGAGCGGCAGGCCGAGGACATCGTCGACGAGGCCCGCCGGTCGGCGCGGGAGACGCGGCTCGAGATGGAGGACTGGGCCGACAGCATCCTCTCGACGCTCGAGGTGAACCTCGACAAGTTCCTCGGCGCGGTCAAGCGGGGGCGCGAGCGGCTCCACGAGCGCTCGCAGGAGACGGTCGTCGCCGGAGTGGGCCCCGAGCCGATGGAGCCCGAGGAAGTCGACAGATTCGCCTAGCGGATCTGAGCCTGCGTCCACTCGAACTCGGCCCGTAGTCCCTCTTCCACCGACGTGGTCGGATCGAAGCCGAGGTCCCGCCGTGCGCGCGTCGTATCCGCCCCGGTGTTCCGGACGTCGCCCCGTTCGAACTCGACGTGGCGCACGTCCAGCGGGCGTTCCGCGAAGGAGGCGATGTGCTCGAGCGCCTCGTTGACGCTCACGCGCGAGCCTCCGCCCACGTTGTAGACCTGACCGCGGGCGGCCGGTGAGGTCGCTGCGGCCCTCGTCGCGGCGACGACGTCCGCGACGAACGTGAAGTCGCGCGTCTGCTCGCCAGTGCCGAAGACGGTGAGCTGCTCCCCGCGCACCGCCGCGCGGCAGAAGCGGTTGAAGGCCATGTCCGGCCGCTGGCGCGGTCCGTAGACCGAGAAGTACCGCAGGGAGACCGTGTCGACGCCGTAGTTCCCGTGGTACAGGACGCAGAGGTGCTCGGCCGCGAGCTTGGTGACGCCGTAGGGGGAGAACGGCTTCGGCAGCACGTCTTCCGGCGTCGGAAGCACCTCCGCATCGCCGTAGATGGACGAGGAGGACGCGTAGACCACACGCTTGTCGGGCCACTGCCGGGCCGCCTCGAGCAGACGCTGGGTCGCGAGGACGTTGTTCCTCGCGTAGGACTCGAAGCGGTCGCCCCAGCTCGTGCGCACGCCGGGCTCGGCGGCCAGGTGGAAGATCGCGTCGCACTCCTCGACCAGCGGCTCGAGTCGCAGCTCGGCGAGATCGTCTTCGCGGAAGGAGAACGTGTCGAACTCCTTCGCGCGCTCGAGGTTTCCGAGCTTGACCTCGGCGGCGTAGTTGTCGACGAAGCAGTCCACGCCGACCACCTCGTGGCCGTCGCCGAGCAGCGACTCCGTGAGCTGCGAGCCGATGAAGCCCGCGCAGCCGGTGACGAGCGCCCTCATCGCCTAGCGGACCGACGCCATGCTCGCCGACTCGTCGAGGATGAAGCGGCCGCTGAAGCGCAGCCACCCGCGGGCCCCGGCCGCGGGCGCGACGAGGAACTCGACCGCCTTCTCGACGCCGTGGTACGTGGCGCCGCTGTCGGCGTCGTAGAGCGCGACCCCGAACCGGTAGCGGCCGTCCACGACCGGGAGGCGGTCGAGCTCGAAGCGGAACACGCGCTCGCCGGGCGAGCCGTCCCAACCGAGCTCGGCCGTCGACTGGACGTGCGTGCCGAGGAGGCCGCCGCTCGAGTCGCGGAGCTCGACCGCGATGTCGGGTGGCGGCAGCTTGGACTCGGAGGCGAGCCAGATGCGGAGGACGGCAGGCTCGTCGGCGCCGAGCTCGTGCCCATCCACGCCGCCTCGGCCCCTCGAGCGTCACGCGCGTGACGCGGACCTCGCGGCTTCCCCATTCGGACGGGCCCGGGCTGCGCTCGGGTGTGGTCGACTCCTGCTCCGCGAGCAGGGACGAGTAATGCGCGAAGGGCGTCGTGGGTCTCTCCGTCGAAGGCGAGCTGGCCGCCGTTCAGGAGCACCGCGCGGTCGCACATTCGCTCGACTGCGGCCGGGGAGTGCGAGACGAAGACGGTCGTCCCGCCTTCCCGCTTGAACGACATGATCCGGTCCATGCACTTGCGCTGGAACGCCTCGTCGCCGACCGCGAAGACCTCGTCGAGCAGCAGGACGTCGGCGTCGAGGTGCACGGCGAGTGCGAACCCGAGGCGCATGTACATCCCCGACGAGTACGTGCGGACGGGCAGGTCGATGAAGCGCTCGAGCTCGGTGAACTCGATGATGTCGTCGAGCGAGTCGCGGATCTGCGCGCGCTTCATCCCGTAGATCGCGCCGCTCAGGAAGATGTTCTCCCGCCCCGTGAAGTCGGGGTGGAACCCGGCGCCGAGCTCGAGCAGGGATCCGACCGAGCCGCCGACCGCGATCCTCCCGCTCGTGGGCTTGAAGATGCCCGCGAGCAGCCGGAGGAGCGTCGTCTTGCCCGAGCCGTTCCGGCCGACGATGCCGAGCGACTGCCCGGGCTCGATCTCGAGCGAGACGTCGCGCAGCGCCCAGATCTCCGCCGGCCGCTGGTGGCGGCGGCGCACGATCGCCTCCTTCAGCGTGATGTTCCGCGTCGGGTAGACGAGGAACCGTCGGCTGACGTTCTCGACCGTGATCGCGCCGGGCTGCATGCGGATGAGCGTACTGAAAGCGCCCGCTAATCCAGGCTCAGAGCGAGGCCGCGAGCCGGTCGTCGAGGCGGCCGAACGCCCACGCCCCGAGCGCGAGCGACCCGAGGGCGACTCCGACGGAGTAGAGCACGTCTCCCGTCGCCGGCACCTCCCCGAAGAAGATCGCATCGCGGATCGCCTCGACCGGCGGGGCCATGACGTTTCCGTAGTACAGGACGTTCGCGACGTCTCGTGCTCGCTGAGCCCGGGGAGCAGGTCGAAGGTGTAGAAGATCGGCGTCAGGATGAACCAGGGGATGAGGATCGTCGCGAGCAGGTGCTCCACGTCCCGGAAGATCACGGTCGCTCCGGCGACGACGATCGCCAGTCCGCTCGCGAGCGCGATCAGCGGCACGAGCAGGGGGATCGCGATCCAGAACGTCGAGCGCGTCTCCGGCCGGACGATGAGATTGATAGGAACGACGATGAGCAGCAGCGCGAGCAGGGTCGTCAGGTTCGTGGCGACGACGGCGAGCGGCAGCAGCTGGCGCGGGAAGCGGACCTGCTTCACGAGGTTCGCCTGCCCGAGCAGGCTCGTCGACGACATCTGCACCGACGACTGGAAGAACGTCCAGCTGATGAGCCCCGAGATGACGAACAGCGGGTAGTTCTCGACGGACACGGCCTTCAGCAGGAGCGAGAAGAGCAGCCAGTACCCGACCATGAGCATGATCGGGTAGATGAGCGTCCAGGCGAGGCCGAGCGTGGACCCGCGGTAGCGGACGCGGAGCTCGCGCCGGAAGAGGCCGCGGAAGAGCTCGCCGTGCTTGAAGACGTCTGCGTACAGGCTCAAGGCAGGCCAGTCTAGTCCCGTCCCGGTTCCACTAGCATCGCCTCCGGAGCCGCCGAGAGATGCCCGAGAAGCCCATCATCGACGTCGAGGCGGCTCGTCGCGGACCTGAAGCAGCGCGCCGCGCGCGAGCGCGCCGAGGGGCGGTACGCGGACGCCGACGAGCTCGCCGCGCTCCAGGCTCGAGGTGCCGGCTCCGGAGCCCCCGCCCGGGACGCTCGTCGAAGGCTTCGACCTCGGCGGAACCGCGCTCGCGCATCCGCTTCCGCCCCGAGCTCGGGTTCTCCTCGAAGCCCGTGATCGGGCCGGTCATCACCGGCGTCAAGAAGCTCAACCTGCGCCTGCTCTTCTACGTGCTCGACGACCTCGCCCGCCAGGCGGACGCCGCCGTCGCCCGGCTCGAGGCCGCGTTGGTCGCCGAGACCAAGAGCCGTGAGGACGCCGACTCCGCCGAGACCGCGGCTCGGGAGGATGCTCGCGGTCGGCCGCTTCGGGCCGAGATCGCGGCCCGGGAGAGCGTCCAGAAGGACGTGCGCGACCTGTCCGAGCGGATCGGCGCGCTCGCGGACACGATCGAGCGCCTCCAGCTCGCCCCGCGGCTCGCCCGCCTCGAGCGCGCCCGCCGGCCCGTCGCCGGCCCCGGCCGCGGCGACGCGAGGGAGCACCGCCGAGCCCGGTCCCGGCCTCGGCTCCCGTTCGACTACCTCGCGTTCGAGGCCCGCTTCCGCCCCGAGACGAGCGTGTACGAGCGCCAGGCGGCGTACCTCGAGCTGCTGCGCGGCCGCGGGCGGGTGGTCGATCTCGGCTGCGGCCGCGGGGAGCTGCTGGAGCTCCTGCGCGACGCAGGCGTCTCCGCGTACGGGGTCGAGATCGAGGAGGACTTCGTGGAGCTCCTGCGCGAGAAGGACATCGAGGTCGTCGGTGCAGGACGCGGTCGCGCACCTCGGCTCGCTCGAGCCCGGCTCCCTCGACGGCATCGTCGCCATCCACGTCGTCGAGCACCTGCCCGGAGCGCGAGGTCTCGCGGCTCGTGGCGCTGGCCGCCGACCGCCTGAGCGAGGAGGCGTCCTGATCCTCGAGACGCCGAACCCGGAGTCGCTCGTCGCGGGCTCGATCAACTTCCATCGCGACCTGACCCACGTCCGCCCGATCCACCCGGACACGCTCGCCTTCCTGTGCGAGAACGCGGGGCTGGCCGGCGTCGAGATCCTCCGCCTCTCACCGGTTCCCGAGGGCGAGCTGCTTCCGAGCCCGGCCGACGACGACCCGCTCGCCCCCGTCGTCGAGCGGCTGAACGCCCTCCTCTACGGCTTCCAGGACTACGCCGTCGTCGCGAGGAAGCCGGCGTCAGCGCCGGGCGACGGCGAAGGTATGTGAGTTAGCGGAAGCTCTTGTCCGGCCGGCGCGCGGGTCTTGACAGCTTCCACAGCGAGGAACGCAGCATGTCTCGGGTCGAAGCGCGCAAGTCTCGTGTCGAGCGGGTAATAGCCAGCGCCACGGACGGAGCGCACGATGAGCCCGTGCGACTCAACCAGCTCGCGCAGTCCCCGGTACGCGAATACGCGCGAGTGCCGCATCGTCGTGACTGAAGTCTCCGTCGGCAGGCGATGAAGGGCCAGCGGGTTGCCGAGGCCCGGTTTCGCATTCGAGTTTGCGAGGCTAAACGGCTCCCAGCCGAGGATGAGTGCGACGACGTTGTGCCAACTCGCCAGGTTTTCGGTGGAGACGATCGCCAGACCACCCGGCTTGAGGACGCGGGCGATTTCCGCCATGAAGTGGTCACTGGAAGGCACGTGCTCGATCACCTGATTGGACACCACCGCGTCAAAGCTCTCGGACGGATATGGCCAGGCCTCGTTGAGGTCGCTTTCGCTCACGGTGATGCCTCGCGTCCGCGCCTGCTCAGCTGAGCCGGGATCAAGCTCGAGTCCATGCGTCGCGGCTGCTCGGGCCGCGCGGACGAAACGAAGGGTCCGCGCTCCGTCGCCGCAGCCGACGTCGAGCAGGCTCCCTCCAGCTGGCGCGCGTTGGAGAACGGCCTCAATGTTCCGAACGTTGGCTTCGTGGGCGCGCTCCCAAGCCGTCGCGGCACGCGCCTTGATCGCACTGAGCACGCGACGATCCTACTCAGCTGGGTTGCGTCGTCCGACCGCACGCGAAGGCGGTCTCGGTCTTCGATCTGGTCGCCGCGAACTCGGGCGATGTTAGCCTGACGGGCTGGTGCGCGGCCCTGCCTTGACCGACGAAGCAGCCGGCGAGCGCGACCGCTCCGAGGCCCGACCGCTCCTCACCGTCGTCGTTCCCGTCTACAACCAGGCCGGGACGATCGTCGAGAACGTCCGCACGATCCGCGAGCGGGTCGAGCGCGGCGTCGACGGCGCCGTCGAGCTGATCGTCGTCTCCGACGGGTCGATCGACGGCAGCGAGGAGCGCCTGCTCGAGGACGCGTCGCACCTCGCCCGCGTCATCCACTACGACCGCAACCTCGGCAAGGGGTTCGCCGTCAAGGCGGGCTCGCTCGCGGCCTCCGGGGAGTACATCTCGTACGTCGACTCCGATCTCGACCTCGATCCCGCCGGCATCCCGGCGTTCCTCGAGACGGCCCGGCGAGAGCGCCTCGACTTCGTGATCGGCTCCAAGCGCCATCCCGACTCGCAGGTCCACTACCCGGCGGCGAGGAAGGTCTCGAGCTGGCTGTACCAGCAGCTCGTGCGGACGCTGTTTCGTCTCGACGTCCGCGACACGCAGGTCGGCCTCAAGGTGTTCCGGCGCGAGGTGGCCGAGGAGGTCATGCCGCTCCTGCTCGTCAAGCAGTACGCGTTCGACCTCGAGCTGCTCGCGGTCGCGCGTGCCCTCGGCTTCGACCGCCTCCGCGAGATGCCGGTCTCGCTGGACTACCGCTTCACGGGCTCCGGCGTGCGCTCGATCGCCGTGCTCTACGCGCTCGTGGACACGGCGGCGATCTTCTACCGCCTGCGCGTCCTGCGGTACTACCAGCGACGGCGCGAGCTGCTCGAAGTCGCCGACGCGTTACGTCGAGCGGCGGCCGCGTGTGACGCTGCTCTGCGGCCGACGAGAGCGCCGCCGCAGGCCTCGAGTATCCGGATCTCGAGGTCGTCCCGTTGGACGACGACTCCCCCGACGCGCGAGGCGCGCAGCGGAGAGTGCGAGCGGCGAGGTGCTCGCCTTCCTCGGCCGCGGCGCCACACCCGCCGGCAACTGGCTCGACAGCACGATCCCGTTCCTCGGCCGGGCCGACGTCGCCGCGGTCGTCGTGCCCACGATGAGCCCCGCCGACGGGCCCGCGCGCGAGCGGGCAGCCGGCGCGGTTTGGGAGTCGCGTCTCGGCGGCGGCTCGCTCCGCTTCCGCTTCACGCCGGGAAACCTCCGCTTCGTGAGGAGTTCCCGACCGACACCGTCGTCGTTCGGCGCGAGGACTTCCTCGAGCTCGACGCCCGCGACGTCTCCGAGCACCGGCTGGCGGCAGCCCTCGTCGCGCGCGGCAAGCGCGTGGTGTACACACCCGACACCGTCGTCGTTCGACGGGAGGCGCCGCTCTTTCGGCCGCACCTCGAGAAGGTGGCGGAGTTGGGCGCCGGGCGGGGCCGCGACGTCCGGGAGGGCGGGTGCGAGCATGCGACCCCTCACGCTTGCCCCGTCCGCGCTCGTCGCGTTCGCCGCGCTCGGGTGGCCGCTCGCGTTCGGCGGCAGCCGCGGCGGATCTGGTTGGCCGGCTGGGCGCTGTACGGCGCCGTGGTCGCGACCGGGTCGGTCTCGGCCGGGCTCCGCCACCGCTCCGCGGCGGTGAGCGGCCTGACGGCGGCGGGAGCCATCGCGACCCACATGACGTACGGCGCCGCATTCCTCAGGGGCCTGATCCGCGGCGCGTGAGCCAGGCGCGCTTCTCGATCGTCGTCCCTGCGCACCGGGACGGGCCCGCGTTCAGGCGGTGCATCGCGGCCTGCCTCGAGCAGGACTACGACGGTTTCTTCGAGGTCATCGTCGTCTCGGACCGGCCGTTCGAGGACCTGCCCGAGGCTGTCCATGTCGTCGGCACCGGGTCGACGGCCGACACCTCACCCGCCGAGAAGCGCGACCGGGCACTCGAGAGCGCGCGCGGAGACGTTCTCGCGTACGTCGACGACGACGCCTGGCCGGCGGCCGATTGGCTCAGCGCCGCAGCCCTCCGCTTCGACGACCCAGGTGTGAACGCGGTCGGGGGACCGGGGCTCACGCCGCCCGACTCGCCGTGGCGGGAGCGGGTCGGCGGCGCGGTGTACGAGTCTCCCGCGGGGAGCGGACCGCTTCCGCTTCCGCTTCGTCCAGGCGCCCGAGCGGGTCGTCGCCGACTATCCCGCCTACAACTTCTTCGTCCGCCGGACGGCGCTCGAGTCGGTCGGAGGCTGGGGCACGACGTTCTACGGCGGCGAGGACACGGTCCTCTGCCTCAAGCTCGCGGAGGCGGGCTCGCCGGTGCTCTATGCGCCCGAGGTGGTCGTCTACCACCGGCGCCGGCCCATCCTGCGACCGCACCTCCATCAGGTGGCGAACGTCGGTCGGCACCGCGGCTATTTCGTGCGGGCGTATCCCGAGACCTCGCGGCGAATGCGTCTACGCGCTCCCGCGCTCGCTCCGGTCGCCCTTGTGGCCGCCGCGGCGCTCGTCCGGCGTCGCCCGTTCCTCGGGACGGCGCTTCTCGCCGCGGGCTGGGCGGCGATCGCCTCGAGACGTCCCGGCGCCACCCGCCGAGCGTCGCCGCGGTCACTCCGGCGGCGACGGCGGCGCATCATCTCGCGTACGGAGCCGCCTTCGTCCAGGGATTTCTCTCGAGGGGGATCGAGCGATGAGCTCGCCCTCGGTGAGCTACGTGATCCCCACGCTCAACGCCGAGCGCACGCTCGCGGACTGCCTTGCCTCGATCCGCGCTCAGGACTACGACGGAGAGGTGGAGATCGTCCTCGCCGACGGCGGCTCGTCGGATCGCACGCTGGAGATCGCCCGCGAGCACGGCGTCGAGCAGGTCGTCGAGAACCCGGGCCAGACGGGCGAGACCGGCAAGGCGGTCGGTGCGAATGCCGCCCGCGGGGAGATCCTCGCCTTCGTCGACTCCGACAACGTCCTCGTGGGGCGCGACTGGACGGCGCGGATGGTCGCGCCGTTCGCGGACCCGGAGATCGTCAGCTCCGAGGCGCTTCGCTGGGAGTACTCGCAGCGGTACGGCCTGATCGACCGCTACTGCGCGTTGACCGGCGTGAACGATCCCGCGTCGATCTTCATCGGCAACTACGGCCGCTACTCGCACCTCACGAGGCGGTGGACGGGCTTTCCCGTCGAGCAGGAGCAGGCCGACGGGTACATCCGCGTCCGCGTCGACCCGCAGCTGCTGCCGACGATGGGGGCGAACGGTTACCTCGTCCGCGCCGACGTCGCTCCGCTCGATCGTGACGGGCGACCACCTCTTCGACATCGACGCGGTCGGCGAGCTCGCCCGGCAAGGGCTACGACATGGTCGCGCGGGTCGACGTCCCGATCGGCCACTTCTTCGCCCGACGTACGCGACTTCGCGCGCAAGACGCGCCGGCGTGCTCGCGACTACCTCTACTACGCGGGTCGCGGCGAGCGAACGTACCCTTGGGGGCGCTACCGGCGCGGGCTGGTGCTGTTCGTCGTCGCGACGGTGACCACGGTGCCGGTGGTCGCGCAGTCGGCCGTCGGCTATGCGCGGCAGCCGGACCGCGCGTGGTGGTTCCACCCAGTCGCGTGCTGGACGACGCTGACCATCTACGGCTGGGAGACGCTTCGCGCGCGCGCCAAGCGGGAGCGCCTGGGCCGCGGAGGGTGGCGGCAGTGATGTCCGTGCGAGACTGAGCGGAGCGCGCGGGGGACGGGAAACGCGCAGGCCTAGAGTTCCGGCGATGACCGACACGAGGGATCACGCACCAGGCGATAGCGGAGCGCGCGCACGCGCTCGAGCGGTCGCGCTTGCCCTTCGCGGCAATCGCCGGGTCCTGGCATCTCGTGTGCGTTCGGTGAAGAACGGGCAGGCCCGCGTGCTCGAGCTCGGGTGCGGCCACATGGACTTCACAGCGAGGTACCTGCGCCCTGCCTGCCGCGAGGTCGTCGCGACGGACGTGGAGCCGCTGTTCCCGCCGACCTCCAGCTGCCCGAGGGCGTGCGATTCCAGGTTGAAAACGCACTCGACCTGTCGTTCGAGGACGAGTCTTTCGATTGCGCCATCGCACTCGAGGTCATCGAGCACGTCCCTGACGACGACCGGCTTCATACACCGAAGGACTCCGCGTCCTCCGTCCGGGCGGAAAGCTCATCGTGACGACGCCCAACCGCTTGCGCCTGACGGCGCTGGCGCGCTACCTGGTGGGGAGGCCGATTCGGTTTCCGCACACCTATGCCGTCGATCCGGTTCTCGGCGACATCACGCACGTAGGAGAATCATCGGCGATCTGATCGCGCTCGTCGATCGCCACCGTGACCTGGCGGCCGACGCCGATGTCGAAGGGATTGGCCTCGGCGTGCCGGCCTGGGGGCTCCTCGTCCATCGTGCGGGGCCGCTACACATGATCGCGTTCGACTGGCACCTGACGCTCCAGCGAAGATCGCGTTCAACTGGCACGACGCTCAGCTACACGCAGTCGTCTAGGAACCGCTCAGGAAGCCCTACGCCGTGAACCCGACTACGGCGAGCGCGCGCCCAACGATCTCCTCCCAGTCGAACCGGCGCGCGTAGGCCAGCGCGGCCTCGCGGCGTCGCTGCCACTCGTCGGGTGAGTCGAGCGCGCGGGCGATGCCGTCGGCGAGCCCTTCGGGCGTGTACGGGACGAGCTCGGCGCCGCCTTCCGCGGCGAGCTCTGCGGCGTTCGGCGGCACCGGCGGTCATGACGACGGGGAGGCCTCCGGCCATGTACGTCCGGATCTTGGACGGATCGGCGAACCGCGTGAACGAGTCGGCGGCCGTGTCGTACGGCGCGACCGCGACGGAGCCGGACGCGACGCGACTCTCGAGCTCGCGGTGATCCTCGATGAAGCCGGGGAAGCTCACGCGGTCCGCGATCCCGAGCTGCCGAGCCCGCTCGCGAAGCTCGTCGAGCAGCGGGCCACGCCCGATGAGCTCGGCCGTGAACTCGACGCCGCGCCGCTGGAGAAGCTCGAAGCGCGTCGAGGAGCATGGCGACGCCCTGCCTCGGCACGAGGTGGCCGAGGAACACGACGCGACGGCGCTCCCACGCGTCGGCGGGCGCGACCGGAGCCCGGGACATCCAGGCGCCCATCGGGGCGACCTCGGCCGGCGGCGCCGTCGGCGGACAGGCCGTGGCGCGCGTTGCGACCCTCGAGCGCCGCGCTCGAGACCTCGAAGCGGGCGTCCACGCGCCGGCAGCAGAGCGCGTCCAGCGTGTCGTAGGCGCGGGTGAGCAGCCCCGTCCGAAGCGGTCGGGCACGAAGTCGATCGCCCAGTACACGACCTTGCCCGGCTCGGCCCAGCGAGCGCTGGACGAGCCCGCGGCCGGCGGCGAGGTTGTTGAACCCGATCCAGCAGTCGGCCCGCGTCGGCCACAGCGGGACGAACGGATCGAACACGTAGGTCGCCGGCGGGCTTCGACGGCAGCCGGATCGTCCGGGCCTCGGGCTCGCGGCCACGCTCGTACGTCACGATCCGGTGCACGGGCTCGTGCTCGGGCTCGAGCGGGTGGTAGATCGTCGTGAGGCGGCGCGCGTCGTGCTGGAGGAGGAACTCGCGAACCGCCGACGCGGGCGGCGCGTCGTCCGCCCCGTTGCAGGCGATGACGAACGTGCTTGCCGCGATCGGCCGCGCTTCGACCATCGTCGGCTAGTCGGGGAGCAGGGGGCCGGAGGAGGCTCGCAGGGCGCGCGAGGCGCCGGCGCGCCGCAGGACACGGACGACCGCGTACGGGAAGAAGAGCTCGTGCACCACGAGGACGGCCGTCGCACAGGCAAGGGTCGCGAGCACGATCGAGAGCGCGTCCGTGTGAAAGATCGACACGACGACGATCTGGGCGACGGCGGCGGCGAGCACGACGAGCGGAAAGCGCGCGTTTCGCTCCGCGAAGTACACGGACAGGTAGACGGCCACGAGGGCTGCGGCGGACATCGCGAGGCCGAACCAGCCGATCAGCTCGGTCGCCTCGCGAAAGTCCGCCGCCGAAGGCCCAGACGAGCAGGCTCTCCGGCACGACGGCCAGGACGGCGGTCATCGACGAGCGTGACGAGCAGCGTCACGCGCGGCGCTCGCGAAGAGGATCTTGTGCGGGCTGAGCCCGGCCGCCGTCCGCACGGCCGCCTTCGGGAGCAGCACCATCACGATCGCCGCCGGGAGATAGAGCACCGCCTTCCCCACGAGGGCCGCGGCCGCGTAGACCCCCGTCCTCGTCGTCGGACAGGAACGACGCGGCCAGGATCATGTCGGCGTTCGTGAGGGACGCGAACGCGAGCCAGCCGACGAACATCACGAGCCCCTCGCGCGAGTCGTGCTCGGGTGGGGGCCGTGCTCGTGGGGCGCCAGAGGTCGCGAAGAGCCACGCGGCGAGCGCGACCGCGAGTGCTCCTGCGATCGTGTTGACGGCCAGCACGCCTGCTGCGCCGAAGCCGAGCAGGAGCGCGGGCACGACGAGCACGGCCGGCCATCCCGGAGACGCCGTACGCGCCGAGAGCCAGCCGAACCGCAGCTTCCCCTGGAGCACGCCGTAGAGGCCCGCGGCGAGGACCGAGGCGTTATCCCGCTCAGCCCGGCGAGAGCGGTTCCCGGCGATGTTGAGGGCGTCCTGTCAGCACGAGCAGGGCGAGGCCGAGGGCGAGCAGCGACACCGATCGCGACGCCCGCTCGTACGGCCCAGGCGAAGCAGGGCCCGACCTCGCCCGCGGGCCAGCAGCTGCGCGACCTCGCGCGCGAGGACGACCTGGATGCTTCCGAGCGGGAGGGCGATGAGCGCGCCGAGCGCCAGCATCGCCGCGACGTCCCCGTATACGCGCGAGCCGAGATAGCGGATGCAGGCGACGTTGTAGAGGTACGCGCACGTTGAGCACGAGCGTCGCGAGGGCGAGGATCGCGACCGCGCGGATGCCTTGCGACGTCCGAATCCGCGTGACGAGGAGCCGCGCGCGAGACGGGGTCGGAGCGGGCGGGCGGCCGTCGAAACCACGCAGCGACCATAGCGGCCGTGGCGCCTACCCGCCGGGGTCCGGTCAGCGGCCGAATACCGCGCTCAACTGTGTCGCTCCGAGCGCCCGCTCGGCGAGTGGCGGTCGCGCTGTTCGAGACGCCACCAGAGCGGCGACCGTTCCCGGCGTGCTGCTGGGAGAAACAGACTGAGGAAGAACTGCAGGAATTTGACCGGATGCCCGCTGTAGAGCGTCTGCACGTGCTCGAGCCCAAGCGTGGCGCACAGTTCGAGCAGGCGCTTCTCGTCGTAGTGGCGCTTGTGGCCGATCCGGCGGTCATGCAACCAGTACAGCGGCCAAATCGGCGGTGGCATGTACCGAAAGGCATGCGGGACCGTGATCCACACACGCCCACCCGGTTTCAGCACGCGTGCCAGCTCTCCGACTGCCAGGCCGTCGTCGTCCAAGTGCTCGAGGACAGCTACTGCGCTCGCGGCGCCCACTGAGGCCGTGGGTAGCGGGAGCGCCTCGGCCGCACAGACGACGAACGAAGCGTTCTCCGCTACTCCCTCCTCGCGAGCGAACCGCCGTGCCGCCGCCACGCCTCTCGGAGAGAGGTCGCACCCGATGGCTTCCACGCCGCGCCGCGCAGCCTCGATCACGGTGGCGCCCGAGCCGCCCACGCCAACATCGAGGTACGGGGCGCCCCCTTCGAGCACGCTTGTCGCGTTGAAGATCCGCTCGATGTAGCTCAGGCGCCAGTTTTCGAGCGAGTAGGTCTGATACGCGCCGAACTCGCGCTCGAAGTATCGAAGCTGTACTTCGTGTTGTTGGGTGAGGGTGTCCGGAAGCAGCAGCGGGAGGCCGTCGCGGACCGGATACGCAACTCCACAACGGTCACACACGAGCCGATCGCTGTGGTCCTCCAGCGATCTCTTGCACCTCGGGCAAACCCACGCGACGCCCACGCGGCCGCGAACACTATGCTCCCCCGCCCGTGATCGCGGTCGTCCGCCTCGTCGCGTCTGGCGCGAAGCTCTCGTTGCGACGCTCGGCTTCTCGCTCGGCGCGGCGCTGCTCATGTGGCCGGTCCTGGCCGACCCGGGGACCGCGTGTACGGGCTCCCGAGCGACCCGTTGAGCGAGGTCTGGCGCTTCCAGCAGTTTCGGGCGGGGAGATCGCACTCGTCGGCGACGGGACGACAGAGCTGGCGAACGTCCCGTCCGGCGTCAACATGCGGCGCCCGCTCGACGTACGCAGTCGATGTACGACGTGTTCGCCTCTACGCTCGCGCGGATGCCGATCCGTCCTCGCCTACAACCTGCTCGTCTTCCTCGGCCTCGTGACGGCGGGCCTCGCGACGTACGGCGTCGTGCGAGTGCTGGGAGCGCGTCCTCGGTGCCTCCGCCGCGGGGGCGCTGTTCATTCTCGCGCCGGTCCACATGCTCGAAGCGCAGCTGCACGTGCTCCTGAGCTTCACGGCGCCTCTGCCGCTGCTGTTCCTCGTCGGTGTCCGTGCGCTCGAACGGCCGTCCGTCCGGCTCGGCATCGCGTTCGGCGTCGCGCTCGGGGCGTGTGGCTACATCGCCGCGTACCTGCTTCTCGAGGCCGCGACGCTCGGTCTCGGCCTCGGTGTCGCCGCGCTCGTCCTCTGGCTCCGTGGGTCCGGCTCGAGGGAGCTCGCTCGGGCTGCGGCGGCGGCGCTCCTCTCCGCGCTCGCCGTCCTCGCCCCGCTCTTGGCGGTCCTCCTCGTGTTCAAGGGCGAGATCGACGTCGCCGTGACCCGCTCCGCGGCCGAGGCGGTGACCTACTCGCTCGAGGCGGGCGACTACGTCGCGCGCGGAACGTGGTCGTACGTCGGTCTCGTCGGGACCGCGCTGGCCGTCGCGGCGCTGTTCCTGCCGTCGCTGCCGAGGACAGTCCGCCTGGTGGCGCCGCTGGTCGCGGTGGTTGGGTTCGCGGTCTCCTGCGGGGCGACACGAGCCTGGCGGGAATCGACCTCCCGATGCCTTCGGACCTCATCCACGCGCTCGTGCCCTACTGGCGCGTCTTCGGGCGCGTGGCGATCGTCGTGTCGCTGGCCGTCGCGGTTCTCGCGGCCTTCACGCTCGACCGCCTGGCCCGGCGCCGTCCGCTCGGGCCGGCGCTGGCGGTCGCGCTGGCAATCCTCGCCGCGGCGGACATCGTCCGCCGGCCGCCGGCGGTGGAGGCGGATCTCGGACGCGCCGATCCCGTCTCCGCCGCGCTTCGCTTCGGCGAAGGCCCCATCGCCGAGTATCCGCTCTTCGGCTTCGACAACGACCTGATCGGCCCGTATCTCTTCCGCCAGCTGCGGCACGGCCGGCCGCTCCTGAACGGCGCGATCGCCGGAACGGAGAGCGGCGACCTCTCCGCCGCGGCGGCGACGTCAACGGTCCGCAGGCCCGAGCCGCGCTCGCTCTCGCCGGCGTCCGCGAGCTCGTGGTCAACCCGGCAGCGCCCGAGCCCTCGGGCCGAGGCTTCTCGCTCGTCGGGCGGTTCGACGGCGAAGCCGTGTACCGCGTCCGGCGTCCGCCGGGGAAGGTCGCGATCGCGGTCGCGCGAGGCGCCTATCCGAGCGAGGCCGGGCCAGACGGCTCGAGCTTCGCGTGGCTCGGGTCTGCCGCGCGGCTCGCCGTCGTCTCGGAGAGGCGGGGGCCGATCGAGGTCACGTTCGACGCCGTCAGCCATGGAGTCCCGCGCGCGGTGCGGATCGGCTCCGAGCTTCGGTTCGTCGGCGTCGCACCGACACCGGTCCGCATCTGCATCGACGCTGGACCGGAGGGGACGGCCGACGTGGCCGTCGATGCGATGCCCGCGGCGGCTCCCCTTCCGGGCGGCGACGCGCGAGTCGCGAGCATCGGGGTCTACCACCTCGCCGCTCGCCCCGGCTGCCGGCGGCCGTAGGGTTTCCGCTCTGTGCGCGCGCGACTGCTCGAAGCACTCGGTGTCGTCATCGCCTACACCGCTGTCGGCGTGTTCGCGACCTGGCCGCTCGCGCGCGACCCGCTCGGCGGCTTCTACGGCTTCGGGAACGACAACTGGGGTGGCATGCCCTATCTCGGATGGTTCCACGACGCCGACCTCGGCTCCGAGAGCTCGGCGGTCATCCCCGAGCTCCAGGCGCCGTTCGGCCTGACCATCCCGAACTACGCGAT
The DNA here is from genome assembly GCA_963796405.1 of uncultured Actinomycetes bacterium. Lineage (GTDB taxonomy): Bacteria > Actinomycetota > Thermoleophilia > Gaiellales > Gaiellaceae > GMQP-bins7. The sequence continues at coordinate 220,904 of CAWCLL010000010.1, forward strand.
TCAGCCGTTCGACCGCCTCATGGCGCTCCTCTTCGGCGGCTTCGACCAGGGCCTCGGTGCCTACAACGCGCAGATCTTCCTCAGCTTCGTGCTCGCCGGCTGCACGATGTACCTGCTCGCTCGCTACGTGACCGGCAGCCGGCTCGCTGCGCTCGTCGCCGGGTTCGCGTTCACCTTCTCGCCGTTTCACCTCGCGTTCGCGATGCAGTACAGCGCGCTCGCTGGCATCCAGTGGGTCCGCTCTATCTGCTCGCGCTGCTCGTCCTCTTGCGCACGGGCCGCCTCTTGCACGCCGGGCTCGCCGGCGCCGCGTTCGCGTTGGTCGCGATCGGCTCCTACTACTACGCCTGGTTCGTCGCCTGGTTCACGGTCGTCGCCCTGGCCTTCCTCGCGATCGCGGTCGCGATCAAGCGGAGGAAGGTCGAGTGGCGTCGCGCGCTCCGGCTGACTGTGACACGCGGCGCGGTGGGAGCCGGCGTCGCGATCGTCCTCCTCGCCCCGCTGCTCCTCGTGTCTGCGAGGTCCGCGCGCGCCGCCGACGCCGCGACGCTCGAGCATCCCATCTCCGAGGCGATCCGCTACTCGGCCCGGCCGTGGATGCTCTTCGTGCCGCCGCACGACAACCCGATCGTCGGAGATCGCGTTAGCGGCTGGGTGTTCCTGCGGCTGCACGACGCGCCCGTATACGAGCAGTCGCTGTACATCGGGTACGCGCTCCTGGCGCTCGTCGTGCTCGCGTTCCTGCCTCTCCGCAGGAGCACGCGGGTGCCCGACCGCCTCGCGCGCGGCTTCTTCGCGGCGGGCGCTCTCGCCGCGGGCGTGATCATGATGGGGCCGTACCTGCCGCTCGACCTGGACTACTGGAAGCTATGGGCGACCCCGGCGGAGACGGCACACGTTCCCTCGCTCGGCTGGCTGATGTTCCAGCTCTCCGGGGTGTTCCGGTTCTTCAGCCGCTCCTACGTCCTGTTCAGCGCCTGCATCGTCGCTCTGGGCGCGATCGGCTTCGCGAGGCTCGAGTACGCGGCTCGGCCCTTCGCTGCTCCGCCGCGGGGCGCTCGCGGCCGTCGTGATCGCGATCATGGCGCTCGAGTACACGAACGCGTCCCCGCACGTCTGGTTCTCCGATCGAGCTCCGCCGTGGGTCGGGGCCGTGAAGACAGCTCCCGCGTGACGCGACGATTGCGCACTACCCGGCGTCGGCCGCCTTCTCGACCCGCTCGCTCTACTACATGTTCTGGCAGACGAAGCACCGGCGGTCGATCACCCAGCCGATGGTCGACCCGGAGGCGCTCGCGCTGGCCGCAGCGACCGCCTCGCCGGACGACCCGGCGTCGGCACGCGCCCTCCGCGATGCGGGTATCGACTACATCGTGGTGCACACGAAGCTGCCGCCGGAGACGACGCCGCCGTATCAGCCCCAGCTCCCGCCCGACGCGCTGCCTGCGGACACGGGCGCGTTCAACCCCTGGCTCGCGGAGGCGGCGCGCACGCCCGATGCGGTCATCTACCGGGTGCTCGACGCGCCGCGCCGCGGCCCCGGGCGAGCCGTCGCGCGACCCGGTGCCGGGCTTCGGCGCCGCGGAGCCGGAAGGGTCGACGACTGCGCGCTGGCTCGAGGCGCCGCGGGCGATCTCGACCTCTTCGTGGCCGGTCCGAGGCGACCGCTCTCACTTCGGCTCGACCTGACGTCGTTCGATCGGCCTCGGCGCGTCGCCGTCGGGATCGACGGTCGCCCCGTCGCCGCTTTCTTCGTCTCGGCCGCCGGCTACAAGTCGTTCGTCGTGCCGCTGGGCATCGTCTCCGAGGGCCGTCACACCGTTACGCTCGTCTCGGTGCCCGGCCCGCAGTCGATCGCCGAGACCACGGGCTCGCCCGACCCTCGGTCGGTCTCGATCAGGCTCCGCGACCCGGTGCGGGTCGTCACGATCGGGAGGTGATAGCGGTGCGCTTGCTCTTCGTCCCTCCGCGCTTCGCCGACGCGACCGTCGGCGGCGCGGAGCGGCTCGTGCGCGCGCTCGCGACGCGCGCGATCCCGGAGGGCTGGAGCGCCGAGGTCGCGACGACCTGCGCGCGGACCACTACACGTGGGAGAACGAGCTGCCGCCGGGCGAGAGCACGGAGGACGGCGTGCGCGTGCGCCGATTCCAGGTCGGGCCGCGGGACGCGGCTCGCTACGACACGCTGCACCCGACGGGTCCTGTCCGGCGGGGCCGCGTACGTCGAGGAGCTCGAGTGGCTCGCAACAGCGTCTGGTCGCCGGAGCTGCAGGAGTTCCTCGAGGAGCATGCCGCGCGACTACGACCTGTCCTGTTCAGCCCCTACCTCTTCGGCACGACGCTCTGGGGCGCGCAGGTCGCGCCCGAGCGCAGCGCGCTCGATGCCGTGCCTCCACGACGAGCCCTACGCGTGCCTGCGCACCGTGCGCGCGCGTCGTCGAGCGTGCGCGGCTGCCTCTTCAACTCCGAGGCCGAGGAGCGGCTCGCCGAGCGCCTCTACGGGCCCGCGGACGGCGGCGTCGTCGGGATGGGCTTCGACCCGCCCGAGGGGCCGCCGGCCGCCGGCTTCGCCGAGTCCGCGCGGGCCTCGGGCCGGTACCTCCTCTACGCGGGCCGCCTCGAGGAGGGCAAGCGCGTCGACGTCGCGGTCGACTACGTCACGCGGTACGCCGCCGAGCGCCCCGACGCGCCGCAGCTCTGCTCATCGGTCGCGGCCCGTACCGGCCGCCCGAGGGGCCGTCGAACGTGCCGTCTACGCCGGCTTCGTCGCCGAGGACGAGAGGCAGCGCCGCGTACGCCGAGGCGCTCGCGCTCGTCAACCCGTCGCACATGGAGAGCCTCTCGCTCGTGCTGCTCGAGGCGTGGCGCGAGGGCACGCCCGGGCTCGTAGCGGCGGCTCGGAGGTGCTGCGCGAGCACGCCGCGCGCTCGGGCGGCGGGCTCGCGTTCGACTCCTACGAGGGCTTCCGCGACGCGTTGGACGCGCTGCTCGGCCGAGCCGGCCTGCGTGAGCGGCTGGGCGACGCCGGGCGGGCGTACGTGCTCGAGGAGTACGGGTGGCCGGCCGTGCGCGCGCGTTTCCAGGACGTCGTCGAGGCCTCGCCGCGTGAGAGCCGTCCACCAGGTGCTCCCGGCCGCCGCGCCGGGCGACGCCGTCACGGACCAGGCCTGCGCTGGCCGGCGCTGCTCGACGGGTGGGGGCATCCCGGCGAGATCGTCGCGGAGCACGTGCACCCGCGGCTCGCCGGCCGTGTGCGCGCACTCGACGACGGCGGCGCGGCGCTGCTCGCCGAGGGAGCGGTCGTGCTGCGCTACTCGATCTGGAGCGCGACGTCGACACCGCGCTCCGGACCCGGACCCGCTCGCCCTCGTCTACCACAACGTCACGCCCGGAGCACCTGCTGCGCGCGCCAACCCGTCCGTGGCCGCCCTGTGCGACCGGGCCCGCGACGCGCTCGGCCTCTGCGCGGGCGCCCGAGCGTGTGGTCGCCGACTCGCAGTTTCAACGCGGCCGACCTGAGCAGGCGGGGCTCGGGACGCGACCGTCGTGCCGCTCCTGCTCGACCTACCCGGCACATCGCGGAACGGCGGCCGGCGTCGGCGGAGCCGGTCGTCCTCTCCGTCGGCCGGATCGCCCCCAGCAAGCGGATCGAGGACGTGGTCAGTGCGTTCGCGCTCTACCAGCGCCACCGGGCCCGGCGGCGAGCCTCGTGATCGTGGGCTCGGACAGCGGCTTCGAGCCGTACCGCCGCGCGCTCGACCGCCTGGTCGCGGAGATCGGGGTCGAGCGAGTAGTCTTCACGGGCCCGATCTCGGCCGAAGCGCGCGACGCCTGGTACCGGCGCGCGGACGTGTACCTCTCGATGTCGGCGCACGAGGGCTTCTGCGCGCCGCTCGTGGAGGCTCTCGCGCACGGGTCCCGGTCGTCGCGCGGGACGCAGGCGCGGTGCCCGAGACGCTCGGCGGCGCCGGCCTCGTCCTCGACGCCGATGACCTGGCGCTCGTGGCCGAGGCGCTGCACGAGGTGGTCTCCTCGGACACGACGCGGGCGGCGCTGCGTGCCGCCGCCCACCGGCGCCTCGCGGAACTGCGCCCGGCGTCGCCGCGCGGATCCGCGCGGCGCTCGGCCCGTACTGGAGGCCGGTGAGGTGCGCGCGCCCTCGTCGTCCAGCGCTACGGCACCGAGGTGAACGGCGGCTCGGAGACGCACGCGCGCCTCGTCGCGGAGCTGATCGCGGGCGACGTCGAGCTCACCGTGCTGACGAGCTGCGCGCTCGACTACACGACGTGGGCGAACCACTACCCCCCGGGAGAGGCCGACGTGAACGGCGTCCGCGTGCTCCGCTTCCCGGTGACGAAGCCGCGCAGCGCGGAGCGCCTTCGCGGGCCGCCGGCCGCGGCGTTCGCCGCGCCGGGGAACCTCCAGCTCGGTCGCGCCTGGATGCGGCGCAGGGCCCGCGCGTGCCCGCGCTGCACGAGCACCTCGAGGATCGGGAGCGACTACGACGCCGTCGCGTTCATGACCTACCTGTACGCGACGACCGCCGAGGGCCTGCCGCGCGTGGCGCGAGCGCTCGGTGCTCTTGCCGACCGTGCACGACGAGCCGCCGCTCCGCTGCGCGTCTTCGACGAGGTCTTCGCCGCGCCCGCGTGCTCCTCTTCAACACGCCGGAGGAGCGCGACGCTCGCCGAGCGGCGCTTCGGCGTCGAGCCGGAGCGCGCCCGGATCGCCGGCGTCGGCGTCTCCGACCCGCCGGACGCGAGCCGGAGCGCTTCCGCGCGGCGGGCGTCGAGCGGCCGTACGCCCTGTACGTCGGCCGGCTGGACCGGTCGAAGGGCGTGGACGAGCTCGTCGAGCACCACGCGCGCTACCGCGCCGCCCATGCGGACGGGCTCGACCTCGTGCTGCTCGGCGGCGGCCCCCTGCGCGTGCCGCGCAAGCGGTGGCTGCACACTCGGCTTCGTGTCCGAGCAGCTGAAGCACGACGCCCTGGCCGGCGCGGCGGTCGTCGTCTGCCCTCCCCGTACGAGAGCCTGTCGATGGCGCAGCTCGAGGCGTGGACGCCACGGCCGCCCGACGCTCGCCAACGAGGTGTCGCCGGTCCTCCTCGGCCAGACGCGGCGGTCGGGCGGCGGGCTCTGGTACGGGAGTGCCGACGAGTACTCGGCCATGCTCGACCTGCTGGCGCGTGCGCGGCCGCTCGCGGACGCGATCGGCATGCAGGGCCGGCGCCACGTCGCGGGCGACATACAGCTGGAGCCGCGTGCTCGACGTGTGGCTCGAGGCGCTCGCGGAAGTGGCCGAGGCGCTTCGCTCGTGACCGAGATCCACAAGCTCCCTCCGCTCGTCCCACACTCGACGAGACGAACGTCTCGGGTGGCGCGCGCTCGAGCGCCGGCACGGTTTGCGCCAGGCCGTCGAGTTCGTCGAGGCCGATCAGGCTGAGATCGTCGTCGGCGCAGATTTCGACCGGCTGGTGCGTTCGCTCGCCGTGCAGCGCGAGGTTGTCGAGCTAGCTCGACGCCGAGCGCGTCACTTGGCCGCCGGGCCGGGAATAAACCCCATCGGGACAGCGATCTGAATGCTTACACGACGTGGGTCGGAGATCCCGGTCGCAGCAATTGACTCGGGCCCTGGCCGTGTGTGCAGGGTGAAACTTGAGTGGCGGCGGAAGCGAACCGAAAACGACACGCTCGTCGGGGCGACGCCGATTGTCGTGCGCTTCAAGAGGACTCCAGCTTCGTTCCTTACGGTAGCAAGCGCGGGCGCGAAGGACGCTGCCGTGATGCGAACACGCCCAACGCAGGGGGTTGCAGCGCCCCTGAACCGTAATGTCGCCGTCCGGGGCGATCATCCAGCGCGTGAATCGGTCGGCGATTCGCTGGAGGAAATGGAATCCCGTGCCCGCCGAGACGACCGCGGTTACCGGGTTCGCTGTGACGCGGAACGAAGTTCCGCTGGGATTCTGTCGATGACCCGAAGCCCTGGGAAGCTCTGTGAGGGCCGCGGTTGCCAGGGCTCGCTTGCCCCAGGCGTTACGACGACGTAGTGGACGCCAAGCGCGGCCAGCCTCGGAACGGTTCCTGGGTCGCTCAGCGCTTGGAGGTCCCCCTTCACCAGGTGCAAGTCCGTACCCGCTAGTTTGTTGAAAACAGCCTTGTCATGCGCTGGGCGGTACAGGATGGCCGCGTTGTCCACTCCTCCAAGCGGGTACGCGGCAAGGATTCCCGGCGGCTCCGTTCTGAGCTCGGAGTAGACACGCGGGTAGACGAGTCGCGACGACCGTACGGAGGAGGTCCCCAGAGGTCGAGCGGGACGGCGACGGCGAGGATGGCGACGGCGGCCGCTCCCACAGCCGGCGACCGCCCGGCGAGAAGCGCACGGAGGCCGAGTGCCGCAAGCACGCAGACGCCGAGCATTACCACGAGCGCGAAACGGTGCGTGACCCGAACGCAGTGGTAGGCGAGGACAAGCTCCTCTGGTGTCGGCACCTCCAGCCCGAGGACGGAGACGCGTGGGGGCGCCGAGAAGAGCAGTGCGACCATCGCAGTGGTCGCTCCCGCCAAGCCCGCCGCTACCGTGCGCTCGCGTAGCGCAGCGACCCGTCGCGACCCAGGCGGCGGGCGAGCCACGCGAGGCCGATGAGCGCGAGCGCGAGCGGCAGCCAGCCGAGGTAGATGTTGGCGTAGGCGGGCTCCGGCGTGAAACCGTCGTACCGATCCTGGATGATCGAGCTCCACCAACCCCGAACAGCGGATTCCCAGGGTGCGGCAGAAGTACATCGGCAGCCTGGCCGAGTAGATGTATGCGTCGGACTCGGGACGCGACGGGATTCGCCGGGCGACGCAATGCTCGCGAGGCCGGCGAGGCAGATGGCGAGGGCGCCGATTACGCTGAAGGCAGCAAACTGGGTGCGGAGCTGGCGGGTCGTCTCTCTGCGCGGCCGCTACGAGTAGACGACCCTGCCATCGTTACGTAGAAGACCCGCCGATCAGGATCCGACCTGCGTCCAGGTCATGCAAAGGACTGCGGCCAGCCCGGTGAACAGGCCGTTTCGCACGGTCGGCCGCTCGAGTGCGACGAGCGCTCGCCACGCAAGCACGACAAAGACCCAACCGTGACCGAGACCAATCCATGCGTGGCCAAACACCCACGGCCAGTAACCGAATGCGAGGCCGGCGATCAGCGCGACTCCCGCGTGGTGCGTGAGCCAGCGCGTGAACATGAACATCGAGAGCGCCGAGAACGTGAAGGCGGCAAGTCGCAGGCTACCGCCGCGAGCGGCCGACCGTCATCGCGAGCACCCATTGGATGAAGATGAACTGAAACGCGGCAGGGCGACGAGTCCACATCATTGGGAGACCCTCCGGCGCATCGACTCCGTACATCCGCCCGGGGAGGAACGGCGACTGATCGGAAGCGAGGAGTTCCTGTTGCACGCCGATGCCTCCAGAAAGATCC
>CAWCLL010000011.1:0-118655 GCA_963796405.1 uncultured Actinomycetes bacterium
GGGATGCGGACGGTGACGTTCTTGAGGTTGTGCTCGCGGCCGCCGTGGACGACGAGATGGTCTGCGTTCATGAGCGCGCCATTCTACCGAGACGAACAGACGTTCGCCCTCGAGCCGGATGCTTCGCTGCCAGGCCGGACGCGGGCACGAGGACTTCTCCCCGAGCCCTGCGAGTGAGCGGCTAGCGGCGCGCGGTGCGCCAGCGGCCGAAGATCAGGCCACCGACGGTGAGCCCCAGGCCGAAGGTGCCGAGGGCGAAGGCGCCGATCGCGATCGACTTCCGCCAGAACGACAGTCGCCGCCAGTGGCCGATCGCCTCCCGTTCCTCGGACGTCAGCGGCTCACCGCGACGCTGCTTGCGGACCGCACCACCGGCGCGCAGGCCGAGGTAGATGTCGTCGAAGAGCTCAGGCGACTCGTTCGCCACGTTTCGAGTGTAACCGCTGCCCCGGCGGTGGCCGCGCGCCGGGGACTCCCGCCTGGATACAGTTTCGCGAGCCCGTGGAGCCCTCCCTCGTCGAGCTGAAGGAACACCTGGCCGAGATCAGCGATCTCGAACGGGCCGGCGGCGTGCTCGCGTGGGACATGCAGGTCTACATGCCCCCCACGGGAGCCGACGCGCGCGGGACGCAGCTCGCGACGTTGTCGGGCCTCGTGCACGAGAAGCGGATCGCCGACCGGATCGGTGAGCTGCTCGACGCGGTCGAGCCGTATGCGGGGTCGCTCCCGTACGACGCCGACGACGCCTGCCTCGTCCGGCTCGCGCGCCGGCGGTGGGAGAAGCTGCGGAAGGTCCCGCCCGAGCTCGCCGCGGAGTTCACGAAGACGCAGGCGGACGCGTACCAGACTTGGGTCGGCGCGCGCGAGCAGGGCGACTTCGCAGCCTTCCGCCCGTCGCTGGAGCGCGTCCTCGACGTGCGGCTCCGCATCGCCGAGTGCTTCGCGCCGTACGAGGACGTGTACGACGTCCTCCTCGACGACTTCGACGAGGGCCTGCGCACCGAGGACATCCGCAGGGTCTTCGACGTTCTCCAGCCCGAGCTGACGTCACTCGTCGCCGAGCATGCAGCCGACGAGCCGGACGAGAGCCTGCGGGGGCCGTTCTCGATCGACAAGCAGGACGCGCTCTCGCGCGAGGTCGTGGAGGCAATGGGCGTGACGTGGGACTCGTTCCGGCTCGACCTGACCGTGCACCCGTTCGCGATCACGTTCGGGCTCGGCGACGTCAGGCTCACGACGCGCTACGACGAGAACGACCTCAACTCCCTGTTCACCGCGATGCACGAGGGCGGCCACGGGCTGTACGAGTTCGGCTCGAGCCCTTCGCTCGACCGGACGCCGATGTGCGGGTGCTCCTCGTCGTCCCTGCACGAGTCGCAGAGCCGCCTGTGGGAGAACGTCGTCGGCCGGTCGCTTCCCTTCTGGCGCTGGTTCTACCCGCGCGTGCAGGAGGCGTTCCCCGGCCGGCTCGGCGAGGTCTCGCTCGAGTCGTTCCACCGGGCGGTGAACCAGCCGCTCCGCTCCTACATCCGCGTCGATGCCGACGAGACGAGCTACGGGCTGCACGTGATTCTCCGCTTCGAGCTCGAGCAGGAGCTCGTGACCGGCCGGCTCGCGGTCGCGGACCTTCCGGACGCCTGGAACACGCGCTTCCACGAGCTCCTCGGCCTCGAGGTGACGGACGACCGCCAGGGCGTCCTCCAGGACAGCCACTGGTCGACCGGCTACTTCGGGTACTTCCCGACCTACCTGCTCGGAAGCGTCCTCTCGGTGCAGGTCTGGGAGCGGGCGAAGCAGGCGCTCCCCGACGTCGACGAGCAGATCGAGCACGGCGACTTCTCCGACCTCCACGGCTGGCTGCGCGAGAACGTGTACGCACTCGGCAGCAAGTTCACGCCGGCCGAGACGATCGAGCGCATCGTCGGCGGGCCGATCGAGCCCGAGCCGTACCTCGCGTACCTGCGCGGCAAGCTCGGCACCTTCGCAGCCGCCTAGCGCGGGCGCTCTACGCGGCGCGGCCGAAGCGCTTCTCGGCCCGTGCGCGGGCGCGTGCTGCCTCGACCTCGCGGTCACGCGGCTCGGCGTTCGTCACCAGCTCGCCGAGCAGCCGCCGCGTTGTCGCCGCGACCTCGTCGACCGCGCGCTCGAACGCGGCCTCGTTCGCCTTCGACGGCTTCTGCGAGCCCGACACCTTGCGCACGTACTGGAGCGCCGCCGCCTCGACCTCTTCCTCGGTCGCCGGCGGCTCGAAGTTGTGGAGCGTCTTGATGTTCCGGCACATGCTCCCAGCCTAGCGAGACACGTCCGTTGGAGGCATCTTGCGTGACGTGCATGCACTCTGCTTGTATCCTGTTCATGACGATGCCGAAGGCGATCCAAATCCGGGACGTGCCCGACGACGTGCACGCGAGGCTTCGCGCCCGTGCCGCGGAAGCCGGGATGTCGATGTCCGAGTACCTCCGCGGCGAGCTGATCGAGATGGCCAGCGACCTGACCAACGCCGAGATCTACGCGCGTGTTCAGAGGCGACAGGGGAAGGAGCCGTCGAGACAGGCGATCGTCGACGTCATCCGAGAGATGCGCGGGCCGATTCCCCCCGAGTGATGGTCGTGATCGACGCATCTGCGGTCGTCGACTTCGTCACGCGGCGATCCGGCGTCGATCTCACTGGCCGGATCCTCGACGAGAGGCTCCATGCGCCGCACCTCGTCGACGTCGAAGTCGCACACTCGCTTCGTCGCCTCTCCGCCAGCGGCGAGCTCAGCGATGATCGAGTTTCGGATGCCCGACTCGACGCCGTAGAGCTGAGGATCAAGCGCTACCCGCACCGGCCACTGCTCGTTCGGGCGTGGCAGCTTCGGGATAACCTGAGCATGTACGACGCCGTCTACGTCGCGCTCGCGGAGCTCCTCGAGGCTCCGCTCGTGACATGTGACGCACGGATAGCGGCGGCGCCCGGGCACGACGCCGAGATCGAGCTCTTCGCGCCCGCTTAGACGGCGACGGCGGGGAGCCCGGCGAGCGCCAGCGCGACCTCGTCCTCCGAGTACGCGTGGTCCTCTAGCTTGCCGGCGAAGTAGTCCGTGTACGCCTGCATGTCGAAGTGGCCGTGGCCGCAGAGGTTGAAGAGGATCGACTCCGAGACGCCCTCTTCGCGGCAGCGGACCGCCTCGTCGATCGTGGCCTTGACGGCATGGTTCGCTTCAGGGGCCGGCACGATGCCCTCGACCCGCGCGAACTCGACTCCGGCCGCGAAGACCTCGGTCTGCGTGTACGCCCGCGCCTCGATCAGGCCCAGTTCCTTGAGATGGCTCACCAACGGCGCCATGCCGTGATAGCGAAGGCCGCCCGCGTGGAACGGGGGCGGGACGAACGTCGAGCCGAGCGTGTGCATCTTCACGAGCGGGGTCAGGTGCCCGGTGTCGCCGAAGTCGAAGGCGTAGAGGCCCTTCGTCAGGCTCGGGCATGCGGCCGGCTCGACGGCGATCACCCTGATGGACGCCTCCTCGCGCAGCGCCCGCCCGATGAACGGGAACGCGAGCCCGGAGAAGTTCGACCCGCCGCCGGTGCAGCCGATGACGACGTCCGGGTAGTCCTCCGCCTGCTCGAGCTGCTGCTGCGACTCCTGGCCGATGACGGTCTGGTGCATGAGCACGTGGTTCAGCACCGAGCCGAGCGCGTACTTCGTGTCCTCGCGCGGGCCGGCGGACTCGACGGCCTCGGAGATCGCGATGCCGAGGCTCCCGGTCGAGTCGGGATGCTCCGCGAGGATCGCGCGGCCCGAGTTCGTCTGCTCCGACGGGCTCGGGATGCAACGCGCGCCGAACGTCTCCATGAGCGCGCGCCGGTACGGCTTCTGGTCGTAGCTCACCTTGACCATGAAGACCTCGACCTCGAGGCCGAAGATCTGGCCTGCGAACGCGAGCGCGGAGCCCCACTGGCCCGCGCCGGTCTCGGTCGTCAGCCGCGTGACTCCCTCCGCCTTGTTGTAGTACGCCTGCGCGACGGCGGTGTTCGGCTTGTGCGAGCCGGTGGGAGAGACGCCCTCGTACTTGTAGTAGATGCGCGCGGGCGTATCGAGGTGCTGCTCGAGGCGGCGCGCGCGGTAGAGCGGCGTCGGCCGCCACTGGCGGTAGACCGAGCGCACCTCCTCGGGGATCGCGACGAAGCGGTCGGTCGAGACCTCCTGGAGGATGATCTGCATCGGGAAGAGCGGCGCGAGGTCGTCCGGGCCGACGGGCTGGCCGGTGCCCGGATGCAACACGGGCGGCGGCGGCTCGGGGAGGTCGGCGGCGATGTTGTACCAGGCCTCCGGAAGCCGGCTCTCGTCGAGGACGTACTTCACCTGGTCGCTCATCGCTTCCCTCCGGTGTCAGACACTGATTTTCGTCAAGGGGTTTTCGTGCCGAATGCGTACCAATCGTTCCACAGTCCGCCCTCCGCGCGGAAGCAGGGCTTTCGAGCCTCTGTCGCCGACCCCGACATCGCCGCAGAGGACGCGTGCTTCTCGGCCGCCGAAAACCGGTGTCTGACACTGGGGGTCGATAGGCTCGCGAGCGATGGCGACGCTGACGTCTCAGGTTGCGCGCGACGACGCGTTCACGCGTCGGCGCGCGCGGATGGAGGAGCTCGTCGCCGAGCTCCGCGAGCGCACCGCGCGCATCGCGCAGGGCGGCGGCGAGAAGGCGGTCGAGCGCCACCGCTCCCGCGGCAAGCTCACCGCCCGCGAGCGGATCGACCGCCTCGTCGACCCCGGCACCGCCTTCCTCGAGCTGAACGCGCTCGCCGCCTACGAGCTCTACGACGGCGATGCGCCCTCGGCGGGCATCGTCACCGGCATCGGCGTCGTCGAGGGACGCCAGGTCGCGATCGTCGCGAACGACGCCACGGTCAAGGGCGGTTCGTACTACCCGCTGACCGTGAAGAAGCACCTCCGCGCGCAGGAGGTCGCGCGCCAGAACCGCCTCCCGTGCATCTACCTCGTCGACTCCGGCGGCGCCTTCCTCCCGCTCCAGGCCGAGGTCTTCCCCGACCGCGACCACTTCGGCCGCATCTTCTTCAACCAGGCCCGCCTCTCCGCACTCGGGATTCCCCAGATCGCGGTCGTCATGGGCTCCTGCACCGCCGGCGGCGCGTACGTCCCGGCCATGTCCGACGAGACCGTGATCGTGCGCGGGACGGGCACGATCTTCATCGGCGGCCCTCCGCTCGTAAAGGCGGCGACGGGGCAGGACGTGACTGCGGAGGAGCTCGGCGGCGCGGACGTCCACACCCGCCAATCGGGAGTCGCCGACCATTACGCGACCTCCGACGAGCACGCGCTCGCGATCGCAAGAGAGATCGTCCGCCACCTCGATCCGCCCCTCTCCACTCCCTGGGAGCTCGCGCAGCCCGAGCCGCCCGCGCTCGACCCGGAGGAGCTCTACGGCCTTGTCCCCGAGGACTTCCGCCACGAGCAGGACGCGCGCGAGCTCATCGCCCGCATCGTCGACGGCTCCCGCTTCCACGAGTTCAAGGAGCTCTACGGCGAGACCCTCGTCTGCGGCTTCGCGCGCATCGAAGGGCACCCGGTCGGGATCCTCGCGAACCAGGGCGTGCTCTTCGCCGAGTCCTCGCAGAAGGGCGCGCATTTCATCGAGCTCGCCTGCAAGCGGCGGATCCCGCTCGTCTTCCTCCAGAACATCACCGGCTTCATGGTCGGGAAGGAGTACGAGGAGGGCGGCATCGCGCGCGACGGCGCGAAGCTCGTGATGGCGGTCGCGTGCGCCGACGTGCCGAAGTTCACCGTCGTCACCGGCGGCTCGTTCGGCGCCGGGAACTACGCGATGTGCGGCCGCGCGTACGAGCCGCGCCAGCTCTGGATGTGGCCGAACGCGAGGATCTCCGTGATGGGCGGCGAGCAGGCCGCGACCGTGCTCACGATGGTCGGCGACGCCGACCCGGAGGAGATCAAGGCGACCTACGAGGCCGAGGGCAACCCGTACTACTCGACCGCGCGCCTCTGGGACGACGGCATCATCGACCCGCTCGACACCCGCCGCGTGCTCGCGCTCGGCCTCGCAGCCGCCGCGAACACGCCTGTGCCGGAGACGACCTTCGGCGTCTTCCGCATGTGACAGGCGGCACAGGAAAACGATCTGTTAGGAGCAGTTTTCGGCGATTCCCGCCGGGAAGGACAGTGATTCAGAACGGGAGTCGACGAAGGCAGTACAGATGCGCCTCCTACAGAGGTTCAAGACTTCGCCTGCGCTGGTCGTGGCGTCTCTCGCGCTCCTCGTGAGCCTCACGGGGACGAGCGTCGCCGCCGTGCAGCAGGTCCTCCCGCGCAACAGCGTCGGAGCAAAAGCACCTGAAACCGGGTGCGATCACGTCGAAGAAGGTCAAGAACGGCACGCTGACCAGGTCCGACCTCAGGCGCGGCACGCTCCTCCGCGGCGTCCGTGGCGCCCGTGGGCCGGCCGGCGCGGCCGGAGCCGCCGGGCCGCGTGGCCCGAGCGATCTCCGCCAGGCGCTGAACGGTCCCGCGACGCCGTGGAGCACGGCCTTCGCGACGCAGCGGTCGCTGAGCCTCCCGGTCGGGTCGTGGCTCGTCACGGCCACCCTGACCGCTGACAGCAACGGCATTGCCGGTTCGACGCAGACCTGTCAGCGCCGGCTGTCGATCGGCGGAAGCGTCGTCGACCAGATGGAGGTCACCCTCGGTGGCGCCCTCGAGCCCGGCGAGAAGACCGCGATCACGCTCCAGGGCGGCGGCACGCTCGCCGCGGCCGGAGCCGCCGATCTCCAGTGTCAGTCGAGCGGTCTCGGCAGCGTCCTGAACCCGAGCGTCACCGCGGTCCAGGGTCGCGACACTCACGAACGCATAGCGGCTCGAAAACGCAGTCGCAAGTCGAGGGAGCGGAGTCGACTCCGCTCCCTCACTCTGCCTAACCGGCGATCCCCCATTGGCGTGGTAGGCAGCCGTACACCCCACTACGATGCGACCCACAGTCGAGGGGACGAATCGAAAGGGGAACGTATGCGCTTGCTACGGGGGGTCAAGCCGACTCCTGCGACGGTTATTGCCTGCATCGCGCTGCTCATCAGCCTGACGGGAACAAGCGTCGCCGCCGTGTCACAGCTCGGGAGAAACACGGTCGGAACACCGCAGCTCAAGAACAACGCGGTCAACTCCAAGAAGGTCAAGAACGGGTCGCTGCTCCGCGCCGACTTCAAAGCCGGGCAGGTTCCGGCCGGTGCCAGGGGTCCGGCAGGGCCGGCAGGGCCGCAGGGCGCTCAGGGACCGCAGGGGACGCAGGGGATCCAGGGAGTTGCAGGCGCTCCGGGCGCAACCAACGTCAGAGTGCGCCAGAGTGTGTCAACGACGCTGCCGGCGGGAGCCTCGACGTTCATCGAGGTGAGCTGCCTTCCCGGCGAGCGAGCGACCGGAGGCGGAGCAACGAACGTGAACGCCGCGGGCGTTCACCTCAAGCAGTCGTACCCGGAACCGCTGAACGCTGGATCCATACCGACGGGCTGGAACGTCAGTTACCAGAACACGACGGGGGCAGCCGCCTCGGGTCACGCGTACGCGATCTGCGTATCGCCGTAGCGTTCGTCGAAGACGCCGAGGTCTCGCGTCGCTGACCGCGACGCGAGACCTCGGCTTCACGCACGTGTGACGTGATCGTTCGCATCCTCATCTGGAACCTGTCTGACTCGCAGACGACGATCGACGAGCTCCGGGAGTCGCTCCCGGAGCTCGTCCCGCCGAGTGCGTGGATCTGGAACGAGGTCAACGAGCGCTTCGGTGCCGTGCTCCACGGTGACGAGCTCCCCGAGGCCGTCGGCTGGGCGACCGACCTGATCGGCACCGATGCGGACGTCTACGAGGAGTTCGACCTGCTCGACGCGTAGCGGGTCCGTGGCGCCCGCGGGCGAGGCATGCCTCGCCCCTACGAAACTCTGTCCGTGGCCGTAGGGGCGAGATGTATCTCGCCCCACGGAGACGAGCCGCGCATCTCAGGTCGTAGGGGCCGGGCATGCCCGGCCCAGGTGCGCTACGAAACCGCCGGAACCAGCGACGCGTGCCAGGCGTCGAGCTCATCGCGCTCCTCCGGCGTGAGCCCGCGGAGCGGCGCGCGGACGTCCTCCCGCGACCGGCACGCCCTGCCGCCCGAGGAGCCGCTTGAGCGCCGCCTGCCTCGGGAAGCGCTCGACGACGTCGCGCAGCTCGGCGAGGCGCGCGGCGCCCTCGGCTGTCGGCTCGCGCACGACCGCGGCGACCTCCGCCGGGAACGCCGACGCGAGCGCGGACACCGCGCCCACGGCGCCCGCCTCCATCCCCTCGTAGATGAGCGCCTCCGGCCCGACGAAGATGTCGAAGCCAGGGAGCAGGTAGCGGGAGAAGCGATCGAACGGGGAGTCGGACACCTTGAGCCCGGTGACGTTCGGCGCGTCCTCGCGCAGCCGCTCGAGGACCGCCGGCGCGACCGCGTACCCGCTCGTCGACTCGAACTCGTAGACGTAGAAGGGCAGCGGCGCGCATGCGAGCGCGGCGGCGAGGAAGTGCGCGTGCTGCGCGCGCTCGTCCAGCTTGAAGTACGGCGGTCCGATGACGACGGCCGCGTCCGCGCCGACCTCGGCCGCGTGCGCTGCCAGCCGAACAGTCTCCGCGGTCGACTGCGCCCCGCAGTGGACGGCCACCTGAAGCCGGTTGTCCGCGGCCTGGAGGAAGAGGTCGGCCGCGAGCCGGCGCTCGGCCTCCTCGAGCAGGATCCCCTCGCCCGCGGTGCCGAGGGCGAGGATCCCGTCGAGCCCGGCGGCAACGAAGAAGTCGACGAGCGGTCGGAACGCGTCCTCGTCCAGCGCGCCACCGCCGACCGCGAGAGGCGTCACCGACGCCGCGAGTGCGCCGCGAAGCGCCATCAGCGAGCCGTCGCTCCTGTCCGGACGCGCTCGAGCGTGCCCACCGTCCTGAGGACGCGTTCGAGCTCGACCGTGAAGCGCTTCGCGGGCATCGCCAAAACCATAAGGTGTCCGCTCCATGCCCGGCCTGCGGACAGAGCGGGACGGTCACGTCCTGCGGGTGACACTTGCGAAGCCGGAGCGCCGGAACGCCTTCGACGCCGCGCTCATCGCAGAGCTCACGGAGGCGTTCGCGGACGTCGGCGACGCGCGCGCGGTGGTTCTCGACGGCGACGGGCCGAGCTTCTGCGCAGGCGCGGACGTCGAGTGGCAGCGCGCGTCGATCGACCTCTCCTACGACGAGAACGTCGAGGACGCGCTCCGGCTGTACCGGATGCTCGAGGAGATCGACACGTGTCCGGCTCCGGTCGTCTGCTGGGTGCATGGCTTCGCGCTCGGCGGCGGCTCCGGGCTCGTCGCGGCCGCCGACGTCGCCGTCGCGCACCCGGATGCGACGTTCGGGTTCACGGAGGTGCGGCTCGGGATCATCCCCGCGGTCATCTCCCCGTTCGTCCTGCCGAAGATCGGCACCGCGGCCCGGCGCTACTTCGTCACGGGCGAGCGCTTCGACGCGGACGTGGCGCTGCGGATCGGCCTCGTGTCGGAGATCTCGGAGGATCCGGAGGTGGTGGAGGAGATCGTCGCGTCGATCCTCGCCGGCGGGCCGGAGGCGGTACGCGCCGGGAAGCGGCTCGCAGTCGAGCGCCCGGCGCTCCCGAAGTGGCGCAGACCGCTGCCGTGCACCGCACGAGCGAGGAGGGCCAGGAAGGCCTGCACGCGTTCCTCGAGCGGCGCGCCCCGCACTGGGCGGAGGACGAGGGCTAGTCGCGGCGCTCGTCGAGGAACTTCTTCAGCCCGAGGAACGGGAGGACGAAGGCGGCGATGAGCGCTCCGAGCCAGACGATCAGGGTTCCCGCCAGCCAGCCGGCCAGGCCGTCGATCGAGAGACCGTCGGTGAGCAGGACGGTCACGATCAGCGACACGAGCGTCGCGATCAGCGCCACGCCGCCGAGAACGGCGGACGGGGCTCTCCGGAACTGTGCTTCGAGGAACGGCTGCATCAGCGCGAAGACGACGGTGAAGACGACGAGCGCGACGATGAAGCCGGTGACGTCGATGCTGAAGCCATCGAGGAGCAGCGAGGCGATGATGAGGCCGACGGCGTTCGCGGCGAGCGCGACGAGCGTGCGGACGACGAGGCGGACCACGCTCGAAGACTCTAGTGGCTCGACATGAAGACGACGAGCGCGATTCCGACCGCGACCAGGGCCGTGATCCACCAGCCGGGCGACAGGCCCGCGATCAGGAGACCGGCGGCGACGAGCCCCGCGATCAAGGCCGGAATGTAGGGCGCCAGGCGCAGCGAGCGGTCGGAGAGCCTGATGCTCATCTTCGCCGCGATCGTGGCCGCGAGCCCGAGCGCGACGAGCCCCGTGATCCACCACGCCGGCTCGACTCCCCCGATCAGGAGCCCGAGCGCGATCAGCCCGAGGACGACCGGCGGGATGAAGCGCGCCATGACGCGCGAGCCTAGCGCCTCCGCCCTACAGTTCCCGCTCGTGACGATCCGGAAGCTCCTCGTGGCGAACCGCGGCGAGATCGCGCTGCGCGTCTTTCGCACGTGCCGGGAGCAGGGGATCGCGACGGTCGCGGTCGTGGCGCCCGACGACGCAGGCTCGCTCCACGCGCGCTCCGCCGACGAGACGGTCGAGATCGCGAGCTACCTCCACTCCGAGGAGCACATTCGCGCGGCGAAGGCGGCCGGCGCGGACGCGATCCATCCGGGCTACGGGTTTCTCGCGGAGAACGCGGACTTCGCGGAGGCGGTCGAGGCCGCGGGGCTGACGTGGGTCGGCCCGCCGCCGGGCGCGCTCCGGCTCGGGGGCGACAAGCTCGCGGCGAAGCGCATCGCCCGCGAGGCCGGCGTTCCGACGCTGCCCGAAGGGACTCCGCAGGAGATCGGCTTCCCGCTCGTCGTCAAGGCCGCGGCCGGCGGCGGCGGTCGCGGGATGAGAGTCGTTCGTTCGGAGGCGGAGCTCGACGAGGCGCTCGCGGCCGCGGAGCGGGAAGCGGTGGGCGCGTTCGGCGACGGCACGCTCTACTGCGAGCGCTATCTCGAGCGGCCGCGGCACGTCGAGGTGCAGCTCCTCGCGGACGCGCACGGGAACGTCGTCGCCCTCGGCGAGCGGGACTGCTCGGTGCAGCGGCGGCATCAGAAGGTGCTCGAGGAGTCGCCCGCTCCGGGGCTCGATCCGGCGCTGCGCGACGCGCTCTTCGCTGCAGCGGTGGAGTTCGGGAAAGCGATCGGCTACCAGAGCGCGGGCACCGTGGAGTTCGTCCTCGCCGACGGCGAGTTCCACTTCCTCGAGCTCAACGGCCGCATCCAGGTCGAGCACCCGGTCACCGAGGCGGTGACGGGCCTCGACCTGATCGGAGAGCAGCTGCGCGTCGCGGCGGGCGAGCAGCTCGCAGTTCCGCGCTCGGCCTCGGACGGGCACGCCGTCGAGGCGCGTCTCTACGCCGAGGACCCGCGCACCTTTCTCCCGCAGACCGGCCGGCTCGAGCGTCTGCGGGCTGCCGCGCGGCGTGCGGGTGGACGCCGGAGTCGAGGAAGGGGACGAGGTCGGTCTCGGCTACGACCCGATGATCGCGAAGCTCGTCGCGCACGGCCGCGACCGGGCGGAGGCGCTGGCCCTCCTCGCGGCCGCGCTCGAGGAGACCGAGGTCGCGGGCGTGACGACGAACCTCCCCTTCCTGCGCTGGCTCGTGTCGCATCCGGTCGTGCGGGCGGGCGAGGCGACGACCGCGTTCCTCACGGAGCATCCACCGCTCTCGGCGCTCCCCCTCCGGCTCGCGAACGGGCCCTGGAAGACGCCGTGGCGCCTCAACCTCCCCGCGCCGGCGCCCGCTCCGCCGCCGGACGTCGACGTGGCCGCGCAGGACCGCGGGGCGGTCGCCGGAGGGACCGCGACGGTGACTGCGCCGATGCCCGGGACCGTGCTGAGCGTGGACGTGCAGGCGGGGGACGAGGTGCAGGCGCGACGCCCGCTCGTGGTGCTCGAGGCGATGAAGATGGAGATCCCGGTGCACTCGCCGTTCGCGGGCACCGTGAGCGCCGTGCACGTCGAGGCCGGCGACCGCGTCGCGGGCGGCGCACCGCTCGTCGAGCTCGAGAGCTAGGCGGCCGCGTCGGTGGGCGGAGGCGGTGCCCCCGGCGGCCCGGACATCATCTGCGTGAGTGCGGTGCGGTAGCGCCACCAGACGAGCACGCCCGCCATTACCGCGCCGACGAGACCGACGAGGAACGCCTCGGAATCGACCTCCGGCTTCACCGTCATCACGTAGATGATGAAGAAGAGGAGGACGAGATCGAGCCGCGTGAGCATGACGAAGCGCACCATCCGCGGCCCCGCCTCGGGCGAGTGCTCCTCGACGAGCTTCCCGACCCTGCTCGCCTCGGGCCCGAGATACAGAGCCCCCGCGAGGAACGTCGTCGCGTAGAGCAAGAGCCCCATCACGATCCAGTCGTCGCCCCAGCGGAAGATCTCCTCGTCGACGACGAGCACGATGCCGGTGAGGAAGGCGATCAGCGACGCGGGGATGAACACCCGGTTCGCGATCCAGTGGATGTCCTCGCCGAGCTTGGCCAGGCGCTCGCGGTCTCCCAGCATCGCAGCACGCATGCCGAAGAACTGCATCATCAGCCCACCGCCGACCCAGATCACGGCCATCGAGACGTGCAGGAACAGAAGCAGCTGGTACCGGTTCACGATGACCTACTGGTCGCTCGAGATCCTGCTCAGCAGAACGTCGACGACGAAGTTCACGAGCCAGACGACGATCGTGGCGCCGACGTACGTCCAGAAGCCGTCGATCGAGAAGTCCGGTGCGATCCACTCGGCGAGCGCGAGCATGAGGACGTTGATCGCGAAGTACGCGAGCCCGAACGTGAGGACGATCAGCGGCAGCGTCAAGATCGCGAGGATCGGCTTGATGATCAGGTTGCCGATCGTCAGGACGGCCGCCCCGAGGAGCAGTGGCCACCAGCGGCCGATGAAAACGCTGTCGAAGAGCCAGTCGACGACGATCAACGCGAGGACGTTGATCCCGTAGACGATCGCGAGGCGCGCCCAGATCACGCGCGCGAGCCTACAGCTTCGGCGGAACCCAACGCTACTGGGTGCGATGCGGCCGCGAAGCGGACGCCTTTAGGGATTTGCGCGACCAAGATCCGCGCTAGCGGATCTTGGTCTTGCGCCAGAGACTCAGAACAGCTTCTGGAGCTTCATCGCCGCGCCCATGTCGCCCTTGATCTTGAGCTTGCCCGTCATGTACGCGGTCGTCGGGTTCTGCTCGCCGGCGATGATCTTCTCGAAGTTCTCCTCGCTGGCCGAGAACGTGCAGTCCGCGTCTCCGACGCCTTCCGTCACCTCGATCGTCCCGTCGGCGATGGCGACGGTCCACGCGCCCGCTCCCTCGATGTCGAAGACGTAGGTGTTGTTCATGCCCTCGATCCGGTCCGGGCTCACCCGCTCCGGCAGACCCACGAAGAACTCCTGCACGCTAGGCATCGGCTCGCCTCTCCCTCACTCGGTTGCGGACGGGCCGGAGCCTACCGCGCGGATAGCATCCCCGCGGCGTGGACTTCGACCTCACGGCCGAACAGGAGCTGATTCGCGACACCGTGCGCTCCTTCGCGCGGGAGAAGGTGGCTCCCGTGGCCGCGGAGCTCGACCTCGACAGTCGCTTTCCCTACGAGCTCGTCGAAGATCTCGCCGAGCTCGGCCTCATGGGCCTGCCGATCCCGGAGGAGCACGGCGGCGCGGGCGGCGACACGGTCTCGTACGCGATCGCGATCGAGGAGCTGACGCGGATCGACTCCTCCGTCGCGATCACGGTCGCGGCCCACACCTCGCTCGGGACGATGCCGATCCTCCTGTACGGGACGGACGAGCAGAAGGCGCGGTGGCTGCCGGATCTCGCATCCGGGCGGCGGCTCGCGGCCTTCGGGCTCACCGAGCCCGGCGCCGGCTCGGACGCGGGGAACACGCGGACGACCGCGGAACTCCGTGACGGGTCGTGGGTGATCAACGGCTCCAAGCTCTTCATCACGAACGCGGGAACCGACGTCACCTGGGGCGTCACGATCACCGCGCGCACCGGCGAGGACGAGATCTCGAACATCGTGGTCGAGAACGGGACGCCCGGGTACACGATCTCGGCGCCGATGAAGAAGCTCGGCTGGCGCGCGTCGGACACGCGCGAGCTCTCGTTCGAGGACTGTGCCGTGCCGGAGGGGAACCTCCTCGGGCCGCGCGGCGAGGGCTTCCACCAGTTCCTCGAGATCCTCGACGGCGGGCGCATCTCGGTGGCCGCGATGGGAGTCGGGCTCGCGCAGGGCGCCTACGACCTGGCGTACGCGTACGCGAAGGAGCGGGAGCAGTTCGGGAAGCCGATCTCGCGCTTCCAGGCCGTGCAGTTCCGGCTCGCGGACATGGCGACGGAGATCGAGGCCGGGCGGGCGCTGGTGTACCGCGCCGCGTGGCTGAAGGACCAGGGCCGCGACTTCGCGCGCGAGGCGGCGATGGCGAAGCTCTACACGGGCGAGCTCTCCGCGCGCGTCGCCGGCGCCGCGCTCCAGATCCACGGCGGCTTCGGCTACATGGAGGAGGCCGCGATCTCCCGGCTGTACCGCGACCAGAAGATCCTCGAGATCGGGGAAGGCACCAATGAGGTGCAGCGCATGGTCATCGCTCGCCATCTCGGCCTGTAGGGGCGAGGCTCGCCTCGCCCTCGCCCTCGCCTGCGTCGCCCTAGCCGCCCTCGTCCTCGCCGCGCCCGCGGGCGCGCATGTGGAGGTAACGCCCACATTCGTCGCCGAGGGCGCCACGGAGACGCTGTCGGTCGTCGGGCACAACGACCGCACGGTCCCGCTGACGCAGTTCGAGGTCGCCCTTCCTGCCGGCTTCGAGCTCGAGGAGGCAGAGCCGGTCGAGGGCTGGGAGGCGGCAGTCGACGGCACGCACGGCCACGTGGACGGGCGGGCAGGTCGCTCCGGACCGGGAGGCGACGTTCAGCCTCGTCGCGGAGGCGCCGGCCCGAGCCCGGCGTGGTGGAGATCGTCGCCACCAAGCGCTATGCGGACGGCGCGGTCGTGGCCGCCCCCGCCGCGCTCACGGTCATCCCCGGTGAGGAGTCGTCGTCGCGGCCGTACGTTTGGGCCGTCGTCGGCACCGCCGGCCTGCTCGCGCTCGCCGGCGCTCTCGCGTCGCGGTCAGAAGATGAGGCGAAGACGGCGTAGAAGACGAGGAAGATCTCGAGGATCCCCGATGAGCCAGCTGACGGCTCCGCCTCGCGCTGAAGATGTCCATTCGCATGCCTGGCTTCCTTGGCGCGCGTCTGAAACCAGGCCAATGCTTCAAGAGAAATAGCGGAACTCGCTGCTACGGTCGCGAGTCGTGATCTTCACGCAGTTCGTCGACGACGCGCTGGGGTGCGCGTCGTACCTCGTGGGTGACGAGGGATCGGGGACCGCCGTCCTCGTCGACCCCGCGTACGCGATCGAGCAGTACCTCGAGGAGGCGGAGAAACGAGGCGTGCGGATCGTCCGCGTCGTCGAGACGCACACGCACGCCGACCACGTCTCCGGTCACGGCCGGCTCGCGCTCGAGCACGGGCTGCCGGTGTCGGTGCACGCGGCCGCCGAGGCCGAGTTCGCGCACGACGCGCTGGCGGACGGCGACGAGATCGAGGTCGGGGACGTCGTCCTCCGCTGCATCCACACGCCCGGGCACCGGCCGGAGCACTGCTGTTTCGCCGTGATCGACCGCTCGCGAGGGGACGAGCCGTGGCTCGTCCTGACCGGCGACTCGCTCTTCGTCGGAGATGCCGCACGTCCCGACCTCGCGGTCGAGGCGCGGGAGGGCGCCGAGGGTCTCTTCCACTCGCTCCGGCGCCTCGTCGAGCTCGGGGACGGCGTCGAGGTCTATCCCGGCCATGTCGCGGGCTCGCTGTGCGGAAAGGCGATGAGCTCGAAGGCGTCGACGACGATCGGCTTCGAGCGCCGGTTCAACCCCGCGCTCGCGAGCGGGGACGTCGAGGCGTTCGTGCTCGAGTCCGCCGCGATCTCGGCGCCGCGGCCGCCCAACATGGAGCGGATCGTCGAGCTCAACCGCGGGGCCGTTCCTCGGCGCGCAGCCACGAGCCGTCCGAGCTGGACGCGCCGCCCGAGGGCAGCCAGGTGCTCGACGTGCGGCCGGTCGAGCTGTTCGCGGCGGGACACGTCGAAGGCGCCGTCAACGTCCCCTGGTCGGGCTCGAGCTTCTCGACGAAGGCGGCGTTCGTGCTCGACGGCGAGCGGTCGCTGGTCGTCGCGGCGGCGGACAAGGACGAGGCGGCCGCAGCGATTCGCGGGCTGCGCTCGGTCGGGATTCCTGGAGATCGCAGGCTGGGTGCGCGGAGGCGGCGCGGAGACGCTTCCGCTCGTCTCGGTCGACGATCTCGACTCGCTCCTCGCGGACGGGGCCGAGCTGATCGACGTGCGCGAGAAGGACGAGCGCGACGCCGGCTACATCGCGGGCAGCCGCAACGTCCCGTACCGCCTGCTCGCGCTGCAGGAGAACGACCTGCCCCACGACCGGCCGCTCGTCACGATCTGCGAGACGGGCCCGCGCGCGGCGATCGCGGCCAGCATCCTCTCGGCGCGCGGCTACGACGCGCGAGCGGTCGCGAACGGCGGCATCGACGCGTGGGCCGCAGCGGGCAAGCCGACGGTAGAATTTCGCCGCTGCGGCGGCTGAATCTCACCTGTGTGGTGCTTCCTACGCGTCCCCGAGCGGGGCGCTTGGTCTTGTTCGCCGTCGCCGCGGCGGCGCTCGTGTTCGTGGCGCCGACGTCGCCGGCCGAGCTGAAGAAGATCGTCGGCTCGAAGCGCGCCGACACGCTGCGCGGGACGATGCGCGCCGACTCGATCTACGGCCAGCGCGGGCAACGACAAGCTCTTCGGAAAGGCCGGCAACGACCGCCTGTTCCCCGGCCCCGGCCGGGACCGCGTCGACTGCGGGCCCGGGCGGGACCGCGTGTTCGCAGACCGCGCAGATCGGGTCCTGCGCAACTGCGAGAAGGTCACGAGGCCGAAGCCTCCGAAGCCGGAGCCGCCGGCCCCTCCAGCGCCGGATCCCCCAGCCCCTCCACCGCCAGAGCCGCCGCTGGAGCCGCCGCCGACGGGCCCGGTCGTGGTCCCGACGGCATCCTCGCCGTGCATGCTGGCGCCGAATCAGCAAGCGGAGCAGCTCGAGGCCGGCTTCGGCTTCCCGCTCTTCCACGAAGGACCAGTGAACGTCGCGGGCGCCTTGCCGACAGGCGGCACCACGAACGCGGTCGCGATCGCCGTGGACTTCCCGGACGTGCCCGCGACCCAGGACGCCGCCGCGCTCCTGAGCGCGACCGTGAGCGGTCTCGGTCGGTTCCAGGAGTACTCGTTCGGCCGCTTCGCCGCGTCGGCTCAGGTCATCCCAGGCTGGCGTCGCATGTCCAAGTCCGCGGCCTCGTACGCGAGCCTCAGCGACGGCGGCCCCGGCATGCGGGACTTCCTGACCGAGGCGACAGGCCTCGTCGACGCGGAGGTCGACTTCTCGAACGTGCAATTCGTGTTCCTCGTCGCACCCGGCCTCGCCCCCTACCAGGCCGCCGGCAATCCTGCCTGGTCCGCCTTTCCCGGGCGGGGATTCACGCGCGACGGCAACGAGCTTCGCCACGGGACGGTGATGATGCGTGCGTTCACGCTCGCGCACCAGGACATCCCGTCGATCGGGAACCACGAGCTCGCCCACTCGCTGGGCCTCCCTGAGAACTACCAGCAGATCCCGGGCGGTACGCGCTTCGATCTCGTCGGCATGTGGGACCCCATGAGCCAGCCGAACCAGCACCACTTCCACGCCTGGCACAAGTACCGCCTCGGCTGGATCGACCAGAGCCAGGTCACGTGCCTAGAGGGGCCGGGGCAGGTGAGCGCGACGCTGACCCCGATCGAGGCGGGAGGCGGGACGAAGATGGTCGTGGTGCGGACGACGCCGTCGACCGCCTACGTCATCGAGGCGAGACGCCGGCTCGGGCTCGACGCGAATCTCTGCAAGGAGGGCGTGCTCGTCTACACGGTCGACTCGCAGGTGTCGAACGGCGGCGGGCCGGTCCTGATACGGCGAGCCGCCGAGGACGTGCCCGGGGAGGAGCTGAATCGGTGCGGCACGCTCTACAACGCGCCGTACGTTCCCGGCCAGACGTTCGAGGATGCGAACGTGAGGGTGACCGTCATGGCCGACTCCGGCTCCCGCTACACGGTCGAGGTCACGCGGAAGTAAGGTCGCGGCGCGCGGACGCTTCGCCTCCGTTACGGGGGCATGCCCGCCCCGACCCACTGACGGAAGATCGCGACGCGCTCCTCTGGCCATGCCTCGTCACACGGCATCGACCCGCTTTCCAGCCGCTGCAAGATCTCCTGCGAGTGTTCGGCCACGTCGTCTCGCGACCAGAGATCGAACTGGGCCACGCTGACCATCGCCCCACGGTCGCGCTCCCTGAAGAGAGGCTTGACGTCGTTTTCGAAAGTCGGCTGCTTGCCTTCCATCGGTGTCGCCTCCTTGCGCTCGAGGCCAAACAGGTTAGGTCATCCTGCGCGCCCAGCGCTGGTGATCCTCGAATACGAGCACGCTCGGCGCGCGCTCGGCGACCGCCTCGAGGAAGCGCCTCCACGCGGCGAATGCCTCGCCACGCCGGT
This sequence comes from uncultured Actinomycetes bacterium, assembly GCA_963796405.1. Classification (GTDB taxonomy): domain Bacteria; phylum Actinomycetota; class Thermoleophilia; order Gaiellales; family Gaiellaceae; genus GMQP-bins7. Next base: position 18,722 of record CAWCLL010000011.1, read on the forward strand.
CGGCGGCGGTGAGCTCGTCCCCGGTCAGCGCGACGAGCGGGCGAAGGTGGCGCTCGACCCAGGCACGCTCGCTCTCGTCCGCGATCACGTCCGTGGCCGCCGCGAGCTTCTCCTCGGTCACGTCCGCAGGGTCGGACTCGAGCACCCGGCCTGCGCCTTGACGATCTCGCCGAGCGCCCAGAACGAGACGCCCTCCCCGTACGGCAGCGACCGCCCCTGGCGCCAGGTGATGAGCTCCTCGTCCTCGTCCACCGCACGGCTGAGCTCGTAGACAAGACGGCTCTTGCCGATCCCCGGGACGCCGACGAGCGTGACGAGCTGCGTCGAGCCGCTCGCGAAGCGGCAGCGAGCGAGGGCGCCGAGGAGGAGGTCGAGCTCGCCCTCCTGCCGACGAGCTCCGCGCGTACCGCGCCTCCGAGGTCGACGCCGAGCCGCGAGCGCGCTTCGACGGCCTCCCACACGGGGACCGGCGCGGCCTTCCCCTTCGCCTCGACCGGATCCGCGTCGCGGTAGACGATCTGGCGATCGGTCGCGCGGTACGTCTGCTCGCCGACGAGGATGCCGTCCACGGGCGCGGCGGACTGAGAGGCGCGCCGCCGTGTTCATCACGTCGCCCGCCACCATCCCCTCGCCTTCGCTGGCCGCCGCGTCGAGCGAGACGAGCGCCTCGCCGGTGTTCACGGCGATTCGGACGTGGAGGTCGCGGCCAGGCTCCTCCTCGTTGAGCCGCGCGACGGCCTCGCGGACCGCGAGCGCGGCACGCACCGCGCGCTCGGGGTCGTTTTCATGGGCGACCGGCGCGCCGAAGACCGCGACGACGGCGTCGCCGATGAACTTCTCGACGGTGCCGCCGAAGCCGCTCGAGCTCGTCGCGCGCCTGCTCGTGGTAGACGCGCAGGAGCTTGCGCACGTCCTCCGGGTCCTCCAGGCTCAGGCGGGCGGGCCGAGGCGCTCGACTGCGTAGCCGGCCTCGCGGATCGCGCCGAGAAGCTCCTCGCAGTGCTCGGCATCACGCGTCGAGACCACGAGCTCGACCTCCGTCTGGAGCGCCGTCGTCGTCGTGCCCTCGCGGTGATGGTCGACCGAGACGAGGTTCCCGCGCTCGCGCGCGACGAGGTCGAGGAGGCTGCGCAGCTCGCCCGGCGAGTCGGCGATGAGCGTGCGCACGGCGAGGTAGCGGCCCGCCCGCGTCAGGCCGAGCCGCATGACCGAGATGAGCGTCGTCGCGTCGATGTTCCCGCCGGAGAGGACGACCGCGACGGGGCCGGTTCCTCCCGCGCGGCCGGCAAGCAGCGCGGCAACCCCGACCGCCCCCGCTCCTTCGAGCAGCAGCTTCTTCCGCTCGAGCACGAGGACGAGCGCGTCCGAGATCTCCTCGTCGGAGACCTCGACGACGTCGTCGAGCGTCCGGTCGAGGATCGAGCCGGCGAGCTCGCCGCGCGACTTCACCGAGATCCCGTCCGCGATCGTGAGCCCCTGCTGGCAGACGACGCCGACGATCCGCTGCGCTGGCTGCTTCTCTGGACGCCGCTCCCGGAGCGCGAGCGAGATTCCTGCCGCGAGCCCACCACCACCCACGGGGATGAGCACCGTCTCCGCCTCCGGCGCCTGCTCCGCGAGCTCGAGCCCGATCGTGCCCTGGCCCGCGATCACGCGCGCGTCCTCGAACGCGTGGACGAGCGTCGCGCCGGTTCGCTCGACGTGCTCCTGCGCCGCGGCGACCGCGCCCTCGAACCCCGCGCCCGCGAGCTCGACGCCGCCGCCGTACGAGCGCGTCGCCTCGACCTTCGCCATCGGCGCGTCCTCGGGCATGAAGATCGTCGCCGCGATGCCCGCCTCGCGCGCGGCCCACGCAACCGCCTGGCCGTGGTTCCCCGCGCTCGCGGCGACGACCCCTGCCGCACGCTCCCGCTCGCCGAGCGTCGAGATCGTGTTGTACGCGCCGCGGATCTTGAACGAGCCCGTCCGCTGGAGGTTTTCGGCCTTGAGCAGCACTTTTCGGCCGGAGAGCCGCGAGAAGGTCTCCGTCGGGTAGAGCGGCGTCTCGCGCGCGACTCCCGCGAGCCGCGCCCGCGCCGCCTCGATGTCAGCGAGGGACGGCGCCGTCATCGGAAACCTTGAAGACCTTCTCCATGATGTCGCGCACCGCCGTGAGCGGGTCGAGCTCGCGGCGCTCGACGGCGTCGAGGAGGCGCCGAAGCTCGGGATCGTCGGCGACCGCCTCCTCGAGATGCGACTTCGCCCGGCTCGACGCAACCGCGAACACCTCGCGCGCGAGGTTCCTCCGCCGCCGCTCCTCGAGCCGACCGTCGGCCGCGAGCCCGGCGCGATGCTCCTCGAGCTTCGACCACAGCTCGGGGATGTTCTCCCCGCGCAGCGCCTCGGTGAGCACGATCGGCGGGCGCCGCTCGGGATCGGCGAGCGCGACGATCGAACGCACCTCGTTCAGCATCGTCTTCGCGGCCGGATGGTCGGACTTGTTGATCGCGATCACGTCCGGAATCTCCATGATCCCCGCCTTCAGCGCCTGGATCGTGTCGCCCGAGCCGGGCATGAGCACGAGCAGGACCGAGTCCGCGATGCCCGTGACCTCGACCTCGCTCTGCCCCGCCCCGACCGTCTCGACGAACACGAGGTCCTTCCCGGAAGCGTCGAGCAGGAGCACGGCCTGCAGCGTCGTCTCGGCGAGCCCGCCGAGGTGCCCGCGCGTCCCCATCGAGCGGATGTAGACGCCGGGGTCGAGGAAGTGGTCGGCCAGGCGGATGCGGTCGCCGAGGAGCGCGCCGCGCGTGAACGGGCTCGACGGGTCGACCGAGACGACGCCCACCGTCTTGCCGTCCGCGCGAACGTGCTCGACCAGGGCGGCGATCAGCGACGACTTCCCCACGCCGGGCGGGCCCGGTGACCCCGATCACAACAGACTTCCCCGTCTCCGGGTAGAGCTCACGCACGACCGGGTAGGCGAGCGCGTCGCCGTCCTCGACGAGCGAGATCGCCCGCGCGAGCGCACGCCGGTCGCCGGCCCGCACGCCGTCGGTCAGCTCTTCGAGCGTCCAGGCTCGCCTCGCCACGCCGAGACTCTAGAACGAGGGCGGGCGGGCGCCTCCTACGACCTGCGCCTCGCCTCGCGCGCGCGGCGGTTCTCGATCTCCTCGAGCAGGACGGCGATGCGCTCGAGGCTCTGTCGCGACGACCCGTCGTTCGCTGCGAGAGCCGGCTCGGGCTCGGGGGCCTGGACGGGCTCGGGCGCGTACTCGGGCTCGGGCGCAGGCGGAGGCTCCGGCGCGCGCGAAGGCTCGGCAGCGTACGAGGGCGCGGGCAGCCGTTCGGTCTCAGACACCGGCTCGGGCGCCGCAGCGTGCGCATATGCGTACGCGGGCTCGGGCGCGGGCACGTACTCGTGCTCGAGCGGGATCCCGAGCGGCTCGTCGGCCATGAGCGCGTTCGCGGCCGCGATGCCGTGCTCGTCGAGCAAAGGGTCCTCGTCGGTGGCCGAGACGGGCAACCAGCGGGTGACCACCAGCGCGATGACCGCGCCGAAGAGGTACACGGCGCCCGCCACCAGCCAGACGACGTCCGCGCCGACGACCTTCGTGAGCACAGCGGCGCCGCCCATCGCCAGCCCGAGCACCGCGTAGTTCGAGCTCATGATCGTCGCGAGCGCCCGCCCGCGGTACCGGTCGGGGGCTCCTCGCTGGACGAGGATCTGGTTGCAGATGATCGCCGCCCCGTTCCCGGCGGCTCCTGCGATGACGAACGGCACTGCGGCCCAGATCGAGGTTGTAATCGCGCCCCCGCCCCAGTCGACAGCCAGCACCGCGGCGCCGCCCCACCCCACGCCCATCAGCGTGATCGACCCCGCGTAGTGCCGGCGGAGCCCGACCTTGCCGAGCGCGGGCGCAGCCACATAGGCGCCGAGCGCGAGCCCGACTCCGCTCGCGGCGACGATGACGCCGAAGCCGACGTCGCCTGCCTCGAGCACGTCCTGCGCGTAGAAGACCTCGGCCACGTTGATCGCCGCGCTGCCGATCAGGACGACGTTCCAGACGATGAGCACCGTGCGCAACGGCGCCGACGTCACGACGAGACGCAGACCGTCCGCGACGTCGCGCCAGTGGCCGCGCGTCAGGGACTCCTCGGAGCGCAGCTTCCGCTCCGAGATGCAGGCGACGAGCACGGCCGAGACGAGGAACGTCACGGCGTTGACGGCGTACGGGACGTCGGGGCCCCAGGCGGCGAACATGAGCGCGCCGGCGACGGGCCCGATCATCCACGCCAGCGTCTCGATCGTCTGGAGGAGCGAGTTCGCGTTCGTCAGCTCGTCGTCGGGGACGAGGTTCGGCAGCCCCGCGTACGCCGCGGGCCGGAAGAAGCCGGTCGCGATCCCCGCGACTCCGGCGAGCGCCACGACCGCCTCCGGGCTGTTCGTGAACGGCAGCACCGCGAAGACGCCGACGCGCACGAGATCCGACACGACCATGAGGCCGCGACGCGAGATGCGGTCGACGAGCGGGCCGAGAAAGAGCCCGACCAGGACGATCGGCAGGAAGTCGGCGATGAGGAGCGCCGCGACCCACAGCGGGGCGTTGTCTCCCGTCAGGTCCGTGACGTGGAGCGTCAGCGCGATCGCCGCGACGTACGTCCCGATCGCCGAGCCCGCGGTCGCGAGGAAGAGGAGCCCGAACGCCGGCGAGCGGCGCACGAGACCGAAGCGGCTGTTCTTTCTCACGGCTCGAGTGACGCTAGCACCGGTTTCGCGATTCCTCTACGGGCTCTTCCGGCCCTGTCCCGAGGGGGCATGGCGGGAAAGTTCGGTGTCGCGCGGCGCTCGCCTGCGCCGACGATCAAGGCTCGTAGCCGAGGTTCGGGCGCAGCCAGCGCTCCGCCTCGGCGACCTCGATCCCCTTGCGCTCGGCGTAGTCCTCGACCTGATCCCGCCCGACGCGACCGACCGAGAAGTAGCGCGCCTGCGGGTGCCCGAAGTACAGCCCGCTGACGCTCGGCGGCGGCGTCATCGCGTACGACTCCGTCAGCCCGACGCCTGCGCGGCCGGCGTCGAGGAGCTCGAAGAGCGTTCGCTTCTCGGAGTGGTCGGGACACGCGGGATACCCGTACGCCGGCCGGATTCCCCGGAAGCGCTCTCCGATCAGCTCCTCGCCGGACAGGCGCTCGTCCGGTGCGTACCACTCGTGGCGCGCGACCTCGTGCAGCCACTCGGCGCACGCCTCCGCGAGCCGGTCGGCGAGCGCGCGCACCATGATCGCGCGGTAGTCGTCCTTGTCGGCGGCGTAGGCGTCGGCCAGCTCCTCGGCGCCGTGCACGGCGACGGCAAACGCGCCGACGTGATCCGCCAACCCCGACTCGGCGGGCGCGACGAAGTCCGCCAGCGAGCGGTTCGGACGCGAGTCGGCATGGTCGGCCTGCTGCCTGAGCATCGGGAAACGGATGCCCGCCATCCAGCACGAGGTCGTCCTCCTCGGCCCGTGCCGGCCAGAAGCCGTACACCCCGCGCGCGGTGAGCGACCCCGCCGCGACGATCTCGTCGAGGAGCTCGTTCGCGTTCGCGAAGAGGTCGCGCGCCGCCTCGCCCTTGACCGGATCGTCGAGGATCGCGGGGAACCGCCCCTTGAGCTCCCACGCGTGGAAGAAGAACTGCCAGTCGACGTAGTCGCGAAGCGTCGCGATGTCGGCCTCGACCACGCGCGTGCCCGTGAACGCGGGCACCGCGAGGTCCTCGGGATGCCACTCGATCGGCGTGCGGTTCGCGCGCGCCTCCGCCAGCGCGAGCAGCGGCTTGCGTCCCTTCTCCGCGTGGAGCGTGCGCAGCCGCTCCTGGTCGGCGCGGTTCTCGGAGTCGAGCTGCGTGCGGCGATCGCCGTCGAGGAGGTCGCCCACCACGCGGACCACCCGTGACGCGTCGAGCACGTGCACGGTCGGGTTGCTGTACTCGGGCGCGATCCGCACGGCGGTGTGCTGCTTCGAGGTCGTCGCCCCGCCGATGAGGAGCGGGAGGTCGATCCCGCGGCGCTCCATCTCCTTCGCGACGTGGACCATCTCGTCGAGCGACGGCGTGATCAGCCCCGAGAGCCCGACCACGTCGCAGTCCTCCTCGAGCGCGGTGTCGAGGATCTTGTCCGCCGAGACCATGACCCCGAGGTCGACGATCTCGTAGCCGTTGCAGCCGAGGACGACCCCGACGATGTTCTTGCCGATGTCGTGGACGTCGCCCTTGACGGTCGCGAGCACGATCCGCTTCGCGGACGAGGCCTCAGTCTTCTCGGCCTCCATGAACGGCTCCAGGTACGCGACCGCGCGCTTCATCGCCCGCGCGCTCTTCACGACCTGCGGGAGGAACATCTTCCCGGAGCCGAAGAGGTCGCCCACGATCTGCATCCCGTCCATCAGCGGGCCCTCGATGACGTCGAGCGGGCGCGCAGCTTTCGAGCGGGCCTCCTCGGTGTCCTCCTCGATGAAGTCGACCACGCCGTGCACGAGCGCGTGCGCGAGGCGCTTCTCGACGGGTGCCTCGCGCCAGGAGAGGTCGAGCTCGCGCGCGGTCGCGCCGCCCGTCACCGAGCGCGCGTGCTCGACGAGCCGCTCGGTCGCGTCGGGACGGCGGTCGAAGAGGACGTCCTCGACCTTCTCGAGCAGGTCGGGGGCGATGTCCTCGTACACCGCGAGCTGCCCCGCGTTGACGATGCCCATGTCGAGCCCCGCGCGGATCGCGTGGTAGAGGAAGGCGGCGTGCATCGCCTCGCGCACGGCGTCGTTCCCGCGGAACGCGAAGGAGAGGTTCGAGATCCCGCCCGAGACGAGCGCGCCCGGGCAGCGCTCCTTCAGCAGCGGGATCGCGTCGATGAAGGACCTGGCGAACGCGGCGTGCTCCTCGATGCCGGTCGCGACCGCGAGGACGTTCGGGTCGAGGATGACGTCCTCGGGCCGGAACCCCGCCTGCTCGATGAGCAGGTCGTACGCGCGGCCGAGGATCTCGACCTTGCGCTCTGCGGTCTCCGCCTGGCCGCGCTCGTCGAAGGCCATGACGACGACCGCCGCGCCGTAGCGGCGCACCGTCCGCGCCTGCTCGAGGAACGACTCCTCCCCCTCCTTCAGCGAGATGGAGTTGACGACGCCCTTGCCCTGGAGGCAGCGGAGCCCCGCCTCGAGCGCCGAGAAGCGCGAGCTGTCGACCATGATCGGCAGCCGCGCCGCCTCGGGCTCGGTCGCGACGAGGTTCAGGAACGTCGTCATCGCCTGCTCGGCGTCGAGCAAGTCGGCGTCCATGTTCACGTCGAGGAGGTTTGCGCCGCCGCGCACCTGCTCGAGGGCCACGTCGACGGCGCTCTGGAAGTCGTCGGCCTCGATCAGCCGCCGGAACTTCGCGGAGCCCGTGACGTTCGTCCGCTCGCCGACGACGACGAACCCCGTGTCCGGGCCGATCTCGAACGGCTCGAGCCCGGAGAAGCGCGAGCGCGTCGAGGCTCGGGCACGCGCCGAGGGCGGAGCCCCTCGACCGCGCGAGCGATCTCGCGCGTGTGCTCCGGCGTCGTCCCGCAGCAGCCGCCGACGAGGTTCACGAGACCGTCCTCGGCGAAGGCGCGCAGGAAGCGGCTCGTATCGCCCGGCTGCTCGTCGTGGAGGCCGAGTGCGTTCGGCAGGCCGGCGTTCGGGTGGCACGTGACGTAGGTCGACGCGACCGTCGCGAGGCTCTCGAGGAACGGCCGCATCTCGGTCGCGCCGAGCGAGCAGTTGACGCCCACGAGGAACGGCTCGGCATGCTCGACCGAGATCCAGAACGCGTCGGAGGTCTGGCCCGAGAGGTTGCGGCCGCTCTTGTCGACGGCGGTGAACGAGAGCCAGAGCGGGAGCTCCGGCGCGGCCGTTCGCGCGGCCACGATCGCCGCCTTCGCGTTCAGCGTGTCGAAGATCGTCTCGATCAGGAGCAGGTCGACGCCGCCGTCCCGCAGCGCGGCGATCTGCTCCACGTACGCCTCGAGCACCTGGTCGAACGTGACCGCGCGGTAGGCGGCGTCCTCGACGCGGGGAGAGAGCGAGAGCGTGACGTTGAGCGGCCCGACGGAGCCGGCGACGAAGCGGGGGCGGTCGGGCGTCTTCGCGGTCCAGCGGTCGGCGGCCGCCCGCGCGAGGCGCGCGCCCTCGAGGCTCATCTCCGCCGCCGCGTCCTCGAGCGCGTAGTCGGCCTGGCCGATGCGCGTGGCCGTGAACGTGTTCGTCGTCGCGAGGTCGGCGCCCGCCTCGAAGTACGCGTCGTGGATCTCCGAGATCGTCTCGGGACGCGGTGAGGTTGAGGATGTCCGGGTCGCCCTTGACGTCGTGCGAGTGGTCGCGGAAGCGCTCGCCGCGGTACTCCTCCTCGGAGAGCTCGCGGCGGTGGATGAGGACGCCCCACGACCCGTCGAGGACGAGGATCCTCTCGGCGAGGGCCTGCTCGATCTGTCTGCGTACGTCCTTCACGCGGTGCCTCCAAAACAACGGCTCCCGCCTAGAGAGGTCGGGAGCCGGAAGGCTCGCGAGGCTCTTTAGGCGTTTGGTAACCCGGTCGCCAAGCTGCCGTTCAAAGCTCTCCGGGTGCGAAAAGGCTAGCGCAACGCTGTCAGGACTGGCAGATGTCGCGCACCCAGGCCGCCGGCCAGGGGCAGTCCCACGGGATCGAGTGGTAGTCCTCGTCGGCGACGACGATCGCCAGATACGCCGCGTCCGGCGGAGCCGAGGCGAGGGCGGCTCGCAGGTCGATCGCGCTCGACTCGCAGTGCTCGCGCGCGCGGATCCAGTCGCAGCGCGCGCCCAGGTAGACCCGTGCCGACTGGAGCTCGGCGTCGGTCGGCGCGCGGGTGAGCCAGTGCCTGATCTCCGGAGCAGGGACGCGTGTACCCCGACGCGCAGTCGCCGGTGCTCGAGTCGATCTGCCCCGGGCGGGAGTGGTACGGCTCGGCGAGAGCGCGATCCGTGTCGGTGCCGCCGGGGCAGTCGCCTTCGAGCAGCGCCTCGCCGAGGCGCGACGCGTTCCGCACGAACGGCTCGCCAACCGGCATCAGCTGGGCGATCTGCATCCGGCACGAGTACGCGTAGCGGTCCGTCCGCGTGAAGTCGTCGAACCCCTCCTCACACCGGTCGAACTGCCACCGCGGGCCGACGTGCTCGGCGCCGAAGCGGCGCTCGACCCCGTCCAGCTGCGCCTCGAGCTCGGGCACGATCGCCGCTCGGTCGGCGCTGATCTCGGCGCTGCGGAAGTCGACCTCGGGAAGCTCGCCGGAGGGAAGCGAGGAGGCCGCGAGCATGACGACGCCGCAGCCGCCCACGAACAGGATCAGCACGGCGAGGAGGCAACCGATGAGGAACGCTCGAAGTCTCATGGACTTCACCTAACCAGGCCCCGAGCGCCCTGCCCTCGGGAGAATCCCGAGTTCGCGTCTCCGGGTTAGCCCGAGAACTCGAGCCGCTCGGCGTCCTCGATCAGCTCGGCCGGCGTCGGCGGGCTCGTGAGAATCTCGACGAGCTGCTCCGGGTCCGGGATGCCGCTCGCGCGGACGCGCGCGACGCGCTTCGTCCACGTCGTAGTCCGTGCGCCGCAGCTCGACGTCCGGCCCGAGGAGCGCCCAGTACGCGCCCGGGCCGCCCTCGTACGGCATCCCGACGCTGCCCGGGTTCACCGCTCGCACGCCCGCCGCCAGCCGGTCGTACTGCGCGTGCGTGTGACCCGTGACGAGGACGCGCTCTGAGATCTCGCTCGTCGCGGCGGCGAGGCGCTCCTCGGGCGTACCGGCGGTCAGCAGCTCCTCGTCGCTCCGGGGCGAGCCGTGCGTGAAGTACGTCGGGCCGAGGCCGTCGATCTCGACCGAGTGCGCGTGCTCGAACGTCGCGGCGAGCTCGAGGTCGGCGCGCGTGTGGCTCTCGAGCATCCACCGCTCCCGCTCTGTCGGCGACTCGGTGGTGCCGTCGCGGAGCTCGAGCAGCGCCCGCTCGGCGTTCCCGCGCACGTACCGCGCCGGCAGCTCGAGCGAGCGCACGAGGTCGAGGGTCGCCGTCGGCTCCCAGCCCCACGACAGATCGCCGGTCCAGACGACGAGGTCGACCTCCTCCTCGCGCAGCTCCGCGAGCACGGCCGAGAGCGCGACCGCGTTCCCGTGCACGTCGCCGAGGACGGCGACGCGCCTCAACCGGCGGTACGCCCGGAGACGGCGAGCTGGTTCTCGGCGTGCTGGATGCGCTGCTCGAGCTGCCAGCGGTCGGCCTGCGACTCGCCCGCGTCGACCCGCTCGAGCTCGGCCTTCGCCTCCTCGAGCTGGGCGCGGGCGCGCTCGTCGTCGATCTCCTTGACGTCGACGGCGTCGTCCACGAGCGCGAGCGCGCGGTCGAGCTCGACCTTGAAGAAGCCGGGCCCGGTCGCGAACTCGAGCACCTCGTTCGGGTTGAGATGGATCCGCGTCGAGCCGGCCTTCAGCGTGGCCACGAGCGGCGCATGCCGCGCGAGGACGCCGATCTCGCCCGCCGCGCCGGGGACGACGATCATCTCCGCCTCGCCGTCGTACGCCGCGCCTTCCGGCGTCACGAGCGAGACGTCGAACTTCGGGTGCGACTCGAGCCACGACGCGCTACGCCGCGACGGCCTCGGCCTGCCGCGCCTTCTCGACGGCGTCCTCGATCGTCCCGACCATGTAGAACGCGGACTCGGGCAGCTCGTCGTGCTGCCCGTCGATGATCTCCCGGAAGCCGCGGATCGTGTCCTCGAGCTTCACGTACTTGCCCGGCGTGCCGGTGAACTGCTCGGCGACGAAGTTCGGCTGCGAGAGGAAGCGCTCGATCCGGCGCGCACGCCCGACGACGAGCTTGTCCTCGTCGGTGAGCTCGTCCATGCCGAGGATCGCGATGATGTCCTGGAGGTCCTTGTAGCGCTGGAGGATCTGCTGCAGGGCGGTCGCGGTGTCGTAGTGCTCGTCCGACACGACGCCCCGCTGGAGCGCGCGCGAGAAGGAGTCGAGCGGGTCGACGGCCGGGTAGATGCCCTTCTCGACGATCGGCCGCGAGAGCGTGATGAACGCGTCGAGGTGCGCGAACGTGTTCGCGGGAGCCGGGTCGGTGAGGTCGTCGGCCGGGACGTAGATCGCCTGCACGGACGTGACCGAGCCCAAGCGCGTCGAGGTGATGCGCTCCTGGAGCTGTCCCATCTCGGTCGCGAGCGTCGGCTGGTAGCCGACGGCGCTCGGCATCCGGCCGAGGAGCGCCGACACCTCGGAGCCCGCCTGGACGAACCGGAAGATGTTGTCGATGAAGAGCAGCACGTCCTGCCCCTCGTCGCGGAAGTACTCCGCCATCGTCAGGCCGGTGAGCCCGACCCGAAGGCGTGCTCCCGGCGGCTCGTTCATCTGCCCGAAGACGAGCGCGACCTTGTCGAGCACGCCCGATTCCTCCATCTCGCGCCAGAGGTCGTTCCCCTCGCGCGAGCGCTCGCCCACGCCCGCGAACACGGAGACGCCGCCGTGCTGCATCGCGACGTTGTGGATGAGCTCCTGGATGAGCACGGTCTTGCCGAGGCCGGCGCCTCCGAAGAAGCCGACCTTGCCGCCCTTGACGAACGGCGCGATCAGGTCGATGACCTTGAGCCCCGTCTCGAAGATCTCCATCTTCGGCGTGAGGTCGCGGAAGACCGGCGGGTCGCGGTGGATCGGCCAGCGCTCGGTGTCGTCCGCCACGTCGCCTCGCTCGTCGATCGGCTCTCCGATGACATTCCAGAGGCGGCCGAGCGTGGGCTCTCCGACGGGCACCGAGATCGGGCCCTCCGTGTCCACGCAGACGGCGCCACGCGGGAGACCGTCGGTCGAATCCATGGCGACGGCGCGCACGCGGTCGTCGCCGAGATGCTGCTGCACCTCCGCGATCAGGACGCGCGTCGAGCCGTCCTGTTCCGCGACCTCGATCCTGAGCGCGGTGTAGATCTCGGGAAGGCTGTCCGGAAAGACGGCGTCGAGGACGACGCCCTTGACTTCGATGATCCGGCCGGTGTTCGTGCTCGGTGCTCCGTTCTCGGACATGCGTCTCCTGGAGGCGAGGGACTCAGAAGGCGGCGCGCGGAGGGCGGCCGGCCGGGGTCGGAGTCTATCGGAGCGGCCGTCGGCGACGGGCCGCGTGCGACCTCAGGAGCTGGGGGCGTGAGGCTGGAGGATCACGACGGGGATCCCCTTGCCGGCGAGCCCTGCGAGCTGGATGTTCACCTTGTCCCAGCTCTCGAAGCTGATCCCGCGCGTCGGGTCGATGAGGTCCTCGTTTCCCGGCAGCCGGAAATCATTCGCGACCGCCCCGACATCGAACGAGAGCTGCTTCAGCTGCTGCACGAGCCGGTCGCCCTCGGGGTTGTAGTCGGCGGGAACGCCGACGCCGTCGAGGTCGTCCGCGGCGTCGTCGATCTGCTCGGCCGCCTCGTCCATGCGGTTGAGAAGCTCCTCCTCGGACTTCGCGTTCACGATCCGCTCCAGCGCGAAGTCGGTCCGGTCGCGGGTGTTGACGACGGCCTCCGCGTACTCCTCGGCCGTCGGCTCGCCTCCTCCGCAGCCGGCCACGGCGACCGCGAGCAGGCCGACGATCACGAGGAGGAGAGCGCGTTTCACGGTTCAGGCAGGTCGGGCGGACAGGCTCAGAGAACGGATCCGGGCGGCGGCAGCGCGAGGCCGGGCCGCACGGTGTGGAGGATCGCCTGCTCTTGCTCGAGGACCCGGCGCGGCGGGCTGAGGTCGCGTGACTCGTCGAAGCTCGGCAGCGACGAGTTCTGCGGCTCACTCGACGCGAGCTGGCCGCCGAGCCCGAGCGCGACGAGCGCGACCGCGGCAGCCGCTGCGGCTTGGAAGCGCACTCCCGACGTGACGGCGCCGGCGCTCGATGACGAGTGGACGCGTGATCTGCTCGAGCGGAGCACTCCGAATCTGCAGCGTGAACGACTCGACGTCGGCCTGGTATGCGCTGCACTCCGGGCACCGGAGGAGGTGCGACGAGAGCATGCGCTGCTCGAGCTGCGAGAGCTCGCCGTCGAGCAGCAGTGAGACCTGCGCTCGCACGCGGTCGCACACGACCGACGACGGATTCAGCACGTCCATACCCCCATATGACGACGACAACGGGCCGTAGTTAGATCTTGGCAGTTGGTGCGGGCGCCGCCTCGGTGAGGTCGAGCGGCTTCATGATCTCGGCGAAGTGACATGCCACCGGGTGTGTTCCTCCGGCGCGCGGGACCAGCGCTGGGTCCTCCTGCTCACAGATCTCCTGCGCCTTCCAGCATCGCGTCCGGAATCGGCACCCGGACGGCGGGTTCGCAGGGCTCGGAACGTCGCCCGTCAGCACGATGCGCGCACGCTTGCCGCGCTGCTGCGGCGACTCGATCGGCACGGCCGAGAGCAGCGCCTGGGTGTACGGATGCATCGGCGCGCCGTAGATGTCCTTCCGCGTTCCGACCTCGACGACCTTCCCGAGGTACATGACCGCGACGCGGTCCGAGACGTGCCGGACGACCGACAGGTCGTGGGCGATGAACAGATACGTGAGCCCGAACTCCCGCTGGAGCTCCTCGAGGAGGTTCACGACCTGCGCCTGGATCGAGACGTCGAGCGCCGAGACCGGCTCGTCGAGCACCATCATCTTCGGGTTCAGCGCGAGCGCCCGGGCGACGCCGATGCGCTGCCGCTGACCGCCCGAGAACTCGTGCGGGAAGCGGTTCCCGTGCTCCGGGCTGAGACCGACCGTGCGCAGGAGCTCCTCCACGCGTCTCCTGCCCTCGGCGCCGCGATAGAGATTGTGGATCCGGAGCGGCTCCGCGACGATCTCGCGGACGGTCATGCGCGGGTTCAGCGACGCGTACGGGTCCTGGAACACGATCTGGATGTCACGCCGCACCGGCCGCATCTGCCGGCGCTTGTAGCCGGTGATGTCCTTGCCGTCGAAGACGATCTTCCCGGCCGTCGGCTCGACGAGCTTGATGATCGTCCGTCCCAGAGTCGTCTTGCCGCACCCGGACTCGCCGACGACGCCCAGCGTCTCGCCGGGCTGCACGCTGAGGTCGACCCCGTCGACGGCCTTGACCTGGCCCACGGTGTGCTTGAACACCCCCGCCTTGATCGGGAAGTACTTGACGAGGCCTTCGACGCGAAGGAGCGCGTCGCCGTTCGTCTCCGGGGAGAAGCCCTCGCTCACGACGTGGCTCCGGCCCCGACCCCCGCGGCGGCGAGCTCCTCGGCGAAGTGGCAGGCGGAGTCGTGCGTGTCCTTGCCGCCGAGCGCGCGGAGCGGCGGCACCTCGGTGCGGCAGATCTCGCGGCCGTGGCTGAGCGAGCACCGTGGATGGAACGCGCAGCCCGGTGGCGGGCTGATGAGGCTGGGCGGCTGGCCCGGGATCGGCTCCAGGCGCTCGAGGTCCTCGTCGAGCCGCGCGAGGCTGCTCATGAGCCCCACCGTGTACGGGTGCCGCGGCGCCTCGAAGATCGTGTAGACGTCCCCGAGCTCGACGACCCGCCCCGCGTACATGACGACGACGCGGTCGGCGAGCTCGGCGATCAGACCGAGGTCGTGCGTGATGAGGACGATCGCGGCGTGCGTCTCGCGCTGGGCCGTCTTCAGCACCTCGACGATCTGGGCCTGGATGGTGACGTCGAGCGCCGTCGTCGGCTCGTCCGCGATGAGGATCGCCGGGTCGTTGGCGATCGCCATCGCGATCATCGCGCGCTGCCGCATCCCGCCCGAGAACTCGTGCGGGTACTGATGCACGCGGCGCTCGGCGAAGGGCACCCCGACGAGCTCCAGGAGCTCCACCGTGCGCTTGTCCGCGGCGTCATCGCTCATGCCGTCGTTGTGGATGAGGAGCGCCTCCGAGATCTGGTCGCCGATCGTCAGGACCGGGTTGAGCGACGTCATCGGGTCCTGGAAGATCATCGCGATCTTGCCGCCGCGGAGGTCGCGCAGCTTGCTCTTCGGCATCTTGAGGAGGTTCTGCCCGTCGTAGGTCGCCTCCCCGCTCGCGATCTTGCCCGGAGGCGTCGGGATCAGCCCCAGGACGCTCATCATCGAGACGCTCTTGCCGGAGCCGGACTCGCCGACGATGCCGAGCACCTCGCCGGGGTTGAGGTCGTAGCTCACGCCGGTGACGGCGTGCACGACCCCGTCCTCGGTGTTGAACTCGACCGTCAGGTCGCGAATCTCGAGGATGGGCGCCACGAGGCTCCTATGTTAAGTGCGGGTCCGGCGCTGGGTCGGGTCGAGCGCGTCGCGGAGACCGTCTCCGACGAAGTTGATGGCGAGCGCGATGACGAGGATCACGAGCCCCGGGAACGTCACCAGCCACCACGTCGTCAACCCCTCGCCCTGGCCGTCGGCGATGAGCTTGCCGAGGGCGGCGTTCGGGGGCTGGATCCCGTAGCCGAGGAACGAGAGCGCGGCCTCGATCAGGATCGCCACCGCGACGATGAGGGTCGTGTTGACGACGATCGGCCCGACGCAGTTCGGGAGCATGTGGCGGAGGATGATCCGCATGTCGCCCGCGCCGGCCGCCTTGGCCGCCTCGACGAACTCCTTCTCCCGGAGCGACAGGAAGAGCCCGCGCACGATCCGCGCGACCGCCGTCCAGAACAGGAACGCGAGGATGAGGCCGATCTTCATCGGCTGGGGTATCGTCAGCCCCGTAGACTTGCGAGTCGTTCGCCCCGAAGAACACGGCCGCCGTCAGCAGCACTGCGAGCCCGGGCAGCGTCAGGATGAGGTCGGTGAAGCGCATGAGTAAGTTGTCCACCTGCCCCCCGTAGTACCCGGAGAGGGCACCGACGGCGGTGCCGATCGCGGTCGAGAGCAGCGCGACGAAGACGGCGACCCAGAGCGACGTCCTGATCCCGAAGATGACGCGGCTCAGGTAGTCGCGCCCGAGCTGGTCGGTCCCGAAGAGGTGCTTGTCGGTCAGCGTCGGGGACGCCGTGATGTTCTCCAGGTCGAGCTCGTCGAACCCGTACGGGGCGAGCTGCGGGGCGAAGACCCCGACGAGGGCAATGAGTATGAGCACGACCAGGCTGCCCGACGGCGAGTCGATGCCGGAAGAAGCGAATGCGGGCATACGCCCACTGGCTCCGCGCCTTCATCTCGACACCCGACTCGTACGCGAGGTCGACGCCCGAGGCGCCCCCCGGCTGTCCGCCGGCGAGGGCGACGCCTCCGCCTAGCGGCTGGACTCCGCCGGGCGGGCCGACGCTCTCCGATGAGTGGCGATCAGTCATACCGGACTCGCGGGTCGAGGAGACCGTACGTGATGTCGGCGACGAGGTTGAAGATGATGATCATCGTCGCCGTGATCATCAGCCACGCCATGACCGGATAGGGGTCACTCTGTCCGAGCGCGCTGACGAAGTAGAGGCCCATCCCGTCGAGTGAGAACACCGTCTCGGTCACCACCACGCCGCCGAGCAGCGTTCCGAAGTTGAGGGCGACGAGCGTGACCAGGGGGATGAGCGCGTTGCGGAACGCGTGCTTCATCGTGACGCGCGATTCGGCGAGCCCCTTCGCGCGCGCGGTCCGCACGTAGTCGGAGTTCACGACCTCGAGCATCGAGGCGCGCATGTACCGCGTGTAGGCGGCCATGTTCGCGAGCATCAGGACGAAGACCGGCAGCACGAGGTGGTGCGCCCGGTCGACGACGAAGCTCAGCCCCTCACCCGGGTCGACCGAGTTCAGGTTGGCGACCGGGAAGATGTTGTGCCCCGTCGCCTCGTAGATCTGGACCACCGCCACCTGCAGCATCAAGGCGAACCAGAACAGGGGCATGGCGAGGCCTAAGAAGCTGAAGGTCGTCGCCGAGTAGTCGAAGACGGAGTACTGGCGGAGCGCCGAGTAGACGCCGATTCCGACCGCCAGGAGGATGGCGAGGAGCTCCGCGACGAGGACCAGCTGAAGCGTGTTCTTCATGACCCGCCAGAGGTCGGGAAGGATCGGCTCGTCGGTCAGGAGCGTCGTTCCGAACTGATCGGTGACGGCCTCCTCCACCCAGTACAGGTAGCGGACGGGGATCGGCTCGTCGAGGTGCTTGCGCTCGTTGAGGTTGTTGATCGTCTCCTCGGAGACGTTGGGCGTGAGCCTCAGCGATGCGAGCGGGTCACCGGAGGAGGTGACGAAGACGAAAACGAGGAAGCTCGCCGCGATGAGGACGAAGGCGCTGTACAGGAGTCTGCGTATCACGTACTGGAGCATGGCCTCGGTTTCCTGATCTTAGAGGAGTCTCCTCGTTGCCTCACCTGCGGCGAGACCGAGCGGGACTCGCGTGAGCGCTCATTTCATGGGGTCTTATGGGGAGTCCCGCCCCCGCCTGAGGCGGGGACGGGACTCCGTCGTTCCTTACCGATGTGCGACTAGCGCACTGCGGCAACGTCCGGCCCTACTAGCTCGTCGTCCAGACGTTGACGTTCCACGTGTCGCCCGTGAGGGTCGGGTTCGCGAGCGGACCCTTCACCTTCACGTTGCGGATGAAGAACTCGGGCCGCACGAACATCGGGATCGACGGGATGTCGTTCGCCATGATCGCATCGGCCTTGTCGAGCAGCTTCCCACGCGCGGCGGGGTCGAGCGTAGCCGCTGTGGTGTTCAGCGCCTTGGTCGCCTTGCGGTTGCAGTACTTGCCGTAGTTGAGCTCACCACCGCAGGAGTAGATGTCCTTGGAGGTGATCTTCGAAGCAGGCGACTGGACCCACGTGAACATGACGAGGTCCCAGTCACCGCCCGGCAGCGTCGTGCCGAAGAGCGTCCCGGCCACCTGGAAGCGAGGCAGGAGCTCGATGCCGACGCTCTTGAGCTGCTTCTGGATGATCTCGAACGTCAGGGCACGGAGCTGGTTGCCGGTGGTCGTGCCGAAGCGGAACGACAGCTTGCCGACGTTCGGGCAAGAGAAGATGTCGTTGTTGCCCGCGCTCGGTGCGTTCGGGCCACCGGTGCAGCCCTTGCTCTTCAGAAGGGCGATGACGGCCTTCTGGTTGTACTTCCACTTCGAGAAGTGCCCCTTGTAGCCACCCTCGAAGGTCTTGTAGATGAGGTTGTTCAGCACCGGCAGGCCGGGGGCGATCGTCCCGTACAGGGCGCCGGAGATCTGCTTCCGGTTCATGCCCTGGATGAGCGCCTTGCGGATGTACGGCTGCCGCAGGGCGACGTGCCCCTTGCGTGCCGAGCTGAATGTCCACATGCTCGTACGAGAAGCCGGCGAGGCTCTGGACCTGGAACTGCCTGTTGGTCCGGAACTCCGCGATCTGGAGCTGGGCCTGCGGCTCCATGACATGGCCCTCACCCGACTTGAGCGCCTGGAAGCGGGCGTTCGTGTCGAGGATGTAGCGGAACACGACGCGATCGAGCTTCATCGTCGGAAGCGCCTTGAAGAGCGGGTTCTTGCTCGACGGTGAGCTGGACGCCCTTCTGCCAGCTATCGAACTTCCAGGCGCCGCAAGAGACGTCGATCGAGTTCAGCCAGAGCTGGTTGTAGTTCTGGCCGGCGACCTTGTGCGACGGGAGCGGGCTCGAAGCGAGCAGCTCCATCCACGGTGCAAAGGTCTTCTTGAAGACGACCGTCGCGGACTTGCCCTTGACGGTGACCTTCGAGATGTCCTCCCAGCCGGTCCGCGAGCGGATGTTGTTGGCCGGGTTGATGTAGACCTGCCAAGCAGTCCGGAAGTCCTTACCGGTGATCTGCTTGCCGTCGCTCCACACCGCGTTCGCCTTGTACTTCAGCGACGCCGTGAGGGGCTTCTTCTTGATGAGCTTGGGAAGCCCGTCGAGAAGAACCGGCTTGAGCACGGCCTTGTTGTTGTAGTTGGCGCCGGACTCGAGGACACGGTTCATCACGAGCGACGTTGCGTAGAGCCCGTTACCGACGAGGTCGTTGTTGAGGTTGGGCGGCTCCTGGTCGTGTACGAAGACCACGGTGCCCGCGCTCTGGACCTCAGGACCGGCCGTTGCGGCTGGCCCGATCACGAGGCTCGCAGCAATCGCGAGTGCTCCGGCGAGGAGCAAGATAGAACGGTTACGCATGTACTCCCTCCATCCGAGTGGTGCCCTGCGCGAACTTGTCGTGGAGTTCACAGCACGCGAGTGCCTGGGCAAGGCGCAACGGCCGCCGCTGTCGCCTCGAGGATGTCTCGGGTACTTGGAACGCCATGGACAAGTGCAGGATCATAGTCTGTAGACGTCCAGGTCGAAATTTCGTTAGGAGGAGGTGTGATGCAACTCCCGGGAACCCAGCCACCAAGCGGCGACAAAGGGTATTTCATCGCCGCGGAGGAGGGCCACCGCCTCGCCGACGAAGTCGTGCCGCTGCTCGAGCAGGCCGTGGGCGTGAGCTGGTACGACACCCACGGGACCGAGATCGACCGCGCGGCGCTCGCGCTCTGCCGCCTCCGTCGAGCTCGAGCCGGCGAGAAGGGTGGGCCGGTCTACGGCGACGAGGCGGTCCGGATCGCGCTCACCGAGGCGAGCCCGGCCGCGCTCGTGTGGCTCGCGAGCCGGGCGATCTCGTACCTCGACGAGTCCGGGTACCCCGAGGCCGTCGAGCCGTGGTTCCCGCAGGACGCGGCCGGAGTCTGACACCTAGCGGTCACGGCGCCACAGTGCGAGGCCGAGGGGGACGAACGCCAGCGCCGCGAGGTACGGCGCGAGCGCGAGCTGCTTGCCGGTCTCGCCTTCGACGGCCGTCGGCCCCTCCCCGAGGAAGCTGCGCGCGTGCCGGACGGCGCCGTCGACATCGCCCTCGTCGACGACCGCTCCGCGCGTCGATCTCGCGAGCAGCTCGAGGAGCTCGCGCGAGCCCGGGTCGGGCTTGAACTGCGGCTCGCGAGCGCCGCGGTTGTAGACGCTCTCGTCGCCGCCCCAGACGTGGACGAAGATCGTCCCGATCGCGGGCGGCTTGCGGAAGACCCCGCGCAGGCGGTGATGCGCGACGGCGACGCTCTCGCCGTCGGTGATCACGACGACGAGCCGCTTCCTCGCGGAGGGCGAGTAGAAGCTCAGCCCGCGGATCGTGGCGAGCGCGTCGAGCGACGTCACGTTGGTCGAGAAGCCGCTGCGCGGCGGCGGCCGCTCGATGTCGACCGCGCGCTCGAGCGTCGCCTCGAAGACGTCCTCGCTCGCGCTCGGGAAGAGGTGCGGGAGGAGGCGGTCGGTCAGCGACGCGATCCCGACGCGAACCGTCGGCAGGGACGCCCGGAAGGAGCTGGCGGCCTCCTTCGCGCGGTCGATGCGCATCGGGTCGGTCGGTGACTCCTGGGCGAGCATCGAGCGCGTGATGTCGAGCACGACGAACACCTCGGCGTCGGTCCGGACGTGCAGCTCCGTGTCGCGCTCGAAGATCGGCTGCGCGGCCGCGAGACCGACGAGCGCTCCGGCGACGACGATCGAGCCGAGCGCGACGAGCAGCCGCCTCAGGCGCGGCTCGTCCACGCCGAGACCCGCTCGCACGCCGCGGGCATGCCGCCGCGTGACGAAGAGCACGGCCAGCGGGACGAGCACCCCGAGGGCGATGAGCGCAGCGAGCGGCGTCAGGAAGGTCAGGCTCACCGCAGAGACCTAGTACCCGCTGCCGGGATCTCCGGTGCCCGCTCCCCGCGAGCCGCGCCCGCCCGGCGCCGGGTTGCGCCCGCCGGCGGCCTCGGCCAGCTCGACCGCACGCCCGCGCTGGAGCGCGAGCTCGAGGTTCAGCTTCGCCTCGTCGTTCTCCGGATCCAGCGCGATCGCCCGCTCGAGGCTCGTGACCGTGTACTCGAGCAGGATGTCGCGCTGCTGCGTCTCCGTGACGAGGCGCGCCAGGCCGAGCACGCCCATGAGCCCGGCGGCGCGCGACCGGCGCTTCGGGTCGCCCGGGTTGCCCGCAATCGCCTCGAGCCGGGCCTGCGCCTCGTTGCGGAGGAGGGCCAGCTCGGGATCCGACACCGTCGGATCCTCGAAGCGGGCGAGCCGGACCGCGCGCAGGGCCTTGCGGAAGTCGACGTCGTCCTCGACTCCGAGCACGGCCTGGGACAGCCCGCGTGCAAGCACCGTCCGCGGCTCCCAGGTCCCGTCCTCCTCGGCGACGCGGAAGCGGACGTCCTCGGACGCGATCGCATCGTTCCACCGGGTGAGGTCGAGAGCGAGCACGGCGAAGGCGGCGGCGAGCGCGAGGCAGGCGGCCGCGGCCGCGAAGAGGCCGACCCGAGTGAGGCGCTCCCTCGTCATCCGGCCCTCCGAGCGGCGCGCGGAGCCAAGGGCAGGGCGAGGCGCGCGCCGAAGCGCTCGTGCGCCGCGAGCGCGGCGAACAGCAGCGCGCCGAGGAAGAGGAGCGAGCGCGGCACGCCGTACGCCGCCTCGCGGGGCGGACGGGTCTCCTCCGCGGCCGGGTCGGGCGGCAGGGAGAAGGGCGAGTCCGTGATGAACTCGCCGAAGATCCGCTGCGCGTCGCTCGAGGGGTTGAGGGCGGCCACCTCGAGCTCGATGTCGTTCGCCTTCAGCGACGTGATCGCCCGCGCGACCACCGGCACGTCCTCCGGCGCCGTCTCGAGGTCGCTGACCAGGAGGACCGACGGGTTCTCGATCTGGTCGCGCAGGAGCATGTCCCGAGCGAGCTCGAGCGCGGCCGAGATGCGCGTGCCGGCCCGGAACGACTGGTTCCACGGGTTGACGGGCGCGCCGCCGATCTCGGGAGCGACGAGGAGCCGCCGGAGCGATCGCAGCTCGGCGGCCGGCGTTCCCGGCGGGAGCAACTCGTAGGCGACGTCCGAGAACACGACGAGCCCGATGCGCGCGTCCTCCGCGACGAGGCGGCGGAGGACGAGGCGAACTGCGGCGTAGTCCTCGTCGGAGATCGAGAGCGAGAGGTCGAGGGCGACGACCCCCGTCGTCCCGCGCGGCAGGAGCCCGCGCTCGCGCGTGTCCAGGTCGCGGGCCGAGGCCACGGCGGCGGCGAGCAGCGCGATCGCCGCTCCCGCGAACACGAGGCGCAGCAGGCGCGTGCGCCGCGCGGCCGCGGGGAACGCCCGAGCGTCATGGCTGTCGACCTCGAGCCTGCGCCGGCGCCTAAGCCACATGGCCGTCCCCGTTCTGCTCGTGCTCGGCGCGCTCGAGGAGCTCGCGCTCGAGCTCGGCGCGCACCCTGGCGGCGAGGGCGTTCGTCTGCTCGACGCTCGGCACGTCCGGCGACCAGGCCAGGACCCGCGCTCTGCCCGAGAGATCGACGTCGCCCCACTCGTCCAGCTCCTCGGCGACGAGCTCGAGCGCCCGGCGCTGGTCGCCCGCCCCGTCGACGCGCGCGGACTCCTCCAGCAGCTCGAGGGCCTGCTCGAGCGGAGTCAGCGACGGCAGCGGCTCGGGCTCCGGCTCGGGCTCCGGCTCGGGCACCCGCCGCGGCCAGGCCACGTACGCCAGGGCGGCGCTCCCGCCGACGAGCAGCAGACTCGCGACGAGGAGCAGCGCGGCGAGCAGGCCGGGCGCCATCCGGTACGACACCGCCGGCAGCGTCGAGAGGTCGGCCTGCCACGGCGTGGATGCCGTCTGCGTGTCTTCGAACCGAACCGCCGCGAACCGCGAGTTGACGACGAGGAGCGGCCACTCGAAGCGCAACCTCGTCAGCTCGCCCTCGGCCGCGCCGGGCTCGGCGAACGAGACCCGGCCCGCGGCGAGCTCGAGCGGGGCGGCCTGCCCGGCCGGGATGCACGGGCTCTTCATGCACCGGATCAGGAACGTCGTCCGGACGTGCGCGAACGAGCCCGAGTCGTGCCGCTCGCGCTCGGGCGGGCCGACGACCTCCCACGGCGAGAACTGGGGGCTGACGCGGACGCTGTCGGGGTCGAAGCGCCCACGATCGAGGGTGACGTCGACGACCGCGCGGATCGTGTCGCCGAAGAGCACGATCCTCGGGTTGAGCTGCGCGTCGACCCGAACGCCGCTCTCCGGCAGGACGGGCGCCGTCGCGCCGTCGTCCTCGCGCACGATCGCGATGCCGACCACCGCGAGCGCGCTGAGCGCGGCCGCCGCGAGGAGCCCGAGCGGCAGCAGGAGCCGGCGCAGCCGCGACCTTCATGCCTGCACCACCCGCCGCACCCGTCGCAGCTCGGACCAGGTCAGGAACGAAGCGAGGATCTCGGTCGGATCGCTCGCCGACACGAGGATCGGATCGAGGTCGAGCTCCTGGAACTGGGTGAGCAGGTTCGCGACCCGCTCCTCGTTCGCGGCCCTACGCACCTCGATCTCGTCCTTCTTCAGCCGGACCGTGATCGTGCGGCCGGACTCGGCGTCCCGGAGCGGGACGGAGATGCCGCGGATGTCGGGGAAGCTCTGCTCCCAGGTCGGATCCTGGATCACGACGGGGACGATGTCCCAGCGGTTCTCGATCGCGGTGAACCACACGTTGTTGGACGGTGCCGGAACGAAGTCGGAGAGCACGAACAGGAACGTCCCGGCGGTCACCGAGCGCCGATGCTCCACGAGATGGTCGAAGGCCTGCTCGAGCCAGTTGGGCGGAGCGGCGAAGTCGGGTGACTCGAGCCGTTCGTTGCGGAGCTTCAGCAGTCTCCGCTCGAGCTGCGGCGGGCGCCAGAACGTCTCGCCGTCGGC
The DNA here is from genome assembly GCA_963796405.1 of uncultured Actinomycetes bacterium. Classification (GTDB taxonomy): domain Bacteria; phylum Actinomycetota; class Thermoleophilia; order Gaiellales; family Gaiellaceae; genus GMQP-bins7. The sequence continues at coordinate 42,313 of CAWCLL010000011.1, forward strand.
CTGGTCGAGGTACCCGACGAACCCGCCCGCGGCGGCCGCGCTCGCGAGGATGAGCTCGAAGAGGTTGCGCATCGCGAGCGGCTTGTCGAGCCACGGCAGCGGCGACCCGAAGCAGGACATCGCGGGCCGGCGGTCGCAGATGACGACGACCCGCGGCGCCTCCTCCGCGAAGCGCTCGCGGACCACGAACTCGTCGCTCCCGCGCGCGGTCGAGAGCCGCGCGGACGCCGCCCAGTCGATGACGTCCATGTCGTCGCCGGGACGGTACGGTCGCGACCCCGCGACGTCCGTCCCCGTGCCCCGGCGCAGGCTCCGCATCGTGCCGAACGAGATGCCGATGACCCCGCGGCGAGGAACGAGCGGGAAGATGAGGCGGCCGCGGGGCATTAGCTCTGCGCAAGGCCAGAGCCCGCTAGCGCGAGCTCCGGCCGCGCGAAAATCCCTAAAGGCGTCCGCTTCGCGGCCGCTGACGCTCTGCGCAAGGCCAGAGCCCGCTAGCGCGAGCTCCGGCCGCGCGAAAATCCCTAAAGGCGTCCGCTTCGCGGCCGCTGTATCAGTGGCTTTCACGTCAAGCCTCTACGAGACGGGCCGAGGGCCCTCGAACAGGGGGTCGTCCTCCGAGCCCGGCTGCGGCGCCACCTCGAGGCACGCCCGGCGGAACTCCTCGATGGCCGACTCCCAGCCGGTTGAACGTGCCCTGGCGACGAAGCTCGGCGTGAACACGACCCTATGGGCGAGCACGGGGACGAAGAGCTTCTCGATGTCCTCCGGCATCACGAAGCTCCGGCCCTCGACGAGCGCCCAGGCCCGGGCTGCGCGCTCGAGCGCGAGGCTTCCGCGCACGGAGCTCCCGATCACGACCGCATCGCTCTCCCGCGTCGCGCGCACGAGCTCGACGACCCAGCGGTGCAGGACGTCGTCGACGTACACGTGCTGGGCGGCGTCGCGGACGTCGTTCGTCTCCTCGACGGTGACAACTGGACGCAAGTCGGCAAGCGGGTGCGAGAAGCGCTGCTCCACGAGGATCTTGAGCTCGTCCTCGATCCCGGGATAGCCGAGCGCGGTGCGGAGGAAGAAGCGGTCGAGCTGCGCCTCCGGGAGCGGGAAGGTGCCCTCGTACTCGATCGGGTTCTCGGTCGCGAGGAGCAGAAACGGCGCCGGCAGCTCGCGCGTGACGCCGTCGACCGTCACCTGGGACTCCGCCATCGCCTCGAGCAGCGCGGACTGCGTCTTCGGCGTCGCACGGTTGATCTCGTCGACGAGGACGACGTTCGCGAAGATCGGCCCCGGCCGGAACTCGAAGTCGCGTGAGCGCTGGTCGAAGATCGAGAGCCCCGTCACGTCCGTGGGCTGGAGGTCCGGCGTGCACTGGATGCGCGACGGCGTCGCGCCCTCGATCGTCCCCGCGATCGCGCGCGCGAGCACGGTCTTCGCGGTGCCCGGCACGTCTTCCAGCAGGACATGCCCGCCGCAGACGAGCGCGGTCAGGACGAGCTTGATCTCCTGCCGCTTGCCGTAGACGACGGACTCGATGTTCGCGACGAAGCGGTCGGCGATCTCGCTCGCCCGCTCGAAGCGCTCCGATTCGATCCCGCGCGCCGGTACGGCCTCCACCGGCGTGATGCTAGCTGCGTCCGTCTCGGGGGTCGGAACCGCCATGCGTCAGGTACTTCTACGCAGCGTGGGCGAAGTTGTTAGGAGCCTGCAAGCGCGGAACCTAAGAACTGGCTAAGAGCGTGGCGAGGCATGCCTCGCACCCTACGTCACTCCCTCTGCTCCGGCGACGACCTCGAGGATCTCCTGCGTGATCTCCGCCTGGCGGGCGCGGTTCATGCTCAGCGTGAGCGAGTCGATGAGCTCGCCGGCGTTCTTCGACGCGTTCCGCATGGCGGTCATGCGCGCGCCCTGCTCGGACGCCGTCGACTCGAGCAGCGCCCTGTAGATCTGCGTCTCGACGTAGACCGGCAGCAGGCGCTCCATGATCTGCTCGGGCTCCGGCTCGAAGATGAAGTCGCCGCGGAGCGTGTCCGCCGCGCGCTCGCTTTCGTCCGTCTCCAAGATGTCGGGGGAAATGGGGAGCACGTCTTGCTCGGTCACCCGTTGGGTGAGGGCGGAGATGTACGTGTTGTAGACGAGCGTCACGCGGTCGACCTCGCCCTCGGTGAAGAGCTCGGCGACGCGATGGGCGATCGCCGCCGCGTCGGCGTAGCCGGGGCGGTCCGTGAAGCCGAGGTACTCGCCCGCGAGCTCGCGCCCGCGGAAGAGGAGCGTCGAGCGCCCCTTCTTGCCGACCGCGATCCAGCGGACCTGCTTGCCCTCCGCCTGGAGCGAGCGCTCGAGCGCGAACGCCCGGCGCAGGATCTGCGCGTTGAACGCGCCCGCGAGCCCGCGGTCGCCGGTCAGCGGGACGATCGCGACCGTCTCGACGCTCTCGCGCTGCTCGAGCAGCGGCAGCCGGACCGAGGTCGACGCCCGGCCGACGCCCGCGATGAGCTCGTTCATCGTCTCCGCGTACGGGCGCAGCGCCTTGATCCGGAGCTCCGCGCGCCGCAGCTTCGCCGCGGCCACGAGCTCCATCGCGCGCGTGATCTTCCGCGTGTTGCGGACCGACTGGATCCTGCGCTTGAGGTCCTGGACCGAAGCCATGCGCTAGCCGGCGAGGCCCTTCTCTTCCTCGACGTTGAACACGCCGGCGAAGTGGTCGAGCTCCGACTTCAGCTTCGTCTCGGTCTCCTCGTCGAGCTCGCCCTTGTCGCGGATCGACGCGAGGACCGTCCCCTCCGTCCGCAGGTGCTCGCGGAGCTCGTCGTGGAAGCGCCCGACCTGGCCGACGGGGATCGCGTCGAGGTACCCGTTGCCGCCGGCGTAGATCGCGACGATCTGCTCCTCGAAGGGCCACGGCTCGTACTGCGGCTGGTTCAGCGTGGCGACCATCCGCTCGCCGCGGCCGAGCGCCTGCTGCGTCGCCGTGTCGAGCTCGGACCCGAACTGGGCGAAGGCCTCGAGCTCGCGGTACTGCGAGAGGTCGAGCCGCAGCCGGCCCGCGACCTGCCGCATCGCCCTCCGCATCGCGTTGCCGCCCACGCGCGAGACCGAGACGCCCACGTTGATCGCCGGGCGCACGCCCGAGAAGAAGAGATTGCTCTCGAGGTAGATCTGCCCGTCGGTGATCGAGATGACGTTCGTCGGGATGTACGCCGCGACGTCCCCGGCCTGCGTCTCGATGATCGGAAGCGCGGTCAGCGAGCCGCCGCCGAGCTCGTCCGAGAGCTTGCACGCGCGCTCGAGCAGCCGCGAGTGGAGGTAGAAGACGTCGCCCGGGAACGCCTCGCGGCCGGGCGGCCTGCGCAGCAAGAGAGAGAGCTGTCGATAGGCATCCGCGTGCTTCGAGAGGTCGTCGTAGATGAGCAGCGCGTGCTTGCCGTTGTAGAGGAAGTACTCGCCCATCGCGCACCCGGCGAACGGCGCCATCCACTTGATCGGCGCGGCCTCCTGCGCGGGCGCGGAGACGACGATCGTGTAGTCCATCGCGCCCTCGTCGCGGAGCCGTTCGACGACCTGCGCGACGGTCGAGCCCTTCTGGCCGACGGCGACGTAGATGCAGATGACGTCTCCCCCGCGCTGGTTCAGGATCGTGTCGATCGCGATCGCGGTCTTCCCGGTGGAGCGGTCGCCGATGATCAGCTCGCGCTGGCCGCGGCCGATCGGGATCATCGAGTCGATCGCCTTCAGGCCGGTCTGGAGCGGCTCCTTCACGGGCTGCCGGCTGACGACGCCGGGCGCCTTGAACTCGAGCGGCCGCCGCTCGGTCGCCTCGATCGTGCCGAGCCCGTCGAGCGGGTTCCCGAGCGGGTCGACGACGCGGCCGAGGAGGCCGTCGCCGACGGGCACGCTCATGACCTCGCCGGTGCGGCGCACGGGCTCGCCCTCCTTCACGCGCTGCCACTCGCCGAAGAGCGCCGCGCCGACGTTGTCCTCCTCGAGGTTGAACGCGATGCCGACCACGCCGTGCTCGAGCTCGAGCCGCTCGAGGGAGACGCAGTTCTCGAGGCCGTGGATGCGGGCGATGCCGTCGCCGAGCTGGAGGACGGTGCCGACCTCGGAGAGGTCGGTCTCGACGTCGAACTCGCGGATCCGGTCCTTCAGGATCGCGGTGATCTCTTCGGGGCGTAGCTTCACGGAGTCTCCTTAGTGGGCGGTGGCAAATTCTTGGCGGAGGCGCTCGAGCCGTCCGCGGACGCTGCCGTCGACGCGGAACGACCCGACCTGGAGGACGATCCCTCCCACGAGCGAGGGGTCGACCGACCGCGTGGCCTCGACCTGGCGGCCGGCGGCCTTCTCGATCGTCTCGACGATCGAGCGCGCCTCGTCGTCGGAGAGCTCGTGGGCGGTCGTGAGCTCGACCGCGAGGCGGTTCTGCTCGCGGGCGACGAGCGCGTCGAGCTCGGCGCTCATCTCGGCGAGCTCGGCGGCCCGGCCCTTCTGGACGACGAGCCGGACGAAGTTGCGGACGACGTCGCCGGCGCCTTCCGTGAGCTGCTCGAGGAGCGCCGTCTTGTCGGACGGGTCGACCTGCGGGTTGCGCAGGAAGGACTGGAGCTCGGGCACCTCGACGATGGCAGCGGCGAGCGCCTGGAGCTCGGAGGCGGTCTCCTCGAGCGTCCCTCCGTCCCGGGCGGCCTGGAAGAGCGCCCGGGCGTACATGCGCTGCGCGACGGCCATCCGCGCTAGCTCTTCTCGCCTTCGAGCGCGGAGAAGTCGAGCTCCGCGATCGCCTCGTCGATCAGGCGGCGCTGGTCCTCGGCGTCGAGCACCTTGCCGGTGACGCGCGCGGTGGCCGCGAGGGTCAGGTCGGCCACCTCGCCGCGGATCTGGTCGAGCGAGCGCTTCGTCTCGGCCTCGATCTGGCGCTTCGTCTCCTCGAGCCGGCGCTGGCGCTCCTCCTCCGCCTCGCCTTTCACGCGCTCGATCTGCGCGTCCGCGACCTTGCGGGCGTCCGCGAGGATGTCCGCCGCCTCGCCCTTCGCCTGGCCGATGAGGGCGCGGTGCTGCTCGAGCAGGTCGCGCGCCTCGGCGCGGGCGTGGTCCGCCTCCTCGACCGCCTTGCGGATCCGCTCGCGGCGCTCGTCGATCGTCTTCTGGATCGGGCCGAAGGCGAAGCGCTTGAGGACGAAGAACGTGATCGCGAAGCAGATCAGCGTCCAGATCATCAGACCCGGGACGACGTCGATCAGGCCTCCGGACGTGTCCTCCTCGGCCGCCTGTGCGAGTGGCAGGAACGCGAGCATCGGCTAGATCAGGACGTACGCGAGGAGCCCGCCGATGAGGCCGTAGAACACGACCGCCTCGGTGAGCGCGAAACCGAGCCACTGGATGCCCGTCAGCTCCCCGCGGAGCTCGGGCTGGCGCGCGACGGCCTGGATCATGGAGCCGAAGATGTTGCCGATGCCGATGCCGGCGCCGAGCGAGCCGAGGCCGATGCCGAGCGCCAGGGCGATCGCCTTCCCGGCGTCCGCGCCGTCTTCGGCGGCGGCGAGGAAGAAGAACGAGGACAGCATGGTGAAGACCTCCCTTAGTGCTCGGGCTCGATGGCCGAGCCGATGTAGATGGCGGACAGGGCGGCGAAGATGTACGCCTGGATCGAGACGACGATGACGACCTCGAAGAGGTAGAAGACGGTCGCCGCGGGCACGGCGACGATCGCCAGGAACACGTTCGAGAGCACGAAGATGAGCCCGATGAACGTGAGGATCAGCATGTGGCCCGCGAGCATGTTCGCGTAGAGCCGGACGGACAGCGAGATGAGCCGCATGAACTGGCCGAGGATCTCGAGCGGGATGATCAGCGGCAGCATCACCTTCGGCACGTCCGGGATCCAGCTCTTGAAGTACTTCACGGGCCCGTTCCAGCGGATGCCCTCGACGTGCGTGAAGACGAAGGTCATGAGTGCGAGCGCGAGCGTGACCGAGAGCGTCGAGGTCGCGGCGAAGATCGCGAACGTCGGCAGCTCGACGCCGAAGATCTCGAACCGCTCGTCGGAGAGCGGGAGCGGGATGAACCCGAGCATGTTCACGACCCAGATGAAGACCATCAGCGACGCGACGTACGGGAACCAGCGCCCGATCGCCTTCGTCGGGAGGCCCTGCTCGGCGACCTGTACCTGGGCGATCTCGTAGATCGTCTCGCCGAGCGCTTGCCGCCGGTTCGGGTCACGGCCGACCTTGACGCGCATGAACACGATCCCGATCACGATCGAGACGATCGCGCCGAGCATGAGGTAGGCGACGGCCTTGTTGATCGACATGTCGATCGGGCCGATCTTCAGCTCGGGCCCCCACGTGTGGAGCTCCCACTCGTGGGCGGGGTCGAAGTCGCTCTCCTCCTCGGCCGGGGTCTCCTGCGCGAGGGCGGTCGCGGGGAACATGAGGACCAAGGCGAGCACGGTGAAGAAGAGACGCCTCACGCCCTCGCCTCTCCGCCGAAGTAGCTTGCGAGCCCGACTGCGAGCTCGACCGTGAATGCGAGCGCGTAGACCGCCGCCGCCGCGATGCCGACGGTCTCGTTGCTCACCGTGACGATCACGAGCGGGATGCCGACGAGGAGCCCGCGTGAGGTTGTGCCGATGCCGCGCATCCCTGCGGCGGCGAGGTTATCTGGGTCGCCTGCGAGCCGCGCCAGTACGAAGGCGAACGCCTGCGCTCCGACCCACAGGACAGCCGCGAGCGCCCAGGCCTCGAGAGGCCACCCGGCGACGGCGAAGATCGGAAGAGCGAGCGCGACGACGGTGGCGCCGGCGATGGTCGGCGCGAGCCGGCTCGGGAGCGGCCGCGGCGTCGAGAAGATGCCTGCGCTCACCAGCTGTCCTCGTCGTCCGTGGCTCGTACGGGGCGAGGCTTGCCTCGCCCTCGTGCTCGGTGGCTCCGAGCGCGAGTACACGAGATAGACGGTGAGCACACCGAGCGGGATCCCCGCGACCGCCCCGAGCAGGAGCCCGATCTCCCACGCGCCCGCGATCCAGCCGAGCAGCGCGCCGACCGCCATCGAGACGCCGAGCGCGCCGAGGAGAAGCCCCGAGGCAGTGGCGAGAGAGTGAGGCGACGAGGCCGCGTCCGGCGTCATCCTGAGCGGAGCATATCAGCGTGCTTGTAACAGCGGTTTTCCGTTCTTGAAGCCGAAAACGGTGAACTTCGTTACACAGTTAGGATGCCCTGATGGAGCGGCTCGTGCTCGTCCACGGGAGCGTCGTCGCGGGCGCCGCGACGTGGCGGGCGCAGCAGCCGCTCGCCGAGCGCTTCGAGCTCCTCGTGCTGGAGCGGCCGGGGTTTCCTCCCGGCCCGCCGGTCGAGCGCGTCGACTTCGAGGTCGACGCCGGGTGGGTGGCCGAGCTACTCGAGCCCGGAGACCACCTCGTGGGGCACTCGTACGGAGGCGTGATCGCACTGCTCGCGGCAGCGCGGCGGCCGGAGGCGCTGCGCTCGCTGACCGTGAACGAGCCGCCCGCGACGCGGGTCGCGCTGGACGTCCCTGCCGTGGCGGAGTTCGCCGAGGGCGGCGCGACGCTGTGGGCCGAGGGGCCGCAGGACGACCCCGAGGTGTTCCTGCGCATGTTCCTCGAAGCGGTTGGCTCGTCCTACGACCCGCCCTCCCCGCTCCCGCCCGAGCTCGAGCAGGGCGCGCGGCTGCTGATGAACGAGCGCGGCCCGTGGGAGGCGGAGATCCCGCTCGACGCCCTGGCCGCGACGCCGTTCCCGAAGCTCGTCGTCTCGGGCGCCCACCACCCGGCCTTCGACGCGATCTGCGACCGGCTCGAGCGCGAGCTCTCGGCCGAGCGTCTCGTCTTCCCCGGCTACGGCCACACCGTCCAGCGCCACCCGGACTTCAACGCGGCGCTCGCCGACTTCGTCGAGCGCGCGTCCGCGGAGTGACCGCGTCGGCCAGGGCCGAACGAGACGCCAAGTTACAAGGTGTAACTTGCGCTGTTCCGGCGCGCTCTCGTCACAGAGGCGTCACGGGTTCTCGGGCATCCTCGGAAGCGTGTATTCGGCCGCGCCACGTGTCGAGCAGCGCTTCCTCGAGCGCGTCGCGAAGCTCGACGATTCGTCCCAGCCGATGGCCGAGACGCATCGGCGCATCCGTTCTCTCGCCAACGAGCAGGGGATTCCGCGGCCGAGCTACGAGCGCATACGACGTCATCTGCGGGCGACACGCCTGCGTGAGGACGAGCGAAAGAGGACGCGCGCACTCGTCCTCGAGCTCGCGTACAACACGCGCCGAGCGGACGACGTCGTGGTCGATCTCCTTCGCATCCTCGACTGACGAAGCCCCAAGTTACAACGTGTAACGAGGGCTCTCGACGGCGCGCTCGGCGGTCAGCGCGTTCGCGCATGCACGGCCTGCGCGGGCGCTGCGACGGGTCAGGCGCTCGCGCGCTCCCGCGAGCTCGCAGCCGCCACCTCCGCGGCCGCCTCCTCGCGGAGACGGCGGCGGATGCGCGGGTTCATGAGCTTCACGATCTCGAGCAGGTAGACGACGTAGACCGAGAACGCGAGCGCGAAGAAGGCGATCGCCAGCACCAGCACGGTCTCCCAGAGGTGCCACTCGCCGCCCTCGCGGAACGGGACGAAGCGCGTCGCGAGCGCCGCGCCGGCGAGGCTCGCGCACCAGAGCCACATCGTCACCGCCGCGCGCCGCTGCGAGAACCCGATGTTGAGGAAGCGGTGGTGGAGGTGGCTGCGGTCGGCGGCATAGATCGGCAGGTTGTGCTTCAGCCGCTTCGCGACGACGAACGACGTATCGAGGATGGGCACGGCGAGCACGAGCAGCGGCAACACGAGCACGACCGTCGACGCCGTCTTCAGGAGCCCCTGGATCGAGACCGCGGCGAGGATGAACCCGAGGCAGAGCGCGCCCGAGTCGCCCATGAAGATCCGCGCGGGGAAGAAGTTGTGCCTCAGGAAGCCGAGGCACGCTCCCGCGACGATCGCGGAGAGGATCGCCGGGTCTGCCTTCCCGAGCGAGAGCGCGAGGATCGCGTAGGTCACGCCGGCGATCCCGCAGACGCCCGCGGCGAGCCCGTCGAGCCCGTCGAGGAAGTTGACCATGTTCATCACGGCGACGATGAAGAACATCGAGAGCGGCACGCCGATCACCGCGGGCAGGTCGACGACGCCGACGAACGGGAACGTGAAGTGGTCGATCCAGACGCCGAACATCGTCGGGATCGAGGCGGCGACGAACTGGCCCGCGAGCTTCACGGGCGGTGAGAGCCCGCGGAAGTCGTCGACCGCGCCGACGACGGTGGCGACCGCGGCCCCCAGCAGGACGCCGCGGCTCTCTCCGGAGAGATCGAGGAACGCGAGCGCGGGCACGACGATCCCGAGGAAGATCGCGAGCCCGCCGAGGCGTGGGATCGTGCGGCGGTTCACGCGGCGGCGGTCGTCGGGGCGGTCGACCGCGCCGAGCATCCGCGCCATTCCGCCGACGGCGGGGGTCAGCAGCATGACGATGACGAAGGCGGCGGCGGCCCCGTACAGGACCTCAGGCGTTGCCCGCAGCTCGTCGAGCACGCGCTCTACTTCGTCCCGTACAGCCGGTCGCCTGCGTCGCCGAGGCCCGGCAGGATGTAGCCCTTCTCGTTCAGGCCCCGGTCGACGGACGCGACGACGATCCGCACTTCCGGGTAGTCGCGATGCACGCGCTCGATCCCCTCGGGCGCCGCGATCAGCGCGATGAGCCGCACCGAGGTCGCGCCTGCCCGCTTCACCGTCTCGATCGCCGCGGCCGTCGAGTTGCCCGTCGCGAGCATCGGGTCGAGGAGGATCACGTCGCGCTCGGCGAGGTCGTCGGGCAGCTTCACGTAGTACTCGACCGGCTCGAGCGTCTCCTCGTCGCGGAAGAGCCCGATGAAGCCGACGCGCGCGCCGGGGACGAGCGAGAGCACGGCGTCGAGCATCCCGATCCCGGCCCGCAGGATCGGGCAGACGGCGACCTTCTTCCCGGAGATCCGTGCGCGCCGCCATCCGCTCGAGCGGCGTCTCGATCTCGACCTCCTCGTCGGCGAGGTCCTTCGTCGCCTCGTACGTGAGCAGGAGCGTGAGCTCGTTGACGAGCTGCCGGAACATCTGCGTCGTCGTCGTGACGTCCCGCAGCAGCCCGAGCTTGTGCTGCACGAGCGGATGCGTGACCTCCGTGAGCGTGTCCGTGCCGGTGGTCTCGAGGCGGGTGGCTTCCATCATGGCTCCCTCTAGCCGAAGGTCGGAAAGGCGCCCTTTCCGGGATAGAGCGGCCGCCGCTCGCACAGCACGCCCGACCGGACCGCGAGCGCCCCGAGGTCGGCGTCCGGCTGGAGCGCGTCGCAGATGATCCTCCCCACCTCGCGGAAGTCGTCCTCGTCGAACCCGCGGATCGTGGGTGCGGGCGTGCCGACGCGAAAACCCGAGGCGACGGTCGGCGGTCGCTCGTCGAAGGGGATCGTGTTCCGGTTGACGGTGATCGCGACCTCGGCGAGGCGCTCCTCGGCGTCCTTGCCCGTCCACTCGGTGCGCCGGAGGTCGACGAGCAGCAGGTGCGTGTCGGTCCCGCCCGTGAGCACGTCGATGCCGCCGTCCTGGAGCGTCTCCGCGAGCACGTCCGCATTCGCGCGCACGGCCTCCTGATACTCGCGGAACGGCCCCGACGCGGCGATCTTGAAGCAGGCCGCCTTCGCGGCGATGACGTGGTTGAGCGGCCCGCCCTGCATCCCGGGAAAGACCGCGCGATCGACCGCCTGCGCGTGCTCCTCACGGCAGAGGACGAACCCCGAGCGCGGGCCGGCGAGCGTCTTGTGCGTCGTCGAGGTCACGAAGTCGCAGTGCGGCACCGGGCTCGGGTGGATCCCCGCGGCGACGAGACCGGCGAAGTGGGCCATGTCGCAGAGGAGCAGCGCGCCGACCTCGTCCGCGATCTCGCGGAAACGCCAGGTCTCGACCGTGCGCGGGTACGCGGAGCCGCCGCAGACGATGAGCTTCGGCCGGTGCTCCTTCGCGAGCGCGAGGACGTCGTCGTAGTCGACGAGGTTCGTCTCGCGCGAGACGCCGTAGTGGACGATCGTGTAGAGCCGCCCCGAGAAGTTGACCTTGAGCCCGTGCGTCAGGTGCCCGCCGTGCGCCAGCTCCAGCGACAGGATCGTGTCCCCCGGTTGCAGGCACGAGAAGTACACGGCCATGTTCGTCTGCGCCCCCGCATGCGGCTGGACGTTCGCGTGCTCCGCGCCGAAGAGCGCCTTCGCGCGGTCGATCGCGAGCTGCTCGATCTCGTCCACGATCTCGCACCCGCCGTAGTAGCGCCGGCCGGGGTAGCCCTCGGAGTACTTGTTCGTGGGGACGCTCCCGACCGCCTCGAGCATCGCCGGCCAGGTGAAGTTCTCGGAGGCGATGAGCTCGATCTCGCCGCGCTGGCGGTCGAGCTCGCGCTCGAGCAGCTCGGCGACTTCGGGATCGACGTCTACGAGGCCCGCCGAGCGGAGCTCCTCGAGCGACAGAGGGGCCACGGCCATCGGGAGGATGCTACTCCGCGAGGACCGCGGCAATGGCCGCGATGGCCTCGGGGGCCGGAACCGCACCTTCGCGGAGGACGCGCGGCTCGTCCTCCGTCAGGTCGACGACCGTGGACGGCTTGCCGGGCAGCTCGCCACCGTCGACCACCGCGGAGGCCGCAGCAAGGATCGACACCGGCACATCCTCCACGCGCCGCGGGTCCGCGCCGCCGTGGACGTTCGCGCTCGTCGCCGCGACGGCGGTGATACGAGCGAGTACGTCGGCCGAGGGCCCGTCGAGCACCGGAACGCGAACGCCGATCGTCTCCGGCCGGTCGCCCGTGAGTCGCGAATACCGCCCGGCAGGGTTCGGGAAGACGAACGTGTACGGCCCGGGCAGCAGCGCCCGCGCGATGCGCTCGCTCCGGCCGCGGAGCTCCGGGACGCAGTCGAGGAGGCGGTCGACGCTGCCGGCGAGAAGCGCGAGCGGCTGCGTGGGCGGCCGGCCCTTGAGCTCGGAGAGCGCGCGGAGCGGCTCCTCGGCGTCGGGCGTGCAGACGAGCCCGTACACCGTGTCCGTCGCGAGGACGACGAGATCACCCGTGTGGATGGCGGTGACGGCATCTTCGACGGCGGTGACGCTCATGTCGTCGCCATTCTTAAGCCCTCCACGACCCGGTCCCGCCCGGCGAGGTCCTTCGTGGTCGTCATGTCGCCATAGCCGAGCGCGCCCAGCAACCCCGCGACCCGTTCGGCATCGCCGTCGGCGACCTCGAGGACGAGCGCGCCTCCGGGCCGAAGAACGGAGCGGGCGTGGCCCGCGATCGCCTCCGTCGCACCTTCCCCGACGAGCGCGTCGTGCGGCTCCCAGACGCGCACCTCGGGCTCGAGCGACTCGATCTCGCTCGGACGTACGTACGGCGGGTTCGAGACGACGAGGTCCCAGGGCCCGTCCGGCAGGCCGGCGAAGAGGTCGCCCTCGACCAGCTCGACGTCGAGGCCGGTCCGCGCCGCGTTCTCTCGCGCGACGGCGAGCGCGAAGGCGGACGCGTCCAGGCCGGTCACCTTCGAACCCGGGTACTCGTCGGCGATGGCCAGCGCGATCGCGCCGCTCCCGGTCCCGACGTCGAGCACGCACGGGCGGTCGAGCCCCGCGATGCGGGCGAGCGCGCGCTCGACGACGATCTCGGTCTCGGGCCGCGGGACGAGCACGCGCACATCGACCGCCAGCGTCAGTCGGCGGAACCCCCACTCTCCGAGGACGTACGCGAGCGGCTCCCGGCCGGCGCGGCGGGCGAGGAGCCGGTCGAGCGCGGCGAGCTCCTCGTCGTCGAGCGTCCTCCGGCTGTCCGCATTGAGCGCGCTCCGCGTCGTCCCGAGCGCGTGCGCGAGCAGGATCTCGGCGTCGACGCGCGGCGACTCGACGGCCGCCCGCTCGAGCCGCGCGGTCCCCTCGAGGAGCGCGGCATAGACCGTCGTCACGCGACCGACGCCGCGAGCGCCTGCCGCCGCTCCTCGGCCTGGAGCGCCTCGGTGAAGTCGCCGAGATCGCCCTCGAGCGCATGGTCGAGCTGGCCTCTCAGCTTGATCCGATGGTCGGTGACGCGGCTGTCCGGGTAGTTGTACGTGCGGATCTTCTCCGCGCGGTCGCCCGTCCCGATCTGGGAGCGGCGCGTCGCCGAGAGCTCGGCCTCCTGCCGCGCGCGCTCCGCCTCGTAGAGCCGGGCGCGGAGGACGCGCAGCGCCTTCAGGCGGTTCTGGAGCTGCGACTTCTCATCCTGCATCGTGACGACAAGCCCGGTCGGGATGTGCGTGAGCCGGACTGCCGAGTCGGTCGTGTTCACGCTCTGCCCGCCCGGCCCGGTCGAGCGCATGACGTCGGTCTTGAGGTCCTTCTCCTCGATCTGCACCTCGACCTCTTCCGCCTCGGGCATGACCGCGACCGTGGCCGTGGACGTGTGGATCCGCCCCTGCGACTCCGTCTCCGGAACGCGCTGCACGCGGTGCGTCCCGCCCTCGAACTTGAACACCGAGTACGCGCCCTCGCCCTTGACCGCGAAGACGATCTCCTTGAAGCCGCCGGCCTCGTTGTCGCTGGTCGAGAGGGTCTCGGTCTTGTAGCCGCGGCGGTCGGCGTAGCGCGCGAGCATCCGGAAGAGATCGGCCGCCCAGAGGGCGGCCTCGTCGCCGCCGACGCCCTGGCGGATCTCGACGATGACGTCCTTCTGGTCGGCCGGGTCCTTCTCGACGAGCGCGAGCTCGAGCTCGTCCTGGAGTCGGCCCACCTCGGTCTCGAGCTCGTCCGCCATGCCCGCCAGCTCCGGGTCCGAGCGAGCCGCGTCGAGATCCGCGGACGCCTGCCTCCATGCGTCCGCGACCCGCTTCGCGGCCTCGAGCTCCTTCAGGCGGCGCCCGGTCTGGGCCGCGGTGCGCCGGTCGTTGTACACGGCAGGGTCCGACATGCGCTCCTCGACTTCCGCGTAGGAGCGCTCCAGGTCGTCCACGAGTCGCTCGATCCGGCTCATGCGGTTGATCGTAGCCCCGTCTGGGGCGTCGGGCGGTCAGGCGAGCGCTGCGTCGAGCGTGATCTCGGGAACGCTCGCGAGCGCCTTCGAGACCGGGCAGTTCTCCTTCGCGGTCTCGGCGGCGGCGCGGAAGGCGTCCTCGTCCAGGCCAGGTACCGCGCCGCGAACGACGAGCGCGCTCTTCGTGATCCCCGTCCCCGGCACGAAGGTCACCGTGGCCGACGTCTCGAGCCGGTCCGGAGGCGTGCCCGCCTGCGCGAGCACGTGCGAGAGCGCCATCGAGAAGCAGGACGCGTGCGCGGCGGCGATCAGCTCCTCGGGGCTCGTGCGCCCACCCGACTCCTCGGTACGCGAAGCCCAGGTCACGTCCAGCGGGCCGAACGCGCCGCTCCCGACACTGTTGATCGTCCCGCTCCCCTCCAGCAGAGAGCCGCTCCACGTCACGCTCGCCGTACGGTCGGCAGCCATCACTCCCCTCCTTCGAGTCTCGCTTCGACGGTGACGGTAGCGCTCGCCCTGACGAGCGCCGAAATCGGGCAACCCGCCTCCGCCGCCTCGGCCGCGCGCGAGAGAGACTCGGCGTCTGCGCCGGGCGCGACCGCGATCGCGGCGAGGTGCGAGGAGACGATCCGGTGGTCGCCGCTCTCGATCTGGTCCATCGTGATCGTGCAGCGGACCTCGAGGCGCTCGGGCGGCGTCTCGGCACGCGCAAGCTCGCTGCCGAGCGACGTCACGAAGCACGTCGCGTGGGCCGCCGCGATCAGCTCCTCGGGACTCGTCTTCCCCTCCGGGTCGCCGACCCGCGAGGCGATGGTGACCGGAAGCTCGAACGCCCCGGAGCTCGCCGCCTGCACGACGCCCGCTCCTCGCGACACCGTCCCTTCCCAGGCGACGTTCGCCTCCCGGACGATACGGGGCACTACGCCATCACTTCGACACGCGTGTCGGCCTTGCGCTCGGCCGGCGTCTCCGCCTGCTCGCGCTCGAGCACGCGCTTGAGCGCGCGGATCGAGACCTCGACCTGGTCGTCGTCCGGCTGCCGGGTCGTCAGCCGCTGCAGCCACATGCCGGGAGCGAGCATGGCCATCAGGACGCGGTTGTCGGAGTGCTTCCCGGCGAAGCGGATGACCTCGTACGCGAGGCCCGGCGATCAGCGGCAGGAGCAGGATCCGGCTGAGGATCAGCCAGTACCACACCGGCTGGCCGACGAACGCGAAGACGAAGATCGCGATGACCATCACGTACAGCAGGAAGGCCGTGCCGCAGCGCGGATGGATGAGGCTGTGCTTCTGCACCCTCTCCACCGTCAGCTCGTCGCCCTTCTCGAGCGCGTGGATCGTCTTGTGCTCGGCGCCGTGGTACTGGAACACGCGGCGCAGGTCGGGGAGCAGCGAGATGACGAGGATGTAGCCGATGAAGACGGCGACGCGGATCAGGCCCTCGACAACGACAAACAAGCCGTCGTGATCAATGGGGAGCCAGCTCGTGAGGAGCGCAGGCCCGACCTTGAAGAGCGTCAGCGCGAAGACGATCGCGATCCCGAACGAGAAGATGATCTGGCCGCGCGTGATGACGGTCTTGATCTCGCCGTCCTCGTCGGTCTCCTGCGTCGCGACGTTCGCGGAGATCGCGAGCGCGCGGAAGCCGATCGCGAGCGACTCGCCGAGCGCGATGACGCCGCGGATGATCGGCAGCCGCCACAGCTTCCGGCGCGACATCGGCGAGATGATGTCCTGGACGACCTCGGTGATGTCGCCCTCGGGCGTCCGCACGGCGACGGCCCAGTTCGAGGCGCTCCGCATCATCACGCCTTCGAGGACGGCCTGTCCGCCGTATGAGACGGCCATGCTCTAATTGTGCGCCAGACCAGAATCCGCTAGCGCGGATTCTGGTCGCGCGAAAATCCCTAAAGGCGTCCGCTTCGCGGCCGCGATGTCGGTGGGGTTCACGTGAGCCTCTGGTTAGCCGCGGCGGGCTTCGCCGGCCTTCTCGAGCCGGCGCTGGAAGCGCTCGACCCGTCCACCCGTGTCGACCAGCTTCTGCTTACCCGTGTAGAACGGGTGGCACGCGGCGCAGATCTCGACGTGGAGCTCGGGCTTCGTGGAGCGGGTCCAGAACTCGTTTCCGCACGAGCAGGTCACGTGCGCGAGGACGTAGTCGGGGTGGATGTCGGCCTTCATGGGCTGGCCAGGATACCAGCCACGACCTTCGGATCTGCGTTCCCGCCCGAGATCACGGCGACGACGGGCGCGTCCTCTACGGCGTCGATCTTCCCGGCGAGAAGCGCACCGACCGCGGCCGCTCCGGCGGGCTCGCAGGCGAGCTTCGCCCGCGTGTAGAGGAAGCGCATCCCCTCCGCGATCTCGTCGTCGGACACGAGCACGACCTCGTCGACGCGCTCGCGGCAGACGGCGAGCGTCCCGGCTCCGGTGAAGGGCGCGTTGAGGCCGTCGGCGATCGAGCGGGGCTCGATCCGCACCGGCTCGCCCGCCTCCAGCGCCGCGGTCAGTGACGGCGCGCCCTCCGGCTCGACGCCGACGACGCGGCAGTCGACCGCCGTCGCGACTCCCGCGATGAGGCCGCCGCCGCCGATCGGCACGACGATCGTCCCGACCGCGGGCACGTCCTCGACGATCTCGAGCCCGAGCGTTCCGTGCCCGGCCTGGAGCACCGGGTCGTCGAACGGGTGGACGAAGACGCGTCCGGTCTCCTCGACGTGCTCGAGGAGCCGGTCGTGCGCCTCGGCCGGGCTCGCGGCACTGAGGTCGACCTCGGCCCCGTACGCCCGCGTGGCCGCGACCTTGAGCGGGTTCGCGCTCGCCCACATGAACACCGTGCAGTCGACTCCCTCCGCCGCCGCCGCGAACGCGGCGCCCTGGGCCGCGTTGCCCGCCGACCAGGTGACGATCCCGCGCGCCTTCTCGTCCTCCGTCAGCGAGGCGAGCTTGTTCAGCATCCCGCGCGGCTTGAAGGACCCGGTGCGCTGGAAGAGCTCCGCCTTCAGGAAGACGTTCGGGCCGAGTGTCCGGGACGAGAGGAGCGGCGTCCGGTGCAGGCGCCCGGCGATCGTCCCGACCGCGCGCTCGACGTCCTCACGACCGGGAAGCGCCTCCACGCGCGCGATCGTAGCCTTGACACCCTCGCGGCAGGCGGAGGAAACTTGAGCGCGATGCTGACATACGTGCTGATCGGTCTCGCGCCGGTCGCCGTAGCAGCGAAGCTGGTCGAGAAGCGGACGCCCAAGTTCTGGGATGCCGTGCTGCTCGTGGCGATCGTCGCACCGCTGGTGGCCACCGTCTACGCGATGTGGCGGCTCTGGCACGAGTGGATCGGCTGGCGCGAGCTGACGCTCTTTCTCGTCCTCTACCTCCTCACCGGGCTCGGGACGACGGTGGGCTACCACCGGCTCATCACGCACGAGAGCTTCCGGACGCGACCGTCCGTCAAGGCGGTGCTGCTCGGCCTGGGCGCGATGAACTTCCAGGGCGAGGTCGTCAACTGGGCCGCTTTCCACCGGAAGCACCATGCGCACTCGGACCGGGAGGGCGACCCGCACAGCCCGCGCGAGGGCTTTCTGCACGCGCACGTCGCGTGGATCTTCAAGGCCTCGCAGGCCGAGCGCGAGCGCTACTGCAAGCGGCTGCTCGAAGACCCGGTCATCGTCCTGATGGACCGGACGGCGGTGGTGTGGGCGCTCCTCGGGCTCGTGATCCCGTTCGTCATCGCGGGCTGGACCGGGTTGCTCTGGGGCGGGCTCGTGCGGATCGCCTTCACGAACCACGTGACGTTCGCGGTCAACTCGATCTGCCACATGTACGGCTCGCGACCGCACGCGACGAAGGACGAGAGCCGGAACAACATGCTGATCGGGCTGCTCGGGTTCGGCGAGGGCTGGCACAACAACCACCATGCGTACCCGCGGGCCGCTACGGCACGGCATCGGCTGGCGGCAGCCGGATCATCTCGGGCCTGGTGATCGCCGCCCTCGAGCGCGTCGGGCTCGCCTGGGACGTGAGGCGCGCGCCCGCGACGACGATCGAGGCGCGGTGAGCACGCAGACGCGCGAGTCGGCGGCCGAGACGACGCTCGAGATCGTCGGCCGGTTGTTCGAGGGGTACGACGGCGACTTCGCGGTGCGGCTCTGGGACGGAACCGTCTGGGAGTCGAATCCGGGGCGCCCGCCGCGCTTCACGCTCGTGCTGACTCACAGCGGGTCGCTCCGAGCGATGCTCGCCGATCCGCGCCACATCCAGCTCTCGCTCGCGAAGGCGTTCCTGGGCGAGCACTTCGACATCGAGGGCGACCTCGAGGCGGTCCTCCCGCTGGCCGACTTCCTGCTGAAGGAGCGCAGCTGGGGGCCGACGGACCAGCTCTGGGCAGCCCGCGCCGTGCGGGCGCTCCCGTCGAGCAACGGCGCTGCCCGACGGCCCCGACGGCCCGCGCCTGCACGGCCGCCGCGACTCCGCCGAGCGGCTCGCGCAGGCCGTCCACTACCACTACGACCTGGACCCCGAGTTCTACGGGCTGTTCCTCGACCCGCGCCTGGTCTACACCTGCGCCTACTTCTCGAGCCCGGACGAGGACCTCGCGACGGCGCAGGAGCGCAAGCTCGACTACGTGTGCCGGAAGCTCCGGCTGCAGCCGGGCGAGCGGCTGTTCGACATCGGCTGCGGCTGGGGCGCCCTCGTCATGCATGCCGCGCAGGAGTACGGCGTCGAGGCGCACGGCGTGACGCTGAGCCCTCGGCAGGCCGAGCTCGCGAACGAGCGGATCCGGGCCGCCGGGCTCACCGACCGCTGCCGCGTCGAGGTCCGGGACTACCGCGAGGTGGACGGCGAGTTCGACAAGGTCTCGAGCATCGGCATGTTCGAGCACCTGAGCGAGAAGGGGCTCGGCGAGTACTTCGAGCGCGTGTTCTCCGTGCTCCGTCCCGGCGGGGCCTTTCTCAACCACGGAATCGGCGAGAGCTACGGCAAGGGTCGCCGGCGAGGCGGCTCGTTCTTCATGACCTACGTCTTCCCCGACTGCCACCTCATGCCGATCTCGACGACGTCACGGCTCGCCGAGGCGGCGGGCTTCGAGGTTCGTGACGTCGAAAGCCTGCGCGAGCACTACGCGCTCACGGCCCGCGCGTGGCGGCGCGGTCTCGAGGCGAATCACGATCGCGCGGTCGCCGTCGCGGGCGAGGCCGTCTACCGAACCTGGCGACTCGGGATGGCTGCGTTCGCCTGGGGGCAGGAGGTCGGCGACCTCAATCTCTGGCAGTCGCTCCTGGTCAAGCCGGGCCCCGGCGGGACCTCCGGGCTGCCGCTCCGACGGGCCGATTGGTATGCGTAGCGAGCCGGCAGCCACGACGCTCGCGATCCTCGGCGAGCTCCTCGACGACTACCCGTGCGACTTCGGCGTCCGGCTCTGGAACGGAGTGCGACGAGACGCCGATCCGGGACAACCGGAGCGCTTCACGCTCGTGCTCAGGCACCCGGGCGCGCTCCGAGCCATGCTCTGGCCGCCGTCGCGGCTCGCGCTGGCCGAGGCGTACATCTACGACGACTTCGACGTGGAGGGCGACATCCACGCCGTCTTTCCGCTCGGCGACCAGCTGCTCTCGAAGCGCCGCTCCGCGGCCGAGCGCCTGCGGCTCGCACGTGCGCTGCGCTCGCTCCCGTCGGAACGGCAGCCGCGGGTCGGCCGAGGCCCCGCGCGCGTCAGCGGCCGTCGCTTCTCGCTCGAGCGCGACCGCAAGGCCGTCACCTACCACTACGACTCGTCGAACGAGTTCTTCTCGCTCTACCTCGATCGCCGCATGGTGTACACGTGCGCGTACTTCGGCTCCGCGGAGGACGACCTGGACACCGCGCAGGAGCAGAAGCTCGACTACCTCTGCCGGAAGCTCCGCCTCGAGCCCGGCGAGCGCCTGCTCGACATCGGCTGCGGCTGGGGCGGCCTCTGCCTCTTCGCCGCGGAGCACTACGGCGTCGACGCCCTCGGAATCACGATCAGCCGTCCGCAGGCGGAGCTCGCGAACGAGCGGATCCGCGCCGCGGGCCTCGCCGACCGCTGCCGCGTCGAGCTCGTCGACTACCGCGAGCTCCAGGCGCCCGAGGCGTTCGACAAGGTCGTCAGCGTGTGCATGTTCGAGGCCGTCGCCGAGGAGCTGCTCCCCGACTTCTTCGCCCGCGCGCACTCCTTCCTGAAGCCGGGCGGCGTCTTCGTCAACCAGGGCCTCGCCAGGGGCTACCACGAGACCGGCGCGTCCACGAGCGGCCGCTCGTTCATGGGCCGCTACGTCTTTCCCGACGGCAACGTCGTCCCCATCTCCACGGCGCTCGAGGCCGCGGAGTCGTCCGGGCTCGAGGTGCGCGACGTCGAGGCGCTGCGAGAGCACTACGTGCTGACGCTGCGGCACTGGGTCGCGCGGCTCGAGGCGGCTCACGAGGCGGCGGCCCGCGCGACGGACGAGACGCACTATCGGATCTGGCGGCTGTACATGGCGGGCTCGGCGCACGCCATGGCGACCGGACGACTGAACCTCTACCAGCTGCTGCTCGCCAAGCCGGATCGCGGGGAGAGCAGGTTGCCGCTCACCCGCGAGGACTGGTACGCAGAGCCGCTAGAAGCAGAGACGCTAGAAGTCGTCCACTAGCCAGGCCAGCGCGAGAGTGCCCGGCCCGGAGCTCGCTCCGATCACCGGGCCGAACGTGAGCTCGTGGTCCAGCGATGCACGCGGCCGCGCCGCGCGGACGCGCTCGGCCAGGAGCTCCAGGTCGGACCGGGCCTCCGCGTGCACGAGTGCGACATGGACGGCGCCGTCCTCGGGAGTCTCGGAGACGAAGACACGCTCGAGCTCCTCGAGAGCCTTGGCGCGTCCGCGCACGCGCTTGACCACCGTGATCTCGCCGGCGGTGCGGAGGACCGGCTTCGTGCTGAGCAGCTCGCCGACGGCGCCGGCTGCGCGGCCGACGCGCCCACTACGGATGAGGTACTCGAGCGTCGCGACGGTGAAGACGAAGCCCGAGGAGCCGCGAGCACGCTCGACGAGCGCGACGACCTCCTCGTCGGTCGTTCCCCGCTCGAGGCGGCGCTGGATCGCGTCGGCGAGCAGCACGGTCCCCGCCGAGACGGTGGCGCCGTCGAGGACGCGCACGCGCTCCGGCCCCAAGAGGTCCGCCGCGAGCCGGGCGCTCTCGTGCGTGCCCGAGAGCTTCGACGAGACGGTGAGCACGAGGACGCGCTCGTAGTCGCCGAGCGCCTCGATGCACTCCACGAACTCGCCCGCGGAGGGCTGGGAGCTGTGCGGGTGGACCGGCGACTCGCGCAGACGTCGATAGAACGTGTCGACGTCCAGGTCGACGTGGTCGCGGTACTCCTCCAGCCCGAAGTGGATGTGGAGCGGCACGACGCGCCAGTTGGGGTGCGGAGCCTGCGCGCCCGGCAGGTCGCAGGTCGAGTCGAGCACGAGCGCGGTGTTCTCAGACGTCAGGTTCAGGCGTACATTGTCGTCGATCATGATCTGTCTCGCCTGCGGCACCCAAGCCCGCGAGGGCACCCGATTCTGCGTGCAGTGCGGCGCGCGGCTCGACGTGCGCTGCCCGGAGTGCGGCGCGCAGGCCGACCCGGCCGACTCCTTCTGCGCGAGCTGCGGCGCGCAGCTCCAGCAGGCCGGCGGCCCGGCCGCCGGCGCCGTCCGTGAAGTCGGTGCAGGAGGAGCGGAAGACCGTGACCTGCCTGTACGCGGATCTCGTCGGCTCGACCGCGGCCGCGGACGGAGCCGATCCCGAGGACATCCAGGCCCGGCTCGCGCCGTATCGCACGCGCCTGCACGACGAGCTGCAGGGCTTCGGCGGCACCGTCGAGAAGTTCATCGGCGACGCCGTCGTCGCGATCTTCGGCGCGCCCGTCGCGCACGAGGACGACGCGGAGCGCGCGGTGCACGCGGGAATCGCAATCCAGCGGGCGATCGACGAGCTCAACGACCGGGACCGCTCGCTCGACCTGATGATTCGCGTCGGCATCGCGACCGGCGAGGCGCTCGTCCAGCTCGACGCCGACGCGAGCTCCGGTGAAGGCATCGCCGCCGGCGACGTCATGAACGTCGGTGCGCGCCTGCAGTCGGCGGCGCGACCCGGCGGGATCCTCGTCGACGAGGCGACGGAGAGGGCGACGCGGCACGCGATCGAGTACCGACCGACCGAGCCCGTGTCGGCGAAGGGGAAGACGGATCCGCTGCGTGCCTGGGAGGCGGTCGGCGCGCGGCGCGACATCTCGGCCGACCTCGACGCTCCGCTGGTCGGACGCGCGGACGAGCTCGACCTGCTCGTCCAGGCGCTCGCCCGCGTGCGTCGCAGCGGCAGGACGCAGCTCGTCGACGATCGTCGGCGCCCCCGGGATCGGCAAGAGCCGGCTCGTCTTCGAGCTGTTCGCCACTGCGGCCGCCGAGGGCGGACAGCTCCGGCGCCTGCAGGGACGCTCGGTCCCGTACGGCAACGGGATCAGCCTCAACGCGCTCGCGGAGATGGCGAAGGCGTCGAGCGACGTGCTCGAGACCGACGACTCGGAGACGGCGACGACGAAGCTTCGAGACGCGGTCGAGGCCGTCGTCACGGATCCCGACGACGCGCGCTGGGTCGTCGAGCATCTGCGACCGTTGGTCGGCCTCGCGTCCGGAAGCGAGCTCGACGCCGACCGCCGCTCCGAGTCGTTCGCGGCGTGGCGCCGCTGGATCGAGGCGCTCGCCCAGCGGTCACCGGTCGCGCTCGTCTTCGAGGATCTCCACTGGGCCGACGACACGCTGCTCGACTTCATCGAGCAGCTCGTGGACTGGACACGCGACGTGCCGCTCTTCGTCGTGGCGACGACGCGTCCGGAACTGTTCGAGCGGAGGCCGAGCTGGGGAGCCGCGAAGTTGAACGCCTTCTCCGTCGCGCTCGAGCCGCTGACGGACGAGGACATGGGTCACCTCGTCGCGGCGCTGCTCGAGCGGGCGGTGCTCCCGATGGGGCTGCGGGCCCCGCTTCTCGACCGCGCCGGTGGGAATCCCCTCTACGCGGGCCAGTACGTGCGCATGCTCGGCGACCGCGGGCTGCTGGCGCGCGACGACTCGGACGCCGATCTCAGCCGCGAGGAGCTTCCGCTTCCCGAGACCGTGCAGGGCATCGTCGCCGCGCGGCTCGACGCGCTCCCGCCGGACGAGAAGGCCCTGCTCCACGACGCCGCGGTGCTCGGCGAGATCTTCTGGGCCGGCGCCCTGGCGGACGTCGCGTCCGTCCCGCGACCCCTCGTCGAGGAACGGCTGCACACGCTCGAGCGCAAGGAGTTCGTCCGCCGCGAGCGTCGCTCCTCGGTCCCGGACGAGGACCAGTACACCTTCCGGCACGTCCTCGTCCGCGACGTGGCGTACAGCCAGCTCTCGCGCGGCAGCCGGGCGGCGAAGCACCAGCGCGCCGCGGAGTGGCTCGAGTCCGTCGCGAGCGATCGCGCCGACCACCGGCCGGAGCTCGTGGCCCACCACTACCTCACGGCTCTGGAGCTTGCGCGGGCGACGAAGCAGCCGACCACCGAGCTCGAGGAGCGCGCTCGGCGGGCGGCGGTGGAGGCGGGCAGCCGCGCCGCGTCGCTCGGGGCGCACGCCGCGGCCGCGCAGTTCCTCGAGGCCGCTCTCGAGCTGACGCCGCCCGACGACCGCTCTCGGGCGTCGCTGCTGCTCCAGCTCGGCCAGGCTCGGCTGGGCGCCGAGCAGTCCGGAGCCGACGAGCTGGAGGACGCCCGCAAGGCGTTCCTCGTCCTCGGCGACACCGACAATGCCGCGGTCGCGGACGTGCTGCTCTCGATCCTGCGGATCGACCAGGGCCGGCGCGCGGACGCGCTCGCGCACATCCGCCGCGCCGCCGCTGTCGTCGAGGACGCCGAGCCCTCCCCTGTCAAGGCGTTCGTCCTCAGTCACGCCTCTCGCTCGCTGATGCGCGTCGGCGAGGCCGACGAGTCGATTCGCGTCGGCCGCGAGGCGCTCGCGCTCGCCGAGCAGCTCGAGCTCGACGAGCTGAAGGCCCACGCGCTCAACAACATCGGCGGCGCACGCCTGGTCAAGGGCGACCACCTCGGCCTCGAGGACTTCGAGCGCAGCCTCGCGATCTCGCGCCCGCTCAAGTCGCTCGAGGTGGTCCGGAGCTGCAGGCTGCTGGGCGGAGCGCTGACCATCGAGGGCGAGCTCGAGCGTTCTTCCGAGCTGTTCGCGGAGGGCCGACGGTTCGTCGAACGCTTCGGCGATGCGTTCACGCGGCGCTGGCTCGACGTGGCGCTCGTCCTCGAGTGCTACTGGCGAGGGAGCTGGGACGCCGCGGGCAAGGGCGCGGACGACTTCATCGCCGAGCTGGAGAAGGGATCGCCGCACTACATGGAGACGGCGTGCCGGCGCATGCGTGCGCTGATCCGGATTGCCCGCGGCGACGACATCGGCGCCGGCGACGACTCGGAGCGGGCGCTGGCGGTCGCCCGGGTCGCGAACGATCCGTGGTTTCTCAACCAGGCGATCGCGCTACGAGCGCGCGTGCTCTCGCACGGCGGCGAGCTCGAGGAGGCCGGCGCGCTCGCCGACGAGCTGCTGGCGATCTGGAGCCGTGCGGAGGGCGCGACCGCACCGGGCTTCGACTCCGTCGACCTGGCGATCGCGCTGGCCACGCTCGACCGCGCCGACGACCTCGCGGAGGTCGCCGGATCGCGCCACCGCACGCGCTGGTTCACCGCTTCCCTCGCGCTCGCGGCCGGCGACTTCCGTGCCGCGGCCGAGTCGTTCGGCGAGATCGGCTCCGTCCCGGACTGGGCGTACGCGCACGTGCTGGCCGCGCGCGAGGATGGCGACGAGCGCGAGCTCGAGCCGGCGCTGGAGTTCCTTCGCCGCGTCGGAGCGCACGGTTTTCTCCGGCTGGCGGGTCAGCCCGTCGACGAGCTGGCGTCCGACCCGACGTAAGCCGAAGGGAACCCAAGTCCCGTGCCGGGTGTAGGAACGGCATGAGGATCCTGCTCGCGCTCGCCGTCTTCGTGCTGCTCGTGCCTACAGCTTCGGGGAAGCTGCCTCCGCCGCCGACCGAGACGGCCGTCGTCCAGACCGGCCGCGCGCCGTGCGGGCTGGCCGCACATCGGGGTGAGCTCTGGGTCGGCGTCTACGAGACGGGCCGCGTCCTGCGCCTCGACCGCGCCGGGCGCATCCAGCAGCGCGTGCGGGTCGGCCGCTTCGCCTGCCGACTCGCCGTCGACGACCGCTTCGTGTGGGTGACGCGCGACAACGCGAACTCGCTCGTGCGCATCGACCGCCGCACGGGCTGCTTTGCGACGAGTTCGCGTCCCATCCCCGTTCGACGTTCTCCGCGCGGCCGGCGGGATCTGGGTCGCGAGCTTCGAGACCGGCACCGTCGCCCGCATCGATCCGAGAACCGCGCGCGTCACCCGCGTGTACCAGGTCGGCGGGAATCCCTCCGGCCTCGCGTGGTGCGCCGGGTCGATCTGGGTCGGGCACGGGCGGGACGCGACCTGGCTCACCCGCATCGATCCGCGCACACGGAAGACCAGGCGAGTCGACGTCGTCGTGCGCGGGCCGCGGGCGCCGCGCTGCCTGCGGGGCCAGCTCTGGGTCACGACCGAGGACGAGCTGCTCCGCGTCGCGCCGCGCTCGGGCGAGCTGCTCAAGCACGTGCCGCTCGACGGCACCACCGGCGAGGTCGCGGCCGCTCCCACGGGAATCGGCCCCGAGGGCCACTGGATGGTCTGGGTCACGGACAAGGAGCGCTCGCTCGTGCACCGCTTCGACCGGGGCATGGGGCGAGTCGTCGACACGTTCCCGGCGGGGCCCGGGGCGTTCGCGCTCGCCTCGTTCGCGGGCTCGATGTGGGTGACGAGCTACGCCGGGTCCGACGTGCGGCGCTACGACCCGTGATCTAGACGCGGTCTGATATCTCGCGCGCCGTTCGTCCGCACGTTGCGAACGAAGGTGTCAGACACCGTGTCTAGCTCGCGCCGTCCGCCCGCTGCGAGCAGAATGCGGCGCGTGGCCGTCGCCGTCGCTGCCCGGGAACGCCGTCCGATCCGCCTCGTCGTCCGCGACGACGAACTGCGCCGGAGCCGGCTGACCGTCTTCTTCCGCGGGCTGCTCGCGATCCCGCACATCTTCTGGGTCGCGCTCTGGGGGATCGCGGTCGGCTTCGTCTCCTTCGTGAACTGGCTCGCCGTCGTCATCAACGGCGAGCTGCCGTCGAGCCTCCACGGCTTCACGGCCGGCTACGTCCGCTACACGACCCACGTCGGCGCGTACGTCTTCCTCGCTGCCGGCCCGTACCCCGGCTTCCGCGGCCGTCCCGGGTACCCGGTCGACCTCGAGATCGACCCGCCCGCGCGGCAGAGCCGCTGGAGCGGCGCCTTCCGCCTCGTCCTCGCCATCCCGGCGTTGTTCCTCGCGACGCTCCTCGGCGGCGGCCTCTCGATCAGCGGGCCTGCGATCTTCTTCACGTACGGCTTCGCGCTCGTCAGCGGCCTCACCGGGATCGTCGCGTTCCTCGCCTGGTTCTTCTGCCTCGTCCTCGGGCGCGCCCCGCGTGGGCTCCGCGACCTGACCGCGTACGCGCTCGGCTACGGCGCTCAGGCGGGTGGCTACTACCTCCTCCTCACCGGGCGCTACCCGACCTCGGACCCGGCCGTCGCGGAGCCGTACTCGCGCCTCCCCGAGCACCCGGTTCAGCTCGTCGTCGCGGACGACCTCCAGCGCTCGCGGCTCACGGTCTTCTTCCGGCTGCTGCTCCTCATTCCGCACTTCGTGTGGCTCTATCTCTGGGGCTTCGCGACGTACCTCGCGGTGTTCGTCGCCTGGTTCGTGGCGCTCGTCATCGGACGGGTTCCGAGCCCGCTCCACCGCTTCATCGCCGCGTACGTCCGCTACTCGACCCACGTGTACGCGTACCTCGTCGATCGTCGGCCAGAAGTTCCCGGGATTCACCGGGCGGGCGGGCTCGTACGGCATCGACCTCGAGATCCCCCAGCGGAGCGGCAGCGCCGCCTGTCGACGTTCTTCCGCCTGTTCCTCGTGCTTCCCGGCCGCGTTCGTCGCGGAGGGATCCTCGGCTACGTGCTCATACGTCGTCGCGATCTTCGCGCTGGTTCTACGCGCTCGTCCGCGGGCGCATGCCCGAGGGCCTCCGGAACCTCGGCGCGTCTGCATCCGGTACAACGCGCAGACCTACGCGTACTGTTCCTGCTGACGAGCCGCTATCCGTACGGGGCGCCCGTGCTCCGCGACAGGCCCGAGCCGCCCGCCGATGCGGCCGCCGCTGCCGATGCTGTTGACGCCGCCGCGCCCGGCGCCGCTGCCGATGCCCGCGTCGATCCCGCCGCCGCCGACCCGCCGAGCCTCCGGCACCTCCGCCGCCTGGGGACCCGTTCTGAAGGTCGCCTTCGGCGTCGTCGTCGTCGCCGCACTCGCGGTCGGCGCATACCTTCTCTATCCGACAGCCGTCCCCGACGACCTGTCGCTCCCGGCCGTCGACTCGGGCGCCGTCTTCGGCGCCGAGCTCGTCGAGCGGGCGGAGCGCTTCGAGCGCTTCCTCTACGTCCTCTGGGCGCTCGGCCAGATCGCGCTGCTCGCGACGCTCGTCGTGTACGCGCGCAAGGGAGCGGTCTTCATGCGCGAGTCCGCGGCCGGGCCGATCGGGACGGGGATGCTCCTCGGGATGCTCGGGCTCGGGATCGTCTGGCTCGTCGGCCTCCCGTTCGGGCTGGTCGCGCACTGGTGGGCGCGCCGCTACGACCAGACCGACCTGAACTACTTCGAGTGGCTCGTGCGAGGACTGGGCGTTGCTCGCCGGCGCGTTCATGTCCATCTCGTTCGCCCTCCTCGTCGTGATGGGCCTCGCGCGCTGGCTCGGGGAGCGCTGGTGGCTCCCGGGCGCCGCGGTCTTCACCGCCGTCGCCGCGCTCTTCACGTTCGCCACTCCCTATCTCGACTTCACGACCTCCGCCCTCGACGACCCGGAGCTGCTGGCGGCGGCGACGCGAGTACGAGCGCGAGCTGGGCATCTCGCACGTGCCGGTCCGGGTGGAGGAGGTGAGCCTCGACACGGAGCAGGCGAATGCGTACGCGTACGGGATGGGGCCGTCGCGGCGCGTCGTCCTCTGGGACACACTGCTCCTGCCGCCGTTCGAGACCGACGAGCAGAAGGTCGTGCTCGCGCACGAGCTCGCGCACCACTCGCAGGACCACCTCCCGAGGGGCCTCGCCTGGTTCGCGATCTTCGCCGTCCCGGGCGCGTGGATCCTCATGCGCGCGACGCGCTCGCGAGGCGGCATGGGCGAGCCGCAGGCGGTGCCCGTCGCCCTCATCGTCGCGACGGTCTTCAGCCTGGTGACCGCTCCCGCGTCGAACCTCATCTCGCGGCGGATGGAGGCCGAGGCGGACTGGAAGGCGCTCGAGGTGTCCGAGGATCCCGACGCGCTGGAGCAGGTCATGATCGGCTTCTCGACGAAGTCGCTCGGCGATCCCGACCCTCCGCGCTGGACGCAGCACGTGTTCGGGACGCACCCCGCGCTGGCCGACCGCGTCGCGATGGCGCGCGCCTGGCTCGAGCGGAACGGCCGAGTAGCGCCCGTTACGTGAGCGTGTACTCGGGGCCCGAGCCGCCCTCGGGCGGGGTCAGCCGCCCGCCCTTCGCCGTGATCGCGCCGCACTGGACGCAGTTCGACGGCGTCACCTCGAGCACGACCATCCCGTCGCCGAGGTCGCGGCCGACGGCGTACACGTTCGCCGGGCACATCCACGCCCACGCCTCCGCGACGGGACGGCGGACGCGCGTCGCGACCTCGAGGTGGTTCGGCTGGTCGTCGCGCGTCCGGTTCCCGGAGGCGAAGACGGACGACAGCTTGTCGAAGAGATACGCGCCGTCCGGCTTCGGATAGCGGCTGGCGCGGCCGGTCCTGATCAGAGCCGCCTCGGCGTTCGGGTGCGTCGGGAAGCGACCGTTCGGCGCGCGCCCCTTGGTGACGGTCATCATGCTCGCGAGCGCGCCGCCCATGAAGAAGCCCCGGTCGAAGGCCTGGCGCATGTTCCGCACCTCGTAGAGCTCCTTCCAGAGCGGGCTCCGGCGGAGGTTCTCGTCGTACGAGTCGAGCGCGCCCACGCGACTCGGCATCTCACCGGGCCGGAGCGTCCGGAACGCGGCCTCGGCCGCGAGGCGCCCCGATTCGATCGCGTAGTTGATCCCCTTGAGCCGCGGGACGTTGACGAGGCCCGCGCCCTCGCCCACGAGGAGCAGGCCGGGCGCGTTCAGCTTGCGCGGTATCGAGTGATAGCCGCCTTCGGTGATCGTCTTCGCGCCCCACGCGACCCGCTCCCCGCCGCGGAGGATGTCCCAGACCAGCCGGTGGGTCTTGAGCTCCTGGAGCACGTCGTGCACCGAGAACTCGACGTCGCGCGCCTCCAGGCCGGCGACGAAGCCGATCGAGACGAGGTCGTCACCCATCGGGTAGATGAACGACCCGCCGAACTCGCCGTAGCCCGCGAGCGTGCGCAGCGGCCACCCCATCGTGTGCACGATCTTGCGCAGCGGCCGGGGAACGCGCCAGATCTCCTTCACGCCGAGCGCCCAGACCTGCGGGTTGTCGCCCTCCAGCCGGAAGTGGTCGATCGCGGCGCTCGTGAGCAGGCCCTGCGTCCCCTCGGCGAGCACGGTCACGCTCGCGACCACGTCCGATCCGGGCTCGAAGGTCGGCAGCGGCTCGCCGTGGCGGCCGCGCCCGCGGTCGCCGGTGCGCACGCCGACGACCCGGCCGTGCTGGACGAGGAGCTTCGCGGCCGCGGTCTCCGGGAGCACCACCACGCCGAGCGCCTCCGCCTGCTCGGCGAGGAACCGCCCGAGCTCGGACACCGAGACGATGACGTTCCCGTGGTTCCGCATCGTCGGCGGTGCCGGGATCCGGAACGACCCGCGGCGCGTGAGGACGTAGACCGCCTCACCCGGCACGTAGCCGTAGGTCGGCATGTCCCCGGTCGTCAGCCGGCCCTTGAAGAGCGCGCGCAGCGGGCGCGGATTGACGACGGCGCCCGAGAGGAGATGCGACCCGGGCTGCTTGCCCTTCTCCAGCACCGCTATGGGCACGTCTCCGAGGCGCTCCCGCACGTCCGGATGCTCCTCGAGCAGCTGGCCGAGCCGGATCGCGCACGCGAGCCCGCCCGGCCCGCCGCCGACGATCAGGATGCCGACCTCGATCCGCTCGTCGGGCGCGTCGGTCGGCGCGCCGATCGCGTCGATGGAGCCGAACGGGGGCGGGAAGTCGATCGGGCGGGCCATCTAGCCTCCGCGGTGAGCGCGGACGAGCTCGGTGAGCTTGGGCACGATCTGGTGCAGGTCGCCCACGACGCCGAGGTCGCAGAAGTCGAAGATGGGCGCGTTCGGGTCCTTGTTCACGGCGACGATCGTCCCGGAGCCCTGCATGCCGACCTTGTGCTGGATCGCGCCCGAGATGCCGCACGCGAGATAGAGCTTCGGGGAGACGGTCTTGCCCGTCTGGCCGACCTGCGTCGCGTACGGGTACCAGCCCGCGTCCACGACCGCGCGCGTCGCGGCGACGGCGCCGCCGAGCGCGTCGGCCAGCTCCTCGAGCAGCGAGAACGCATCCGGCGCGCCGAGCCCGCGACCGCCGGCGACGATGATCTCCGCCTCCTCGATCGACGGGCCGCTCGACTCCTCCTGCGTCTGCTCGACGAGGGTTGCGAGCGTCGAGAAGTCCGACGCGTCGAAATCGAAGCTCTCCACCTCGGCCGATCCTCCCGACTCCACCGGATCGAGCGCCCCCGAGCGGACGAGCGCGAGCCGCGGGGCCTCCGTCCAGCCCACGTCGGCGAGCACCGTGTCCCCGAGCGCGGGCCGCTTGCCGACGAGCTCGCCGTCGCGCACCTCGACGTCGATGAGGTCCCAGTTGAGCCCGGCGTCGAGCCGGGCGGCAAGACCTGCGGCGACGTCCGCGGAGAGCACCGAGGCCCCGAACAGGACGGCGTCCGCGCCGGACGACTCGACGAGAGCGGCGAGCGCGTCGACGCGCGGCTGCGGCAGCGGAGAGGTCAGCGAGGCGTCCTCGCTCACGTAGACCCTGGACGCGCCGAACGCGCCGGCCTTCTCCGCGAGCGCGGAGGCGTCCGGCCCGAGGACGACACCGGCCGCCTCGCCGAGCGACGCGGCCTTGCCGAGGACCCCGAGCCCGCCCTTCTCGAGCTCGCCGTGGTAGTGCTCGAGGAAGACGAGGAATCTCAGAGGAGCCGCCTCTCGAGGACGTAGTCGAGGATCTTCTGCGCGGCGCTCCCGTCGTCCTCGATCTTCACCTGGTCGCCGCGCGACGGCGGCGGCGCGAGGTCGAGCACCGTCGTCTTCGCGCCCGCTTCCCCCGCCGCGCCGGGCTCGACGCCGAGGTCGCCGAGCGCCAGCGTCTCCTGCGGCTTCGTCTTCGCGCCCATGATCCCCTTGAGCGACGGGTAGCGCGGCTCGTTGATCGCGTCCGAGACGGCGACCACGGCGGGAAGCGGAGCGGAGATGACGTCGTAGCCGTGCTCGGTCTGGCGCTTCCCGGTGATGGCAGTCCCGTCGACGGTCAGCGACGCGGCCTGCGAGATCACCGGCAGGCGCAGCCGATCGGCGACCGCGGCCCAGAGCACGGAGCCGTCGCCGTCGTTCGAGGCCTGTCCGAAGAGGACGAGATCGGCCTCCTCGCGCGCGAGCGCTCCCGCCAGCGCGCGGCTCGTTCCCAAGAGGTCCGACCCCGCGGCGGCGTCGTCCGCGACGAGCACGGCGCGGTCGGCGCCCATCGCGAGCGCCTTCCGCAGCGACTCGACGGCCTTCTCCGGGCCGAGGGAGACCAGGACGACCTCGCCGCCCGTGCGCCTCCTTGATGCGCAGGGCCTCCTCGACCGCGTTCAGGTCGGTCGGATTGAGCGCCGCCTCCCCCGAGCGGTCGAGCCGCTTCGTGCCGGGATCGATCCGCTTGTGCACGGTCGCGTCCGGCACCTGCTTGACGCAGACGGCGATCTTCATCGGCGAGGACTCTATCCGCGCCCTGCGGAGCGTCGATGCGGCAACCGCGGAGTCCGAGTTCGGCACCTGCTAGCGTCCGGCCCTTCGAGCGCGAACCGGAGCGCCCGTCGACATGCGACGCCACCGGACGACAGCCCGAGGGACACTCCTCCCCCTCCTCCTCGCCAGCCTCGTGGCGGCAGCGGCGTCCCCGCAGGCGGGTGGCGGCGACCGCGCGGGACAGGGAGTGCCGCGCCTCGTCTTCCCGCTCGTCGCGAAGACCGAGCTCTGGGACAACTACGGCGACGCGCGGCCGAACGGGAGCCACCAGGGGATCGACATGGAGAACCCGTGGCGGGCGCCCGTGGTCGCCGCCGAGGCCGGCCGCGTCGACTACTGGGACTCGAGCCTCGGCGGCTGCATGCTCTACCTCTACGGGCGCAGCGGGACGATGTACATGTACATCCACCTGAACAACGACCTGACCGCGCGCAACGACAACCGCGGCGGCTGCAAGAAGGACGTGACGTTCGCCGTTCCCGACGGCGCGAAGGTCACCGCCGGACAGCAGATCGCGTGGAACGGCGACTCGGGCGACGCGGACGGGAACCCGCACCTGCACTTCGAGGTGCATCCCGGCGGAGGCGGAGCCGTCAGCCCGTACAAGCACCTGAGGCGCGCCGTGAAGCCGCTCTTCGCGGCACGGGTCGGCGCGCAGGCAAGCGTCGGGTTACGCGGCCGGCTCGTGGCAGTGGGCAGGTCCACGGTCCAGCTCGAGGTCGACCAGGTGCGCCAGGCGCCACGTGCTCGCTGGCTCTCGATCGACAGGCGGACAGTGGAGCTCGTGACACCCCCCGTCGATGCGCTGTGGTCGGGGCCTGACGTCGAGGGCGCGCTGCTGCGCGTGCCGAAGGAGCCGGTCCGCGTGGTCGCCCAGACGCTGAAGACGCGCGTGACGGCGGGCGCCGTCGTGGGCGCACCCCGCTCGCTCAGCGCGGCGCGGATCTCGATCCTGCCGTAGCCGCGAGGTACTCCTCGAGGTCGGCGAGACCCTCGGGCGAGCCGACCTCGTAGAAGCGCGACTCGACCTCGTAGCCGGCGAGCTCGCCGCGGAGGCTCAGCTCGTGGAGCACGTCTGCGAGGTCGACGACCGCGCCCGCCGGGATCTCCTCGACCACGTCCCGGCGCAGGATGTTGAAGCCGAAGTCGATCCAGTCCATGCCCGAGCCGGGCGGCGCGCCCTTCTCGTAGCGGGTCACAGTCCCGCCTTCGAGGGTCGCGTTGCTCGCGTCCCACTGCCCGCGGTTCCGGACGACGGTCATGAGCGCGCGGTGCGCGGCGGGATCGAAGGCGTCCCAGACCGCCGCGAGGTCGATCGGGAGGTACGAGTCTCCGTAGAGGACGGCCACCGGATCCGCGAGCACGCCCTGGTCGAACGCGAAGCGGAGCGCGCCACCCGTCCCTCGGAGCTCGTCGCCCTCGTCCACGTAGGCGACCGAGAGACCGAACCGCCCGCCGTCGCCGACCGACTCGCGGATCTCGCTCCCTCCGTGCCCGATGACGAGCACGACCTCCGTGACGCCCTGGCTCGCGAGGAGACGGAGCTGGTGGTGCGCGAACGGCTCGCCGCGTACGGGCAGGAGGTACTTCGGGAGGCCCTCGGTGCGCTCCCGCATCCGCGTGCCGAGCCCCCCGGCGAGAACGACGACCTGGCGCGGCCCCCGCTCCCTACTCACCGGCGATCACGCGCGAGCCCTCGGGCTCGAACCGGAACTCCACCTCGGTCAAGCCCTCGGCCCCGAGCGCACGGCGCAGCGCGTCGGCGTCCTCGGCGAGGAACAGCAGGAAGCCGCCGCCCCCCGCGCCGGTCAGCTTCCCACCGACCGCGCCGTTCGCCACGCCGAGCTCGTACCAGCGGTCGACGTCCGGATTCGAGACCCCCTTCGAGCGCTCGCGCTTCGCGAGCCAGTGCTCGTGCATGAGCTCGCCGAAGCGGTCGACGTCGCCCGCGACCAGCGCGTCGTGGGTGAGCCCGCCGAGCCGCTCCA
Organism: uncultured Actinomycetes bacterium; assembly: GCA_963796405.1. Lineage (GTDB taxonomy): Bacteria > Actinomycetota > Thermoleophilia > Gaiellales > Gaiellaceae > GMQP-bins7. Next base: position 76,433 of record CAWCLL010000011.1, read on the forward strand.
CCTCGCGCAGGCCCTCGAGCATCGCCTCGTCTCCCGCCTCCGTCCGCCGGCGCTGCTCGTCGAGCAGCTCGTCGGCGCGGCGCGAGCTGCCCGTGAAGAACATGAGCAGCCGCTGCTCGAGCTCCTGGAGCGTCGTGCCGGGCACGTTCAGCGGCGACACCCGCACGCCCCCGTCCGTCTGGAACTCGAAGCAGGTGAGGCCTCCGAACGCCGCGATGTACTGGTCCTGCTTGCCGACCGGCCTGCCGAGCAGCTCGATCTCGACGCGGCAGGCCTCCTCCGCGAGCTCGCCGGCCGTCACCGGCTGCTCGTTCCACGCGTACACGGCGCGGAGCAGGCCGACCGTGAACGCGCCCGAGGAGCCGAGCCCCGTCCCCGCAGGGATGTCCGCGAGGCTCACGACCTCGATCGCCGGCCCGACCGCGTGCTGCTCGAGCACGGCCCGGATGATCGGATGCTCGATCTCGCTCGCCTCGGAGACCCGTTCGAGCGCGGAGTACTTGAGGAAGTAGTCGTCGGTGAACGTCCGGTTCATCCCGATGTAGATGTACTTGTCGATCGCGGCCGAGATGACGAACCCCGGGCGGCGCTCGTAGTAGGACGGGAGGTCGGTGCCGCCGCCCCCGAGGGTGATGCGCAGGGGCGTCCGCGTGATCAGCACGGGGCTGACCCTAACTCCGTCCGGCAACCCGGTAACGTGGCGCCTCGATGACCGTTGGCGAGACGCCGGACGTGCGCGGTCTTGCCGCCGACGGGCACTCCGACCCCGACGTCCGGCTGCTCGTGCCGGACAGGGACGTCGTCGAGCCCGAGCTCTCGATCGTGATCCCCGCGCTCGACGAGGAGGTCACGGTCGGCGACTTCGTCGACTGGTGCCTCGAGGGCCTGAAGGCGGCCGGCGTCGTGGGCGAGGTGCTGATCGTCTCGAGCTCGAGCGACCGCACCGCGGAGATCGCACTGGCCCACGGCGCGCGTGTCCTCGAGACGCCTCGCCGCGGGCTCGGCCGCGCGTACATCGACGCCCTGCCCTTCGTGCGCGGTCGCTACCTCCTCATGGGCGACGCGGACTGCACGTACGACTTCCGCGAGCTCGGCCCGTTCGTGGACAAGCTCCGCGAGGGCTACGAGTTCGTCATGGGGTCGCGCTGGCGCGGCACGATCGAGCCCGGCGCGATGCCGGCGCTCCACCGCTACTTCGGGACGCCGGTGACGACGTGGATCCTGAACCTCCTGTACGGGAGCTCGTTCTCGGACATCCACTGCGGGATGCGGGCGATCACGCGGGACGCGTTCGCGCGGATGGAGCTCTCGTCGCAGTCCTGGGAGTACGCGTCCGAGATGGTGCTGAAGACGATCCGCATGGACCTGCGCACGACCGAGGTCCCGGTGCGCTTCCTCAAGGATCGCGAGGGCCGCGTGAGCCACCACAAGCGGGCCGGCTGGACCGCGCCGTGGAAAGCCGGCTGGATCAACCTGCGGGCGATGTTCGTCAACGGCGCCGACTTCTTCGTGCTGAAGCCGGGCTTGCTGCTGCTCGCCGTCGGCCTGGCGATCGCGCTGCCGCTCAGCTTCGGCCCGATCACGCTCGGCCCCGTCACGTTCTCCCTGTACTGGATGCTCGCCGGCGTGACGCTCGCCGTCGTGGGGCTCCAGTACGTCTACTTCGGCGGGCTCGCGCAGGTGCTCTACGACTACACCGGAGACGTGAGCCGGCGCTGGACCAGCCGGTTCCCGTACGACCGGAGCGTCGCGCTCAGCGCGCTCGCGTTCGTCCTCGGCGTCGCGGCGACGGTGCCGCTGATCGTCGACTACGTGAGCCAGGGCCTCGAGCTTGCGGACGACCCCGGGCTCGTGGAGCACCTGGCGGTGACCGGGCTCCTCGCGATGATCGTCGGATTCACGACGTTCGCCTTCACCCTCATCCTCCATGCGGCCGTCTCGCGGCCGCCGAGGCGACGTGGCGACTGAGCCCGCCCGGACGACCGCGTACGGCGAGGGCCGAGACCTCTCGGCCGTCGACCGGTTCGGCGTCTGGCTCTCCGCGCGTGCGATCCGGAAGAACGTGCGGAGCTTCGCCGGCCTGCGCGTGGGCGACCTCGGCTGCGGGTACGACGCGCGCTTCGTGCGGACCGTGCTGGACGAGGTCGAGAGCGCCGTCCTCGTCGACGTCTCGCTGGCGCCGGACCTCGCCTCGCATCCTCGGGTCACCGCGATCGAGGGTGTGCTCCCCGAGGCCGCGAATGGGATTCCCGACGGCTCGCTCGACGTCGTCCTCTGCATCTCCGTGCTCGAGCACCTCGCCGACCCGCTCGCGCTGCTTCGGGCCTGCCGCCGCGTCCTCGCTCCTGGAGGCACCTGCCTCGTGAACGTGCCGAGCTGGCGCGGCAAGCGCTTCCTCGAGCTCTCCGCCTTCCGGCTGCACCTGAGCCCGGCCGAGGAGATGGACGAGCACAGGCGCTACTACGACCCGCGCGACCTGTGGCCGCTGCTGGTCGAGGCGGGGTTCCTTCCGAGCCACATCCGCTGCCGGCGGCACAAGTTCGGGCTCAACACGTTCGCGGCCTGCCGCGTCGAGGAGGGGTCGTGACGTCGTTCGCCGAGACGTACCTCGCCGAGACCGCCGCGATCGCCGCGCGGGTCGACGCCGACGCGGTCGAGCGCCTTGCACGCGCGCTGGCCGCGGTGCGCGACGCGGGCGGGCGGCTCTTCGTCCTCGGGGTCGGCGGGTCCGCGGCCCATGCGTCGCACGCGGCCGGCGACTTCCGGAAGCTGTGCGGGCTCGAGGCGTACGCGCCGACGGACAACGTCTCCGAGCTCACCGCGAGGGTCAACGACGACGGCTGGGAGACGACCTTCGCGTCGTGGCTCGAGGGGTCGCGCCTCGGCGAGCGGGACGCGGTGCTCGTCTTCTCGGTCGGAGGCGGCGACGCGGAGCGCGGCGTCTCGGCCAACCTCGTCCGGGCGGTCGACTTCGCGCGCGAGGCCGGCGCGAAGGTCTTCGGCGTCGTCGGCCGCGACGGCGGCCACACGCGCGAGGTCGCGGACGAGTGCGTGGTCGTCCCGGTCGAGGCGGAGGAGCGCGTGACCGCGCACACGGAAGGCATGTGCGCGGTGCTCTGGCACCTGCTCGTCAGCCATCCCGAGCTCCAGGCCTCGACGCCGAAGTGGGAGTCGCTGCGCTGAGCGACTGGCTGGTCGTCGGCGGCGCGGGGTTCATCGGCGGGCACCTCGTCACCCGCCTGCTGAGCGAAGACGGCACGACGCGGGTGACGGTCTACGACAACTTCTCGTCGGGGCGGGAGGCGCACCTCGAGGCTGTCCGCGACGATCCGCGCCTCGCGGTCGTCCGGGCCGACGTCGCCGACCTCGACGCGCTCGTCGACGCTGCGGCCGGGCACGACGTCGTCGTCCACCTCGCGTCGAACCCGGACATCGCGCGCGCCGCGACCGAGCCGAGCATCGACTTCGACCAGGGCACGCTCCTCACGCACCACGTCGTCGAGGCGATGCGCCGGTCGGGCGTCGGGCGGATCCTGTACGCGTCCGGGAGCGGCGTCTACGGCGACCTGGGCGAGACGGAGATCGACGAGGACTGGGGCCCGCTCGTCCCGATCTCGACGTACGGCGCGAGCAAGCTCGCCGGGCGAGTCGCTGATCGCCGCGTACTGCTTCATGTTCGGGCTCACGGGCCGGGTGTTCCGCTTCGGGAACGTCGTCGGGCGCTGGCAGACGCACGGCGTCGGCCTCGACTTCGTGCGCGCGCTGCTCGACGACCCCACGCGCCTCCGCATCCTCGGCGACGGGACGCAGAGCAAGAGCTACATCCATGTCGACGACGTCGTCGAGGCGATGCTGACCGCGAACCGAGGCGACGACCCGTACGCGGTGTTCAACGTGGCCACCGGGGACTACGTCACGGTCTCGGAGATCGCCGACCTCGCAGCGGAGACCGTCGGCATCGATCCGTCCTCCGTGCGGCACGAGTTCACCGGAGGCCCGCGCGGCTGGCAGGGCGACGTCCCGGTCGTCCGGCTCTCGATCGAGCGCATCCGCGCGCTCGGCTGGGCGCCGACCCGCACCTCGCGCGAGGCGCTGCGCGAGTCGATGTCCGCCCTCGCCGCGGACGTGCGCAGCGGACGGCTGTGAGCGACCGGAAGTACAGTGGCGGCGTGTCGGCGCTCGAATCGCTCGGCGTCAAGATCTTCGCGGACGGGGCCGACCGGGGCCGGGTCGAGGAGCTGCGGGCCAAGCCGTGGATCAGCGGGTTCACGACGAACCCGACGCTGATGCGCAAGGCGGGCGTCGCCGACTACGCGTCGTTCGCCCGGGAGCTCCTCCAGCTCGTTCCCGACCGGCCGATCTCGTTCGAGGTGATCGCGGACGAGCTCGACGAGATCGAGCGCCAAGGCGCGGCTCATCGCGTCGTGGGGCGAGAACGTCTACGTGAAGATCCCGATCACGACCACGGACGGCACGCCCACGGCCGCCGTCGTGCGCAACCTCGCCGCGAGCGGGATCAAGGTCAACGTCACGGCGCTACTGACCGTCGACCAGGTCGCGGACGCCGCCGGCTGGCTCGCCGACGGGCCGGGCGGGTTCGTCTCCGTCTTCGCCGGCCGCATCGCCGACACGGGGCGCGATCCGGTCCCGATCATGTCCGCCGCGCTCGAGGTGCTCGCGCCGCACCCGCGGCTCGAGCTGATCTGGGCGAGCCCGCGCGAGGTGCTGAACGTCGTCCAGGCCGATGCGATCGGCTGCCACATCATCACGGTCACCGACGCGATCCTCGAGCGCCTGCCCACGCTCGGCCGCGAGCTCGAGGACCTCTCCCTCGACACGGTGCGGATGTTCTACGGCGACGGGCGGGACGCCGGGTACACGCTCGAGGAGACGCCGGCCCGGGCGACCTAACGGACGAGCCGCACCTCGCTGACGTCCTGCGGCACGGTCGACGAGAGGTAGAGCGTGCTCGAGCGGTAGCCGCGCCACTGGGCGCACGAGCCGATGCGCACGCGCACGGTCGTCTCGCCGCCGAGGGTGCTGAAGGCGACGCGCCGGGTCGGGGTCGACGAGATCGCGCGCGCTCCCGCGAGCGGGGTCAGGACCCCGTTCTCGATCGCACGGCGCACGCCGTCCACGAGGAGATCGCTGCCCGTCGGCGCGGCCTGGTCGGAGACGTCGAACCGCGCTTCCTGCAGCGGCGTCGACGTCGTGATCTCGAGCCAGCGGTACCCGCTCACGGACGCGTCCTGCGGGAGGGTCAGAGCCCAGCGGGTCGCTCCCAGCGCACGGACCGGCAGCGACAGCGCCTCGGCGTCGGGCGCGGGCGACTCCGAGAAGAAGCTCGGCACGTAGCCCCAGTCGCACGCGCCGACGGCGAAGTAGAGGTCGGGATCGGCCTGCACGCCGTCCCCGCGCCGCTCCATGACCACGAACCCGTGCGACTCGAGCACGGGCACGAACTCGTCGAGCAGGTACTGGCTGACCTCGTAGTGGCGCACCTGGTTCGCGACGCCGTCCCAGCCGGAGAGGCCGATCTCGCGGCTCGAGTACACGACGACGGCGGGCCGCGCGCGCTCGAGCTCCTCGAGGAGGTCGGTCTGCGTCCTGAGGCGCAGGGCGAGGCCGACGTGGTAGTAGCGCGTGGTCGCCGGGCAGGTCGTGCAGGTAGTGGAAGAGCGCGGGCGTGTTCGAGAAGTCGAAGATCGTCTCGCCCGGCTGCAATAGATCCGTGACCGCGCGGCCGACGTCGCGGATCAGCTGCCTCGTCGTTCGCGTCCGCGACGTCGTAGCCGACGCGCTCGAGCTCGGGCTCGCGCTCGGCGACGACCTCCTGGTGCGAGGCGGCCGACCGGGCGACGTCGACCAGGCTCGTGGGCGCCGTGAGCAGCAGGACGACGAGCACCGGCAGCGTCACCGTGTGCCGGCTCGGCCACCACGCGCACGCCTCGCGATCCGACCGCGCCCGCGAGCCACGCCTCCAGCCCGACGACCAGCCGGTAGGCGACGTACAGGACGAACGGCGTCGCGACGGCGAACACCTGCGCGAGGTGGCCGGCGTCCGCCCGGCTCACGAACTTGACGTAGTACAGGAGCGTGAGAGACGCCGCGCCCAGGACGACCCAGTCGTCGAGGACGAACGGGCGACTCAGGCGCAGGAACACCGCCGCGAACGCGAACGCGGCGAGCAGCGCGACGATCGGGGCCCACGCCTCGAAGCTCTCCAGGACCCCCTCCTCCACCGGCAGGCCGCCGGTGTAGCGGTGCCCGGGGATGAACGCGCGGTAGCTGAAGACCCAGTCGTCGAGCGCCCCGTGGCTCGCGAGGAACACGCTCCACCCGACGAGGAGCACGGCGCCCGAGACGAGGAGGAGCCACGTGCGCCGGAAGGCGTCGAGCACGCGCGTCCCGCGCCGGTAGCCGTACGCCTCGTAGAGCGACGACCGCGGCGACCCCGGCGACCGCAAGCGGCAACGCCTCCGGAGTGACGATCACCTGGGCCCCGAGCACGAGCGCGAAGCCCGCGACCCGCACGACGCTCGCACGCCGCAGCACCGCGGCGAGGAGCAGCAGGACGAAGGGAAGCAGCAGGAAGCGGATCTCGACCGCGAACAGGTGACCCGTCACGACGAGGAGCTGCGTCCCGGCGAGGAAGAGCCAGTTCGCGCCGAAGAGATACGCGCACAGGAAGTAGACGCCGACCCAGGCGAGCGGCGTGAGCACGAGCTGCTTGCCCGCCTCCACGCCCCAGCGGCTGTCCTCGATCGCCTCGAACCCGAACAGCCCCGAGACGACGTCGTGCAGCAGGCCGTGGGCGAGCAGGAGGTCGCGCCACGGGAAGGCTCCGGCCCGCGTCAGCTCCGCGCCCGCCAGCACCTGGCCTTCCTCGAAGTGATCGATCGCCCCGAGCGAGCCCGGGACCGACGAGAGCAGGAGGAAGAGCCCCACCGGCGCGACCACGAACACGACCACCGCTCGCTCGAGCGCCTCGCGCGTGAAGCGACGCAGGAGCAGGACCACGGCCGCGTACCCAGCGACCACCGCGCCGAGCGCGAGCCAGGCCGGCAGCCACGCGTACTCGTGCACGGCGCCGCCGGCGACCGTCACGCTCGTCGAGCTCGACACGAAGTAGAGGCCGCCGACGGCCAGCGGCGCAGCCAGCACGTTGAGGACGCGCGTGACCTCGTAGATCCCCCGGCCCAGCGTGAACGCATACGCCGCGAGACCGACGAACGCGGCATAGCCGACCGTCACGAGCAGGGCCGTCCCCTCCCCCGCTTCGAACGCGATCGCGACCTCGAGACCGAGCACCGCCCCGAGGAGCAGGGTGCGCGCGACCGCGACGGCCGGGACCTGCCACCCCGCGGCGACCGGCACGTCCTCGACGTGCACGGCCGCGCTCTCCGCCCTCCCCCACGGCCCGAAGCGGCCCGTCGTCAGGCGCGTGAGCAGGAGGAACAGAGCCGAGCGCGACCAGCGGCGCGACGACGACCACGACCGCGTACGTCCAGTAGTAGCGGTCGACGTTGAAGTTGCCGAACGTCGGATACCCGACGATGTCCGTCGACACGTCCAGCTGCCTCGGCAGCGCCGCGACCACGAAGAGTGCGAGCGCGACCGACGCGCAGACGGAGACGACGAGGCGCGTGATCCCGCTCACGCGACCGGCGAGTTCAGGCGGCGACCGCGCCGCGCAGGAAGTCCACGATCTCGCCCGTCGTGGCCCCCGGGCCGAACACCGCGGCCACGCCCAGCGCGCGCAGCTCCTCCGCGTCGTCCGGCGGGATCGTGCCGCCGACGACGACGAGGACGTCGTCCGCGCCGTTCTCGCGCAGGCCCTCGACGATCCGCGGGACGAGCGTCATGTGCGCCCCGGAGAGGATCGAGACGCCGACGGCGTCCGCGTCCTCCTGGATCGCGGTCTCCACGATCTGCTCCGGCGTCTGGTGGAGGCCGGTGTAGATGACCTCCATCCCGGCGTCCCGGAGAGCTCTCGCGATGATCTTGGCGCCGCGATCGTGACCGTCGAGCCCCGGCTTCGCGATCACCACTCGGATCTTTCCCGCGGGCACATGGGCAGAATAACGTCGTGCGCCTCAACGTCATCGGCTCCTCGCCGGCCTGGCCGAATCCCGGGGGCGCGCATTCCGGCTACATGCTCGAGGCGAACGGGCACCGACTCCTGCTCGACTGCGGCCCCGGCGTCCTCGGCCGGCTGCGCGAGTCGGAGCTGTGGCCGCAGATCGACGGCATCGCGATCACGCACTGGCACCTCGACCACTGGGGCGACCTCGTGCCGTGGGTCTGGGGCAGCTTCTACCTCTCGACGAACGGGCCTATCCCCCGTCCGCAGCTCTGGGTCCAGCCGGGCGGCTCGAAGTTCCTCGCCGAGCTCGGCGGCGCTCTCGGCTTCCCGGACATGTTCGAGAAGACGTTCGTCCTCAGCGAGTACGAGCCGGACACGCCGTTCGAGGTCGGCCCGCTGAGCGGTCACCGCGACGAAGGTGCCGCACTACAAGCTCCGGACGTACGCGTTCCGCGTCGAGGGCGACGGCCGCTCGCTCGCGTACTCGGGCGACTCGGCGCCGTCCGAGGAGCTCGTCGCGTCCGCGAAGGACGCCGACCTCTTCGTCTGCGAGGCGACGCTCCTCCGCGGCGAGCTCGACGGGCAGCCCCGCGGCCATCTCTCGCTCGAGGAGGCGCTCGAGGCGTACGAGGCATCCGGCGCGCGAAGCGGCTCCTCGTCACGCACCGCCCGTGCGAGCTCCCCACGCCCGAGGAGTTCGAGCTCGCCTACGACGGCCTCGAGCTCGACGTCTGACTAACGCTGGCTCCGACCTATGCGCTGCACTCTGGGCGGCGGGCTCGGAACACATGCCACCCGTTGTCGGCTCTGAGCACCGGCATCCAACACGATCGGTCGATCATGCGCGAGCGCGAGCGATTGGCGACGAGCCAATCTGCACGAATATCGTCTCCGCGAGACAGCAGAGGTATGAGCTCAACTGATCGCTCGAGATTGGCGCCAAAGGCGGGATAGCCAAAGTCATCCTGGCCTATCGCAAGCGCGATCGAGTCGGCTTTCGGGACCTGTTCATCGAGGAATCGGAGCACCGGGGCCATCTCGGATCGAACGAGGGACTGAACTTGCCACCGCTCCATTCGCAACGATGACCGCGTGACCTCAGAACCCAGCACACGGAGACCAGACGGCTTCTCGGTGAAGTTGATGAGCGAGAGATACATACCAAGCAAGGCGACCGTGACTACCGCGATGGTCCGACGCGATGAGCCGAGTACGACACCCCAAAGCGAGGCGGAGAGGGCAACGGGAAAGATGAAGTAACGTCCGTGCGACGGGTCGTAGGGGAGGCTCAGGCCGAGAAAGACGAGCCATGCAATCGGTGCAAATCCGAGTACGAAGGCGGCAACCGGCAAGCGTCGGTTACGAACGTGCGAGGCGACGACCGTCGCGATCCAAATGACGAGCAGTATGCCGATAGGGCCGAACCAAGAGTAGGTATCACTCGCTTGTGTAGGTGGCGGCCACTCATCGACGGCTAGCAGTCTGTAGAAGTAGAGCGCAGATGCGCCGAGGACACCGTGCAGCTCGGAAGCGATGAGCCAAAGAGCGTAGCCGAGCGGCACAACGACGACTGCTGCGCCGATAAGGAGCCCCGTGAAGATTGCCTGCACCGATCGGTGCCTGACCCATAAACCGATAGCAAATAGGAGCGAGACGATGCCGTAGACGAGCACATCTGCTCCTGAAGCGCCGGACAAATCGAACGCGTCGCTGGCTCGAGCAATCGTGGCGAGCAAATTCTCACGCGGTTGGAGCAGGGGCAGCCCTCCGGTGTTCGCCTCACCGCCCACGGCGTGGCTCGTCTCGACCTGGTTGACTACGAACCAATACGAGCCAAGCACTGCACCGACTCCCACCGTCGCTATGCGCCGGAGTCGGACTGCATGCGGCGTGGCGACAACCGCGAGTGACAGCAGGATCGGCAGCGCGTAGATCGCCGTGACCTTGGTTCCTACGGCAAGGGCGATAGCAAGGGACGCGAGAACGAATGAACGAGTTGAACCGGCGAGCAGAAAGACGCTCGCACAGAGAAGAAGCGATGCTACGACGAGATCGTTCTGGGTCGTTGACGCCTCGAGAACAACGATCGGGAGCGTCAGGAACAGCAAGCTTCCAAGGGCGCTTTCGGCGCGCGATAGACCAACGCGCCTAGCAAGTGCGAACACGCCGAGGGCACAGACGACTGCCGCGCCGAACTGGACGAAGCCGGTAGGCCGCTCGTCGCGCGCGAGCTCGAGCACAAACATGAGGGCAATCTCACCGTTCGGTGGGAATATGTTCAGGCGCGCGTCATAGGCGTTCTCGATGTACCCGATTCCGCCGTCCTGGCGCCAAAAGGCTGCGCGCGCGAGGTGGTACGTCAATGAGTCCCAGTTGGCGGGCGGAGTCATGATGATCAGGACGGCGACATAAGTGAGGGCGAAGGAGATGCCGACGGCCAAGAATCCGATTGACGGATTACGGAGAAGCGTCGAGACCGCACTCCAAGAAACGGTGATGGGTCGCGGCCGTCCGAACCACAGCCAGAGGCCGATCGCTACAAGCGCGAGAGCACCGACGCCGGCCAGCAGGTAAGTCCTACGGGCCGCGCCGAAGGGAGAGAGGACGATCACGAGCGCCACGATCTCGGCGAAGGCAATGACGTACGCCGCCAGAAGGAACTCGGCGAAGGAATTGAGTCGAAGGATTGAGGCTACGGCAATTGCCGTGGCGATCAGAAGCGCGCAGGCAAGTACCGCTACGACCACGTCAACACCGGAACGACTTTCACAAACGCAACGGACGAAGTACGCCCAGGCGAACGCCAAGGCGGTGTCGTCGGTGGCTCATCAGCCCTCGGCTGAGCGCGACGCGGCCCGATGGGATGCCGGGACCCCGGCCTAAGTGATGCCGACGCGCTCGGCCGCCGAACGCAGAACGACGTCCGGGCGAAGGCCGGGCATCAAAGGCGAGAACGAGGAGAGGACGGATGCGTAGAGCGCGACGAGCAGCAACCGACTTGGGCGCAACCGGCACCGGGGCATGGTAGGCGGGCCCGGCGTCACAAGACTGCGCATGGCTCGTTCCTGGACCTAGAAGACCGGCGTCTCGCGCCACACGCCCCACACGTCGCGGAGCGCGTCGCACATCTCGCCGAGCGTGACGTAGTCGCGCGCGGCGTCGACGATCAGGGGCATGAGGTTGACGCCGTCGCGCGCGGCGGCGTCCTTCAACGCGGCGAGGCGAGCTTCCACCGCAGCCGAGTCGCGCCGCGCCTTCACCGACGCAAGCCGCGCGATCTGCTTCGCCTCGAGCGCGGGGTCGATCTTGAGGATCGGGATCGGCTCCTCGTCCTCGTGCAGGTAGCGGTTGACGCCGACGATGACGCGCTTCCCCGACTCGACCTCGGCCTGGTAGCGGAACGACGCCTCGGCGATCTCGCGCTGGAAGAAGTTGTCCTTGATCGCGGGGATCACGCCGCCGAGCTTCTCGATCCGGTCGAAGTACTCGTACGCCTGCGCCTCGAGGGTCGTCGTCAGCTCCTCGACGTGGTACGAGCCGCCGAGCGGGTCGATCGCGGCGACGACGCCCGACTCGTGCGCGATGACCTGCTGCGTGCGGAGCGCGAGCCGCGCCGCGTCCTCGGTCGGCAGCGCCAGCGCCTCGTCGAAGGAGTTCGTGTGCAGGCTCTGCGTGCCGCCGAGCACCGCCGCGAGCGCCTCGATCGCGGTCCGCACGATGTTGACCTCGGGCTGCTGCGCCGTCAGCGAGACGCCGGCGGTCTGCGTGTGGAAGCGCATGAGCAGGGAGCGGTCGTTGCGGGCGCCGAACCGCTCCCGCAGCTCGCGCGCCCAGATCCGCCGCGCCGCCCGGTACTTCGCGATCTCCTCGAAGAAGTCGAGGTGCGCGTTGAAGAAGAACGAGAGCCGCGGCGCGAAGTCGTCCACGTCGAGCCCGCGCTCGACCGCCGCCTCGACGTAGGCGAACCCGTCGGCGAGCGTGAACGCGAGCTCCTGGGCGGCGGTCGACCCCGCCTCGCGGATGTGGTACCCGGAGATCGAGATCGGGTGGAAGAGCGGCATCTCGCGCGCGCAGAACTCGATCATGTCGACGACGAGCCGCATCGACGGCTCGGGCGGGTAGATCCACTCCTTCTGCGCGATGTACTCCTTGAGGATGTCCGTCTGCGCGGTGCCCCGGAGCTGCGCGCGCGGCACGCCCTGCTGCTCGCCGACGACGACGTAGTACGCGAGCAGGATCGCGGACGGCGAGTTGATCGTCATCGAGGTCGAGACGTCGCCGAGCGGGATGCCCGCGAACAGCGTCTCGGCGTCGGCGAGCGAGTCGACGGCGACGCCCTCGCGGCCGACCTCCCCGACGGACCGCGGATGATCCGAGTCGTAGCCCATGAGCGTGGGCATGTCGAACGCGGTCGAGAGGCCCGTCTGTCCGTGATCGAGGAGGTAGCGGAAGCGCGCGTTCGTCTCCTCCGCAGTGCCGAAGCCCGCGAACTGGCGCATCGTCCACAGCCGGCCGCGGTACATCGACGGATACACCCCGCGCGTGAACGGATACTCACCCGGGTAGCCGAGGTCGCGCGCGTAGTCGAGCTCGGTGTTGTCGGGCGCGTACAGCGGCTCCGTCTCGACTCCCGAGATCGTCGAGAAGAGCTCGTCGGTGCGCTCGGGAGCGCGGTCGTAGTGTTTCTCGCGCCAGGCCTCGACCGAATCCGAGGCCTCTCGATCCTCCGTCCTCGCCATCTCGCGAATTGTACGGCGGTACGCGGCGCAGCTTGGACAACGGAGCCGATCGGGCTAACGTGTGCGCTCAGACACAAGCGCTGCGGCTTGATGGCGAGAAAGAGGGATGCCTCGCCCACGACCCGCAGCCGACGAAGAGCGCGTGAGCATTCGCCTCTTCCTTTGCGTCGCCGTCGCAGGTGCGCTCGTCCTCGCCGCTCTCGCGGGCGAGTCGAGCACCGCGACCGCCGGGTCGAAGCGGTGCGGCGTGGATGCCGCCGGTAACGGCGGCTACACGTACGCCGGGCACCAGGCGAGCGTGCACGGGCACGGAGCCCGCGCGACGATCACGGTCACGAAGCAGCTCGACGTGGCCGCCGGCCACGTCGCCGGCTGGGTGGGCGTCGGCGGGCCGGGCCAGGGCCCGAACGGCGAGGACGCATGGATCCAGGTCGGGTTGGGCGCGATGGAGGGCATAGAGCCGTTCCTGTACGCCGAGGTCACGCGCCCCGGCCGCTACCCGAAGTTCATCCTCCTCGAGGAGGGCATCCAGGTCGGCGAGAGCCACAGCATGGCCATCCTCGAGATCGCCGGGCGGCCCAACTGGTGGCGCGTCTGGGTCGACCGGAAGCCGGTGACGAAGCCGGTGCGAATCCTCGGCTCGTCGGGCAAGTGGGCGCCGATCGCCACCGCCGAGAGCTTCAACGGCGGCGCGGGCGCCTGCAACCGGTTCGCGTATCGCTTCGAGCAGGTGCTCGTCTCGCACGGTCGCGGCGGCGCGTGGAAGCCGTTCCAGTCCGGTCACAAGTTCCTCGACGGCGGCTACCGCCTGCAGGCGCTCGCGACGGCGCCGAGCGAGAGCAAGAACCTACGGCGCGTGAGCAGCTCCCGCGGCGGCCCCTTCCCGTACGCCTTCCTCGCGACCTCGTAGCTTCCCTCAGGACGGGACGCGCAGGCAGAACCCGGACGGGCTCTCCGGCTCGGTGAGCTCCGCCACGCGCACGGGACCGTCGACCCGCCACAGCGTGAGGCCGGCCGCGGTGCCGGTCGCGAGCGACTCTCCCTCGAGCCGAGCCCCCGGCTGGGCGACGACGTACTCGGCCTCGAGCGGCTGTCCGGACTCGAGCACGACGCTGCCGTCCGCCTCGACCGTCGCGTTCGGGTCTTCGGCGACGAGGTCGACGACGTCCTCGATCGAGTCGTTGAAGAACTCCGTCAGGAAGTAGCTGTCGCGCTCGAGGATGGAGTCCTCGCACGAGCTCTCGAGCATCGTGACCGTCGCGCCCTCGGGAACGGCCTCGTCCACCCACCGGCGCTCGAGGCCGGGGCTCGCGAACACCTGCTCCTCGGGCGGGTTGAACGCGCGGCCCCAGACGAGGAGCGAGTTGAAGAGGAAGACGGCCACCAGCGCGCCGATCGCGATCTTCGCCGCGCTCCCGCGCCGGCGGAAGACGGCCAGGAGGAGCCCGACCACGAGGACGAGCGTCACGACGGCCGCGGCCGCCGTCGAGCCGCCGATCTCCTCGAACGCGGCGGGTAGCGCCGTTCCGACGGCGCTGAACAGGAGAACGCCGTTCTCGAGGTCGAGCTGGCCGTACGGGAACAGGAGCGCGAGCACGACGGCGAGGCCGATGCCGACTCGCGTCGCGATCCGCGGCGTCGGCGCCCCCTCGCGGAGCCACCACACGAGCGCGACGAGCCAGAGCGGGACGACGTAGAAGAGGTAGCGGTCGTGCAGGCGGTCGATCTCGATCTCCGGCCGGTCCTGAATCGTGACGACGACGGCCGTCGCGCCCAGCGCCGCGAGGTTGACGGTGGCGAACGAGGACAGGAAGGCGGCGTGGCGCGCGGAGCCGCCGCGCGCCAGCACGTAGAACGCGGCCAGGACGATCGGGATGACGGCGACCGCGACGACCGCGAGGTAGAGCTCGAGCGCCGCGGCGTGGCGGACGACCCACGCGGCGACGGTGAAGGGGTTGTGCAGGGCCGCGACGTCGCTGTAGCCGCCGAGGGCCTCCTCCGGTTGCGCGTCGCGGAGGAGCGGCAGGACCACGAAGAGCACGATTCCGAGCATCAGTGACGCCGCGGAAGGCCAGAGCCCTCGAGCTCCGCGCCAGCCCGCGACGCGCCGCTCCGGCAGGAGCAGGTGCGCGAGCACGAGCGCGACGAGGAAGGCCGCGTAGAGCGAGACGAACTGCGTCCGCGCCGCGATCGCGACCCCCGTCGCTGCGAGTGCGACCAGCTGGCGGCCGACGCTCGGGCGCTCGAGCGCGAGCACGATCGCGAGCAGCGCCGCCGTCGCGGTCAGGTACGCGATGCTCTCCGTCATCACCACCGACACGTAGACGCTCGACGGCACGAGGATCGCGAGCGCGGCGACACCGACGCTCGGCCACGGGTCGAGGACGCGCCGCGCCAGCAGGTACGCGGGGACCGCGGTCAGCGCGAAGAGGAGCGCGTTCAGGAGCTTGACGAGCTGGTAGCCGACCTCGCGATCCGGTGCGACCGCGAGCAGCGGCGCGATCACGCTCGGGTACAGGACGCCGTATGCATACGGCTCGCCACGGACGCGGAGGCCGTCGCCGCTCGCAAGCGACGCGGCCGCCTCCATGTAGATCAGCTCGTCGTGGAAGATCCTCGGCGTGTCCGCGAGCGACGCGACTGCGCCGTACGCGACGGCCGCCAGCACGACGACGCAGACGAGTGCGCCGACCGGTGACAGGCGCCCCCTGCTCGGCGCGGGCGGCGTGGAGATGTCGGGGAGCACGCCCCGCCGGACGCTAGCTCGCTTACCGGACGATCTTCACCGGCATGCCCAGCGGCACGCGCGTGCGGAGGAAGCTGACGTCGTTGTTGTGCATCCGGACGCACCCGTGCGACACGGCCCCGCCGAGGAGGTGCGGCCACGGCGTTCCGTGGACTCCCACGACCCCGCCGCCGGGCCAGTCCGAGAGCCTCGAGTACGCGCTCGTCTCGAACGCGAACACCCCCAGGACCGGCGCGCTCGGGACGAACTTGTGCTGGATGTAGAACAGCCCGGTCGGCGTCTCCGCTCCGGGCGCCCCGACCGCGACCTTGCCGGTCCGGACGAGCCTCGCGCCCTCCCAGTACTCGAACCGGCGTGCACCACGGTCGATGCGCAGCCACTTCTTCATCGGCCTGATGGTGGCCGACTCAGCACGGATCCAGCCGGTCTGGCCGTTGGGCCGTCCCGGCACGCTGATCCGGTACCACGTGGGCTTGCCCGTCTTGCGGTCCGTGAGCTTCGAGAGCGCGAGGACGTGCTGCGGGGCGAAGTTGTGCCGGAACTCGTGGAGCACGGTGATCCGCCGCGCGCGCTCGTTCGGCTTTGCCCGTACCGCGACGTGCGCCCACTCGAGGTGGCCGGAGCCGACGATCTGGAGCCCCTCGACCCGGGAGCGCGAGGCCTCGGCACCGGGAGCCAGGACGTACGCGAGCGCCAGCAAGACGACGGCTACTGCCGCCGAGATCCCGACTCGCCTGGTGGTGATCGTCCTCGCGTGTGTCATTTCGTCCTTCGCCTGAATGTATGCCCCGCCGGGGTGACGGGCAATTCCTCGTTCGAGTGAGGAAAAAGCAGATGGGGCGACTGTCGCCGCCCCATCTGCTCTCGACGGCGTGAACCGTTAGCCGGTCAGCGGCGGGAGGAAGACCCCCACGGCGCCGATGCGCTTCGGGCCGCAGACCTTCTGCTGCTTCGTCTCGAGAGCCGTGATCGTGAGCACGCCCGGCCGCTTCGGGTTGACGCGCATCGTGACCATGCCCTTCGCGTTCGAGCGCTTCGTCTTCTTGATGCCGGGGCCCTTGACGCGGACCGCGGCGCCCTTGACGCGCTTCGCGCCGGCCGTGACCTTGACCTTGACCCGATCGGGCCTTCCGTCGGCCTTGATCATCTTCGGCGTCACGGTCAGCGTCAGGCAGACCGCCGGCGCCACCGGAGGCTTGACCACCGGAGGCTTCGGGACGACCGTGACGGCGCTGTCCGTGTTGTCGGCCGGGTTCGTCTCGCGACCGCCGTCGCCCGTCACGACGGCCGTGTTCGTGTGCCGCCCGACGAGCGTCGCGCGGCCCGTGACCGTGATCGTCCGCGACTGGTTCGCGGCGAGGGTCCCGAGGTTGCACGTGATGAGCGACGGCGTGAGCGTGCACGTCGGCGCGCCCGGGCTGACCGTCAGGTACGTGATCCCGGCGGGCGCCGGATCCACGAGCTGGACGTTCGTCGCGGTGTCGGGGCCCTTGTTCGTGACCGTCATCGTGTACCGCACCGTGCCGTTGAGCGGCGTCGGCGAGGTCGCGTTCTTCACGATGACGAGGTCGATGAGACGCGGGGTGAAGTCGACCCGCGCGTCGTCCGAGTCGGTGAGCGTGTTGCCGCTCGTGTCGGTGCCCGTCACCGTGACGACGTTGATGTGCGACTGACCGCCGGTGCCGGTGAGGGCCCGGGTGAACGTGCAGGTCGAGCTCGCGTTCGGCGCGAGGACGAACGGGACGGCGAAGCAGCCGCTCGGGCTACCGCCCGCGACGTTCGCGAGGCTGCCGAACCGGTCGTCCACGACCGAGTTGACGGTGACGTTCACGGTCGAGGTGTTCTGGACCGTGACCGTGTACTCGACGTTGCCGCCCGGCTCCTGGACCGACGTCGGGTTCGCGGTCTTGATGACGTTGATCGAGCCCGGCTGGCGCTTCGTGTTCGTGAAGACGCACCTCACGACCTGGCCGGGGTCGAGGTTGAAGAACGCGCTGGAGCCCTCGGTGCCGAACTCGGTGTTGCAGTCGACGTCGGTGAGATCCCAGCCGAGCGGGACGTCCTCGCCGACCGCGTACGGGCCGGGCTCGAGCTCGCCCGAGTCCTCCTGCTCGCCGTCGGAGAGATTGAAGGTGCCCTCGCTCCAGCTCCCGCTGAAGGTGAACTCGGTCGAGTCGCCGTTCGGGTTCGTCTGCTTCTCGACGATGATCCTCGAGTCCTTCTCGTTCACGAAGGTGCAGATGACCGTCTCGTTCTCGTGGAGGTCGATCTCCACGGACGAGCCCTCCTGGTCGACGTCGGCCTCACCGCAGTTGATCGACTGGAGATCCCAGCCGTCGGGAACGTCCTCGTTGACCGAGTAGGAGCCCGGATCGAGGTTCTCGAAAGGCTTCTGCTCGCCGTCCAAGAGGGTGAACTCGGTCTCCTCCTCGAACGTGAACTCGAAGGGGGTCGAGTCGCCGTCCGGCAGCGTCTCCTTCTTGATGATGATCGTGCCCGGGCAGCGGACGGTGACCGTGTCGCTGTCCTCGTTGGGCGCCTCGGCGTCCGGATGCTCGTTGCCGGCGAAGACCTCGGCCGTGTTCGGCATCGGCCCGCAGTCCTCGACGGTCGTCGCCCGGCGGACGGTGACGGTGTACGTCGAGTCCTCGCCGGACGGGGAGAGCGTGATGCCCGAGCAGTGGAGGTCGTTGCCGGCACCGTAGATCGTCGCAGTTGTCGGCCGTCTGCGAGACGATCTCCCAGCCGGTGCCGGGCAGGTCGTCCGTGAGACCGACGCCCGTCGCGGTGCCCGGGCCGAGGTTCGTGATCACCATGGTGAAGACCGCGAAGCCGGGCATGTCGACCGTGCCGTTGCCGGTCTTCTCGACGGTGATGTCGGGGCAGTTGACGACGATCGTGGCGCTCGCGCTCGTTGTTGCCGCGCCTTGTTCGGATCCTCGTTCCCCGCGGAGACCGTGACCGTGTTCTCGAGCGGACCACAGTCCTCGTTCGAGGTCGTCTTCGTGATCTCCACGGTGAACTTGCCGTCCTCGAGGAGGGTGATCCCCGAGCACGAGAGCACGCCCTGCGCGATCAGGCACTTGCCGGCCACCGACTCGTCGGTGATCGTCCAGCCGCCGCCGACCAGGGTGTCGGTCAGGCCGACGCTGGTCGCCGTGCCGGGGCCGTTGTTGGTGATCGACGATCGTGAAGACCGCGTCCTCGCCGGCCGAGATCGTGCCGTTGCCGATCTTCTCGACGGTGACGTCCGGGCAGCTGACGACGACGGTGTCGCTGGCGCTGTTCGGCGCCTCGCCCTCCGGGTCCTCGTTGGCCGCCTCGACGGTCGCCGTGTTCGGGAGGTTCGCGCAGTCGGCGTTCGTGGTCGTCTTGACGATCACGATCGTGTAGCTGCGCTTCGTCCGTCGAGGGTGATCCCGTCGCAGGAGAGGACGCCGGCGGCGATGCCGCACGCGACGCCGGTCTGCGTGTCGATCGTCCAGCCGTGCCGACGAAGCGTGTCGTCGAGGGTGACGCCGGTCGCGCCTGCCGGGACCGTTGTTCTTGATGGTGATCGTGAACTGCGCCTGCTCACCCGCCGACACGGTGCCGTTGCCGACCTTCGTGACGGTGATGTCGGGGCACTCGACCACGATCGTCGCGTGTCGAGCTGTTGTTGTCCTGGTTCGTGCCCTCGTTCCCCGCGAACGCCGTGACCGTGTTCACGATCGAGCCGCAGTTCGCGTTCGACGTCGTCTTCTTGATCTCACCTCGTAGGTCGCGTTCAACGCGAGCGTCGATCCCCGAGCAGGAGAGGACGCCGGCGGTGATCGCCGCAGCCGCACCCGTCTCGTCGAGTCGATCGTCCAACCCGCACCGACGAGGGTGTCGTTCAGGCCCACGCCCGTCGCCGTGCCCGGCCCGTTGTTCTTGAGCACGATCGTGAAGACCGCGTCCTCACCCGCCGTGATCGTCCCATTCCCCGTCTTCACACCTGAATGTCGGGGCAGTTGACGACGATCGTCGCCCGGTCGGTGTTGGGCGCGGTCCCGTTCGGGTTCTCGTTCGTCGCGGAGACGGTGACGTCGTTGACGATCGAGCCGCAGTTCGCGTTCGAGGTCGTCTTCGTGATCTCGATCTCGTAGCTGGCCGCCCTCCGCGAGCTCGATCCCCGAGCAGGAGAGGACGCCGGCGGCGATGCCGCACGTGCCGTCACCGTCTGGTCGGTGATCGTCCAGCCGGCGCCGACGCGTGTCGTTCGAGCGTCACGCCAGTCGCCGTGCCGGGCCGTTGTTCGTGATCGTGATGTCGAAGACCGCGTCCTGACCCGCCGTGATCGGGCCGTTACCGACCTTCTCCACGGTGATGTCGGGGCAGTTGACGACGATCGTCGCGGTCGAGCTGTTGTTCTCCTGGTTCGTGCCCTCGTTCCCCGCGAACACCGTGACCGTGTTCACGATCGCGCCGCAGTTCGCGTTCGAGGTCGTCTTCTTGATCTTGACCTCATAGGTCGCGTCCAACGCGAGCGTGATCCCCGAGCAGGAGAGAACGCCGGCGGCGATGCCGCAGGCCGCACCCGTCTGGTCGAGTCGATCGTCCAGCCCGCGCCGACGAGCGTGTCGTTCAGGCTCACGCCGGTCGCCGTGCCCGGCCCGTTGTTCTTGATCACGATCGTGAAGACCGCGTCCTGCACCCGCCGTGATCGTCCCGTTGCCCGTCTTCACCACCTGAATGTCCGGGCAGTTGACCGTGACGGTCGCGGTCGACGAGTTGTTCGTCGAGTTCGTGTCGCCGGTCATCGAGACCGTGGCCGTGTTCACGATCGGCCCGCAGTCCGCCGGCGACAACGGTCGCCCGCTGGACGACGACCGTGTAGGTCGCGCCCGCGTCGGCAGCGAGATCCCCGTGCAGGCGAGGAGTCGCCGGCCGTCGATCGCGCACTTGTTACCTGCCGACTGGCTGACGATCGTCCAGCCCGTGCCGGGCGGGTTGTCGGTGAGGCCGACGCCGGAAGCGGCGCCGGGCCCGTTGTTCGTGATGACCATCGTGAACTGGGCGTTCTGTCCGGCCGTGATCGTCCCGTTGCCCGTCTTCAGCACCGAGACGTCCGGGCAGGCGATCGTGATCGACCCGGAGTTCGTGTTGTCGGTCGGCGTGTTGTCGTCGGTCGACGAGACGGTCGCGGTGTTGTTCAACGTCGCGCAATCGGCCTGGTCGGTCTGCGTGGTGACGCTGACCGTCCGCGACTGGGTCGCGGGCACGTTGGTGAACGTGCAGTTCAGCGTCTGCTGCTGCGGAGGCTGCGTCGAGACCGCGCACGAGCTCGACGGGTCGTTCGACTCCACCCATGTGAGGCCGCCGCTGCCGAGCGGCAGCGAGTCGTTCAGCGTGATGGTCGCGGCGCCGGGGCCGTTGTTGGTCGCCGTCATCGCGAAGGTCGCGGGCTGGCCGGCGTTGATCGTCTGGCTGTCCGGCGTCTTGTTGACGGAGACCTGCGGCTGCAGTCGCTTGTTGACGTACGTGCACTCGACGCGACCGACGAACCCGAGCGTGACGCTCGCGGTCGCGGTCGCGCTGTTCGCGTTCGCGCTCGTGCCGGGGCCGGTGGCGACCGGGCACGAGAGGTTCTCGAGCGCCCAGTCGGCCGGGAGGACGTCCTCGACGACCGAGTACGGGCCGGGCTGGAGGTTCGTGTACGTCCGGCTCTGCCCCGAGGCGAGCGTGAACGTGGCCGGGGTCAGGCCGCCGGTGGTCGAGTATCCGAACTGCGTGGCATCGCTCGGCGTGGCCTGCTTCGTGACCTTCAGCGAGGCGCACGTGTTGATGCCGCCGAGCCCGAAGTCCTTGAGATCCGCGTTCACGGACTGGGACGTGCGCGTATTTGTCAGGAAGGTCGAGAAGCAGGGGACCGTGTTCGGGAAGAGCGCGGTCAGGTTGAGGCCGCCCTCGAAGAAGTACGGCGCCGTCAGGCTGCCGGCCCACGAGGTCGAGATCGTCCCCGTGTTGACGATTGCGCACGCGTTGAGGATCCCCAGCTTGCCGCCCGCGCACTGGCCGACGCCCGTCGTCACCGGAGAGAGCCCGTCGTCCAGCCACTTGTAGACGCGGATGCCGGAAATGCTGCCGCCGTTCGTGAACTCGCTCTGGATGAGCAGGTCGCCGTCCGCGTGCACGCCCGAGAACGTGCCGTTCGGGTTCATCCCGACCTGGTTCTTGAGGAACCAGAAGCCGACGTTGGAGTCGCCCGACTGGTCGAGCTGGCGGTCCTGGCCGAAGTAGAGGATGAGGTTGCCGTCCTCGGCGTACACCGCGGCGTAGTCGTGGACGATGTCCGACTTCGCAGGCGTGACGTCCGCCGCCTCCCACGTCCACTGGTCGATGTCCCTGGTGTCCTTCGTCTGACCCGAGCCGTATCCGAGGTCGGTGCCGTCCGTCGGGTCGTCGCGGAAGCCGGTGAACGCGAGCGGCGTGCCCAGCGCGTTCCAGTCGTTCGCGAGGTTGCCGGCAGCGTTGCCGTCGAGCTCGAAGCCGTTGATGTCCGGATTCACAGATCCGGCGAGCGGCACTCCGACGAGTACGACTCCGATCGCGATCGCGGCCACCAGAAGTAGCCGCCTCAAGTTCCCCCGCTTTACGCGTACACGCGCACAGTCAATCGTCCCCGATCCCATCGTCCTTGACTCCCTTCGCTGCTCGACTCGTTAGTGCCGCAACCCCTCGAGTTACAAGGCAGCTAGGGCCTGTGCCCGTCCGCTCCCTGCACCGGACTGTATCCCGCGTTTTGGGGATGAGCAATCCCTCATTTGAGTAACCAGACCCTTCGACTAGGTAGGACTATTCCCCCGAGAGGGGGCCTCCCCCAGGACGGGTGGGGGTAGAGGCTGTGGGACCCGGAGCCCGCCGCCGCCGCGGGGACGACGGGATCGTCTCGCTGTGCGACACTGCCGCAATGCGGGTCGTCATCGCCGACGATCATCGGCTCGTCCTCGACGGGATCAAACGGGCGCTCGAGGCCGACGGCGACTTCGAGATCGTCGGGGAGACCCAGTCGGGGACACAGGTGCTGCCCCTGGTGGGGCGCACGAAGCCGGAGCTCGTCCTGCTCGACGTGCGCATGCCGCACATGGACGGTCTCGCGTGCCTCGACGAGATCAAGCGCAGGCACCCCGACATCAAGGTCGTGATGCTCTCGGCCTCGACGAGCTCGGAGCTCGTGGACGCCGCGCTGCGCCGCGGCGCGACGGCCTACATCGTGAAGACGGTGAACCCGGAGGACCTCGCCGCCACGCTACGGCAGGCGCTCGAGGGGAACATCCACACGGCTCTCGGCATGGACGAAAATCGCTCGGGAGCGAAGTCCCTCGGGCTCACGGAGCGCGAGCTCACGATCCTCGGCGCGCTCGCCCGCGGGCTCTCGAACGACCAGATTGCGAAGGAGTTCTGGGTCGCGCCGCAGACGGTGAAGTTCCACCTGACGAACATCTACCGCAAGCTCGGCGTGAAGAACCGGACGGAGGCGACCCGCATCGCCTACCAGCACGGGCTCGTCGAGAGCCCACTCTACGCGGACGAGTAACGCGACCTTGGAGAGAGCCCGACGCCTCGCCGAGGAGGAGTTCCTTCTCGTCGTCCTACTGGCCGCCTTCGGCGTCGTCTTCGTCACGGTCTTTCCGCCGACGCTCCTCGTCGCGGACACGTGGCTGATGCTCGTCGCCGGCCGCGAGGTCGTGGAGAACGGTCTGCCCTCGAGCGACGAGCTGACCGTGCTCGGGCTCGGCCGCGACTGGACCGACCAGCAGTGGGGCGCGCAGGTCGTCGCCTACGGCGCGCACGCACTCGGGGGCCACGGGCTGCTCGCCGTCGTCAGCGCGGCGGCCGTCGTCGCGGCGCTCGCGATCGCGGCCGCCGGCGCCCGCTCCCTCGGAGCCGGCCCGCGCGCGATCGCGATCATCTTCTTCCCCGCGATCCTCGCGGCGCCGTGGGCGTGGACGATGCGCGCGCAGGTCTTCGCCCTGCCGCTCTTCACCGGCCTGCTCTGGCTGCTGGCCTCCGAGGCCCGGAAGCCGTCGAGGCGCGCGTATCTCGCGCTGCCGATCCTCGTCGTCTGGGCGAACATCCACGGCAGCGTCGCGCTGGCGGCGATGCTGACCATGCTGCTCGGCGCGGTCGAGCTGGTCACGAGCCGCGGCCGGTCCGGCCTCCGCAGCGTCGCGCTCCTCGTGCTCCCCCCGCTCGCCGTGCTCGCGACGCCGTACGGTCCGATCGAGACCGCGCGCTACTACCACCTGCTCCTCGTCGACCCGCCGTTCCCGCGGGAGCTCGTGACCGAGTGGCGGTCCAGCGACCTCGGGTCGGACACAGTTCTTTTCTATGCACTTGCCGCTGCCGCGCTCGTCGTCGTCGCGCTCGGCCGGCGAAACCTGACCCTGTTCGACTTCGGCACGCTCGCGCTGACCTTCGTCGGCGCAGTCACCGCGATCCGGGGAATCCCGTGGTTCGGCCTCACGTGCATGGTCCTGCTCCCGGTCGCGCTCGGCCGGAGGCTCGAGGGGAAGACGCCTCGGACGCCGCGTCGCGCCGACGGCATCCTCGCGTTCGGCGCGATGGGGGTGCTCGCGGTCGCGGTCGCGGTCGCGCTCGTGCGCGACGAGTCCTGGTACGTGGAACGCTGGCCAGAGGGCGCGGTCGCGGCAGTCGCGCGGCACGCTCGACGGCTCCGAGACCCGCGTCTTCGCCACCAGCCGCGACGCGGACTGGATCCTCTGGCGCTCTCCCGAGCTCCGCGGCCGCATCGCGTACGACGTCCGCTTCGAGATCTACGACGGCGAGACCTTCGAGCGGATCGTCAACTTCCGAGGCGAACGCGGCGCGGACTGGAAGTCGATTGCGGACGGGTACGAGGTGGTCGTGCTCGAGACGGGGACGGCAGAGTCGTCGCAGGTCCCCGACTTCCTGGCCGAGCCGGGCGCGATGCAGCTCTACGCGGACGACCGCGTCACCGTGATCCGGCGAGCTCCGTCGTAAGGCGTCGCAACGAGAACCCGAGCGGCTCCCTCGTTCGAGGGGATTGCGTCAGGAAGGGCGCAGGCCGAGTCGCGCGCGCCAGACGGCGTTCGTAGGTCTCGGTGGCGCGAGCACGACGATCACGAAGAGCGCGGCCACGGCCATCGTCACGGCCGTCTGCCACGGCGCGCCGTTTCCGGTCCCTTTCGAGACGAGACCTGGACCACGGGCAGGAACCAGACCGGCGACAGCCGCGGCCTGAGCAGGGCCACCGGCGCCGAGGAGGAGCGCGAACGAGTGCAGCCAGATGATCGGCGAGGCGACGACGATCGCCACGCACGCGCATGCGAACGAGCGCTCCTCGTCCCCGCGGCGCGCGTAGACGACGACCGCGAGCAGGACGAGCGCGAGGCAGGCGAGGGCCGCGGCCAGCACCGAGCTCGTCGGCCAGCCCGGCGTCGAGCCGCGAGCGCCCGGAACGTGTAGCCGCGTTCGCTCTGCGCACCCTCCTGCTTGTCGAGGCTGTCCGGATAGGCGGTGAGCCCGGAGAAGCCGACGGTCGCCCAGAGCGCAAATGTCACCCCGACTGCCACCAGAAGCGCCCCGACCGCCGCCCGGAAGCGCCGAGAGGCCGCGAGCCAGACGGCGAGTGGCCAGGCGATGATCTTCACCGCGATCGCGAGCCCACCCGACACGGCCGTCACCGAGGCCCGGTCGCGCCAGCGCCAGCACGACGCTCGCGGCGAACAGCATCGGCAGCGTCACGTTGGCGGTCTGCACGGCGTTGAAGACCGAGACCCAGAGGAATGCCACGACGTAGCAACGCCAGTCGCGGACGCCGAGGAGCCAGAGAGACGCAGGCACGCACGCCGCGACGAGGACGACGACGGCGATCTCGGGCGAAGGGAGTAGCGCGAGCGGTACCGAGAGGAACGCGACGAGCGGCGGATATCCGAGCTCGGGATATGGGGACCGGCCGTCCAGGATCGCCTCCGCGGCGGGGAGGAAGGCCTGCCGGAAGTCGATGGCAAGGGTGTCGTCACGCCACGTCGAGACGAGCACCTGCAAGCGGAACGACGAGCAGGGCGACCAGCGCGACGCTCGGGAGCACGACGGACAGCCGGCGGACGCCGGCCCGCGCTGTCCGGAGCTGGAGACATGGCGCCTCAATGTGGCACAAGATCTGGACGCCGTCGCCTCCTTCGTAGACCGCCACGTGTCTCCATCCGGCGCATCCCCCAACGTGGGTACGCCATGGTCTGGTCCCCAACCGGCTTGTCGGCCAGTTGCGTCGATGTGCAACGGCGCTGACCCTGAGAAGGCCCAATGAACTCCAGGGTGAACAACAGTCAAGCGGCGTCGGCCGACGCCACGTACCCGAGAGGGAGGTCCCTCGGAATGAGTGACATTCTCCTGCGCGCCCAGGTGCGCGTTCAGACCGCTCTGTACTCTCTTCGCCATCGGCAGGAGGGGCAGGGTCTCGTCGAGTACGGCCTCATCATCGCTTCGATCGCGATTCTCCTGATCGTCGCGATGCTCTTCCTGGCCGGCAGGATCGACGATCTGTTCCGCGAGACCGGCTCGAGCGTCGACAGCCCGGGCCCGCTGCCGTAGGAAACGGCGCAACCGGCCACGTCGGCCGGCTGATGTACCGGTAGTGAGAAACGCCGGCCCGGTTCCCCCTCGAACCGGGCCGGCGTTTTTCATGGTCTCAGACGCACGTGACGACGTCGGGGAACCCATGCGTTCCCACGCCTCCGGCTCGTCGTTGCTCCAATGAACCGCCGGCGTGTCCGGCGTTTCGCACCAAGGTCTAGTGGCAACTCCCCTGTCGGCCAGTTGCGCCGCAGCGCTGCTGCCGCGACTCTGGAGAAGTCACATGCACAACTGCAACACACACATGGTCCACGGCGCCTCGGGCGCCTCTAACACAGAGAGGGAGGTTGCTCGCTCATGAGTGACATCCTGCTTCGCGCCCAGGTGCGCGTCCAGACGGCTCTTTACTCCCTTCGCCATCGGCAGGAGGGTCAGGGCCTCGTCGAGTACGGCCTCATCATCGCTTCGATCGCGATTCTCCTGATCGTCGCGATGCTCTTCCTGGCCGGCAAGATCGACGACCTCTTCCGCGAGACGGGCTCGAGCGTCGACAGCCCGGGCCCGCTTCCGTAAAGAAGAGTCGGGGCCAGCCGCTTCTAGCGGCCTGGCTCGAAGACCCGGCAACGGGAGTGCGCCGGCCCGGTTACCCCCTCGACCGGGCCGGTGCGCATTATTGGGGTTCGACCCTTTCCGAATGCACGACATGGGGGGCACAATGAGAGGGAGCATGAGTCCGAGTCGGGGATCGGGCAGGAGGCGGGGACTCACGTTCGAGTTGACAGGCGCCGATAAGAAGCCGCATGCACTCGTCGTGGTCGACTAAGGCGCGCGCCGAGAGAGGCAACGGCCTCGCGCGAGCGCGGCCAGGCCCTCGTCGAGTTCGCGCTGATCGCCCCGCTGTTCCTGCTCCTCGTCGTCGGCATCATCCAGTTCGGGATCGGCCTCAACTACTGGCTCGACCTGAACCGGATCGCGAACCAGGGAGCTCGCTGGGCGGTCGTCGACAAGTACCCGGACTGCAACGGGAACCCGGCCTCCACGGGCTGCTCGGGGCGCCGAACACGCTCGTCGCGCACCTCCAGAGCGAGCCCGTGTCGGGCGGCCTCAAGCCGACCGCGACGATCTGCTTCGAGGACAGCGCCGCCGGCGCGGTCGGCGAGCCGCTCACGGTTCGCGTCGAGAGCGACTTCACCTTCCTCCCCATCATGAACATCGGAAAGATCCGGCTGCGCGGGAAGGCGACGATGCGAATCGAGCAGCCGCCGGTCGTTATCGACTCCCAGGTGGTCGATCAGTGCCCCTAGCCGTTACCCGAAATCGTTCCTTCCGCACGTTGCGACTTTCAGCCGTCGCGCCCGGGTTATGTCCAACCGGGACTCATGCAACTGTGGGGACCGTGCCGAAGTAGCCCAGTGAAGTAAGCGCCGCCCGAAAGGAAGTTCATGTCGAACACGTTCTCCAACAAAGTCTCCGGAAGAGTCTCGTCCCGCGGGTGGGCCATCGCGCTCGGGCTCGGCGCGATCGTCCTCGCGACGATCCTGCTGATCGTCTACCTGGACCGCTACCGCGCACGCGTCGGCGGCGCGCAACGCGCCGACGCCCGTGCTGGTCGCCAACCGCACGATCCCGGCTGGGACTCCCGGCAACATCGTCGCGGACCAGGAGATGTACACGTCGACGACGCTGCCGAAGAAGGAGGTCGAGGAGGGCGCGATCGCGGATCCGACGTACCTCACGGGACGCGCGGCCGCCGTCGGACATCCTCCCGGGCGAGCAGCTGACCGCCCTCGACTTCGCGGCGAGCACGACGACGACCGTGGACTCGCAGATCACCGGTACCCAGCGCGCGCTCTCCGTCTCGCTCGACGCCGTGCACGGAAGCCTCTCGCAGCTGAAGGCGGGAGACGACATCGACATCTACATCGGGAAGAACCAGCCCACGCTTCCGGGTACGCCGATCGTCACGCTCTTCCGGCCCGACATCAAGGTGCTGGCCGTGCCGACGCCCGAGGGCGGCAACCTCGTCCTGCGCGTCCAGTACGAGGGACGCCGCGAAGTTCGCGTTCGCCGCCGACCACACGCGCCTCTGGTTCGTGCTCCGTCCGGCCGCCGGCGCGAAGAAGACACCCGACACGACCGCAACCCTCGAGAACCTGAAGACGAAGCGGATCCGGTAGAGGAGTCACCGTGCCGAGCCGCCCAGTCAAAGCCCTCCTCGCCATCGAGCCCGGCGTCGACGCCGAGCAGGTGCAGGAGTCCCTGCCGGACGACCCCGAGTTCGACATCGTCGCGGTCGCGACGTCCGCCGACGACACGATCCGGTCGCTGACGGACACGCACGGTCGACGTGCTGCTCGTCGCCTGCGCGGGGTATTCGGACCGGGCGCTGCTGCTGCTCGAGTCGGTGGCTCGGCACAGCCCGGACCTGCACGTGATGGTGCTCGGCCACGGGTCGCCGAACGGCTTCTTGCGCCGGGCGTTCGAGGCGGGCGCGGACGACATCGTGATGCTTCCGGCGACCCGCGACCAGGTGCGGTTCGAGATCCAGAAGCTCATCGCCCGGAAGCAGGGCGCGCGACACGCCCGTGTCCGCGGACACGTCGCAGCTCGTCTGCGTCCTCGGGCCGAAGGGCGGCACGGGCAAGACGCTCACGGCGACGAACCTCGCGGTGGCGCTCGCACAGCGGGGCGAGCGGGTCGCGCTCGTCGACCTCGACCTCCAGTTCGGGGACGTCGCGCTCTGCCTCGGCCTTCCGCCCGAGCGGACGGTCTACGACCTCGCCCAGTCGCCGGGTGCGCTCGACTACGACAAGCTCGACGCGTTCCTCGCGACCCACTCGTCGGGCGTCCGGACGCTCATCGCGCCGCGCCGCCCCGACCAGGCGAGCGCCGTCGGCGCCGAGCTGCTGCGCGAGGTGTACGCGATCCTGCGCAGCACGTTCGACTGGGTCGTCGTCGACACGCCTCCCGGCTTCACCGCCGAGGTCATCACCTCCATCGACAGCTCCACGGACGTCGTCATGGTGGGGATGCTCGACTCGCTCTCGCTCAAGAACACGAAGCTCGGGCTCGAGACGCTCGAGCTCATGAAGTACGACCCCGACCACATCTATCTCCTCTTGAACCGCGCGCACAGCCGCGTCGGGATCAGCCAGTCCGACGTCGAGGCGGTCCTCGGACGCGCCCCGGACATCTTGATCCCGTCGGACCGCGAGATCCCGCGAACGGTGAACGAGGGCATCCCGATCGTCGTCGCCAGGCCCCAGTCGGAGCCGGCCGAGGCGTACGGACAGCTGGCGGCGCTCCTCGCTGAGCACACCGCCGGCGACGACCGTCGCCGTGGCCGCCGCCGCCAACTCGGGCGGCCGCTCCAAGAGGCGGCTCTTCGGAAGGAAGGCATAGACACAGCCATGGAACTCCACGAGCGCATCAGCACAGGCCGAAGCCCCGCCTCCGCAGCAGGAGCCGTTCGCCGATCTCAAGAACCGCGTCCACATGGCGGTCATCTCCGAGCTCGGCCCGCAGCTCTTCAACATCGCCATCGACCCGAGCGAGCTTCGCAATCGCGTCACGGCAGACATCAGGAGGCATCTCAACGACGAGGCGGGTCTTGCTCGTGAAGACCGCGAGCGCCTCACCGCGGAGATCCTCGACGACATCCTCGGCTACGGGCCGCTCGAGCGCCTGATCGCCGACGACTCGATCACCGAGATCATGTGCAACGGCGCCGACGACGTCTGGATCGAGCGCGGCGGCAAGCTCTACGAGACGACCGTCCGCTTCACGGACGAGTCGCACCTGCGCCGCATCATCAACAAGATCGTGTCCCAGGTCGGCCGCCGCATCGACGAGGCGTCGCCGATGGTGGACGCGCGACTTCCGGACGGGAGCCGCGTGAACGCGATCATCCCGCCGCTGTCGCTCTCGGGCCCGCTGATGACGATCCGGAAGTTCTCGAAGCGGCGCCTGACGATGGAGGACATGATCAACATCGGCTCGCTCTCCGAGGAGTCGGTCGAGTTCCTCTCTCGCTGCATCGAGGCGCAGCTGAACATGCTCATCTCTGGCGGCACGGGCTCGGGCAAGACGACGCTCCTGAACGCGCTCTCGGCCTCGATCCCGAACAGCGAGCGCATCGTGACGATCGAGGACGCCGCCGAGCTCCAGCTCCACCAGCGCCACGTGCTCCGGCTCGAGGCGCGCCCGCCGAACATCGAGGGCGAGGGGCACGTCCCGATTCGCGACCTCGTCCGGAACTCGCTGCGCATGCGGCCCGACCGCATCCTCGTCGGCGAGGTCCGCGGCGCCGAGGCGCTCGACATGCTCCAGGCCATGAACACCGGTCACGACGGCTCGCTGTCGACGGTGCACTCGAACTCACCGCGTGACGGCCTGCACCGCATCGAGACGATGGTGCTCATGGCGGGCTACGACCTTCCTCTGCGCGCGATCCGGCAGCACGTGTCGGCGGCGCTCGACCTCCTCGTCCACATCGACCGCATGGAGGACGGCTCCCGCCGCGTCGTGCAGATCACCGAGGTGCTCCGCATGGAGTCGGACGTCATCCAGCTCCAGGACATCTTCGAGTTCGAGATCCAGTCGGTCGCACCGGACCGGACGATCACAGGCTCCCTCCGCCCCACCGGCCTGCGGCCCGTCTTCCTCGAGAAGTTCAAGAAACGCGGGGTCGAGCTTCCGCAGAGCATGTTCGGTGAGCGGGTCTCGCTGCTCGACGATCGCCGGGGCGCCACCGCATGAGGCTCTGCAGCTCAAGCTCGGAAGTCTGAGAAGGGCGGCCTGCCTCGCGCTGGCCGGAGCGGCCGTCGTCGCACTGTCGCTGCCCGCGCTCGCGCTCGGGCAGAGCGGTGCGCCGACGCTCACCGACGCTACCGACACGGGCTACCCCGATCGCGTCTACCAGCTCCTGCTGCCGACCGCGCGAACGCTCACCGCGGACCAGGTCACCGTCACCGAGAACGGCGACCCGGTGGGCGGCAGGATCGGCATCGAGGCGCCGGGTGCGACGAGCGGCGTCGTGCTCCTCATCGACGCGTCGCTGAGCATGAAGGGCGAGCCGATCGAGCAGGCGATGGCCGCAGCCCGCGCCTTCATGAAGGTGCGGCCCGAGGCGATGCCCGTTGCCGTCATCGCGTTCAACCCGGAGCAGCACGTGCTGACCGACTTCACGACGGACAGCGCGGTCCTGAACCAGGCTGTCGCAACCACGCCGGAGATCGTCTACGGGACGGAGATCTACGACTCGCTGATCCTGCGCGTCCGAGATGGCGACGGACAACGACCTGCAGCGCGCCACCGCCGTCCTGCTCTCGGACGGGAACGAGGTGAGCAGCGAGTTCGGCGTGGCCGACACTCTCGCGGCACTCGAGGCGTCCAACATGCGCGTCATCTCGGTCGGCTTCAAGTCGGTCCGCTACAACCCGAGCGCGCTTGAACGTCCTCGCACAGGGAACGGGAGGGAGGTTCATCGAGACGGCGACCGCGGCGGAGTTCGTCCCGGCCTTCGAGGCGATCGGCAAGCGGCTCTCGCGGGAGTACCTGCTCACGTACCGGTCGCTCCTGCCGCCGAGCACGAAGGCCAACGTGCGTGCCACGGTCGACGGTCTTCCGACGGCAGCCACCGCGTCCTACACGAGCCCGAGCATCGACGTCGAGCCGCGCGGAACGTTCGAGCAGAGCTTCGCCGACGAGGTCATCGTCTCTCCGTACCTGATGGTGTTCATCATCGTCGCCGTCCTCGCGCTCCTCGTCTTCGCGCTCCTCACGGGGCTGGACGTCCGCTCGCGCTCCGTGCGCAAGCGCATGGCGCAGTACGTGAGCGTCCCGACCGAGGACGAGTCCCGTCAGCGGCGCGCCGAGGTCGCCGGGATGCTCGCGGAACGCGCGCAGAAGCGCGTCGAGGGCCACCGCTGGTGGCAGTCCTTCGAGCGCGGACGTCGAGCTCTCGGGCTTCAAGTCGTCGGCCGTGACCATCGCCGGCTGGACGGTGATCGGGAGCGTCCTCGTCCTCGCTCGTCGCGGCGATCGTCTTCCAGTCGCTGCTCGGTCTCCTCGTCGGGCTCATCGCGCCATTCATTACGCGGGCAGTTGTCCAGCGCCGGATCAACAAGCTGCGCGCTGCCTTCGCCGAGGAGCTGCCGGACAACCTCGAGGTGCTCGCGGGCGCGCTCCGCGCCGGGCACAGCCTCATCGGGGCGATGGGCGTCATGGTCGACGGCGCCACGGAGCCGTCCAAGTCCGAGTTCCGCCGCGTCCTCCAGGACGAGCAACTCGGCGTCCCGCTCGACGATGCGTTGATGGTCATGTCGCGGCGGATGGACAACCTCGACATCGAGCAGGTTGCGATCGTCACGCGCCTGAACCGCGAGGCGGGAGGCAACACGGCAGAGGTGCTCGACCGCGTCGTCGAGAACATCCGCGGCCGCATGGAGCTCAAGCGCCTCGTCCGCGTCCTGACCGCGCAGGGCCGGATCGCCCGCTACATTCTCACGGCGATCCCGATCGTCCTGCTGTTCTTCTTCTTCTCCGTCAACAAGGTCTGGCTCGAGCCGCTCTGGGAAACGAACCCCGGCCGCTTCGCGCTCGGCACGTGGGTCGTTCTCCTGGTCGCCGGCTGGTTCGCAATCAAGAAGATCGTCGAGATCGAGGTATAGACATGGGTCTGGAAGTCATCGCAGTCGCAGGCGTCCTCCTTCTCGGGGCGGGTGTGACGATCCTCATCTTCAGCCTGCGCAGCACGTCGAGCACGGCGACCCTCGACCAGATCGGCACCTACGGGTACGTCGCAGAGGCGGCGGGAGGGTCGGAAGTCGACCAGCCTGGCCGTGGCCGTCTGCTCGACTCCATCGCCGGCCGGCTCGGCGACATCGCCGCCCGCCGGCTCGCGCGCTTCAGCGAGGACGAGGTCCGCCAGAAGCTCGTCTCGGCTGGGATGTACGGGACGAGCCCGCGCAAGCTGCTCGGCTATCAGGTCATGCTCGCCGCCGGGCTGCCCATCGCGACGCTCTGGATCGTCCCGCTCCTGGGCGGCTCCATGATCCTGACGGCCGTCGCGGCCGTCGCCGGCGGAGTGTTCGGCTGGTTCGCGCCGATGGCGTACGTCGACCGCAAGATGCGGCTGCGGTTCCAGAAGCTCGACCGGCAGATGCCGGAGATGATCGACCTCCTGGTCGTGACGATCGAGGCCGGCCTCGGCATCCTCGCGTCGATGCGCGTTGCGGCGGACGGTCTCGGCGACCCGCTCGGGCAGGAGCTGCGCCTGACGCTGCAGGAGCAGCGCATGGGCCTGTCGGTGTTCGAGGCGATCGAGAGCCTCGGGCGCCGGGCCGACGCCCCGAACATGAGAGTTTTCGTCCGCGCCCTGATTCAGGGCGAGAAACTGGGTGTCTCGATCGGGACCACGATGCGCAACGTCGCCCTCGAGATGCGCAAGCGACGCAAGGCCGCCGTGGAGGAGAAGGCACAGAAGATGCCGATCAAGCTGCTATTCCCGCTTGTATTTCTCATCTTCCCTGCCATCATGATCGTCCTCTTGGTTCCGGCCATGATTCACATCTCCGAAGTCCTGTAGGCCATGGGCACGCTGACGCTCCGCCGGGAAGACGGTCGGATCGTGTGCGAGCGCTGTGTGGTCGCAGACCGCGCCCATCGGCGCATGCGCGGGCTCCTCGGCCGGCGGCGCCTCAACCCCGGCCAGGGCATGGTGCTGCGCCCTGCGTTCGCGATCCACACCCACTTCATGCACTTCCCGATCGACGTCGTGTTCCTCGACTCGGATCAGGTCGTGATCGCGATCGAGCGGGAGCTGAAGCCCTGGCGAACGGCCTCGTGCCGCGGGGCGAGAGAGGTCGTCGAGCTCGCCGCGGGCGAGTGCCAGCGGCGCGGGCTCGAGGTCGGCGATCGCGTCGCCTGGGCTTCCCGCAGCGTCTCCGACGCGCGCGCGGACTCCACCGGCTCGCTCTGGGAGGACGTGCCGGAGCCGCGGGCACGGGTTCTCGTCGCCAGCCGCGACCCGCGCTTCGTCAAGCTCGCGCGCTTCCTGTTCGAGGGACGCGACCTCGAGGTCGAGGAGCTGTCGGCCCCCGACAAGCTCGCCGAGAGCGCCCGGGACTCGGATGCCGACATCGTCGTCCTCGATGGAGGCGGCGACGTCGCCTCGGCGCTCCGGAATGCCAACCGGCTTCGGGCTCAACGTCCCGAGGTGCCGGTCGTCATCGCGGCCGACACGGGAGGCCGAAGCCCGGCGGGCACGCGCGTGTTCGATCGCTGGAACGAGACCGAGGAGCTGCTGCACGACGTGGAGCGGGTCCTGGCCGAGGGACTGCCGACGAACGGTACGAGTCAGGTCTTCGCGGAGAACGAGTGAGCGAGGAGGGCGGGCAGGCATGAGCGCGCAGGGATCGGGGGCAGCGACGCCGGACGTCGAGGTCCACATCGGCTCGCAACTGCCGACGGCCGGCCCGCGTCCCGACGGGCGCTCGGCGGCCAGGCCCGAGCCGGGGCAACGCCTCGAGCGGCTGCACTCCTACTTCCTCGAGGGTTGCTCGGACGAGGTGCGGCCGGCGCTCGAGACGACGCTCGCGCGGGCGCGTGTCGTCCGGGAGGGCTGCGGCGAACGGGACGTCGGCGACGACCTCGCGTCGTCCTGGTACGCGTCCGCCGCCGTCGTCGAGCTGGCGTCCGCGCTCGAGCTCGACGAGGCAGACGTCCGCGGCGCCGCCGCGGCCGTCGCCGAGGCGTGCGCACTCCCCCTCTCCGCCGCCCGCATCGTCCTGTTCAGCCAGTCCGTGGCCAACCCGCGCCTCCTCGAGCTCCCGCCGCTGGTCGCGGCCGAGATCCAGCTCGGCCTCATGCTCGGGCTCGACATCCTGTCCGAGGTCTCGCTCTGGCGCCGGACCGCTTCGGGGCTCGAGTGCATCCTCACGCTCGGTGGCGTGGGCGAGCCGAGCCGCCGCGTTCGCGCGGAAGCGAAGGCCGTGCTGCGGGGGCGCTCGAGGCTCTCGCTCCTCGGCGGGTCGACGCTGCGCTCGGTCGCGGTCAACCGATTCGGCCAGCCGTACGCCGCGCTCGTCGGACGCGTCGCGTCGGTCGGGCCAGAGGTCGCGGATGCCTTCCTCGCCGAGTCGGCGAGCGCCCTCGGCCCCGTCATCGAGCGCGAGCAGTTGCTCGAGCACTCGGCGTCCAGGGAGCAGACGCTCCTCGGATCGGGCGAGCGGCGGCTCATGCGACTCGGGTTCGACCTCCACGACGGCCCCATCCAGAACGTCCTCGCACTGGGCGCCGACGTCCGCCTGCTCCAACAGCAGGTCTATCCGTTCGTGCTCGAGGGCTACCGCGAGCAGGCGTACGGTCGCTTCGACGACCTCACGTCCCGCCTCGTCGAGCTCGACCGCGAGCTTCGCGAGCTGGCGCACTCGCTCGAGACGAAGAGCGTCGTCAGCCGCCCGCTCGGCGAGATCCTCCACCGCGAGATCGACACCTTCTCGGAGCGCACGGGAGTCGCGGCCGTGCTCGAGATCCGCGGAGACCCGGACTCGCTGTCCTCAGGCCAGCGGATCACCGTCTTCCGCACGATCCAGGAGGCGCTCGCGAACGTCCGCGAGCACGCCGCCGCGACCTCGGTCGTCGTCAAGATCCGCGCCCGCAGGAGCGCGATCGAGGTGCAGGTCTCCGACGACGGCATGGGCTTCGAGGTCGAGCGCGCCCTCGCCAAGGCGGCGCAGCGCGGTCGTCTCGGGCTCGTGGGCATCGCCGAGCGCGTGCGCATGGCCGGCGGCACGTTCGAGCTCCAGAGCCAGCCCGGCGGCCCGACCAACCTGAAGCTCACGCTGCCGCGCTGGGAACCTTTGTAGCGCGGGGGGAAACGATGTTTCCCCCGCGGGCCCCCCTTCCTTCGCGTCGGGGTACGAGGTCACGCGGTGCCCGCCTCCCGGCCGGCTAAGCCGGCCTCCGGCTCGAGTCGCATGCCTCCGGTTTCGCCAGAAACCGGAGCTGACGGCTCGAGCCGGAGGCCGATTCGCTCGGCCGGGAGGCGTGACGGCCGCGACTCGATCAGCCCGGGCCTAAGGAGGGGGCACGCGGGGGAACCTTGGTTCCCCCGCGATTTACGCGGCGAGCGTGCGGAACGGAGTGCGCTCGGGGTCGATCTCGACGACGCAGCCGCGGTCCCAGGAGACGCGAACGTGGCCCTGGTCGTCGATCTCGTCGACCACACCGCGGTCGCCGGGAGCAAGTCCCGACTCCCGATCGGGGTCGCCGACGAGCTCGATTCTCGCTCCGACGGACACACCGGCCTTGATCCGGGCTGCAAGGAGGCGTGCTCCAAGGGGATCCATATGCCCGTTATCGGCTCGGACACCTCCGCGCTTGACACTCGTTCGTGGCAGGACTGATCGCTAACCTGGCGAATTCGCACGAGCCGGCGGGTCGCTCCAAATCGACGGCTTAGGATCGGCCCGCCGGCCGACTGCGGCCGGGCGGGGCCGGTTTCCCCGCGCGATACGCTCCAGTGCGATGCGCAGGATCCTGGGGAGCGGCGACGGTCCACCCACCCAAGACCAGTTAGAGGAGGCCCTCGCAGCACGCGGACGCGAGCTCGACGCGGAGGCGGCCGCGCTCGAGGACGCGATTGCGGACCTGGAGCGGCGCGAGAGCCTGCTGCGGGACTCGCGGGCATCGCTCGAGCGCCTCCTCCGGCTCGGGACGACCGACCTGGACTCGCGCGAGGCCGAGATCGCCGCGCTCATCCGCGAGCTGACGGCCCGGGACGAGCGGCTGCAGGCCGAGGAGGCCGAGCTCATGCGCCGCCGGAGCGAGCTCGGCGCAGTCGAGCTGAAGCGGGCCGCGGTCGAGCAGCGGGAACGGGCCGTGGCCGAGCGTGAGCTCGCGCTCGACGAGCTCGAGGCAAGCCTTCCGGATGTGGACGCGCCTGCTCCTCCGGCTGACGCGAGCGTCGAGCTCGTGTTCGTGCCGGGCGACCGCTACCGCCTCGTCGAGATCACAGCAACGCCCCTCGCCCGCGACGAGCGCTTCGAGCACGACGGCGAGGAGTTCGTCGTGTCCCGGACGGCCCGGTCGCCGCTGCCCGGCGACCGCCGGCGCTGCGCCTATCTCGTGCGCGGGCCGCGCCGCGCGTCGTCCGGCGGCAGCTCGTAGACGGGCTTCGGCGGCGGCGCGGTGTCCGCACCCAGAGCCGTAAGCCGCCGTTCCGCCTGCGTGACGAGAAAGCGCGCGACCGCCAGGTCGTCGTCGGTGAAGCGCCGGAGCCGCATCTCGTACAGCTCGACGAGGCCCCAGGGCGCGCCGCCGACGTGCAGCGGGAGGAGGAGCACCGCGTTCATCCCGAGCTCGCGCAGGATGAATGCCTCGGCCGGGTCGACGTCGCCGTCGAGGAACGAGATCGTCTTCGGCTCACCGGTCTCGAGCGTCTCGGCCGTGACGGGGAAGTCGGACAGCCGGTAGGAGGCCTCGTCGCCGAGCGAGATCTCGCGTAGTGCGTGCTCGGTCGCGTCCACGACGAGATCGCCGACGACCCGTGACGCAGAGCAGGCTGTCGCGCCCACGACGAAGACGAGCCACTTGCAGAGGCGTGAGCAGACTCCGTCGACCGTCTCCTCCGCGTCGATCGCGAGGGAAGCGGACACGACGTCCGCGAGCACCGAGCCGTCGCCGCGCGGCCGCCGGCGACCGCCCGCGAGATCGCCTGCCGCCAGGTCGACCGGGTTCGGATCGGGGCGCGCGATGTCCGCGAAGGACGCCACGCGGTCCTTACCTGCGTTCTTCGCGGCGTAGAGCGCCTGGTCGGCGGCCCGAAGCAGCGCCGACGCAGTCGCGCCGTCGAACGGGTAGGTCGAGATGCCCGCGCTCACGCGCAGCGGATAGCCGGCGTCGGTGAGCCCCTCGGCGAGGACGAGCCTGAGCTTGCCGCCGAACTCGGCTGCCGGCTCCGTCCCCGCGCCGGGGAGCATGACGACGAACTCGTCGCCGCCCAGCCGGGCTGCCTCGGCGCCTTCGGGCAGCGCGCGAACCAGCACCAGCGCGATCTCGTACAGGAGCGTGTCGCCGAACTCGTGTCCCGCGCGGTCGTTGATGTCCTTGAAGTCGTCGCAGTCGATGACGAGCAGGCTCAGCGGCTCGCGCAGGTCCTGCGCGACCTTCAGCGCGTGCTCGAGTCGCTCTTCCATTCCGCGGCGGTTGAGGATCCCGGTGAGCGAGTCCGTGACTGCGCTGTGGCGCTCGTGCTCCAGGGCGAGAGCGACGTCGAGCGACGCCCCGACGTGGGCGGCGAGCACGGCCGCTGTGTCGAGCTGCACGGCATCCGTGCCCTCGCCCGGGCGAAATGCGGCGACCATCGCCCCGAGCTCGTTGCCGCTCGTGCGTAGGGGGAGCCAGACGAACGAGCCGCCGGTCGCCGCTCCCGGGTCGAGCAGCTGGCAGACGACGTTCGGATCGACGAGCGCGCGCATGGCGCCGAGCTCGGACTCCGAGAGCGGGAGCCGGGACGCGTCCTCCGACTTCCAGGCTGCGAGCTCGACCACCGCGCCCGCATCGCCCCAGACCACGACCTGGCTCACGTCGATCGGCAGGACTCGGGACAGAGACGCGGCGGCCAGCGCGGAGATCTCGTCGGGATCGCGCAGCCCGCCGAGGTGGACGAACAGCCGCGCGAGCGCCGCGAGGTCGAGCGTTCCGCGCTCGCGCAGCTCCTCGGCGAGGGGCGCGAGAGCCTCGGCGAGCGGCTGGATGAGCTCCGCGGCGTTCTCGGGCAGGGGCCGTTCGGACTCGACGTTGAGCGCGCCCACGACGAGGGCGGCCGCGCGCAGCGGGATCGCGAGCTCGGAGCTCACGCTCGGCAGCGCGCCGAGGTAGTCGGGATCGGCCTGCACGTCCTGGGCCAGCTGGTCGCGTCCGAGACGGATCGCCCGCCCCATGACTCCCTGCTCCACGCGAATCCCGTCCGGCACGACGGCATACCCACGCTGCGCGACGAGCCACAGCCGGCCGTGCTCGAGCACGAAGACGGACGGGAAGAGCCCGGCGACGGCGTCGTGCAGTGCGCCGACCGCCTCGTCGATCGCCTTGGCCGGCTCGCCGCGCTCGCTTGGGTCGGGCGCCGCGCGGCGCGCGGCGGCGGCGAGCAGCGCGTCGTCGATCTGCCCCAACCCGCGGGCAGGCGTGGACGTCCGTTCCATGAGATAGCAATCGGCTTCGGGCGGGGCGCCCTTGAGGGTCGAGAGCCGTGCTAAACGGAGACACGACCCTACGGAACCGAGCTCGGGCTGGGATCTGGCACGACTGAAGAGCTGGAGGCGGTGCTGGCCGGGGGAGGCATGAGCGCGCAGCCGTGAAGGAGGGGGCCGGGGGGAACCGCGCAATCCCAGTACCAGTCGAGGATCGCGTCTCCGGCGAAAAGGGCGATCACGGCGCCCAGCGCGAGGAACGGGCCGAGGGGAATCGCCTGCTTTCGGGCCTCCCTCCCGTGCCGCACGAGCAGCGCGATCGCGGGAACCGCGGCCGCGAGGAACCCGATGAACAGGGCCACGACGACCGCGAGGCCGAGCCCGCAGCCCATGAACAGCGCGAGCTTGACGTCGCCCATGCCCATCCCGCGCGGGTAGACGAGGACGAGCAGAAAGAGGCCGAGACCCGCGCCGAGGCCCCCGAGGATCCAGGCGACGCTCGGTTCGTCAACGGTCCGCCCGACCAGCACGAGCACGGCGCCGGGAAGGACGATGCGGTCGGGGATGAGCCGGTGCTCGAAGTCCGTGCGGGTCACGATCACGAGGATCCAGCAGAAGAACGCGGCGACGAGCGCCTCGAGCGTGAAGCCGAAGACGGCGCCGCAGGCTGCGCCGAGCAGCGCAGTTCCGCCCGCAACCAGGGGCAGCCGCTTCGAGAACGGCACCCGCGCGAGGAGCGGCGCCCCCACCGGCGCGTTCGTCGCGAGCCGGTCTGCCACCGGGCCGACGGCCAGACCGGCGAGCAGCCCGACGAGGCCGGCGGCGAGGTCCACCCGTCTCGATTCCTCCACCTGGCCAATGTTCCTGCTCGCGGGGGGAAACGATGTTTCCCCCGCGAGCCCCGCTTCCTTCGGTTCGGGGTATCGAGGTCAGGTGATCCCCGCCTCCGGGCGAATGAATCGCCCTCCGGCCTGAGTCAGTCCTGCCAGCTCCGACCTTCTTCCGAAGACCGGCGCAACGTCTCGAGCCGGAGGCCGGCTTCGCCGGCCGGGAGGCGTGAGGTAGCGCGCTCCCCAGCCCGTAGCTCGAAGGAAGGGGGGCCCGCGGGGGGAAACATCGTTTCCTCCCGCGCTTTCGATCCCTCGTTCGAGGGACGGTAATCCCTCCTTCTCGGGACGCTCGCCTCACCCTTCGTGAGTACGGTCGGATTATTGCGGCAGGGCCAAATCGGGCGGCCACGACGACGGGGACGGGTGAAGATCAGAGACAGGCGGCAGCTGAGCGGAACCATGGCTTCAGGGTTGAGCCTCGCTGCGCTCGTCTTCGTCGCGGGTGCGGCCGCGGTCATGCTCCGCGCCGACCCTCTGCTCGTCGTCGGCGCGCTCGTGCTGGTGGGCTGCATCGCCGGCGCGTGCGGCGTGGCGCTCGACCGCCGGCTCCGACGCGCTCGTTCGCTCGCCCTCCGCGACCCGCTTACCGAGCTCCCGAACCGCGTCCTGCTCGAAGACCGGATCCAGCAGGCGCTGACGGGCTCGCAGCGAACCGGCGAGCGGTTCACCCTGATCTGCGTCGACCTCGACGGCTTCAAGGAGGTGAACGATGTTCGCGGTCACGGGGCCGGCGACGCCGTCCTGCGCTCGCTCGCCCGCCGCTTAGAGGCGATCGTCCGCGCGAGCGACACCGTCGCGCGCGTCGGAGGCGACGAGTTCGTGATCCTCTCCCTCGGCACCGGCAACGACGAGCAGGCGGCCACGCTCGTGGGGCGTCTCCGGCATGCGCTTCGCCGCCCGTTCCGCGTCGAAGGCGCGACCGTCGAGATCGACGGCAGCGTCGGCTGGGCCGTGTTCCCGCGCGACGGCGCGACCCCGGACGAGCTCATGGGGCGCGCCGACGGTCAGATGTACGCGACGAAGCGCGACGCGCCCGAGGACATGCTCCTCGCCCGTCGCGGCGTCGACGCCGGGATCATCCGCGATGTCGAGGCCGCCCTCGCACGCGACGAGCTCGTCGTCGTGTACCAGCCGATCCTCGACCTCCAGACCGGCGAGCCGCAGTCGGCCGAGGCTCTCGTCCGCCGCCTCCTTCCCGACGGCACGCTCCTGCCGCCCGCGGAGTTCGTCCCGCACGTCGAGCGCACGCCGCTCGTCCGCGAGCTCACGTTCATCGTCATCGCCGATGCGCTCCGCTCGACCGAGCTCTGGGCCGAGACCGGCAGCGAGCTCGGCGTCTCCGTGAACGTCCCCTACAAGCTCGTCGACGATCCGCAGTTCGTCGAAGGGCTCGCCGACCTCCTCAGGGCGTCGAGCGTCCCGTCCGGGCGGCTGACGCTCGAGGTCGTTCCCGCAGGCCCCGGCGCGGGATCCGAGCTCGACGAGATCGTCCTCCGACGGATTTCCGAGCTCGGCGTGCGCCTCTCGCTCGACGACTGCGGCCGCGCGGCGTCCTTCGCGGCGCTCCGCGTGCTGCCACTCGACGAGCTGAAGATCGACGCCGCGTTCGTCCACGGGCTCGGCCAGAGCGCGACGGACGAGGCGCTCGTCCGCGGGCTCGTCGAGATCGGCCACTCTCTCGGCCTCACGGTCGTCGCCGAGGGCGTGGAGACGCGTGAAGAATGGAAGCGCTCGCCGCCTGGGGCTGCGACCGTGCGCAGGGCTTCTACCTGGCGAGCCCGCGCTCCGCTCCGGAGCTCGCCGACTGGCTTCGGAGGGCCTGGCCCGCGGTCGCGTGAGGGCGGAGCGGCTCTCGATCTAGGCGAGGATCGCCTGTACGCCGAACACGACTCCGACGAGCACGAGGACACCGCCGAGCGCGAGACGCAGCGCGTTCTCTGAGACGCGACCAGTCGCTCGCGCGCCGAGCCAGCCGCCGGGGATCG
>CAWCLL010000012.1:0-213852 GCA_963796405.1 uncultured Actinomycetes bacterium
GCGTGCCCACTGTCAATCAGCTCGTCCGCAAGGGCCGAAAGAGCCCGCAAGCGAAGACCAAGACCCCGGCTCTCCGGGGAGCGCCGCAGAAGCGCGGCGTATGCACGCGCGTCTACACGACGACGCCGAAGAAGCCGAACTCGGCGCTCCGCAAGGTCGCCCGCGTCCGCCTCACGAACACGATGGAGGTCGGCGCGTACATCCCCGGCGAGGGCCACAACCTGCAGGAGCACTCGGTCGTGCTCGTCCGCGGCGGCCGCGTCAAGGACCTCCCCGGCTTCCGGTACAAGGTGATCCGCGGCGGGCTCGACTCGGCCGGCGTCACCGAGCGCCGCCAGGCCCGCTCGAAGTACGGCGCGAAGAAGCCCTAGCCATGCCCCGCCGCGCAGAGATCCAGCCCCGCGAGCTCGAGCCGGACCCCGTCCACGGGTCGGTGCTCGTGACCCAGCTCGTCAACCGGCTGATGCTCGGACGGGAAGAAGTCGATCGCCGAGCAGATCGTCTACGACGCGCTCGCGCTCGCGTCCGAGAAGACCGGCAAGCCGCAGCTCGAGCTGCTCGAGGGCGCGGTCAAGAGCGTCACGCCGGTGCTCGAGGTCCGCTCCCGCCGCGTCGGCGGCGCGAACTACCAGGTGCCCATCGAGGTGCCGCAGCGCCGTGCGCGCACGCTCGCGCTCCGCTGGATCGTGCAGAACGCGCGCGAGCGGCGCGAGAAGGGCATGCCCGCGAAGCTCGCCGGCGAGCTCGTCGACGCGCTCTCGCAGCAGGGCGGCGCGTACAAGAAGAAGGACGACATCTACCGCATGGCGCAGGCGAACAAGGCCTTCGCCCACTACCGCTGGTAGGGGCCGGGGAGCGGCGATGAGCGTCGTCGCCACACACGGTCGCGCTGGACCGCGTCCGCAACATCGGGATCATGGCCCACATCGACGCGGGCAAGACGACGACGACCGAGCGGATCCTCTACTACACCGGCCGCACCCACAAGATGGGCGAGGTGCACGAGGGCGCCGCGACGATGGACTGGATGGAGCAGGAGCAGGAGCGCGGCATCACCATCACGTCGGCGGCGACGACCGCGGAGTGGCGCGACTATCGGATCAACATTATCGATACGCCCGGCCACGTGGACTTTACCATGGAGGTCGAGCGGAGCCTGCGCGTGCTGGACGGCGCGGTGGCCGTCTTCGACTCCGTCGCGGGCGTCCAGCCGCAGTCCGAGACCGTCTGGCGCCAGGCCGACCGCTACGCGCGTCCCGCGCATCGCGTTCATCAACAAGATGGACCGCATCGGCGCCGACTTCGACGCCGCCGTCCAGTCGATGCGCGACCGCCTCGGCGCGACGCCGGTGCCGATCCACCTCCCGATCGGCGAGGAGGACGCGTTCAACGGGATCGTCGACCTCGTCGAGATGAAGGCGACCACGTACACGAACGCGCTCGGCACGGAGTTCTCGGTCGACGAGATCCCCTCGCAGCTCCAGGGCGCCGCGGAGGCGGGTCACCACGCGCTCATCGACGCGATCGCCGAGTTCGACGACGAGCTCATGGAGACGTACCTCGAGGACGAGAGCCTCGTGACGCCGGAGATGATCCGGCGCGCGCTCCGCGCAGGGCACGCTCGCGGGCCGCATCACGCCGGTCCTCGCCGGCTCCGCGTTCAAGAACAAGGGCGTGCAGCCGCTCCTCGACGCGATCGTCGAGTACCTGCCGAGCCCGCTCGACGTGCCGCCCGTCGCCGGCATCGACCCGAAGAGCGAGGAGGAGGCGACGCGCCCGCCCGCGCTCGAGGCGCCGTTCGCCGCGCTCGCGTTCAAGGTCATGACCGACCCGTACGTCGGCAAGCTCACGTACTTCCGCGTGTACTCGGGCCAGGTCAAGGCCGGCGGCCGCGTCCTCAACGCGACGAACGGGAAGACGGAGCGGATCGGCCGCATCCTCCAGATGCACGCGAACCACCGCGAGGAGCGGGAGGAGATCGGCGCGGGCGAGATCGCGGCCGCGGTCGGGCTCAAGTTCACGACGACGGGCGACACGCTCGCCGGCGACTACGCGCCGATCGTGCTCGAGTCGATGTCCTTCCCCGATCCCGTCATCTCGGTCGCGATCGAGCCGAAGACGAAGGCCGACCAGGACAAGCTGGGCGCGGCGCTCCAGCGCCTGGCCGAGGAGGACCCGACCTTCCGCGTCTCGACGGACGAGGAGACGGCGCAGACGCTCATCGCCGGGATGGGCGAGCTGCACCTCGAGATCATCGTCGACCGGCTCATGCGCGAGTTCAAGGTCGGGGCGAACGTCGGACGCCCGCAGGTCGCGTATCGCGAGACCGTCAGCCGGCCGGCGGAGAAGATCCAGGGCCGGTTCGTCCGGCAG
This sequence comes from uncultured Actinomycetes bacterium, assembly GCA_963796405.1. GTDB lineage: Bacteria > Actinomycetota > Thermoleophilia > Gaiellales > Gaiellaceae > GMQP-bins7. The sequence goes on from CAWCLL010000012.1 coordinate 2,374, forward strand.
ACCGGCGGCTCCGGCCAGTACGGAGACGTCCTCATCAACCTCTACCCGCAGGAGCCGGGCGCGGGCTACGAGTTCGAGGACAAGATCGTCGGCGGGAAGGTCCCGAAGGAGTACATCCCGGCGGTCAACGCGGGCATTCAAGAGGCCATGAGCTCGGGCGTGCTGTCCGGCTACCCGGTTGTCGACATCAGGGTCGAGCTCGTCGACGGCTCGTACCACGACGTCGACTCGAGCGAGCGGGCGTTCAAGATCGCCGGCTCGATGGCGTTCAAGGAGGCCATGAAGCGGGCGCAGCCCAAGCTCCTCGAGCCGGTCATGTCCGTCGAGGTCGACACGCCCGAGGAGTACCTGGGCGACGTCATTGGTAACCTGAACGGCCGTCGCGGTCGGGTCGAGCAGATCGAGCCGACGGCGTCGGGGCAGGTCATCAAGGCGAGCGTGCCCCTCGCGGAGATGTTCGGCTATGCGACCGACCTTCGGTCGATGACGCAGGGCCGGGCCTCGTTCCACATGGAGCCGCACCACTACGAGCAAGTTCCGGCCACGATCGCCGAGGCGCTCGTGCAGGGCGACAAGACAGCGTAAAACCAATCCGGAGGCATCCAGAATGGGCAAGCAGAAGTTCGAGCGCACCAAGCCTCACGTCAACGTCGGCACGATCGGTCACATCGACCACGGCAAGACCACGCTGACGGCGGCCATCACGAAGGTCCTCTCCGAGTCCGGTACGAACACGGAGGTCGCGACCTTCGACTCGATCGACAAGGCTCCCGAGGAGCGGCAGCGCGGGATCACGATCAACACCGCGCACGTCGAGTACGAGACGGAGAACCGCCACTACGCGCACGTCGACTGCCCCGGGCACGCCGACTACATCAAGAACATGATCACGGGCGCCGCCCAGATGGACGGCGCGATCCTCGTCGTCTCGGCGGCCGACGGCCCGATGCCGCAGACGCGGGAGCACATCCTCCTCGCGCGCCAGGTCGAGGTCCCCTCGATCGTCGTCGCGCTCAACAAGGCGGACATGGTCGACGACCCCGAGCTCCTCGAGCTCGTCGAGATGGAGGTCCGCGAGCTGCTCTCCAAGTACGAGTTCCCGGGCGACGACATCCCCGTCATCCAGGTCTCGGCGCTCAAGGCGCTCGAGGGCGACGAGGAGTGGGTGCCCAAGATCCTCGAGCTCATGGCCGCGGTCGACTCCTACATCCCGGAGCCGGTACGCGACGTCGACAAGCCGTTCCTCATGCCGATCGAGGACGTCTTCACGATCACCGGCCGCGGGACCGTGGTCACCGGCCGCATCGAGCAGGGGAAGATGGTCGTCGGCGAGGACGTCGAGATCATCGGGATCCATCCCGAGGTCGAGAAGACCGTCGTCACGGGTCTCGAGATGTTCCAGAAGACCCTCGACTACGCGCAGGCGGGCGACAACGCGGGCGCGCTCCTTCGCGGGATCAAGCGCGAGGACGTCGAGCGCGGCCAGGTGCTCGCGAAGCCCGGCTCGATCACGCCGCACACGCACTACAAGGCCGAGGTGTACGTCCTCTCGAAGGACGAGGGCGGGCGCCACACGCCGTTCTTCGACGGCTACCGGCCGCAGTTCTACTTCCGCACGACGGACGTGACCGGCTCGATCAAGCTGCCGGAGGGGCAGGAGATGGTCATGCCCGGCGACAACACGAACATGGAGATCGAGCTCATCCAGCCGATCGCGATGGACCAGGGCCTCCGCTTCGCGATTCGCGAGGGCGGCCGCACGGTCGGCGCCGGCGTGGTGACGGAGATCCTCAAGTAGGGGAGAGGCTTGCCTCTCCCCTACCTACCACTGACATGGCACAGCAGAAGATCCGCATCCGACTGAAGGGCTACGACCACCAGCAGGTGGACAAGTCCGCGTCCCAGATCGTCGAGACCGCGCAGCGCACGGGCGCGACGATCACGGGGCCGGTGCCGCTGCCCACGGAGAAGAACGTGTACTGCGTCATCCGGAGCCCGTTCAAGGACAAGGACTCGCGCGAGCACTTCGAGGTGCGGACGCACAAGCGGCTCATCGACATCCACTCGCCCACGCCGAAGACGGTCGACTCGCTCATGCGGCTCGACCTGCCTGCCGGCGTGGACATCGAGATCAAGCTCTGAGATGAAAGGCATCCTCGGCAAGAAGCTCGGCATGACGCAGGTCTTCGACCCGGAGACGGGCGCGATGACGGCCGTCACGGTCATCGAGGCCGGTCCGTGCCCCGTGGTCCAGGTGAAGACCGTGGACACGGACGGGTACGACGCCGTGCAGCTCGCGTTCGAGGAGGTCGCCGAGCGGAAGGTGTCGAAGCCGGAGATCGGGCATCTGGCGAAAGCCGGCGTCGGGCCACATCGGCACCTCGTCGAGGTCCGCGGCCACATCGGCCTCGCCGTCGGCGACACCGTGACCGTCGAGTCGTTCGAGCCGGGCGAGGCGATCAAGGTCTCGGGCGATCTCGGTCGGAAAGGGCTTCCAGGGCACGATCAAGCGGCACAACTTCACGCGCGGCCCGGTCTCGCACGGCTCGCACAACGTGCGCGCTCCGGGCTCGATCGGCATGTCCGCGACCCCGTCGCGCGTGTTCAAGGGCCGGAAGATGCCGGGCCGCATGGGCGGCAACCGCGTCACGCAGCCCGGGCTCGTCGTCCACGAAGTCGATCTCGAGCGGAATCTCATGCTCATCCGCGGCTCGGTCCCCGGGCCGGCGAGCGGGATCGTGGAGATCAGGGCGGTCTGACGATGGCGACCAAGCTCGAGGCGCCCGTGCTCGGCGGGACGAAGACGAGGCAGGTCTCCCTCGAGGAGTCCGTGTTCGCGGCCGAGGTGAAGCCGCACCTCGTGCACGAGACCGTGCGCGCGGAGATGAACGCGGCGCGTGCAGGCAGCCAGGGAGGAAAGAGCCGCGGGCTTCGTCGCCGGCGGCCGCTCGAAGCCGTGGCGGCAGAAGGGGACCGGCCGTGCCCGCGCCGGTACGACCCGCGCGCCGCAGTGGACGGGCGGCGGCATGGCGTTCCCGCCCGGCCAGCGCAACTACGAGGTCAAGGTCAACCGCAAGGCTCGCCGGGCCGCGCTCCGGGGCGCGCTCTCGAGCCACGCCTCGAACGGGACGTTCGCGCTCGTGGACGCGTCCGGCTTCGACACGCCGTCGACGCGACAGGCCGCAGAGCTGCTCGAGGGGTTCTCCGAGCGCCCGACGCTGCTCGTCGCAGCCGAGGACGAGGAGACGCTCGTGAAGTCGTTCCGCAACCTCGACAAGGTGCTCGTGACGGTTCCGGCGGAGCTCGAGGTCGCCGGCGTCGTCTGGGCGCGCTCGCTGCTCGTCAGCGAGGCCGCGCTGCCGCTCGTGCTCGCGCGCGCGGGCCTGACGACGGAGGAGGCGGGCGAGTGAGCCTCCATCCGAACCAGGTCCTGCTGGCGCCGGTCGTCTCGGAGAAGAGCTACTCGCTCATCACCGACCGCAAGTACACGTTCAAGGTGCACGAGGACGCGCACAAGACGCAGATCCGCCAGGCCGTCGAGGAGCTCTTCGAGGTCCAGGTGCAGAACGTCAACATCGTGAAGGTGCAGTCGAAGCCGAAGCGGCGCGGGTTCACGAAGGGCCGCCGGCCGGGCTGGAAGAAGGCGATCGTCCAGCTCAAGCCCGGCTTCGAGATCGAGATCTTCGAAGGAGCGTCGCGTCTGATGGCGCTGAAGAAGTACAAGCCGACGAGCCCGGGCCGCCGCTTCATGGCCACGTCCGGCTTCGAGGAGATCACGAAGAGCGAGCCGGAGAAGTCGCTGCTCGAGCCGCTGACGAAGAAGGGCGGCCGCAACAACCGCGGCCGGATCACGACGCGGCACAAGGGCGGCGGCCACAAGCGGCGCTTCCGCACGATCGACTTCAAGCGCACGAAGGACGGCGTGCCCGCGAAGGTCGCGGCGATCGAGTACGACCCGAACCGCTCCGCCAGGATCGCGCTCCTGCACTACGCCGACGGCGCGAAGTCGTACATCCTCGCGCCTGCCCGGCTCCGCGTGGGAGCGACCGTCGAGTCCGGCCCGAGCGCCGACATCAAGCCCGGAAACGCGCTTCCGCTCGCAAACATCCCGACCGGAACGCTCCTGCACAACGTCGAGCTGAAGCCCGGCCAGGGCGGCCGGATGGCGCGCTCGGCGGGGTCGTCGGTCCAGCTCGTCGCGAAGGACGGCGACCACGGCGTGCTGCGGCTTCCCTCCGGGGAGCTGCGCCGCGTGCTCCTCACCTGCCGCGGCACCGTCGGCCAGGTCGGGAACTCCGATCACGCGAACCAGTCCAGCGGCAAGGCTGGGCGCAGCCGCTGGCTCGGCAAGCGGCCGTCCGTGCGCGGCTCCGCGATGAACCCCGTCGACCACCCGCACGGCGGCGGCGAGGGCAAGTCGAAGGGCGGCCGCCATCCGGTCACGCCGTGGGGCGTCCCAACCCTCGGGAAGCGGACGCGTCGCAAGCACAAGGAGTCCGACAAGCTCATCGTCCGCGGCCGGCGCCGCGGGAAGGAGAAGAGACGCTAGTGAGTAGGTCTTCGAAGAAGGGGCCGTTCGTCCAGGACCGGCTGCTGAGCCGGATCGAAGCCATGAACGCGAGCGGCGAGAAGCGGATGATCCGCACCTGGTCGCGGACCTCGACGATCTTCCCCGAGATGGTCGGGCACACGATCGCCGTCCACGACGGCCGCAAGCACGTGCCCGTGTTCGTGACCGAGCAGATGGTCGGGCACAAGCTCGGCGAGTTCGCGCCCACGCGGACGTTCCGGAGCCACTCGGGCGACCGCCAGGCCCACGTAAAGAAGCGCACATGAGCAACGCCGCGACAGACGACCGCATGCGCGTCCGCGCGCAGGCGAAGTGGGTGCGCACGTCCCCGCGCAAGGCGCGCGTCGTGCTCGAGCACATCCGCGGCCGCTCGGTCCCGGAGGCGCGCACGGTGCTCGCGTTCACCTCGCGCGCCGCGGCGACGGACATCGCGAAGGTGCTCAAGTCCGCCGTCGCGAACGCCGAGGCGAATCACGGTCTCGACGGGGACGAGCTCATCGTCGAGGCGGCGTACGCCGACGACGGGCCGACGCTGAAGCGCTGGAAGCCTCGCGCTCGCGGCCGCGTCAACCGCATTCGCAAGCGCACGTGTCACGTCACGCTGGTGCTCGTCGAGCAGCCGGAGGAGCAGACGAGGCGCCGCCGCCGCACCCAGGCCGCGATCGCCGAGACCGAGGCGCCCACGCCACGCCACCGACGACCGAGACCGATACCGCCGCCGAGCCGAAGCCGAAGGCCTCGACCCGGCGCCGCAAGAAGGAAGGAGCAGCCGCGTAATGGGCCAGAAAGTGCATCCCGGCGGTTTCCGCGTCGGCGTCATCCACGACTGGAAGTCGAACTGGTGGACCGGCAAGCAGGAGTTCTCGGCGTACCTGCTCGAGGACGTGAAGATCCGCAAGCACATCCTCGGCAAGCTCTCCCATGCCGGCCTCTCGGACATCCTGATCCGCAAGGACAAGCAGCGGATCACCGTCGACATCTTCACGGCTCGCCCGGGGATCGTGATCGGCAAGTCGGGGGTCGAGGTCGACGCGCTGCGCCGCGACCTGCACGCGATCACGAAGAAGAACGTGCACATCAACATCAACGAGATCAAGCGCCCCGAGCTCGATGCGAAGCTCGTCGCGCAGTCGATCGCGGAGCAGCTCGAGAACCGCGTCAGCTTCCGCCGCGCGATGAAGCGCTCGCTCGCGTCCGCGATGCGCTCCGGCGCGCAGGGGATCAAGATCACTGCGGCCGGGCGGCTGACGGGCGGCGAGATGAGCCGCCGCGAGATGTACTCCGAGGGTCGCGTGCCGCTGCACACGATCCGCGCGGACATCGACTACGGGCAGGCCGAGGCGAAGACGACCTTCGGCCAGATCGGCGTCAAGGTCTGGATCAACAAGGGCGAGATCATGCCGGAGGGCTTCGAGGGCGCCGGCCGCGGCGACTCGCGGCTCGGAGACCAGGACCAGGCCCGGAGGCGGCGCGGCACGTCGTCCGAAGGCCTGGGCGCCTCGCGCGAGGGCCGCGGCCGGAGCCAGGATCGCGAGGGTCTCGGCATCGTCCCGCGGAAGCGCGGCCGCGGCGGCCAGCGGCCCGGCGGCCGCGCGACGCAACGTCCTCGCGGAGACGTGAGGGACGCGCCGCGAGGCGCAGGCACCCGCGCCCGAGACGCAGGCTCCGGAGGCCGTGGCTCCCGAGACCGCCGCTGCCCCTGAGACTGCTGCCCCCGAGACTGCTGGCGCCCGAGACTGCTGCGCCCGAGACGCGCGCCCGAGGCTGCGGCTCCCGAGGCCGCCGAAGCTCCGAAGGCTCCCGGAGACGGAGGGCGACTAGCTGATGCTGATGCCGCGCAAGACGAAGTTCCGCCGGCAGCACCGGGGACGGCGCGCCGGCCTCTCGAAGGGCCAGACCGAGGTCCAGTTCGGGGAGTTCGGGCTCAAGAGCCTCGAGGCCGGCTGGGTCACCAACCGCCAGATCGAGGCCGCCCGTATCGCCGCGACGCGAAAGATCCGCAGGAGCGGGAAGGTCTGGATCAACCTCTTCCCGGACAAGCCGTTCACGAAGAAGCCGGCCGAGACGCGCATGGGCTCCGGCAAGGGCTCGCCCGAGGGCTGGGTGGCCGTCGTGAAGCCGGGTCGCGTCATGTTCGAGCTCGCCGGCGTCGACGAGCCGCTCGCGAAGGAGGCCCTCCGCCTCGCCGGCCAGAAGCTGCCCGTCAAGACGAAGTTCGTGAAGAGGGAGGCGGATCTCTTTGAGAGCTAGAGAGCTGCGAGCGCTGTCCGACGACGAGCTCGACCGCAGGATGGCCGAGACCCGACAGGAGCTCTTCAACCTCCACTTCCAGACCGCGACCGGCGTGCTCGAGAACAGCGCCCGGCTGCGAACGGCGAAGCGCGAGATCGCCCGCATCCTGACCGTGAAGAACGAACGAGTACGAGGAACCGTCTGATGGCCGAAGAGAACGAGAACGTGAACGAGACCGAAGAGACGCCCGAGGCTCCGGAGGAGGCGGTGGAGGCCGCCGCCGAGGAGACGACGGAGGCGCCCGAGGCCGAGGCGCCCGAGGCCCCCGTGGCCGAGGCCGAGGTCGCAGACGAGCCGGAGGCCGAGGCCGCGGAGCCCGCCGCCGAGCCCGAGCCCGCCGAAGCTGAGGCCGAGGCGCCTGCAGCCGAAGCGGAGGCTGTCGCCGAAGCGGAGGCTCCCGCCGAGGCCGAGGCGCCTGCCGCCGAAGCGGCGCCTGCCGCCGAAGCGGAGGCTCCCGCCGAGCCCGCGCGGAAGAAGAAGCGCAAGCACGTCCCGCGCTCGCTTCGTCCTGCCCGAACGCGCCGGAGGCATGTGCCCTCCGCCGAGCGGAAGGCGATCACGCGCCTGCCGAAGCCGGAGCACGAGCGCGGACGCCGCCAGGAGCGGCAGGGCACCGTGGTCTCCGCCAACGCGGACAAGACCATCGTCGTTCGCGTCGACACGGTGAAGGCGCACCGGATGTACAAGAAGGTCATCCGCCGGAGCACGAAGCTCCACGCCCACGACGAGACGAACCAGGCGAAGGTCGGCGACATCGTGCGCATCGTCGAGACGCGCCCTGTCTCGCGCATGAAGCGCTGGCGGCTCCAGGAAGTGGTCCAGGAAGCCAAATGATCCAGCAGGAGTCACGTCTCCGGGTCGCGGACAACACGGGAGCGCGCGAGCTCCTGTGCATCCGCGTGCTCGGCGGGTCGCACCGGCGCTACGCGCGGGTGGGCGACGTCATCGTTGCTACCGTGAAGTCGGCCACGCCTCAGGGCGCGGTCAAGAAGGGCGAGGTCGTGCGGGCCGTCGTGGTCCGGACGAAGAAGCCCTACGGTCGGGACGACGGCACGCTCATCGGCTTCGACGAGAACGCCGCCGTCCTCATCGACACCCAGTCGAACCCTCGCGGAACGCGCATCTTCGGGCCGGTCGCGCGTGAGCTCCGCGAGAAGAACTTCATGAAGATCGTCAGCCTGGCCCCGGAGGTTCTCTAGCTCATGGCAACGAAGATGAAGGTCAAGAAGGGCGACCTCGTCCAGATCCTCGCCGGCAAGGACCGCGGCAAGCGCGGCCGCGTCATCGAGGCGCGCCCGTCCGAGCAGCGGGTCCTCGTCGAGAACCTGAACGTCATGAAGCGCCACACGAAGCCGCGCCCGATCCGGGACAGCTCGCGGATGGGCGGCGCGCAGATCATGCCCGGCGGGATCATGGACAAGCCCGCGCCCGTGCCCGTCTCGAACGTCATGGTCGTCTGCCCGGTCTGCGGGAACGCGACGCGCGTCGGGATCGTCGAGAAGGAAGCCAAGGGCGGCACGGTTCGCGTCCGCGTCTGCAAGCGCGAGGGCTGCGGGGAGGAGCTGGACAAGTGAGCGTCGCCGAAGCCCCGACCCCGGAGACGTACGTCGCGCGCCTCAAGGACCACTACGAGCGCGAGATCCGGCCTCAGCTCCAGGAGGAGCTCGGCCTCGAGTCGGTCATGCAGGTGCCGCGCGTGACGAAGATCACGCTGAACATGGGCGTCGGCGAGGCGAAGACCGACGCGAAAGCGCTCGACGCCGCCGTCGAGGAGCTCACGCTCATCGCCGGCCAGCACGCGCAGATCCGCCGCGCGACGAAGTCCATCGCGAGCTTCAAGCTCCGCGAGGGGATGCCGGTGGGCGCGCGCGTCACGCTCCGCGGGACGCGCATGTACGAGTTCCTCGACCGGCTGAACTCGATCGCGCTGCCGCGCATCCGCGACTTCCGCGGGCTCGACCCGGGCTCGTTCGACGGTCGCGGCAACTACTCGATCGGCATCCGCGAGCAGATCATCTTCCCCGAGATCGACTACGACAAGGTCCCGTCCGTTCGCGGGCTCGACGTCGCGATCACGACCTCGGCGCAGACGGACGAGCACGGGCACGCGCTTCTCGCCGCGCTCGGGCTTCCGTTCGCCGGAGAGAGAAGGACGGACTAGGACATGGCCAAGAAGTCGCTCGTCGTCAAGCAAAGCCGGGGCTCGAAGTACAAGGTGCGCGAGTACACGCGCTGCACGAAGTGCGGCCGCCCGCGCGCGGTCTACAAGAAGTTCGGCGTCTGCCGCATCTGCCTGCGCGAGCTCGCGCACCAGGGCGCGGTTCCCGGAATGACGAAGTCGAGCTGGTAGGAGGACGACGTGCTCACCGATCCCATCGCCGACATGCTCACGCGGATCCGCAACGCGAACCGCGCGCTGCACGCGACCACCGCGATGCCGACCTCCCGGATGAAGGAGGAGATCGCCCGCATCCTCAAGGAGGAGGGCTACATCGAGGACTACCGCGTCGAGCCCGGCGAGCCCGTCGCCTCGCTCGTGGTCGAGCTCAAGTTCGCCCGTGACCGCCGGCGCGTGATCACGGATCTCAAGCGCGTGTCCAAGCCGGGCCGGCGCGTGTACGCGGGCAAGGACCGCCTGCCGCGCGTGCTCGGCGGTCTCGGCACGGCCATCATGTCCACCTCGACCGGAGTGATCACCCACCGCCAGGCCGCCGAGCGCGGCGTCGGCGGCGAGGTGATCGCGTTCGTCTGGTAGCGATGTCGCGAATCGGCCGGAAACCGATCGATCTGCCGTCCGGCGTGCTGGTCGCGCTGTCGCACGGACGCGTTCAGGTCAACGGCCCCCTGGGCGAGCTCTCCCAGGTCGTCCCGACGCGCATGCAGATCGAGAAGACCGAGTCCGAGGTCACGGTCACGCGACCGACCGACCGCGGGGAGGACCGCGCGTTGCACGGGCTGACGCGCACGCTCATCGCGAACATGGTCGAGGGCGTCACGAAGGGCTACGAGAAGCACCTCGAGATCCAGGGTGTCGGCTACCGCGCGCAGCTCAAGGGCTCAGACCTCGAGCTCGCCGTCGGCTACTCGCACTCGGTGACGGTCACGCCGCGCGACGGCATCACGTTCGAGGTCCCGACGCCGACGCAGATCGTCGTCAAGGGCATCGACAAGCAGAAGGTCGGTCAGACGGCCGCGGAGATCCGCAAGGTTCGCCCACCCGAGCCGTACAAGGGCAAGGGCATCCGGTACCGCGACGAGCAGGTGCGGAGGAAGGTCGGGAAGCGCGCATGACGGTCATGACCAAGCACCAGGCGCGGCTGCGCCGCCACCGCCGCGTGCGGGGCAAGATCGCGGGCACCGCGGAGCGGCCCCGCCTCGCCGTGTTCCGCTCGAACCGCGGGATCTTCGCGCAGCTCGTCGACGACGAGACGGGACGCACGCTGGCCGCGGCGGGCTGGAACGGGCTCGGCAAGCTCTCCGGCTCGAAGGTCGACCAGGCCGGAGCCGTCGGCAAGGCACTCGGACAGGCGGCGAAGGCGGCGGGCGTCGAGCGCTGCGTCTTCGACCGCGGCGGCTATCTCTACCACGGACGCGTGAAGGCGCTCGCAGACGCCGCGCGCGAGGAAGGACTCCAGTTTTGAGCACGAGAGAAGTCGCAGACGCCCGCGAGCTCAAGGAGCGGGTCATCGAGATCAACCGCGTCGCCAAGGTCGTGAAGGGCGGCCGGCGGTTCTCGTTCACCGCGCTCGTCGTCATCGGCGACGAGGTCGACCGAGTCGGGCTCGGCTACGGGAAGGCCCGCGAGGTCCCGCTCGCGATCTCGAAGGCGGTCGAGGACGCGAAGAAGAACATGTTCACGGTGCCGAAGCACGGGCAGACGATCACGCACGAGATCGTCGGCCGGTTCGACGCCGCGCGCGTCGTGCTGCGGCCTGCGAGCGAGGGAACCGGCGTCATCGCCGGGGGCGGCGTCCGCGCCGTGCTCGAGCTCGCCGGGATCCGCGACGTGCTCGCGAAGAGCATCGGGACGACCACTCCGATCAACATGACACGCGCGACGGTCCAGGGCCTCCGCAGCCTGGTGCGGCCGGAGGACGTCGCGCAGCTCCGCGGCAAGACGATCGCGGAGGTGCTGCCGATCCAGCGTCCTGAGACGAAGGCGCGCGAGGAGGAGGCGCTGACCGAGGCGCGAGAAGATGCACAGCCCGCCGCGACCGTCGCCGACGAGCCGCAGGCCGAGGCTGCGCCCTCCGAGGCTGCCCCCTCCGAGGCTGCCCCGGCCGAGCCGGCAGCCGAGGAGCCGGTAGCCGAGGCGCCGTCCTCCGAGGAGACCGCGTGAGCTCGCTGAAGATCACGCAGGTCAAGAGCGTCGTCGGCCAGTCCGGACGCCACCGGGGCACGCTCCGCGCGCTCGGGCTCGGGAAGATCGGCCGCACCGCCGAGCACAAGGACTCGCCCCAGCTCCAGGGCATGCTGCGGCAGGTGCGCCACCTCGTCTCGATCGACGGGAAGGACGCCTGATGGCCGACGAGCTCAGCCTCTCCAATCTCCAGCCGGCGCAGCCGCGCAAGGACCGCAAGCGCGTCGGGCGCGGGCTCGGCTCCGGCAAGGGCCGCTACTCGGGCCGCGGGATCAAGGGCCAGAAGTCACGCGCTGGCTCGAACAAGATGCCCGCCGGGTTCGAGGGCGGCCAGATGCCGATCGACATGCGCATGGCCAAGCAGCGCGGGAACACGTCAGCGGACGCGATGCCCGTCGGCCCCTTCCGGACGTACAGCCAGCCGGTGAACGTGCGCGACCTCGAGCAGCGCTTCGACGCCGGCGCCGACGTGACCCCTGAGGCGCTGAAGAGCGCCGGGCTCATCGCGAAGCTCCGCGTCGACGTCAAGATCCTGGGCGAGGGCGAGCTCACGAAGAAGCTCTCGATCTCGGCGCACGGGTTCTCGAAGTCCGCGGTCGAGAAGATCGAGGCGGCCGGGGGCACGGTGACGTGGCTCCGCGGCGAGCCCGTGAAGAAGAAGCGCAAGCGGCACAAGACGGCCGCTCCGGCAGCAGAGGCCGAGACGGACACCGACGCTGAGGAGACCGAGGCCGAGGAGACCGAGGCCCAGGCCGAAGCGGACGAGGCCGAGCAGGCGGAGGGCGAGGAGAGCTAGATGTTCTCCTGGCTCGCGAACGCGTGGCGCGTCCCGGAGCTTCGCCGGCGCGTCCTCTTCACGGCGATGATCCTCGCCGTCTACCGGCTCGGGTCGTGGATTCCCGCGCCCGGCGTCAACTCGGAGACGATCGAGAACTTCTTCTCGGGCCAGGGCGGCACGATCCTCGGCCTGCTCAACCTCTTCTCGGGCGGCGCGCTCTCGCAGTTCTCGCTGTTCGCGCTCGGGATCATGCCGTACGTCACGGCGTCGATCATCCTCCAGCTCATGACCGTCGTCATCCCGAGGCTCGGCGAGCTGCAGAAGGAGGGCGAGGCGGGCTACGCGAAGATCACGCAGTACACGCGCTACCTGACGATCGTCCTCGCCGCGGCGCAGGCGACCGGGTACGCGTTCCTCTTCCGCATCGAGGGAGCGCTCGATGCGGGCGCGGGCGAGCTGGTCCTCATCGTGACGACGCTGACCGCCGGCACCGCGCTCCTCATGTGGATGGGCGAGCTCATCACGAAGCGCGGCGTCGGCAACGGCATCTCGATCCTCATCTTCGCCTCGATCCTCGTCGGCGCCCCGATCGGCATCGCCGCCTGGTGGAACGGCGGCCCGATGGAGAAGCTCTTCTACCCCCTGATCGCGCTCGGGATCGTCGCGGCCGTCGTGTTCGTGCAGGAGGGCCAGCGGCGGATCCCGATCCAGTACGCGAAGCGCATGGTGGGTCGCCGCATGACCGCCGGGGGCTCGACGTACCTGCCGCTCCGCGTGAACATGGCGGGCGTCATCCCGATCATCTTCGCCGCCGCGATCCTCGCGTTCCCGCCGACGATGGCGCAGTACTTCCCGGCGACGCGGGACTTCGTCAACGAGTACTTCCAGCCGGGCGACTGGATCTACCTGCTGATCGAGGGATTCATGATCGTGCTCTTCACCTACTTCTACACGGCGGTGCAGTTCAACCCCGTGGACCAGGCGGACAACCTGCGCCGCCACGGCGGCTACATCCCGGGCATCCGGCCGGGGCCGCCGACCGCCCAGTACCTCGACCGCGTGCTCTCGCGCCTGACCCTGCCGGGAGCGCTCTTCCTGGCCGTCGTCGCGGTGGCGCCGAGCCTGTTCATCGCCTACGGAGGCTTCTCGCAGGCGAGTGCGGGAGCGCTCGGCGGCACGTCGGTGCTCATCGCCGTCGGCGTCGCCCTCGACACGATGCGCCAGATGGAGTCGCAGATGATGATGCGCTCCTACGAGGGCTTCCTCCGGTAGGGCCTCGCCCTCGAGCAACCACACATGAGAGTTCTCATCCTCGGGCCCCAGGGGTCGGGCAAAGGAACCCAGGCGAAGCTGATCGCGTCGAGCTACGGCATCCCGCACGTCGCGACCGGAGACATCCTGCGCGCCGCGATCGCCAACGGGAGCGAGCTCGGTCAGCGCGTGCGGCCGATCCTCGACCGCGGCGACCTCGTGCCGGACGACCTCATGGTCGACCTCATCCGCGAGCGGCTCGCGACCGAGGACGGATTCGTGCTCGACGGCTTCCCGCGGACGGTTCCGCAGGCCGAGGCCCTCGACGCGATGCTCGAGGAGATCGAGAAGCCGCTCGACGTCGTCCTGCTCCTCGAGGTGTCGGACGACGTCGCGCTCGAGCGTCTCCTCCAGCGCGGTGCGGTCGAGCACCGGGCCGACGACGAGCCCGAGGCGATCCGCAACCGCCTGCGCCTGTACCACGGCCTCACCGAGGCGGTGGTCGACCGTTATCGCACCGGAGGGAAGCTTGTTGCGGTGAACGGCGAACAGTCCGTGGAGGACGTCGCAGCGGCGATCGAGTCCGCGCTCGCGGGCTTGACCCCGGAGAGAGTCCAGAGCCCATGATCATCAGGAAGAGCGCCCGGGAGATCGACAAGATCGCGGCCGCCGGCGCGCTCGTCGCCGAGACGATCGCCCACGTCGGCTCGCTGCTCGTACCGGGGGTGACGACCGAAGAGCTCGACGACGCCGCCGGAGAGTTCATCCGCTCGCGAGGCGGCTTTCCCACGTCCCAGGGCTACAAGGGCTACCCGAAGGCGATCTGCATCTCCCCGAACGCCGTCGTCGTGCACGGGATCCCGGACGGGTACGAGCTCGCCGAGGGAGATCTCGTCACGATCGACGTCGGCGTGACGCTCGACGGCTACATCGCGGACAGCGCGTACACGTTCGGGGTCGGCGAGATCGAGCCCGACGCGCAGCGACTCCTCGACGTCGCGCAGGACGCGCTCGCCGCCGGGATCGGAGAGGCCCAGGTGGGAAACCGCGTCGGCGACATCTCGCATGCGGTGCAGACGGTCGTCGAGGACGGAGGCTTCTCCGTCGTCCGGAGCCTCGTCGGCCACGGCGTCGGCCGCCACTACCACGAGGACCCGCACATCCCGAACTTCGGCGAGCCCGGCCGGGGGCCGCGCCTCTCCGAGGGCATGACGATCGCGATCGAGCCCATGATCACCGCCGGCGGGTCGGAGATCGTCGTCGCCCGGGACGGCTGGACGATCACGACCGAGGACGGTTCGCTCTCGGCCCATTTCGAGCACACGGTCGCGATCCTGGGCGACGGGCCGCGGATCCTGACGCCCCGCGTCGGCGTCCCCGAGCGCAGCGTCGAGGTTTAGAGGTTGAGCCCCGATCTCGCGCGCCCGGATGCGCGATCTGGCGCGTCGCGCTTCCCCGAGAAGCCGCTTCGCGGCTCCCGTACGCGCCCCCGAGCGGCCATCTCACGCCCCGGAGCGGCGATCCGCGGCCTCAACCATCTAGCCTGGAAAGTGGGCAAAACGAGGTGTGTGCTAGGATTGCCAGCCGCGGCGCGTGCTGCGAGTTTGTGCCGCCGCTGTACTGTTGTCGAAGCCGTGCCGTCTCCGGGATCGTCCCGGTGCCCGGCTCGGATTCGTAAGCGAGCGAAAGGTGTCGGATCGGTCCGATTGGTCGGGTAAGAGACGTGGCAGTCAAGGAAGAGAAGATCGAGGTCGAAGGCGAGGTCGTCGAGGCGCTCCCGAGCACGATGTTCAGGGTGCAGCTCGAAGACGGACACAGCGTTCTCGCCAAGATCTCCGGGAAGATGCGCAAGCACTACATCCGCATCCTCCCCGGCGACCGGGTCAAGGTCGAGCTCTCTCCCTACGACCTCACGCGCGGCCGGATCACGTTCCGAATGAAGTAGGCGCCAGATGAAAGTACGTCCTTCCGTGAAGCCGATGTGCGAGCGCTGCCGTGTCGTCAAGCGCCACGGCCGCACGATCGTCATCTGCTCGAACCCGCGGCACAAGCAAAGGCAGGGGTAGCCACGTGGCACGCATCGCCGGAGTGAACCTTCCGACCCAGAAGCGGCTCGAGATCGGGCTGACCTACATCTACGGGATCGGCCACTCGACCGCGAAGAAGATCGTCCGCGAGCTCGAGCTCGATCCCGAGGAGAAGGTTCGCGACCTGACCGACGAGGAGGTCACGAAGCTCCGGACGTACATCGACGGCGAGCTCGAGGTCGAGGGTGACCTGCGCCGCAACCGGCAGCAGGCGATCAAGCGCCTGACCGAGATCGGCAGCTACCGCGGGATCCGCCATCGCCGCGGTCTCCCCGTTCGCGGCCAGCGGACGAAGACGAACGCCAGGACCCGCAAGGGGCCGACGAAGGCCGTCGGCCGGAGCAAGAAGAAGTAGTGGCGCCGCCTCGGAAAGCAGCGGCTCGGGGTCGCACCAGGCGCCGGGTCAAGAAGAACATCGCCATCGGCCAGGCGCATATCAAGACCTCGTTCAACAACACGATCGTCACGCTCACCGATCGCGAGGGGAACGTCATCGTCTGGGAGTCCGCCGGCTCGGCCGGCTTCAAGGGCTCCCGCAAGTCGACGCCGTTCGCCGCGCAGGTGACCGCCGACAACGCCGCGCGCAAGGGCATGGAGCACGGCCTCCAGAAGGTCGAGGTGTTCGTCAAGGGCCCGGGCTCGGGGCGTGAGACCGCGATCCGGTCGCTCCAGGCGGCGGGCCTCGAGATCCTGGGCGTGAAGGACGTGACCCCTCAGGCGCACAACGGCGTGCGGCAGCGGAAGCGGAGGCGCGTCTAGTGGCCAGAGATCTCGGACCGAAGTGCCGCCTCTGCCGCCGCGAGGGGCTCAAGCTCTTCCTCAAGGGCGAGCGCTGCCTGACCGAGAAGTGCGCGGTCGAGCGGCGCAGCTATCCGCCGGGCGAGCACGGCCGCGGGCGGATCAAGCAGAGCGAGTACCTGCTCCAGCTCCGCGAGAAGCAGAAGGCGCGCCGGTACTACGGGCTGCTCGAGAAGCAGTTCCGGACGACGTACGAGAAGGCGAGCCGCGGGCAGGGCGCGCCGGGCGAGAACCTGCTCCGCATGCTCGAGACGCGCCTCGACAACGTCGTCTACCGGCTCGGGTTCGCGGGCTCGCGCGCGCAGGCGCGCCAGCTCGTACGTCACGGCCACTTCCGGGTCAACGGGCGGCGCGTCAACATCCCGAGCTACGGCGTCAAGGCCAACGACATGATCTCGCTCAAGCCCGGGAGCCCCGTGGAGCAGCTCGTGCGGGATGCGACCGACCTCACGGCTTCCGTGGCGCCCTGGCTCCAGGCCGACCACGACGGGCTGTCGGGCCAGGTGCTCCGGTTCCCGGAGCGCGACGAGATCGACGTCCCCGTCCAGGAATCCCTGATCGTCGAGCTCTATTCCAAGTAGTCGTAGGAGCCGGGCATGCCCGGCTCACGCGAGAGACAGAACGCAGAAAGGATCGACTTGGCTACACGAACCAGCTTGATGGACTTCCAGATCCCGCGGATCGCCCACGAGGAGGCGGACGACCACCGCGGCGTCTTCCAGATCGAGCCGCTCGACCGCGGCTTCGGTCACACGTTCGGGAACTCGCTGCGCCGAGTGCTGCTCTCCTCGCTCGAGGGCGCGGCGGTGACCGCCGTGAAGATCGAGGGCGTCGCCCACGAGTTCACGACTCTTCCGGGCGTCCGCGAGGACGTCATCGACATCATCCTGAACCTCAAGAACCTCATCGTGCTCCTGCACGGCGCGTCGCCCGAGATCGAGGTCTACATCGCGAAGAAGGGCGCGGGAGTCGTCACGGCCGCCGACATCGAGGCGCCGGCCGACCTCGAGATCCTCAATCCCAACCTCGAGATCGCGCACGTCTCCGACAAGGGCAAGCTCGAGATGACCCTGACCATCGGCCGCGGGCGCGGGTACGTCCCCGCCGACCTGAACCGGGGGCCGGAGACCGCGATCGGCGTCATCCCGATCGACTCGATCTTCTCGCCGGTCCGCCGTGTCGCGTACGAGGTCGAGGCCGCGCGCGTCGGTCAGCGCACCGACTACGACAAGCTCGTCCTCGACGTCACCACGGACGGCTCGATCGACCCGCGCGACGCCATCGGGCAGGCGGCCGAGATCCTCATCCGGCAGCTCGCGATCTTCACCGACCTCGACCGCATCGAGGGGCTCGCGGAGGTCACCGCGGAAGCTGCCGCCGAGGCTCCCACGTCGCACGGGATGGAGAACTTCCCGATCGAGGAGCTCGAGCTGGGCGTGCGCTCGTACAACTGCCTGAAGCGCGTCGGCATCGAGACGATCGGCGACCTGACGTCGAAGTCGGAGTCCGAGCTCGTCGCGATCCCGAACTTCGGCCGGAAGTCGATCGAAGAGGTGCGGGAGGCGCTCGCGACGCACGGCCTCGTCCTCAAGGGCGAGGAGTAAGGCAAGGCGATGCGTCACGCGAAGTCCGGGAAGAAGCTCGGGCGGGACTCCGCCCATCGCAAGGCGCTCTACTCGAACCTCGCGGGCGCGCTGATCGAGCACGGCCGGATCCAGACCACGGATGCGAAGGCGAGGGCGGTCAAGCCGTTCGCCGAGAAGATGATCACGCTCGGGAAGCGCGGCGACCTGCACGCGCGCCGGCAGGCCCTCGCCGCGCTCCGCTCGAACGACATCGTCCATCGGCTCTTCGCGGACATCGCGCCGCGCTTCGCCGACCGGCCGGGCGGCTACACGCGCATCGTGAAGCTCGGCCCGCGCCAGGGCGACGCCGCGGACATGGTCTACCTCGAGCTCGTCGACCACGAGCCGGTCGTCACGACGCTCGCTCCTCGCGCCCCGCGCGAAGAGCAGGACCCCGCGGCCGAGAGCTAGCCGCCGGAGCGGCCGGGTTGGGCTGAAGCCCGACCTCAGTACCCTCCGGGCGTGCTCTTCCTGATCGCACTCCTGCTCGCGATCTTCGTCCTCCCTTCGCCCTGGGGGATCGTCGCGGTCATCGTCGCCGGCCTGCTCGACCTCGGCGAGACCGGCTTCTTCCTGTGGTGGTCGAAGCGACGGCGAGCGTCGGTCGGTGTCGAGACTCTGGTGGGGCGCGAGGGCGTCGTCCTCTCCGAGCTGTGGCCCGAGGGACAGATCAAGGTCGACGGTGAGATCTGGCGGGCGCGGTGCGAGGGCGGGTGCGACACGGGAACGCGGGTCGTGATCCGGTCGATCGACGGGCTGACGCTCGTCGTCGACCCCGCCTGACGACGCGCGCGCTACCCTGGCCGCGTGCGGGCCCTCGGCCTCGTCTTCGTCGGACTCGTGCTCGTCCCGCTCGCCGGCGCCGCCTCGAGCCAGTGGGAGCAGCGCGCGCCCGTGCCGCTCGCGCGCACCGAGGTCGCCGCCGCGACGGTCGGACGCGAGATCGTCGTGCTCGGCGGATTCACGCTCGACGGTGGCGCGTCGAATCGCGCCGACGCCTACGACCCGGCTCGCAACAGGTGGCGGCGGCTCCCGAACCTTCCCGAGGGCCTCCACCACGGGATGGTCGTCGGAGCGCAGGGCCGGGCGTACGTCCTCGGCGGCTACACGGTGAGGGGCGTCCCGCGGCGTGGCGTGCACGTGCTCCGAGGCGGGAAGTGGCGGCCGCTCCCACGCATGCCGTACTCGCGGGCGGCGGCCGGCGCGGGCTTCGCGGGCGGGAAGATCGTCGTCGCCGGGGGCGTGACGAACGGCGGGCTGGCGCAGAAGGCGCTCTCCTTCGACGTCCGGACGCGGCGCTGGAAGACGGTGCCCGGGCCGACGCCGCGCGAGCATCTCGGCGTGACTGCTCTCGGCGGGGTCGTCTACGCGGTCGCGGGTCGCAAGGCGGGGTACGACACGAATCTCCTCGACTTCGAGTCCTACAAGCCGGGCGACCGGAGCTGGCGGCGGCTTCCGCCGGTGCCGGACCCGCGCGGCGGCACGGGCGCGACGGGGCTCCTCGGCCAGATCGTGTCCGTCGGCGGCGAGGAGCCGCAGGGGACGATCAAGGAGGTGCTCGCGTACCGGGTCTCCACGCGCCGGTGGTCTCAGCTCGACGACCTGCCGACGCCGAGGCACGGCGTGGGCGTCGCAGCGTTCGGCGGCCGCGTCTACGTGATCGCGGGCGGGACCGAGCCGGGCCTCACCGTCAGCACGGCGAACGAAGTCCTTCGCGTCGCTCCCTAGTCAGTCCCAGGCGACGGGCAGCGAGGCGAGGCTGCGGAAGAGCGGGATCGGGCGCCAGTAGAGGTCCTCCTGCGCGATCGCGAGCCGGAGCGTGGGAAGCCGGTCGAAGAGCGTCCGCAGCGCGATCTCCGCCTCGAGGCGCGCGAGCGGGGCGCCGAGGCAGAAGTGGGGGCCGCGGCCGAAGCCGACGTGCTTCGAGTCGCCGCGCGCGAGGTCGAGGCGATCGGGATCGGGGAAGCGCTCCGGGTCGCGGTTCGCCGAGCCGATGACCGCGATGACGAGGTCGCCACGCCGGATCGTCTGCCCGCCCACGTCGACGTCCGTCGCGGCCCAGCGCGTGATCGAGCGCTCGACCGGGCTGTCGAACCGCAGCAGCTCCTCGACGGCCGCGGGGAGCAGCGCGGGCTCCGCGCGCATCCGCTCCAGCTGCTCGGGATGGTCGAGGAGCGCGCGCACGCTGTTCCCGATGAGGCTCACGGTCGTCTCGTGCCCGGCGACGATCAGGAGCACGACCATGCTGAAGAGCTCGTCCTCGCTCAGCGTGTCGCCCGCCTCCTCGGCCTGCACGAGCGCGCTGACGAGGTCGTCGCCCGGGTCGGCGCGACGCCGCTCGAAGAGCTCGTGCAGGTACGCGAGGAACTCCTCGATCGCGACGGAGAAGCGCTGTCGCTCCTCGTCGGTGAGCGCGGGGCTGACGAAGAGGTTCGACCACTCGCGGAACCGGTCGCGATCCTCGGCGGGAATCCCCAGAAGCTCGCAGATCACGATGATCGGAAGCGGGAAGGCGTAGTCGTCCACGAGGTCCATCTCCCCGCGCGGCTCGACCTCGTCGATCAGCTCGTCCGCGATCGCCTGGATCCTCGGCCGGAGCCCCTCGATGATGCGCGGCGTGAACGCCTTCGTGACGAGCCGGCGCAGGCGGCGGTGCTGGTCGCCGTCGGTCGTGAGCACGTGCGTGCTGATGCGAGAGTCGGCCTGCAGCGCGCCGCTCGCGCGGCGGGCCTCGAGGTCTTCGGGCGTGAGCGCGCCCTCGGGATTCAGCACGAACCGCGTGTCGTCGAGGAGGACGGCCATGACGTCCTCGTACCGGGTCAGGAACCAGATCGGCGTCGTCCCCGTCGAGGCCGGGCTGCCGGAGGACGGGGTCGTGCTCGCGCATCGCCGCGTACGTCTCGTGCGTCTGCTCGCGGAACTCGGACGAGTAGAGGTCGTACTTGCGCTCTTCCATAGGCTCTCATCCTCGCACGCCCGTGATCCTCAAGCTCACACTGGAGTACGACGGCACCGGGTTCCGCGGCTGGGCGCGCCAGCCCGGTGAGCGGACGGTCGAGGCTGTCGTGCGCGAGGCGCTCGACGTGGTCTTCCCGAACTGGGAGGGGCTCGCGGTGGCGGGGCGGACCGACGCGGGAGTCCATGCGACGGGGCAGGTCGCGAGCGTCGGCGTCGAGGGCGGGCCGCCCGTCGAGAGAGTCGCGGAAGCGCTCACGGCGGTCCTGCCGGAGGACGTCGCCGTGCTGTCGGCGGAGACGGTGGACGGAGACTTCCACGCCCGCTTCTCCGCGCGCTCGCGCTCGTACCGGTATCGCGTCCTCGCGCGTCGTCAGCGAGCGCCGCTCGAAGCGCGCCGCGCGCTCTGGTGGCCGCGGCCCGTCGACCTCGACGCGCTGAACGCGGCCGCGGCGCTGCTCCCCGGAGAGCACGACTTCCGCGCCTTCACGCCGACCGAGACGCAGCACGAGGTCTTCGTCAGGAATGTCCTCGCGGCCGGCTGGGAGCGCGACGGAGACCGGCTCGACTTCACGATCACCGCGGACAGCTTCCTCCGGCACATGGTGCGGACGCTCGTCGGGACGATGCTCGAGCTCGGGCCGCTGGCACCGGAGCGGATGGGCGAGCTCCTCGAAGGCCGCGCACGCGAGGAGGCGGGCTGGTGCGCCGCACCCTGGGGCCTGTACCTCGAGCGGGTCGGACTACTGAGAACTCAGCACACTGGGGTCAGGCTTCAGCCTGCTCCTCGTCGTTGGGTTGCTCGAGCCTCAGACCGGGGTCGGGCTGAAGCCTGACCCCGAGGTCGACCGGGGCATGGCTACGCATCGCGCCGATGCGCTTCCCCGTCGTCCTCTTCGACCTCGACGGCACGCTGATCGACTCCGGGCCCGATCATCCTCGCGTCGATGCAGCACGCGACGCGAACGGTGCTCGGCCGCGAGATCGCGTACGAGGAGCTCGCGGCGACGGTCGGCGGGCAGGGGCTCGTCTCGCAGATGCACGCTCTCGACCCCGATCGCGTCGACGAGCTGCTCGAGGCGTACCGCGCGCACAACGACCCGCTGCACGACACGCTCGAGGCCTTCGACGAGGTGCTCGCTCTGCTCCCGCGCCTGCGGGCGGAGGGGAGGAAGCTCGGGATCGTGACCGCGAAGCGGCACCGGACCGTGGGCCTCGCCGTCGACCGCTTCCCGGCGCTCGACGACGTCGACGTCGTGATCGCGTACGAGGACACGACACGTCACAAGCCCGACCCGGACCCCGTGCTCGCTGCGCTCGACCGCCTCGACGCGGAGCCGGGGCAGGCGGCCTACGTCGGCGACTCGCCCTTCGACATCCGCTCGGCGAAGGCCGCGGGCGTGTTCGCCGTCGCCGTCGGCTGGGGCGGGATCCACTCGGACGAACGGCTGCTCGCCGAGGAGCCGGACGCGTTCGTTCGCGAGCCCCGCGAGCTGTTCGATGTCCTCTAGAACGACCTCTCCGAAGAAGCGTGTCGAGGAGCTGCGCCGCCTCGTCGCGCACCACAACTACCGCTACCACGTCCTCGACGACCCGGAGCTCTCGGATGCCGCGTACGACGCCCTCTACGACGAGCTGCTGGCACTGGAGGAAGCGCATCCGAAGCTCGTCACGCCCGACTCGCCGACGCAGCGGGTCGGAGCGCCGCCGGCGGCCGGGTTCACCAAGGTCGAGCACCTGTCGCCGATGGGCTCGCTCGAGAAGGTGACGACTGCGGAGCACCTCGAGAAGTGGGCCGACGACGTGCGCAAGCGGCTCGGCACCGACGAGCCGGTCGCATACGTGCATCGAGCCGAAGATCGACGGGTCCGCGGTCTCGCTCGTGTACGAGGACGGCGTCCTCGTGCGGGGAGCGACGCGCGGCGACGGGCTCCGCGGCGAGGACGTGACCGGCAACCTGCGGACGCTCGAGGCAGTGCCGTTGCGCATGCTCCTCCCCGGTCGCGAGCGGCCGCCGGCGGTGCTCGAGGTGCGCGGCGAGGTCTTCTTCCCGCTCTCGGGCTTCGGCCGCTTCAACGAGGCGCAGGTCGCGGCCGGCAAGAAGCCGGCGCCGAACCCGAGGAACGCCGCGGCCGGCTCGCTGCGCCAGCTCAACCCCGCGATCACCGCCGAGCGCCCGCTCTCGATCTACGTCTACGGCGTCGGCGTGCGCGATGCGTCGGGCCCGCAGACGCAGTGGGAGACGCTCGCCTGGCTGCGCGAGCGCGGCTTCCGCACGAACCCGCACGTGGAGCGGCTGGAGACGATCGAGGCGGTCGCGGAGGCGTGCGCGGCGTGGGAGGCGCGGCGCGGCGAGCTCGACTACGAGATCGACGGGATCGTGATCAAGGTCGACTCGTTCGCCCAGCAGGAGGCGCTCGGGTCGCTGCACGGCCGGCCCCGCTTCGCGCGCGCGTACAAGTGGGCGCCGACGGCCGGGACGACCCGGCTCGTGAAGATCCACGTGCGCGTGGGGAGGACCGGCGTGCTCAACCCGCTGGCGGAGCTCGAGCCGGTGCACATCGGCGGCGTCACCGTGACGAGCGCGACGCTCCACAACGAGGACGACATCCGGCGGAAGGACATCCGGGAGGGCGATCTCGTGATCGTCCAGCGTGCGGGCGACGTGATCCCGCAGGTCGTCGGCCCCGCCGGCGAGCACGAGCCCGGGACGAAGCCGTGGCGGATGCCGAAGCGCTGCCCGCTCTGCGGCACGGCGGTCGTGAGGCCCGAGGGCGAGGTCATGCACCGCTGCCCGAACCGCGCCTGCCCCTCCCGCGGGCTCGAGACGCTCTACCACTGGGTCGGCGGCGCGCTCGACATCGAGGGCGTCGGCGGCGAGACGGTGAAGAAGCTCTGGGACGAGGGCCTCGTGCGCTCGCTCCCGGACCTCTACCGCGTGACGACCGAGCAGCTGCTCGCGCTCGACGGCTTCGGCGAGATCTCCGGCGGCGCGGGCGCTCGAGTCGATCGAGCGCTCGAAGGAGCAGCCGTTCTCGCGCGTCCTGCTCGGCCTCAACATCCCGAAGGTGGGGTGGATACTCGCGCGGAACCTCGCGAACCACTTCCGGACGGTCGACGCGCTCATCGCGGCCGGCCCGGAGGACCTCGAGGAGGTCGAGGGCATCGGCCCCGACCGCGCCGCGCTCATCGCCGAGTGGTTCGCCGACGAGGAGAACCAAGCGCTCGTCGAGGAGCTTCGGAGCCTGGGCCTTCAGCTCGCGACCGACGAGCCGGAGCTCCCCGCCGAGGGCCCGCTCACCGGCAACCAGTACGTCCTCACGGGCACGCTCGAGAGCTTCACCCGCGAGGAGGCGAAGGCCGCGCTCGAGGGGATGGGGGCGAAGGTCGCAGGCTCCGTCTCGAGCAAGACGACGGGCGTGATCGTGGGCGAGAGCCCGGGCTCGAAGGCGCAGAAGGCCGCCGACCTCGGCGTGCCGGTGCTCTCCGAGGACGACCTGCGCGCGCTCCTCGGCGCGTAGTAGCGTCAGTTCCTGCGCGAGGATCGTGACGAAGCGGTCCTGCGCCTGGCGCGCGGTCCAGTACGGGACCGGCGAGCCGTTCTGGAGGATCGCGAACACGTAGCGCCCGCGGACGAACCCGGCCAGGGCGGACGAGGCGCTCGTGGTGCCCGTCTTCGCGATCACGCGTCCGCGCGTCGGACGGCGGTCGAGGCGTCGCTCGAGCGTCCCCGAGACGCCGGCGACCGCGAGCGAGGACACGAACGCGTCTCGGATCGCGGGATCGTCCGCGCCCGCGCGGAGGATGCCGACGAGCGCGCGAGCCGTGAGGCGGTCGAGGCGCGAGAGCCCCGATCCGTCCACGATGCGCACCCCCGCGACGGGGACGCCGGCGACCCGCAGCTCCTCGCGCACGACCCGGCCGCCGGCCGCGCTCGAACCGATCCCGTGCACGCTCGCCCCGAGCTCCTTGAGGAGCATCTCCGACACGAAGTTGTCGCTCTCGCGATTCATGTTCCTGACGATCGCGACGAGCGGCTCGGAGAGATCCTCGGCGAGCGGGAGGCCGTTCGCGGGAGCGCGTCCCGTCGTGATCCGGCCCGCCACCGTGACCCCGCGGCGCGCGAGCGCGGCCTTGAAGGACGCGCGCGGCGGCGCCGGCCGAGCCGTTCGGGCCTCGCGAGGTCGAGATCGTCGACCGAGAGCGCGGAGAGCGGCGGCGACTCGAGCCCGAGGAAGGACGGCTTCCAGCCTGACACGGCGCGCCTGGCGTCGAAGTGGCGCTCGTCGGCGACGAGATGGCCGGAGATCCGGCGGATGCCCCAGGCGGCGACCTCACGCGCGAGCAGCCGCAGATCCCGGTACCGCAGCGTCGGGTCGCCTCGGCCGACGAGGAAGAGGCTTCCCCGCCAGACGCGACCCTGGAGCTGCCCCTTGCCGATGACCTCGGTCCGGAACCGGTAGCCCGGCCCGAGGAGTCGCAGCGCCGCGAACGAGACCGGGAGCTTCTCCGCCGACGCAGGCGCGAGCGCCCGTCCGGCATTCGCCTCGTAGACGACCGCGCCGGTGCTCAGGTCGACGGCGAGGGCTGCGGTCCGGTCCCGGGCGACGCCCGGCGCGGCCAGCGCACGCGCGAGTGCCCGAGACAGGTCTGGGCTCGCGGCCGAGGACGAGGAGGCGGTGTCCGTCGGAGTAACGACGGCGACGAGCGTCGCCGCGAGCACGGCCAGGCGTCGGAGCGAAAGCACTCGCATGCTTGTAGCGGAAGCGGCCGCTGGACGGTGTTAGGACGTGTCCGAGACGGGCTTGGGAGAGCCACATTTCGAGGGATTTGGAAAGTGCCAGTTTGCACGGATTTTCCCGCTGGTTGTCGGTTGCAGGCGTCCGACGAGGCTGCTAGGCTCCCCGACTTGTGACGGGCCAGACCGCCACCGGCGGGTCTGTTCGGAGTCGACGCGAGATCGAAATCGGGGGCTCGACGACCGGATGGACGCCGATAGCCGTGCTTCTCGTGGTTCTCACCGCGGCGCTCCTGCTTGCCGTCGGACCGGCGACCGCAGACCCCGACATCCAGTCGAAACGGGCGCAGGCCCAGGCGATCATGGGCGAGCTCGAGCAGCTCGACGCGAGCCTGGCCGTGTCGATCGAGGCGTACAACGGCGCCAACGTCGAGCTCGACCGGATCGACGGCGAGCTCGGCAGGAACCTGCGGCATCTCAAGACCGCGAAGAAGAGCCTGAAGGTCTCGCGGACGCGGATCGCGACCCGCCTGCGCGAGCTCTACGTCATGGGCGAGAGCGACTCGACGCTCGACGTACTGCTCGGCTCGCGGAGCCTCGACGACGTCATCGCGAGGCTGGAGGCGATCCAGCGCGTGTCGAAGCTCGACGCGCGGATCCTCGCGGCGGTGAAGAAGTACAAGGCCGAGGTCGAGGCGCACCGCCGGACGCTGAAGGACGCGCGCGCGCAGCAGGCCCAGGTCGTCGCCGACCGGGCCGCGCAGAAGGCATCGATCGAGGCGCAGCTCAGCGACCGGCAACAGCTCTACAACTCGGTCAAGGAAGAGATCGCGGCGATGGTCGCCGCAGAGGCGCGCCGGCAGGCGGAGCTGGCCGCGCAGGCGCGCGCGCGCGCTGAGGCCGCGGCGCTCGCGGCCCAGGCGGCGGAGGATGCGCCGCTCGCGACGACGGCGTACCCCGAGACGGTGCGTGGAAGCCGCTCCCCCGCCGGACGGGAGCCAGGCCTCGCAGGTCGTCTCGATCGCGCTCCAGTACCTCGGCGTGCCGTACGTCTGGGGCGGGATGGGCCCGTCCGGGTTCGACTGCTCCGGCCTCATCGCGTACGTCTACGCGCAGATCGGCGTCTCGCTGCCGCACCACGCGGCGTCGCAGTGGAACTACGGCGTGCCGGTCGCGTACGACGATCTCCAGCCCGCCGACCTCGTCTTCTTCAGCGGGCTCGGGCACATGGGCATGTACATCGGCGGCGGCCAGTTCATCCACGCGCCGCACACCGGCGACGTCGTCAAGATCTCGAGCATGTCGGAGCGCTCGGGCGACTTCGTCGGCGCCCGCCGCGTGCTCTAACTCGCGTACAGCGCTCTACGCATAGAGCGTTCTCGAGCTCGTCGGAGAAGTGCTCGAGCACGGCCCGGCGCCGGAGCTTGAGCGTCGGCGTCACCTCGCCGTGCTCCATCGAGAAGTCGCGCGGGAGGACGACGAAGCGCTTCACCTGCTCGTACCGGGAGCGCTCGCGGTTCGCGTCGTCGACGACGCCCTGCACGAGCGCTTGGACCCGCTCGTCGCGGGCGAGCGACGCGAGGTCGCCGTCGATGCCCTGCGCCTCGGCCCACTTCGCGATCTCGGCTTCGTCGAGCGTGATCATCGCCGCCACGTAGGGGCGGCGATCGCCGACGACGAGCGCCTGTGAGACGTACTTCGACGTCTTCAGGTCGTTCTCGATGTTCTGCGGGGCGACGTTCTTGCCGCCGGCGGTGACGAGGATGTCCTTCTTCCGATCCGTGATCGTGATGAACCCGTCCTCGTCCACCTCGCCCACGTCGCCGGTCTGAGCCAGCCGTCGTCCGACAGCACCTCCGCCGTCGCCTGCGGATCCTTGAAGTACCCCTGGAACACGGTCTCGCTGCGGACGAGGAGCTCGCCGTCGTCGGCAACCTTGACCTCGAACCCCGGCAGCGCTCGGCCGACCGTCCCGAAGCGGTAGCTCGCTCGAGCCGGTTCGAGGCGCACGCGGTCGTGCACTCGGTCAGCCCGTACCCCTCGAGGATGCGGAGGCCGATGCCGTCGAAGAACTCCGCGATCTCCCGTGCGAGCGGCGCCCCGCCCGAGATCGGGACCCGCAGCCTGCCTCCCAGGCGCTCGCGCACCTTCGAGAACACGAGGCGGTCGGCGATCTTGTGGCGCATGGCGAGCCCGCGCGGGACGGGCTCTCCGGCGCCTTCGAGCCGGCTGACCTCACGTCCGATCGGAAGCGCCCAGTCGATCAGCCGCCGCTTCGTCCCCGTGGCCTCGTCGAAGCGCGCCTGCACGGCCGAGTACACCTTCTCGTACACCCTGGGCACGCTCGGGAGCACGGTCGGCCGGACCTCGAGCATCGCCTCGCCGACCCGCAGCGGGTCGGGCAGGAACGCGATCGGGAAGCCCACGTAGGCGCCGCTCAGGAGCATCAGCCGCCCGAAGTTGTGCGCGAGCGGGAGATAGAGGAGCATCAGGTCGTCCTCGCGGTAGTGGTCCTCCATCGAGTCGACGACGCTCGCCATCGCGTAGTAGTTGCGGTGGCGGAGCATGCAGCCCTTCGGCGGCCCGGTCGTCCCCGAGGTGTAGATGATGGTGTACAGGTCCTCCTCGCCGATCGCCGCCGACGCCTCGTCGAGCGCGGTCGGGTTCGCGGTCGCGTAGTCGCGGCCGTGCGCGGCGAGCCCGGGGAGATCGTGGAACGTGAGCACGTGCCGTAGGTTCGGCAGCTCGTCCGTGACGGCCTCGACCTTCGCGAGCTGGTCGGCGTCGCCGCAGACGACCCCGACTGCCTCCGAGTGCTCCAGGAGATACGCGACGTCGCGCGGCGCGCTGTTCGCGTAGATCGGGACCCCGACCGCGCCGACGTGCGCGAGCGCGAAGTCCATGAGCGCCCAGTCGAGATCGTTCTGCGCGAGGATCCCGAACGCGTCGCCCTTGCGGACGCCGCGCGCGAGCAGGCCGTTCGCGTACATGCGCACGCGCTCGTCCGCTTCCGCCCACGAGACTTCCCGCCAGCCGTCGCCCGACTCGACGAGGTACGCCGGCCGCGGACGCTCGGCGGAAACCGCGTCGCGCCAGAGTCGCGCGATCGTCCGTCTTCCGCTCTGCGGCTGGGTCGCCGCCGCCGCCGATGCCGTCTCGGTCACTCCCCTGAGCTTACTGAGAGGGGTTCGGCGCCGGAAGGCGAATCGTGTGGGTCCCGGCTGTTGCCCGACCCCTAGACTTACGCCGAATGCGAACCTCCTGGAACGGATCCCTCAGCTTCGGCCTCGTCTCGATCCCCGTCGGGCTCGCCCCGGCGACGAAGCCGGCCGCGCGCCAGTCCGACGTCTCCTTCCGGCTCCTGCACCGCGAATGCGCGACGCCGATCAAGCAGAAGCGCTGGTGCCCGACCCACGACCGCGAGGTCACGCAGGACGAGATCGTCCGCGGCTTCGAGGTCACGAAGGGCCAGTTCGTCATCGTCGAGGACGCCGACCTCGAGGCGATCGAGCGCCACGACGACTCGCGCTCGATCGAGATCCGGCGCTTCGTCCCGGACGCCTCGGTCGACCCGATCTTCTTCGACCGCCACTACTACCTCGTCCCGGGAGCCCGCGCCCGCGCAGCGCCGCCCGTACGTCCTCCTCCTGGAGGCGATGCGGAAGACGGAGACCGCCGCGCTCGGGCGCTTCGTCCGCGCGGGCCGCGAGAGCCTCTGCCTCGTGCGCGCGAAGGACGACGCGCTCGCGCTCGAGACGCTGTTCGTCGCGGAGGACGTCTACTCGCAGGCCGAGATCGCGGAAGCCGTCGGGGACGCGGACGTGAAGGAGAACGAGCTCCAGCTCGCGCTCCAGATCATCGAGAGCCTCGAGGGCGACTTCGACTCCGCGGAGCTCAAGAGCGAGTACCGCCGCGACCTGCGCGCGCTCCTCGACGCGAAGATGAGCGGCCAGGAGATCGAGGTTCCCGAGCCGGCCGAGGAGGCGCCCGTCGTCGACCTCATGGAGGCGCTCAAGGCGAGCGTCGCCGCGGCGAAGAAGGGCGGCGCGGAGGAGAAGAAGCCGAAGGCGAAGGCCAAGCCGAAGGCCCGCAGCCGGGCGAAGGCTTCCTAGCCGGTCGTGTAGGAGCCGGGCATGCCCGGCTCGCTCGTTCTCGCGCTACTGTCGAGCGGCGGAGGTGGCCGT
Organism: uncultured Actinomycetes bacterium; assembly: GCA_963796405.1. Classification (GTDB taxonomy): domain Bacteria; phylum Actinomycetota; class Thermoleophilia; order Gaiellales; family Gaiellaceae; genus GMQP-bins7. The sequence goes on from CAWCLL010000012.1 coordinate 32,012, forward strand.
CCCGACTGCCTCGACTGTCGCCTGGAAGAGGGTCTTGTCGACCTTCCCGTGGTAGATCGGCACACCTTCCTCTACACAGATGCGGATGACCTGCTCGCGGTCCATCCCCATCTCCTTGGCGAGCTCGTCGGGCGTCAGGTGGTTGGCCATCGAGAACCTCCTCGGGACTCGTTTGCAGACATCAAAAAGGCCCGCCGCGCTTCTCGCGCGAGTCGGGCCGGGTCCTTCACTTTGGTCGGACGAATCAACCGATTCGTCCCTCGAGCACTTCCGTCATCTCCCTGAGCATACTCCGCGCCGCCGCCGGCCGCGCAACGGCAAAAGAGGGATGTGGGGGAACCTCGGTTCCCCCACGCCTATCGGGGTGCCCAGATTCGAACTGGGGACCTCTCCGACCCGAACGGAGCGCGCTACCAGGCTGCGCCACACCCCGAGCGCAGGAAGGGTAGCGCGTCGGGGATATCCTCGAAAGCGTGCTGCGGGCGGTCCTCTTCGACGTCGACTTCACGCTCTTCCGGCCCGGGCCGGAGCTCGGCCCGGAGGGGTACCGCCGGCTCGGCGAGCGGCATGGGCTGGACGCTCGATCCCGAGCTGTACCCCGCCGCGCGGGCGCGGGCGATCGCCGTCCTCCAGGGCGAGCGCGAGCTCGTGCACGACGACGAGGTCTGGATCGCGTTCACGGAGGAGATCGTGCGCGGCATGGGCGGCGACGCGGACGGCGCGCGCGAGTGCGCGACCGAGATGGTTCGCGAGTGGGAGCGGCACGAGAACTTCACGCTCTACGAGGACGCGTTGCCGACGCTCGACGAGCTCCGGCGTCACGGCCTGCGGGTCGGCCTCGTGACGAACGGCCAGCGCGACCTCGCCGAGTTCGTCGCGCACCATGCGCTCGAGGTCGACGCGATGGTCGGCTCGAGGCTGCACGGGAGGATCAAGCCGCACCCGTCGATCTTCGTCGCAGCCTTGCAGGCGCTCGACGTCGCGCCGGAGGAGACCGCGATGGTCGGGGACTCGTACGAGGACGACATCGAGGGCGCGCGGTCGCTCGGGATCCGCGCGATCCTCCTCGACCGCGACGGCCTCCGCCCGGACGAGCCGGACCGCATCGACACGCTGCTCGCCCTCCCGGCGGCGCTCGGGCTCGGGTGTCGTGGCGAGGCTGCTCGCCTCAGAGCCCGAGCTCGCGGCGCCAGGCGTCGGTGTGCGCGCCGAGCTCCGCAGGCGGCGGCAGCGTCGGCGACCCGAGCTCGGCGGCGGCCTCGGCGCGCGTCCAGACCGGCCCGACGCACACGTCCTCGCCGTCGAAGAGCTCGAGCCACTCCGCGAGCGGCCGCCCGGCGAAGACGGAGGCGAGCTCCGCGGCCAGGCCGTCCTGATCCTCGCCGTACTGCCTGGCCTGCGAGCTCGGGCCGGCCGAGAACCTCGCACAGCCGCGCGAAGAACTTCGGCTCGAGCGCGCCCACGGTCAGGTGGCGCCCGTCCGCGGTCTCGTAGATGCGGTAGCAGGCGAGCCCGCCCGTGAGCATCTTCGGGACCGGCTCGCCGCCGAGCCGGTGCGCGACGAGGTCGTGCGAGCCGTGCGTCATCGAGACGACGACTCGGCCGCCTCGGCCGGTCCGCTCGCGCTCGAGGAGCGCGGCCAGGATCTCGGACGACCGCGCCGAGGGCGCCCGCGGCGAGGTCCGCCGCCTGGACCGGCGGCAGCCCGGGAGCGGTGTCCTCGAGCACGCCCGCCCAGCCGAGGTAGTTCAGGTCGTGGCCGGCCCGCTGCTCGTGCCGTCCGCCGAGCCCGAAGCCCGTGATCGAGCAGTACACGACCCGTTCCGGCACGTCGTCCGGCCCGATGCCGAGCCGCTCGGCCACGCCCGGCCGGAAGCTCTCGAGGACGACGTCCGCGCGCTCGCAGAGCGACTGCGCGAAGCCCGGCTCGGCCTTCAGGTCGCACACGACCGACTCGACCCCCGCGCGCAGCGCGGCGTCCCAGGCCGGCGCCGTCTCGCGCATCGGATCGCCGCCGGGCGCCTCCACGCGCACGACCCGCGCGCCGAGCCGCAGGAGCTCGCGGCTCGCGTACGCGCCGGGGAGGTAGCGCGTGAAGTCGACGACGAGGATCCCGGCGAGCGGTTGCAAGCCAGCGTGAGCCTACCTCTATCCTCGGCGCTGTTGACTGACGGTTCAATCGCCCAGGCTGGGAAGCGCAAGCAGCTGCTCGACGCTGCCGTGCGCGTCTTCGCGCGGAAGGGCTACCACGGCTCGCGGGTCGGCGACATCGCGGCCGAGGCCGGCGTCGCGCACGGGCTCCTCTACCACTACTTCTCCTCCAAGGACGAGGTGCTGGAGACGGTCTTCCGGGAGAACTTCGGCGAGCTGCTCGCGCGCTTCCGCGCCGTCGAGGCCTCCGAGGAGCCGGCGGCGGAGAAGCTCGAGGGGATCGCGAAGATCCTGCTCCGCACCTGGCGCAACGACCCCGACCTCGTCACGGTGATGGTGCGCGACGTCGCGCGCAGCCCGCAGCTCCAGCTGCAGGTCGACGAGGTGCGCGAGGCGTTCGCGATCGTCCAGCGCGTGATCGAGGGGGGCCAGGCCGAGGGCAGCGTTCCGCCGCGACCTCGACGCGCGGCTCGCGAGCTGGATCGTCTACGGCGGCCTCGAGGAGGTGCTCACGGGTTGGGTGCTCGGCCAGCTTCCCACCGGGGACGACGAGGTCGCGCGCGCCGAGCAGACGGTGGTCGAGCTGGTCCTCGGCGGCCTCGCGGTAGGCTCGCGCGCATGAAGATCTTCAATCTGCAACGGCGACTTCGAGTGGGATCGCACCGAGGATCGCCCCGGGTGGCAGAGCAAGGACGCCTGGGTCGGCGCGCACATCGGCGCCGAGCTGATCGGCGGGAGCATGTACGAGCTCGAGCCCGGCAACCGCCTGTGGCCGTACCACACGCACCACGCGAACGAGGAGTGGATGATCGTCCTCCGCGGCGAGCCGACGCTGCGCACGCACGAGGGCGAGCAGACGCTGCGCGAGGGAGACGTCGTCGCCTTCCCGCGCGGCAAGGAGGGCTTCCACCAGCTCCGGAACGAGACGGACGCGCCGATCCGCGTCCTCATGCTCTCGACGCTGGTCAAGCCGGACATCGTCGAGTACCCGGACTCGGGCAAGGTCGGCGCGCGGAGCGTCGCCGGCGAGCGGATCCTGTTCGGCCGGCCCGGCCCGCTCCTCGACTACTGGGACGGCGAGGACTGATCGAACGCGATCATGCGCTCGGCACGGGCGACAGCTCAGCGGCCTTCTCGCGGAGGGCGACGACGTTGAATGCGGCGACCGGCCGCCTGAACCCCTTGAGAGTCACCTCGCCGACGGGCTGCACGTCGACGTCGTCCTCGACCTCCGCGTAGAGACGCTGCTCGATCAGGATCTGCCCGCCTGTCGCCTCGTCCGCGAGTCGCGAGGCGAGATTCGTCACTGCCCCGACGGCTGCGTAGTCGGAACGGCCCTCGAAGCCGATCTCGCCGCAGGTCGCGTAGCCCAGCGCGATGCCGGCGCCGAAGTCGAGGTCGTAGCCTCGCCGCTGCCACCGTCGCGTCAGCGCGATCATCTCCACGCGTAGCGCGCAGCCCAGCCGCACCGCGCGCAGCGGGGCGTCGGGAACCTCGATCGGGTCGTTGAAGAAGAGCTGGACGCCGTCTCCCTGGAGGAAGCCGACCGTCGCGTCGAAGCGCCCGACGAGGCCGCCGATCACGGCGTGGAACTCGCCGAGCACCCGGACCAGCTCCTCCGGCTCGACCGCGTCGACGAAGCTCGTCCAGCCGCGGAGGTCGGCGAAGACCATCGCAACCTGCCGCCGGTGGCTGGACAGGATCGACGCGTCGCCCGACGAGACGATCGCCTCGGCGAGCTGCGGTGAGAGGAACCGCCGCAGCCGCTGCAGCCGCTCGAGCTCCTCGAGCTGCGTCTGCACGCGCTCTTCGAGCGTCCGGTTCAGCTCGAGCAGCTCCGCGGCCTGCGCCTTGATCGTGTCGTGGTAGCGCTTGATCCGGAGCAGCGACCGGATGCGCGTGAGCAGCTCGTCTCGGTTGAACGGCTTCGGGATGAAGTCGTCGGCGCCGGCCTCGATCCCCTTCGTCTTCTCCGAGCCCTCGCTGGCCGTGAGCATGATCACCGGCAGCACCGCCGTCTCCTCCTGCTCGCGGAGCCGCTTGCAGACGGCGTAGCCGTCGGGCGGCGGCATCATCACGTCGAGGAGCACGAGATCCGGGCTTCGCCGACGCGGCGAGCTCGAGCGCGGTGCGGCCGTCGGTGGCGGAGACGACGTCGTAGCCGTGCGCCTCGAGCACGGCCTCGAGCAGCCGCACGTTCTCGGGGACGTCGTCGACGACGAGGATCCGCGCAGCGTGGTCGCTCACCGACTGCCTCCGTCGCAGTAGCGCCGCACCGTGGCCACGAGGTCCGCGACGTTCACGGGCTTCGAGAGGTAGCCGTCGAAGCCGGCGGCGAGGAAGCGCTCGCGGTCGCCCTCCATCGCCTGCGCGGTCAGGGCAAGCACGGGCATGGAGGCGGTCAGCTCGTCCGCACGGAGGCGACCGAGCGCCTCGACCCCGTCGATGTCGGGGAGCTGGATGTCCATGAGCACGAGATCGGGTGAGTGCTCGGTGGCCAGCTCGACCGCCTGTCCACCCGTCGTCGCCTCGAGCGTGCGGTAGCCGGCGGCCTGGAGCACGTCCCGGAAGAGCTTCATGTTCATCTCGTTGTCCTCGACCACGAGGACCGTCGCGCCGGCCATCGCTACGCACTCCTCGCGGGCAAGGTGAAGACGAAGGTGCTTCCGTTGCCCGGCTCGCTGTCGACCCAGATGCGGCCGCCGTGCAGCTCGACCAGCCGCTTCGAGAGCGCGAGGCCGAGACCGGTCCCCTCGCGCTGCTCGATCCCGGCCTCGGTCTGCTGGAACTCCCCGAAGATGCGCTCGCGATCCTCGGCGGCGATGCCGGGCCCGGTGTCGGCGACCGAGACGCGCACCTCGCCGTTGACCTGCAGCGCGCGCACGTCGACGGTGCCGCCTGCGGGCGTGAACTTCACGGCGTTCGAGAGCAGGTTGAAGATGACCTGCCTCACTCGCCGCTGGTCGCCGGTGACCAGGCCGACGTCCGTCGGCTCCAGCGTGACCTGGACGCCCTCCCTCGTGGCGCGCTCCCGAACCATCACGACGCCGCTCTCGAGCGCCTCCTCGAGCGAGAACTGCAAGACGTCGAGCTCGACCTGCCCGGCTTCGACCTTGGAGAGGTCGAGCACGTCATTGATGAGCGAGAGCAGGTGGTTGCCCGAGGAGAGGATGTCGTCGAGGTACTCCGCCTGCTTCGCGTTCACCTCGCCGACCATCCCCTCGCGGAGCACCTGCGAGAAGCCGATGATCGCGTTCAGCGGCGTCCGCAGCTCGTGCGACATGTTCGCCAGGAACTGGCTCTTGTGCAGGCTCGCCGCCTCGAGCTCGCGGCTCTTCTCGTCGAGCTCGGCCAGCGCCGACGCAAGCTCCTGGGTCCGCTCCTCCACCTTCAGCTCCAGACCCGCGTACGACTCCTGGAGCCGTGCGGCCATGCGGTTGAACTCCTCGGCGAGCGCGCCGAGCTCGTCGTCGCTCGCAATCTCGATCCGCTCGTCGAGCGCGCCGGAGCCGATCTTGGCCGCCGCGGCCTGGACCGACTCGATCGGGCGGACGAGCCGGCGGGCGAGCAGCACGCTCGTCGCAATCGCCAGAAGCAGGAACACGACGAGGAGCAGCGCGGTGCGCCAGATCGCCGCCTCGATCGGCGCGAACGCTTCGCTGAGGGGCTCTTCCACGAAGACGTGCCAGCCCAGATCACTCGATCGTCTGGAAGGCGCTGAGCACCTCGGTCCCCTCCGGGTCGCGCCCGATCATCGCGCCGTTCGTCGGGCCACTTGCCGCTGCAGCGAGCACCGCTCGGACCTGCGGCAGGGCGTCGAACTTGTCGCCGCGGAGGACGAGGTCGATGTCCTGGTGGGTGATGAGCACGCCGCGCGGGTCGACGGCGTACGCGTACCCGGCCGTTCCGATGCTCAGGCTGTTGACGACGTCTCCGACGAAGCTCAGGTCGATCTCGGCGACGACCACGCCTCGGCGGCTCGGCTCGGCCACGGCGATCGTCATCTGTGGCTGGGACCCTGGCCGCTCGAAGACACCGGGCCGTAGTAGCGCGTCTCCCTCCGCGTGCGCACGAATGCCGCACTCCCCGAGTAGTCGATCCCGCTGTCGGAGGCGGTCGACGTCGTGCCAGTGAGCTCCGGACCCGCTCCTTCCCGCGGCGTCGAGATAGCTCAGCGTGCTGATCAGCTCTTCCCGAAGGAGGAGTGCAGCGAAGTCCTGCTCGCGCTCGACTAGCCCCGCTTCGCCCGTCCCGGTCGTCGGCTGCGCGACCGACTCGATCTCCACCACGACGTCCTCGATGGTCTGCTCGATGGAAGCAGCGGCCGTGAACGCCTTGTCCTGCTCGGCCCGCGTCAGCGCTCGCTTGCTGTCCTGGTAGGAGAAGTAGAGCTCCGTGAGCCCGACCGAGACGATGGCCGCAGCGACCAGCGCCACGACCACCGTCGTGTACTTCCAGATCAGGCGTCGGTGTTGCCGTGCGGGCGCTTCCACCCAAGTCCTCTCTGTCGTGATGCCGCTACGGGTAGCGCTCGTCGGCTCGAATGATCAGGTCCTGCGGGACCTTGAGCCCGAGCCTGGCCGCAGTCTCGAGGTTGACGGCGAACTCGATCTTGGAGACCTCCTGGACGGGCAGCTCGGCCGGCGGCGTGCCTCTGAGGATGCTGTCGACGTAGCGCGCCGAGGTCCGCCCGATCAAGGGAAGATCGATCCCGTACGAGAAGAGCGCACCCTCCTCGACCCACTCCTTGCGGTGTGCCTGGACCGGGAGCTGCGCGCGCTTCGCGAGCTCGATCGTCAGCGACGAGTGGTTGAGCCGGAGGCTCGGCGACAGCAGGAAGACACCGTCGACCTCGTCGGGCTCGAGCGAACGGAAGATGCGCCGGAGATCGCCTCGGTCGTGGCCTCGCGGATGTCCGGCGTCAGCGGCCTCGGTAGCGCCGCCGCGGCGGCCTGGTAGCTGGGCAGTAGGCGCTCCGTTCGCGAGTCCTCGGGATCGACGAGCGTGAGGACCCGGCGCAGGTCCGGAACGAGCAGCTGGTAGAGCTCGAGCTGCTTGTCGACCTCGTCGCGGGCCCCGTACACGCCCGTCAGGTTTCGGTCGGGTCGATCGAGGGTCTTGACCAGTCCATCGCGGACCGGATCCGACGGGTGGAGGAAGACGATCGGCGTCTGGGACTGGGTCGTCGCCTTCTGAGCGGCGTCGATGGACCCATCCTCGAAGGCGACGATCACATCGACGCCCTGGCCGACGAACACCTCTGCCTGGGTCTCGGCAGCAGACCCGTCGAGGTTCTTCCAGATGAGCTGGAGCTTCTCTCCTGCGAGGACGCAGCTCTTCCCTGCTTCTTCCGCTTGTCCTCCACGCACCGGGCGAGCTCGACCTCCGGGAGATCCCATCCGAACTCCTCCTCGAGCTGCGTGGCCAGCGCCGGGAAGGACCCGGGGATGTGGTCGAGGCCGACGTGCATGAGGCCGACGCTCGGGACGGCCTCGGACTCGGCGTCGTCTCCGAGCCCGGCACATCCGGCCGCGACGGCGGCCACGAGAACGGCGCCGGCGAGCGCGAACGCGCTGTGAGTGCGCCTACGAAACCGATGCAGCGGCATGAGCGATCCCTTCGTTTGCCTGTCCTCCACGGACCCCACCGTACGGCGAGCCGGCAGCTGCCACAACCGTGCTCGCCTGCGTGTCCGAAGCGTGCTGGCACGCCGCCCGTCCGGCACGGCTACGCGACTCCTCGCCGGCAGGGTGAAGACGAACGTGCTTCCGGCGCCTGGCTCGCTGTCGACCCAGATGCGGCCGCCGTGCAGCTCGACGAGCCGCTTCGAGAGCGCAAGCCCGAGCCCGGTTCCTTCGCGCTGCTCGAGCCCCGCCTCGGTCTGCTGGAACTCCTCGAAGATCCGCTCGAGGTCCTCGGCGGCGATGCCCGGGCCGGTGTCGGCCACGGAGACGAGCACCTCCCCGTTGACCTGCAGCGCGCGCACGTCGACGGTGCCGCCCGCGGGCGTGAACTTCACGGCGTTCGAGAGCAGGTTGAAGATGACCTGCCGGATGCGGCGCTCGTCGCCGGTCGACGAGGCCGACGTCGGTCGGCTCGAGCGTGACCTGGACGCCGTCCTTCGTCGCGCGCTCGCGCACCATGACGACGCCGCTCTCGAGCGCGTCCTGCAGCGAGAACGGCGCGACGTCGAGCTCGACCTGCCCGGCTTCGACCTTGGACAGGTCGAGCACGTCGTTGATGAGCGAGAGCAGGTGATTGCCCGAGGAGAGGATGTCCTCCAGGTACTCCTTCTGCTTCTCGTTCACCTCGCCGACCATCCCCTCGCGGAGGACCTGCGAGAAGCCGATGATCGCGTTCAGCGGCGTCCGCAGCTCGTGCGACATGCTCGGCCAGGAAGTCCGACTTGTGCTGGCTCGCCGACTCGAGCTCCTGGTAGAGGCGCCGGAGCTCGTCGTTCATCCGGTTCACGTTCGCGGCCAGCGCGCCGAGCTCGTCGCGGTTCGTCACGTCGACGTGCCCGGTGAAGTCGCCTGATGCCGTGGCGGACAGCCGAGCCCCGATTCGCTGGATGGGGCCGATGACCGACCACGAGAGGACGAACCCCAGCAACAGCGCGAGCCCGATCGCACCGGCCGCGGCGCCGATGAAGAGGTTTCGGGAGCTCGTGTAGGCACTCTCGTTCTGGGCGATCAGCGCGTTCGCCCTCTCCGTCGTCGTGTTGTCGAGCTCGATGGCGTGCTCTCTGAGGACGGAGACGAAGTCCTCTGCGTCCTGGCGATCGGCGTCCTCGACCTCCCGTCCCGCGGGGCCGGCCGCGACGATCCTCTCCATGACCCTCGACAGGTCCATGCTCGTCTCGCGGATCCTGCCTGAGGTAACTGCTCGTCCTCGGCCGGAGGGACGAACCCGAGTTTCTCGGGGTGCATCGAGGCCTTGAGCGTTGTCGAGCACGTCACTGCCGCGAGATCCACGGCCCAGTCACCCGCGTCTCGATCGGCGAACGGGAAGATCTGGCCGAAGTCTCCTGCGACGTTGCCGGACAGGAGCAGGCGGACGTGCTCGGCGTCGCTTCGGAGCTTGCTGTACGCGGCGGAGCGCCTCTGGAGCTCGCCGAGGGACTCCACCCGCTCGTTCGACTGCCCGAGCAGCCGCACCCCGAGAACGCCGACGGCCACGACCAGCAGCGCAGTCGCCACGAAGGCGACGAGCAGCTTGGTGTGGACCTTCGCCGGCACGCGGCCGACGGCCCGGACGAGCGGGTTGTCGTCCGGGCTCAGGGTGCGCCGCTTCGCGGCGTCGCCCGGCGTCTCGCGCTGGGGCACCTGGCGCTCCATGCTCCGCTCAGGGGCTCAACTCTGCGGTCCCCCCGACCATGTTGGTGATCAGCCAGCGGCCGTCGATCCGCGACACGTCCAGATCGCCCGCCGTGGCCGCGTCCACCTCGCCGGTGTTCACGTCGACGAAGTGGCATTCGAAGTGCAGCGTGCCCCGATCACCGCTGACCGTGACCCGCAGCTTGTACGCCGGGTGGTCCGAGACCCACTCGGTCGAGGGCTTGAAGGCCTCGGAGTCCAGCCAGAACTGCTGGATCTGCTGCTTCCCGGTCGCGGTCTTCCCGGGACCGGCGGTGAACGTCGCGTTCTGCGACCACAGGCTCATCATCTGGTCGATGTCCTTCTTCGAAAGGGCCTCGTGAAAGTCTTTCTCGATCTCGCCGATCTGGAACTTGTCGACCTGCTCTTGCAGTTCGCTGTTCACCGCGCGTCGAGCCTCCGCACGCCGAGAGCGCGAGGGCGAGGGCCCCCACCGCGACGGCGCCAGCCGTCAGTGCGGCTCCGAGCCACAGTCTCCGCAACATTCCGCCTCCTTCGTCCAGCCTGCCTGAACGAACCCGTCCCCCCGGGCGCGCGACGATACACGCAGGGAGGGCGTCCGTCTAGGTCTCGCGGAGAACGTTGCATCGCGGACGCGCGCGTGCCAACCGTGCCCGCCGGTGAGTCGCCGGGGTGCTGGCACACCGGTGGACGGACGATCACCACGACCCGAAGCTCACGCCCCGCCTCGCTCGGAGTAGCGGCGGACCTGTTCCGGAAACGCCCTGACGTCGATCGGCTTCTCGAGGTAGCCGGCGAAGCCGGCGGCTCGCAGGCCATCGGCGGCGTCGGCCAGGCGCAGGGCACTAAAGGCGACGACCGGTATGTGCGCCGTTCGCGGATCCCGCTTCAGCGCGCGCGCGACCTCCATGCCGTGGACGTCCGGGAGCTCGAGGTCGAGGAGGATGACGTCAGGCCGGTGCTCCGCCGCGCGCGAGAGCGCGGCGCGCCCGCTCTCCGCCTCGAGCGTGCGGAGCCCGGCGGCGCGGAGCACGTCGAGCGCCAGCTTCCGGTTCCTGTCGTCGTCGTCGACCACGAGCACGCACAGAGACGCGGGAGACGCTTCGTCGCGCGTGCCTGGAGAAGTCGGCGTCACCGCCGTATTCTCGCTCCATGCCAATCCGTCTCGTGCTCGCCGACGACCAGTACCTCGTCCGAGAGGGCGTAAGGCGGCTGCTGGAGACGTCGGACGACGTCGAGATCGCTGCCGTCTGTGAGGACCTCGACTCGCTGCTCGCAGCGGTCGACGCCGAGAGGCCGGACGTCGTCGTCACCGACATCCGAATGCCACCCGGTGACTCGGACGAAGGAATCCAGGCTGCTGCGCGGTTGCGGGAGTCGCATCCGGGCGTCGGCGTGGTCGTGCTGAGCCAGTACGCGACGCCGGCCTACGCTCTCGCGCTCCTCGAGGGCGGGAGCGAGGGCCGCGCGTACCTCCTCAAGGAGCGGGTGAAGGATCTCGGCCAGCTCGTCTCGGCGATCCGTGCGGTCTCGGAGGGCGGCTCGGTGATCGACCCCAAGGTCGTCGATGCCCTCGTCGCGGCGAACGCCCGCGCCGAGGAGTCACCGCTCAACGAGCTGACTCCGCGCGAGCTCGACGTGCTGCGCGAGATGGCCGAGGGGAAGAACAACGCCGCGATCGCCGAGTCGCTCGTCCTCACGGAGCGGTCGGTCGAGAAGGTGATCCACTCGATCTTCCTCAAGCTCGGGCTGAGCTGGGAGGAGGCGACCCACAAGCGCGTCAAGGCCGTGGTCCTGTACCTGGCCGAGAGCGGCTAGCCCGCTCAGCGGGCGAGCGGGAGCGAGCCGAGCACGCGTGTGCCCCCGGCGGGCGCCGGCTCGACGGTGAGCCGGCCGCCGAGCGCCTCGACCCGGTCGCGGAGCTGCGCGAGCCTCGCCTGCTCGCCCGGCGCGCTCCAGGAGAGGTCGAACGTCAGGGTCCGCTCGTCGCTCTCGTACGGTGATCGCGGCCTTGGCGCCGCCGGCGGGCTGCTCGAGCGCCTCGAGCCAGGCGAGATAGACGGTCATGCGCGACTTCCGGCGGGTAGCTCGTGCGGCCGGCGACGTCGACCGAGGCCGGGACGCCGGCGCCCACGGCGGCCGCGCGCAGGGCCGCGCCGAGCCCGCCCACCTCGATCAGCGGGGCGCAGATCTGCCCGGCGAGCCGCGCCAGCCTCGTCCAGCGCCTGCTGAACGTCGGCGGCCATCTCCTCGAGGAGCGCGCGTGTCGCCGCACGGATCGGACTCCACGACGGACTCCGCGAGCTGGAGCTTCACGGCAAGGGCGACCAGGTGCTGCTGCACGCCTCGATGCAGGTCGCGCTCGATTCTGCGACGGTCGGCGTCCGCGGCCAGGACCAGCCGCTCCCGCGACGCGCGCAGCTCGGCGACCTCGGCACGCAGTCCCTCGAGTGCCTCTCCGAGCCCTTCGTCCTGGTCGGCTCCCATGTGATCGACCTCCAGTCGGTCAGAGAAGTTCTCCGTGATCGCACCGGCGGCGTCAAGCGGCGCACCTCGTCGTGCGCGAGGAGGGCAGCCTCCCAAGGCATTCACGTGCTGGCCCGGTAGTCCGCTCCGCGAGTCGCGCCTAGCCTCGAGCCGATGCCGAGCTTCCTCGTCGAGACGTATCTCAGGCGCGGGGCTCGAGCCGCTTCGGGTGGCCGAGGCGATCCCATCCGGGCGGGAAGCCACGGAGGGCCCCGCCCGTCTGGACCTGTAGAAGCAACGAAAGGAGCGGGGAAATGCAACGCAAAACGAAGTCCATACGGGCACTCGCCTTCGGCGGGATGCTCGTCGTGGCCGTCGCCGTGCTGCTGGGGGGTGGGCAGACGACCGCGGTCGCTGGGCCTCCGAACGATGCGGTCCTCGACTGGAACCTGAACGCGCTCGAGGCGCTCTTCAACCCGACGGCGCCGCCGGTCACGACGCCGCCGACGCGTCCGGGCGCACAGCAGACGCCGCCCGTCGCTGCGCAGCACCTGGCGATGGTGCACGGAGCGATGTACGACGCGGTCAACATGATCGACCGCGGCCACGAGCCATTCCTGAAGAACCTCCCGGGGGCGCCGAGGTGGGCGTCGAAGTCCGCGGCCGCGGCGACGGCTGCGCACCACGTGCTCGTCGGTCTCGGGATCGCACCCGTGCCCGCGCTGCCCGGGCTGACGCAGACGTGGCTCAACGACGCGTACACGGCGTCGCTCGCCGCGATCCCGAACGGCCCGTCCAAGGAGGCCGGGATCGAAGCGGGCGAGAACGCCGCGGCCGCGATGCTGCTGAAGCGGACGGGCGACGGCCGCTACGTGCCGTTCTCGTTCACGTGCCGCGAGGGTCCGGGCGAGTGGCGTCCGGTTCAGGCGGCGCTCACGTGCACGACGCCGTCCGGGCCGAGCGACCCGTTCGCGTGGGTCGCGAAGGTCAAGCCGTTCACCCTGAAGAGCAACTCGCAGTTCAGGTCGGACGGCCCGCCGGCGCTCGGGAGCAGGAAGTACGCGAAGGAGTACGACGAGGCGAAGCGGTTCGGTGGTGTCGGGACCGCTCTGACACCGAACGAGCGCACGCAGGAGCAGACCGAGGCCGCGCAGTTCTTCACGGCCAACCCGATGACGGTGTACGCGCGGATGCTCCGCGGGCTCGCGCAGCAGAAGGACCTCTCGCTCGCCGAGCAGGCTCGCCTCTTCGCGATGGTCAACGTGGCGCACGCGGACGCGGCCATCAACTGCTGGGACGACAAGGAGTTCTGGAGCAACTGGCGTCCGATCACGGCGATCCGGCTCGGCGACTCGGACACCAACTCGAGGACCGTCGGCGACCCGGCGTGGACGTCGTTCAACGCGAATCCGCCGTACCCGGACGTGTCGTCGGGCTACAACTGCGTCACGGGCTCGGTCATGAACGCGGCGAAGGCGTTCTTCGGCAGGGACAAGATGGAGTTCGACCTCACCGCGACCGTCACCCTGGGCCTCCCGGGGCCGACGGCGATGACGCGGCACTACAGCCGCTTCACCGACGTGGTCGAGGACACGATCGACGCACGCATCTGGCAGGGCATCCACTTCCGGACCGCGGACGAGAACGGCGCGGAGCTCGGGGAGAACGTCGCCCGCTGGATCGACAAGCACTACTTCGAGAAGGTGCGCAACAAGCACAGCCGCTGCGGCGATGACAACGACGACGACGACGACGCGACGACTGAGCCTGCCGTCGAAGCGGTACACGCACGGGCCGCGGGGAACCGCGGCCCGTGCCGTGCGCAAGACCGGGAGCCCGCTAGCGCGGACTCCCGGTCGCGCGAAATTCCCTAAAGGCGTCCGCTTCGCGGCCGCGAAGCGTGCCTTAGCGGAACGCGTTCTGCCCGGTGAGGGCCTGGCCGACGACGAGGGTGTGCACCTCGTGCGTCCCCTCGTACGTCAGCACCGACTCGAGGTTGTTCACGTGCCGGATGACCGGGTACTCGAGCGTGACGCCGTTCGCGCCGAGGATCGTGCGCGCGCTGCGGGCGACCTCGAGCGCGCCGCGGACGTTGCCGAGCTTCCCGAGGCTCACGTGCTCGGGCCGGAGCGTGCCGTGGTCCTTCATGCGGCCGAGGTGGAGTGCGACGAGCAGGCCGCGGTTCAGCTCGAGCGCCATCTCCGCGAGCTTCTCCTGCGTGAGCTGGTAGCCCGCGATCGGCTTGCCGAAGACGATCCGCTCCTTCGCGTACTCGAGCGCGGCCTCGAAGCACGCGCGGCCGGAGCCGACCGCGCCCCAGACGATCCCGAACCGCGCCTCGTTCAGGCACGAGAGCGGCCCGCGGAGCGTCTCGACGCCGGGGAGGACGTTCTCGTCCGGCACGCGCACGTCCTGGAGCACGAGCTCGGAGGTCACCGACGCGCGCAGCGAGAGCTTCTTGTGGATCTCGGGCGCGGTGAACCCGGGCATGTCCTTCTCGACGAGGAAGCCGCGGATCGCGCCGTCGTCCGTCCTGGCCCAGACCACCGCGACGTCGGCGATCGTCCCGTTCGTGATCCACATCTTCGCGCCGTTCAGGATCCAGTCGGAGCCGTCGCGGCGCGCGCGCGTCCGCATCGAGCCGGGGTCGGAGCCCGCGTCCGGCTCGGTGAGCCCGAAGCAGCCGATCACCTCGCCCGCCTGCATCGGCGGCAGCCAGCGCTCCTTCTGCTCCTCGGAGCCGAACTTCCAGATCGGGAACATCGCGAGCGAGCCCTGCACCGAGACCGCGCTGCGGACGCCCGCGTCGCCGGCCTCGAGCTCCATGCAGGTGATCCCGTACGCGACCGAGCTCGCGCCGGGCAGGCCGTAGCCCTCGAGGTGCATCCCGAGGAGGCCGAGCTTCGCGAGCTCGGCGAAGAGCTCGCGCGGGAAGTAGCCCTTCTCGAACCAGTCGCCGACCTCGTCGAGGACGTTGTCGCGGACGAACTGGCGCACCGTGTCCCTGATCGCGCGCTCCTCGTCGTCGAGGAGCGCGTCCACGTCGAGGAAGTCGAGGGGATCGAGGGCCCGGGCTTGGAGTCGCGCTCGGAGGTCGTCGCCACGAGCACATCCTACGAGAAGGGCTTCCGGCTCTTGACCGGGCCTCGGCAGAGCGCGTAAACTCGATTGACTGACTAGTCAATCGAAGGAGCGAAGAGCATGACGACGATCGAGACCGGCGTCGCCGGCGGCGTCTCGTTCGCGCTGACGCCGGAGCAGCGCGAGCTGCGCGCGCTCGCGCGCGAGTTCGCCGAGAAGGAGATCCGCCCGAAGGCGGCCGAGTACGACGAGCACCAGACGCATCCCGCCGACGTGATCGCGAAGGCGCACGAGCTCGGGCTCATGAACCTGCACGTCCCCGAGTCGCTCGGCGGCCCCGAGCTGCCGGCCTTCGACTCGATGCTCGTCGGCGAGGAGCTGTCGTGGGGCTGCTCCGGCATCGGCACCTCGATCAGCGCGAACGGCCTCGGCGCGGCGCCCGTCCTCATCGCCGGCACGGACGAGCAGAAGGCGCGAGTGGCTGCCGCCGCTCCTCGAGGAGCCGCTCCTCTGTTCGTTCGGGCTCACCGAGCCGGACGCGGGCTCCGACGTCGCGCGCATGAAGTCGACCGCGGTGCGGCGCGGGGACGAGTACGTCATCAACGGCTCGAAGACGTTCATCACGAACGCGGGCCAGGCGGCGTGGACGGTCGTCTTCGCGAAGACGGACCCGGACAAGGGGCACAAGGGCATCTCCGCCTTCGTCGTGCCGATGGACGCTCCCGGAGTCCAGATCGAGAAGCACCTGGACAAGATGGGGCAGCGCGCGACCGACACGTCCGCGTTCGCGCTCACCGACGTCGTCGTCCCGGCCGGGAACCGGCTCGGGGAGGAGGGCGAGGGCTTCAAGATCGCGATGAAGACGCTCGACTTCACGCGCCCGGGCACGGCCGCGGGCGCGGTCGGCGTCGCGCAGGCCGCGTTCGAGCTCGCGGTCGAGTACGCGAAGGAGCGCGTGACCTTCGACGTGCCGATCGCGATGCACCAGGGCGTCAACTTCATGATCGCGGACATGGCCACGGAGATCGAGGCGGCGCGGCTGCTCGTCTGGCAGTCGGCCTGGCTCCACGACCAGGGCAAGCGCGCGACCTTGCAGTCCTCGTACGCGAAGCGGTTCTCCGCGGACACGGCCATGAAGGTCACGACCGACGCGGTGCAGGTCTTCGGCGGCTACGGCTACATCAAGGAGTACCCGGTCGAGAAGCTCATGCGCGACGCGAAGCTGTTCCAGATCTACGAGGGCACGTCGCAGATCCAGCGGCTCGTGATCGCGAAGGAGATCTTCCTGCCGCGAGGCGACTAGGAACGGCCGATCTCGCGCTGGAACGGCGGGAGGAAGCTCGGCGAGAAGCGCGCGTCCCCGATCCACGCTTCCGTGCGCGCTGCCTCCGCCTCGATCGCGGCGACGGCCTCCGCGCCGACGTCCTCGAGCAGCCGGAACGCGATCTCCCCGTCCCGGCGCTGCGACCAGCCGCCGACGACGCGGCCCTCCCACCAGACGGTCGGCCCGGCATTGCCGGCGCTGTCGAAGAGGGTGCGCTCGTGCGGGCCGAGGTACCACGTCGCGCACCTTCCAGCCCATCGTCGTCGGGTCGAGCGCCGGGAGGAGCGCCGCCGAGGGCTCCGAGCGGCTCGGTCGGCTCGAGGTCGTCCGCGAGCACGTAGCCGGTCGCTCCGTCGAGGTCGACCTCGGCGTGCGGGATCGCGGCGAGCGCCGCGCGCGTCTCCCGGGCCGTCCAGCCCGGTCCACCAGCGCATGTCGGTCTCGGTCGCCGGCCCGAAGGCCGCGAGCCAGCGCTCGAGGAGCACCGCCTGCGCAGGCGCCGGTCTCCATCGGCTCGATCTCGGCGCCGAGCCAGGCGGCCGTCGGGACCCAGCGGTACTGGCCGTTGACCCAGGTGGTGCGCGGCCGGCCGCGGACGACCTTCCGCTCCATCGCGAGCTGCGGGAGGATCCGCGAGCCGGCGCTCTGCGTGATCTCCCACTTCGTGCCGACGGTCCCGAACCGGACTCGCTTCGCCAGGACCGGGACGGACTTCGTGAGGTCGGACGTGAACGCCTCGCCGCGCGCCTCGAGCTCGCGCAGCGCGGTCGCCATCGCACGCCGGAGCCAGGCGGCGGGCTGCTTCGAGAGCTCGCTCACGGCGATCATCTGCTCGAGTCGCTTGCGCTCGCGGGCGGCGATCGCGCGCGTGGCGGCCGCCTCGACGACGGGGACGAGCTCGCGCGGCACGACGAACAGCGTCCGGCGCATGCCGAGCATGCGGACGAGCGTGCGCTCCTCGTACAGCTCGCGCTCGATGTCGGCCTGCGTCGACGCCGTTCGTGCGCGCGTGCACCGAGAGGAACACGGTGGCCGCGTCGGTCGAGTGCAGCACGACCAGGCTCCGGGTCGCCTCGAGCGCGGAGCCGGCGCGCTCGGCGGGTGCGAGCCGGTGGCGGCGAACGAGCCGTGCTCTCCGCTCGTCGACGTCGATGCGCTGCACGCGCCTTCTACCAGCGTAGGATCGCCCGATGGCCATCGAGATCGACCTCTCCGGGCGGGTCGCGCTCGTCACCGGCGGGTCGCGCGGGCTCGGCCGCGCGGACGCGCTCACGCTCGCGCGGGCGGGGGCCGACGTCGCGATCGCCGACATCCTCGTCGAGTCGGAGCTCTCCGAGGAGACGGACGAGTGGGGGTCGCTCGCGACCGTTGCCCGCGCGCAGGGCCTCGTCCACACGGAGTCGACCGCGGAGGAGATCCGCGGGATGGGCCGCCGCTCGCTCGCCCTCAAGTGCGACGTGACCGACCGCGAGCAGGTCGCGGCCGCGGTCGAGCGCACGGTCGAGGAGCTCGGCTCGGTCGACATCCTCGTGAACAACGCGGCGACGCTCGACCACGTCGGGCAGTTCCACGATCAGCGCCCCGAGCTCTGGGAGCGCGACCTGCGCGTGAACCTGTCCGGCTCCTTCAACTGCGCGCAGGCCGTGTGGCCGCACATGAAGGAGCGCGGGTGGGGGCGGATCGTGAACATGGCCTCCGTCGCGGGGACGCTCGGCGGCTTCGGGCAGGCGAGCTACTCGACGACGAAGGCGGGCGTGCTCGGGCTGACGCGCACGCTCGCGATGGAGGGCGCCCGCAGCGGGATCACCTGCAACGCGATCGTCCCCGGCGTGATCGGGACCGAGGCGTTCCACATGGCGAACCCGGTGATGAACGAGCGGATCGTCGCCCGCACGGCGCTGAAGCGCCCCGGCGAGCCGCAGGACATCGCGAATGCGATCGCGTTCCTCTGCTCCGACCTCGCCGCCTACATCACGGGAGTCGGGCTGTACGTCTCCGGCGGGGTCGAGCTCTTCGTTTTTTGAGCCGAGCTAAAGCCTCGGCCGGACGCTGAGTACCGCGGCTGCACGTCAGTAGAATGGGCGCTTCCGTGCGGGCGGAATCACCTCTCTTCTCTCCGCGTGCGCGACGTCAGGGCCGCACCAGCCGGTCCACTGTCGCGACGCTCTCGCTCGGGGTCGTGCTCTTCCTGCTGCTCGGCGTTCTCCTCGGGCTCGCGTTCGCCGGCTCCCGGCAGCAGCTTGCCTCCGGGACGCACGTGGCCGGCATCGACGTCGGAGGGTTGACCACGCGGCAGGCGGAGACGAAGCTCGAACAGCGGTTCGCCGCCGTCAGCGCCGAGCCGGTCACCTTCTCGGCGGGGGGCAAGACGTACTCCTTCGCGGCCAACCAGCTCGGCGTCGATCCCGACTGGCGTGGAGCGGTCGAAGCGGCGGCAAGGGCCGGAGACGGGTTCGGCCCGATTCGCGGCTACCGGCGGCTGCACACGCGCTTCTTCGGGGCGGAGATCCTCCCGCGCGTCGGGGTCTCGGATGCGGCGCTGGACTTCGCGCTCGAGCGCATGGCCAAGGGCGTCGACCGGCAGGCGACGAACGCGGCGGTCGTCCGGCGCGGGCTCCAGATCGAGATCGCGCCGGACGAGGCCGGCCGGCGACTCGATCGCGAGGCGGCCGCGCGGACCGTCGTCCGCGCGCTCGGCTCGCTCGAGCGGGCCGGCGGGGCCGTCGCGCTTCCGGTCGTCACGGCGACGCCGGCCGTGACGAGGGCGATGCTCGTCCCCGTCGCCCGGCGGGCGCGCCTGGCGCTCTCTGGCGCCGGTCGTCCTCCGCGGCGCCACGCGGCAGTGGCGGCTCTCGCGGCATCGTCTGGCCGCGCTGCTCGCGCTCCCGCAAGACGGCGCGAAGCGGCTCTCGATCTCCGGCCCGGCCGCGGTCGCGTTCTTCGAGACGCTCGGAGAGCGCGCCGGCAACCCGCCGGTCGACGCGCGCTTCGCGGTCTCGGGAGAGAGCATCCAGGTGCTCCCCTCGCGCGTCGGGACCGAGCTGGACGTGGCGCAGACGGCGAAGGCGCTCATGCGCGCGGCGACGTCGCGCGCGAACCGCGTCGCACGGGTCGTCGTCGTGAAGGCGGCTCCGGAGCGAACGACGCGCGAGGCGCTCGCGATGGGCATCGATCGCCGGATGTCGGCCTACAAGACCTACAACTCGGGCACGTGGGACCGGATCACCAACCTCCGGCTCGGCGTCGCGGCGCTCGACGACACGCTCGTGCCGCCGGGCGGCACGTTCTCGCTCAACGAAGCGATCGGCGAGCGGACCGAGGAGCGGGGCTTCCGCTCCGCGCCGGTGATCATCGGCACGCGGTACGAGGAAGAGGTCGGAGGCGGCACCTCGCAGGTCGCGACGACGGTCTTCAACGCCGCGTGGGAGGCAGGCCTCGACATCACCGAGCGCAACCCGCACTCGCTCTACATCGACCGCTACCAGCTCGGCCGCGACGCGACCGTGTACTGGCCCTCGCTCGACCTCGAGTTCGTGAACGACACGAAGACGTGGGTGCTCGTCAAGGGCTTCGCGGAGGCGGACGGGATCAGCATCGCGATCTACGGCGGGGAGACGCGCCGCGTCGAGAGCTCCGACGGAACGTTCGAGATCACCGGCTCGCCGCCCGTCAAGCGGGTCAACGACCCGACCATGCTGAAGGGGACGACGCTCGTCGAGGCGAGCGGCACCTCGCCGAGCCGGACGTCGGTCACGCGCACCGTGTACTCGGCGCAACGGCCGGGTCCTGCACGACGAGACGTGGAACACGAACTACCGCGGCGAGGCGCGCGTGATCAGGGTCGGGACGAAGGTCGAGCCGAAGCCCAAGCCGCCCCGGAAGAAGCCGCCGCCGCCCGACGAGACTACGCCGCCGCCGACTCAGCCCTAGCGACGGCCTCGACCAGCCACTCCGGCACGCGCGTCGGTCGGTACGTGCCTCTCTCGACCGTCGCGTGGCTCGACGAGCCGTCGGCGACGAGCTCGCCGTCTCGCACGACGCGGTACTCGTAGCGGAACCGCGCCCCGCGCAGGTCGGCGCAGCGCGTCCACACGGTCAGGACGTCGTCGAAGTACGCCGCGCGGTGGTAGCGGACGTGCACCTCGGTCGTGAGGGCCTCCAGGCCGCGCTCGCGGATCGAGCTGTAGCCGCCCGCGTACTCCTCCAGGTACGCCACGCGGGCGACCTCGAACCAGACGACGAACGAGGCGTGATGGACGATCCCCTGCGCATCGGTCTCCGCGAAGCGCACGCGCACGTCCGTCGAGAACGCGAAGCCTTCCATGGGCGCCAAGCCTAGAATCGCCGCGTGTCGGCCGCGCGGCTAGCCGCCCTCATCCGCGAGCGGCAGCCGTGCGTCGTCCTGACGGGAGCCGGGATCTCGACGGAGAGCGGGATTCCCGACTTCCGCTCGCCGACCGGCATCTGGGCGGACGTCGACCCGTTCGAGGTCGCCTCGATCCAGGCGTTCCGGCGCGACCCGGAGCGCGTCTGGGGGTTCTATGCGCAGCGGATCGGGCTGCTCCGGGAGGCGGAGCCGAACGCGGGGCACCGGGCGATCGCCACGCTCGAGGAGCTCGGTCTCGTGCAGGGCGTCGTCACGCAGAACATCGACACGCTGCACACGCGCGCGGGGAGCCGCGACGTCGTCGAGATGCACGGGTCGATCCGCTCGGCCGTATGCCTCTCGTGCCTCTGGACGCAGAGTCTCGACGACGTGCTCGCGCAGCTCGAGACCGAGCCCGTCCCGCTCTGCCGGCACTGCGGCGAGGCGCTGAAGCCGGGCGTGACGATGTTCGGCGAGCTCCTCCCTCCCGGCGCGCTCGAGCGGGCGACCGAGCTCGCTCGCGGCGCCGAGCTCGTGCTCGTCGTCGGCTCGACGCTCGAGGTCTGGCCGGTCGCCGGGCTCCCGCTCGAGGCGCGCGCGCTTCGCGATCGTGAACCGCGGGCCGACCGCGCTCGACGACCGGCGCGCTCCTGAAGATCGACGCGCCCGCGGGCGAGACGCTTCAAGCCGTGCTCGCCGTGCTCTGAGTGCCGCCCGCCGAAGCTGCTATGACTCCCCGCATGGCCGAGACGACGACAAAGCGAAAGACGACAGAAGCCACGAGCGAGGAGAAGGACTTCGTGACCCGGCTCGCCGACGCGGGCGAGGAGGCGCTGCAGCGGCTCGCCGACCTCCCCGGCGGCCAGCGCGCCGTGACTGCCTTCAACGACCTGCAGCGCGCGGGTCGACGAGCTGGGCAAGAAGGTACGCGGCATCGACGCGCTCGAGGAGCGCGTCGCCAAGCTCGAGAAGGAGGTCGCGGCGCTGAAGAAGGCGAAGGCGCCCGCGCGCCGCACGACGACCAGCAAGCCGAAGCCCACGGCGTAGCCGTACGTTGAGCGTGTCGTCGCGCGCACTCGCGGCCGCAGCCTTGCTCGCGGCCCTGCTGGCGCTGTCGGCGCCTGCCGCCGCCAAGGAGGGCGTCGTCGCGCGCGTGCTGACCCCGATCTCGCGCGACGCGGAGCCGGGGTCGACGCGTGCGGGTCGTCTGGACCCTCACCGTCGCGGAGGCCGGGAAGCGGCGCCCCTTCCGCCCCGGCTACGTGTTCGTCCGGCTCTTCGGCCCCGGCGGCTCGCGGACGCCGCTGGCGTACGGAGTCCACGCGGTGCAGCCCGGCCGCTACCGCGCGCGGGTGAGGATTCCGCGAGGAGGCGTGACACGGCTCGCGATCGGAGTCATGGGCAGCGAGTGCGACGACCGGGGCTGCCGGCGCGCCCCGAAGTACTTCCGGATCGCCGGCCCGGCGCTTCGCTGAGGTCAGGCGGCGCGCGGCACGCGGAGCCGCAGCGCCCGCGGCACGACCTCGAAGCGTGCCGGCGTCGTCCCGGGCTGCTCGCCGTCGAGCTCGATCGGGAGCGGCTCGTCCGCGTCCACGGTGACGACGCGTCCGCGCAGCACCTCGAGCCGCGGGATGCGGGAGGTGCTTCCCGCGGTAGCTCTTCGGGAGCGTGAGCAGGAGGTCGCGCTTCGTGACGTCGCCGATCACGAGCACGTCGAAGAGGCCGTCGTCGGGCTCGGCCTCGGGCAGCATCATCATCCCGCCGCCGAGGTAGCGCCCGTTCGCGACGAGCGCGTCGATGATCTTCCCGTCGCGTGCGTCCCCGTCCACCGTGATCCGCATCTCGCCCGTCTGCCAGCGCGCGAAGACGGCGAGCGTCGCCCAGTAGTACGAGATCTTCCCTCCGAGCGCCTTCGAGGTCTCGTTCGCGCGCTTCGCGATCGCGCCGCTGATCCCCGCGCTCGCGACGTTCGCGAAGTGCGCGCGCGCCTCCTCTCCGGCCCACGTCCGGAACGTGACGAGCCCGACGTCGATCTCGCGGACGGCGCCCGAGAGCGCGACGTCCACGGCCGCATCGAGATCGCGCGGGATCCCGTAGGTGCGCACGAAGTCCCAGCCCGTCCCCCGCGCGATCACGGCGACCTCGACGTCGGCCCCGGCCGCCCCGTTCACGACCTCGTTGACCGACCCGTCGCCGCCGACCACGACGAGCCGCTGCGCGCCGCCGTCGATCGCCTCTCGGGCGAGCGTCGCGAGCTGGCCCGGCTCCTCGGAGATGAGCGCGTCGCCGGCGAGGCCGAGCGCGGCGGCGCGATGGGCGATCTCGGGCCAGCGCTTGCCGGTCGAGCCGCCGGCCGAGGCCGGGTTGACGAGGAAGACCGTGCGGACGGCGCTAATGGCCGTTCTGGCCGGCGGTCGCCGTCTCGAGCGCGATCCGCGTCATCCGGTCGACCGCCGCGCGCAGCTCGTCGTCGGAGATCCGGACGAACTCGCCCTCGACCACGATGTCGCTGACGGTGAGGAGGCAGCCGGTCTGGACGCCCTTCAGCGCGCCGAGCGTGAAGAGCGCCGATGCCTCCATCTCGACCGCGAGGATTCCGCGCTTCGACCAGCGCTCGTACTGGCCTTCGTCGGGGTTGTAGAAGAGGTCGCTGGAGACGATCGGGCCGACCCGGAGGGTCAGGTCGCTGTGCTTCGCGACGTGCACCGCCTCGTGGATGAGCTCCCAGCTCGCGGTCGGGCAGTGCGGCTCGCCGCCGACCATGTGCGTGGCCGTCGCGTCCGCGGGCACCGCGGAGAGCGCGACGATGAGGTCGCCGAGCGCGTGGTCCGGCTGCAGGCCGCCGCACGTGCCGACCCGCAGGAGTCGCTTCACGCCGAGCTGGATGAGCTCGTCGAAGACGATCGTCGCGCCCGGGCAGCCCATGCCGGTTCCCTGCACGGACACCCGCTTGCCCTCCCAGGAGCCCGTGAAGCCGAGCAGGCCGCGCTCGGCGTTGACCTCGACGACGTCGGTCAGGAACGTCTCGGCGATGTACTTCGCGCGCAGGGGGTCGCCCGGCAGGAGGCACGCCTCCGCGTAGTCGCCGGGGTTCGCGCGGAGATGGATCGGCACGGCCGGAACCCTAAGGGTTCCGGCTGGAGGCCATGACCGGAACACGCCTCTCCTAGAGTTTCTGCGTGCGCGCGAAACTCTTCGAGCCCGAGCGCCGGGAGATCCTCCGCTTCTGCGAGCGGGACCCGATCGAGCGCGTCTTCCTCGAGGACATGGCGCGGCGCAGCCTGGGCCGGTTCGTGGCCGTGGGGCCGAGGGGCGAGATCGAGGGTCTCTGCCACGTCGGCGTGAACGCCGTGCCGTCGGGCGTCGGGTGCGGGATGTTCGCGAAGGAGGTCGCGCGCGCGGCGCCGCGGATGCTGATCGGGGAGGCGAACGCGGTCTCGGACCTGTGGAGCGCGGTTCGCTCCCGGCTGCCGCGTCCGCGCGAGAACCGTCCCGGCCAGCCGGTGTTCGTGATCCGCGAGCCGCCGCCGGCCGGGGACACGGGCCTGCGTCCCGCGACGCTCGACGACCTCGAGCTCCTGCTGCCCGCCTGCGCCGCCGCGCACGAGCAGGAGATCGGCGTCGACCCGATACGGCGCGACTCCGAGGGGTTCCGCTGGCGCACCCGCACGCAGATCGAGGAGGGGCGCTCGTGGCTCTGGGCCGACGACGGCGCGATCCTGTTCAAGGCCGAGGCCTCCGCGTGGACGCCGTCGGCCGTGCAGCTCCAGCAGGTGTGGGTCGACCCGGCCGTCCGTCGCCACGGAAACGGCGCCCGCGGCCTCCGGGACCTGTGCCGGCTCCTGCTCGAGCGAGCTCCCGCCGTCTGCCTGTTCGTGCGGGCCGACAACGCACCCGCGATCCGTCTGTACGAGACGGTCGGGATGGAGCACGTCCTGGACTACCGCTCCGTGCTCCTTGTGATCGACCTCATCCTCGTGCGCCACGCGCTGGCGCTCTCGAACCGCGACGGCGTCGCGTCGGGGCGGGGCCCGGGCGGCGGGCTCACGGACGAGGGGCGCCAGCAGGCCCGCGCCCTCGGGGCCGCCCTCGCCGGCGAAGAGCTGGATCTCGGCGTCGCGACCGGCCATGCGCGGACGCTCGAGACGCTGGAGCTGGCGCTCGAGGGCCGCGACGTGCCCCGCATCGTCGTCACCGACCTCGCCGAGATCGACTTCGGCGACTTCGAGGCGGGCCCGCTCGATCGTCTACCGCGCCTGGGCGGCGTCCGAGCCTGCCCGACGTCCAGCCGCCGGGCGGCGGGGAGAGCAGGGCCGAGGTCGCGGCCCGGTACGCACGCGGGCTCCGCACGGTGCTCGAGCGCTCCCAGAGCACCGCGCTCGTGGTCGGCCATGCGCTCGCCGTCCGCTACGTCCTCGATGCCGCGCGCGGCCTCGTGCCGGCCGCGTTGCTCGCGCCTCCGGTCGAGCACGCGAGCCGTCACCGGCTGAGCGCGGCGGAGGTGCAGGCGGCGGCTAGCCTGCTCGAGGAATGGAGCGGCGCTCCGGCGTTCAGGGATCCCCCGACAGAGGGACGAGCAGGCTCGTGAGCGGGCCGACGTTCCGTGCGATGGCCCTCCGCCGGCTTCTCGCGCTGTCTGTCCTCGTGGCCGCCGTCGGCGCGCTCGCGGCCTGCGGAGGCGGCACGCTCGCTCACTGCGAGTCGATCAGCGCCGAGCAGCTCTCGCAGGCGGCGACGACGAGCGCGGACGCGCCGAGCGGCCGCTTCGAGCTCGCGTCGACATGATCGTTCCCGGGCAGGCCCGGCGCCGTTCGCGTTCTCGGGCGAGGGCGCGTTCGACACGGAGGCCGACCGCGCGACGATCTCGTTCGACCTCTCGTCGCTCGCGGTCTCCTCGGCGGCCTCGCCGGGGGCTCGGCGGCCAGGCGCGCCCGACTTCGGCGACCGGACGGCTGGAAGATCGACGTGATCGTCGGATGGCGACGGTCGTGTACGTGCGCTTCCCGGCTATCTCCGAGCAGCTGCCCGAGGGCAAGTCGTGGGTGCGGTGGACTCGCCGCGGACGCACGCGGGACTTCGGAGCTTCTGACCTGCCGGAGCTCGACCGTTCACGGGCAGCGACCCGCGGACGCTGCTCGACTTCGCTCAAGGCCGTGTCCGGGCGAGATCGAGACGGTCGGGACGGAGGAGCTGCGCGGCGTCGCGACGACGCACTATCGCGCGACGATCGACCTCGCGAACTACGAGCGCTCGTGCCCGCCGCGCAGCCGGAAGGAGCTCGGCTCGATGCTCGACGAGCTCGTCGAGCAGTCCGGTCTCGCGACGTCCCGTTCGACGTCTGGCTCGACGACGACGGGCCTCGTGCGCAAAGTCGAAGTCGACGTTCTCCGCGACGCCGCCGGGCTCGAAGGAGAAGCTCGAGGCGTCGGTCTCGTTCGAGCTCTTCGACTACGGCGCCGACGGTCGACATCACGCCGCCTCCGGCCGACGAGGTCGTCGACGCGTCGGCGCTCCCGGGCTAGTCTGAAGTCACAATGCGCGCATGGCCGGCGCAGTCCCTGAGCGAGTCGAGCGCTTCGTCCGCGAGCACGACCTGATCCCGCCTGGGGGCGAGGTCTGCTGCCTCGTGTCGGGCGGGGCGGACTCGACCTGCCTCTGGCACGTGCTCGGCGAGCTCGGGTACCGCGTGTCGGCCGTCCACGTGAACCACGGCCTGCGCGGCGAGGAGTCCGAGAGGATGCCCGCTTCTGCCGAGGGGACCTTCGGCGCAGAGATCGTAGGGGCGAGGCATGCCCGCCCTCGTCCGCCACGGAGGCCGCGTGGAGGGAGGAGCGCTACCACCTGACCGAGGGCCGAGGCCTGCGCGCGACCGGCCACACCGCCTCGGACCAGGTCGAGACGGTGCTCTACCGGCTCGTCTCCTCCGGAAGCACGCGCGGGATCAAGGTGCGCCGCGAGGACGGCGTCGTCCGGCCGCTGCTGACGCTCTGGCGGGAGGAGACGGAGGAGTACTGCCGCGCCCAGGGGCTCCCGTTCCGCGAGGACTCCACGAACCCGGACACGAAGCGCGGCCTCGTCCGGGAGGAGATCCTCCCGCTCCTGCGCCGCCTGCATCCGGGCGCGGACGAGAACCTGCTCGCGCTCGCGGGTGAGCGGCCGCGGCTTCCGAGGGCGCTCGAGGACTCGCTCCTCGAGCTCCTGTCGTCCACGGCCGGTACGAAGGCCGCCGACCTCGGCCGCGGCATCCGTGCGGTCCGCGAGTACGACACGCTCCGGCTGGAGGGCGCGGTCGAGTTCGGCCCGTGGCGAATCGAGAGCGACCTCCCCGGGCTCGAGGTCCGCACGAGGCGGCCGGGGGACCGGCTCGCAGGCCGGTCGAAGAAGGTGCAGGATCTGCTCGTGGACGCGAAGGTGCCGCGCGACGAGCGCGACGAGTGGCCGCTCGTCGTGTCCGGAGACGACGTCGTGTGCGTTCCGGGCATCGCGGAGGCGCCTGGATGGGAAGGCGCCGTCCGGGCATGGAAGGATGTACACCCATGACGCAGGCAGAGCTCGAGCAAGGCGTCGGCGAGATCCTGATCGAGCAGCTCGCGCTGCAGGCTCGGATAGGCGAGCTCGGGGCCGAGATCTCGGCCGACTACGCGGGCCGCGACCTCCTGCTCGTCGGAGTCCTGAAGGGCGCGGTGTTCTTCATGGCCGACCTCATGCGCGAGCTGACGGTGCCGTGCGAGATCGACTTCATGGCCATCTCGAGCTACGGCGCAGCCACCGACTCCTCGGGCGTCGTCCGGATCCTCAAGGACCTGGACATCAACGTCGCCGACCGCGACGTGCTCGTCGTCGAGGACATCATCGACTCCGGTCTGACGCTGTCCTACCTCATCCGCAACCTGCGGGCGCGGAAGCCGGCGTCGCTCGAGGTGGTCACGCTCCTGACGAAGCCGGAGCGCCGCGAGATCGACGTGCACGTCCGCTACGTCGGCTTCGAGATTCCGAACCGATTCGTGATCGGTTACGGCCTCGACTTCGCCGAGCGCTACCGAAACCTCCCGTACGTCGCCGTTCTCAATCCTGAGCTCGTACCGAACGCCACCTAGGCTCCGGCCGCAGGCTGGAAGACGAGCCGAGCAGCGTCCTGGCCAGAGGCCGGCTTCGCCGGCCGGGAGGCCGCGTACCACGATCTCCAAGCCCAGGACAGAAGGAGGGGGTTCGCGGGGGAACCATGGGTTCCCCCGCGCCTGCTCGTACCGAACGCCACGTAGATCCGCAATCGGCCCGTAACGGGGACGAGGGCCGGGCCCTTGGGTGCCGAAGAAACAGGGTGCTACCCTGCGACCACCGCTGTGAACAGGTTCCTCAGAAGCGCACTTTTCCCGCTCATCGTCATCGTCCTGCTCGTCTACGTGGCGAGTCAGACGCTGCTCCCCGGACGCAACGAGCAGCGGAAGATGACGTACTCGGAGGCGATCACCGCCGTCGAGGACGGGAACGTCGACGAGGCCCTGTTCAACCCGAATCGGCAGTCGATCGAGCTGACGCTCGCCGTGGCGCCGGAGGGAGGCTCCGAGAAGGTCAAGGTCAACTATCCGACCCCGCAGTCGGCGACCCGCTTCGAGGAGCTGCTGCAGGAGGAGGGCGTCACGTTCGACTCCAAGGGCACAGGCTCGTCGGCCTGGTGGTCGCTCCTCATCAGCGTGCTGCCGTTCGTGATCCTGATCGCCTTCTGGATCTTCCTCATGAACCAGGTCCAGGGCGGCGGCTCGAAGGTCATGAGCTTCGGCAAGTCGCGCGCGAAGCGGATGTCGCCGGACTCGCCGAAGGTCACGTTCAAGGACGTCGCCGGGGCTGACGAGGCGGTCGAGGAGCTGCACGAGATCAAGGAGTTCCTCGAGAATCCGAAGAAGTTCCAGGCGCTCGGCGCGCGGATCCCGAAGGGCGTGCTCCTGTACGGGCCGCCCGGCACGGGTAAGACGCTCCTCGCACGCGCCGTCGCGGGCGAGGCCGGCGTGCCGTTCTTCTCCATCTCGGGCTCCGACTTCGTCGAGATGTTCGTCGGCGTCGGCGCCTCGCGCGTTCGCGACCTCTTCGAGCAGGCGAAGCAGGCGTCGCCCTGCATCATCTTCATGGACGAGATCGACGCCGTCGGGCGGCACCGTGGCGCGGGTCTCGGAGGCGGCCACGACGAGCGCGAGCAGACGCTGAACCAGCTCCTCGTCGAGATGGACGGCTTCGAGATGAAGGACAACATCATCCTGATCGCCGCCACGAACCGGCCCGACATCCTCGACCCCGCGCTGCTGCGCCCCGGCCGCTTCGACCGGCAGATCGTCGTCGACCGACCCGACCGTCTCGGCCGCCGCAGGATCCTCGAGGTGCACGCGCGCGGCAAGCCGCTCGCGCGCGAGATCGACCTCGACACGCTCGCCGCGGGCACGCCCGGCTTCACCGGCGCCGACCTCTCGAACCTCATCAACGAGGCCGCCCTCCTCGCCGCCCGCCGCGGCAAGAAGATGATCGAGCAGGACGAGCTCGAGGAAGGGATCATGCGCGTGATCGCCGGCCCGGAGAAGAAGGCGCGCCTCCTCTCCGAGAAGGAGCGCAAGATCACGGCCTACCACGAGATGGGCCACGCGCTCGTCGGCCACTACCTCGAGCACACGCACCCGGTGCACAAGATCACGATCGTCTCCCGCGGTCAGGCGCTCGGGCTCACGATCTCGCTCCCGACCGAGGACCGCTACCTGACGACGAAGTCGGCGCTCATGGACGAGCTCTCGATGACGCTCGGAGGACGCGCCGCGGAGGAGCTCGTGTTCCACGAGGTGACGACGGGCGCCGCGAACGACCTCGAGCGCGTGACGACGACCGCGAAGCAGATGATCATGCGGTTCGGGATGAGCGAGAAGCTCGGCCCGCGCGTCCTCGGCCGCAACCACGAGATGCCGTTCCTCGGGCGCGACATGGGCTCCGAGCCCGACTACTCGGACGAGATCGCGAAGGAGATCGACGACGAGATCAGGCGCGTGATCGAGGAGGCGCACGCCTCGGCGCACAACGTCCTGCGCCAGCACATGGACGACCTGCACCGCCTCTCGGCGATCCTCATCGAGCGCGAGACGATCGACAAGGACCAGTACGAGCGCCTGCTCGCCGGCGAGTCCGAGGAGTCCGTCTTCCCGGCGGAGGAGGAGCTCGAGCCCGAGCCCGAGCCCGACGCCGAGAAGAAGCCGAAGCTCCGCCCGCAGCCGCGCCCGATCCCGGGCACGGCCATGCAGCCGCCGCCTCCCGAGGGCGCAGCCGGCTGACCTACGGCTCAGGCGGCGAGCGTCTCGACGTCGTAGGCAGCGATCCGCGGATCGCGCGTCACGATCGTCAGTCCCTCGAGCTGCGCCTGCGCGACGAGCAGCCGGTCGAACGGGTCTCCGTGCAGGACGGGGAGAGTGGCGACGTGGAGACCGTGCTCGAGCGTGGCGAGCAGCGGCGTGAACCGCTTCTCGCGAAGCTGCGCAGCGAGGTCGCCGGGCGCCTTCAGCTTCCCGACTGCCATCTTCACCCCGATCTCCCACGCCGTAACCGCGCTCACGAGAACGAGGGACCTGGGATTCTCGATCGCGGCGCGCGCATCGGCGCGGAGCGTTGCGGGGCTCTCGAGCGCCCAGAGGAGCACGTGCGTGTCGAGGAGGAGCTTCACTTCTGGTTGAGCGGGTCCTCCGGGTCGTCGCCGTAGAACGCTGCGAGGAGATCCGGAGGCAGCTCGTCGAAGTCGTCGGCAATCCAGACTTGCCCTTCCCAGCCGCCGAGCTTCCGCGGCTCGAGGCTCTCGTCGTATGGGACGAGCCGCGCGATGGGCCGACCGGCCTTCGCGATCACGATCTCCTCGCCCGCGGACACGCGCTCGAGGAGTCGCGAGAGGTGGGTCTTCGCTTCGTGGATGTTCACCACGGCCATGTCTCCATAAGACTAGACTAAGACTTAGTCAGAATCTACTGGATGGTCCGCACCTGCGCTACCCGCCCGTCCGGCCACGTCCTTCGCGGCCAGCACGATCGCGACGAGCGCCGTCGCCGCTGCGGCTGCGCCGAGGAGATCGAGCGTGAGCCCGCTCGCGCGAACGGCGTCGACGAGCGCGAGGAGCGACGCCGTGACGACTAGCGTGCCGAGCGCGAGGAGCGCGACGAACGCGAGCCGGCGCAGGCTGTCACCGGGCTCGCCCGTCACCTGCTCCCGCTCCTCGAGCGACCAGTAGCCGAGCTCGGCCACGAGCACGAGCAAGGTTGCGACGAGCGGGACAGCGATGTCGACCTGGGCGCCGTCGATCGCGAGCTGCGCGCCGTAGAGGGCGCCGAGGAGGACGAGGGCCGCAGGCAGGAGTGGGGCCCACCCGCGGACGAGCGCCGCGATGAGCGCGAGCAGCGCGACGATCGCGACCCGCAGCCCGGAGGACACGAAGGCGTCCTCATCGGCCCGGGCGAGTGAGAGCACCGTGAGGCCCGTCGCGCAAACGAATGCGCCTGCGCCCGCGGCTAGACGCGTGCGAGCCTGGCGTAGCGCCTGTACGTCCTCACCCCCTCGATCGCCTCTTCGAGCGAGGTTCGGTCGCCCCAGCGCGCGACGGCGATGCCGAGCCGCTCGAGGCGCCCGCGGAGGACCTCGCGCTCGAGGAGCCACAGCCGGTAGGCGAGCGCTTCGACCTCCCCTGGGTCGGCTTCGACGAGCCCGACCGGGTCGACCTCGACGACGACGAGGTCGTAGCCCCGCGCACGCAGGTTCTCGAGCGCGGTCACGAAGCGTGGGTCGACGAGCGGGGTGAGGGCGAGAACGAGCGCCTTCGGCGGCATGATCCCGGCCGGGATGAGGCTGACGTCGCGCCACGTGTAGGTCGGCGCGACGCCCGTCTCGACCAGCGTCTCGATCAGCCGGTAGCGCTGCCTCGTGCCCATCCCGGGCTGGAGCCAGCGGAGGATGCCGCCGAAGCCGACGAGGCCGACGCGGTCCCGGCGCTCGAGGTACAGCGTCGCGAGCGTCGACGCGGCGCGGGCGGCGTCGTCGAGCGTGCTTCGCGTACCCGCGCGAACGTCCACGAAGCTGTCGAGGAAGAGGACGACGTCGGTGTTCCGCTCGGGGTGGCGCTCGTTGACGACGAGACCGGTCGCCCGGCGGGCCGAGGCGCGCCAGTTGATCGTGCGCAACCGGTCGCCCGGCGCGTAGTCGCGGATGTCCGCGTACTCGATCCCGTCTCCCTTCACGCGGGCCACCTCGCTGCCCGCGAAAGCCTGCGTCTCGACGGGCGAGAGGATCCGGCTGAGCGACTCGGGGCGGGGGTAGGCCTTCAGCCGGCGCCTGCGGTCGAACCGCTGCTGCCAGACCACGATCCGGAGGGGGCTTCGCGCGCGCGCCTCGACGATTCCGATGTCGTGCACGCCCCACGTCGTGCACCGGAGCGGAAGCGGGATCGTGCGCTCCTCGCCGGCCCCGAGCTGGACGGCGACGGCGGCGGGCCCTTCGTCACCGGGCTCGACTCCGGGCGGGAGGACGAGGGCGAGCTCGACGCGGTCGCTGCCTCCGCGAACGCGGGCAGTCAGCTCCGCCTCGACCTCGTCGCCTTCCAGCGTGCGCTCGGTCTCGAGCGCGAAGTCGACGTCCAGCTCGGGATCCCGGGAGAGCCGCGTGTCGAGCGCGAGAAGCACGGCGAACGGCGCCGCCGCGATCGCGAGCTCGGGCCGGCGCAGCGCGAGCGCCCCGATCAGGCCGGAGGCCGCAACGGCTGCGTAGCCGACGAGCCGCGGGCTCCCGTGGCGCGTCACAGCGCGGGAACGACGTCCTCGGCGGCGGGTGTCGGCACCGCCTCGAGGACCTCGCGGACGACGTCGTCCGCGGAGACGCGCTGCACCCAGAGCTCCGGCCGGAGCACGAGCCGGTGGGCGAGGGCCGGCACCGCGACCGCCTTGACGTCGTCCGGCAGGACGAAGTCCCTGCCGGCGAGCGTGGCCTTGCAGCGCGCGAGCTTCAGCAGCGCGAGGCTGCCGCGCGGGCTCGCCCCGACGGCGGTCGACTGCGAGTCCCGGGTCGCGGCGACGATGTCGACGCAGTAGCGCGTCAGGCTCTCCGCGACGTGCACCTGCTCGATCGCGCGCTGCATCGCGAGCAGCGTCTCGCGGTCGACGAGCGGGCGGAGCTCGACGTCGTCGACCCGGCGCTCGATGCGCCGCGCGAGGACCTCCGACTCGTCGTCGCGGCTCGGGTAGCCGAACGCCGTGCGCAGAAGGAAGCGGTCGAGCTGCGCCTCGGGGAGCGGGTAGGTGCCCTCGTATTCGATCGGGTTCTGCGTTGCGATGACGAGAAACGGTCGGTCGAACTTATGCGTCTCGCCCTCGATCGTGACTTGCTGCTCCTGCATCGCCTCGAGCAGCGCAGCCTGCGTCTTCGGCGGGGCGCGGTTGATCTCGTCGGCGAGGAGGAGGTTCGCGAAGATCGGGCCGGGCCGGAACTCGAAGTCGGCGTCGCGCTGGTTCCAGATCGACGACCCGGTCACGTCCGCGGGCATCAGGTCGGGCGTGAACTGGATGCGCGAGAAGCGCATGCTCAGCACCTGGGCGAACGAGCGCGCGGCGAGCGTCTTCGCGAGCCCGGGGTAGTCCTCCAGGAGGACGTGCCCGTCGGCGAGGAAGCCGACGAGGACGAGCTCGAGCGACTCGCGCTTACCGATGACCGCCTGCTCGACCTCGTCGAGGACCGCCTCGGACAGCTCCTGGACCTGACTCAGCTCCATGCTCATAGGCAAGTCTTTCGCCTATGAGCGGGGAGGGGTGTGGGGAACCGGGAGGTTCCCCACGCTTTCAAGAAGAAGGGGGGACGCGGGGGAAACATGGTTTCCCCCGCGACTGCGAGCCGGAGGCGAGCAGTGCTCACGTCCGCTCGAGGGATTCGACGACGGCGCGAAGCCTCGCGGCCGGGAGGCCACGGGCGAGGCGATCCTCGGGCGGCGGCCGGTCAGGTCGCACGAGCTCCCACGTCTCCTCGCCGAGCACGGCGCGCGCGGCTTCCGGATCCTTGTCCAGCGACGGCTGCCGGCGGGTCGCGAGCAGGCCGTCGGCGAGCTCGCGAAGTCGCGGGCGAAGGTGGTAGTGGAGCTCGAAGGCTCCCGCCACACCCAGCACGGCTTCCTGCTCGAGGCGCTCGAGCGTCTCGGGAGCGGGGCTTCGGCGCTCGTAGCGGCCCGAAGCCTTCCGCAACGGCGTCGAGGGCGGGAAGGCGCGCACGAGCGCTCGGAGCGCGCACCCGAGCACCGCTACGCTGACGATCAGCCCGTAGATCCGGAGCGCGAGGCCCGCGCGACCGGGCAGGAACGCGAGCACGACGGCGAAGGCGACCGTGGGCAGGACGAGCAGGCGCGCGGCCGACCTGATGTCGCTCCTCATGCGTCTTCCACGGCGGCCCGCAGCGCTTTCATCTGCTCGTCGTGCCTGCTGTCCGCCGCGGCCTTCAGCTCGTCCCGGACCGTCGAGAGCGCGTCGATCGCCTCGTCCTTCATGCCCGTGTCCACGTCATGAGGCGAGAACTTAGCCCGCGTGAAGAGATCCGTCAGGCGCTGCAGCGAGCCTTGGCCCAGCTCCAGCTCGGGACCGACGCGCATGAGGAACTCGTCGGGGGTCTCGTGGAGGCGCCGCGGGAGTCCGTGCGCCGCGAGCACGCGCTCCAGCCGGGCGTACGCCGCGATGATGGCCCGCCGCGGGTCTTTCTCGGCCCTGAGGTCGTCGAGCGTGTCGTCGAGGATCGCCGCGATCTCCTCGGCCATTCCCTCGTCCGGAGGCGGCGGGTGCTTGCGTCTCAGGGCGACCGCGGCCGCGACGACGGCGATCGTCGCGAGCCCGACGACGACGAGCACGGGGATCAGTGCGAACTCGGGCTCGTACGTCTCCGGGGGCGCCGACTCCTCGGAACTCGGAGGCGTTCCCGGAAACGCCCGCTCGCCGAACTCGTCCTCGACGACGGCGCGCTCCCAGTCTTTGAACCGCCACCAGGAGAGGAAGCACAGCACGACCAGGAAGCCGAAGAACACGCCGAGGCCCGAGCGCGGGTATCTGCCGCTCGCGATCTGGCGCTGGATCGCCTTCCGCTGCATGAGGCCGTAGACGAAGATGATCGCCGCGGGGACGAGCATCAACATCCCGATGCTGAGGATCGTGTCGAGGATCGTCTCGTGCGGCGCCCGGGAGGCGTCCGTGCCGGCCGGGGTCGACCCGGTCGACGCGACCGCGACGATCGCGACCAGCGCGAGGACTACGAGCGCAGGCAGGAGCGCACCCGCGGCGTTACCGCGCATGGGCTCCGCCCCGGTCTACTGCTGTTGGACGCTGGGCGCAGCCAGCGGGGCCGTGGAGGCCATGGACGTGCTCTCCCAGTACCGGTTGAGCGCGCCCTGCACCTTCACGAACCACACGATCGCCGGGATGATGAAGAAGCCGAACGGGAAGAGCCAGAGCCCGGTCCAGCCGGACACCGGCGCCTCGCGTCCGGCCTTCTGGTACATCCGACCGACCTCTGACGGGATCACGAACGCGCTCACGGGGGAGATGAGGATCCAGACGACGAGGCCGAGGACGCCGCCGAGGCCGTCGCCCGTGTGCTGCTTCATCTCCTCCTGGGTCTTGTAGACCCAGTACCAGCCGTAGAAGAACAGCGTGATGATGAACAGCAGGATCCCGAAGCCGATCCCACGTGGCTTGCCGAGCGGTCCAGCGTTTTGTGGAGTGCTCATGGGTGCCGATTCTTACCGATTCTGCGGACGGCGGTACGCTCAGCTGCGTGAGCGACGCGGCGATCCCGATCGAGGAGCGCTGGCCGCGGCCGGCAGTCATGGGCGTTCTCAACGTCACGCCGGACAGTTTCTCCGACGGCGGGCAGTTCGTGTCGGTCGCGGACGCGATCGCGCACGGCCGCCGGCTGGCCGCGGAGGGTGCCGCGCTCGTCGACGTCGGCGGCGAGTCGACGCGGCCGGGAGCGGAGCCCGTGGACGCCGACGAGGAGCTTCGCCGCGTTGCGCCCGTGCTCGAGGGTCTCGAGGGGATCCCGCTCTCGATCGACACGTCGAAGGCCGCGGTCGCACGGCGGGCGCTCGAGCTCGGCGCGGAGCTCGTCAACGACGTCACGGCGTTGCGCGGCGATCCCGAGCTGGCGGGCGTCGTTGCCGAGGGCGCCGCATATGTCTGCCTCATGCACATGCAGGGAGAGCCACGGACGATGCAGGCTGCTCCTCGATACGACGACGTGACGTCCGAAGTGTTCGCGTTTCTCGAGGAGCGGGTCGCCTTCGCCGTGGACGCGGGGATCGCCGAGGAGCGGATCTGCGTCGACCCCGGCATCGGCTTCGGCAAGACGCCCGACCAGAACCTCGAGCTGGTCCGGCGGCTCGACTCGCTGCTCGCGCTGGGCCGGCCGGTGCTCGTCGGCTTCTCGCGCAAGAGCACGCTCGCGCGCGTGCTGGGCGACCCGGTCGGGAAGACGGGGTCGCTCGCGTCGTCGCTCGGCGCGGCCGTGGCTGCCTTCGAGCGCGGCGCGTGGATGCTCCGCGCCCACGACATGCGAGAGACGGTCGAGGCGCTCGAAGTGGCGGCGGCTGTCCAACGAGGAAAGGTGACGGCATGACGATTGAACTCCTCGGGCTGGTGCTGTTCGGGCACCACGGGTACCTGGAGGCCGAGAGGAAGCTCGGCCAGCGTTTCCTCGTCGACCTCTGGGTCGAGGTCGACGACCAGGCCGCTGCGAGCGACGACATCGAGCACACGGTCGACTACCGGCACCTCGCGGCGCTCGTGCGCGAGGTCTTCGCGGGCCCCGAGCGGCTTCTCCTCGAAGCCCTCGCGGGCGCGGTCGTGGACGGCATCTTCGAACGCTTCCCGGGCGCGCAGAGCGTCCGGATTCGCGTGCGCAAGCCGGATGTCGTGCTCGACCCGCCGGTCGAGCACGCCGCGGTCATCGTCGAGCGACGACGCGGCTAGCGACGCGTGGCGCGCGCCTACATCGGTCTCGGCGCGAACCTGGGGCCCCGCGAGGCGACGTTGCTGCGAGCCGTCGACCTCCTTGCCGCCGAGCCGGGGATCGTGGTCCTCGAGCTGTCGTCCTTTCGCGAGACCGACCCGGTCGGAGTGACGGATCAGCCGCGATTCGTCAACGGCGCGGTCGCGGTGGAGACGACGCTCTCTCCGCGGGAGCTCCTCGACGCGCTGCTCCGCGTCGAGCGCGAGCTCGGGCGCACGCGGGACGGCGAACGCTGGGGGCCGCGGACGCTCGACCTCGATCTCCTCGTGTACGCGGACGAGGTCGTCGACGAGGAGGGCCTGCGCGTGCCCCATCCCCGCCTGCACGAGCGCCGGTTCGCGCTGGAGCCGCTGGCCGAGCTCGAGCCCGAGCTGGAGATTCCGGGGCGCGGAAGGGTGTCAACGCTGCTCGCGGAGCTACACTGACGCCCCATGTCGCACCTCGACGACCTCGACGAGTACGAGGCCGAGCTCGAGATCTCCCTCAAGCAGGAGTACTCGGCGGTCTTCGCGTTGTTCCGCTACTGCATCCTCACGCAGGACGCGACGTACCTCTGCAACCGGCTCGACGTCGAGTCTCTGCCGCAGGCGAGCTACCCGTTCTTCCACATCCGGATGGAGGACGTCTGGGTCTGGGACAAGAACCGCCCGACGCGCATGATCCCGCGCGCCGAGGTCTACACATCCGGCGATGTGACGATCGAGGAGCTGCGCGGCGAGGGCGAGGAGCCGCGGCTGACGGCCGAGGCGCTCGCCGAGCGGATCGGGCAGCAGCCTCCGGGCGACGACGACGCTCTCTGAGGCGGGGCACCGTTCTACAGCCGAAGGGTCGCGCACGGCGACCCTTCAACCTTGCCCTTGTCCCTCTCCTACCCCGAGCCCGAACCTGACGGCAACGGTCGGCGATCGGGGCACGCGGTAGGCGCATCGAGACTAGCGCACTTTGCGCTACTTTCTCTAGGGCTCTGATTCACTAGGCCCGTGCTTCTCGCGGTCGACGTCGGCAACACCCAGACCGCCCTCGGGCTCTACGCCGGGGACGAGCTGACCGACAACTGGCGGCTCGCAACCGAGCGCTCGACGACCGCCGACGAGCTCGGCGTGCTGCTCGGCGGCCTCCTCGACTTCGACGCGGTGGACGGGATCTGCCTCTCGTGCACGGTGCCGGTGCTCGTTAGGGAGTGGGAGCTGCTCGCGGCCAAGTGGGCGCAGGCGCCGCTGCTTGCGGTCGGGCCGGGCGTGAAGAACGGGATCCCGATCCGGTACGACGACCCGCGGGAGGTCGGGCCCGACCGGATCGTGAACGCGATCGCGGCGAAGGAGCGCTACGGCGCCCCGGTCATCGTGGTCGACTTCGGGACCTCCACGAACTTCGACGTCGTCTCGCCCGAGGGCGAGTACGTGGGCGGAGTCCTCGCACCCGGGATCGAGATCTCCATGGACGCGCTGTTCGCCCGCGCGGCCCGTCTGGTCAAGGTCGACTACACCGCGCCGCCGACGGTGATCGGGAAGACCACCGTCGGCGGGCTCCAGTCCGGTCTCGTGTACGGCTTCGCGGGCCAGGTGGACGGGATCGTCGGACGGATCCGCGAGGAGCTCGGCGTCGACGCGCGCGCGATCGCGACCGGCGGCCTCGCCGACCTCGTCGCTCCGCACTCGACCACGATCGAGAGCGTGGACCCGTTTCTCACGCTCGAGGGCCTCCGGCTCGTCTGGGAGCTCAACCGGTGAAGTTCGGCGGGTCGAGCGACGAAGGGTCGTAGGGGCGAGGCTTGCCTCGCCCTCGCGCGGCGCTACCCGCCGCCGTAGACCGAGATCGGAAGCTCGAGCGTGACCTCGTCGCCCGTCGGCACCTCCGCCTCGAGCTGCTCGAGGATCGCGATCGCGCCGGGCGCGGCCGCGAGCAGCCGGCGTTCGACCTCGTCCACCGAGTCGAGCTGCAGGAGCTCCTGCTTGAACGGCTTCGGGAACCGGCCTCCGCCGAGGTACCAGCCGTAGAACTTCTTCAGGAACCCCGTCGCGCGCCGCTCTCCCAGCTCGCGAACGGCCTCGCGCACGAAGAGCACGAGCTCGGCGACGATCTCCTCGCGCGTCGGCGGGTGCGCTTCCTCCTCGACGATCTCTCGCAGCGCCCACGGATTCCCCTGCGCGCCTCGCCCGACCATGACCGCGTCGGCGCCCGTCGTGGCGAGCACCGTCTGCGCGCGAGCGCGTGACGTCACGTCGCCGGACGCGACCACGGGGACGTCGACGAGCGAGACGAGCTCGGCGGTCAGCGAGTGATCCGCGGTGCCCGTGTACATCTGCTGCGCTGAGCGCGGGTGCAGCGTCAGCGAGCTCGCACCGGCCTCGACCAGGCGTGGGCCGAGCTCGAGACACGCGCGCGAGCCGTTCTTCACGCCCCGGCGCAGCTTCACCGTCACCGGCAGGTCGACCGCGTTCGCGACGGACTCGACGAGCCGGCACGCGAGATCCGGCTCCTCGAGCAGGTGTGCGCCGGCGCCGGTCCGCGTCACCTTCTTGACCGGACAGCCGAAGTTGAGGTCGACGAGGTCCGCTCCGACCGCCTCGACCATGCGCGCGGCATCGGCCATCGGCCGGGGGTCGGACCCGAAGAGCTGGATCGCGAGCGGATGCTCGTCGGCTGCGACGCGCAGGTAGCCGAGCGTGCGCTCGTTCCCGTGCTCGATCCCGGCGCAGCTGACCATCTCCGAGCACACGAGGCCGGCTCCGTAGCGGCGTCCCTGGCGCCTGAACGCCTGCACGCTGACTCCGGCCATGGGCGCCAGCACGAGGCGCGTCGGGATCTCGACAGGGCCGATATTCCAGGCGGTTCGAAGCTCGATCACGGTCGTCGCATGGTACTCGGAGACCTGTTGACGCTCGTCCCAGCGCCGCAGCTACCATTCCCGGCCGTCTGTGGGGCCGGCGGGGCCCCGCCGTCTCGTTTTGGGGGGTTGTACCGGTGAAGGATGTGATCCTCACACCCGAGGGCTACAAGCAGCTCAAGAGCGAGCTCGAGGTGCTGCGAACCGACCGGCGGCGCGAGATCGCCGAGCGGATCGCCGCGGCCCGGGCGTTCGGCGAGATCGCCGAGAACGCCGAGTACGACGACGCGAAGAACGAGCAGATGATGCTCGAGCATCGCATCGCGCAGCTCGAGGAGCGGCTCACGAACGCCCGCGTGATCGACCCGAAGGCCATCGACACGAGCGTCGTCTCGATCGGCTCCGTGGTGCGGCTCCGCGACGTCGACGCGAAGGAGACGATCGAGTACTTCATCGTCGGCTCCGCCGAGGCGAACCCGATCGAGCGCAAGCTCTCGAACGAGTCCCCGGTCGGCAAGGCGATCATGGGCCGGAAGAAGGGCGAGACGGTCGAGGTAGTCACGCCCCGGGGCTCCAAGGTGAAGTTCAAGATCATGGAGATCAAGGCGGCGTAGCGCTCGTCCACCGCGTGCGAGACGATGGGCCGCGCGTGGACGTCCCAGACCTGATCGGACGAGAGGCCGATCTCGCGCTGTTCGCGCAGACACGGACGCGCTCGATGCGGGCGGCGAGCTCGACGAGACGCGACGCCTCGCGGGCCGCGTCCTGGGGCGGCGCGAGATGGGGAAGCTCGTCTTCCTCGACCTCGTCGACCGCTCGGGGCGGATCCAGCTCCTGTGCGACACCGGGCGCACCGGGGCGGTCGAGGTGCACCTGGGTGACGTCGTGGGCGTCTCGGGCCGCCCGGCGAAGTCGCGCCGCGGGGAGCCGTCGCTGGCGGTGCACGAGCTCGAGGTGCTCGCGAAGAACCGGAGCCCGCTGCCGGACACGTTCCACGGGCTCACCGACCAGGAGACGCGCTACCGCAAGCGCTACCTCGACCTGCTGATGAACGAGGACGCGCGCGAGGCGTTTCTCCTGCGAACGCGGGTCGTCACCGCCATCCGCCGCTATCTCGACGAGGAGGGCTTCGTCGAGGTCGAGACGCCGGTGCTCCAGCCGCGCTACGGCGGCGCCTTCGCCCACCCGTTCGTGACCCGCTCCAACGAGCTCGACGCGGACCTCTACCTGCGCATCGCGACCGAGCTCTACCTCAAGCGGCTCATCGTCGGCGGCCTCGAGCGCGTGTACGAGATCGGCAAGGACTTCCGCAACGAGAGCATCTCGTACAAGCATCAGCCGGAGTTCACGATGCTCGAGTGGTACGAGGCGTATGCGGACTTCCGCGACGCGATGGAGCGCATCGAGACGCTGCTCGAGCGGGTCGCGCTCGAGGTGCTCGGGACGACCGTCGTCACGTTCAGGGGTCACGAGGTCGACCTGAAGGCGCCCTGGCGGCGCGTGGGCTTCGTCGAGTCCCTCGAAGCGCTCGAGCTGTGGACGCGC
The DNA here is from genome assembly GCA_963796405.1 of uncultured Actinomycetes bacterium. Classification (GTDB taxonomy): domain Bacteria; phylum Actinomycetota; class Thermoleophilia; order Gaiellales; family Gaiellaceae; genus GMQP-bins7. The sequence goes on from CAWCLL010000012.1 coordinate 73,147, forward strand.
GACGAGGCCGAGCTGCGCGCATGGCTGACGGAGCGCGGCGTCGACACGGAGGCGGACAAGGACTGGACGCAGCTCGTCGACCACGCGTTCTCGCACTTCGTGGAGCCGAGCCTGATCGAGCCGACGATCGTGTACGGCCATCCGGTCGAGCTCTCGCCGTTCGCGCGCACGACTGGACGACGACCCGTCCCTCGCCGAGCGGTTCGAGTTCTCCGCGGCCGGGATGGAGCTCGGGAACGCGTACACGGAGATCAACGACGCGGCCGAGCAGCAGCTCCGCTTCGACGAGCAGTCCGAGTACGTCGAGGGCGTCCGCGGCGACCCGGACTACGTCGAGGCGCTCTCGTACGGCATGCCCCCGACCGCCGGCCTCGGCCTCGGCATCGACCGCCTCGCGATGCTCCTGTCGGGGCGAGAGACGATCCGCGACGTGATCCTGTTTCCCGCGCTGCGCTCGCCGGGTATGGGGTCGTAGGCGCGAGCTAGGCGGCCGCTTCGACCCTGCCGCGCTCGTAGGCGACGACGTCCTCGAGGATGGCGTCGAGCGACCGCGTCGGCGCCCAGCCGATCGCGGCGCCGATCTTCTCGATCGACGGCTCGCGGTGGAGCACGTCCTCGATCCCGAGCCCGTACACCTCCTCGTGCGGGACGAAGCGGAGCTCGGAGGCGGAGCCCGTGGCCGCGAGCACGCGGTGCGCGAGATCGAGGATCGTGACGCGCTCGGGGGAGCCGACGTTGTAGATCTCCCCCGACGTGTGCGGCGTCGACATGAGCCCGTGCAGGGCGCGGATCGTGTCCTCGACGTGACAGAACGAGCGCGTCTGCGTCCCGTCTCCGTGCACCTCCAGCGGCTCGCCGGCGAGCGCGCTGCCCCACGAAGCGCGGGATCACCATGCCGTACTGCCCCTGCTGCCGCGGCCCGACCGTGTTGAACAGGCGCGCGATGACGCACTCGAGGCCGCGCTCCTCGTGGAACGCGAGCGCGAGCAGCTCGTCGATCGCCTTCGAGTCGGCGTACAGCCAGCGCTTCTCGGTCACAGGCCCGTAGACGCGGCGGTCGTTCTCGCGGAGCGGCCGCTCGTCCCGGTGATCCCCGTAGACCTCGGAGCTGGACGCGACGAGCACGCGCTTCCCGAACTTCGTGCAGCACTCGAGGACGTTCTCCGTGCCCTGGACGTTCGTGACCATCGTCCGCACCGGCTGCTCGACGATCAGGCGCACGCCCACCGCCGCGGCCAGGTGGTACACGACGTCGCACTTGTGCACGAGCTCGCGAGACGACCGAGGGCGAGAGCACGGACTCGACGACGAGGTGGAAGTCCGGGCGATCGGCGAGGCGCGGCGACGTTCTCGTTCGAGCCGGTGGAGAGGTCGTCGAGCGCCCAGACCTCGAAGCCGTCGTCGAGCAGGGGCTCGGCCAGGTGCGAGCCGATGAAGCCGGCGCCGCCGGTGATCAGCGCTTTCGCTGCCATTCGAGCGGGGAGGGTACCGCGGCTCGCAAGCGAACCCGAGCGTAAAGTCCTGGCGGGGGGACCGTCGGCTACGATCAGTCGGGCACCTTCGGCAGGAGCGCGGCAATCCCGTCGATCTCCGGCGAGGGTTTCGGAAGGAGGGTCGGAGGAGTTGTTCGAGCGATTCACAGAACGGGCTCGGCAGGTGGTCGTCCTGGCACAGGACGAGGCGAGGGCGCTGAAGCACAACTACATCGGCACGGAGCACATCCTGCTCGGCCTCTTGCGGGAGGAGGAGGGCCTCGCAGCGCGCGTGCTCGAGTCGCTCGACATCACCGTCGAAGAGGTTCGCGCCCAGGTCGCCCGCATCGTCGGGCAGGGCGACGAGGTCACCACCGGCCAGATCCCGTTCACGCCGCGCGCCAAGAAGGTTCTCGAGCTGGCGCTGCGCGAAGCCCTTTCGCTCGGCCACAACTACATCGGCACCGAGCACATCCTGCTCGGCCTCGTGCGCGAGAACGAGGGCGTCGCCGCGCGCATCCTGCTCGACTTCGACGCGGATGCGGAAAAGATCCGCAACGAGATCATCCGCATGCTCTCGGGCCCGGGACGCCGTCAGTCCGGCGCAGGCGCGCCCGCAGGCGAGAAGACGAAGAGCTCGAAGCTCCTCGACCAGTTCGGCCGGAACCTGACGAAGCTCGCGGTCGAGGGGAAGCTCGACCCCGTCGTCGGCCGTCAGACCGAGATCGAGCGCGTGATGCAGATCCTCTCGCGCCGGCAGAAGAACAACCCCGTGCTGATCGGCGAGCCGGGAGTCGGCAAGACCGCCGTCGTCGAGGGCCTCGCGTCGCGCATCGCCACGAACGCCGTGCCCGAGATCCTCAAGGGCAAGCAGATCTACACGCTCGACCTCGCCGCGCTCGTCGCCGGCTCGAAGTACCGCGGCGAGTTCGAGGAGCGCCTGAAGAAGGTCATGAAGGAGATCATGCAGCGGGGCGACATCGTCCTCTTCATCGACGAGCTCCACAACCTCGTCGGCGCCGGCGCCGCCGAGGGCGCCATCGACGCGGCCTCGATCCTCAAGCCCGCGCTCGCGCGTGGCGAGATCCAGACGATCGGCGCGACGACGCTCGACGAGTACCGCAAGTACCTCGAGCGCGACGCCGCGCTCGAGCGGCGCTTCCAGCAGGTGCGCGTCGAGGAGCCGTCGATCGACGAGACCGTGCAGATCCTGCGCGGCCTGCGCGACCGCTACGAGGCGCACCACCGGTGCAAGATCTCGGACGACGCGCTGGCCGCCGCGGCCCAGCTCGCCGACCGCTACATCCAGGACCGCCACCTCCCGGACAAGGCGATCGACCTGATCGACGAGGCGGGCTCGCGCGTCCGCATCGCGACCATGGCGGCGCCGCCGCGCTACCGCGAGCTCGAGGACGAGATCGAGAAGGTGCGCGCCGACAAGGAGTCCGCGATCGAGGCGCAGGAGTTCGAGAAGGCGGCGCAGCTCCGCGACAAGGAGCGCAAGCTCACGCAGAAGAAGAAGGAGCTCGAGGACGACTGGCGGAACCAGGCCGACGAGGAGCAGCCGGAGATCGGCGAGGAGGAGATCGCCGAGATCGTCTCGATGTGGACGGGCATCCCGGTCTTCAAGCTCACCGAGGCCGAGTCGCAGCGGCTCATCAACATGGAGGACGAGCTGCACAAGCGCGTCATCGGGCAGCACCAGGCGATCGTCGCCGTCGCGAAGGCCATGCGGCGCGCGCGTGCGGGGATCAAGGATCCAAAGCGACCGACGGGCTCGTTCATCTTCCTCGGCCCTTCGGGGGTCGGCAAGACCGAGCTCGCACGCACGCTCGCCGAGTTCCTCTTCAGCGACGAGAACATGATGATCCAGGTCGACATGTCGGAGTACATGGAGAAGCACTCCGTGTCCCGGCTCGTCGGCTCCCCGCCCGGCTACGTGGGCTACGACGAGGGCGGCCAGCTCACCGAGGCCGTGCGCCGCAAGCCCTACTCGGTCGTCCTGCTCGACGAGATCGAGAAGGCGCACCCGGATGTCTTCAACATCCTCTTGCAGATCCTCGAGGACGGGAAGCTCACGGATGCGCAGGGCCGGAAGGTCGACTTCCGGAACACGATCGTGATCATGACCTCGAACCTCGGCGCCGCGCAGATCTCGAAGAACCAGACGCTCGGATTCTCGATCGGCGACGAGGGCGGCCTCTCCTACGACGAGATGAAGGAGCGGGTGATGTCGGAGCTCAAGAAGGTGTTCCGGCCCGAGCTCCTGAACCGCATCGACGAGGTCATCGTCTTCCACAAGCTCGAGCGCGAGGAGATCCTCGAGGTCGTCGACCTGCTCATGGCCCGCGTCCGCGAGGAGATGGCGAAGCACGGCGTGGTCATCGAGCTCACGCAGGATTCGCGGGAGCTGCTCGTCGAGCAGGGCTACGACCCGGCGATGGGCGCCAGGCCGCTGCGCCGTGCGATCCAGCGCCTGATCGAGGATCCGCTCGCCGACTTCATCCTCGGCCGCGAGCTCGCACCGGGCTCGACGGTCGTCATCGACCGGCGCGAGAGCCCGGAGGAGGGCGAGATGCCCGTCGAGATCCGGGTCATCGAGGGGCCGCCGGTGCCGGCGGCAGTCGGGGCGCCCGACGACGAGCCGACCGCGGACGTCGACGACGACGATTCGGCCGACTGACGCTCGCTGCAGCGGCTTCTAGCTCGACGAGACGACGCGCCACGAGTCCCACGTGATCTTCAGGATCACGAGGGAGATCCCGAGCCCGACGAGTGGGTCGGCTGCGTCCGCCCCGAGCGCGACCAGGACGGCGCTCGCCACGACGCCCAGCGAGACGAAGGCGTCCACGCGCGCGTGCTTGCCGTCGGCGACGAGTGCCGCGCTGCCGAGCCGTTCTCCCGCCCGTAGCCGGATGCGGGCCGCGACCTCGTTGCCGAGGAACCGATCGCGCCCGCGATCGCGAGGAGGCCGAGGCTCGAGATGGGCTCGGGATCGATGAGCCGCCGGATGGCCTCCACGAGCGCGAAGCACGCGGACACGAAGATCGCGAGCACCACGAAGTAGCCCGCGATCTTCTCCGCGCGCGCCGAGCGCAGGAAGAAGGCGGCTCCGACCGGGAGCGCGGTGAGCGCATCGCCGGCGTTGTGGACGAGGTCGGCGAGGAGCGCGACCGAGCCGGAGACGACGAACACGATCGCCTGGAGCGCCGCCGTCAGGCCGAGGACGCCGAGGCTCTTCGCGACCGCCCGCAGCCCGGCCCGCGAGCGCATGATCGACGGGTCGACGAGCCCGTGCGAGTGCCCGTGCCGTGCACGTGCGGGTGCTCGTGCTCGCTGGTCGGGCATCGGGCGAGGACACTAGAGCGTCGGCCCTACAATCGCGCCGTGGCCGTCGGCATCAGGCACGCGAAGCCGTCCGACTACGGGCGCGTGATCGGCCGCGTCAACGTGTGGTGGGGAGGCCGCGAGATGACGCCGATGCTGCCGCGGCTCTTCTTCCTGCACTTCGAGGGGACGAGCTTCGTCGCCGAGGACGGGGAGGAGCTCGCCGGCTTCCTCTGCGGCTTTCTCTCCCAGGCCGATCCCGACGAGGCGTACATCCACTTCGTCGGCGTGTCGCCGGATCACCGCGGGCAGGGAATCGGGCGCGACGCTGTACGAGCGGTTCTTCGACGAGGTTCGGGACGAGGGACGCTCGCTCGTGCGCTGCGTCACGTCACCCGTGAACGAGCGCTCCGTCGCGTTCCACGAGGCGCTCGGCTTCGAGGTCGATCGCGTCGCCGAGGACTACGACGGGCCCGGAGAGGACCGCGTGCTGCTCGTGAAGCGCCTGCGCTGACGACGGGTGGGCGCCCAGTTCAGGTACGCGCCGACCACGACCGCCGCCGCGAGCAGAACTCCGAGGTAGCTCGCCCACGTCGAGTCGGCGTCGAGGAGGTTCTTGACGAGCGTCGCCGCGAACAGGACGCCGGCGGCGACGAGGATCCAGAGCTCCCAGCGCACGTCCTCGGGTATCTCGACGTCCGTGGCATACACGACGAAGACGACGGCGATCAGACCGATGCAGGTCAGCGCGATCAGCAGCCCCCACGCGTCCCAGCCGTCGAGCATCGCGGTTGTGGTCCCGGACTGGCCGAAGTCGACCTCGAGGCTCTGCCACGTGAGGAAGAGGTCGAGGAAGAGCAGCGCAGCGGCCCCCAGCACGATCCTCGAGCCCCGCGAGAGGCCTTTCAGCCTCTCGAAAACGGGCTCGCTCGGAGGGGCGGCGTCCTCGAGCAGCGGGTTCGGTCGATTCACTCCTACCAGACGGTACTCGCGAATCGCCGTTTTGGGGAGGGTGCAGGCAAATTGCGCGCCTCATCGGCGCGCCAGCGGCGGCGCGCGCGTACCCCGTCGTGGGTGGCTCGAACGGGCTAGGCCGGCCGGTTCTCCGGGTCGTCGTCGGCGGCCTCGGAGGGTGCGGAGGCTCGGACGGCGCGGCAGGCTCGGACGGCGCAGCCGGCTCGGACAGGCGGTGGTGGCGGCGGCGGCGCCTCGGCGGCCGGCGGCGGCGGGGCTGCCTCGGACGGTGCCGCCGGTGCGGCCGGGGGCGGCGCGAGGCGCCGTGGCCGTCGTCTCGGACTGCGAGCTCGCCGGCATGCTCGGAATCTCGCTCTTCAGCTGGTCGACGCCGCCGGCTTCCTGGACCACCTGGAAGGCGCCGACAGCGATCACGACCGCGAGTATCGAGCCCGACCCAGGCCCAGATCGTCTGCTCGTCGCCGAGGATGCTGAGGATCTTGATGATCGCGAAGATCAGGATCAGCGTGCCGAGCAGCGCGCCCGTCATCGCGGTCGAGACCGGGAGCGGGATGTCCACCGACGCGAGCCGGACGATGAGCCAGGCGAGCAGGACGATCGTCAGGAGGCCCAGGACGACCACCCGCGAACCCGCGCCAGCCGCTGAACGACGCGTCGACGCCGAGCTCGTCTGCGATCTCCTCCCGACATCGAAGTCCTGCCAGGGCAGGAACAGGTCGATGAAGAGCAGCACGCCTCCCACGAGCATCATCTGCGCTCCGCGGCCGAGGGCGTTGAATCGATCCATGGGGCCCGTCCTTTCAGATGGTCGTCTGCGCGGTCCACGGGCACTCTTATCGACCCGCGCGCCAGTTTCAAGCGGATCGGCGCACTTTCGTGACAGGGGGCGTCGGGCCGGCTTCCTACACTGGCTCGGTGGCGAAGGTCCTCGTCCAGCACGTCTGCACCGAGTGCGGCACGGCGAGCCCGCGGTGGCTCGGGAAATGCCCTGGATGTGGCGCATTCGGCACGCTCGCGGAGGAGCTGCACGCGACGGACGTCGGCTCGTCGGCGTCCGCTGCGAGGGCACCGACCCCGCTCGGTGACGTCTCGGCGACCGAGAGCGAGCGGATTCCGACCGGCGTGCCGGAGCTCGATCGCGTCCTCGGCGGCGGGATCGTGCCGGCCTCGCTCGTCCTCGTGGGCGGCGAGCCGGGAGTCGGGAAGTCGACGCTGCTTCTCAGCGCGCTGGGGGCGGTCGCGCGGGCGGGTCGGAGCACGCTGCTCGTGACGGGCGAGGAGTCGGCGGCCCAGGTCTCGCTCCGGGCCGCGCGTCTCGGCGGCGCGGAGGCCGTCGGGATCCTCGCCGAGACCGATCTCGGCACGGTCTGCGCGACGCTCGAGCAGGAGCGGCCCGACGTGTGCGTGATCGACTCGGTGCAGACGCTGCACGCGGCGGATCTCTCCTCGGCGCCGGGCTCGGTCGCGCAGGTGCGCGAGGCGGCGGGCCGCTTGCTTCGCGTCTCCAAGGAGTCCGGGGTCGCGACGATCCTCGTCGGGCACGTGACGAAGGACGGGGCCGTCGCCGGACCGCGCGTCCTCGAGCACCTCGTCGACTGCGTGCTCCAGTTCGAAGGCGACCGCTACCACGCGCATCGCATCCTGCGCGCGACGAAGAACCGCTTCGGCTCGACGAACGAGCTCGGCGTGTTCGAGATGACCGGAACCGGGCTCGTGGGCGTCCCGGACCCGTCGGAGCTCTTCGGGTCCACGCACCCGGGCGAGGTCGGCGCGGCCGTCGGCTGCGTGCTCGAAGGCACGCGTCCGCTCCTGCTCGAGATCCAGGCGCTCGTCTCCCCGACCGATCTCGCGATGCCCCGGCGCGTCGGCACCGGCGTCGATCCCAAGCGGCTCGCGATGATCGTCGCGGTGCTCGGCCGTCACGCCGGGCTGGCGCTCGGCAGCGCGGACGTGTTCGTCAACGTCGCGGGCGGCGTGCGGATCGAGGAGCCGGGCGCCGACCTCGCGATCGCACTCGCCATCGCGTCGGCGTCGAAGGGCGTGCCGGTGCGGGAGGCCGCGGCCGCGTTCGGAGAGATCGGGCTGACGGGCCGCCTGCGCGCCGCGTCCCAGGCCGAGCGGCGGATCGACGAGTGCGCGAAGCTCGGGATCCAGACGATCGTCGCACCGACCGGGACGCCCGCGCGCGAGGGTCTCTCCGTCGCGGCCGCCGACACGCTGCGAGAGGCAGTCCGCGCGGGCCTCGACGAGCGCGCCGCCTGACTCCGGAGGGGTTACGTCCGAGGCCCCGCTTCGGACGTTGAGGTTCCGTTAAGGGCCTGTGTCAAACCCGCTATCATTCCGTGGTGGCCGGCAGTGAAACACGCTGCCGGCGTTTTTCGTGAGTGCGGGCAAAGGGCGTGGTTATGGGGAATTCGACCAACGACGAGCACGGGGAGGCTGGCTTGTTCGACATCGGTGACAAGGTTGTCTATCCGCACCACGGTGCCGGGACGGTCATCAAGAAGGAGAAGCGGGAGATCCTCGGCGAGGTGCGGGAGTACCTCACGATCCAGATCCTCCACAACGACATGACCGTGAACGTGCCGTGCGAGAACGCGGAGCGAGTTGGTTTGCGGCAGGTCATCGACCAGCGAACCGTGACGATGGTGGTACGAACGCTCTCCGGCGGCTCCACCGAGATGCCGAAGAACTGGAACCGCCGCTTCAAGCACAACCGCGACAAGATGAAGACCGGGAACATCTTCGAGCTCGCGGAGGTCGTGCGGAACCTCGCCGTCCGGAACAACGAGAAGGGCCTCTCGACCGGCGAGAAGCAGATGTTCGTCAAGGCGAAGAAGATCCTCGCCTCGGAGCTCATGTACGCGAAGGGCATGAACGAGGACGAGGCTGCGGCCTGGCTCGACGACGTGCTCTCGCGCGCGGGCCAGACGAAGCCGAAGACGCGAGCCAAGCCGAAGGCAGCCGCGGCGAGTGCCTAGCGGCCCCGGCGGTTCCGGCGAAGCCGGGGCCACCTGGGCGTTGCTCGTGGCCGCGGGCGAGGGGGCGCGGCTCGGAATCGATCGTCCGAAGGCGTTCGCGCAGCTCGCCGGACGTCCGCTGCTCGCCGAGAGCCTCGAGCGGCTCGATCACTGCCCGTGGGTCGACGCGATCGTCGTCGCCGCGCCCGCGCGGGTGGGAGGAGCCGGCGATCCTGCTCTCCGAGGAGATCGCCGCGTCGAAGGTCGTCGCGTGCGTCACGGGCGGTGCGACGCGCGCCGAGTCGGTGCAGCGCGGCGCTGGCCGAGGTGCCGGAGGAGGCGCTCGTGGTGCTCGTCCACGACGCCGCGCGGCCGCTCGTGGACGATGCGGTGGTCGAGCGCGTGCTGGAGCCGCTCGGGCAGGGGTTCGACGGCGCGGTTCCCGCTCTTCCGATCGAGGACACGGTCAAGCGTGTCTCGGGCGGCATCGTCGCGGAGACCGTCGGGCGGGAGGAGCTCGTCCGTGCGCAGACGCCGCAGGCGTTTCTCGCACCGACGCTTCGGCGTGCCTTCGCAGGAGACCTCGCCGGCGCAACGGACTGCGCGTCGGTCGGTCGAGCGCGCGGGCGGGCGGGTCGCGGTCGTCGAAGGCGATCCGAGGCTCGTGAAGGTCACGACCGCCGCCGATCTCGAGCTCGTCGCGACGCTGCTCGATCGCGACGACTCCGGCTGAGTGCCGCTGAAGGCCGTCTTCTTCGACGTCGGCGAGACCCTCGTCGACGAGGAGCGCTGGTGGCGGCAGCTCGCGGAGCGCTCCGGGCTCCAGCCCCACGTGGTCTGGGCCGCGCTCGGCGTCACGATCGAGCGCGGTGAGGAGCACGACGCGCTCTGGGGCCACCTCGGGATCGAGAAGCCGGAGGCCTGGTGGCACGGGCTCACCTACGAGCTCGGCGACCTGTACCCGGACTCGCTCGCGTGTCTCGAAGCCGTTCGCGCCCTGGGCCTCAGGGTCGGGATCGTCGGGAACCAGACCGAGGCGCTGGAGAGGTGGGCGCGGGAGGCGGCGCTGCCCGCCGACATCGTGTCCTCCTCGGCGAGCCTGGGCGTCCGCAAGCCCGATCCCCGCTTCTTCGAGCACGTCGTCGAGCTCGCGGGCTGCGCGCCTGCGGAGGTCGCATACGTCGGAGATCGCGTCGACAACGACGTGCTCCCCGCTGCCGCCGCCGGCCTCGTCGCAGTCCACGTACGCCGTGGCCCGTGGGGGCGCCTGCAGCCGACGCCACCGGAGGCCGCGCTCGGCCTGGACGACCTCGCCTCGCTCCCGCAGGCGCTAGCCTCGCTTTCGTGACGGAGCTCCGCGTCGGGATCGGGTTCGACGCCCACGCGTTCGCCGACGGCGTTCCGCTCGTGCTCGGCGGCATCGCGTTCGACCACCCGCGCGGGATGGCCGGCCACTCGGACGGGGACGTCATCGCGCACGCGCTCATCGATGCGCTGCTCGGCGCGGCGGACCTCGGCGACATCGGCACGTTCTTCCCGTCGGACGACGAGGCCTACCGTGGCGCCTCCTCGCTCGACCTGCTCTGGAAGGCCTACCGCGAGGTTCGCGACGCCGGCTGGCGGCTCGTGAACGCCGACTGCGTCCTCGTCGGCGAGGAGCCTCGGATCGGCGAGGCCCGCGGCGAGATGAGCGCGGCGCTCGCGGGAGCGCTCGACGTCGACGCGAGCCGCGTCACCGTGCGCGCGACGACGACCGACGGCCTCGGGTTCACCGGGCGGAGGGAAGGGCTGGCCGCGCACGCGGTCGCGCTCCTCGAGCGGCCGTGAGCCTGCGCTTCTTCACGTCCGACGAGCGTCCGGAGCTCCGCGACCGGAAGGATCCGCTCGTCGCGGCCTGGCCCCGTTTCATGCTCGAGGACCCGGTCTCCAACCGCTGCTGGGGCCTCCTCTACGAGCGCTTCGGGAGCTTCCAGCTCTTCCTCGTCGACACCGACGCCGACGAGCTCGTCGCGGAGGTGAACTCGCTGCCGGTCGCGGTCGACGTCGACGCGCTGCCCGATCGGGGCTGGGACGACGTCATCGAGCGGGGCACGGAAGCGCGGGAGACTCCCACTGCCGTCTCCGCGATCCAGGTCCTGATCGACCCGCGCCGGCAGGGACAGGGCTTGAGCAGGCTCTGCCTCGAGCGGATGCGGGCGATCGCCGGCGAGCACGGCTTCGAGGACCTCGTTGCGCCGGTGCGCCCGAGCTGGAAGGCGCGCTATCCGCTCGTCCCGATCGACCGCTACATCCTCTGGCGCACGGCCGACGGACGCCTCTTCGATCCCTGGCTGCGCGCGCACGCGAACCTCGGCGCCGAGCTCGTGCGGCCGTGCCCCGAGTCGATGACGATCCCGGGAACGGTCGCCCAGTGGGAGGAGTGGACGGGAATGGCGTTCCCGGAGAGCGGCGAGTACGTCGTTCCCGGCGCGCTCGACCTCGTCCGGATCGATCGCGAAGCCGACCGCGGGACGTACGTCGAGCCGAACGTCTGGATGCTGCACCGGCTCGGCTAAACTCGACGGACGGCGAGTTCCACGCCCAACCTCCGCTCGGCGCTCACGCCGCCGGCTCAGAGGAGGCAAAGGGGATTCCTTCCTCGGAACGGCTCCACCCGATCCTGCTCCGCCGCGGCGGAGGAGCGTGAGTCCTCTCGCCGGAGGCGTGAAGGAGGATCGAGATGACCGAGCAGAAGAACCTCAAGCGCCGGGTCCGCGCACGGATGGAGAAGACGGGCGAGCGGTACACGGCCGCCCGCCGGCAGGTCGTTGCCGAGAGGCCCGAGCCGTTCGTCGCGGATCCCGGAATGTCGGACGCGACGCTCGTCGAGAAGACCGGGAAGGGCTGGGTCGAGTGGGTGGCGATCCTCGACGCCTGGGGAGCGCGCGAGCGCCCGCACCGTGAGATCGCCGCACACCTGATGGAGCAGCACGGCGTCCCGGGCTGGTGGGCGCAGACCGTGACCGTCGGGTACGAGCGGGCGCGTGGCCTGCGCGCCACGGGCCAGCGGCGAGGCGGCGACTTCGAGGTGACGGTGTCGAAGACCGTCGCAGTCCCGCTCGACCGGCTTGTCTCGGCCTTCGTCGACGAGGACGAGCGGGAGCGCTGGTTCCCGGGCGCGCCGCTCCGGCTGCGACCGACGAGCTCCGCGCGCTCGGCCCGCTTCGACTGGGAGGACGGGCGCACGCGGGTCGTCCTCTACTTCACGGAGAAGGGGCCGGAGAAGACCTCGGTCGCGGTCGGTCACCAGCGGCTGGCGGACGCGGAGGAGGTCGAGGCGATGCGGGCCCTCTGGAGGGAGCGGCTCGCCGAGCTCGCGCGCGTGCTCTCGGCCTAGCCGGGAAGCGCGACGCGGCCGTCGCTGACGACGACGAGGCCGTCGCGCTCGAGCGAGCGGACGGCCTCGTCGTCGAGCGACTCGATGCGTCTGGGCCGTCTCGGCGACGAGGCGGAGGCGTTGTCGCGCGCCGCTGGCGGAACGAGCCCTCGAACGGCCCCTGCTTGCGGAGCGGCTCGTCGCGGATGCCGCGCGACGGGCACTCCTCCGCGAGCGGGCACGCGTCGCAGCGCGGGATGCGCGCGATGCAGACGGTCGCGCCGAGGTCCATGAGCGCGTGCGCCGACGCCGCGGAGAAGCTCGCGCCCGTCCGGCGAAGCACGCGCTCGACGTTGACGTCGACGGGCAGGACGTCGTCGCCGAAGGCGAAGCGCCGGATCGCAGCGGCGGTGTACGCGCCGACGCCGGGAAGCTCGGTCAGGTCGTCCGGCCAGCCGGTCGCCGCGACGGCGCGGGCCGCCCGGTGCAGGTTCAGCGCGCGCCGGTTGTAGCCGAGCCCCTGCCACTCGCGGATCGCGTCGCCGGGCGTGGCCGCTGCGAGCGCATCGGTCGTCGGCCAGCGCTCGAGCCAGGCGAGGTAGCGCGGCACGACGCGCTCGACCTGCGTCTGCTGGAGCATGACCTCGCAGACGAGGATCGCGTACGGGTCGCGCGTCCGCCGCCACGGGAGGTCGCGACCGTTCGTCGCAAACCAGTCGAGCAGCGCTCTCTCCACGCTCGCGATCGTATGCTCGCGAAGCGGTAGCGTCCGGCCATGCTCCTCTACAACTCGCCGGTTTCGGGCAACTGCTACAAGGTGCGGCTGCTTCTGGCGCAGCTCGGGATCGAGTACGAGACTCGAGTACGTCGACGTCGTCGACCGGTCGAACCGGAAGGAGCTCCTCGGCGAGCTGAACCCGGCGCTGCGCGTGCCGACGCTCGTGCTCGACGACGGGCGGCCGCTCGGCGAGTCGAACGCGATCCTCTGGTACTTCGGGGACGGGACGCAGTACGTGCCCGGCGACCCGTACGAGCGCGCGCAGGTGCTCCAGTGGCTGTTCTTCGAGCAGTACAGCCACGAGCCGACCATCGCGGTCGCGCGCTTTCTGCAAGACGTACTCGGGTGAGCCCGAGCGGTTCGAGCGCCAGAAGGAGCGGCTGCTGACGGGCGGGTACGCGGCGCTCGACGCGATGGAGAGCCGGCTCGACGGGCGCGAGTTCCTCGTCGGCGAGCGCTACTCGATCGCGGACATCTCGCTCTACGCGTACACGCACGTCGCGCGACGAGGGCGGGTTCGAGCTCGACGCGTATCCGGCGATCCGCGCTTGGCTCGAGCGGGTCGCAGCGCAGCCCGGTCACGTCACGATCGACGCGTGAGCGTTCGCGTCCGCTTCGCGCCGAGCCCGACGGGGTCGCTGCACGTCGGGAACGCGCTGACGGCGGTCGCGAACCGGCGCTTCGCGGACGAGCGCGGCGGCGTGGTCGTGCTCCGTATCGACGACACCGACCCTTCGCGAACGGTCGCGGGTGGGGAGGAGGCGATCCTCGAGGACCTCGCGTGGCTCGGCGTCGGCTTCGACGAGGGGCCGGTGCGGCAGAGCGAGCGCGGATCGTTGTACGCGGCGGCGGCGGAGCGCGCGCTCGAGTCGGGCGCCGCGAAGCGCGACGACGAGGGCGCCGTGCGCCTCGGGACGACGACCCTCGCACGGCCAGACGGCACGGCGACGTACCAGCTCGCGTCGGTCGTCGACGACCTCGAGCTCGGGATCACGCACGTCATCCGCGGCTCAGATCACCGCCCGAACCTCGAGCTCCACCGCCGGATCGCGCGCGCGGTCGGCGGCGAGCTGCCGGAGGTGATCCACCACGGGCTCGTGCTCGGCGAGGACGGGAAGAAGCTCTCGAAGCGGCACGGGCACTCCTCGATCGCGGAGCTGCGCGAGGAGGGCTTCCCGGCCGGAGCGGTGCGCGCCTACCTCGACGAGCTCGGCCTGCCCGAGCACGACGTCCACCTCGATCTCGCCCGCCTGCGCCGCCTCGCGATCGACGCGATCGCCGGCGATGCCGGACGAGGAGCTCGCGGCGGCGGCCGACGCGCCGGTCGAGGCCGTCCCCGTCCTGCGCGGCGCCCGCTCGCTCGTCGAGGCGCGCGAGTACGCGCGGCTCGTCCTCTCTCCCGAGCCTGCGGAGCTCCCGGCGGACGCCGCGCCGACGCTCGAGCGCTTCTCCGAGCTTCGCTCGCGGCGCCCGCGAGCGGCTCGACATCGAGGCTGCCCGCGCGATCCTGCGCGAGCTGAAAGCCGTCGGCGGCGATCTCCGCTCGCTCAGGCTCGCGCTGACGGGCGCCGCGACCGGCCCCGAGCTCGCCGCCGTGCTTGGCCGCGCTCTCGCGCGACGAGGCCCTCGCCCGCGCGCGTCGAGCCTGACTACGATCGGTCGATGCGCCTGTACGACACGTTCACGCGCGGCCTCGCGCGAACTGCCGGCGCCTCCCGGCCCGATCCGCATCTACTCCTGCGGCCCGACCGTCTACCAGCGCATCCACGTCGGAAACGCGATCCCGTTCGTCATCTCGATGTGGCTGAAGCGCTGGCTCGTCGAGACGGGCCACGAGACGAAGCTCGTCATCAACGTCACCGACATCAACGACAAGATCTACGACGCGGCGCCCGGCGCGAGCGCCAAGCTCGCCGCGGACGCGTCTCGCTGGTACCTCGAGGACACCGACCGGCTCGGCCTCGGCCGCCCGGACTTCGAGCCGACCGCGGTCGAGACCGTCGGAGACCAGATCGCGATGATCGAGGAGCTCGTCGAGCGCGGCTTCGCGTACGAGTCCGACGGGGACGTGTACTTCCGGGTCACGAGCTATCCGGAGTACGGCCGCCTGAGCGGGCAGCGGCTCGACCAGGTCGAGGAGCAGGAGCCGAACCCGCGCAAGGAGGATCCGCGCGACTTCGCGCTCTGGAAGGCGACGAAGGAGGGCGAGGACACGTCCTGGGAGTCGCCGTGGGGGCTCGGCCGCCCGGGCTGGCACATCGAGTGCTCGGTCATGTCCGAGAAGCACCTCGGCCCCGAGTTCGAGATCCACGGCGGCGGGCTCGACCTCGTCTTCCCGCATCACGAGAACGAGATCGCGCAGTCGCGCGCGCTCGGGCATCCGTTCGCGCGCCTCTGGATGCACAACGGGATGCTCACCTTCTCGGGCGAGGAGATGCACAAGTCGGTCGGGAACGACGTGTCCCTGAAGGACGCGCTCGACCGCTGGGGGCGCGAGACGCTGCTCGTGTTCTTCATGACCGGGCACTGGCGGAAGCCGCTCGAGTACTCGGACGCGACGCTCGAAGCGGCGGCGGCGCGGGCGGAGGGCTTCCGCGACGTGTTCCGCGGCCCGTCCGAGCCCGCCCCGGACGGCGCGTGGGAGCGGTTCGCCGCCGCGCTCGACGACGACTTCTCGACGCCCGCGGCGCTCGCGGTCATGCACGAGTGGCGGGACCACGAGCTGCTGCGGCGCGCGCTCGCGATCTTCGGGCTCGAGTCGCTCGCCGAGCAGGACGAGGCGCCGGCGGAGATCGCGGAGCTCGCCGAGCGGCGCCAGGCCGCGCGCGCAGCCGGCGAGTACGCGGAGGCGGACCGCCTGCGCGACGAGCTCGAGGCGTCCGGCTGGGAGGCGCGCGACGAGCCGGGCGGCTACCGGCTCGTCAAGCTCCGGTGACCCGCGAGCTCGTCTACGGGCGGAACCCCGTCCGCGAGCTCTACCGCGGCCCGAGAGACGTGCTCGAGACGTGGGTGACGGAGCGCGCCGCCGCGCAGATTCCCTGGCTCGAGGCCGGTCCGCGAGCGCAGGTGAAGCCCGAGCGCGAGCTCTCGGAGGCCGCCGGAACGCGCGACCACCAAGGCGTCGTCGCGTGGGCCGAGCCGTTTCGCTACGCGGACGCGTACGAGCTCGCGCGGACGGAGCGCCCGCTGCTCGTCTGCCTCGACCAGGTCACGGATCCCCACAATCTCGGCGCGGTCGCGCGTAGCGCCGAGGGGGCGGCCGCGACCGGGATCGTCCTCCCCGCGCACGGGTCCGCACGCGTGACCGCGGCGGTCTGCCGCGCCTCGGCGGGGGCGGTCGAGCATCTCCCGATCGCCGTCGTCCCGAACCTCGCGCGGTACCTCGCGGACGTCAAGGGCAACGACCTCTGGGCCTACGCGGCGGACTCCGAGGGGACGATCCCGCTGTGGAACGCGGATCTCGCGGGCGGCGTCGCGCTCGTCCTCGGCGCCGAGGGAAAGGGCGTGCGCCCGCTCGTGCGGCGAACGTGCGACGGCGTCATCTCGATCCCGCTCGCAGGGAAGGTCGCCTCGCTGAACGTCAGCGTCGCGGCGGCCGTGCTCCTGTACGAGGCCCGCCGCCAGCGAACCGCGTCCTGAAGGCAGGATGTCCTGATGCCCGAGACCAGCCTGTACCTCTTCGACGGCTACAACCTCCTGAACGCCGGTGACTTCGGCGGTCGGCAGCGAGCTCGTCGATCTCCTGGCGAGCTACGTCGCCGGCGAGGGCGCGCGCGGCATCGTCGTCTTCGACGGCTCGGGTGAGGAGCAGGACATCGGCCCGCTCTCGGTTCGCTACGCGAAGCACGCCGACGATCTGCTCGAGCGGCTCGCGGCCGAGCACCGCCTGACCGAGCGGGTCTGCATCGTGTCCTCGGACGACGCCGTCCGGCGGGTCTCGGGTCAGGAAGTGCGCAAGCTGACCTCGCGCGGGTTCCTCGCCGACCTCGCGCCCTCGGAGCACCGCGACCACGAGCAGCGCGGCTCGGGGGGCCGCGTCGGAGACCGGCTCGACGAGGAGACCCGCGAGAAGCTCGAGCGCCTTCGCCGGGGCACGTAGCGAGGCCGCGCCCTGGACCACGAAGAAGCGCCCCGGTCGTCGCTGCGGCTCGACTGACCGGGGCGCTCTTGTTCGGCGGCCTTACGCCGCCGACTGCTGCGGCTCAGGCTGGACCGACCGCTCGTGCTCGAGGCGGGGGAGCCACTCGAGCCAACGCGGCAGGTACCAATTCCACGAGCCGAGCAGCTTCATCGTCGCGGGCAGAAGGACGGCACGGACGATCGTAGCGTCGATGAGGATCGCAGCTGCCAGTCCGATCCCCATCTCCTTCATGTCGATGATCGGCATCAGCGCGAACACGCCGAAGACGAGCACCATCACGGTCGCGGCGCTGGTGACGACGCCGGCCGTCGACTTGATCCCACGCGCGACCGCCTCGTCGGTCGAGAGGCCGCGGTCGTAGTACTCGCGGATCCGGCTCAGGATGAACACGTGGTAGTCCATCGAGAGGCCGAACAGGATCACGAACAGGAACATCGGGAGCCAGGCCGCGATGCCGCCGTTCGAGTTGAAGTCGAGCAGGTTCTCGCCCCAGCCCCACTGGAAGACCGCCACGACGACGCCGTACGCGGCGGCGACCGAGAGCAGGTTCATCACGATCGCCTTCAGCGGGATCACGACCGAGCGGAACGTCACGAGCAGGAGCAGGAACGCGAGCGCGAGGACGAAGCCGAACACGATCGGCACGGCCGACTTCATCGCGTCGTTCCAGTCCTTGGACGCCGCGGTCTCGCCCGTCACGGCGTACTCGATGCCGTCGACGGTTCCGAGCGTCGCGGGGATGACGTCCTCGCGGAGCGTCGCGAGCGCGTCGTTCGAGGTGCCGTCGGTGCCCTTCCCGACGAGCGGGATCTCGACCGTCAGCGCCTTGCCGCCGGGGGCGACCTCGGTGTCGATCGGCTCGAGACCTGCGCCTGAGGCGAGCGCCTGCTTGCGGAGCTCGACGACAGCGGCCTGGAGCTCGGGATCGGACGTATCGCCCGCGACGGCCACGACTGCGGGAGTCGCGCCGCCCGGGAACGCGTCGTTCACCTTGTTGTAGGACTGGAGCTCCTTCAGCGACGCGGGGAGCGCGTCGAGCCCCGAGATCGCCGTGTTCAGCGTCAGCGCCGGGACGGCGAGCGCGACGAGCACCGCGATCGCGGCGACGGCCGAGACGACCGGGCGGCGGAGGACACGATCGAGGATCCAGCTCCAGACGCGGCCCTCGCCGTCGTCGCGGCGGAGCCTCCAGAGGAGCGGCACCCGCACCTTGTCGACGCGGTCGCCGAGCCAGGAGAGCATCGCCGGCAGCACGGTCAGCGACCCGATCATCGCGACGGCGACGACCAGAATCGTGCCCACTGCGAACGACATGAACGTCTTGTCGCCGGAGAAGAACATCCCGGCCATCGCGATCATCACGGTGATGCCGGCGATGAGCACGGCCCGGCCCGACGTGGCGGCCGCGGCCTCGAGCGCCGCCGACTCGCTGCGCCCTGCCCGCCGCTCGTCCCGCTCGCGGCGGATGTAGAAGAGCGAGTAGTCGACGCCGACCGCGAGCCCGATCAGGAGGATGACGGCCGAGATGTTCTCGTCCATCGGGATGACCTGGCTCGGGAGCCCGACGAGGCCCATCGCCGCGAACACGGACGTGAGCCCCAGGAGCAGCGGAATCGACGCGCCGACGACCGAGCCGAAGACGAGCAGCAGGATCCCGAGGGTGAGCGGGATCGAGATCAGGCCCGCCATGGCGAGCTGGGAGCCGAACATCTCGTCGAGCGCCTTGCCGGTCGAAGCGGACCCGGCCTGGCCGACGTAGTAGTCGGGGTTCCGGCCCTGGACCTTCTCGGTCGCGGCCGTGAGCTTGTCGATGTAGACGACGGCCTCGTCGTAGTCGCCCTTCGGGCTGAACTGGATCAGCGCCGCGTGGCGGTCCTTCGAGATCTGACCTTCGTTCCCGGCTGCGAGCGGCGAGCGGAGCTTCGTGACCTGCTCGAAGCCGCCGAGCGTCTTGACCGCATCGTCGACGGCCGCGCGGAACGCGGGATCGTCGACGGTCTTCGTCTCGGACTGGACGAGCACGAACTCGGACTGCTCGTCGAGCGCGAACCCGCCGTCGCGGATGATGTGGTCGCCCTTGCGGGCCTCCCCGACGTTCCAGTCGGTCTCGTCGATCGTCTGCATCGGGACTGCGATGCCGATCGCGAACGAGGCGACGACGAACGCGAGCCAGCCGAAGATCGCGGTCTTCCGGTGTCTCGCGCTCCAGCGACCCATCCGGGCCGCGACATTCTGCGAGTGCTTCAGAGGTGACATCTGCGGTTCCTTTCCTGGGTCAACTGGACGACCCTCAGGCTGTCACCGGGGAGCTCCGCGGACGGTGCGGCGGTCAGGCGTCTTCGGGTGCGGGAAACCGCACTCCGTTAGAGCGGGCGGCCGGGCTTCGCCGTGCGGTCGAAGGCGCTCAGGAGCCGTGGCGGTGGCCGCAAATACCGAGAATTCGGAGGGGCACCCCGGCCCACCACCCACTGCGAGCATAACGAGGAAGTCCGTACGGGTGGGACACGGAAGCGTGCCGAATGTGTGCCGATGCGAGCTGCGTCGCTAGGAGCGAATCGCGGCCAGCACGGCGAGAACCCGGCGGTGGTCGTCCGTGCTCGCGGGCAGGTCGAGCTTCGAGAAGATGCTGGTCACGTGCTTCTCGACCGCGCGGAGCGTGACGAACATCCGGTCCGCGATCGCCTGGTTCGAGCGGCCCTCGGCCATCAGCTCGAGTACCTCCCGCTCGCGCGGCGTCAGCTGCTCGAGCGGGTCGTCGCGCCGCTTGCGCCCGAGCAGTTGGCTGACGACGTCGGGGTCGAGCACGGAGCCGCCCTCCGAGATCCGGCGCACGGCGGAAGCGAACTGGTCGACGTCCGCGACGCGATCCTTGAGCAGGTACCCGACGCCCTCCGCGCTCTCGGACAGGAGGTCCATCGCGTAGCCGGCCTCGACGTACTGCGAGAGGACGAGGACGCCGGTGCCGGGGAACCGCTCCCTGATCTCGGCGGCGGCGCGGAGGCCCTCGTCGGTGTGCGTCGGGGGCATGCGGATGTCGACGATCGCGACGTTCGGCTTGTGCAGGCCGACGTGGCGGAGGAGATCGTCGGGCGCTCCGGACTGCGCCACGACGTCGAAGCCCGCCTCGGTCAGCAGGCGCACGATGCCCTCCCGCAGGAGCACGGAGTCGTCGGCGATCACGACCTTGATCGCGTGGCCGAGGGCTCCGCTCGTGTTCCGGAGCGGCGGGAAGTCGCGTTGGAGGTCGTCGGCGACGACCTGTGCGATGCGCTCCGGCAGGTTGAGCCCCTCGATCACGTGCTCGCCGAGGTCGGCGCACGTCACGCCTTCGAGCTCCGTGACCGTCGACGCCGAAGCGACGATCTGGCCGCCGTGACCGGCATGTGCGATGCGCGCGGCGCGGACGACGTCGAGGCCCGTGTAGCCCTCCTCGCCGTACGACGGCGACCCCGTGTGCAGCCCGATGCGAACTCGCACCCGGAGCTCCTCCGGCCACTCGGAGTCACGCATCCCACGCTGGGCGGCGAGCGCCGCGTCGACCGCGTCCGAGGCAACGGGGAATGCGGCCAGCAGCTCGTCCCCGACCGCATCGACCGCGACGCCCCTGTGCGCGGCGATGGCAGCGCGCAGGATCGAGCGGACGTTGCCGATGATCGCCGGGTAGTCGAGACGGTCGTTCTGCTGGAGCAGCGTCGAGCCCTCGACGTCGGCGATCAGGAAAGTGACGATGCCCGTGGGCGGAGAGGCCACGCCTGCGAGTCTAGGCGCCTCCGGCGCGCCAGAGGCTTACTTCGGAGCATCGACCTCGAGTGCGACGTCGACGAGCTGGGCCTCGCGGCGCGCCGCGTACGCAAACGGGTGCGAGAACACCTCGAGCGCCTCGTGCGCCTCCACCGCGAGCTCGAAGGCGTCGCCGGCGTCGTCGAGGACGGTTACGAACAGCCGGTCCTCCGACGGGCTCCACGACAGCGTCACGTCGATGCCGTTCGCGTGCCGGTGGTCGAGCTCTCGGCGGGCGGAAGTGGGGTGGGCTGTCGCCTTCATCGTGGGCCTCCTGGTCGAGCGGTTCACTGTCTCGACTCTCCCACCAACGCGAATTCATCGCGCTACGGCGGGCAGGCCTCTCGAGGTACGGCTGACCCTACTCCGGGTCGGCGAGCGGAATCTCGGCGCGAACGGTCGTCCCGCCGCCCACGGGGCTCGCGACCGAGAGCGAGCCGTCGAGTGCCGCCACGCGGTCGGCGAGGCCGCGGAGCCCGCTGCCCGTGGTCGGGTCCGCTCCGCCGACGCCGTCGTCGCCCACCGTGACCGCGAGCAGCCCGTCCTCGCGCGCGATGCGCACGACCGCCGACGTGGCGTTCGCGTACTTCACGACGTTCGTCAGCGCTTCCGCGACCACGTAGTACGCGGCCGCCTCGACCGCGGGCGGGAGCGGGGGCGCCTCGGTCTCCGCTTCGACCGGCACGGGCGAGCGCGCGACGAGCGCGTCGACGGCGGCGCCGAGACCGCGATCCGTCAGCACCGCGGGATGGATCCCGCGTGCGAGCTCGCGGAGGTCCTCGAGCGCGAATGTGAGCTCCTCGCGCGCTCCCGCGAGGATCGGGGCCGCTGCCTCAGGGGCTTCCCGGAGCTTCGCCTCCGCGAGCCGGAGCGAGACCGACAGCGCGACCAGCCGCTGCTGGGCCCCGTCGTGGAGGTTCCGCTCGAGCTTCCGCCGCGCGTCGTCCGCCGCCTCCACGAGCCGGGCGCGCGAGGCCCGGATCTCCTCCTCCTGGCGCTTGCGGTCGCTGATGTCGCTGAACACGGCCATGTGCCCGGTGACCGTCCCGTGCGCGTCGTGGATCGGGGCGACCGAGATGGAGACGGCGATGGGTGACCCGTCCTTGCGGACGCGGATGGTCTCGTGCCCCTCGTACGACTCCCCGGCCCGGACGCGCGCGAGCAGCATCCGGAACTCGTCCTCGTGCTCCGGGGCGACCATGAGCGGCCCGTGCCCGACGGCCTCCTCGCTCGACCAGCCGAAGATCCTCTCGGCTGCGGGGTTCCAGCTCTGGACCTTGTTGTCGAGCCCGACCTCGACGATCGCGACGGGCGCGCTCTCGATCACGGCGCGGAAGCGCTCCTCGCTCGCGCGCGTCTCCTCCTCGCGGCGCCGGCGAACGGTCACGTCCGACCCGCTGACGAGCACGATGTCCCGTCCCTGCGGATCGAGCACGGGCCGCGCCGTCCACGCCACCGCGCGCGCCTCGCCCTCCCGCGGCAGCCACCAGGACTCGCGCTCGGCCTGCACGACGCCGTTGGCTGCGTTCGCGATCGTCATGCGGTCGCCGTACTGGTACTCCGGGTCCACGAGATCGAGGAAGCTCCGCCCGCCGAGCTCCTCCTTCGTCCAGCCGAACACCTGCTCGAAGGCAGGGTTCACGCCCTCCTGCATGATCACCCCGTCCGGATCGACCGCGACGAGGAAGCTCGGGATCGCGTCCGTGATCGCGTCGAGGAAGCCGCGCCGGAGCTCCGCCTCCTGCTCGCGCGCCTTGCGCTCGGTGATGTCGAGCCCGCCGGCGACGATGCTCACGACGCGCCCGTGCTCGTCGAGCACGGGAACGCTTCGCCAGTAGATGACGAGCCGCTCGCCGCGCACGTTCGTGAACGCGTTCTCGTACTCGCTCGGCGGGAAGTCGGGAGCCGCTTCCCGGAAGCGCGCGATCATCTCGTCCCGCTCCTCGGGATCGATGAACACGTCCCAGAAGTACTTGCCTCGCAGCTCGTCGTCGTTCGAGTAGCCGCTCGCCTTCAGCGTCGCGAAGTTGAGCTTGATCATCCGCCCCTCCGTGTCCACGTTCGAGAGCAGGCTCGGCGCCGTGTCCGCGAGCACTCCGGCGAGCCTGATCTCGGCCCGGAGCTCGGCCTGGAGGCGCTCGTTGTGCAGCGCGATGCCGGCCGCCGCGGTCACGGCGTCGAGGAGCTCCGGCTCGCCGGCCAGAGACACGTCGTGGATCAGGGCGGCGACGCAGACGCCGTCCTGCTCGACGTACTTGATCGCGCGACCGTCCTCCGCGGCCGGCTCGGGGACGCCTCGGCCCTCGGCGTCGATCCAGCCCGCGCCGGAGACGCCCCGGCTCGGGTCGAGGCGGTAGAAGACCTCGACCGTCGGGTCGCCGAGCGCGTTCGCGAGCGCGTCCCGCAGCGGCGTTCCCTGCTGGAGCGCCACGACGACGTCGGCGACCGACGAGCGCGCGAGGCGCATGCGCAGGATGCCGAAGAGAAACGCGATCGGCACCAGCGCGAGCGAGACGAGCAGGGGCAGCGCGAGGATCTCGGCGGTGGTCTCGGAGAACTGGTCCGCGACCACGATGAGGCCGATCGAGAAGAGCGTCGCCGACCCGGCCGCGAGCACCGGCCAGAGCAGGCGGCGCAGCGCCGGAGTCGCCGCCCGCCAGCGCCGCACGAGGAGCGTCAGGACGGTGACGATGATCCCGAGCCCGATGACCGAGGTGGTCGTGTCGATCGCGCTCGCGAGGCCGGGAAGGTCGGTGACGGCAATAGGGCTCTCGGGACAGCCCTCGCAGCTCGCCGGTGCCGGTGTGGAGTCCAGGAGGAGCACGAGCACCGAGCCCAGCAGCAGCGTGGCGCCGGTGACGACGGGGATCGCGCGCTCGAGCCGGCCGTGCAGTTGCCCGGTCGGGAAGGCGAGGACGAGCGCGCCGAACGGGGCCCAGATCAGAACCCCGCCGGCAAACCCGATCGCGAACAGCCACTCGTTCGCCGAGAAGTTCAAGACGTTGAAGAACGCGAGGAACCCGACTGCGGCGAGGTATACGCCGGTGCGGTTCTCGGGGCGTCGCTCCAGCGCGATCAAGCCGCTGACGCCGAAGGCACAGGCGATGCCGATGATCAGCGCGACGACGAGCCACGACGACTCGTCTTGCTTCGTGATCGCGAGCAGCGCGATCGCCGCCGCCACGTCGACGACGAGCAGGGCGAGCCCGAATCCGAGAGTGAGCCGGCTCAAGCCAGGAGTGCGCGAAAGGCCTCGCCCGAGAGGTCGGCCTTCGAGATGAAGCCGCGCGCTTGGCTCGTGTCGATCAGCCCGTTGTAGTCCGTCGCATCACGACTCGAGACGAGCACGATGCTCGGACGCGAGGCGCCGGCGCAGATGAGCTCGCAGAGGTCGAACCCGTTCGCATCCGGCAGCTGCACGTCGAGCAGGATGACATCGGGAGCGAGCCTGCGCACGGCCTCGAGCGCAGCGGTCCCGTCCTCCGCCTCCCCGACGACGTCGAACCCTTCGGCTTCGAGCACGGCGCGAGCCGACGCGCGGAAGCTCGGATGGTCGTCGACGATGAGGACGCTGGTCATGTCCTGCAATCGTGGCAGAGCCGTCCCGGATCCGCAGTACGGAGAACCGCACTCGCCGGGGCGAACGTATGTTCTTAGCATCCTGGAATTTTCGCAAAGGGCTTGTAACGCCTGCGAAATGGTGCTAGCTTCTCCCTCAAGTTCAAGGTGAGGCTTCGGCGACGAGGGGCGCCGCGGTTCTCGTGAAGACCGCTCCACACCTCGTACAAGCCGTCGACCCGGGGGTAACCGAGATGCCCGCTCGCACAGCGACTGCACCGAAGTCAGCCCAGAAGATCCAGCGAGAGCTGGAGGATCTCCAGCTGGTCATCAGGGCGAGAAACGGCAGCCAGGAGGCGCTCGACGCCCTCATGCGCAAGTACGCCGGCTTCGTCCGCCTGAAGGCGAGCTCGTACTTCCTCGCCGGCGGCGACGGCGACGACCTCGTGCAGGAGGGGATGATCGGCCTCTACAAGGCCGTGCGCGACTTCCGCTCGGACAAGGAGACCTCGTTCCGCAGCTTCGCCGAGCTGTGCGTGACGCGCCAGATCATCACCGCCATCAAGACCGCCACGCGCTTCAAGCACGCCCCGCTCAACACGTACGTCTCGTTCAGCCACACGCCCGCCGGCCAGGAGTCGGACGGTGACTGCACCCTCGGCGACGCCCTCCCGGGGCCGAGCGTCGACGACCCGTCGACCTGCGTGATCTCGACCGAGGAGCTCGAGAGCCTCGTGTTCTGTCTCGGTACCGGGCTCTCGCAGCTCGAGTCGGAGGCGCTCCGCCGCTACCTCGAAGGCAGCTCCTACGAGGAGATGGCCGAGGAGCTCGGCTGCGACACGAAGACGATCGACAACGCGCTCCAGCGGGTCAAGCGGAAGATCCTCGCGCACCAGAAGACGCGCGAAGTCCTGGCCTAGGCCGCCCGCCTGGACGTACGGGTTGCTCGACTACCGGAGATGGCAACGAGGACGCAAGCCGAAGGGCGATTCATTCGCCCGTAGGCGAGCACCCCCGTGTCTCGATCCCACCGACTAAGGAGGGGGCCCGCGGGGGAACCTGGGTTCCCCCGCGCTAAAGCCGGAGGAGGGACTCGAACCCACGACCTACGCCTTACAAGGGCGTTGCTCTACCAGCTGAGCTACTCCGGCACACTCGGATGGTAGATCCCGCCCTCCTCGGACGCCCAGGTCCGTTGTGTCCAGACGGTGAAATCCCGCTGCAGTAGGTACATAATCGCGCCATGCCGGTCACGGAAGGGACACACGCAGCCCGGGTCGCCGCGGACCGCGCCCGGTACGTGTCGCCCGCGGTCGCGACACCGCGCCTCGTCGTCGCGTCGGCCGAGGGCGCCCGGATCACCGACGTCGACGGCCGCACGTACGTCGACTTCGCGGGCGGGATCGGCTGCCAGAACACCGGTCATCGCAACGCCGCGGTCGTCGAGGCGGTCAAGGAGCAGGCGGACCGCTACCTGCACCAGTGCTTCATGGTCGGCACGTACGAGCCCTACGTGGAGGTGTGCCGGCGGCTCGCCGAGCTCTCGCCGTGCGGCACGGGCGAGCAGCGCTCGACCCTCGTGAACTCGGGCGCGGAGGCGGTCGAGAACGCGGTCAAGATCGCGCGCGCCGCCACGGGCCGCTCGGCGGTCGTCGTCTTCGACGGCGCCTTCCACGGACGCACGCTGCTCGCGATGACGATGACGAGCAAGGTGAAGCCGTACAAGGCGGGCTTCGGGCCGTTCGCGCCCGAGGTCTACCGCGCGCCCGGCGCCGTACCCGTACCACGGCACCTCCTCGGACGACTCGATCGCCGCGCTCGAGCACCTCTTCAAGGCGGACGTCGATCCGTCGACCGTCGCCTGCGTCGTGCTCGAGCCCGTGCAGGGCGAGGGCGGCTTCGTCCCGATGCCGCCCGACTACCCGGCCCGCCTCCAGGAGGTCTGCCGGCGGCACGGGATCCTCTACGTCGACGACGAGGTCCAGTCGGGCGTGGGCAGGACCGGGAAGATGTGGGCGATCGAGCACTACGAGGGCGTCGAGCCCGACCTCCTCGTCTCCGGCAAGTCGATCGGCGGCGGGCTGCCGCTCGCGGCGGTCACGGGGCCGGCGGAGATCATGGACGCAGTTCCCGCGGGCGGCCTCGGAGGCACGTTCGGCGGGAACCCGCTCTCCTGCGCGGCCGCGGTCGCCGTGCTCGACATCGTCGCCGAAGACGGGTTTCTCGATCAGGCCACTGCGCTCGGCGAAACGCTGCGCGGCCGGCTCGAGGCCATCGCCGCGAGCCACGACGACATCGGCGAGGTCCGCGGCCTCGGCCCCATGCTCGCGTTCGAATTCACGGAGCGCACGCCCGATCGGGCGAAGGCGGTGGTCGACGCCGCCTTCGAGCGCGGGCTCGTCCTGCTCTCCTGCGGCCTCTACGGCAACGTCATCCGCCTGCTGCCCCCGCTCACGATCACCTCCGAGGAGCTGGACGAGGGTCTGGCGATCCTGGAGGACTCGCTTGCCGCCTGAGGGCGCGCCGGACGTCCGGGTCGCAGGCCTGACGAAGAGCTTCGGAGACGTCGTCGCCGTCGACGCGATCGACCTCGACATCGAGGCCGGCGAGTTCTTCACGATGCTGGGCCCGTCCGGGTCCGGCAAGACGACGACCCTGCGCATGATCGCGGGCTTCGAGATCCCGGACGCCGGCACGATCGAGCTCGCCGGCGACGACGTCTCGCGGCTCCCGCCCTACGAGCGCCCGGTGAACACGGTGTTCCAGGACTACGCGCTCTTCCCGCACATGACCGTGCAGCAGAACGTCGAGTACGGGCTGATGGTGAAGAAGGTCAAGAAGGGCGAGCGGCGCCAGCGGGCGCAGAACGCCCTCGAGATGGTGCAGCTGGCGAGCTACGGCGACCGGAAGCCCTCGCAGCTCTCGGGCGGGCAGCGACAGCGCGTCGCGCTCGCGCGCGCGATCGTCAACCGCCCGAAGGTGCTCCTCCTCGACGAGCCCCTCGGCGCGCTCGACCTGAAGCTCCGGCAGGAGATGCAGATCGAGCTCAAGTCGATTCAGCGCGAGGTCGGGATCACGTTCGTCTACGTGACGCACGACCAGGAGGAGGCGCTCACCATGTCCGACCGGATCGCGGTCTTCAACGAGGGCCGGATCGAGCAGGTGGGGCCGCCGGCCGACGTCTACGAGCACCCGCAGAGCGAGTTCATCGCGGGCTTCGTCGGCGTCTCGAACGTGCTCGAGCGCGACGGGCGCAGGTACACCGTCCGGCCGGAGAAGATCGACCTTCTCGACGACGGTCGCGAGCCGCAGCCCGGCTGGCATGTCGAGGACGGCGTCGTCAGCGACGTCCAGTACGTCGGGCCGATAACGCGCTACCACATCGCGCTCGACCAGGGAGGGCTGGTGCAGGTGTTGGAGCAGAACCTCGAGGAGGGCTCGAGCCAGGTCCTCGAGGCCAAGGGGCGTCGCGTCCGGGTGGGCTGGCGCCGCGACCAGGAGTCGGAAATCGACAGCACAAAGGGAGGATCCGAATGAGTGAACGCAAGACACGCGTCGCCACGTGGGCGGTGCTCAGCCTGCTCGTGGCGGCGCTCTGTGTGGTGGCCGCAGGCTGTGGCGGCGGCGACGACGGCGGTGCGAGCAGCGAGCTCGAAGGGCTCGGCACCTCGTTCGAGGAGATCCAGGAGCTGGCGCGCGAGGAGGGTCAGGTCAACATCGTCCAGTGGCCGCTCTACGCCCAGCTCGTCGACGAGTTCACGGCGGCGACCGGATGCGCGGTCACCCTGAAGGACGCCGGAACCTCGGACGACATGATCACCTTCATGGGAACCGGCGAGTACGACGGGATCGTCGCGTCGGGGAACGCCACCGTCCGGCTCATGACGACGGGCGAGGTCGCTCCGATCAACGCGGATCTCATCCCGAATTACGCCGACATCCACGAAGCCCTCACGGGCCAGGTGCACAACAGCCTCGACGGTGAGGCGATGGGCGTGCCGCACGGCCGTGGCTACAACCCGCTCGCGTGGCGCACGGACGTCGTGACCACGGCGCCGGACAGCTGGTCGGCGATCTGGGAGAACCCGAACGACTACGCCGGGAAGATCTCGATCTACGACGACTCGATCTTCATCGCGGACGCCGCCCTGTACCTGAAGGCGACGCAGCCGGATCTCGGGATCGAGGACCCGTACGCGTTGGACGACACGCAGTTCAACGCGGCCGTCGACCTGATGAAGCAGCTGGCGCCGAACGTCGGCGAGTGGTGGGCGGACTACTCGAAGCAGATCCAGGCCTACACGAACAAGGACAGCGTGATCGGCACGACGTGGCCCCTCCAGGTGAACCTCCTGAAGGCCGACGGTCAGCCGGTCGAGTCCGTCAAGCCGACCGAGGGCGCGACGGGCTGGTCCGACACGTGGATGGTCTCCACGAAGGCCCAGAACCCCAACTGCATGTACCTCTGGATGAACCACATGGCCTCGCCGGAGGCGCAGGCTGCCGTGGCAGAGGGCTTCGGCGAGGCGCCCGCCAACCTGAAGGCGTGCGACCTCACGAAGAACACGAACCACTGCACGGAGCAGCACGCGGACGACGAGGCGTTCTGGGAGGACGTCTACTACTGGACGACCCCGGTCGCCGATTGCGGCGACGATCGCGGGGAGGTGTGCAAGACCCAGGAAGACTGGGAAGCCGCTTGGACCGAGATCAGGGGCTAGCCGCCTGACTTCGGTCCCGCACGTCGAGACGCCGCCCCGGGAAGGCCCGGGGCGGCGTCTTTCCACCTTCTTCTACCGCCATCCCCGCGCGCGGCTCGCGGTGCTGCTCGCGCTGCCCGGTCGGGTGGATGGTCGTCGTCTACTTCGGCTCCCTCTTCGTCCTGCTGCTCTCGTCGATCTGGGAGACCGACCCGTTCACGCGCGAGGTCGTGCACGAGTTCACGCTCGACAATTTCCGGAGGATCATCGAGACGCCGGTCTACCGGACCGTCGCCTGGCGCACGATCCAGATGGCGCTGCTCGTGACGATCGCGGACGCGATCATCGCGTTCCCGATCGCGTACTACATGGCGCGCATCGCCTCGCCGCGTACGCGCAACCTGCTCGTGGTCGCGGTCCTGATGCCGCTCTGGGCGAGCTACCTCGTCAAGGCGTACGCGTGGCGCACGATTCTCTCGGACGGAGGGATCATCAACTGGGCGCTCGAGCCGATCGGCGTGACGTTCGACGGGTACTCGACGGTCGGCCTCTGGCTCGTCTTCACCTACCTGTGGCTGCCGTTCATGGTCCTGCCGGTCTACGCCGGGCTCGAGCGGATCCCGAATTCGCTGCTCGAGGCGTCCGCGGACCTCGGCGGCCGCTCGTTCGCCACCTTCACGCGCGTGATCCTTCCGCTCGCGCTTCCGGCGGTCGTCGCCGGCTCGATCTTCACGTTCTCCTTGACGCTGGGCGACTACATCGCGCCCGGGCTGATCACGAGCGAGCAGTTCATCGGCACCGTCATCTACTCGATTCGCGGGGAAGCGCTGCCCGTCGCCGCCGCGTACTCCTTCGTGCCGATCGTCGTGATGGTCGTCTACCTCCTGGTCGCGCGCAGACTCCGCGCGTTCGAGTCGCTGTGAGCCGCTGATGGTCGAGTCGCGCCTCACCCGGTACCTGCTGCGTGCGGCAGTCGGCCTGACGCTCGCGTTCATCTACGCGCCACTGGTCGTGATCGGCCTCTACGCGTTCAACGAGAGCGTCACGCAGGGCTGGCCGATCGAGAGCTTCAGCACGAAATGGTTCTCGGTCGCGTACGAGAACGACGGACGTCCGCGACGCGCTGAAGCTCTCGGTGCTGGCGGGTCTCGGGGCGACCGCGATCGCCCTCGTGCTCGGCACGCTCGCGTCGCTGGCCGTCTCGCGCTATCGCTTCTTCGGCCGCGAGGTCATCACCTTCGCGGTGATTCTCCCGATCGCGCTTCCCGGCATCATCACGGGCCTCGCCCTGCAGGCGACCATCATCGACATCCTCGGGCCCTTCGGCCTGAGCTTCGGCCTCGCGACGATCATCATCGGCCACGCGACCTTCTGCGTCGTGGTCATCTACAACAATGCGCTCGCGAGGCTGCGGCGCACCGCCGGGTCGCTGGACGAAGCCTCGGCCGACCTCGGCGCCGACAGCTGGCAGACGTTCCGGTTCGTGACCTTTCCGCAGATGCGGACCGCGCTGCTCGCCGGCGCGCTGCTCGCGTTCGCGCTCTCGTTCGACGAGGTGGTCGTCACCGTCTTCACATCGGGCGCGGAGCAGACGCTCCCGATCTGGATCTTCGCGAGCCTGTTCCGGCCCGCCGAGCAGCCGATCGTCAACGTCGTCGCGCTCTTCGTGATCATCGCGTCGATCGTTCCCATCTACTTCGCGCAGCGCCTGGCCGGCGGGACGGGTCTCACGTCCGAGCGGCCGGCGCGGGCAACGGTCGCGGCGTCCGTCGAGGCCGAGCCGTAGGTCAGCTCGTCGTGACGCCGGTGCCGATCGGGCAGGAGACGCCGGTGCCGCCGAGCCCGCAGTAGCCGTTCGGGTTCCCCATCGTTTGTATCCGCCGCGGAGCTGCTGTTCGCCCCGATCCCGGTGGCCGTCACCGCCTGATCCCGGCTCCAACCGGCGCACGACGAAGGCGGCCCAACTTGGAGCCTCCTTCTCGTTGCAGACGCCGCGCAGTAATACTCGGCGTATGACCGCTGCAGTGGACGCCAGGAAGCTCTTGATCGAGATCGCGCGCTGCGAGAACGTGCGGCTCGCCTCGAAGGACAAGTCCCACCCTTGTAGGCGCGTCGTCGCTGCACAGAACATCCCCGACCTCCCCCGATTCCCACACCAACTCCCGGAGCCCTGGAGTGGCCACATCGAGACGGCACCCCTTCTGTTCGTAGGCTCCAATCCGTCGCTCAATCCGTCGGAGAGGTTCCCGACCAAGGGATGGGCCGATCAGAAGATCGAGGCCTACTTCACGACCCCCGACCGTCTGGACCTCAATGTTCGCTATTGGAACGTCGTGCGCTCGATCGCACGTGCGGATCCTCGGCAGGGAGCCTCGCCCTGGGCACGACTATGCGCTCACCGAGCTCGTCCGCTGCAAGTCGTGGAATGAGAAGGGGGTGCCTCAGGCGCTCAAGACCTGCACCGATCTCTACCTCGAACGGACGCTCAAGGTCTCGGGGGCGAAGGTCGTCATCGCTCTGGGGAAAGTGGCTCGCGAGGGCATCGCGTCCCACATCGGTGGGACAAGTGAAATAGGGCTCCGGCGTGGAACGTTCGACGTCGGCGGCCGCAAGCGCGCCGTGCTCCTGCTGGGCCACCCGTCCAGCGGCCAGCGGCAGACACCCACGGACGCCGAGGTGAAGCGCCTCCGCAGGACCGTTGGGGCGCTAGGATGCGCTGTACTCGAGCGAGTCGGGTGGAGGAGAATGGTCTAATGGCCCGCCCACACGTCGGCTGCGGCTGCGGATGTCTGGACGGCTGCCGGGGCTCGTGGTGGCCCTGGCGCTCGCTCTCGGCTGGCGCAAAGGGGGCATCCAGGGATGATCCGTGTATGCGCCTGCGATGGCCTTCGAACCGTTCCGTGCTGGGCACGGACGCGCCACCTCCGTGATCGTCTACGCCGTCGTCGACGACGCCCTCTCGCCGGGCTTATTGGGGGGTCTCGCCGAGCACGATGCGGCGAATAAAGGACTCACGATTCTCGCGCGGGAGCCGCGGCTCTGTCGTCCAGGCGGAATCGGCAATCGTCGGAGTCGTGATCAGGTGTGCTGCCAACTCGGCAGGCGGCAGCGACCTCCAGGCCGCGGGCTTCTCGGGGCGACTTCATAGGAGACGCGGGCTCGGGCGCCAAGACCTCGGCGACTGCCTCGGCCGCCGGAGCGGACTCTTTGTGCGTGGAGCCGATCTGCCGCACGCTCCACGTCAACGCGTCGGCTGCCGTGTTCTCGTCTCGCGAGATCCACTCGATCTGGAAGTCGAGCGGCTTGGCGGCTTCGCGGACCTCTTCGAGCAGAGCGGCCAGGTGTGGCTTGGTGACTCGGAACTGGCCGTTGATCTGGTTCACGACCAGCCGCGAGTCCGTCCTGATGTGCAGGCTCTGGGCTCCCGCCTCGACGGCAAAGCGCACCGCCGTCAGCACTGCCGTGTACTCGGCCACGTTGTGAGTCGTGCGTCCGATGCACTGCGCGTGGCGCAAGAGGACCTTGCCTGTGGCCTCGTCCACGACAAGGACGCCGATGTAAGCCTCGGGGTCAGGGGTCGAACTCCCACCACCGCCGTCCGTCCAAGCTAGAAGCTTCACTTCGGCCTCCGATCGAGGAGGCCCTACGGAGCCTCTTCGCTTGCTGTTACCCCCGGCTGAGCGCCGGGCGTAGGGTTACGAGCGCTCGCTGAGGTACTGCTTGCGAAGTGTTTCCATCGGCTGCTGCCGACCGTTCGCGTCTTCGTACTGCCAGAAGGTCCAACCGTTCGTCTGGTAGTAGCGCCGTCCATCTGGCGGCCGTCCCTTGACGTTGACCCGAGCAGCGCCAGCCGCAATCGAAAGTGACTTGAAGACCTCCTCACCGACTCGTATGCGTCCGTCCGACTCAACCGTCGCGCTGACGTCACGTCCCAGATAGCGCTGGCGCAGCTGCGTGCCCGGTTGGATCAGCCCGGCGTCGAGTAGCTGCTTGAGAGTCACGTCATACCTCGCCGCCACTTTCCGATCACCAGGAGCCTCTCTTGTCGGCTCCGGCTCTAGCTCTGGCTTCTCGATGGGTGTCGCTGTCGGTGGTGCTGTCACGCCTGCGTCGGCTTGTGGAAAGTCGAGGATGATTCGCGCCCGGGAGAGCGCGGCCCGAATGTCAGTCGCCGTCAGCCCTTCGATCGTCTGCGCGAGGCGACGAACGAGCCACGTCGCAGGTTCCGGATCGAAGAGGCCTTCGACTGCTTCCCGTACGCGGTTGTCGACCGACTGCGCTCGCCAGAGCACTTCGAGCGACTTACTCCGAAGCTCGTCCTTCGTCAGCAGGCGAAGCGCGTCCGCGACCTCCTCTTCGTTGCTGCTGATCTGGACGCTGCGAAACAGCTTGTCGTCGAGGGCGACGGGAGCGTGAGCGGCGTAGATCCGATAGCCGTCTCCGTTGGTGAGAACGACCCACTCGACTCCCGCAACGGCCGCGTAGCTGACGACCTGACTTGCCCATCGACGGTCGTTCAGATCCTCGTCGAGCGCTTTAGCCTCGATGAACAGCACCGGCTTGCGCTGCAGCATCAGCGCATAGTCCACCGGCTTGTCCTGAGACTTGTACCGGTACTCGAGATGGACCTCGTCCAGGTCCTCGACGTTCCAGCCGAGTGCCCGCAGGACGGGCGCGATTAACGTCGCCTTCGTGTTCTGTTCGCCGATCCGTGCGTCTCGATAGCGAGCGATCCGTTCGGCTACGTCGGCGAGCGTTCGCCTCAGGTCGTCGGTTCCGCCCTCCATAACAGCCTGAACCTTCGTCGCCACGCGAACCGGCGTCAAGCACGACGGTCTCGGCGGACCTGCATCATCCCGGCGTTGATCTCTACGCCGTCATCGACGAGCGCTCGTCGCCTGACCATCCGCTCGGAGACTCCATCGAGGTCTTCGTGCGGCGCGAGGATGCCGAGCGCTTCGTCGAGAAAGTCCGCGGCGACGATCCTCAGCTCGCGACGTATCTGCGAATCGACGTGCGCGAGCTGGATGCAGGCGGGCTGAACTAGCGACCGAGAACTCGGCTCTTGCGAAGCTGGCGCAGAAATACGAGGACGCTGAGGGCGAGCCTCAGTCGGCGCCTGTGCCTGAAGACAAGTCGCGCGAATCGGATCTGCCGTCTGAGGCGGATAGTGAGAAGCACAAGAGCGGTGACGGCAGCGACGCGCCGGGGAGTCAGAACGGCAGCGACGCGCCGGGGAGTCGAAAAGTCCCTGCGAGGAATCTGCGGCTCCTCCGGGGGCTGCTCTGGGACGACCGCATCATCCATGGCCGGGAGCTCGTCCACCTCTACGCCGGAGCGCACATCGCCGAAGTCTCCCACCGGGTTTCCCCCTCACGAGCCGGGTGGTCAGCACCCTTCACCCGACCAGCGTGGCCGATACACCGATGCCGGGCATCATCCAGACCGGGTGATTAGCGGTCGCTCGTCCCGTTGGCCGAGGCACCCGCGCCGGGTCAACGCCGAGCTGATGGTCGGGGCGAGCTACGTCCTCGAGCCGCAGGTCGCGCGAGGATGCCCGGCTGGGCACGATGCCCGCTGGAACCCCGGTGGTTACTCGCTCGCCGCTGTCGCTGGCGCAGGACAACTCACGCCCGTCCCGCCCAGGCCGCAATAACCGTTCGGGTTTCGCGCGAGGTACTGCTGGTGGTAGCCCTCGGCGTAGTAGAACGGGCCGGCCTCCGCGACCTCGGTCGTGACCTGGCCGTAGCCGGACTTCGACAGCTCGGCCTGGAACATGTCGCGCGACGCGAGCGCGGCGTCTCGCTGCGCATCGCTCGCGTGGTAGATCGCCGAGCGGTACTGCGTGCCGAGGTCGTTCCCCTGGCGCATGCCCTGGGTCGGGTCGTGACCCTCCCAGAAGACCTTGAGCATCTCGTCGTAGCTCGTCTTTGCGGGATCGAAGACGGCGAGCACGACCTCGGTGTGGCCGGTCCCGCCCGAGCAGACCTCCTCGTACGTCGGGTTCGGCGTGAGACCGCCCGCGTATCCCGCCGCGGTCGTGTACACGCCGGGCGCCTGCCAGAACATCCGCTCCGCGCCCCAGAAGCAGCCCATGCCGACGACGATCGTCTCGAAGCCCTCCGGGAAGGGCGGCGTCAGCGGCGTTCCGAGGACGAGATGCGGCTCGCCGGGTGTGATCGGGGTCTCGCGTCCGGGCAGTGCGGACTCGCTCGTCGGAAGCTCGGTCTTGCGTCGCTTGAGAAGCATGCTCCTACGGTACCCGTTCGACTCCGCGCGTCATGGCTTCGGCCAGGCCTCCCAGCCCTCGTACTCGCCGCGGTGCTCGGCTGCGAGCTGCTCGAACCACGACCTGTAGGCGACGACCGTTATCGGGTCGACGACGCGCGAGCCCTCCGCACGCACGGTCCACTCGGTCGTCTCTCCCTCCGGCTCGGCGACCGTCGTCTCGTAGCCCCCGCGCTCGGCCGCCGCCGCCGCTTCGCGCGCGGCGGCCTCGCTCTCGAAGTTGAGGAAGTGGACGATGTGCCGCGGTTTGGCGAGGTTCGCACCCGCGCCCTCGAGCCGGCGGACCGTGAGCTGATCCGTCTCCTCCGGCGTCGCCGGTGGAGTTCCCCGGAGCAGGCGGTCGAGGAAGCTCACGTCACACCTTGGCCAGCGCCTGCTCGAGGTCGGCCCAGACGGCGTCCGCGTCCTCCAGCCCGATCGAGACGCGCAGCAGGCCGGGAGGGACGCGATCTCCTTCCCAGCGCGCGCGCGCCTCGATCCGCGAGGTGACTCCACCGAGGCTCGTCATGTTCGCGATCAGCGTCGTGCTCGTCTCGACGACGCGCGCGGCCTCGGCGCCGGCGACGTCGAAGGAGAGCAGCGCGCCGAAGCCGGGATAGCGGACGGTCTCCACGCCGGGGTGCGACTCGAGCTTCCCGACGATGCGGCGGGCGCTCTCGGTCTGGCGCGCGAGGCGCACCTCCAGCGTCTGGAGGCCGCGCAGCAGGAGCCAAGCCGTGTCCGGCCCGGGCACCGCGCCCGTCTTGCGGCGAAAGGCGAGCAGGCGCTCCGCCGTCTCCGGGTCACGTGCCACGACCGCTCCGACCAGTGCGTCGTCGTGGCCCGCGAGGAACTTCGTCGCCGAGTGGAGGGCGAGATCGCAGCCCTGTTCGAGCGGCTTGAGATTCAAGGGCGTGGCCGCCGTCGAGTCGCAGAGCGTGCGGGCTGGATGCGCGGCAGCAGCCTCGAAGTCGGGCAGCGTCAGGAACGGGTTCGAGGGTGCCTCGAGCCAGACGAGGTCGACTCCGTCCGGCGGCGCACTCGTCTGGTCGAACTCCACGTGCCGCAATCCCCAGCGCCCGAGCTCGTCGAGCATGACGCCGGTGCCGTAGTACGCGCCCTCCGCGAGAGCGACCGTCTGGCCGGGCTCGAGCAGCGCGAGCACGACCGCCGTCGACGCCGCCGCCCCCGACGCGAAGAGCAGCGCGTGGCCGCCGTCGAGCTCTCCCAGCCGGCGCTCCGCCTCGGCAATCGTGGGGCTCGAGAACCGCGCGTACGAGAACTCGCCCGGCTCCCCGTCCTTGTAGGGCCAGGTCGTCGAACGGTCGAGGGGCGTGGTCACTCGGCAAGCCTACGCCCGGTCCTGCAAAGCTCGCGGGGCATGGCCGATCGGGACACGCACAGGATGGAGATCGAGGGAGTCGTGCGCGAGCTGCCGCTGTTCGAGGTCGCGCCGGGCGTGACCATCGCGGTGTTCAACCTGCTCGGGGACACCGAGATCGTCGAGGCCGCGGCCAGGGGCCTCGCCCGCCGGCTCCAGGGCGTCGAGCACGACGTGATCGTCACGGCCGAGACGAAGAGCGTCCCGCTCGTGTACGAGCTCGCCCGCGTGCTCGGGAAGCCGTGGGTCGTGCTCCGCAAGAGCTACAAGCCGTACATGGGCCAGACGATCACGGCAACCACGAAGTCGATCACGACCGGCCACGAGCAGACGCTGCATCTCGACGAGAAGGACGTGCCGCTCGTCGCCGGTCACAGGGTGGTGCTGGCCGACGACGTGATCAGCACGGGCAGCACGCTGGACGGGATGCGCTCGGTCGTCGCGTCCGCGGGGGGCGAGGTCGTCGCCGAGGCAGCGGTGTTCACGGAGGGGGACGAGCGTGAGACGGAAGGGATCGTCTCTCTCGGCCACCTACCGCTCTTCGCCGGTTAGGCTCCGCCCGCGGTGGGGGAGATCCACGACACGACCGAGGCGAAGCTCCGCTGGCTCGAGGAGCTGAGCGAGGAGGCCGCGCACTCGGCGAGCGAGACGCACGTCGCGCGCCAGCGGGAACGAGGCAAGCTCCTGGCCCGCGAGCGGCTCGAGAAGCTCCTCGATCTCGGCTCGTTCGTCGAGCTCGACCGCTTCGTCCGGCACCGTGAGACCGAGTTCGGGATGGGCGAGACGAGGCCGTGGGGCGACGCCGTCGTCACCGGCTACGGGACGATCTTCGGGCGCAAGGTCTTCGTCTTCTCGCAGGACTTCACCGTCTTCGGCGGGTCGTTGTCCGAGGTCTTCGCCGAGAAGATCTGCAAGGTCATGGACCAGGCGGTCAAGTACGGGTGTCCCGTCATCGGGATCAACGACTCGGGCGGCGCGCGCATCCAGGAGGGCGTCGTCTCGCTCGCCGGCTACGCGGAGATCTTCTGGCGGAACGTGCAGGCCTCGGGCGTCGTCCCGCAGATCTCGCTGGTCATGGGGCCGTGCGCGGGAGGCGCGGTCTACTCACCCGCGATCACGGACTTCGTGCTCATGGTCGAGGGCACCTCGTACATGTTCATCACCGGCCCCGACGTGGTGAAGACGGTGACGAGCGAGGACGTCTCTTTCGAGGAGCTCGGCGGCGCCGCCACGCACGCGACGAAGTCGGGCGTGGCCCACTTCACGGCCGCGGACGAGGAGACGTGTCTCGAGGACGCGCGCTACCTCCTCTCCTTCCTGCCGCAGAACAATCTCGAGCTGCCGCCGTTCGCGACCCCCGCCGATCCGGTCGACCGCGAGGACGCGGAGCTCGACCGGATCGTCCCGGACAGCCCGAACAAGCCCTACGACATGAAGCAGGTCATCGAGCGCGTCGTCGATGCGGGCGAGTTCCTCGAGGTGCAGTCGCACTGGGCGGAGAACATCATCTGCGGCTTCGCGCGCCTCGGCGGGCACGCCGTCGGGGTCGTCGGGAACCAGCCGGCGGCGCTCGCGGGCGTGCTCGACATCGACGCGTCGGTCAAGGCGGCGCGGTTCGTGCGCACGTGCGACGCATTCAATGTCCCGCTCGTGACCTTCGTCGACGTGCCCGGCTTCCTGCCCGGGACGGCGCAGGAGTGGGGCGGGATCATCCGTCACGGCGCGAAGCTCCTGTACGCGTTCGCCGAGGCGACCGTGCCGAAGCTGACGGTGATCACGAGGAAGGCGTACGGCGGGGCGTACGACGTCATGTCCTCGAAGCACATCCGGGCGGACTTCAACGTCGCTTGGCCGACGGCCGAGGTCGCGGTCATGGGCCCGGAGGGCGCCGTCAACATCGTCTTCCGGAACGAGCTCGCCGGCTCCGAGGATGCGGAGAAGAAGCGCGCCGAGCTCATCGCTGACTACAAGGAGCGGTTCGCGAACCCGTACTCGGCCGCCGAGCGCGGCTATGTGGACGACATCATCACGCCGCGGCGCACGCGGCCGGTGCTCTGCTCCGCGCTCGAGACCGCGCTCACGAAGCGCGAGCCGAAGCCGAAGCGCAAGCACGGGAACATCCCGCTCTAGACGGCGCCCGCGAGCGTGCGCAGGCGCGCCGAGCGCTCGCGGTCCTCCGCGAACGAGGGGTCGTCGCGCTCGAGCAGCGGCAGCGCCAGGCGCGCTTGTTCGCCCGCCTCGGCGGCGCGACCGGCGGCGGCGTACTCCTCGGCGAGCTCCTCGTGGAACCAGCCGTCCGGCGCTCCGGAGGACTCGGCCCACGCGACTGCCTGCTCGAGGAGCGGGATCGCCTCCTCGGGCCGGCCCTCCGCACGCAATGTCTTCCCTACGGCGTAGCGGGCGATCTCGATCGCGGCCCTGTTCGCCGGGTCTCGCTCGCGGGCGCGCAGGGCTCGCTGGAAAGCATCGAGCGCAGGCTCGAGCTCCCCAGCTTCGTAGTACTCCCAGCCGAGGTTGTTGAGCAGCGGCCCGAGCCAGTACTCCGCGTCCGTGTGCTCCTCGGCGAGCGCGATCCCGCGCTGCGTCCAGGCGCTGAAGCTCTCGCGATCCGAGGCGGCCAGAGCGGCCATGTGCGCGGCGTCAGCCGCGATGAACCACTCACCCGCGTCGAGCGCCCCTGCAAACGCCGACTCGAAGAGTGGAAGCGCCGCTTCGCGGTCTCCGGAGGAGCGGTGCAGCCGACCCCGCTCGAGATCGACCCGAGCGGCTGCCACGGCACTGGCTCCGGCCAGCGTCTCTGCCTCCGCGAGGAGCTGCTCTCCGGCCGCGAACTCGCCGCGCAGCCCTTCGACTCGGGCGAGCTGCGTCAGCACCTCCGCGCGGCCCTCGTCCGACGCCTCGATCGCGAGCTGGGCCCGTAGCCGCTCCTCGCTCACGTCGAGGTCGTCGAAGTCCCACAGCGCGCGGAGGCGGTCGGTCACGTGGTCATGGGGGATCGAATGCGAATTCGATCGAGTCGCAGACGGGCTCGTACCCGATGTCCATGTAGATCCTGTTCGAGGTCGGGTTCGCGACGTCGGTGTACAGGAAGCAGAAGCGGCGGCCCGCCGAGAGCTGTCGTTCGGAAGCGGCCGCCGTGGCCGCGCTGCCGTATCCGCGGCGCCGGTGGTCCGGTGGCGTGTAGACGGGGCCGATGCGCATTCCGTTCGGGGTCGGGCTTCCCCAGCCGGCGAGCGAGACAGGCTCACCGTCCTCCCAGATCACGAACCCGGACTCACCTGTGCCTCCGAGCCGAAGCTCGACCGTGAGCTCGGCGTCGCCCGCCGGCGCTCCGGGCTCGTAGAGCTCTTCCGCAAACGCGCGTACCCAGTCGACGAGCAGGTCTCGGTCCTCCTCGCGCGCCTCGCGTCCCGTGCCGGAGACGTTCGACACGGGCTCGAGCCGTTCGAGCCGGTAGATGCGCTGCCGCATCCGTTCGCGGGCTCTGACGCCAGCGCCGGCCTCGAAGCGGGCCGCGAACGCCTCGACCTCCGGGACGGCGCCGGTCGCTCCGGGGAGGTCGGCACCTTCTCGCGCGAGCGTGTCCGCGAGCCGGGTGATGCCCTCGGCATGTCCCGCGAGGACGAGGTTGAACGGCGGCGTCCTCAGCGCTGCTGCGACGGGGACCTCTCCGTCCGTCACGAGCCAGAGCTGAAACTCCGGGTACTTCGCGGGCACGATCGCGCAGCGTGCCGGCGATCCCGAGGATCAGGTTGTGCCGCGCCTCGTCCGCGAGCAGCAGAGGGCCGGCCGCCTCGAGGAAGTCCGCGGGGTCGTCCAGCTGCTTGACGAGCACCCGCTCCATCGTATATTCCATAGGCAATGCCTAAGCAGAGCTACACGGCCGCGGACGACCGGTGCGCGGCTCCTCCCCGGCGCGTAGCGTTCGTCCGTGCGACTCGAGCTGAGCCCGCCACATCACCCGCCGAGGAGCGGCGGTCCGGCGTGCGCTCGAGGCGCCGGCGTTCGTCCGGACAGTCGCCGCCTCAGGCTCGAGCGCATGGATCCAGGCAGCCCGGCGCGAGGCGGTCGACAACCAGCCGGCGTCGCCCTGGCTCGACGGGTCGGCGCTCTCGCCGCGGAGCACGCGCGGCGCGACGCGCGCGTAGTCGAGCCCCGACACCCACGTCGCGACGAGTGCGCCGAGCAGCGCCCACCACGCCACGTCCTCGTTCCAGGTGCCGCCTGCGACGAGCCCGGCGATCGTCGCCGCGACCGCCTGAGCCCACGTCTTCACCCGGCCGAGATCGCGGGCGCCCAGGACGACGCCTCGCTCGACCGCGGCGAGCCTGAGGCCCGAAACGAGGATCTCGCGGACGACGATGAGCGCGATCATCCACCCGGGCGCGACGCCTTCGCCGACGAGCATCACGAGCGCGGCGAGGACGAGCACCTTGTCCGCCACCGGATCGAGCAGCTTGCCGAGCGGTGAGCTCGTTCCTCGGCGGCGCGCGAGCCAGCCGTCGATCTGGTCGGTCGCCATCGCCACGACGAAGACGACCGTGGCCCAGTACGCGTGGTTCGGAAACTCCCAGGCGTAGAGGAGCACCACCACCGGTACGGCCGCCACGCGAGCGACCGTGAGCTGGTCCGGAAGGCTCACCGTCCGAGAGAATACGCGCCAGATGGCCCTTTTCGACAGGATTCTCGTTGCCAATCGCGGCGAGATCGCGGTCCGCGTCTTCCGGACGCTGCGCGAGCTCGGGATCGCGACCGTCGCGGTCTATTCGGAAGCGGATCGGGGAGCGCTGCACGTCGCGGTCGCTGACGACGCGCACCTGCTCGGGCCGGGCCCGGCGTCCGAGAGCTATCTCCGCGGGGACCGGATCGTCGACGTCGCGCTCCGGAGCGGTGCGCAGGCCGTTCATCCCGGCTACGGGTTCCTCGCGGAGAACGCGACGTTCGCGCAGCAGGTCCTCGATGCCGGCCTCGTCTGGATCGGCCCCCCGCCGGACGCGATCGCCGCGATGGGGTCCAAGGTCGCCGCCCGCGCGCGCATGCGCGAAGCGGGAATCCCCGTCGTTCCCGGATCGGTCGAGCCAGTGGATCTGGTCGAGGGAGCGCTGAGCATCGCCGACGAGATCGGCTATCCGGTCGCGATCAAGGCCTCCGCGGGCGGCGGGGGCAAGGGGCTCAAGCTCGCGCGCTCGGCCGACGACGTTCCGCGTGCGTTCGAGTCCGCGCGCCGCGAGGGAGAGGCGTACTTCGCCGACGCGACCGTGTACGTCGAGCGCTACCTCGACGACCCCCGGCACGTCGAGGTGCAGGTTCTCGCGGACGACCACGGAACCGTCGTGCACCTCGGCGAACGGGACTGCACGATCCAGCGCCGGCACCAGAAGCTGGTCGAGGAGACGCCGTCGCCGGCGGTCACGCCCGAGCTTCGGGAGCGCATCGGCCAGATCGCCGTCGACGCCGCCCGTGCCGTCGGCTACCGCTCCGCGGGCACGATCGAGGGGCTCTTGACGGGCGACGGCTCGTACTACTTCCTCGAGATGAACACGCGCCTGCAGGTGGAGCACACGGTGACCGAGGAGGTCACGGGGATCGACATCGTCCGCGAGCAGGTGCGGATCGCCGCGGGGGAGCCGCTGTCGTTCTCGCAGGACGACGTCGTCCTGCGCGGCCACGCGATCGAGTGCCGCATCAACGCCGAGGACGCTGCTCACGGCTTTCTCCCGTCTCCGGGCCGGATCACGGCGTACCGGGAGCCCGGCGGCATCGGCGTCCGCGTCGACTCGGGCTTTCGGGCAGGGGACGAGATCTCCGACCTCTACGACCCTCTGGTCGCGAAGCTCGTCGTCCACGACATGACGCGGGAGCTCGCGCGGCGGCGAATGCTGCGCGCGCTCGAGGAGTTCGTCATCGCGGGGCCCACGAGCCTCGTCGGGTTCCATCGGGCGCTGCTCGACACCCAGTGCTTCGTCGACGGGGGCACGTGCCACGGGGTCGTCGAATCCGACGAGCTTGCGCAGCGCGCGCAGGAGTTCGACGAAGAGTTTGCGCATCGGGCAACAAAGGTAGCCGTCGAATCGGACGGCGCGGGATCGTCGAGTCGTGCACGCACACGCGCGCGCGTGATCGCCGTCGAGCTCGACGGACGGCGCCACGAGCTCCGTCTCCACGAGCCGGAACCTCCGTGGGCGGAGGTCGCGCGCAGGCACAAGGACCGGAGCCGCGGGCTCGCCGGCGGGGGGTCGGATGCGGTCGTGAGCCCGATGCAAGGGGTCGTGCTCCAGGTCGCCGTGGCCGACGGCGACCGGGTCGAGGCGGGGGCGCTGATCTGCGTCGTCGAGGCGATGAAGATGGAGAACGAGATCACGGCTCACCGCGACGGCGTCGTCACCGGCCTCGGCGTCGCGCCGGGCGAGCAGCTCGCGCACGGCCAGGTCATCTGCGTGCTCGAGGGCGAGTGAGCGCCGCCGAGCTTCGCTGCTCCGAGGCCTCGCGCGCTGCTGCCGAGCCGCTCGCCGGGACCGCGGTGACCGCGACGAGCTGGCTCTCGTCGAGGTTCCGGGCGCATGGCCGCGCGACGTCTCCGATGCGGCCGCACTGCCGGACTCGCCGCGCCGCCGGAGCCTGGCTCGCGCGCACGGCACCGTCGCGGCTCCTCTTCGTCCGCCGTCCCGGCCGCGCCGGGGGGCTCACGTCTCGTCTTCGCAGTCCGGGCCGAGGAGAAGGTCACCGTGCAGTGCGGCCGAGCACGCGGTCAGGACGGAGCTCGGCCTCGACGAGCTCACCGCCCTGCGGCTGGTCGGCGTCGAGGACGACGCTCGTCCGCTTCCGAACCGACGGAGGGGTGGAGTGCCGCCGGCTCGTCGAGGAGATCGAAGGGCCGATCGTGCCTGCGAGCTGCGGCGCCGAGCCTGAGCCACAGCGGGCGTTCCGGGTGCGGCTTCAGGGCTGAGAGGCGGATTCGGGCCGCAGGTGATACGCGTGGTCCGTGATCCACACGATGTCCTCCTCGAGGCCGCCTTCGGGAGGCATGCCGACCGGGACGAGCGGGCCGAATACCACGCGAGCCCAGCTGTCGGCGACGAGCGCGCCGGGAGCGGAGATCGTTCCGGCCCACGATGCACCCGGCTCGAGCAGCCGCGGCGGGCTCGGCTCGAAGTCCATCGCCGTACGAGTCGCCGGAAGCGTCCCGTCCTCGTTCTCCTGCTCGAGCTCGGCCAATCGACCGCTCTCGAACAGCATGAGCCCGAAGCCGGGGCCGGCCATGGAGCTCGGGCCGCCCACCTCGTACGGCACCGACGTGCCGTTCTCGACGGCGATCCGGGCACGCCACCCGTGCGGGAGTACCTCGAGCGAGTCGACCGAGAAGACGAGCTGCTCCCCGTCCGGCCCGACGGGCTCACGCCAGCCGAGTGGTGCCTGCTGCGGGCCTGCCGCGGCCTGCTTGGGTGGCGCGCTCGGCTCGTCCTGGGCGCGCCTGGCATTCGTCGCCAGCGCGAACCCTGCGAGCGCGGCGCCGAGAGCGACGAGGACGAGGATGGTCGTCCGACTCATCGAAGCATGCTCGCATACGGAACTCCGCCCGACGGCGGCGCCGCGGTAGACTCGCCCGCGCTTTGGACCTGTACGAGTTTCAGGGGAAGGAGCTCTTCCGTCGCTTCGGGATCCCGGTGTCGGAGGGGCGGCTTGCGACGAGCCCGGCCGACGCCCGCGCGGCGGCCGAGGAGCTCGGGTACCCGGTCGTCGTCAAGGCGCAGGTGCTGACGGGAGGGCGCGGCAAGGCGGGGGGCATCAAGCTCGCGAGCACTGCGGACGAGGCGGAGGCGCGGGCCGGCGAGATCCTCGGCCTGGACATCCGCGGTCACACCGTGACGAAGGTGTGGATCGAGCGGGCGTCCGACATCGAGCGCGAGTACTACCTCTCTCTCACGTTCGACCGGAGCGCGAAGCAGCCGCTCTTCATGTTCACGACGCAGGGCGGCGTCGACATCGAGGAGGTCGCCGCTTCGAGCCCGGAGGCGCTCGTCAGGCTGCACGTCGATCCGCTCGAGGGCTGCCAGCCGTGGCACGGACGGCGTCTCGTCTACGACGCGGGAGTCGCGGACCCGAGCGAGCAGAAGCAGATCGCGGCGATCGTCGCGAAGCTCTACGCCGCGTTCGTCGGCTGCGAGGCGATGCTGTGCGAGATCAACCCGCTGATCGTCACGCCTGACGGCGAGGTGCGGGCGCTCGACTCCAAGTTCACGGTCGACGAGAACGCGCTCTTCCGCCATGCCGACATCGCCGAGATGCGCGACGT
Source organism: uncultured Actinomycetes bacterium (assembly GCA_963796405.1). Taxonomy (GTDB): domain Bacteria; phylum Actinomycetota; class Thermoleophilia; order Gaiellales; family Gaiellaceae; genus GMQP-bins7. The sequence continues at coordinate 118,134 of CAWCLL010000012.1, forward strand.
CGACGCGGCCGATCCGCTCGAAGCGCTCGCGCGCGAGAAGGGCGTCACCTACGTGAGGCTGGACGGCGAGGTCGGCGTGCTCGGGAACGGCGCCGGGCTGACGATGTCGACCGTGGACGTCGTCACGTTCGTCGGAGGCCGGCCGGCGGACTTCTGCGATCTCGGCGGCGGTGGCGACGCGCAGGGCGTCGTCGACGCGCTCGACGTCATCGTGCGCGACCCGCAGGTGCGGTCGATCTTCTTCAACATCTTCGGCGGCATCACGCGCTGCGACGAGGTCGCGCGCGGCATCCTGCAGGCGCTCGAGCAGATGGGCATCGAGCTGCCGATCGTCGTCCGCCTCGACGGCACGAATGCCGAGGAGGGGCGGCGGCTGCTGAACGAGGCGGCGGTCGGGAACGTGCAGACGGAGGCGACGATGCTCGACGGCGCGCGGCGCGCGGTGGAGCTGGCGGCGGCCTGATGGCGATCCTCGTCGACACCGAGACGCGGCTCGTCGTGCAGGGCCTCACCGGCTCCGAGGGGCGTTTCCACGGTCTTCGGAACCGGTCCCACGGGACACAGGTCGTCGCCGGCGTGACGCCCGGGAAGGGCGGGCAGGACGTCGAGGGGATCCCCGTGTTCGACACGGTTGCGGGGGCCGTTCGCGAGACCGGTGCGAACACCGCGATGGTCTTCGTGCCCGCGCCGTTCGCGGCGGACGCCATGTACGAGGCGATCGACGCCGGAGTGGGGACGGTCATCTGCATCACCGAAGGCGTCCCGGCGCACGAGATGCTGCGCATCCACGCGTATCTGCGCGGGCGGGACGTGGTGCTCATCGGGCCGAACTGTCCGGGCGCCCTCTCTCCCGGCAAGGCGAACGTCGGGATCATCCCGGCCGAGATCTTCCGCGAGGGCTCGGTGGGGCTGGTTTCGCGCTCGGGGACGCTGACCTACCAGATCGGCCACGAGCTCACGCAGCTCGGGCTCGGGAACTCGACGATCGTCGGGATCGGCGGCGATCCGGTCGTCGGCTCGTCGTTCGTGGACATCCTGTCGCGCTTCGAGGCGGATCCGCAGACCGAGCAGGTCGTGATGGTCGGCGAGATCGGCGGCGACGAGGAGGAGAAGGCGGGCGCGTTCATCGAGAACGAGATGACGAAGCCGGTCGTCGCGTACATCGCCGGGTTCACGGCCCCGCCGGGGAAGACGATGGGTCACGCGGGCGCGATCATCTCCGGCTCCGCCGGGACGGCGCAGGCGAAGAAGGACGCGCTCGAGGCGCGTGGGATCAGGGTCGGGACGACGCCGACCGAGACGGCCCAGCTCGTCGCCGAGCTCGTCGTCCAGGCGTAACGCCGAGCTCTCGCGAGAGATCCGTGCGCAACTCGGCGCACTCTTGTGGCGTTAACAGTGCCTGGCACTCAACGCGTTGCGAGAGGGTGACAATCGCTCCACAGGCTAGGCTCGCGGTCTTGCCGGCCGACCCTCCGATCTCGTTCGCACGCGGCGCTCCCGCGCCCGAGCTCGTGCCCGCCGACGAGCTCGCCGACTGCGCCCGTGAGGTCGGGTTGCGGGACGGGGCGCGCGTCTTCTCGTACGGCCCGGCGGGCGGGTACGCCCCGCTTCGCGAGTGGGTCGCCGCGCGTCACGAGGTTGCAGCCGACCGCGTCGTCCTGACGGTCGGAGGGCTGCTCGGCTTCGTCCTCTACGCCGGCGAGCTGCTCGAGCGGCGGCCGGGGCGCGTCCTCGTCGAGGCCCCGACCTACGACCGCCCGCTCAAGATCCTCGCGCGCGAGGGCGCCGAGATCGTCCCGCTCGCCATGGACGACGAGGGCCTCGATCCCGACGCGCTCGCGGCCGAGCTCGCCCGCACGTCCGAGCCGCCGTCGTTCCTGTACACGATCCCGACCTTCCAGAACCCGAGCGGGCGAACGCTCTCGACGGAAAGGCGGCAGATCGATCGCCGAGCTCGTCGAGGCGCACGCGCTGCCCGTGCTCGAGGACGACCCGTACGGCCTCGTCAGGTTCGAGGGCGAGCCCGCTCCCGCGCTGCACGAGCTCGTGCCCGGCGATCTCGTCACCTACACCTCGTCGTTCTCCAAGACCGTTGCGCCCGGCGTCCGCACGGGCTACTTCGTCCTCCCGGCCGGCGCGGCGACCGCCTTCGAGGAGCGAGCCGCATCGACCTACATCTCACCCCCGTTCCTGGCGCAGGCGACGGTGTTCGAGTTCATCCGCCGCGAACGGCTCGAGCCGAACCTCGAGCGCGTCCGCGCGGAGCTCCGCGCGAGGCGCGATGCGATGCTCGCCGCGCTGGAGCGCTTCTTCCCGTCGGGCGCGGCCTGGAGCAGGCCGGACGGTGGCTACTTCGTCTGGCTGGACCTTCCGGACGGCCACGACTCGTCCGAGCTCGCCGCCCGCGCCGCGAACGAGGGCGTCGCGATCGTGCGTGGAGAGGACTTCTTCCCGCGCGGCTCCGGGCTCGGGCGGTCGTCCGCGCGACTGGCCTACAGCTACGAGCCGCCGGAGCGGATCGCCGACGGGATCGAGCGGCTCGCCGCGCTGCTCTAGGCTGCGAGGGCTCGCAGCTCGCGCGCTTGCGGCGCTCGCGGAGCCGGTCCGCGAGATAGCCCGCGGCGAAGCCGATGCCGAGACAGAGGACGATGAGGACGAGCAGCGAGATCTCGGCCGTGAAGAAGACGAAGCTGACGTCGACCTTGTCGTCGTTGAGGATGATCAGGAGCACCGCGTAGACCGCGAGCGCGGCGAAGAGCACGAGGGACCACGTCGACGTGCCGCGCTTCCCGGGCGTCGGGGTCTGCCCCTCCACGGCGGGAATCCTACGCCGCTTGGCCGACCGCGATGCGCGACAGAGGTCTCGGCACGAGCCGAGGTTGCTTCGGGGGCGAGAGTGCCCCGGCTGCCGTCGCACGGAAGGTCGGACATGGCGTGTTCCCGGCCAGTGCGCAGAGCCCTTCGCGTCGGAAGTAGCAGTCGTCGCAGGTCGCCGATGAGCGTGTGTTCGCCATTTTGTATCCCCCTTCGATCCCGGTCGCCCCTCGTACGACCCAGGCCGATTCTTTCGCCCTCGCCGGTCTCGTACAACCCCCCAAAGGTCGGGGTCGGATCTCGAATGTCCCGCAATTTGCGGCTCTTCTAGCGGAGGCAAAAAGCCCTGGAAATCAGCACTTCCGATCGGACGTTCTCAACTCTTGCAACGCCTGTTGAAAACTCTCCACAGGGACGACCTCGAGGTCCTCCGCATGCTCGCGCGCCTCGACCCCGTTTTCCCCAGCCGGCACGAGGAAGACATCCACATCCGTCTTGCGCGCGCCGATCGTCTTCTGCTTGATCCCTCCGACGGACAGCACCGAGCCGTCGAGCGCGAGCTCTCCGGTGGCCGCGACCTTGCACCCCTTCGTCACGTCTCGCCCGAGCATGCGCATGATCTCGAGCCCGAACGCGAGGCCCGCCGAGGGGCCGCCGACCTGCCCGAGATCGATGTCGACGTCGATGGGCAGCTCGATGTCGGCCTCCTGGTCGACGCGGATCCCGATGATCGGCCGGTTGCCGTCGTCGGGCGCGGCGACCGTCTCGGTCTGCACGCGGACGGTCTTTCCTCCCCGGCGCAGGGTGAGCTCCACCGGATCGCCGGGCTTGCGCCGGCCGATCTCCTGCCGCAGCTCGTCGGGTGTCTGAATCGGCGTACCGTCGACGGCGACGATGACGTCGCCGGGGTCCACCTCACCGAACGCAGGGACATCGTGGGCGACCGCGATCACGAGGGCTCCACGGGGAGTCGCCTCGACGTCCAGCCCGGCGGCGTCCAGCGCGACAGCGGACGCGACGCGCTCGGACCGCTGCATGTCGGCCGCCGTCTGCACGTCCCGCTCGGACTCCGACGTGCCGGGCGGGAGCAGCTCGCTCTCGGGGACGACCGTCGAGCCCTCCGGGAGGAGGAACGGCAGGATGATCCTCGAGCCGGCTCGTCCGGCGCACGAAGACGTCGACGTAGTAGACGTTGCCGGCGGCGGGGCGCGCGTCCTCGACCTCCACGCGGTCGGCCAGCGACTTCGCGTTCCCGGGCTCGAAGACGAAGTCGTCCGCGGGGAGCGCCCAGAGGACGAACGCGGCGATCAGCCCGAGGATCCCGAGCACGATCGCGGTGCCGGCGAACCGCTTCACGCGCAGATGGTTGGTCGGTAATTGCCGTCGATGCGGGGATGGCTGAGACCGAGCCGGGGACGCCGCCCGACCGAGCGCGTATCGGGAATACGGGTGAGGGAGGGCGGCGCCATCCGGCGAAGTGTCTCAGCCACCTCCCGCGCGGCGAGCAATTGCCGATCAACCATCTACAGCAGCCCGCGAACGAGGCCGCCGTCGACCGCGACGACCGTGCCCGTGACGTAGGACGCGCGGTCGGAGCAGAGGAAGGCCACGACGTCGCCGAGCTCGCGCGCCCTTCCCAACCGGCGGAGCGGGATCGCCGCGAGGTCGGCCTCGGTCGGCCCGTCCGGGTAGACCTCGCGCACGCGCTCGGTGTCGATGCGCCCCGGCGCGATCGAGTTGACGGTGATCCCGAGCGGGCCGAGCTCGCGCGACAGCGACTTCGCCCAGCCGATGACGCCCGGGCCGGACCGCGTTCGAGAGCGCGAGATTGTCGGTCGGCTCCTTCACGGTGCTCGACGTGATGTTCACGATGCGGCCCGCCGGGCTGCGCTCGAGGTGGGGGAGGCAGAGACCCGTGAGCCGGACGACCGAGACGAGGAGCAGGCGCACCGCGGCCTCGACCTGCTCGTCGGTGAGCCCGACCGCCGGCGTGCGCGGCGGGCCTCCGGAGTTGTTCACGAGGATGTCGATCCCGCCGAACGCGTCGACCGCGGCTGCGACGAGCCGCTCGAGGTCCTCGGCGACCGTGACGTCTCCCGGCACGGCCAGCCCGCCGAGCCGGGCCGCCTCCTGCTCGAGCGGCTCCGGCCGACGCGCGAACATGACGACGTTCGCGCCCTCTTCGGCCAGCGCTTCGGCGACCCCGAGCCCGATGCCCGCGGAGGCGCCGCAGACGATCGCCGTCCGCCCGTCGAGGCCCAGGTCCATCAGGTTGCGAGCACGGAGACGACGTCGAGGACGGCTTTCGCCGACTCGTCGAGCCACTCGCGCTCCTGCTCCGTGAGGTCGAGCTCGACGATCTCCTCGATCCCGCCGGCGCCGAGCTTCACGGGCACTCCCATGTACAGGCCGTCGATCCCGTACTCGCCCTCGAGCAGCGCGGTGCAGGGGAGGACGCGCTTCTCGTCGAGCAGCACCGCCTCCACCATCTGCGCCACGGACGCGCCCGGCGCGTACCACGCGGACGTGCCGAGGAGCTCGACGACCTCGCCGCCGCCCTTGCGCGTCCGCTCCACCATCGCGTCGATCCGCTCCTGCGAGACGAGCTTCGAGAGCGGGACGCCCCCGACCGTCGTCGCCGAGACCACGGGGACCATCTGGTCGCCGTGGCCGCCGAGGACGAGCGCCTGCACGTCCTTCACGGACGCGCCGGTCTCCCACGCGATGAACGTCCGGAAGCGCGCGGTGTCGAGGATCCCGGCCTGGCCGAAGACGCGCTCCTTCGGGAGCCCGGAGACGTTCTTCGCGACGTGGCACATCGCGTCGAGCGGGTTCGAGAGGATGATCACCGTCGCGTCCGGCGAGTGCTCGAGCGCCTGCCGCGTGACCGAGCCGACGATGTTCTCGTTCGTCGTCACGAGGTCGTCGCGGCTCATGCCCGGCTTGCGGGGGACGCCCGCGGTCACGACGACGAGATCGGAGCCCGCGGTCGCGTCATAGGAGTTCGAGCCGGAGATCGTCGCCTCGTAGCCGAGGACGGGAGCGGCCTCGTTCAGGTCGAGCGCGATGCCCTGCGGCAGGTTCTCGACGATGTCGACGAGGACGACGTTCGCGTAGTCGCGGCGTGCGACCTCCTGGGCGATCGTCCGGCCCGTCAGACCCGCGCCGACCACCGTCACCTTGCTTCTCACTTCGCCTCCAGTTCCTCGATGATGGCATCGGCGTACTCGGACGTGCCCACGGCGGTCGGGTCGTCACGCGTCGGCTTGAGGTCGTACGTCACGCGCGCCCCCTCGGCGATCACGGTCGAGACCGCCCGCTCGAGTCGCTGCGCCGCCTCGCGCTCGCCGAGGTGCTCGAGCATGAGCTTCCCCGAGAGGATCATCGCGGTCGGGTTCACCTTGTTCAGGCCCGTGTACCGCGGCGCCGAACCGTGCGTGGCCTCGAAGACCGCCGCCTCGGTGCCGATGTTCGCGCCCGGCGCGACCCCGAGGCCGCCGACGAGGCCCGCGGTGACGTCGCTCACGATGTCGCCGTACAGGTTCGGGAGCACGAGCACGTCGAACTCCTCCGGCCGCTGGACGAGCTGCATGCAGAGCGCGTCGACGAGAACCTCGCGCGAGGCGATCTCCGGGTAGTCGCCCGCGACCTCGCGGAAGACCGACAGGAAGAGGCCGTCCGTGAACTTCATGATGTTCGCCTTCGTGACGCAGGCGACCTCGCGGCGGTGATGCGCGCGCGCGTGGTCGAAGGCGAAGCGGATGATCCGCTCCGACGCGTCCGCGGTCATCGGCTTGACCGAGATCCCGGCGCCGGCCGCGATCTGCTTCGGCTGGAGGCCGTTCAGCGTCTCGATGACGGTCGCCGCGGCCTCGGTCCCGGCCTCGTACTCGATCCCCGCGTACAGGTCCTCCGTGTTCTCGCGGACGACCACGATGTCGACGTTCTCGTAGCGCGTCCGCACGCCCGGGTACGTCTTGCAGGGCCGGAGGCACGCGTACAGCTCGAGCTCGTGGCGCAGGGCGACGTTGACCGAGCGGAAGCCGGTGCCGATCGGCGTCGTGATCGGGCCCTTCAGCGCGATGCCGTTCTCCTTGACGGACGCGAGCGTCTCCTCGGGGAGCGGCGTGCCCGCTTCCTCCATGACGTCGACGCCCGCCTGGCGCACGTCCCAGTCGAAGTCGACGCCGGTCGACTCGAGGACTCGCCGCGTCGCTTCGGTCAGCTCGGGGCCGGTCCCGTCCCCGGGAATGAGGGTCACGCGATGGCCCATCCGCGCGGCGGATCCTACCTGTGTGCGGGCGGAATCCCTCTCAGGTAGCGTCCGCGACGATGAGCGAGGTCGCGGACTTCAAGCCGGGGCTCGAGGGCGTCGTCGCGGTCGAGACCGAGATCGCCGAGCCCGATCGGGAAGGCGGCTCGCTTCGTTACCGCGGCGTCGACATCCGCGAGCTCGTCGGCCGCGTGCCGTACGAGAAGGTCTGGGGGCTGCTCGTCGACGAGAGCTTCGAGCCAGGGATGCCCGACCCGGAGCCGTACGAGCCGCCGGCGCTGACGGGCAACGCTCCGGCCGACGCGCAGGCCGAGATCGCCCGCCTCTCGGGCGTCTGGGGGCTCGGGAAGCTCCACCAGATCTCGGATCAGCAGGCGCGGGACGATCTCGCCCGGCTCTCCGCCCAGGTGATGGCGATCGTGGCCCGCTCCGCCAGGGTCGCGGACGGTCACGAGGACCCCGTTCCGGACGAGGTCGTCGCCAAGGGCAAGACCGCCGCCGAGAAGTTCCTGCTCCGCTGGCGCGGCGAGGCGGACCCGGCGCACGTGACGGCGATCGACACGTACTGGATCTGTACGGCTGAGCACGGGCTGAACGCGTCCACGTTCACGGCGCGCATCGCGGCGTCGACGGGCGCCGATGCCGGAGCGGCCCTCTCGGCCGCGATCGGCACGCTCTCCGGCCCGCTACACGGGGGCGCGCCGGCGCATGTGATCCCGATGATCGACGAGGTCGCCGAGATGGGCGATCCCGAGCGCTGGGTGAAGGACCTGCTCGACCGCGGCGAGCGGATCATGGGATTCGGGCATCGCATCTACCGGACCGAGGATCCGCGCGCGACGCTTCTCACCGGGACCGCCGCGGAGCTCGGATCCCCGCGCGTCGAGACGGCGACGGCGCTCGAGGAGGCGGCGCTCGCCGAGCTCAAGCGACGTCATCCCGAGCGCGAGCTGCCGACGAACGTCGAGTACTGGGCCGCGATCGTCCTCGACGTCGCCAAGATCCCCGCCGCGCTGACGCCCGCGATGTTCGCCTGCGCACGCGTCGGCGGCTGGTCGGCGCACATCCTCGAGCAAAAGCGAGTCGGCCGGCTCATCAGGCCTTCCGCGCGGTACGTCGGCCCGGGCGCTCGCTCGCTCTCCGACGTCTCGTGACTCTCGCCGAGGCGGCGGCTCAGGCGGAGGAGCTCGCGCAGGCCGGTGACGAGCGCTCGCTGGCCGCGCTCCGCGTGCAGTGGGACGAGGAGATCGAGTTCGCGGTTCGTGACCCGGACTACCGCGTGCGAGCGCTCGCGTTTCGCGCGCTCGCCCAGTTCCAGCTACCGCCAGAAGATCCAGCTCCTGCGCCGCGGGCTCGAGGACGAGAGCCCGGCCGCGCGCGGGTCGTCGCTGATCGCGCTCGAGGCGTTCTCGCGCGACCACCCCGGCGACGTCAACGGCTATCGGTCGCTCCTGCACGAGCTCGCGGCGCGGGACCCGAACCTGGCCGTGCGGCGGCTGGCAGTCATCTGTCTCAAGAACGGCACGGCCAACAGGGACACGCTGCAGCTCCTCGAGGGGATGGCCGAGTCCGACGAGACGGACGCGGAGCTCCGGAAGACCGCCCGGGTCGTCCACACGGCGCTCAGGAGGAAGGCCTCGAGGTGAGCGTCGCCGTCGCGGTGCTCATGGGGTCGAAGTCCGACTGGGAGACGATGGAGCACTGCGCGACGACGTTGCGCGAGCTCGAGATCGACCACGAGGTGCGCGTGCTCTCGGCGCACCGCACGCCCGCTGCGCTGGAGGAGTACGTCGCGGACGTCGAGGCCAGGGGCGCGCGCGTGTTCGTCGCCGCCGCCGGAGGCGCGGCTCATCTCGCGGGCGTGGTGGCGTCCAAGACGGTCAAGCCCGTGCTCGGGATCCCGATGGGGACGCAGCTCGGCGGGCTCGACTCCCTGCTCTCGACCGTGCAGATGCCGGCCGGGATTCCCGTGGGGACGCTCGCGATCGGACGCGCGGGCGCGGTCAACGCTGCCCTGCTCGCGGCGGCGATCCTCGCGCTCGAGGACGAGGCGGTCGCGGGTCGGTTGCGGGCGTTTCGCGAGGCGCAGGCGGAGAAGATCCTCGCCGAGCCCGATCCGAGCGCCTGACCGCAGGTCTGGGGCTGACTTCAGTCAGACCCGGTCTTGGACGTTCGTCCACCGGCGCGCGGAAACCTAACGACGAGGTCAAGCTGAAGCTTGACCCCAGTCCAGGTCAGGCCGAGCCGGCGACGACCGCGAGGAGATCGTCGCCGTAGCGCTCGAGCTTGACCGGGCCGAGGCCCTTGATCCCGGCGAGCTCGCTCTGCGTGCGCGGCCGCGACCGAGGCGAGCTCGCGCAGCGTCGAGTCGTGCAGGACGACGTACGCGGGGACGGCGTCCTCGCGCGAGCGCTCGAGGCGCCACTCGCGCAGCCGCTCGGCGAGGTCCTCGTCGACGTCGTCCGCTGACGCAGCCGTCAGGATCCGCGGTCGCGGCGCGCTCAGGTCGGCGTGCAGGACGCGGAAGCCGTCGTCGGTCGTCACCTCGACGAGCGCTCCCGAGACCTCGAGGAGCTGCACCCAGCGGCGGACGTCGGCGTCGGAGGCGGCCGCGAGCAGGCGATACGCGAGCGAGCGGCGCGCCGAGGGCGGCGCCTTCAGCGAGCCGCGCAGCGTCGCGACGAGGCTCCGGCGCCCGAGCGGCCAGCGGAGCGAGGCGACAGCCTCGACGATCGCCTCCGCGACGTCGTCCGGGAGCGGCGGCGGCGCGTCCGAGACCGCGGTCGACGACGCGCGCGGCGAGCAGACGTCGCACGCCCCGCACGGCGGCTCGAACGCCTCGCCGAAGTGCTCGGCCACCTGCGCGTGGCGGCAGCTGCGGCTCTCGGCGAACGCGACCAGGCGGTCGGCCCGAGACTCCGCGACGAGCTCCGCGCGGGCGAGCAGCGCCTCGACGCGCTCGGCGGCATCTGCTGGAGCCGCCGGCAGCTCGAAGCGCAGGCGCCGTCCCTGGTCGAAGTCCCGGCGGACGAGGCCGGCCTGCTCGAGCATGCCCACGAGCACGCGAGGGTCGCGCTCCGGGACGAGAGCTCCGAGCTCGTCCGGGTCGACCGCTCCCGCGGAGTCGCGGAGCGCGCGGTAGACCGCCCGCAGCTCGGCCGCGGAGGGAACGTCCGAGATCGCGAAGCGCCGGAGCGCGGTCGCGTCGCTGGGGCTCGCGAGGAGGAGCGTGTCGCTCGGCAGCGCCGTCGCGTCCCGCGCGGCCGATCTGCTGCACGTACTCCTCCAGCGAGCCGGGGTAGTTCGCGAGGCAGACGAGCCGCACGTCCGGCTTGTCGATGCCCATGCCGAAAGCGGTCGTCGCCACCACCGCCTGGATGCCGCCGCCGAGGAAGTCGTCCTGGACGCGCGTCCGCTCCTCCGCTTCGAGCCCGGCGTGGTAGTGCGCGGCGCGAAAGCCGTGGCCGACGAGCACGCGCGCGAGCTCCTCGGTCGAGCGGCGCGAGCGCGCGTAGACGATCGCCGACCCGCCGCGCAGCCCGCGCAGCCGCTCGACGAGGACGCGCAGGCGATCCTCGGCGTTCGCCACCTCCTCGACGTCGTAGCGGAGGTTCGGGCGCACGACCGTGGTCGAGACGACCTCGGGCTGCCGGCCGAGCGCGACCGACTGATCTCCTTTGCGGTCTCGGGAGTCGCCGTCGCGGTCATCCCGAGCAGCGTGGGGTCGCCGAGCTCGGCGAGCGCGCGGCGGATGAAGAGGTAGTCCGGCCGGAAGTCGTGCCCCCACATGCTCACGCAGTGCACCTCGTCCACGACCACGAGACCGACGCCGATCGAGCGCAGCATCGTGAGGAACTCGGCCCGCCGGAGCCGCTCCGGCGCCGCGTACACGAGCCGCTTCCCGCCCGCAGCCACCTCCGCGAGGCGCGACGACGTCTCCTCGGCCGAGAGCGACGAGTTGACGAACGTCGCGGTCGGCGCGATCGCGGGCGGCAGCTTGTCCACCTGGTCCTTCATCAGCGCGATGAGCGGCGAGAGGACGAGCGTCGGCTCGGGTCGGAGCATCGCCGCGAGCTGGTACGTGAGGGACTTCCCCGAGCCCGTCGGCATCAGCGCGAGCGTGTCGCGACCCTCGACCGCGGCGCGGACCACGTCCTCCTGACCGGGCCGGAAGGCTTCGAACCCGAAGAGCTCGCGGAGTGGTGTCTGGAGGTCCCTCAGGCGGGCAAGTGTACGAGTGCCCGCCGGACGGCCCTCGAACTCGGTGCAGAGTTGTTACTCCGAAGTCTTCTTGCGCCGCGCGTGCGGGTGAGCCTGGAAGTACACGTCGCGCCGGCGCCGGTCGGACACGTGCGTGTAGCGCTCGGTCGTCCCGAGATCCGCGTGCCCGAGCATCTCCTGCACGGAGCGCAGGTCGGCGCCGCCCTCGAGCAGGTGGGTCGCGAACGAGTGGCGGAGGAGGTGCGGGTGGACGCGCTCCGGCTCGAGCCCGGCCTTGTCCGCGAGCTTGCGCAGGATGAGGAACGCGCCCGCGCGGGTCAGTGCCCCACCGCGAGCATTCAGGAACAGATCTGGCCGGTAGCGGCGGTCGAGGTGCGGCCGTCCGAGCGCGAGGTAGCGGCGCACGGCCTCCGCGGCGGGGCGGCCGAGGGGGACGAGGCGCTCCTTGCCGCCCTTGCCCAAGCACGCGGACGATGCGGTCGTCGAGGTCGACTGCGCCTTTCCCGAGCCCGACTGCCTCCGAGACGCGGAGCCCGGCTCCGTACATCAGCTCGACGAGCGCATGGTCGCGCAGCGAGCGCGGGGACGTGCCCGCGGCGGCATCGATCAGGCGTTCCATCTCCGACGGGGAGAGCGCGCGCGGGAGTCGCTTCGCGCGCCGAGGTAGCTGGATCGCGGCAGCGGGGTTTTCGTCTTTCGTGCCGATAAGAGTGAGGTGGCGGAAGTACGTGCGGACTGCGGACACGCGCCTGGACAGCGTCGTGGGAGCGAGGCCGGCTGCGCGCATCGACGCGAGCCAGCGCTCGAGGTCCTCCCTGGAGGCATCGCCGACCGGCCCGCCGCGAAACGATGCGAACGCGGCCAGGTCGCGGCGATACGCGTCCACTGTGCGCGGAGAGCGTCTGGCGGCCAGGAGCAGCAGGTAGCGCTCCACGTCCTGGTCGACCCTCATCTCGGGAACGGAGGCGGTCACGGCGCCCGGATGTGATTCGGTGGGGAGGCGCGGGCTCCTGCGCGTGGCTATCCTGCGGCCGTTGTCGGCGAAGGTCGCAATTCCTGTCGTCGCGGTCGCCGTGTGGTGTCTAGCCGCCGCGCTTCCCGCTCCTGCCGCGGCCTCGTACCTCGTCGACCGGAACACGTCGCACGAGCAGCTTCTCGTCCGGAACGGCACGGCGCTCGTCATCTATCGCGCGAAGGGCAAGGTGCGCCGGTTCATGGCCTGGGGCGCCGTCAACGCGCACAAGCCGACGAGGGCGCGGCGCCAGGTCGACTTCAGGTTCGACTATGCCGGCGGCTTCGGGCGCTACGGGAAGCCGGTCTGGCAGACCTTCAAGAACAAGTGCGGCCCGTACCGCGGGCCCCATCTGCCGTGGCTCGTGGCCGCGTGCACCGCGCCGGACGGCTCGCACTGGGCGATCCAGAAGTGGAAGAGGTCGCAGGCGAACTACGGCCTCCCGCCCGCGACGCCTCTGCACGGGTCGCGCGAGCTCCGTCTCTCGCACTGGACCGGCCCGATCGCCAAGCTCGAGGCCTGGCTCGACTGGAGCTACAACGGCCGCTGGCACCACCTGTTCGGGCGCTACACGTATCGCGGAAAGCCGGTGCACGGCTACAAGTCGACGCCCGACGGCCAGCCGCTCGACTCCTACGGCCGGGTCCTCTACCTCGACACCTACAACTCGAGGCTCGGTCCCGGTTGGAAGCGGGAGAACGGGTTTCTCGCACGTCGGCCCGAACGGCTCGTTCTGCTACGGGTTCGGCCCGCATCACTCGTCGGCCGGACTGCGCCCGCCGGCCAACGGCGAGCACTACCGCATCACCGTCCGCGGGCCCGGCGTCACGCCGGACGTCATGTGGTTGGGCAAGGGCCTGCACGACTTCCGCCACGGGAATGCCGAAGACGAGGCGCACGAGGCGGCGATGAACGCGTTGCAGAGGCGGATCACCCGCCGCTCGACGCAGCCCTGCCATACGTAGAGCGGCCGTCTTACGACCGCGGGTGCGAGTGGTCGTAGACGCGGCGGAGGCGCTTCGCGTCGACGTGGCTGTAGATCTGCGTCGTCGAGAGCGACGAATGGCCGAGGAGCTCCTGGATCGTCCTGAGGTCGGCGCCGCCTTCGAGGAGGTGCGTCGCGAAGGCGTGCCGTAGGCGGTGCGGGTTCCGGGTCAGGCGTCTGACCGTGCTCGTGTCGAGGCGCCGGCCTCTGGTGGAGAGGAAGACCGCGTCGTTCGCGCCGCGCGCGAGCTCGGGCCGCGCGTCTCGGAGGTAGCGCGCGAGGTGGTGCGCGGCTTCCTCGCCGAGCGGGACCATCCGCTCCTTGCCGCCCTTTCCGCGCACGTGGACGGCCTCGCGCTCGAAGTCGACGTCCGCGAGATCGAGCGCGACCGCCTCGGCGCTGCGCAGGCCGCCCGAGTACAGGAGCTCGAGGAGCGCGCGGTTCCTGAGCGCGAGCGGCGTGCTCGCCTTCGGCGCGCTCGAGCAGCTCGTCGATCTCGGCTTCCTTCGGCGCGTCGGGGAGGTGCCGCGGGCGGCGCGGCGCGAGGCTGGCATCGGGAACGTGCTCCGGGCCGAACGTGAACCGGAGACACGCGCGCACAGCGGCGAGGCGACGTGCGATCGTCGACGGCGCGAGCCGGTGATGCCCGCGGCCGAGGTCTCCGACCCACTCCGAGAGGACGCGCACGTCCACGTCGTCGAGCGCGAGCTCGCGCGCGTCGAGCCAGCAGGCGAAGCCGCGCAGGTCGGACGCGTACGCGCGCTTGGTCGACTCCGCGTGACCCCCGTGCTCGAGGAAGCGCTCGATCGCGGCCTGCCTCTCCACAGAGACCGGATTCGGCGCCGCGGGTGGGTCGCCTCCACGCGGACGACCGTCTTGCCGGTCCCATGGCTCAGCTATCGGGTTGGCTGCCAGGACGGGGCGACGTCGCGAACTCGGTTGTGGGTCACGCGCGTACGCTCGCTTCCGTCCGCAGCCATTACGAAGATCTCCTCCCCCTTGCGCCATTCCCGCGTGAACGTGAGGTCGTTCGTGAAGGCGACGTGTACCCCGTCGGGAGACCACACGGGCGACGTGTCCTCTGCGGGATCGTCCGTCAGACGGGCCTCATTCGTCCCGTCGGGATCGATGACGAAGATCTCGGCGTTGTCGTCGTAGCGTTCGAAAACGATTCGATCCGCAGGCGCCCACGCCGGCAGGAGGTCGTGGCCGGGACCGTTGGTCAGGCGCCGCACGGTTCCGTCGTTGAGGCTGACGACATGGAGATCGGTCTTGTCGTCGTCGGATAGACGAGCGAACACGAGCTGCTCCCCGTCGGGAGACCACGCTCCGAACGCCGCATGTCGTACGAGGATCCGGGGGTCCGTCCCATCGGGGCGGACGACCCAAGTGTCCACGCTCGTCTCCCCTCGCGACCGTGTGAACGCAATCAGATCGCCGTCGGGAGACCACGCCGGGAACGCCGCCCGGCGGACGAGGAGCGTGGCGGATTCCTCACCGCCCGCATCCACGAGGTAGATGGACGCGCCGTTCTCCTCCGCCTTCGTAAATGCGATCTGCTCGCCGTCAGGGGCCCATGCGGGCGGCGACGCCGGAAAGTACTCGGAGAGATACCCGACGGACGCGAGCCGTCGCGTGTCGGTGCCGTCGGCGTTCATCGTGAAGATCTCCGCGGCCTCTCTGCGCTCGGATATGAACGCGATCCTCGGCTGGTCGGTGGCGGGCTCTTGTGCGCCACCGCACCCCGGAAGACCGGTGACGGCAAGCGCGATCGCTGCGACTGTGACTGAGGAGCGTCGAAACACGGTTCCCTCCGATGTGCTGTCACGGCCAGGGTGCACCCATGCGCTCAAGATCGGCTCAAGCCGAACGAGGGCGGGCGCTCCGCCTCCGGCAAGTCGCGTCGCGTTCCAGGCACCCTTAGGCGGTGCCCGGTCGCCGCTTCAACTGCTTCACCTCGGACGATCCGCCCGAGCGGCCGGCCGACCCCGCGGTGCGGAAGGCGAACTTCCGGCGCATCGTCCGGCTCTTCCGGCCGTACAAGGCGCGGCTCGGCGCGGTCTCCGGGCTCATCGTCCTCTCGGCCGGGCTCGGGGTCATCTCGCCGTTCCTGCTCCGCGAGGTGCTCGACGTCGCGATCCCGGAGGAGGACGTCGGCCTGCTGACGATGCTCGTCGCGGGCATGGTCGCGATCCCGATCGTCACCGGCGTGCTCGGCGTGTGGCAGACGCTGCTCTCGAACCAGGTCGGCCAGAGCGTCATGCACGACTTGCGGAGCCAGGTCTATCGCCACCTCCAGCGGCTCTCGCTCGCGTTCTTCACGCGCACGCGCACGGGCGAGGTGCAGAGCCGGATCGCGAACGACATCGGCGGCATCGAGACCGTCGTCACGTCGACTGCGACGTCTGTCCTCGCGAACGTCACGACCGTCCTCGCGACGGTCATTGCGATGGTGCTCCTCGACTGGCGGCTCGCGGTGTTCTCACTCGCGCTGCTCCCGCTCTTCGTCTGGCTCACGAAGCGCGTCGGCGCGCAGCGGAAGAAGGTGACCGCCGAGCGGCAGGCGTCCCTCGCGGACGTGTCCTCGATCGTCCAGGAGTCGCTCTCGGTCTCGGGGATCCTGCTCGGGAAGACGATGGGGCGGACCGAGGATCTCGCGCAGCGGTTCGAGAGCGAGTCGGAGCGGCTGTCGGCGCTCGAGGTGCGGAGCCGGATGACCGGGCGCTGGATGATGGCGGCGATCCAGACGACCTTCGCGGTCATGCCCGCGCTCGTTTATTGGTTCGCAGGCTTCACGATCGCCGAAGGTTCCGCCACCATCACCATCGGGACGGTCGTCGCGTTCACGACCCTCCAGACGCGGCTCTTCTTCCCGATCGGGAGCCTGCTCGGCGTCCAGCTCGAGGTGCAGTCGTCGCTCGCGCTCTTCGACCGGATCTTCGAGTACCTCGACGAGCGGGTCGAGATCGAGGAGGGGACGAGGACGCTCGAGCGCCCGCGGGGCGAGGTCCGGCTCGACTCCGTCTGGTTCCGCTACGACGACGCGGCGTGGACGCTCGAGGACGTGTCCTTCACCGTGCCGCCGGGGACGAAGACCGCGCTCGTCGGCGAGACGGGCTCGGGCAAGACGACGTGCGCATACCTCGTCGCGCGGCTCTACGACGCGACGCAGGGCACCGTCTCGATCGACGGCGTGGACGTTCGTGACTTGAGCTTCGAGTCGCTCACGGCGGCCGTCGGGGTCGTGTCCCAGGAGACGTATCTCTTCCACGCGACCGTGCGCGAGAACCTCCGCTTCGCGAAGCCCGCTGCGACCGACGAGCGAGATCGAGGAGGCCGCGCGCGCGGCGCAGATCCACGAGCAGATCGCGACGCTGCCGGAGGGGTACGACACCGTCGTCGGCGAGCGCGGCTACCGGTTCTCGGGCGGCGAGAAGCAGCGGATCGCGATCGCGCGGACGATCCTGCGGAACCCGCCCGTGCTCGTCCTCGACGAGGCGACGTCGTCCCTCGACACGCAGACCGAGCGGCTCGTCCAGGAGGCGCTCGAGCGGCTGGCCGAAGGGCGGACGACGATCGCGATCGCGCACCGGCTCTCGACCGTGCGCGACGCGGATCAGATCGTCGTGCTCGATCGCGGCCGGGTCGTCGAGGTCGGGACCTTCGACGAGCTCATCGCGCGCGGCGGCCGGTTTGCGGAGCTGGCGGCCCGCGACGACGGCGTGCCGCCGGTCGACGCAGTGCGTGGGGTTCAGGCTGAAGCCTGAACCCAGGTTCCCTGTCGCTCGCGAGCGGCGCCGACGCGCGCATCCGCAACGAGGATGCGCCGAAGGCGGCCGTGCTCGTGAACGGAGGGACCGCACGGCGCGTCCCGGGCACGTGGAGCGCGACGAGCGAGTGGCTCGCGCAGCGCCTCTCCCGACAGTTCCCCGAGATCGCACTCGTCGAGGTGCGCTACCGGACGAAGAGCTGGCACGAGCTTCCCTCGTGCATGGAGGACGCGAGCGCCGCGCTCGACCTGCTGGAGCGCCCGGCCATGCTCGTCGGCTTCTCCATGGGCGGCGCGGTCGCGATCGGAGCCGCCGCGCACGCGCACGTCGGCCCCGTCCTCGGCCTCGCTCCCTGGATCCCGCCGGAGCTCGACCTCGCGCGCGCTCGCCGACCGGCGCTTCGACGTCGTCCACGGCGCGTGGGACCGGTGGCTGCCCGGGATCCCCGGCGTCAGCCCGGCCCACTCGCGCACCGGCTTCGAGCGCGCCCGCGCCGCCGGCGCCTCCGGCACGTACACCCTGATCCCGCGCGGGCTGCACGGAGTCGCGGTGCGCTCGCGCGGAGGAGGCCTCGTCACGCTTCCGGGAGCGGCCCGCTGGCTCGGGCCCGTCTCGGCTTCGCTCGCCCGCTTCGCGGGGCCGAGTGAGACGGAGGCGGCCGAGCGCGAATACCATAGGTCGGTCGTGCAGGGAGAATCGACACTGCGATGATCGCGACGGTCCCGAACCGCCGCGAGCTCGCGCAGCACGGTCTCGACGTCAGCGGCGAGATCCACTGGCATCCGACGACCTCGCAGCTGTACACGGACGCGCTCCTCCGTGGCGAGGCGCGGCTCGCCGAGGGCGGCCCGCTCGTCGTCGACACGGGCGAGCACACGGGGCGCTCGCCGAAGGACAAGTGCATCGTCCGCGAGCCCGGATCCGAGGATCGGATCTGGTGGGGCGAGGTGAACGCCGAGATCTCCGAGGGCTCGTTCGAGCGGCTGCGCGACAAGCTCACCGACCACCTCGGCACCGGGGACGTCTACGTCGTCGACGCCTTCGCCGGGGCGGATCCCGCGCACCGGATCGGCGTGCGCGTGATCACGGAGAGCCCGTGGCACGCGCTCTTCGCGAAGACGCTCTTCATCGACCCCGAGCCCGAGGAGCTCGGGGAAATGGACATCGACGCGCTCGTCCTGCACGGGCCGTCGCTCGACGCCGTCCCCGAGGAGGACGGGACGCGGTCGAGCACGTTCGTCGTCCTCCATCCCTCGCGCGCGGAGGTGCTGATCGGGGGAACCTTCTACGCGGGCGAGATCAAGAAGTCCATCTTCACGCTCCTGAACGACCGCTTGCCGCTGGAGGGCGTCTTCCCCATGCACTGCTCGGCGAACGTGGGCGACGACGGGTCGGTCGCGGTGTTCTTCGGGCTCTCCGGGACCGGCAAGACGACGCTTTCGGCCGACCCGGCGCGGCACCTGATCGGAGACGACGAGCACGGCTGGTCGGACGAGGGCATCTTCAACTTCGAGGGCGGGTGCTACGCGAAGGCGATCCGGCTCTCGGAGGAGGCCGAGCCGGAGATCTTCAAGGCGACCCGCAGCTTCGGCACCGTGCTCGAGAACGTCGTCGCGGACGAGCACGGCGTCCTCGACCTCGACGACGACTCGAAGACGGAGAACACACGCGCGGCGTACAAGCTCGAGCAGATCGCGAACGCCTTGCCGGCGAAGCGGGCGGGCCACCCGAGCAGCGTCGTCTTCCTGACTGCCGACGCGTTCGGGATCCTGCCGCCGATCGCGCGGCTGACGCGCGAGCAGGCGCTCTACTGGTTCCTGTCCGGGTTCACGTCGAAGCTCGCCGGCACGGAGATCGGCGTGCACGAGCCCCAGCCGACATTCTCTCCGTGCTTCGGCGCCCCGTTCCTCCCGCAGCCCCCGTCGGTGTACGCGGGCATGCTCGGCGAGCGCCTCACGCGACACGGCGCGACGGTCTGGCTCGTCAACACGGGCTGGACCGGAGGGCCGCACGGCGAAGGCCACCGGATGCCGATCGCCGCGACGCGGGCGCTGCTCGAGGCCGCGCTCTCCGGCGAGCTGGACGGGGCCGAGTTCCGGGAGGACGACATCTTCGGCCTCGACGTCCCGGTCGCCGTGCCCGGAGTCGACTCGAGGCTCCTCGACCCCCGCTCGACCTGGCGCGACCCCGCGCGCTACGACGTGAAGGCGAGGGAGCTCACGCAGATGTTCCGCAGGAACTTCGAGCGCTTCCCGGACGTCTCGCCCGGCGTCGCCGCCGCCGGCCCGCGCGCATAAGGCTGCTCTAACGCAGCTCTTCACAAGGTCCGGCTATAACGCTCGGATGGCGTCCGCTCTCCCGCGGCTCGCGGCGCTCGTCGCCGGGGCGCTCGTCGCCGTCGCCGGAGGCGGGGCTTCGCAGGCTGCGCCCGACGCCGCGACCGGGCCGGCGTACGCCAGGGCGGCGCTCGACGGGCACGTCGCATCGACCCTCCGAGCCGACCGTCTCGCGCGTCTCGCACTGAGCTTCCGCGGCGGGCCGATCGTGACCTCGACCGGGGAGACCGTCCACGTGCTCGTCTCCGACTCGCTTCCGGACGAGACGCCGGAGAAGTGGGCGGAGTTCATCGCGAAGCTGACCCACGGCCCCGAGCTCGCGGAGCTCGCGTCCGCGACCGTCGCGACGCTCGCCGAGGTCGGCCAGATCTGCGGTCCGCAGTCGCTCGGCTGCTACGGGGACAACTCCGATGGTCGTGGCCGGCGAGCCGCTCGACGACGCGACGCCGGAGGAGACCGTGCGCCACGAGTACGGGCACCACATCGGGAACTACCGGCTCAACAACCCGTGGCTCGCCATCGACTGGGGCCCGAAGCACTGGGCGACCGCCGCCTCCGTGTGCCCGCGGGTCGCGAGGAAGGAGGCGTTCCCCGGCGGCCGTGGCCGAAGCTACGCGTACAACCCCGGCGAGGCCTGGGCCGAGGTCTATCGCCTCATGGACGAGCGCAAGGCCGGGATCACCACGGCCTCGTGGCCGATCATCGCGCGGAGCTTCTTCCCGAGCGAGGCGGCGCTCCAGGCCGCCGAGCGCGACGTGGTCCAGCCTTGGAGAAAGAGCACGGCGAAGTCGTTCACGCGCACCTTCGCGAAGAAGACGCGGAAGGTGTGGTGGATCCGCGTCTCGACGCCGCTGGACGGCGAGCTCAAGCTCTCCGCGCGGGTCCCGCGAGACGGGCTGCACGAGGTGGCTCTCGTCGGCCCCGATCGCAAGAAGGTCGTCAAGCGCGCGCTCTGGGTCGGCCAGCGGCTGCAGCGGGCGACGCCGACGAACGTGTGCGGCCAGCGCACGTTCTTCGTGCGCGTGACGCGCAAGGGATCGCTCGGCAAGGTCACCGTCACCGTGACGACGCCGTGACGGGGCGTGTGCTTCTCGTCGCCGCCGCCCTCGTGGTGCCGGCGCTCCTCTCGAGCACGGGGGCCTCGAGCGGGTCGCCGTCGCTGCCCGCGAACCTCCACGCGGTGACCGCCGACTCTCTCACGCCGGGGGCGGCCCGCACGCCCGCGTCCGCGTCCGCGACCTGGTGCGGCACCGCGACGTCGCAGGACGTCGAGCCGAACGTCGTCGCCGGTCACCCGTTGCACTGGCTGTACGCGGTTCCCTCGGACGCGCCCGACCGGTTCTCGACGTTCGCGAGCGTCATGCAGACGGACGCGGAGGCGATCGACGCCTGGTGGCGGCGCGAGGATCCCGCGCGCACGCTGCGGAACGACCTCAGGCGGCTCTCGTGCGGTGCCCAGCTCGACGCCACCTCGCTCCGCCTCCCGCTGCCGGGCGCCGCGCTCGACGACGAGTTCGGCTTCGGCGACATCTTCGAGTCGCTCGACGACGCCGGCTTCGACTCGGGGTTCGCGAAGTACATCGTGTACTACGACGGCCCGGTGCAAGAGCCGGACCTGTGCGGGCTCGGAGGCAACTTCGGCTCGGTCGGGCTGGCGGTCGTCTACGTGCGGGCCTGCCTCGGCGCCTCGACTGCCGCCATCGCCGCGCACGAGTTCCTGCACACGCTCGGCGCCGTCCCGGACGCTGCGCCGAACAACTGCCCTCTGCCGAACGACGGCCACACCTGTGTCGGGGGCAATCCCGACACTCCGAACTCGGACCTCATGTGGTGGAGGCTCGGCAACCAGACACTGGAGCAGAAGCTGCTCGATCCCGGCCGCGACGACTACTACGGACACTCGTCCGCGTTCACCGACACGCGAGATGCGTCCTGGCTCGTCCGCCTCGACCAGCAAGTCCCGCTCCGCCTGAACGTCACCGGGCCGGGCACGGTCACCGCGGACGTCCCCGGCCTTCGCTGCACGCGCACGTGCACGACAACGTGGAACTCGGACACGTTCGTGCGCCTCAGCGCCAGAGCGAATGCCTCGGCGAAGCGCCTCCGCTGGACGGGGGCGTGCACCGGGGTCGCCACATCCGCCTGCGACGTCTCGGTGACCCCAGGCAAGACGGTCGGCGTCGCCTTCGCGCCGCGGCTCTACCGGCTGTCGGTCGGCGTGACCGGGAAGGGCACGGTGCGCACCTCGCGGGGCGGGATCGCGTGTCGCCCGCGCTGCTCGGCGTCGATCACGTCGCACGTCCCGGTCCGCCTGACGGCGAAGCCGCGCAAGGGGTGGAAGCTCCGCTCCTGGACCGGCGCCTGCAAGGGGAAGAAGCGCACCTGCACGGTCCCGATGAGCAAGGCGACGAGCGCGCGCGCGGTCTTCGTCAGAACCTGAGAACGCCCGTCCGCAACGCGGGGTTGGACGGCGGATTGCGCCTTTCGATCAGGTAGCGTCCTTCGCGTGGAAGCGAAGCACGACGTCGTCGTCGTGGGAGCCGGCTGCGCGGGAATGCGGGCCGCGATCGAGGCTTTCGACGCCGGCGCGGACGTGGCGATGATCTCGAAGATCCACCCCGTCCGGAGCCACTCCGGCGCCGCCGAGGGCGGCATCAACGCGGCGCTCGGGAACGCCTCCGAGGACGATCCCGAGAAGCACGCGTACGACACGGTCAAGGGCTCGGACTACCTCGGCGACCAGGACGCGATCGAGATCCTCTGCGCCGAGGCGCCGGACGACGTGTACCAGCTCGAGCACTGGGGCGCGGTCTTCTCCCGGACCGAGGACGGCCGGATCGCGCAGCGCCCGTTCGGCGCCGCCGGCGAGCCGCGCACGGCGTACGCGGCCGACATCACCGGGCACGTGCTCATCCACGTCCTCTACGAGCAGGTGATGAAGCGCGACATCAAGACGTACGAGGAGTTCTTCGCGTGGAAGCTCGTCGTCGACGACGACCGCTGCCAGGGCGTGATCGCGTGGGACCTCCTCGACGGGGGCCTGAAGTCGATCGGCGCGAAGACCGTGATCCTCGCGACCGGGGGAGCCGGGCGCCTCTACACCGGGCACGACGAACGCATACGCGTGCACCGGGGACGGGATGGCGATGGCGCTCCGCGTCGGGGTCGCGCTCGAGGACATGGAGATGATGCAGTTCCACCCGACGACGCTCGCGCCCACCGGAGTGCTCATCACCGAGGGCTGCCGCGGCGAGGGCGCGTACCTCCTGAACGCGCAGGCCGAGCGCTTCCTCGTGCGCTACGCGCCGAACGCGATGGAGCTCGCCTCGCGCGACGTCATCTCGCGCGCGGAGCAGACGGAGATCGACGAGGGGCGCGGCATCGACGGCAACGTGATGCTCGACCTCAGGCATCTCGGCGCGGAGAAGATCCTCGAGCGGCTCCACGGGACGCGCGAGCTCTCGATGACCTTCGCGGGCGTGGATCCCATCTACGAGCCCATCCCCGTTCGGCCCGGTGCGCACTACCACATGGGCGGAGTGGACACCGACGTCTGGGGCCTCACCGGCCTGGAGGGGCTCTACGCCGCGGGCGAGGTCGCGTGCGTCTCCGTCCACGGCGCGAACCGCCTCGGCGGCAACGCGCTCATGGAGACGATCACGTACGGGAAGCGCGTCGGCCGCCACGCCGCCGACTGGGCGCTCGCGAACACGACGGTCACCGTTCCCGAGTCGGTCGAGACCGACGCCGAGCGCGAGCTCAAGACGTTGCTCGACCGCTCCGAGGGCGAGCGCCCGTGGCAGATCCGCGACGAGCTCGCGGAGACGATGCACGTGAACTTCGGCGTCTTCCGGCGCGAGGAGCAGATGCTGGAGCAGGGCGCGATCGTCCAGCGCCTCCGCGAGCGCTACGAGCGCGTCGTCGTCGAGGACAAGGGCGACGTCTTCAACAGCGACCTCACGCAGGCGCTCGAGCTCGGCTTCCTGCTCGAGCTCGCCGAGTGCATGGTCGTCTCCGGGCTCGCGCGGAAGGAGAGCCGAGGCGCGCACGCGCGCCCCTACGACTACCCGGACCGCGACGACGAGAGCTACCTGAAGCACACGCGCGTGACCTGGGAGGACGGCGCCACGAAGCTCGACTGGAGGCCGGTCACGATCACGAAGTGGCAGCCCGAGGAGCGGAAGTACTGATGTCGTCGCTCGCGGTGGGGGAGGATGGGCGTGTGCTTCCCGAGGAGACCGTCGACGGATGAAGGTCGCGCTCAAGATCCAGCGCTACGACCCGGTCGCCGGGAAGCGGAAGCTCGTCGACTACGAGGTCGACGCGCCCGACTGGGTCACGCTGCTCGACGTTCTCGACCTCGTGAAGGACAAGGTCGACGGCACGCTCGCGTACCGCAAGAGCTGCCGCATGATGATCTGCGGCTCGTGCGGGATGCGCATGGACGGCGCCGCCGTGCTCGCGTGCAAGACGCGCATGTACGACATCGTCGAAGCGGGCCACGTCCCGGTGATCTCGCCGATGGGGAACATGCCCGTCGTCAAGGACCTCGTCGTCGACATGCAGCCGTTCTGGGGGAAGATCCGCGCGGTCTCGCCGTGGCTCGATCCCGGCTTCTCCGATCCCGGCGACAGGGAGCACACCGTCTCGCAGGCGAAGATGGACGTGATCCACAAGGAGTCGCTCTGCATCATGTGCGGCTGCTGCGTCTCCGAGTGCAACTCGATGGAGGCGGACCCGGACTTCCTCGGGCCGGCGGCGCTCGCCAAGGGCATGCGCTTCGTCGGCGACGCGCGCGACCAGGGGAAGGTCGAGCGGCTGCAGTCGTACTCCGACGAGCACGGCATCTGGGACTGCACGCGCTGCTACTTCTGCAACGAGCGCTGCCCGAAGGGCGTCGACCCGCGCGACGCGATCGCGAAGCTCGGCGCCGAGGCGATGAAGGAGGGCATCGACTCCGACATGGGCGCGAAGCACGCGAAGTGGTTCGTCACGTCGGCGAAGACGACGGGCTGGCTCCGGGAGACCGAGCTCGTGCCGAAGACGCAGGGCGTCGTCAAGTCGCTGAAGGAGGTCAAGTTCGCGATGGGGTTGGCCAAGCACGGCAAGGTGCCGCCGCCGGTGCCGCCGCACGTCGCGAAGCACGTCGAGGAGGCGCGCGCGCTGTACGACCTCGTGAAGCACGAGGGCGAGGAGGGCTACGACGGCATCGTCCAGGTGGAGCATGCGCTCGGGCGGCTCGAGTTCGAGGCCGAGGGCGGCGAGCGCGAGCCCTACGGCGAGGGGTCGTTCCCGAAGCCGAAGCCGGTCGAGGGCGGTGAGGACGCGTGAGGACCGTCTCGTACTACAAGGGCTGCCTCGCCTCGCTGTCCGCGAAGGAGCTCGACATCTCCACGCAGGCGCTGGCCCCGAAGGTCGGCCTCGACCTGATCGAGCTCGAGTCGGTGACGTGCTGCGGCGCCGGCGACATCCACGAGGCCGAGCCCGACTACTACCTCCACCTGAACGCGCGCATCCTCGCGTACGCCGAGGAGACGGGCTCCGACACGCTGATGACGGTCTGCAACGTGTGCACGCTGAACCTCCGGCAGGCGAACCATGCGCTGAAGGGCGACGCGCCCCTGCTCGAGCGGGTGAACCGGAACCTGCACAAGGTCGGCGCGCCGACCTACTCGGGCGGCGTCGACGTGCAGCACTTCCTGTGGCTCGTCGCGGCCGGCGAGGGCTACGAGCTGCTGAAGGCCGCGGCGCACAAGGGGCTGAAGGGCCTCAAGATCGCGCCCTTCTACGGCTGCCAGATCCTCCGGCCGTCGAAGCTGCTCGGGTTCGAGGACCCGGACAAGCCCTCGTCGCTCGAGCGGATCATCGAAGCCTGCGGCGGCGAGCCCGTCGACTATCCGGCGAAGATCAAGTGCTGCGGCTTTCCGATCATCCAGGCGCGCGAGGAAGTCGCCCTCGCCGAGCTCATCCAGCCGATCGAGCAGGCGAAGGAGGCCGGCGCGGACGCGATGGTGACTCCGTGCCCGCTGTGCCATCTCTCGCTCGACGCCTGGCAGTCGAAGCTGAAGGAGCAGACGGGCAAGGACTTCCAGATGCCGATCCTGCACCTCTCCCAGCTGATCGGGGTCGCCGCCGGCCTGGTGGACGCAGAGCTGAGGTTCAAGCGCCATGTCGTCTCGGTCGATCCCGTGACCGACAAGCTGGCCGTCTGAGACACGTCCGAAAGGACCGCCAAGTTACAACTTGTAACTTGGCTCCGGAACCGCGCTGCCGACTCGCGACTTCGCTCGCTTTCGTGGTAGCAAGCGTGCTCTCGAGGTGGGCCGTCTTCGTGGGACACGCTCGAAAGGAAGGCCAAGTTGCAACATGTAACTTGGCCGTGGAGCGGGGTGCCGCGTGTTGATTTGGGGCCTGGCCTCTCTGGCCCTGCTGGTCGCCGTTGTGCTCGCGTGGGGATGGTTCGAGGCGGGGTGGCTGCGGAAGCGCGTGCTCGAGGTGGAGCTGGCCGGGGTTCCGGAAGCGCTGGACGGGCTGCGCATCGCGCATCTCTCCGACCTGCACCTGGGCGTGCCGTCGCGCGGGCGCCGCGCCGCCGAGGAGGCGGTCGCGTGGATCGTCGAACGCGGGCCGGACCTCGTCTGCGTCACCGGAGACCTGCTCTCGCGCCGCCGCGGCGCCCCCGTTCTCGAGCAGCTGCTCCGCGAGCTCGGGCCGTGTCTCGTCGTGCTCGGGAACCACGACTTCGCCGACAGCCGCGACCCGTTCTCGCAGCCGATCGACCAGGATGTCATCGCCGCGGTCGACGACGTCACGGTGCTCGAGGACGAGGCCGTCGAGCTCGAGCTGCGCGGGCTCCCGGTGCAGGTCGTCGGAGTCGAGCCGCGGACGTATGCGCGACGCGAGGCTCGACCGCACGAGCTTGCCGACCCCGAGGCGGCGCTCCGCATCCTCCTCTGCCACTTTCCCGGGATCGTGCGACGGATGCCCGAGGGCGCGTTCCAGCTCGTCCTCGCCGGACACCTCCACGCCGGGCAGATCGTGATCCCCTACCCCGGCGGAAAGCTGCGTCTCGCGCATCCGCGAGTCCGGCACGCGGAGGGCGCGTTCCGCTACGGCGAGACCGTTCTCCACGTCTCGCCGGGCGTCGGCACGACGTTCGTCCCCTTCCGCTTCTTCGCGCGTCCCGAGGTGACCGAGCTGGTTGTACGATCGGCGCGATGACGGAGCACGCGATGATCTCGGCCGACGTGCTCGCGCGCTATGCGGGAGATGCCGCGTGCGAGGTCTCCGGCGTGGCGGGCCTCGCCGAGAGCGGCCTCCAGCGCGGCAAGGGCGTTGCGGTCTCCGGCGACGAGGACACCCTCGCGATCGAGCTCAGCCTCGAGCTCGCGTGGGGGCGCAGCGCGGAAGAGGTCGCGATCGAGGTGCAGAGGCGCGTCTCGGAGTACCTCGCGCGCATGGCCAACGTCACGCCCGCGTCGGTCGACGTCGTGTTCGACGCCGTGAGCGCCCCGCCGCCGAAGCGATGAGCTCGCGTCTCGCCGGCCTCACGGGCGCGACGCTCGAGAGCGCACCGGCCGTGTGCCAGACGTGCATGTGGTGGCAGAGCCGCGGGAACCGCGAGCCCGAGAAGCGGAAGTGGATCGAGCGCGCCGAGACGGAGTGGGGCGTATGGGGGACGATCTATCGCGACGACGACGGCCGCGTGCTCGGCTCGATGCAGTACGGGCCGTCGGAGCTCTTTCCGCGTGCCGCCGATCTCCCCGCCGGGCCGCCCTCGGACGACGCGATCCTCGTGACGTGCGCGTACCTGCTGTCCGACTCCCAGCCGTGGGTCGAGCAGTCGCTCTTCCTCGCGGCGATCGGCGAGGCGCGCGACAAGGGCGCGAAGGCGCTGGAGGCGTTCGCGTACCGCTACCGCGAGGGCATGCCGCCGGCCGAGCGCTTCCTCGTCCATCGCACGGTCTTCCCGCGCGACTTCCTCGCGGACTTCGGCTTCAGGACCGTGCGCTCGGTCGGCCGCATCGAGCTCGCGCGGCTCGAGCTCGGCGGGCTCATCGCGGTCGAGGAGGGAACGCGGGAGAAGGTGCTGCGCCGGGTGCAGGAGGTGCTCCAGCCGTCACCCGCGCCCGCTCCGCCAGGTCCGTAGCGGACATCTGGTGCGGCCGGCGCCCGCGCGGCATCATCGAGCGATGCTGCGGCGACGCAAACGTCGAGCCGCCGGTGACGTGGGACGACGTCAACAGCATCATTCGTAAACTGATGGAGATCGACGTCAAGCTCAACCGTGTTCTGCGGTTGCTGGAGGCCGAGAATGGCGAAGAAGCGGATTGACCCGGAGGAATGGGCTCGCTGGGCCGAGGAGGAGCGGGAGTTCCGCGAGATGTACGAGCGTCGGCTCCGACGCCACGCCGACTGGGAAGCGGCCGAGGAGCGCCGGAGAGCGCGGCTGCGGCGCCTGACGTTCGGCCTGCTCGGCCGCGCGTAGCTTCTCAGGCCGCGGCGCGGTCGCCGAGCAGGAGCTCGACGATCTGGATCGCGTTCAGCGCGGCGCC
Source organism: uncultured Actinomycetes bacterium (assembly GCA_963796405.1). GTDB lineage: Bacteria > Actinomycetota > Thermoleophilia > Gaiellales > Gaiellaceae > GMQP-bins7. The sequence continues at coordinate 146,100 of CAWCLL010000012.1, forward strand.
CTTGCGCAGGTTGTCGCAGGCGAGGAAGAGCGCGAGCGCCTGCGGGTCGGCGGGATCGCGCCGGATGCGGCCGACGAGCACCTCGTCCCCGCCGGCGGCCTTCGCGGGGGTCGGGAACGGCTCGAGCGTGACCCCGGGAGCGTCGCCGAGGATCCGCTCCGCGTCCTCCGGCGAGAGCGGGTCCACGGTCTCGATCCAGACCGCCTCCGCGTGCCCCACGAGCACCGGCACGCGGACGCACGTCGCGCCGATCGGCAGCTCCGGCTCGTCGAGGATCTTCCGCGTCTCGAGGCGGATCTTCTCCTCCTCGTCGAACTCGACCCCGTCGAACGACCAGTCCATCTCGAGGTCGTGGCCGTCGGACGGCTCCGCCCGCAGGCGCTCCATCGACTCGCTGCCCGCGCCGGACCTGGACTGGTAGGTCGCGAGACGGACGCGTCGCAGCCCGACGGCATCGCGCAGCGGGGCGAGCGTCAGCGAGAGCGGGATCGAGCTGCAGTTCGGGTTCGCGACGATCCCCGTGTGCTCGCGCGCGCGCGGGCCGTTCACCTCGGGCACGACGAGCGGCACGCCGGGCTCGAGGCGGTACGCCGAGGACTTGTCGACGCAGAGCGCGCCGGCCGCGGCCGCGTGCGGCACGAGCTCGAGGCTGGCGCTCGTCCCGATCGAGAAGAGGCAGACGTCGAGATCCCCGGCGGCGAGCGCTTCCGGAGTCGCCTCCTCGACCTCGATTCCGTCGATCGTCGTCCCCGCGGAGCGCGAGGACGCGAACGCGCGCACGTGCTCGTACCCGCGCTCGCGGAGGACCCCGAGCGTCACGCGCCCGACCGCGCCGGTCGCGCCGACGACGCCGATTCGTGGCCGTGCGTCCATCGCGAGAGAGTGTACGTGGGGGCGTGGCTGGCCTCGCCTCCGCGAAAACGTCCCCAAAAAACACTGAACCGGCTGACCCGAGGGCCCGCCGGTTCAGTAGGAGCACCCTACTTTCGGGCGGTCACCGGATGCAAGAGGGTCCGAAACCAGAAGGTCGCAATTTGCGGAGAAAAATGTCGCTGGCGGCGCTGCTCACCGAGCGGCTACATCTCGCGCCTGGCCGGCCAGCGCGCGCCCGAGCGTGACCTCGTCCGCGTACTCGAGGTCGCCGCCGACCGGGAGCCCGCTCGCGAGCCGCGTGACGCGAACGCGGTCGCGCAATCGGTCGGCGAGGTAGGCCGCAGTGGCCTCGCCCGTCATCGTCGGGTTCGTCGCGAGGACGACCTCCTCGACCTCGCCGTTCTCGAGCCGCCCGAGCAGGCCGCCGATCCGCAGATCCGACGGCTCGACCCCGTCGATCGGCGACAGCGCGCCGCCGAGGACGTGGTAGAGGCCGCGGTACTCCGCGGTCCGCTCGAGCGAGACGACGTCCACGGGTTGCTCGACGACGCAGATCACGGAGCGGTCGCGCCGCGAGTCGGCGCAGATGGGGCAGAGCTCCTCCTCGGTCAGGTTGCCGCACTCCCGGCAGAAGGTGACGCGCGTCTTCACGTCCTCGATCGCGCGCGCGAGCTCGAGCGCGTCGTCGGGTCGTGCGGAGAGGAGGTGGAACGTGAGCCGCTGCGCCGTCCTGCGGCCGATTCCGGGCAGCTTCGTGAGCTGGGTGACGAGGTTCTCGACCGCAGGGCTCAGCACGCCCGGAGCCTAGCCGTCCGTTTCGGACGGGCTACGGAGCCGCGGAGTCGTCTTCGCCGCGGATGAAGCGGGCCACACGAGCCGACGTGGACTCCAGCGTGTACCCGTCGGCGAGCTCGAGGCCGCGCTCGACCACGCGTTCGCGCAGTTCGGCATCCTCGGTGAGCCGGAGGATCGCCGCGACGAGGGCGTCGAGGTCGGAGGGAGGGACGAGGATGCCCGCCTCGCCACCGCCGAGCGCCGAGGGCACGCCGCCGACAGCCGTGGCCACGATTGGCAGCGCGTTCCCCTGCGCCTCGATGATCGTGGCCGGCATGCCCTCGGTCAACGACACGTGGACGAAGAGGTGCGCCGACCGGTAGCGCTCCAGGAGCTCTGGGCCGAACAGGACGTGACCGAGGAGCTCGATCCGGTCGCGCACGCCCAGCTCCTCCGCGTGGCGCGCGACGGCGTCCGCGAGCGGCCCGGTGCCGGCCCAGACGAGCCGGAAGCGACCGGGATGCTCCTCCTCGAGCCGTGCGAATGCCTCGACCAGCAGCAGCGGGTTCTTCTCCGTGTCGATCCGCCCGACCGTGAGGAGCGTGATCTCGCCGCTCCAGTCGCGTGGGATCGGGGCACGGACGACATTCGCCTCGGGCAGCTGCGACACCGTCATCCGGAGGAGCCTCGGGCGCTGTCCCCCGTACTGGCGGACGAGGTCGTCCCCGACGACGGTCACCTTCAGGAAACGCGCGAGCGCGCGGAACCCGAGATCCCAGGTCCACGCGAGGAGGAGCGAGGGTCGCCCGCGCCCGCCCCGCAGCCGCGCGCGGTAGTAGGTCATCGTGTCCTGGCGCACACCGAGCACCACCGTCTTGCGCCGCGCGACGGCGAGCGGAACGAAGAACAGCGCGTAGGGATGTGGGCCGTCGATCCACACCGCGTCCACTCGCTCGAGGCCGCGCCAGAACGCGCGTACCGACCCGGGAGTGGCGCGGAGAACGCCCCGGGCGTCGATCATGCTCTCGTAGAAGGGCAGCGCGACGATGTCCACGCTCGCCGGTAGCAGGTGGCCGGCAACCTCACCGTCCGCGCGTCGCGCGCGCGCGAACACTGTGAGCGAGTCGAACTCTCGGGCGACCGCGCAGGCGAAAGTCAGGAACGGGAGGTCGGTCGGGATCGGCGCGAGTCGCGTGCCCTCCTCGGACTCGACGAGACGGCCGGGGCCGTCGTAGTAGACGCCGAGTCGTCCCGGTGGGCGCCTATGCGAACGCATGATCCTTGGCGGCGGCTGCGTAGCGATCGAACCACACGCAGAACGGGACCAGCGCCAACGTCGCGCGGCGATCGAACCAGCGGCAGAACGTGACCAGCGCCCAGAGCTTGCGCGACTCGTCACTCCGCCCGGCGATGTGGTCGTCGACGATCCGCCCGACGACGTCGGGATCGAAGTAACCGTGCCGGCGCAGGCTGTCCGGCGAGAGCACGTCGCGGACGAGCGGCTGGAGCTCGCCCCGGAGCCACGCGGCGAGCGGGATCGAGAGCCCGCGCTTCTCGCCCTCGAGGATCTCGCGGGGAAGGAGCGGTTCCGCGGCCTTCCTGAGCAGGTACTTCTTCTTCCGCGACAGCGCTCGAACCTTCATCCTGCTCGGGAGCGCCAGCGCGAAGTCGACGACCACGGGGTCGAGGATCGGGACTCGCACCTCGAGCGAGTGCGCCATGCTCGCGCGGTCGGTCTTTACGAGCATGTCGTCGACGAGGAAGACGCCGATGTCGAGGTCCATGACGCGAGCGAGGTCCTCGAGCCCTTCGCTCTCCGCGTAGCGGGCGGAGAGGAGCTCCAGCGGGCCGAACGTCCCGTTTCGCTCCGGCACCAGCAACCGCTCCCGCTCCTCGGGCGGCATCAACGTCTTCCATGCATAGTGGCGCTCCAGCGTGGGCCGGCTCGCGCTGCGCACGAACCGCTTCGCCCGCCAGTCGAACGTGCTCGCCTTGGAGCTCGAGGACGGCAGGCGCTCGACGAGCGGCCGGGCCAGCGTCGCCGCCCGGCCCAGCGCCGGGGCGAGCGCATGCGCGAGGTAGAAGTTGTAGCCGCCGAAGAGCTCGTCGCCACCCTCGCCCGAGAGGGCCACTTTGACGTGCGCGCTCGCCAGCTCGGACACGAGGTAGGTCGGCAGGGCGGAGTCGTCGGCGAAGGGCTCGTCGAAGACCTCGGTGATGCGCGGCAGGAGCGAGACGGCGTCCGGCGGCATGACGATCTCGTGGTGGTCGGTCCCGTACCGCTCGGCGACCAACCGCGCATGCCCGCGCTCGTCGAAGTGCCGTTCTTCGAATCCGACGGTGAACGTCCGCAGCGGTCCCGAGCTCAGCTCCGCGGCGAGCGCGACGATCATGGACGAGTCGAGGCCGCCGGAGAGGAGCACGCCTACGGGCACGTCGGCGATCAGATGTGCCGCCACCGAGTCGCGAAGGCGCTCGCGGAGCTCCTCCGCCAGCGTCGGCGTGTCCGTGGCCTCGAGCGGGCGCTGTGTCTCGGCCGCCGGCTTCGTGTAGCGCACGAGCCGTGCGTCCCGGCTCCCGTGGTCCCAAACGAGCAGCGTCCCCGGCGGGAGCTTCCGGATCCCGCGGTAGATCGTGAACGGCGCGGGCACGAACCCGAACGCGAGGTAGGCGTCCAGCGCGTCGACGTCGATCTCGCGCTCGATCCACGGCGCGACCAGCAGTGCCTTCAGCTCCGAGGCGAAGGCGAGCGAGCCGCCCTGGACGCTGTAGAAGAGCGGCTTGATCCCGTAGCGGTCGCGGGCGAGGACGAGCCGCTGGGCCTTCTTGTCCCACACGGCGATCGCGAACATGCCGCGCAGGCGCTCGGTGAACGCGAGGCCGTGCTCCTCGTAGAGGTGGACGAGAACCTCCGTGTCGCCCTGCGTCCGGAACGTGTGGCCCCGTCCGGCGAGCTCGGCGCGCAGCTCGCGGTAGTTGTAGATCTCCCCGTTCTGGACGACCACGACCGACCCGTCCTCGTTCGCGATCGGCTGGTCGCCGGTGACGAGGTCGATGATCGCCAGCCGTCTCGCCGCGAGACCCGCGCGCTCGTCGACGAAGACGCCGGCGCTGTCCGGCCCGCGATGGACGAGCCGGTCGTTCATCGACTCGAGCAGATCGCGGTCGATGCCGCGACCGTCCAGCGAGACGTATCCGCAGATCCCGCACACGGCTCAGACTCCAGGCCGCGGGGGCCCGGTTGCGTGCTCACGGCGCGCTTCGCGCCAAGAGCGAAGCTTGGCTTTCGAGCGACGCGCGGCGACGGCGCCGGTGAGTGCCGCGTGCGCGCGTCGGGTCCGCGTCGTCGCGAGCGTCACCACCTCGCGATCCTCGTTGGCGAAGCGGTACTTGTACGCCTCGCCGCCGAGGAGGAGCCGGTACTCCGCCATCCCGTCGGCCAGCGCCTCGCGGATCGCGTGGAGCAGGACGACGAACCCGACGGAGCTCTCGTCGAAAGCCGGGTCCCGACCGCTCTGGTAGAAGGACTCGACGTCGCCCAGCCGGAAGCCGTGGATCGCCGCGCGAGGGCGCCCGTCGACCTCGAGAAGCCAGAGGCGCAGCCGGCCGCGCTCGAGCGCGCGTGCCGCGAACTCACGGTGGAACGCCTCGCGCCGGCCGAAGTTCGTCTGCATCCCGGACCAGCGGGCCCGGTGCAGCGAGAAGAGTGCGTCGAGATCGCGGTCGAGCATCTCCGGGTCGGTCGCGAGCCGGAACCGGATCTCGTGTCGCTCTGTCAGCCTGCGTTCGCGCCGGCGGGCCTGGTCGCGGAAGTTCCGGCTTCGCGTGCGCAGAAAGTCCTCCCACGTCTCGACGTCGAAGCGGACGACCGGGCTCGGCTCCGCGCGGATCTCCTCGGCGTCGAGGAACGCGCCCCAGCCCTCCACCCTCGGTAGTCGCTCCGCGACGAAGACGTCGGCGCGGGCGTCGGCCAGGACGCCCCGGAGCGCGTCGGCGACCGCCGGACGGTCCTCCGGGAGGCAGATGGGACCGAGCTGGTCGGCTTCGCCGTGGCCCACGAGGCGGACGACGCGGAACGGGCGTCGCTGCCAGACGTACAGGGGCAGGATTCCCACCAGCCGGCCGTCCGCGGAGCGGCAGGCGTGAGCCAGTAGCGTCCGCGACCCGCCGAAGCTCCGCCACCAGAGCGAGGCCCACTCCCACGTCGCGAAGACGTTCCGGGTCGCGCTCGCGAGCGCGTCCCACTCGTCTCTCACGTCTTCGAGCGCTCCGAGCCGCTCCACGCGGACCGGGACGCGCGCGCGTGCGCCGACACGGTCACTCGACGACGACGAAGCCGTCCGGGGCGATCTCGTCCTCGACGAGCTGGTTGACGAGCTCGGTGAGCTCTGCGTCGCGCGTCCGGTTGCGGCGGACGACCACGAGGACGGTCCCGACGCGCTTCGCGAGCGCGACCGCATCCGCCATCTCGTCCAGGACCGGCCCGTCGACCATTACCGCATCCACGAGCTGCTCCATCTCGCGAAGGAGCGTGTCGGCCGACTCGAGCGACAGGCTGAGGGGCGCTCGGAGGTCGAGCTCCTGAGGCAGCACGCGGACGCCTTGGAGCTCGTCCGGCCGTGTCAGAGCCTCGCTGAGGAGCAGGCCGTCGTTGACGACGCGCCCCATTCCCACGACGGGCTCGTGCTCGAGGCTGCGGCTGAGGACGGCCTCCACCGGATCGCCGTCCACGAGGATCACGTCTCGGCCCGTCGTCACGAAGGTCGACGCGAGGTTGATCGCGACCATCGTCTTCTCGTCCGACGACCTCGTGCTCGTGAGGAAGCTCGAGTGCCGGCCCTGCCCGTCTCGCTCGGAGAGCGTTCGCACGAGGCGGTGGAATGCGTCCGCCGTGGGAGCCCTGAACAGATGCACGCGCCGGCGTGTGAAGCGGTCCCATGGCCGCTCGGCCGGGATCCGGCCGAGGATCGGGATGCGGTAGCGCCGAAGGTCCTCGTCGCCGTAGATGCGCGGGGCGACGAGATGGGAGCCGATGATCCAGCCGAAGACGAGAATCGAGGACGCCAGGAACGCGGCGACGATGCTCAGCATCGGCCTCGGCGACGTGGGTGCGGAGGGGACGGTGGCCTTCGTCTGGAAGTGCAGCGTCGGGTCGGCGAGGACGCGCAGCGTCTCGAGGTCCTGCAGCCTCGTGCTCAGCGCCGCGCGGGCGTCGGCCTCCCCTCGCCCCAGCTCCGCCAGCTGCTGCTCGCAGCCGTGGGATCGCCGCGTCGAGCAGCGCGTGCAGGCGGGCCGTGCGCTCGGCGATCGCCGCCGCGCCGAAGGCGTTGGCGAGCGCGGCGGCCCGTTGGCCGGTCGGCGCGTCCGCGCTGATCGTGACGATCTGGCTCTGCGCCACGGGCCTGGCGGAGACACGCTGCAGCAGCTCGCGTGGCGTCTCGGGCAGCTTCAGGCGGCGGTCGACGCGACTGGCGACCGGAGAGGTCGTGATGAGCTTCGCGACCGTCTCGACGTCACGCGTGGGGTCGCCCGACTCGGAGACGAGGCCGAACCCGAACAGGTTCGTGTTGTTCCGCGGGATCGGCGTGACGAGCAGGTCGACCTCCGCCTGGTACACCTTGTCCGCGGTCGAGACCGCCAGAGCAGCGGCGGCGACGCTCCCGCCCACGACAATGATGATCAGCCAGAGGTGGGCGCGTGCGAGCTGGAGGTAGAGCGACAGGCCGGCGGTCCGGGGCGGCGGCTCGACCCAGGCCGCCTCGCCGAGCGGGGCGCCGACGCGGTACGGCGCAGCATCGTTTCCGGCGCGCGTACGCGCGACCCCGGTCCGGGATGCTCCCCGACTACGCCTCGTAGCCCTCCCCGCCACAGGTGAATCGTAGATGGTCCTGCGCCGACGTGCCTACTGCGAGTTTTCGAGCAGCGCGCGGCACCGGCTTCGGGCTGCGAGCCGGTAGTCGTGCCTGGCGCGGTTGACGAACCGCGGGTCGGCCACCCGGTTCCTCGTCGCGACCATGCCGCCGTCCGCGTCGACGTTCCCCTGCGCGCCGGCCCAGAGACAGTTCGTGCGCACGATGTTCCCGTGACCGACGCGCCCCTCCCACGAGGACCTGACGTTGTAGGTGCGTGCGTAGGCGATCACGTTGTGCTCGATGACGTTGCCGTTCGACGCGTACTCGTCGTCGCCTCCGACCACGATGCCGCCGCGAACCGACGGCTCGCCTCCGTCGACGATGTTGCGGGTGACCCGCATGCGCTGCGAGTTCGGGTACAGCTGCATCGCGTAGCCGGTCACGTTCCAGATCCGGTTCCCGACGATCCGGCCGCCGTCGGTGTTCGCGGCGTAGATGCCGTGCTCGAGGCTCGCGTTGTCCGGGCTGCCGCACTCGTGGATGCGGTTGCCCCGGATGACCGGACGCACGGCAGGGCCCCAGCCCTCGTTGTTCCCGAGGATGATGCAGTTGACCCCGCGCCACGCGTTCGTGATGTCGCTCGACTCGACGACGACGTCGGCGGCGTTGATCTTCACGGTGCTCGTTTCGCCGGTGCCCTCGAGGGTGAGACCCGAGACGGACGACGTCGTTCGACCCACGCGGCACGTAGACGATCCCGACGAGCCTCGCGCGCTCGCCCGGATGGCTGCGGATCGTGATCGGGGCGCCGGGCCGGCCCGCACGCGGGAACATGACGATGTACTCCTCGTCCTCGTCGCGGTACATGCCCCCGCGCAGGCAGCCGGTCTGTCCCGGGCGCAGCGAGTCGACGAGCCGTTGCGCGGTTCGGAACGGTCTGCGCTTCGTCCCGCCGGCCGAGTCGCTCCCCTGTGGGGACGCGTACCGCGTGCACGCGGGAGCATCCCTCGTGAATGCGACCGACTCGTGCCCCGACCTTTCCTGTGCTGCGAGAACGGCCACCGCCAGGAGGAGCACGAGGGCCGACCCGACACTCTGCGCTCTCATGATCCGTCGACCACTGTAGACGAGGCTGGCCACGCCGGCTCTCAACGCCGGCCGCGTGCGGCGAGGCGCGACACGCCTGATCGCGCCGCCCGCAGTCCCCGCCGAAGCTCCTCGATCGAGATCTCACGCGTGAGGACGAGGGCCGCGCAGAACACGAGCGTGCCCGCGGCCCCGCCGAGCAGCCACTCGGCGAGCGAGAGCGACTCCGTCCCGACCGCCACGAGCACGAGGCCCATCGCGGCCGCCGCGACGAGCGCTCGGATCAGGGTCACGACGAGCGGCCGCAGGGGGATGCCGAGCTCGCGCCGGCAGATGCGGAGGTGAGCCGGGACGTACAGCGCGTAGGCCGCGCTCGACCCGACCGCGGCGCCGACGACGCCGATCGAGGGGATGAGCGCGAGGTCGATCGCGACGTTGAGAGCGAGGGCGAGAAGGACGATCGGGATCCGGCGCGCCGCCTGCCCGAGGTAGTTCACCGTCGTCGAGATGAGCGGGCTGGGACCCGCGAGGAAGATGTAGACCGCGAGCACGCGCAGCACGTCCGCGGACTCGTCGTACTCCTCCCCGAAGAGCAAGTCGACGATCGGCTCCGCCCAGACGATCAGCGGCGCGAGGAGGACGGCCTGGTAGACGACGACCCAGCGCAGGCTCGTCCGGAAGGCCTCGACGCTCCCCGGCTCGCTTCCACCGCCTGCCTGCCGGGGCGCCACGCTGTTCGCCACCGCCTGGCCGACGTACCGGAGCGGCACGGAGAGAAGGAGCGGCGCGGAGAAGACCCCGACGGCGGTCGCACCGAGCAGAGCGCCGATGATGAGGATGTCGACCCTCGAGAAGAGCGTGTAGATGCTCGTCGTGACGAGGAGCGGGGCGGCGTAGCGGGCGATGACGCGCGTATGCGCGGCCCCCGGCCCGACGGGCCGTATGGCCGTCCGCCCGAACAGGTGCGCCACGACCGCAACCGCGACGATCGCGCCGAAGAGGTAGCCGGCTGCGCGGCCGAAAGCGGCACCGACCGCGCCCGCTCCGAGCGCGACGAGAGCGATGCTCGCGCCGGTCTCGACCGAGCTCTCGAAGACGATCAGCCGGAGGTTCGTGCCGATGCGCGCGAGCCCGATGAAGGCCGTCACGTACAGCATGAAGACGCTCTCCCCGAACACCGCGAGAGCCATCACGCGCAGCGGCCAGGTGAGCTCGGGCTCGTCGAACGCGGCGGCGATCGGGCCGGCCGCGGCGAAGAGGGCGCCCGCCACGAGCGCCGTGGTCGCGACTTTCAGCGTCAGGGACGCCCGGAGGAGCTGCGCGACGACTGCTTCGTCGCCGCGGCGCTCGGCGAGGAAGCGGGCGGCCGAGTGCTCGACCCCGAAGTCGGCCAGGAGGCCGGCCATCGCGCCGATGCTCACGGCGAGCGCGAAGACCCCGTACTCGTTCGGGCCGAGCGCCCGCAGGAGGTACAGCGTCAGGACGGCCGTGAAGGTCCCCGTCGCGAGCTGCGCGGCGAACGCGAGGACCGTGTTGCGCGCGATGCTCGCTTCGGCGGGGGCCGAGCTCGTCGGCGCGTCGACGCTCGTCATGCCGGCAGCTCGTCGCCGCTCAGTGTCCCGGGCGGGGCCGGGCGAGCCGCGGGCTGGCGAGCGGTGCGGGCAGCCGCTCCTCGCCGGGTGCGCGCTGTGCGATCGCGAGCAGCGCAGGCGCGGCCGCGAGGAGGAGCCAGAGCTGCTTCTCGAAGAGCTGCGAGGAGAAGAAGAGCGCCGCTAGGTAGCCGACGATCCCGAGAAACAGAGCCCGCGAGAGCAGGTCCAGCACGGGCCGGCTTCGTCGCTCGAACTCTCGAGCGGCGCGAATGGCCGCAGCGAGCGCGGTGACGAGGATCGCGACGAACAGGAGGAGGCCGACGATCCCGAGCTCGGAGAGGACGGCGAGGTAGATGTTGTGCGGCACCTTCGGGGTGTCGACGATGTACGCGTCGTTCTCCGTGCTGCCTGGGCGCAGGAGGTAGTCGACCGACCGCGCCGGGAAGTTGCCGACGCCGACTCCGAGGACCGGGTGGTCCTCGACCATGCGCCACCCGACCCTCCACAGGTCGGACCGGCCGGAACCCCCCTCGGCGGACGGGTTCGTCACGCGTTCCCTGGAGCTCTCCGAGGCGACGATGCCGAACCACGCAACGGCGCAGAGAGCCGCCGTCGCCATGACGACGAGCACCGCGCGGCGGCGCCCCGGGCCGAGGACCAGCGGCGCGACGAGCATCGCTACAGCCAGCCCGAAGAGCGCGCCGCGCGAGAGCGTGAGGAAGATGCCGACGGTCGAGATCGCCGCGCCCGCGAAGGCGGCCACTCGGACGAGTGGGTGCCACGAGCGAACGAGCCCGAGCGCGACGCCGAAGACGACGGCGACGACGAGGACTGCACCGAGCTCGTTCGGGTTGATGCCGGCGCCCGCGAGCCTTCCTTCCGTGGGCTCGCCCGCCGACGGATCGGTGAGGAGGCCGTAGCCGATCGAGGCGACCGACGCCGCGACGAAAACGGCGAACAGTGCGACGACGTGCCGCGCCTCGACGACGAACGCGAGCACGATCGGGAAGAGCGCGAAGTTGAGCGCGAACCGGCTCACCGAGTCGGTGGCGAGCGGGAGATCGGTCGCCCACACGAAGCTGACGACGGTCCACACGGTGAAGAGCGCGAGCGCGGCGGCGAGCGCGGGCTGGCGCGCGACGAGACCCTGCGGGCGCATGCCCGCCCTCGATGCGACTGCGACCCCGCCGAGCCACGCGAGCGCCAGCAGCAGTCCGAGGACCTTCGTCAGAGACGGCCCGCCGGTGGCCTCGGCGAAGTCCTCGAAGAAGCTCACGGCGAGCAACATGCAGACACCCGTGACGGGGCTGACGAGGACGACGCCGGCGAGGGCCACGCCGGCCGCGCCGGCGAGCGCGAGCATCGGGTCGACGGCTGCCGTCAGGCCGAGGACGATCCCGACGAGGCCGATCGCCGCGTACGTCGCGCGCTCGCGGGCGCGCGGCCACCCGACCAGGCCGTCGTCGAGTACGTGGGTCTGTTCCGACATCCCTCCGCCCGTTCGTCGGCCGTTCCCGGCCGGCCTCCCGTCTCCCTCCCACCAAAGCCTACGCACAGCTTTCGGCGTTGTCGAACCGGCGTGTCACTAGCATCTCGGCCGATGCCGAGCCACGACGTCGCCATCTACTCGCCCCGCTCGGTGCACTGGTACGAGCGGAGCGGCAGCCGTGGCGGCGGTGCCGAACGCCAGATGATGCTGCTCGCCCGTGCGCTGGCCGCTCGAGGGCTGCGCGTCGGCCACATCGTGCTCCAGCCGCGCGATCCCGTGTCCCTGCCGCCGGGCCTCGCGCTCGTCGCCCGGGCGCCCGAGAGCGAGAGCAGCTCGCTCGTGGGCGGGCTGCGCGAGGCGGTCCGCATCTGGCGCGCGCTCCGCGCGGCGGATGCCCGTGTGACGATCGTCCGCATGGCGACCCCTGCGCTCGGCGTGGCCGGCATCTGGTCCCGGCTCCACCGGCGCCGCCTCGTCTTCTCTAGCGCGAACGACTCGGACTTCATTCCCGGAGCCGGCGGGCCGGATCGCCTGCCGACACGCACGCTCTACCGCGTCGGGCTGCGGCTTGCCGACGCCGTCGTAGTGCAGTCGCGCGCTCAGGAGCGGCTCGCGCACGACGCGCTGCCGGGGCTTCGCGACGTCGTCACGATCCCGAGCTTCTGCGAGCCGGCCGGCGAGGTGCCGGGAGCCGTCGCCGAGTCGGAGGCGTTCCTCTGGATCGGCCGCTTGACCGCCGAGAAGTCGCCCCAGAGCTTCCTCGACCTCGCCGCCGCGGTCCCCGAGGCGCGCTTCGTCCTGGTCCCCGTGCCGGGGTCGGCAGCGCCCGTCGACTCCTCCGAGGTACGCGAGGCTGCGCGGGGCCTGCCGAACCTGTCCGTCGCGGATCCACTTCCGCACCGCGAGCTGATGGGGCTCGTCGCCCGAGCGTCGGCCGTCGTCAACACGTCGAGCGTCGAGGGCATGCCGAACGTCTTCCTCGAGGCCTGGGCCCGCGGCGTCCCGGTGCTCACGCTCCGCTGCGACCCGGACGGCGTCGTCGTGGCGCGGAGCCTCGGAATCGCCGCAGACGGGTCGTGGGAGCGGTTCGTCGCGGGAGCCCGCGAGCTGTGGAGCACGAGGGCCGACCGCGCGGAGCTCGCGGCGCGCACGCGTGCGTACGTCGAGGAGGTCCACTCCGTCGACGCGGTGGCCGCTCGCTGGGCGGACGTACTCGAACGCGTCGCGGGCTGAGGTACGGCGCGACCGCGGTCGCGAAGCGGCCGCGCTGTAGGGATCTTCGCCGCGCCAAGGTTGGGCGGCGCGGCTGGGAATCTGCGACAGCGGATTCCAGCCTTGCGCAAGGTGGGCGAATCCGCGCTAGCGGATTCCGGTCTTGCGCATAGCGAGCGCGCGCAGGCAGCCACGGAGGAAGCCGAGCCCGAACGCGAAGTGCACGGTCGGGTAGACGGCGACGACCGCCGGGAGCAGCCGAGGGCTCTCGCCGCGCGCGCGAATGCTCAGCGCGCCGAACGCGACGGCCGAGGAGGAATAGGCGGCCGCCTCGGCGGCGAGGAGCATGCGAGCCGTCCTCGACCACGGAGCGGCCACTCCGAGCGCGACCAGCGACGTGACGAAGGCCACGGGCGCCAGGCTGCGGACGCTGTACACGTGCCGGTGCTTCAGCATCGCCGGGACCTTCCAGAAGCCGTACTCGTAGTACTGCCTGAAGGCGCCCGCGTACGACCCGCGCGGCACGTAGTACTGGACGATGCGAGGGTCGTAGACGACGCGGCCGCCGCCGAGCCGGATGCGCAGCGCGATCTCCTCGTCCTGGTCTCGCACGAGTTCCTCGTCGAACAGCCCGGCGCGCTCGAACGCCTCCGCCTTGTAGATGCCCAGCGACACGGTGTCGACCTCGACGGGCTCCGGTGTCCCTTCCTCCCGCTTCCAGTGCGCGCCGCCGAAGGGGCCGTCCGACGCACACGCGACGGCACGCTCGATCGGCGTCCGTCCGGTAGGCAGGATCCGCCCGCCGGCGAGCCAGGCGCCCGTCTCGCGAATCGCTTCGACGCAGCGCCTCAGGTAGTCGGGCGGGTACCGCCCGTGGCAGTCGAGGCGCACGATGAGGTCGCCGGTCGCCTGCCTGATGCACGCGTTGAGCCCGGGCGACACGATCCGGCCCGGGTTGTCGATCAGCGTGATCGGGATCCCGGCTTCCCGGGCGGCTTCCAGCAGCAACTCCGGCGAGCCGTCGGTCGAGCCGCCGTCTGCGACGAGCACCTCGAGCTCGCCGTCGTAGTCCTGGCTCGCGAGGTCGGCCACGAGGTTGGCGACGTGGTCCGCCTCGTCGAGCATCGGGATCATGACCGAGAGTGGACGGGTCATCTACGGTACCGACCCGTGTTCCGGCCGCTCGTCCTCTGCTACCACGCGATCTCGGAGGAGTGGACGCACCGGCTCGCGATCCGTCCGGACGTCTTCGAGCGTCAGCTCCGCAGCCTCCTCCTGAGGCGCTTCCGGCCGGCGACCGCCGAGGCCGTCGCCGCGGGGCGTGGCCGCCTGCTCCACGTCACGTTCGACGACGCCTACCGGAGCATCGACCGCGCGGTCTCGATCGCCGCCGGCCTGTCGATCCCGGTGACGGTGTTCGCGGCCTCGGCGTACGCGGAGGCCGGCCGTCCGCTCGACGTCCCGGAGCTCGCCGAGGACGCGAAGACGCAGGGCGAGCACCTGGCCACGATGGACTGGGACGCGCTGCGCGCGCTCGCCGAGCGCCGCGTCGAGGTCGGCTCGCACACCGTGAGCCACGCGCACCTCCCGGGCCTCTCCGACTCCGCGCTCGAGTCCGAGTTGCGCGACTCGCGTGCGCGTGTCGAGGACGAGCTCGACCGGCCCTGCCGCTTCCTCGCCTACCCCTACGGCGAGCACGACGCGCGGGTCCAGGCCGCTGCCGCCGCGGCCGGATACGACGCGGCGTTCGCGCTCGGTACCGGCTCCTCGCACGCGAACCGCTTCGCGCTTCCGCGCGTCGATCTCTACCCGAGAGACACGATGCTGCGCGCGACGCTGAAGACGTCGTTTCTGAAGCGCCCGTCTTCGCGCCTGCTCGCGCTTGCGCCCGCGCGCAAGCGTTAGGCGCCCCGCGATCCGACTATCGTGGCCGCCTTGCTCCCGGTGACGACGCCGATCGCCCTCTCCCGACCGGCTCCGGGCCGCCCGCTGCACGCGCTCACGGTCGACGTCGAGGACTGGTTTCAGTCCTGCATCGACTACGACGCGCCCATCACGGAGCGCGTCGTCGGGAACGTCGAGCGGATCCTCGCCGTCCTCGACGACTGCTCGGTCAAGGCGACGTTCTTCGTCCAGGGCCTCGTCGCGGAGACGTTCCCGAAGCTCGTGGAGACGCTCGTTCGTGAAGGCCACGAGGTGCAGGCGCACGGGTACAGCCACCGGCCGCTCTTCGCGATGGACGAGAGTGCGCTGCGCGAGGAGGTGGAGCGCGCGCGGGAGACGGTCGAGGTGGCGTCCGGAACGCGGGTGACGTCGTTCCGCGCCCAGGACTTCTCGATCCTCGAGGGCAACCTGTGGGCGCTGGACGTGATCGCGGACGTCGGGTTCACCGTCGACTCGTCCATCTTCCCGCTGAAGACGAAGCGCTACGGCATCGCGGGCTGGGACGTCGCGCCCCACCACGTTCCGCTCTCCGACGGCCGCCCGCTGCTCGAGGTGCCCGTCGCGGTCCTGGGCAGCGGACGCTGGCGGCTCCCGGTCGCCGGCGGCGGGTACTTCCGTGTGCTCCCGGCTACGGTGCTCGACCGTTCCCTCGGGGCGATCGCCGCCGCCGGCAGGCCCGCGGTCGTCTATTGCCACCCGTACGAGTTCAACCCGGCCGAGCTCGACGACTACCGGGGCCAGGTTCCGTCTCGCGTGCTTCGTCTGCAGGCCCTCGGCCGCAAGCGGTTCGTCCCGAGGCTCCGCCGCCTGCTCGGCTCTCACGCCTTCGGCCGGTTCGACGACGTCCTCGCCGCGTGGGGAGTGACGCCGTGACTCACTCGCCGACGCTGACGCTCGGCCGCGGCGCCTCCTGCACGGTGGGCGGCGCGACCGTGGCGAAGGCCGCCGCCGTGTGCACGAAGTCGTCCGGCTCCGTCGGGACGTCCACGATGAACGTCTTGAAGCCGAGGCGCATGTACCGGCCGAGCTCGGCGCCGACGTTCGTGTAGCTCCCGACGAGATAGGGGCAGAAGGTCTTGTAGTTCTCGAACGGGCCGAGCCAGTACGGGTTTCGCTCCGAGAGCTGGTCTTCGCCGAGGTCGGAGAGCTGGCGGTGCCAGTTCGAGTCGGTCACCTTCATCGCGAGCGCGTGCGTGATCTGGCCCTTGCGGTCCTCCGGGAAGCGCTCGAACCCGACCTTCCACGCCTCGCTGCTCGTCCTGCGCGCGATGACGCCGACGCGGACTCCCGAGCGGACCGAGTCCCCGCTCTGGTCGACCTCCTCGCCGGGCGGCTTCGGGTACTTGACCGCGGTCGCCTGGATCGCGCGGGCGGCGGCGAGGCCCGCCTCGGACGAGCCCGAGATCATCACGCCCGGGAGGAGCTCCTCCGGGACGCGCGGCTTCAGCGAGAGGTTCCGGACGCGGTAGTACTTGCCCTCGAAGGTCACGACGGAGCCCGCCAGGAGCTCCTTCACGATGGTCGTGAACTCGACCACGCGGTCGTAACGGGCGTCGTGCTCCGTGTCGTCCCCGAGCGCGAGAAGATCTCCCCGGAAGCCGCCTGCCACCATGTTGAGCCAGATCCGCCGCTCGTGGAGGTGCGCGAGCGACGCGACCATCTTCGCCACCGAGTACGGATGCATGTACACGGGCTGGACGGCCACCAGCGGGCAGAGCGCCTTCGTGTTCTGGAGGACGATCTGCGCGACGAGCCAGGGGTCGAGGAGGCCGTTGTCGGTGTACACGAGCATGCCCTCGCAGCCCGCGTCGTCGCTCCAGCGCGCGATCTCCGCGACGCGCTCGAGGTACGTGCCCGGCGAGAAGCCGCTCGACGGTGGACACGTCGAGAACAGCTCGATGCCTTCGCAACCTCCCCAGTTCATCCCGATCTCCCCGTCCTCTCCCCCGAGTGACGGACGGATTCTAGTCCGCGTGCGCGAGCTTTGTGGGCGATTTGTCGAACGGGAAGAGATGGTGGCCCATCCACCACTCGCCTTCGAGACGCGTGACCAGGGCTCGGCCGGAGTGGACGGCGTGTAGCAGGTCGGTTCGGCTCGAGTGGACGAGCGCGATGGCGTCGCTCCGGCGCAGGACGCTGTCTCGGCTCGAGAGCGGCGCCCGCACGTGCGCCTCGACACGCCCCCGGAGCGCGGTGACACCGCGAGCGGCCGCATCGGCGAAGAGGTGGTCGAGCACGGGGTCGGCCGCACGCTCGGAGCAGGCGATCTGGACGCACGTATCCGAGGTACCCCTTCGTCGCGTAGTACACGAACCAGCCGGCGACGTCGCCCGAGTCGAGCCGCACGAGCTGCCGGACGAGAGTGCCCCGGTTCCGGACTGCCTCCACCTCGGGCAGCAGCCGACGGATGAAGTCCAGGTCGTACGCGGGCCGCAGCCGGAAGTGCCGGGCGACCTGCGGCAGGTGCTCGACGACGAGCTCCGGCGTCAGCTCCTCGCGGGTTCCGGCCGGCTCGGTCGCCTCGAGCCACGACGAGGCCGCGCGGGTTGTCGCATCGAGCGCCGGTGCGACCGGCCTGAGCACTCTGGCGAGTCGCGGTCTCGGGCCCTCGACGAGCTGGGCGGCCGCGACCCAGGGCCGGAACGCGCGGATCCAGCCGATGCACTCGAGGTGCCGCGTCTCGCCCCCGAGCCCGACCCACATGCGGCGCACCTCCTCCGTCGCGCCGTCCGTGATCGTGAGGTCCTGCGGTCCGGCGAGATAGGCCTTCATGAGGAACGCCCCGGCCGCCCGGCTGCGCGCCTTCGGGTCGGCGACGAGCTGCCCCGAGACCGCCAGACGGACCGGCTCGCCGTCGAAGTCGAGGCGGCGCACGCTCGACCCGAGGAACCCGGAGACGGCGCCGCTCTCGTCGACGTAGACGAGCGAGGGGATCTCGGGATCCACCCACGGTTGCTCGAGCAGGGTCCGCTCGAAGTACTCCTCGAGACCGGGGGGCGCGGATCGCGTCCCGGACCGGTACGCGAGCTCGTACAGGCTCGTCACCTCGGCGAGATCCGATCGCTCCAGGGGGCGGATCGTCGTCATGCGCTCCTCGCGTGGAGGGTTTCGACGAACGCCGAGATGCTCTCGACGCTGCGGAAGCTGTCGATCTCGAGCGCGTCGAGCGCGAGGTCGACCTGGAACTCCTGCTCGATCGCGGCGATCAGCTCGACGAGCGCGAGCGAGTCGAGCAGCCCGGTCTCGATCAGGTCGGTCGTGGGCGAGGCGACGTCGATCGACAGCTCGTCTCCGAACAGGCGAAGGACGCGCTCGACGACTGCCTCGTGCTCCATCCCGCGGCCCCGGGCTACCGCGCCGGTCCGTCCGTGCCGACTCCGGCGATCCGTTCGTCGGCCTCCGGCGACCCGAGCTGCTCTCCGAAGAGATCGGCGAGGCGCCGTCTGTCGATCTTGCCGTTGACGTTCTTCGGGAGCTCGTCGAGCTCGAGCCAATGCGCCGGGATCATGTACGCGGGCACGAGCTTGCGCAGCCGACGCCGCAGCATCGGGACGTCGATCGACGCTCCCTCCGCCGAGGCGTACGCGCAGCAGATCGCCTTCCCTTCGAAGCCGCTCGTGTCGACGCCGACGACCGCGCACTCGCTCACCTCGTCGATCGTGTTGAGCGCGACCTCGATTTCGCCGAGCTCGATGCGGAACCCGCGATGCTTGATCTGGGAGTCGGCGCGGCCGAGGAAGTACACGAGGCCGCCGTCGCCGACCCGCGCCAGGTCGCCCGTGCGGTAGATCCTGGCGCCGCTCTCCGGCGCGCGCGGATCGGGCAGGAACGCCGCCTGCGTCTTCTCGTCGTCGCGCCAGTAGCCCGGGCTGAGCCCGACGCCGCCGATGAAGAGGTCGCCGATCTCGCCCTCCGGCACGGCGCGCAGCTCCTCGTCGAGCACGAGCAGCTCCTCCGCGGCGCACGGGGTCCCGATCGGGATCTCGGCCGTCTCGCTCTCGGGGAGCCCGGGGACGGCGTAGTAGCTGCTCGCGATGGTCGCCTCCGTGGGGCCGTACAGGTTCGTGAACGTCGCCTGCGGAATCGCCTCCATCCAGCTGATCAGCACCGGCGTCGGCAGCACCTCGCCGCACCAGATGACTCGCTCGAGCGACGGGAACGCGCTCGTCCCACCCGGCTTGGGCTCCAGCACCCCGAACTTGACCATGTGCGCCATCGTCGAGGGCACAGAGAACCACTGGGTCAGCTCTCCGGAGCGAATGAGGTCGCCGAGCTTCGTGGGCAGGAGGTTGGCCGACGCCGGCACGAGATGGAGCTCCGCGCCCGCGAGGAACGTCCCGTAGATGTCGAAGGTCGAGAGGTCGAAGTGCAGCGGCGGATGCCCCGAGACGCGGTCGTCCTCGTGCGTCCCGAAGTACGACGTCGCCCACTCGACGAAGTGGAGGACGTTGTCGTGCGTGATCATCACGCCCTTCGGGAGGCCGGTCGAGCCCGACGTGAAGAGGAGATGCGCCACGTCGTCCCGCGTGTTCGCCCGCGGGAGCGGCTCGGCGTCGAAGCTCGCCCAGGTCGCGTCGGTGAAGGACGGCTCGAGCGGCCACGCGCTCTTCGAGTCGCCGACCGCCCCGATGGCTGTTCCCGTTCCGAACGCTCCCGCCTCGTGGAGCTCGCCGACCAGCTCCGCCGACTCCTCGGCGAAGAGGACGAGCCTCGGCTCCGCGGACTCGAAGACCCGCGTGACCCGCGCCGGCGGGCTGGCGATGTCGATCGGAACGTACGCGCAGTCCGCCTTCAGCACGGCGAGCATGCTCACGATCGCGGCCGGTGACTTGGGCAGGAAGAGGCACACGCGGTCCCCGCGGCTGCAGCCCACCTCCGCCAGCATGCGCGCGAGCCGGTTGCTCGAGGCCTCGAGCTCGCCGTACGTGAGCCGATGCTCATCCATGACGAGCGCGGTGCGGTCCGGGTCGCGCCCGGCTCGGTCCGTGACCAGATCCTGAAGGAGCGCGGTCACAGCCCGCCCGCGCGTGTACGGGAAGAGCAGAAGCTCCGCTCGAGCATGTCGTCGATCCCCGTTTGTCCCACGAACCGCCTCACCCTGGTGGAAGGGCGCCACGATAGCACCGGTTGAGCCGCGACTCGAACCTCCGTCCGAGCAGGCCCGAGACCCGCGGCCAACCACCCCCAGGGGCACTCCCGTGTCCCTACACGAACGCTAGCGACGGCGAGCTCACGCGTGGGTCACGATCCTGCGCCGACTTCGTGCACCGAGTTCGTGCACCGACTTCCTGGACGGACTTCGTGTGCCGACTTCGTGTGCCGACTTCGTGCACCGACTTCGTGCACCGACTTCGTGCACCGCGACCGAGCGCGGGGCCGCCGCCGGCGACTTGCCCACGCGTGCCGGAGCGCGCTGCCCTTGCGGGGCGGCGCGCGCTAGACCATCCTGTGCGCGTGCCGGACGTGGTGGTTGTAACGGGCGGAGCGGGGTACGTCGGCTCGGTCGTCGTGGAGGAACTCCTCGATCGTGGAGTCGAGGTCCGCTGTCTCGACGCGCTCAGACACGGGAACCGGGCGTCGGTCCAGCCGCTCACCGGGCGCGACGGGTTCTCGTTCGTCGAAGCCGATGTCCGTGACGCAGCCGCGCGCTCGGCCGCGCTCGAGGGCGCCACGGCCGTCGTCCACCTGGCCGCGATCGTCGGAGACCCGGCGTGCTCGCGCGACCCGGAGCTCGCGCGCGAGGTGAACCTCGAGGCGACTCGCGCGCTGCTCGCCGACTCCGAGTCGGCCGGCGTGCGCCGCTTCCTCTTCGCGTCGACCTGCTCGAACTACGGGCGGATCGACTCGAGCTCGTTCGCGACCGAGGAGCTTCCGCTCAACCCGATCTCCCTCTACGCGGAGACCAAGGTCGGGGCCGAGCTCGCGGTGTTGGATCGCGCGAGCTCGACATTCGCGACGACGTGCCTGCGGTTCGCGACCGTCTACGGCGTCTCCCCGCGCATGCGCTTCGACCTCACGGTGAACGAGTTCACGCGAGACGCCCTCGTCGGCCGCCAACTCGTCATCTACGGCGAGCAGTTCTGGCGGCCGTACGTCCACGTTCGCGATGCCGCGCGCGCGATCCGGCTGGCGCTCGACGCCCCGGCCGAGCTCGTCGCAGGGGCCGTGTTCAACGTCGGAAGCACGAACGAGAACTACCGCAAGCTCGATCTCGCGGAGATGCTGACGGAGCGGTTTCCCGACACGGTCGTCGAGTTCGTCGAGCGCACGGAGGACCCCCGCGACTACCGCGTCAGCTTCGACAAGGTTCGAGCCGCGCTCGACTTCGTCCCGGACTCGAACGTCCCGAAGGGCATCGACGAGGTGGCCGGGCTCCTGCGGAGCGGCGAGGTCGCCGACCCGTACGCGGACCTCTACCGCAACTGAGCTGCGACGGCCTCGACGAGCGAGGTCGTCACGAGCTCGACCTGCTCGTCGGCCATGTGGCCGAAGAGCGGCAGCGTCAGGATGCGCGACTCGATCTCCTCCGTCCTCGGCAGCGGCCGCGCCGTTGCGAGCTCGCGGTAGGCGGCGAAGTGGTGGATCGGCGGGTAGTGGACGCTCGTCTGCACTCGGCGCTCCGTGAGCTGGGCCCGAACCTCGTCCCGCGACACACCCGGCGGGAGAAGTGCGATCGCGAGATGGTGCGACGACGACGCGTCGCCGATCCGGTCCGCGAAGGCGAGCCCTAGTCCGCTCTCGCCCTGGAGAGCGTCGCGGTAGCGAAGCGCGACTTTTCGTCGCGCGGCGTTTTCCTCGTCGAGGCGCGCGAGGCTGACGAGGCCGATCGCGGCGCGGAGCTCGTCGAGGCGGTAGTTGAATCCGGGCTGAAGGACCTCGTAGCTCGAGGCGTGGCCGCGGTGGCGGTCCCACGTGAGCGTGGTCATGCCGTGCGAGCGGAGCAGCCGGAGGCTCTCGGCGAGATCGTCGTTCGCGGTCACGACCATCCCGCCCTCGCCGACCGGCATGTTCTTGTTCGAGAAGAAGCTGAAGCAGCCGATGTCGCCGATCGTTCCGCACGCCTGCTCGTTCCAGCGGGACCCGGGCGCATGGGCGGCGTCCTCGATCACTGCGATCCCACGCCGCCGTGCGAGCTCGAGGACGGGCTCGAGGTCGCAGGCGAAGCCGCCGAAGTGGAGCGCCACGATCGCTTTCGTCGCCGGCCCGACGGCTGCCTCGAGGTCGGCCGAGTCGTGGTTGAGGTCGTCACCGCCCCGGATGTCGCAGAACACCGGCGTCGCCCCGGTGTGAACGACGGTGTTCGCGGCCGCGATGAAGTTGAGAGACGGCAGCACGACCTCGTCACCTGGCCCGCAGCCGACCGCGAGCAGCGCGATGTGCAGCGCCGCGGTCCCGTTCGCGACCGCCTGCGCGTGCGGCGCGCCGACGTAGTCGCCGAACGCGCTCTCGAACTCGGAGACGCGCGGCCCCATGCTCCACCACCCCGAGCTGACCGCGCGCTCGACCGCGGCGACGAGCTCGTCGGTGACGCGGATGTCCGAGAGCGGCACTCTCCACACGGCCTCTGTCGCGCTCGCCTGACTCGATGACAGTTTCGACATTTCCGGCGTATTCTCTTGACGTTGCGGCAGGGTTGTGCGTATAACCCTATGGGGGCATCAACGATCGAGTAGGGGGCTCGATCGTCTAGGGACACGATCGGGGTGGGACTCGGTCGTTTGGGGAGGGTAGTACGTGACGGGGAAGAGGCGGCTCTTGGGCCGGGGATCGGGGATCTGGGGACGCCGCATGCTGCGTTCCGTCGACGATGCGCTGATGCGTGCCGCCGACGTCGTGCTGGCCGCGTCGCTCCTGTTCGTGCTCGCCCTGCCGATCCTCGCGCTCGCGCTTGCGGTCAGGGTCGAGAGCCCCGGTCCCGCGTTCTATCGCTCCCGGCGAGTGGGCGTCGGGGGGCACATGTTCGAGATGTTGAAGTTCCGGAAGATGCCGGACGGGGCCGGAGGGTCTCACCTCACCGCCCCTGGGGACGGCCGCTTCACCCGCCTCGGTGGGTTCCTTGCCCGCACGAAGCTCGACGAGCTGCCTCAGCTCTGGAACGTCCTCAAGGGCGACATGAGCCTGGTGGGGCCCCGGCCGGAGGATCCCCATTTCTTCGAGCGCTTGCGCGAAGAGCTCGAGCCGGTCCTGCGCGTGCGGCCCGGGATCACCGGTCTCTCGCAGATCGCCTTCGCACGCGAGCCCGAGATCCTCGACCCGCTGAACCGGGAGTCGGACTACGTCGAGCGCATCCTCCCGCAGAAGATCCACCTCGACACGATGTACGTGGAGCGCCGCTCGACCGCGTTGAACCTGCGGATCCTCACGTGGACGGCGGTCGCGGTGCTGCTTCGGCGCGAGGTCGCCGTCCACCGGCAGACGGCCAACCTGGGCGTGCGTCGACGGCCGATCGGCGAGCTCGCGTTGCAGGAGCCCAGTCCAGTCGAGGTGGGCATGCTCGAGCCCGTCACCGTCGACGCGGGCTCCCTCGAGACGAGCTCGCTCCCTCTCGCACAGACGGGATCGTGACGTGGGCGCCGCCCGGGCACGCCGGCTGCACGCTCCTGTCCCCTCTCCCCGCGCGCAGCGTGCCCGCCGGCGCGCCGACAGTCTGGCGGGCACGAGCGCGGTGATCCTCGCGGGTGGCCGCGGAACGCGGCTGGCCCCGTACACGTCGATCTTGCCCAAGCCGCTGATGCCGGTCGGCGAACGCGCGATCCTCGAGGTCGTGCTCGACCAGCTCTCGACCTCGGGCGTGACCAGCATCACACTGTCGGTCGGATACCTCTCGCACCTGATCCGCGCGGTGCTCAACGGCCACTGGGAGGATCGGCTTCAGCTCGAATACGTCCAGGAGGATGAGCCCCTGGGCACGGCCGCCCCGCTGAAGCTGGTGAGCGGGCTCGACGACACGTTCCTCGTCATGAACGGCGACGTGCTGACGACGCTCGACTATCGCGACCTCGTGCGTGACCACTGGCGAACCGGCAGCATGCTGACGATCGCGACGCACGAGCGAAAGGTGAAGATCGACTACGGGATCATCCACCGCGACGAGTCGAACCGCATCATCGCGTTCGAGGAGAAGCCCGAGATCTCGGCGCATGTCTCCATGGGCGTCTACGTCATGGAGCCGGAGGTGCTCGACTTCATCTCGGACGAGCGGATGGACTTCCCGGAGCTCGTGGAGAGGCTGCTCGAGGCCGGGCTGCCCGTCTCGAGCTACGCGTTCGACGGCCTGTGGTTCGACCTCGGACGCCATGACGACTTCGAGGCGGCAGTCGTAGCGTGGATGGGGCGCGAGGAGGGGGAAGAGCGCGAGCTGGCGCAGGGTCTCGGTCAGGCGGCCTCCGAGTCGGCCCGCGAAGGTATCTCTGCCTGACGTCTACGCTGCACGCGGCCGATGCTTCGACGACTGAATGTCGCCCTCGTCGCGGAGGAGGCGGCCGGCGCCCAGGCGTTCCGCAATCTAACGCGCACCGACCACAACGTCGTCGGGCTGCTGACGTCCGCGACCGGGGCGGGCGTGAGCGTCACGAGCCTCGCGAAGCGGCTCGGGGTCCCGGTGCTCCCCTCGGGGATGGTTCGGGACGCCGCGACCGCGGACTGGCTCGCGGGCGAGAACGTCGACGTCCTCCTCAACGTCCACTCGCTGTTCCGCATTCATCCCGCGGTCGTCACGGCCCCACGGATCGGCAGCTTCAACCTGCACCCCGGCCCGCTGCCGGACTACGCGGGCTTGAATGCGCCGAGCTGGGCGATCTACAACGGCGAGACGACCCACGCGGTGACGCTCCACTGGATGGACGCCGAGATCGACACCGGGTCGATCGTGTACTCGTCGTCCTTCGAGATCACCGACCGTGACACCGGGCTCTCGGTGTCGGCGGCCTGCGTGCGCGAAGGCCTCCCGCTGCTCGCGCGCCTGTTGGACGACGCTGCCGGCGATCCGGCCTGGATCCCGGTCACGCCTCAGGACCTGACGCGGCGACGCTACTTCGGGCGCGAGGTCCCCGACGGCGGACGCGTGAAATGGTCGCGGTCCGGCCGGCAGCTCGTGGACTTCGTTCGCGCCTGCGACTACCTGCCGTTCGCGTCTCCCTGGGGCCACCCGGTCGCGCGTCGGCGTAAGCGACGAGCTCGAGATCCTCAAGGCATCCAGGACGTTCGAGCAGTGCGAGGCGGAGCCCGGGGTGGTGGGGCACGTCAACGGTGGCAGCGTGCACGTCGCGACCGCGGACGAGTGGATCCGGCTGCATCGGGTCCGCCTCGACGACGAGGCGGTGGACGCGGACGCCGTGCTCGAGGCCGGGGACCTGCTCGAGGACGGCTAGAGGCTTGATGCGAGATTGGCGCGCAGCCGGGGGCGGTCACGACCAAGCCGGGCGTCGCACGTACGCGTCGTGCAGGCTGGATGCCCGTGCGACGCGCGCGGGTGGCGATCCGGCGCGGTGTCGTGGCCGACATCCGGCCCGCGTGAATTTCGTATCAAGCCTCTACTAGACGCCGGGCAGCCCGAGGTCGCCGAGGCCGCCCGGGAGCAGCCCGGACATCTTCGACTCCATGAGCCCACGCGCCGAGCGGAGCGCCTCGTTCACCGCGGCCAGCACCATGTCGGCCAGGATCTCCGGATCGTCCGGGTCGATCGCGCGCGGGTCGATCGAGATCTCGAGCACCTCCCCGGCGCCGTTCGCCTTGACGGTCACCATCCCGCCGCCCGCCGACGCCTCGACGACCTCGCTCGCCGCCTCCTCCTGCGCCTTGGCGAGCTCGGCCTGCATCCGCTGGGCTTCTTTCAGCATCTTGTTCATATCGAAGCTCATGGGTGCATTCTGCGCCCATGAGCGGGGAGGGGTGTGGGGAACCGGGAGGTTCCCCATGCTTTCAAAGAAGGGGGCACGCGGGGAAACATGGTTTCCCCGCGAACGCTCGCCGGAGGCGAGCGTTGCTCACTGTCTTCCTCCTCCTTCACCTCGCGCGCGTCGAAGGTCTCCTGGAGCAGGGAGATGAGCCCTTCCTCGGTCAGCGGCCCGCTCTCCTCCTCTTCCTCGACCTCGCCCGCCTCGGCGTCGCCGGCCTCGAGCACGACTGCTAGACGACGGCCTGTAACTTCATACAGCGCTTCGCGAAGCAGGCCGATGTTCTTCGGCTCGTCGAGCTGCTTGCGGTGGAAGTCGTTCCCGGGCGGGAACGCGACCGTCAGCGTGTCGCCCGCGAGCTCCGTCGGCTTCGCCTCCGTGAGCAGGCTCGCGACGGAGATCGAGCGGCCGCGCACGGCCTCCACGATCGTCCGCTGCCACGCGTCGGCCACCTGCTCGAGCCGGAGGTCCGGCGCCGCGGGCGGCGCGTCGGGTGCTTCCACCGTGGCAGGCTCGGCGACCGCGACAGTCGTCTGGGCCGCCCGCTCGACCGGCTCCGGTCGCGCGGCAGGCGCCGGGCCACGGCTCTCGAGCAGCTCGACGCGGTGGGCGAGCGACTCCCGCGAGAGATCCGCCTGCGGCCGCGTGACCTTCACGAGCGCGAGCTCGAGCGGCAGCCGCGGGTCGCCGCCCTGCCGCATGTCCTCGAGCGCGACCGCGAGCAGGTCGATCAGCCTCAGCACCGCCGGCTCGGGCAGCTGGTTCGCCTGCTCACGCAAGAGCTCCTTCGTCTCCTCGGTCACCGGCAGCGACTCCGGGACGTGACCCATGTGCTGGACGAGCAGCAGGTGGCGCAGGTGCTCGAGCAGGTCGGTGACGAGCCGGCCGAGATCCTGCCCCTGCTCTGCGAGCTCCTCGACGAAGACGAGCGCCCCGGCCGTGTCGCGGTCGACGATCATGTCGCAGAGGCGGAGGAGCGACTCCTCGTCCACGGCGCCGACCAGCTGCAAGACAGCCTGCGCGTCCACGGAGTTGGCTGTGGCGGCGGCGAGCTGGTCGAGCGTCGAGACCGCGTCGCGGAACGAGCCGCGCGCGCTCCGCGCGATGAGCGAGAGCGCGGAGTCCTGCGCCTGGATTCCCTCGCCGTCCGCGACCCTCCGGAGCAAGGTCACGAGCTCCGCGAGCCGCGGCCGCTGGAAGACGAACGTCTGACAGCGGGAGCGGACGGTCGGGATGACCTTGCCGAGATCGGTCGTGCAGAAGACGAAGAGGAGGTGGGGCGGAGGCTCCTCGATCAGCTTCAGGAGCGCGTTCCACGCCGCGTCCGTGAGCTGGTGCGCCTCGTCGAGGATGTACACCTTGAAGCGCCCCTCGACCGGCTGCAGCACGACGCGCTCGCGGATCTCGCGGATGTCGTCGATGCCGCGCTGCGACGCCGCGTCCATCTCGACGACGTCGAGGGAGCTCCCAGCGGCAATCGCGACGCACGCGTGGCAGGTCTTGTCGGGATGCGCGCTCGGGCCGTCCGTGCCCGTGCAGTTGAGCGCCTTCGCGAGGATGCGCGCCATCGAGGTCTTCCCCGTCCCGCGCGGCCCGGCGAACAGGTACGCCTGCCGCACCTGGTCGTGCTCGATCGCGTTGGTCAGCGTCCGCACGACCGCCTCCTGCCCGACGACCTCGTCGAACCCCTGCGGGCGGTACTTCCGGTAGAGCGCGCTCACGCCTCGGATTCAATCACGGAACCACCGACAGCCCTTCGAGCCGAGCCGCGTCCGCGAGTGCGGCGTCCCACGTCACGAGCGGCTCCTCTCCTGGGATCGCTGCGAGCGCCGATGCGAGGTGGACCGCGTCATACCCGCGGAGATCGTGGCGCTCCGCAAGAGCTCCCGCGTGACGCACGATCTCCTCCGAGACGTCGATCGCCTCGACGGCGTCGTAGATGTCCTCGAATAGCCGCACCGCTGCGCCATATGTCGTCGATAGGCGCTCGAGGCGTCGTGCGAGAGCCAGGCCAGCGCGTCCCTCGGCATAGACGATGCGGTTTGAGACAGGACGCGTCGCCTGGCTCCACGCGTTCACGGCAGGCTCTCGACCCGGCTCGTCCAGCACCAACTTCAACAGAGCGGACGTGTCGAAGTAGGCGATCAGCGGCGCTGTTCTGCGACGAGCGACGTGACGTCGCCCTCCACGCGTACAGGTCGGATCTCCGAAGACGGCATCTTGGGTCGGAGCGGCGGCCGCACGTGGCCGGCGGCCACGAGGCGGTCGAGCGGAGACTCGGAGTCGTGCCGGACGAGCCGGGCGACAGGTCGACCGCGGTCGGTGACGACCACCTCCGTACCTGTCGCGACGAGCCGGAGGTAGCGGCTGAGGTGGTTGCGCAGGTCGCGGACACCGGCCTGGATGGACGTGGCCGTTTGTGGCGTCATACGCGTCATTGTAAGCGCCACATGGACGGCTTGTCGAGATGGCCGCTGGGGACATGCACGAAAAAGAGCCCGGCTGCGCGTTCCGCCTTCGAGAGCGACCTCACCGGAGGTGTCTGCGTCGCCGGCTCGGGCCGGGCGGAGCCGCGGCACCTGGGAGGGGGTCCTTAGCGCTGCTTCCTTCCGGACCTGACGCGGTTCGGACGCTCCCAGTGCGCGGAACCCGACCTGTCAACACCTCGTTCGCAGATCCAATCCCGACGAACCGTCCCTCGGACGGCGTTCGGCCCCGCATGGAGCGGATTTCGGGTTCAGGGAACCGCTGACTCCCCACCTAGCGCGGCCGGGCAGGTGTGAGGGTACCACCGGTAACTACGATCGCCCTGTGACCGCGATCCGGACGACGCTCTACACGGATGCCGCATGCCCGTGGGCGTACTCCGCGAATCCAGCCCTTCGCGTCCTCGAGTGGCGCTACGGGGCGCAGCTCGAATGGCGGCTCGTGACCATCGGCCTGCGCGACGAGGTGACACCGGGCGCGGTGGCGGCCTACGACGCGGGCCGCTCGGCGCAGAGGCAGACCTTCTTCCGCGACCGCTACGGGATGCCGTTCGGCCTCGTTCCGAAGCCCCGCGCGTCGGCGAGCGGCCCGGGATGTCGTGCCGTGGTCGCCGCGCGGCTGCTCGAGCCCGGGAGCGAGTGGCGCGTCCTCCGCGCGCTGCAGCTCGCGATCTTCGGGACGGGGTTCGTGCTCGACGACGACGACCAGATGCGCGACGTGCTGCGTGCCGTTCCGGGGCTCGACGCGGACGCGATCGTCGATCGTCTCGACTCGCCCGAGGTGCTCGCGGCGTACGAGGCCGACAAGGCCGAGACGCGCGCGGCCGCAGGCTCGCCCGCCGAAGCGCAGGGGAAGACGTCGACCTCCGACGGCCCCGTCCGCTTCACCGCTCCCTCGATCGTGTTCGAGCGCGATGGGATGCGGCTCGTCGCGGGCGGCTGGCAGCACGTGCTGGCGTACGACGTTCTGCTCGCGAATCTCGACCCCGCGCTCGAGCGCACGCCGCCTCCCGAGACCCCGGAGCCGCTCCTCGCACGCTTCGCGGACGGCCTGACGACGGCCGAGGTCGCGCATCTCCTCGCCGGCGGCGCCGACCCGGTGCCGGACCACGAGCAGTCGGAGCAGAAACTCGTCGAGCTCGTCGCCGAGGGCGTGGCCACGAGGACGCCGCTCGGCCAGGACGCGGTGTGGCGCAACGCCGCGTAGGCACGACTTGAAATCGTCTCCGCTTTGCGGTACAAAGTAGATCACTTTGTCGGACAAAGGAGAGACGGTGTCAGACGTTCCCGCATATCTCGTTGCCGACCTCGATCGCCTCGCCGACCGGCCCCGGTCGGTGCTCAATCGCGAGTACTGGCTCCCGCTCGCGCTCTTCGGTGTCCTCGCGCTCATCGGCGCTGCCGTGTTCGACCGCTGGGATCCCGAGACCACCGCGAGCTGGCTCTACTGGTCCTTGGCAGGGCCACTCGGCGGGCTCGCGATCATGGGCTGGTTCGCGTTCCGCTCCGTGTCGCTCGGGATCAGAGAGCGGAATCCGGCCGTCTACGCCGGCCTGTGGGTTCTTCGCCGTCGTCGGCTGTATCGCGGCAAGTTCGCTCACGGAGCCTCCGTGGACGTTCCCGGCCGTGTTCGGCGTCGTCGGTCTGCTCAACGTCGCGGTGGGCCTGCTCGATCGCTCGGCTGTGACGGCGACGGTCGGTGCCGCGATCGTGGCGATCGGCATCGCTTCGGGGGTCGGCGAGTTGAGCGCAGCCGCGTTCAACGCGATCCTCGGCTGCTTCCTGCTCGCGACGGCCGTGATCGCGTATGTCACGCGATGACCCACCCGGTCCACGACCTCGACGACCTGACGCACCAGCGCATCCGCCTCGGCGTGCTGGCGTTGCTCTCGAAGGTCGAGGCGCTCGAGTTCACGCGCATCCGCGACGAGCTCGGAGCGACCGACGGGAATCTCTCGCGGCACCTGCTCGCGCTGCGCGAAGCCGGCTAGCCGAGAGTTCCTGCCCTTCCTCTACGCTTCGATCAAGAAGTGGCGCAGGTGATCGGCCACCGTGCTCCGGGCCAACCCGAGCGGGAACACGGGGAAGAGCAGCATTCCCCTCCATCCCTTCAGGTGGCGAACCCCGATCAGCTCGACGCGACTGCCTCCACCTTCCGCTGAGGTTGCCTTGATCTCCCAGCTGCTTCCAGCCTTGAAGAGGTTCGAGTCGACGACGGTCCCCTTCACGAGGCCGGGCTGGGACCAGTCGTAACGGAGTCGTTCCCACACGAACCCGATCGGCCAGGGGTTGCCCTCGGTCACTTCGGCCCACGTGTCTCCCGCGTCATGGACCTCGAGATGCTCGACATGCACATCCGGCCACATGTCCGCCCGTCGCTCCGAGAAGTCGCGAGCCGCCTCGAGGACGCGCTCGGGGGAGGCGCTGCTCGTCTGGACCACACGAACCCGTGGCACAGCGCGATGCTATGCGCGCCCGCGTAGTTTCCGGGGTCATGGGGAGTCGTGGAGTGACGTCGATCGCGCTGGCGGTGGTCGCCGGCATCGCGGTGTTCTGGGGTGCGATCCTCGCCGCGGCTTCGTTCGAGCCCGGCTACTCGCACCGGCGCGACTACGTGAGCACGCTCGCGGCCCACGGCGCCGAGAGTGCGGGGCTGGCAATCCTCGCGATCGTGGCGGCCGCAGGGGCGATGGTCTTCGCTTCCTTGCTCCTGCGACCGCACTCGAGGGCGGCCGCCCTCATGGTGGGTCTCGCGGGCGCGGGTTTCGTGGTCGCCGCCTTCACCCGTCTCGAGTGCCCGAACGGCGCGGCCGGTTGCGGCCTCGGCGGTCGCTTCGAGGTTTCCGGCTCGACCGAGATCGGCCATTGGACGGCGACGACGGTGTCCAGCGTGCTGCTGATCGGGGGCATCGCGCTGACCGGCGTGGCGCTCGTCCGCCGCGGGCGACGGCTTGCGGGCATCGCGTCGGTGGCCGCAGCAGCCGTCACAGCGGGCGCGTTCCTGGCGACGGGCGGCGACAGCCCCGGCGTCAGCCAACGGATCGGGATCGCCGTCGCCACTGCCTGGCTCGCCGCGTTCGCGCTCGTGACGCTCGCGCGGCCGAGCCGTCGAGAAACCAATCGCGGCTAACTGTCGGAGATGACGACCACTCGAACCGGCACTCCCTCCACGCTCCGCTTCGATAGATCGGCGGTCGCCCTGGACTCGACGAGTCCTTCCTCGTCTTCGGGCCGCACCGCTACCACGATCTCGTCCGCCGCGAAGGTTGCGAGCGCATCTCGGATCGCGAGCTCGACGTCGGCTTCGCCGGCGACTGCGTCGACTGTCTCGCCGGGAAGGTGCTCTGCCGTGCGCTCCGCAACCCGCTCGGCCCGGCTGAATGCGCGCTGATCGTTCGCGAGCCAGTCGAGGACTCCCTGTCGGACGACGGGCACGACGACTTTGATCCGGTCAGCGTCGCCAACCTGGTCGCGGAGGGCCTCTTCGGCGTGCTCGACGGTGCTGACGACCAGAACTCTTCGCATGCATGATCCTCCCCGAGATAGCGCCGAGGCTAAACGCCTGGCGCAGGTCCGAGCGCTGCGGTGATCCTCTCGATCGCCGCGGTCTCCTCGTCCTTGACTCCGCCCTTGGCCTCGGCTGCCGCCGTAGCGACATCGAGCACGAATGCACGATAAGCCTCGAGCTCGTCAGGGGCCTTCGCGCCGAGCACTGCCACCGCAGCGCCTAGGGCGTCGATCGTCTCCTCCACGACCTCCTTCGGTGACACGACGAGGCCGAAGCCGGTGCCGTGCGTCCCCGAGAGCTCGCGGACGAGCTGGCTCTCGCTCTCACCATGCGCGGCGAGTTCCTTCGCGACTGTGCTCGCCTCACCGAAGCTGTCGGTGAAATCGCGATGGGCCGAGGAGACGAGCAAGCCGGCGCCCGTGACGCCCTGCTGGAGGTCCTTCCATTCGTCCTCGGTGAAGTCCGCTTTGCCGGCCATGTGTCCTCCCTTCGAGCAGCAGTATGGGCGCACCTGGGATTGAACCAGGGACCTCTCGCGTGTGAAGCGAGCGCTCTCCCGCTGAGCTATGCGCCCGGGAGGGCATAAGGTACCGCAGGCCTTGGTACGGTCCGCGCCATGAGCCCGGCGACGCAGACGCCGCCGCGGGAGAGGATCACGCGAGGGACCGGGACCGGGCTCGGGAAGCCCTGGCGGGTGATCGTCCGGAACGACGATCACAACACGTTCGAGGGGGTCGCGTTCGCGCTCTCGAGCGTGCTTCCCGGGGTCAGCTACGACCGCGGCATGGCGCTCGCGAACCGGATCCACTCGACGGGTCAGGCCATCGTCTGGTCGGGAGCGAAGGAGACGGCCGAGCTGTACTGGGGCCAGCTCGAGGGGTTCGGGCTGACCATGGCGCCGCTCGAGCAGTAGCCGCCAATCCACGCCAGGGGCCGTGGTAGCGTCCTTCTCGTGCCGCTCGCGCTGACCGGCTACGAGCTCGGCCTGCTCTCGGCCGCGCTCGCCTTCATCGCGTTCGCCCTGATCGTGGCGCTCGTCGTGCCCCGGTCGCGGCCCCTGTTCCCGGCGCAGTACCTCGGCTGGTTCATCGGCGTGTGCTTCGTGTTCTTCGCCGTCCAGATGACGGCGGTCATCCTGCTCGCCGAGGTCGGCGAGGCACACGACGAGGTCGCGCAGGAGACCGAGCCGGGCGAGACCGAGCCGCCGCCGACCGAGACGACTCCGACGGAGACGGAGCCGACCGAAACGACCGAGACGACCGAGACCGAGCCGACGGAGACGACCCCGACCGAGACGACGGAGACCGAGACCACCGAGACGACGGACACGACCGAGACGACGGACGACGACCGAGACCGAGACGACCGAGACGGAGACCACAGCGCCTCCCGCCACCGGCGACCCCGTCGAAGGACGGAACCTCTTCGTCGCGCAGGACTGCGGCGGCTGCCACACGCTCGCCGACGCGGGCGCGGCCGGCACGATCGGCCCGAACCTGGACGAGAACGTGCCCTCGTTCGACCTCGTCGTCGAGCGGGTCACGAACGGCATGGGCGTGATGCCGTCCTTCTCCGACGAGCTGACCGAGCAGCAGATCAGGGACGTCGCGGCGTACGTGTCGTCCGGCCCCTCGCGCGCAAGCTCGTAGCCTGCGGCGCTCGTCTACGCTGTAGCGGCCTGGAGAGGTGTCCGAGCGGCCTAAGGAGCGCGACTGGAAATCGCGTACGTGCTGAAAGGTGCGTCGCGGGTTCAAATCCCGCCCTCTCCGCTTCTTTCCGAGAGGTCGGGCCCGCGGCCTGACCTCGTGACCTGAGGGGGAATCGATGAGCACGAACGGACGCGTGGTCGTCCTGGGCGCGGGCTCGAGCGGGGAGCACTTCGTGGGGGCGCTCCGCCGGCTCGACTCCGAGGTCGAGATCGTCGTCGCCGAGCGCGGGCTCGTCGGCGGCGAGTGCTCGTTCTACGCCTGCATGCCGACGAAGACGCTGCTCCGGCCGGGCGAGGCGCTGGAGGCAGCGCGGCATGCGCCCGGGGCCGCCGAGGCGGTGACGGGCGAGCTCGACGTCGCGAAGGTCCTCGAGTTTCGCGACGACGTGACGAGCAACCGCGACGACTCCTGGTACGCGAACTGGCTCGCCGAGGAGGGGCGAGCGGAGCTCGTTCGCGGCGACGCGCGCATCGTGCGCCCCGGCATGGTCGAGGTCGACGGCCGCGAGCTCGAGTACGCGCACCTCGTCGTCGCGACCGGGTCCGAGCCCGCGGTGCCGCCGATCGACGGCATCGACGAGATCGAGTTCTGGACGAACCGGGAGGCGGTCTGGGCAGACGGGCCTCCGAGCAGCCTCGTGGTCATCGGCGCCGGGCCCGTCGGCTGCGAGCTCGCGCAGTACTTCCACCGGCTCGGAGCGAGCGTGACCGTCCTCGTCTCCTCCTCGCAGCTTCTCGGGAAGGTCGACCGGGAAGCGGGCGAGCTCCTGCGCGAGCGCTTCGAGGACGAGGGCATCGAGCTTCGCTTCGAGGTGAAGGCGGAGCGGGTCGAGAAGACCGGCTCCGGCGTGCGCGTGCACACGTCGAAGGGCGATCCGATCGACGCCGAGCGGCTCCTCGTCGCGACCGGGCGCAAGCCGAACGTCGAGGGCTTCGGCCTCGAGCAGCTCGACGTCTCGCTCTCACCGCGCGGGATCGCCGTCGACGAGCGGATGCGCGCGGGTGAGGGGGTCTGGGCGATCGGCGACCCGACCGGCGTGCAGCTCCTCACGCACGTCGGGAAGTACCAGGCGCGGGTCGCGGCGGCGAACATCGCCGGCCAGGACTACGTCGCGGACTACCGCGCGATCCCGGCCGCGGTCTTCACCGACCCGCCGGTCGCGACGGTCGGGAGCACCGACGGCGACGGCCTCGTCACCGCGACGTACCGCATCGAGGGCGGAAGGCTCTCGACGTACGAGCGCCCGAAGCGGCCCGGTCTCGTGAAGCTCGCGGCGGACCCGGCGAAGGGCGTGCTCGTCGGCGCCGTCGCGGTCGGCCCGGAGGCGGGCGAGTGGCTCGGCCAGCTCACCCTCGCCGTGCGCGCGCGCGTCCCGGTCGACGTCCTGCTCGACACCATCCAGCCGTACCCGACGTTCTCGGAGGCGATCTTCGAGGCGCTGCGCGAGCTCGAACAAGCGCTCTGACCTCTGACCGCCTGGACCGACAGCCGACTTCACACCCCGAAGAGCTGAGCTATCTGGGCACCCCATAAAGGGGTCTGCTTTCGCGCGGTCGGAATCTCCCGCTAGGGAGATTCCGACCTTGCGCACAACCGTACGCCGCGAGCTCGGAGAGCGGCTCTCGTACCCTTGGGGAGGAGCGGTCGAGCCGCTCTCCGAGCTCGCGGCGAATGTCCGCTACGGCGCAGGCTTGAACTTGACGACCAGCTGCGGGGTGTCGGATCCCTTCTCGCGGCTGTTGTACTGCTGCTCCGCGTCGCCGCTCTCGTTCGCGTCGCGGATGAGGAAGCCGTTGTTCGTGCTCGAGTACATGGCCTGGACGAGGGCCGCGACGCTCCACTCGCGCCAGCCCGACGTGTTGCCGGAGGCCGTCGTCGCCGCGGTGCCCGTCGTCGTAGGCTGGTTCGACCAGCTCACGGAGCCCTCGCTCCAGCTGCTGTTCACTCGCAGCGCCTGCATCGTGCGGCCCGTACTTGTAGCCGCCTGCGTACAGGCGCAGCGTCGCGAAGTCGACGACGCAGCCGGCCGGGATGGTCGGGAGGTTGAAGCGGACGAGGGCGCGCAGGCTGCTCGAGCCCTTGGCCATGACCTTGAGGACCGAGTCCGAGCCCTTGTTCGAGGACGGGCTGCCCTGGTCGAGCCACGCGTCCGCGTTCGCGCCGACCGTCTGCTGCGTGCCGCAGTTCGGCGGCGGCGGGGCCTGAACCGTCCACGAGTGCGTGGCGGCAGACTGATCCTGGTTGCCGGCCGTGTCGGTCGCCTTCACCGAGAAGGTGTGGGGGCCGACGGCGAAGCCCGTGAGCGTGAGCGGCGACAGGCAGCTCGTGTACGGGGCGTTGTCGCGCGAGCAGGCGAACGTCGAGCCGGTCTCGCTGGACGAGAAGGTGAAGGTCGCGCTCGTGCTCTGCGACGAGGCGGGGCCGTTGACCGTCGTCTCCGGCGGCGTCGTGTCGGCCGGCGCCACCGTGATCACCCACGTCCACCTCGCCGGCGTCTGGTCGACGTTGCCCGCCGCGTCCTTGGCGCGCACCTCGAAGATGTTCGAGCCGGGCTGGAGGCCGCTGTAGATCCGCGGGCTCGTGCAGGCCGCGAACGCGCTCTCCTGCTGGCTGTTCAGCCGGCACTGGAAGGTCGAGCCGGTCTCGTTCGAGCTGAAGTGGAAGCTTCCGGCGGTGTCGGACGTCTGGTCGGGCGGGCCCTGGTCGATGCTCGTCTCCGGCGCCGTCGTGTCGGCGACGGGCGGAGGCCCGGGCGGGCCGGACGGGGCGAGCAGGAGGACGAGCTGCGGCTGGTCGGAGCTCTTCTCGCGGCTGTGGAACTGCTGCTCCGCGTCCTCGTTGTCGGTTGCGTCGCGGATGAGGAAGCCGTTGTGCTCGCTCGAGTCGTACATCGTCTGGACGTGCGAGGTGACGTTCCAGTCGCGGTAGCCCGCGCCCGAGGCCGCCGTCACCGGCGTGCCGGCCGTCGCCGGCGCATCGCCCCAAGTGACCGTGGTCTCGCTCCAGGCGTCGTCGAGCCGCCAGGCCTCGAGCGTGCGGCCGTCCTTGTAGCCGCCCGCGTAGAGCCGCAGGGTCGCGGCCTCGACCTTGCAGCCGGCGGGCATCGGCGGCATCAGGAACCGGACGAGCGAGCGGAGGTTGCTGCCGCCCTTGGACATGACCTTGAGGTTCGAGTCGCCGCCCTTGTTCACGGACGGGCTGCCCTGGTCGATCCACGTGTCGGCGTTCGCCGTGAGCACCGTCTGCGGGCCGCAGTTGGCGGGAGGCGCGGGCGACTGGATCGTCCACGAGTAGCTCGCGGCCGACGGATCCTGGTTGTTCGCGGCGTCGGTCGCGCGCACCTGGAAGGTGTGCGGGCCGACACCGAGGCCGCTGTACGACTTCGGCGCGACGCAGGAGGGCTCCCAGGCGCCGGTGTCGAGCTTGCACTCGTAGGTCACGCCGGACTCCGGCGACGAGAACGTGAAGGACGCGTTCGTGTCGGTCGTCGTCAGCGGCGGCTTCTGGTCGATGTTCGTGTCGGGCGCCGTCGTGTCGGCGATGGTCACCGTCCACGTGTAGCTCGCGGGCGTCGCGTCCACGTTTCCGGCCTGGTCGGTTGCGCGCACCTCGAAGGTGTGTGAGCCGCCGCCGAGGCCGTGGTTCGGCTTCGGGCTCGTGCACGTCGCCCAGTCGCCGGCCTGCGTGCTGTCGAGGCGGCACTGGAAGGTGAGCGCGGCCGCGGCGCTGAAGTTGTCGGTGCCGCTGAACTGGAAGCTCGCCGACGTGCTCGTGGTCGGGTTCGTGGGCTGGCCACCGGTGATCGTCGTCTCCGGAGCGATCGTGTCGGCGACGTTCCACGTGTGGCTGGCCGGGCTCTGGTCGATGTTGCCGGCCTGATCCACGGCGCGCACGTCGAACGTGTGCGACCCGGCACTGAGCCCCGTATACGTCTTCGGGCTCGTGCAGGCCTGGTACGCGGCGTTGTCGAGGCGGCACTGGAAGGTGAGCGCGCCGACGGCCGAGTGGTTGTCGCTGCCGGTGAACTCGAAGACGGTCGAGCCGGGCTGGACGCTGACGATGGTGGTGTTCGGCGCCGTCCCGTCGACGACGTTCCACGTGTAGGTCGCGGGCGAGTTGTCGAGCTGGCTCGACTGATCCTTCGCGCGGACGCGGAAGGTGTGCTGCGGCGATCGAGAGACCGGTGAGGTTCCTCGGCGAGGTGCACGGCGCGTACGAGCCCGTGTCGAGCGAGCACTCGAAGGTGACGTTCGACTCGTTCGAGGAGAACGTGAAGCTCGCGTCCGTGCTCGAGGTCGAGGCAGGCGGCGTCGGGCCGAGGGTCGTCTCGGGCAGCGAGTCGATGACCCACGTGTACGTGGCGGGCGTCGGGTCGACGTTCCCCATGGCGTCGATCGCCGCGACCTCGAAGGTGTGCGTGCCCTGTGCGAGGCCCGTGAACACGGCCGGGGACGAGAGGCAGTCGACCGACTGGCCGTCGAGCGTGCACTCCCACGGCTCGCTCGGGTCGCCCGGCTCGGTCGAGGAGAAGGTGAACGCGGCCGAGGTGCTCGGGCTCGGGTTCGTCGGCTTGTTGTGGATGGTCGTCTCCGGCGGAACCATGACCTCCCACTCGAACATGCCCGGGATCTCGCTCTTCAGGCCCCACTGGTTGACCGCGCGCACCTCGAAGATGTACTCGCCGTCGATCAGGTTCGTGTACGTGTGCGGCGACGAGCAGGCGACCCAGTTGACGAACATCATGCCGGTCAGGCGGCACTCGAAGGTCGCCGGCTGCTGGGCCGAGGAGAACGTGAACGTCTGCGCGTTGACCTCGCTCGGGTCCTCCGGCGTGGTGAGGAGCGAGACCTCCGGGCTGACCGCCTGCACCCACGTGTAGGTGGCGGGCGTCTGCTCGACGTTGCCGTAGAAGTCGGTGCCGAAGACCCGGAAGGTGTGCGTGCCGCCGGGCAGCTCCTCGTAGAGCATGGGCGACTCGCAGCTCTCGAACGGCTCGTTGTCGAGCTGGCACTCGTACTCGATCTCGGGCCCGACGGCGCCGAAGGTGAAGATCGCGTTCGGCACGAGCGACGGGTTCTGCGGGTGCGTGTGGATCGTCGTCTCCGGCGCCTCGTTGTCGAGCTCGTACAGCCACTCGTAGCTCTCCGGCGTGAGGTCGGCGTTCAGCGACAGGTCGACCGCGCGCACCTCGAAGGTGTGCGTGCCGGGCTCGAGCTCGACGTACTGCGACGGGTTGAAGCACTCCTCGAAGCCCTGGCCGTCGAGGTTGCACTCGAAGGTCGCCGTCGGGTCGTTGGACTCGAAGGTGAACGTGGCCCAGTCGTCGTTCGTCGGGTCGGGCGGCGTCTCGAGGAGCGTCGTGTCGGGCGCAATCTGGTCGTCGGAGACCGAGAAGTCGAAGCGCGCAGGCGGCGACTCCACGTTGCCGGCGAGGTCGGTCGCCCGCACGCGGAAGTTGTGCGGCCCGACGGCCAGGTCGGCGCCGGCGAACTCGTACGGCGTCTCGCAGCCCGCGAACGGCTCGCCGTCCATGGAGCACTCGAACGTCGCGGCCGGGATCGTTCGCCGTGAAGCCGAAGAAGAAGGGCGGATCCTCGGCGGGCGGGATGACGGCCGGCGGATGCGCATCGATCGTGGTGCTGGGTGCGGTCGTGTCGAGGATGTACGTCCACGACCAGCTGTCCGGAGTGGCGTCCACGTTCCCGGAGATGTCGACGGCGCGCACGGCGAGCGTGTGCGAGCCGGGGCTGACGGCAAAGTCGGAGGGAACCGGGCACGCGGTGAAGGTCGCAGCGCCGTCGAGCTTGCACTGGAAGGTCGCAGCCGGCTCGTCGCTCGAGAGCGCGAACGACGCGACCGGGTTGTACGTCGTGGCCGCGGGCCCGAAGAGGATCTGGGTCTCGGGCGGGTCGCGCTCGACGACCATGAACTGGCGGTCGGTGGCCTCCGCCTCCGGGAACTCGTCCGGCACGTAGACGCGGACCGAGAACGTGTGCGGGCCGAAGGGCACGTTGCCGTAGGACTTCGGCGAGAGGCAGAGCGAGAAGGTGCCGGTGTCGAGCGCGCACTCGTAGCGGAGGTCGCGGCCGGGCGCCTCGAAGGTGAACGTCACGTTCCGGTTCTCGGTCTCGCCCTGCGGGCCGCTCAGGATCGTCACCGGCGGCGCGGCGCCTCCGACGTCCCACGTGTACTCGGCCGGCGTCAGGTCGAAGCCGTCGCCGATCCGCGCGCGGACGCCGAAGTCGTGCGAGCCGAAGATGACGTTCGTGTACGTGATGCCGGAGACGCACGGCGTCCAGACCTCGTCGTCGAGGGCCCCGTCGAGCGCGCACTCGAAGGTCGCGCCGGGCAGGTCGGACGTGAAGGTGAACGTCGCGGTCTTGTCGTTCGTGGAGGCAGGCGGCATGCCCGTGATCGTCGTCTCGGGCGTCGGCGAGATCGTCCAGACCCACTCGTCCGGGGTCGGGTCGAAGCCGCCGGCGACGTTCACCGCGCGGACCTGGAGCCGGTGCTGGCCGGACGGGAGGTCCTGGAGGTGGTACGGCGTCTCGCAGGAGCCGTACAGCTCGCCGTCGAGCGCGCACTCGAAGGTCGCGAGCGGGTCGTTCGACTCGAACGTGAAGTTCGCGAGCAGCTGGATCGTCGGCGAGTCGGGCCCGGTGACGATCGTCGTCTCGCGGCGGCACGACCTCCCAGACATGGCGCGCCGGGCTCGCGTCGAACAGGCCGTTCAGCTTCGTTCACGGCGCGCACGAGCAGCTCGTGGTCGCCGAAGAGCAGGCCCTCGAAGACCGCGATCGGCTCGCAGGAGCTCCAGTCGGCGGAGCTCGTCCGGGAGCGGTGTCGAGCGCGCACTCGAAGGTCACCGGCGCCTGGAGCGTGCTCGCCGGGCTGCGAGACGAGCGCGAAGGTGGCGGTCGGGCTCACGTGCTGCGCGGGCGGCGCGGTCTGGATGATCGTCTCCGGCACGACGGCGCCGGTGCTGTCCACGATCGCGAACGGCGAGAGGCTCGAGACCTCGGCGCAGAGGACGCCGCCCTCGTCGGACAGGGTGATGTCGACCCACTCGCTGCCGTCGTGGTGCAGGAGGCGCGCGCCGTCGGCGATGCCGGTGTAGGGCAGGCAGAGCGTGACTGGGTCGCCGAAGACGGCCGTGGTGGAGATGTCGTAGTACGTCGCGCCGAGGCTCAGGTAGCCGGCCGGAAGGTCCGGCGGCGTGGCGAGCGTCTCGACGTCCGTGTAGCCGGCGGTCGTGACCGAGCCGAAGGTGATCGTGCCCTCGCCGCCGCCCGGCAGGCTCAGGTCGACACTGACGTTCGTGCCCGTCGGCGTGTTCGGCGGCAGCGGCGATACGACCTCCCAGGTGTGGCTCGGCGGGCGTCGCGTCGATGTTGCCGGTGGCGTCGACCGCGGCCGCGGTCAGCGTGTGCTCGCCGAGCGGGAGGTCGGTGATCTCGAACGGCGAGTCGCAGGACACGGCCTGCGCCGTCGAGC
The DNA here is from genome assembly GCA_963796405.1 of uncultured Actinomycetes bacterium. GTDB lineage: Bacteria > Actinomycetota > Thermoleophilia > Gaiellales > Gaiellaceae > GMQP-bins7. The sequence continues at coordinate 187,014 of CAWCLL010000012.1, forward strand.
GTGCACTCGAACGAGAGGTCGGCGGCCAGCGTCTGGTTGTCCGTGCCGGAGAGGACGAAGGTCGCGGGCAGGCCGAGCTGCGTCGTCGTCGGGCCGGAGATGGTCGTCGTCGGGCCGACGGTGTCGAGCGGCAGCTCGATCGTCCACTCGTGGAGCGCGGGCGGATCCTCCATGAGCCCGAAGTCGTTGATCGCGATGACGCGGAACGAGTGGTCGCCGAGCGCCGTCGCCGGGTCGCCGTTCGCGATCGCCGCGGCCGACAGCTGCGCCTCGGTGTAGGTCATCGGCGACTCGCACTCCGAGAACCCGACCTCGTCGAGCGAGCAGATGTACGTGACGTTGTCCTGGTCCGCGTCGAACGTGAACGTCGCGGTCAGGTCGGTCGTCGGGTCGGTCGGCGCGGTCTGGGTGTCGATGGTCGTGACCGGCGGGCCGACGACGGTGAAGTTGACGACGACGGGCGACGTGTCGACGTTCGCCTCGAGGCTCGCGTCGACGGCCGCGACCTCGAGGGTGTACGCGCCGGCGGGGAGGTCCGCGATGTACGTGTTGTCGGGCGGCCCGGCGCACTGGCCGAGGTCCTCGCCGTTGAGCGTGCACTGGAAGGTGGCGAGGTTCTCGTTCGAGCCGAAGGTGATCGCGAGCGGCGGCTCGAGGTCGACCGGGACGCGAGCGGGCACCGTCGACTCGACCGTCGTCTCGGGCGCGATCGTGTCCTCGACCGTCCAGTCGTAGACGGCGGGCTCCGGATCGACGAGCAGGTTCTGGCCGACGGCCGAGACCTCGAAGCTGTGCTCGCCGGACGGGATGCCCGTGCTCGCGGCGAGATCCGCGGCGTCCAGCTCGAACGGCGAGGAGCAGGCCATCGGCGCGCCGCCGTCGAGCGTGCACACGAAGGACCAGCCGAACTCGAGCGCCGGATCGGCGGAGAACGTGAACGTCGCCGTGTTCTCGTTCGTCACGGTGGCGCCGGAGCCGTCGCCGGGGCCGTCGGTGATCGTGATGACAGGCGGCGTGACGTCGCCGATCTCCCAGCTGAACGTCGCCGGGCTCGGGTCGACGTTGTCGACGCCCACGCTGGCGCGGACGGCGAACTCGTGCTCGCCCTGCGCGAGGCCGTCGTACGTGATCGTGCCGGAGTCGCAGGCCGTCCAGGTCTCCGTCTCGATGTGGGTGTCGAGCGCGCACTCGAAGCTCGCGTTCGCCTGGCTCGCCGTGAAGGTGAACGTCGCCGAGGTCGCGTCGGTCGGGTCGATCGGCGTGCCGCCGATCGTCGTGTCGACCGGCGGGATGACCTTCCAGGTGAAGGTCGCCGGCGTGTCGTCGACGTTGCCCTCGAGATCGGTCGCCTCGACCGCGAGCGTGTAGGTGCCGACGGTGAGGTTGGCGATCTGGAACGGCGACGTGCACTGGTTGAAGGAGCCGCCGTTGAACGAGCACTTGAAGTTGGCGGGCTCGTCGGCCGAGAAGAAGATCCGCGCGGTCGTGGCGAGCGTCTCCGCGGCGGGCCCGGAGTCGATCGTCGTCTGCGGGTCCGTCGTGTCCGGCGGAGGCAGGATCGTCCAGACGTAGCTCGCGGGCGAGTCGTCGACGAGGCCGGCGCTGTCGGTCGCGGCGACCTGGAACCAGTGCGCCCCGACCTCGAGATCGGTGTAGCTGACGCTCCCGAGGTTGCACTCGACGAAGTCGGCGCCGTCGAGCGAGCACGAGAACAGCGAGCCGCCCTCGTTCGAGGAGTACTGGAAGCTCGCGCTCGTGTCCTGCGTCGAGGCGGGCGGCGCGGAGTCGATCGTCGTCTCCGGCGGCGTGCCGTCGAGGATCACCCAGGCGTAGCTCGCGGGCGACGCGTCGACGTTCCCTTCGCTGTCGACCGCGCGCACCTCGAACGTGTTCAGGCCCGGCTGAAGGTTGGCGTAGTTGGCCGGGCTCGTGCAGTTCGTCCAGTTGCCGCCGTTGAGCCGGCACTCGAACTCGAGCACCTGGACCTCGCCCTCGATCACGGTCACGTTGTCCGTGCCCGTGAACTCGAAGCGCGCGGTCGAGGAGCCGCTCGGGTTCGTCGGCAGGTTGCCGTCGATGAGCTGCGTGTCCGGCGGGGTGACGTCGATCGTCTCCCACTCGTACATCGTCGCGACGCCGACGTTGCCGAAGACGTCCGTCGCCTTGACGCGGAACTGGTGGAGCATGGGGGAGAGGTTCAGGTACTCGATGGGCGACGTGCAGCCCGCGTACGGAGCGCCGTCGAGCGAGCAGAGGTATCCCTGGACGGGCTCGTTGGCCTCGAACTCGAACCGTGCGTTGTCGCTCTCCACGACGCCGGTATCCGGGTTGATCGGCGGCGCGTCGGTGATCAGCACGATCGGGGGCGTGCCGTCGCCCGTCGTCCGGACCCACGTGTAGCTCGCGGGCTCGGACTCGACGTTGTCGAAGGCGTCGATCGCGCGCACCCGGAAGGTGTGCTCGCCGACCGAGAGGTTCGGGTAGGTGATGCCCGAGTTGCAGGCGGCGAACGCCGACCCGTCGAGGGAGCACTCGTAGGTGGTGCCGAGCTCGCTCGCCGTGAAGCGGAAGGTCGCGCTCGAGCTCGTCGTCGTCGCCGGCGGCATGGCCGTAATCGTCGTGTCGGGCTCCTCCGTCTCGGCCGGCGGCCGCACGCGCCAGGCGTGGACGGCCGGGCTCTCGTCGACGATGCCGTCGACGACCGCGCGGACGCGGAACACGTACAGGCCGGGCAGGAGGTCCTGGTACGTCCACGGCGACGAGCACGGCTCGTAGTCGGTGCCGTTGAGCGCGCACTCGAACATCGCGCCGGACACGCTCGCGGTGAAGGTGAAGTTCGCGTCGGCCTCGTACGTGTCGTGGGCGGGCGCGTTCACGATGATCACGTCGGGCGGCAGCACGACCGTCCACGTCCAGCTCGCCGGCGTGGGATCGAAGAAGCCGCTCTCGTCGACAGCGCGGACGCGCAGGGTGTGCTGGCCGAGCGAGAGCTCGATGGCGATGTGCGACGACTCGGGCAGCGGCGGCTCGCCGGCCTCGCAGCCCTCGAACAGGCCGCCGTCGAGCGAGCACTCGTACTCCACCAGCTCGGTCGAGGAGAACGTGAACACGGCGCCGGTGCTCGTGGTCGTCGCCGGCGGGCCGGTGAGGATCGTCGTCTCGGGCAGCTGGCCGTCGACCGTCCACGTCCACTCCTCCGGGCTGATGTCGACAACGCCGTTGGCCTTCGCGCGGACCTCGAGCATGTGCTCGCCGTCGGGGAGGTTGGAGAGCGTGTACGGGTTCGGGCAGGCGAGGAACGGGCCGAGGTCGAGCGCGCACTCGAAGGTCGAGCCCGAGACGGTCGAGGAGAACTGGAAGTTCGCGGTCGTCCCGTTGATCTCGCCCTCCGGGCCGGAGACGATCGTCGTCTCGGGCGACGGGACGACGCGGAAGGTGTGCGTCGCGGGCGTCGGGTCGTAGTTCGGCGGAATCGACAGGTCGAAGGCGCGGACGCGGAAGATGTGGTCGCCGAGCGGCGATGTTCGAGTACTCCGCGGGCGACTCGCACTCGTTCCACGCCTCGCCGTCGAGCGCGCACTCGAAGAGCGCCTGCGTCTTGTTGGACGAGAAGGCGAACATGAACGTGGCCTCGCCGCCCTCCGGATCCATGCCTCCGCTGACGGGCGGCGGCCCGAAGATGATGTTCGTGTTCGGCGGCGTCGTGGACACGACCGACCACTCGTACGTCGTGACGGGCGCCTCGGAGATCGCGAACTCCTCGTTCACGTAGACCTGCACCTCGAACGTGTGCGGGCCGAGCGGGAGGCCGAAGTACGTGTGCGGCGACTGGCAGGGCGAAGGCTCTCCGCCGTCGAGCGAGCAGAGGAAGATGCGCTCGGTCGTGTCGGCGGAGAACGTGAACGTGGCGTCGCGCGACTCGGACTCGATGTCGGGCCCGGACTCGATCATGCACGAGCGGCGGGATGCCGCCGATCTCCCAGCTGTACTCGGCGGGCTCCGGATCGACGTTGCCGGCGTTGTCCTTCGCGCGCACGAGCAGCTCGTGGTCGCCGAAGGCGAGGTTCGTGAACGTGTGCGTCGAGCCGCACGGCAGGAACAGGAGGTTCTCCGCCATCTCGTCGAGCGCGCACTCGAACAGGGCGCCGGAGACGTTCGACGTGAACTGGAAGGTCGCCGACCGGTCCTCGGTCGCCTCCTCCGGCCCCGAGATGATGGCCGTGTCGGGCAGCGGGCCGATCGTCCAGCGGTGCACGGCCGGGGTCAGGTCGACCTCGCCGAGGCCGTTCTTCGCGCGGACGAAGAGCTCGTGCTGGCCGACGAGCAGGTCGGTGTACTCGGTCGTCAGCGCGCACGAGTTGAACGGGACGCCGTCGAGCGAGCACTCGAAGGACGCCTCGCCATCGTTCGACGAGAAGCTGAAGGTCGCGATCGGGTTGACGGTCTGCGTCGGCGGCTTGATGTCGATGAACGTGTCGAGCAGGGCGAGCGCCGAGCGGGTCGCGGTCGCGAACGGCGACAGTGACGCGCTGTCGCCGCAGACGACGTTCCCGGTGGTCTGGTCGCTGATGTCGACCCACGCGCCGACGAGCTCGTCGTAGTGGAGCAGGCTCACCGGCTCCGCGACGGTCGCGGCGTTGTACGGCACGCACACGCGGACGTTTCCGGTCACCTGGGCGGTGGTCTGGATGTCCCAGTAGGCGGCGCCGGCCAGGAGGAAGCCCTGCGGCAGCTCCGACGGCGGGCTCTCGAGCATCGTGACCGACGTGTGGCCCTCGGCCGCGACCGACGCGAACGTGACGCGCGCGTTTCCGACGGCGGTCGGGATCGAGACGACGACGTTCGTCCCCTGCGGCGTGTTCGGGTCGGGCTCGTCGATCGTCCACTCCCAGGGGTTCGTGGGACCGTCGGGCTGCTCGACGAGCAGGAAGCTGTTCGTGCTCGTGACCTCGAGCGAGTGGCCGCCGGGGAGGAGCCCGTGGACGGTGTACGGCGAGGTGCAGGGCACCGGGTCGGCGCCGTCGAGGGAGCAGCCGAACGCGACGCCGGCCTGGTTCGCCGAGAAGGTGAACTGCGCGCTCGTCTCGCGCGTGTTCGCGAGCGGCTCGCGCGGCGGGCCGGTGTGGATGGTGGTCGTGGCCGGGCCGACGACCTCCCAGGTGAAGGACGCGGGCGTCGGGTCGGCGTTCTCGCTCGGGTCGACCGCGCGCACGAGCAGCGTGTGCACGCCCGGCAGGAGGCCCGCGAACTCGACCGTGTTGTCGGGCGCCGCGCCGGCGCAGCCTTCCCAGACCGGGGTCCCGACGGGATCCCACGCGCACTCGAACCGCGAGGCGATCTCGGGCGAGGAGAAGGTGAAGATCGAGGGCAGGTCGACGCCGATGCGCGCGGGCGGAGTCTCCTCGAGGAGCGTGTCCGGAGCGACCTGGTCGTCGACCTCCCACGCCCACTCGGTCCCGACCGCCTCGACGATCAGGAACTGCTTCACAGGGATGACCTCGAGCGTGTGCGGGCCGCCGGCGGTGCCGGTCGCGAGCGCGAGCTGCGCCTCGGTGTACGAGATGCCCGACTCGCAGAAGGTCGGCTGCGCGCCGTCGAGCGAGCACTGGGTGCTGGCGGCCGGGTCGTCGACCGTCCACGTGAAGGTCGCCGTCATGTCGGTCGTGATCGCCGGGGGCCCGTTCGTGATCGTCACGACCGGCGGGGTCATGTCGCCGCTCTCCCACTCGTGGACCGCCGGCTCGAGGTCGATGACGCCGTTCTCGGAGCGTGCGCGCACCTGCAGCTCGTGGGTGCCGTACGGGACGTTCGCGAACGTGACGTCGCCGTTCGCCGCAGGCGCCGGGCAGGCCACGAACGGATCGCCGGTGCCGCCGTCGAGCAGGCACTCGAACGTCGCGCCGTCCGCCGGGTCGGCCGAGAACCTGAACGTCGCGCTCGTCGCCTCGGTCTGGGCCGGCGGGCCGGAGACGATCGTGGTCTCGGGCATGTCGTCGGAGTTCCAGCGGTACTCGGCCGGGCTCGGGTCGCGGTTCTCGAACATGTCCACCGCGCGGACCCGGAAGACGTGGGCGCCGCCGGGGATCTCCTCGACCGGAAGGTAGTGGAACGGCGCGTCGCAGCCCTCCCACGGGCCGTTGTCGAGCTGGCACTCGAACTCGAGCTCGAACCAGATCGTGCCGTTGTCCGACCCGCGGAGCTCGAACCGGATCGAGTTCGGCTCGATCAGGTCGGTCCAGTCGAGGTGCTCGACGGAGAGGATCTGCGTGTTCGGCGGCTCGGCGTCCTGGACCTCCCACTCGTACTCGGCGGGGGTCGTGTCCTGGACGCGCGTGCCGTCGAGGTAGCGCCAGTTGTTCGCCGCATACACCTCGAAGCTGTTCGTCTCGTTCATGATCAGCCCGCCGGCCTGCCACGGCGAGGAGCAGCCGACGAACGGCGAGCCGTTGAGCGAGCAGAAGAAGGTCGCGTCGGGCTGGTCGGACTCGAAGGTGAAGGTCGCGGTCATCTGCCCCGAGATCGCAGGCGGCCCGTCGGTGATCTCGGTCTCGGGCTCGCCCTGGACGAGCCAGGTATGGCTGGCCGGCGTGGGATCGACGTGGCCGACGAGATCCATCGCCCGCACCTGGACCGTGTGCTGGCCTGAGAGGAGGCCCTCGAGCTCGAGGACGCCCTCGCAGCCCTGCCACTCCTCGCCGTCGACCGCGCACTCGAACTCCTCGACGATCTCGTTCGCCTGGAAGCCGAAGAGCACGTCGGGACCGGAGACGGGGCCGGGGTGGTGCGCGATGATCGTGTCCGGCGGGACGCCGTCGAACGGCGGCATCACGAGCCACTCGTACAGGTCGGGCGTCGTGTCGACGCGACCCGAGAGATCCATGGCGCGCACCTCGAAGACGTGCGGGCCGACGGTGAGGCCCTCGATCTCGTGCGGCGACGTGCAGTACGTGAAGTCGGCGCCGTCGAGCGAGCACTCGAAGTCGAACACCATCGTCCCGTTCTCCTCCTCGCCGAGGAAGGTGAACGTCGCGATCGTGGCCTCGGTCTCCTCCTCCGGCCCGAGATCGATCTCGGTGTCGGGCGCGAGGATGTCGACGTACGTCCACGTGTACTTCGCCGGCGTCGAGTCCATGTTCCCCATCTCGTCCATGGCGCGCACCTCGAAGGTGTGCTTGCCGAACTGCATGAACTCGACCTCGACCTCGTACGGCAGGCCGGGGGCGGTCGGAGTGGAGAGGACGGAGTCGCAGGAGCCGAGCAGGACGCCGTCGAGCAGGCACTCGAACTCGAGCTCGGTGTCGAGCGTCTGGTCGTCGATGCCGGTGAACTCGAACAGAGCGATCTCGTTCGCGTACAGGAGCGGCGGGCCCTTGACGATCTGGGTCTCCGGGGCGTTCACGTCGACCGGCAGCGCGACCTCCCACTCCCAGAGCGCCGGGAGCTTCGTCTCGTCCACCGTTCCGTCGGGCGCCATCGCCTGCACCTCGAACTTGTGGTCGCCGGTCTCGAGGTACGTGTACGTCTTCGGCGACTCGCACATGCCCCACTGAGCGGTCGGGAAGCGCAGGTCGTTCACGCCGTCGATCGAGCACATGAGCACCGCGTCGGGCAGGTCGGCCATGAACGTGAACGTCGCGTGGTTCTTGTCGCTCACGAAGTCGGGCCCGGTGAGGATCATCGGGAGCGGGACGCCCATCGTGTTCCCGGCGAGCGCGTACAGCGTCAGGTCCTCGACCTCGGCCGCGCACGCCCTGCCGGTCGTCGGGTTGTTCGACGTACGCGATGTCCATCCACATCGAGCCGTCCCACTCGAGGATGCGCGCGGAGCCCTCGATCGTCCCGGGCTCGTAGTCGATGCAGAGCGAGGTCGGCTCGCCGAACTCGGCGGTGGTCGTGACCGCGTAGTACTTGCCGCCCGCGACCGAGTAGCCCTCGGGCAGGAACGGGCCGCCGCCGAGCTCCTGGACGGTGGTCGTGCCGGCGAGCGACACGTCGAAGAAGGTCAGCGTCACGTCGCCCTCGGAGACCACGACGTTCTGGCCGACCGGCGTGTTGGGGGCGCCGCGGTTGATCGTCCACTCGTAGATCGCGGGCGACGGGTCGGCGTTGTCGTTGATGTCCACGGAGCGCGCCATGAGCGTGTGGTCGCCGTCGAGGAGCTCCTCGTACATCGCGATCCCGCCCTCGCCGCACTCGCCGAAGTCCTCGAAGTCGAGCGAGCACTCGAGCAGGGCCGACGGGTCGCTGGAGCTCACGCCGAAGAAGGCAGTCGTTCCGGTCGAGGGATCCGGCGGGCCCCAGTCGATGAAGGTGTCCGGCGCCTCGGTGTCGACGACGACCCATTCGTAGACCGTCGGGAGCGGCTCGTACATGAGCTCGATCTCCTCGCCGAGGTGGTCGAACGTGATCGGGTGCAGCGCCGTGACCTCGAAGCTGTGCTCGCCGACGCCCGCGCGCGGGATCTCGAACGGGGAGGTGCAGCCGACGAGCGGCTCGCCGCCGTCGATCGAGCACTCGAAGTAGACGCTCGGATCGTTCGGCATGTTGTGCGAGAAGGTGAACGTCGCGCGCTCGCGGTACTCGCTCTCGATGTCCGGGCCGGAGTGGATGGTCGTGATCGGCGGCGTGATGCGGCCCTGCTGCCACTCCCACTCCTCCCACTGGTCCGCGACCGTCCCGTGCTGGTCGAACGCGAGCACGGCGAAGAAGTGCTCGCCGTCGGGGACGTTCGTGTACGTCTTCGGCGAGGTGCAGTTCTCCTCGAGCACGCCGTCGAGCCAGCACCAGAAGGTGGCGTTGCTCACGTCGGCCGTGAAGGTGAACGTGTGGTTCCGGGCCTCGGTCATCTCGTCGGGGCCGGAGAGGATGATCCCGAGCGGCGGCGGCGCGACCGTCCACGTGTACTCCGCCGGGGTCGGGTCGAAGAGGCCGGCGGCGTCACGGGCGCGGACGCGCAGCGTGTGCGTGCCGCGCGTGAGGTCCGAGAACTGCTCGGGCGTCGAGCAGGAGCTGTAGCCCGAGCCGTCGAGCGAGCACTCGAACGACAGGTCGCCGATCCGGTTGTCGCTGCCGGCGAACTCGAAGTTCGCGATCGTCAGCGACTCGACGGCGAGCGGGTGCACGATGATCTGCGTCTGCGGCGGGACGTTGTCGGGCCCGAGCTCGATGACCCACTCGTACATCGCCGCGGGCTCCTCGACGACCAGCTGCGGGTTCGTCGCGCGCACCTCGAACTCATGCGTGCCGTTGTCGAGCGGGCCCCAGACTGCGTGCGGCGAGGTGCAGGGCAGGAAGTCCGCCCCGTCGAGCGCGCACTCGTAGGTCACGTTCGGCGCCTGGTCGGCGGCGAACTGGAAGATCGCGTGCTCGACCGTGCTCGCGGTCGTCGGGAGGATCTCGTTGCCCTGGGCGTCCGTGATGACCCGGCCCTGCGGCCCGCCGCTGAACGTCGTGATCGGGGCCGCGACGAGCTCCCACGTCCGCGTGGCAGGCGTCGGGTCGACGTTCCCGGCGAGGTCGATCGCGCGCACGCGGAACGTGTGCATGCCCGGGAGCGAGCCCGGAGGCGTCACCCGGCGAGTCGCACGGCTCCCAGAGCGGGAAGTTGTCGACGCGGCACTCGTACTCGAGCTGGAGGATCGGGGTCGCGTTGTCGGTGCCCGTGAACTCGAACAGAGACTCGGGCAGGCCGACCTTCTCGCCGTTGTTGGGGCCGAGGAAGATCGACGTGCCGGGCGGCGAGGTGTCCGTCGCCATCGTCCACGTGTGCGACGTCGGCGGACCGGCGTTCCCCTCGGCCTCCGGGAAGTTCGGGTTCTCGACCGCCGGCTCGAAGTTGTCGACCGCGCGCACCTCGAACTTGTGCTGGCCCGGGCTGAGCAGAGCCTCGCCGGCCCCGCCGCCGTCGTACGTCCAGCGGTCGAGGAGGTTGAACGGGCTCGTGCACTCCTCCCAGTCGAGGTTGCTCGTCGAGTCGAGGCGGCACTCGTAGATGAGCAGCTCGGGCGGGGTGAGGTCGTCGATGCCGACGAACTCGAAGAACGTCGAGCTGGAGTTGTTGCCGGGAGCGCGCTCGATCGTGACCGTCGGCGGCTCGTTCGTCGGGGGCTCGAGGACCTCCCACTCGTACTCGGCCGGCTCGAGCTCCTGCATCTCCGGGTTCGACGAGGTCGCGAGGACGCGCAGCAGGTGCTCGCCCATCATCAGGTTCTCGTACTCGACCGGCGACTCGCAGGGCTCGAACGGCTCGAGGTCGAGCGAGCACTCGAAGTCCGCGTCGGCGACGTTCGCCTCGAAGGTGATGGTGGCGTCGTTGGACAGCGTCGGCCCGCCGGTCGCCGGCTCGAAGGGCGTCTCGCCGGGCGTGAAGCCGGGCCCGCCCGTGAACGAGGTCATGATCCCGAGCAGCCGCCAGGTGTGCTCGGCCGGGGTCGGGTCGAAGTTCCCCTCGAAGTCGATTGCGCGCACGTAGAACGTGTGGAGGCCGAACTGCTCCTCCTCGAGCGCGACCTCCCAGCCGGCGCTCGGCCCGTTCACGAGCTCGTCGAAGGAGCAGACCTCGTACGGGAAGTCGTCGACCTTGCACTCGAAGGTGACGTCCGGCTCGTCGGCGTGGTACGTGAAGATCGTCTCCGGCAGCCACGTCTCCGCGGGCGGCCCGAGGTCGATGAAGGTGTCGGGCGGATCGCCGGGCGCGCCGGGCTGGTACGTCCACGACCAGCTCGCCGGGCTGTGGTCGGCGAGGCCGGAGCCCCTCATGTCGATCGCGCGGACCTCGAACTTGTGGTGGCCCGGGGCGAGGTTCGAGTACTGCATCGGGTACTCGCAGTCCTCCCAGGCGAGGTCGTCGTCCGTGTCGAGACGGCACTCGAAGACGAGGTCGATGAGCGGCGTGACCTCGTCGTGGCCGTTGTACGTGAAGCTCGCGTTCCGGCTCGAGGTGAGCGCCGGCGGATGGTCGACGATCCACGTGTCCGGGGCGCCGGGCGGCGCGCCGATCCGGCAGATGACGCCGAAGCACTGGCCGGGCTCCATGTTCCCCGCCGCGAAGTTGTTCCCGCGGTCGATCGCGCCGACGGCATAGATGCCCCAGCCGCCGTTCAGCTGCACCGTGTTCCCCTGCTCGGGCTCCGCGCCGCCGATCAGGTGGCCGACGCCCTCGACCGAGATGCCGTCGCCGCCGTTCGCGTCCGCCGTGTTCCCCATGAGGGACGTGCCCTGGCCCGCCGGCGCGGAGTCGGAGATCTCGATGCCCTCGCCGCCGTTCCCGCTCGCGGCGTTGTTCAGGATCGTGATGTTCGCCGAGAGCGCGCCCGCCTCGATGCCCGAGCCGAGGCCGCCGCTCGCGTTGTTCGAGTCGATCATGACGTCGGTCGACTCCTCGACCACGACGCCGGTCACGTTGCCGCTCAGGTCGTTGCCCTTCACGAGGGCGTTCCGCGCGAGCTCCATGATCACGCCCGACCCGCCGTCGCGGACGACGTTGAACTGGATCTTCACGTCGGCCGAGTCCATGACGACGATGCCGTCGGCCAGGCTGTCGACGATCTCGTTGCGCTCCACGATCGTGCGGTTGGACGGGATCAGCTCCTCGCCGACGGCGACGCCGCCGAGGTTCGCGTCGAGCTCGTTGTCGCGGACGACGTTGTCGTGGCCGCCGAAGACGTACACGCCGAAGCCGGACGAGGTCGCGATCTCGTTCTCGTAGATCTGGTTCTCGTGCGCCATCTCGAGCCGGATGCCGTCGTCGAGGTTCCCGCCGAGGTGGTTGTCGTGAACGAGCGTCTTGCGCGTGTTCGAGTACAGCGCGATGCCGAGCTTGTTCTGGACGACCGTGTTGTCGCGGACCGTGTTCCCGAACCCGCCCTCGTCGGCGTCGGCCAGCGCGATGCCGGCCTCCTGGTTGAACTCGGCGCGGATGCCCGTGACGAGGCCCTTCGCCGAGCCGGGGTTGAGCAGGACGCCGTAGTCGAACTCGGTCACGAAGCCGTTCCTGATCGTGACCGAGTCGAAGCCCATGTTCACGATGCCGCCGTCGATCCCGATGCCGTCGATGGTGTGGCCGTCGAGGTCGAGCGTGACGCCGTTCGCGCCGATGATGACGCCGTTCCCGGGGCAGTCGATCAGGTCGTTCGTGGCGATGACGCTGCGCGTGAGGATCTCGCCGCACGTGAGCTCGTGCGGGATCGGCGCTGCGGTGATCCTCCACGCCCAGCGGGCCGGGGTCGCGTCGCGGTTCCCGTTCGCAGTCGCCCTGACGTCGAGCGTGTGCGGACCGACGGGGAGGCCGGAGAGGGTGAACGCCGACTCGCACGCGAGCCAGGCGCCGTTGTCGAGCGCGCACTCGTACGTCGCGCCGGGCAGGTCGGCCGAGAGCTCGAAGCGCGCGCTCCGGTCGACCGTCGTCGGCATCGGGCCCGAGTCGATCTTGGTGATGGGCGCGCGGCCGTCCTCGGGCGGCTCGACGAACCAGGTGTACACGGCCGGCGTCGCGTCGATGTTCCCGACGACGTCCACGGCCCGCACCTCGAACGTGTACGTGTCCGGGAGCGAGATCGGCGTAGGTCTTGGGGCTGTCGCAGGCCGTGAACGGGCGCGAGGTGACGAGCGCTCCCGGCTCGCCCTCGTTCATCCGGCACTCGTAGCTGACCGTGCTCGCGTTGTCGGAGCCGCTGAAGCGGAAGGTCGCGCTCGTGTCGATCGTCGTCTCCGACGGCGTCTCGATGAGCAGCGTGATCGGCGGGATCTGATCGCTGTTGAACGGCGTGCCGCCGACGCACTGGATCGCGAAGCACTGGAGCGGCCGGAGCGTGATCGGGTCGGTGGCGCCGATGTTCCCCTGCGCGCGGTTCCCGCCGCCGTCGATGTTCACCCGGCCGTTCGAGCCCTCGCTGACCCAGATGCCCCAGCTGTCGTTGTCGTTCGTGTGGTTGTTCTTGAGGACGTGGCTGACCTTGGGGACGAAGATGCCGTAGCCCTTGTTGTCGTGGGCCTGGTTCGACTCGATGAGCATCCCCGAGCCGCCCGAGGTCTCGTCGCCGACGTAGATGCCGTCGCCGTCGTTCAGGTTCGAGATGTTCTCGCGCAGGGTGTTGGAGAGCGACAGGGCCTGGAGGCCGATGCCGTCGCCCTCGGACTCGCTCGCGTCGTTCTGCTCGATGAGGTTGCCGCTCGCGGCCTTCAGCGAGATGCCGGCCTTGTTCTGGCGCACGTCGTTGCCGCGGATGATCGAGTCGCGCGCGTAGTCGAGCGAGATCCCGTCGCCGTTCGAGTTGCGCGCGTAGTTGTCGAGGATCTCGTTGCCGGTGATGTAGCTCGACGAGTTGCCCTCGACCTCGATGGCGTTCCCGCCGTTCTCGAACATCGTGTTGCCCTCGATGACGTTGTCGTTCGAGGGCATCCCGACGGCGATGCCGCTCGTCGTGAGCCCGGCCTTGATCCCGCCGCCGCCGTTCTCCTCGAGCGCGTTGCCCTTGATCGTGTTCTCGTTCGAGCCCTCGAGCAGGATGCCCTCGCCCGAGGTGCCGAAGATCTCGTTGCCCTCGATCGTGTTCTTGTCCGAGCGGTCGATCCAGACGCCCTCGTTCCCGTTCACCGAGATGTTGTTGTGCTCGATGACGTTGAACTGCGCCTTGTTCGTGATCCAGAGGCCCTGGTCGTTGACGACGATCATGTTGTTCCGGATGGTGTTGTTGTCGACGTTCGAGTCGTACGACGCGGGCGGCTCCGGGGGCTGCGGGAGCGCCGGGTCGACCGGGTACGGGCGGCCGAGGGCGATGCCGGCCTCCTGGTTCTGCTGGACCCGCATCTCCTCGACGATGTTGCGCGTCGTGCCCTGGTTGAGCATCACGCCGTAGTCGAAGTCCTGGACGAGGCCGTTCCGGATCGTGACCGAGTCGTAGCCGTCGTTGCGGATGCCGGCGCCGACGCCCTTGCCGTCGATCACGTGGCCGTTGAGGTCGATCGTGATGCCGGGGGCGCCGACGACGATGCCGTCCCAGAGACAGTCGGCGAGGTCGTTGTTCACGATGATGCTCTTCGTGACGACCTGGCCGCAGAAGACGAACTTCAGCTCGGGCGCGTCGCCGACGATCCACGTGTAGACCTCGGGCGTCGGGTCGGTGTCGTGCAGCGGGTGCGCGTTCGAGGCGATGTCGATCGCACGCACGCGGAGCTCCTGCGGGCCGCGCGGCAGGCCGGAGTACGTCTTCGTCGCGTCGCAGACCTCGTACGCGTCGGCCGGCAGCAGCTGGCACTCGTAGGTGACGTTCGGCTCGTCCGAGGCGAACGTGAACGTCGCCGAGGTGCTCACCGTCGTCGGGTCCGGCCCGCTGACGATCGTCGTCTCGGGCGGCTCCATGTCGATCGGCGGCTGGATGACCTTCCACGTGTGGGACGCCGGCGTCGGGTCGGTGTTCGGCGTCTCGGCGAGGTCGATCGCGCGGGCCTCGAACGTGCGGATCAGCGGGAACGGCGGATCGGCCTCGATCACCTGCGGGTTCGCGTTCGTGCAGTTCTGCCACGGCGTCGGGTCGGCATGCGTTCTGCGGGCCGTCGTACAGGCGGCACTCGAACTTGAGCCTCGAGGCCCGGCGTCAGGTTGTCGCTAGCCCGTGAAGCGGAACGTCGCGAGGTCGCTCGTCGTGACCGCGCCCGGCGCCTGCGCGAGGAACGTGTCGGGCGGGCTCGAGTCGGCGCCGGTGCCCTCGTCGGAGACCGAGAGGTCGATCGACCAGTCGTGCACCGCGGGCGTGAGGTCCATCAGCGGGTCCGGCGTCGCCGCGTCGGTCGCGCGCACCTCGAAGTGGTGGCTGCCCGGCTCGATGCCGTGGTACGTGTGCGGGCTGATGCACTCGGTCCAGCCGAAGCCCTCGAACGGCTCGATCGTGTCCGGCGGCTCGTTCGGGTGCGGAGGCTCGAGGTCGCCCGGATCCTCGGGCTCTTCCGGAGGATCGGGGAGCGGGTCGAGGCGGCACTCGAACGTCATCGCCGTGATCGGCGTGCGGTTGTCCGTCGCCGTGAACTCGAAGGTCGCCGACAGCTTCCCGGTCGGGTTGTCGGGCGCCTTCGTGATGATCGTGTTCGGCGGCTCGGTGTCCGTGTGGCCGACGCGCTCCGGGACGTCGCCCGTGGTGCAGACGACGCCGAGGCACTGCTCGAAGTCCGGCGGCGGCGGCTGCTGGCGGGTTGCCCGGGTCGGCGTCGGGGGCGCCGTTCCCGGCAGCTTGGTTGCCGCCGCCGTCGATGTTGGTGCCGCTCGCGGGCTCGCCCGGAGCCTCGGGCGCCTCGCCGGCGACGATGCCGTGTCCGGAGTTGTGGTACGCCTTGTTCGCCCGGATCGTGTGGCCGCCGTCGGCGACGCTGATGCCGCTCTCGGCGTTCTCGTTCGTCGTGTTGCCCTGGATCAGCGCGCCGCCGATCGGGCCGAGCGTGAGCGGGTCGAACGCCCCGCCCTCGACGCCGATGCCGGCGCCGCCGGTGCGGTTCGCGACGTTGTTCAGCACCTTGATGTTGAGGCCGTTGCCGATCTCGAAGCCGGTCTGGAGCGAGTCGGACCCGTTGTTGCCCTCGATCGTGACGTCGTTCGAGTTGTTGTGCTCGACGCCGCTCGGGTTGAAGCGGAGGTCCGAGTCCTTGACGAGGGTGTTGTTCGCGTTGTTGAGGACGACGCCGCCGTCGGACTCCTGGTGGGCGACGATGTTGATGACCTTCGTCCCGTCCGAGTCGTGGACGATGACGCCCGCGTCGCCGTTGCGGTACATGACGACGTCCTGGACGGTGTTGTCGTTCGCGCCCATGTCGATGCCGACGCCGGCGTCGCCCGTGTCGCGGATCTCGCCGCCCTTGATCGTGTTGCCCGACGAGCCCCGGATCAGGACGCCGCCGTCCGAGTCGAGGTTCGGGTCGAGCGGGATCCCGACCATCCGGTTGTTCTCGAACCAGTTGTTGTCCGAGAACTCGATGAGCACGGCCTCGCCGAGGCTGCCGAAGATGTCGTTGCTCGATGACCCGTCGCCGCGCTCGTGCCCGCGAGCAGCGAGACGCCGAGCTCGTTCGAGTGGATCGTGTTGTTCCGGACCGTGTTGCCGTTGCGCCCGTCGTCGGCGTCGAAGAGCTCGACGCCCGACATCGCGTTCCGCGCGACGGTGATGTTCTCGACCGTCGAGTGGATCGTCCCGGAGGTCATGAGGACGCCGTAGCCGAACTGCTGCACGGTGCCGCCCGGCTTCGAGCTCGTGACGAGCACGTTCTTCTTGCCGCTGATCCGGATGCCGGCCGGGGAAGCCCTCCTCCTGGCCGCCGACGACGTTCTCGACGAGGTAGTCAGGGCCGTCGACCGTGTGGCCGTTCAGGTCGATGACGATGTTGTCGGCGCCCGCCACGAGGCCCTCGCCGAGGCAGTTGCGTGAGGTCGTTCGCGAGCTTCGTGCTCACGAGCAGCGTCTGCCCGCACACGACCTCGGTCTCGACCGTCGGCATCGCGGGCGGCGGGGGAGCGGGCGCCGGGTCCTTCTCGTAGATGAGCTCGAGGATCGGGAGCGTCTGCTCCGGCGGATCCTGCGGGAGCTCGCGGCTCGCGAACTCCTGCGAGCCCGGGAACTCGGTGTCCGACTCGTGGGCGTCGCGGATCAGGAAGCCGTGGTTCGGCAGGCCCGGCTGGCCGCCGCCGAGCGGCGGGAGCATCTGCTCGATCTGGTCCGTGACGTCCCAGGACGACGTAGCCGAGCTCCTTGGAGAACGCGCGCGACGCGGCGCCGACGACGCCCGGCTGGTTGCCCCACGTGACCGTGCTCTCCTTGAAGGGGCCGGCGAGCGGGATCGCCTCGAGCGTGCGCCCGATCTCACCGGAGGTCGTGTACAGCTTCAGCGTCGCGGACTCGAGCGGGAACTGCGAGGCGTCGGTCGGCAGGGCGAAGCGGACGAGCATCCGGCCGTTCTGGCCGACGACCGGCTCCGGCGGCACGGCGAGCGCGTCGCCGGTCGCGTCGGACTTGACCTCGAGCTCCTGCTCGAAGAGGAAGTTGTCGGCCGGGTTGACCTGGTCGACCATCGCGTCGGCGACGGCGGTCAGCGAGACGTTCGCCGCGTCGCTGTTCGCCGGCGACCCGACCGTCCACGTGTACCTCGCGGGCGTCGGGTCCATCATCTCCGCGACGTCGAGGGCGCGCACCTCGAAGGTGTGCTGGCCGCTCGTCAGGTTCCCGTAGACCGCCGGGTTGAAGCACTCCATCCACATGTCCGGGTCGCGCGAGTCGAGCCGGCACTCGTACTCCATGAACTGCGGCGGGCTCTGGTTGTCGGTCGCCGTGAAGGTGAAGGTCGCCGAGCGGTTCGGGCTGATCGGCGCCGGCTTCTCGACGATGAGCGTCTGCGGCGGCACCTCGTCGTTGCCCGAGAAGTGGTGGACGTCCGGGGTCGGGTCGACGTTCCCCGCGCGGTCGATCGCGCGCACCTCGAAGGTGAAGAAGCCTTCCTCCATCAGCGGCACCGACCACGGGCTCTCGCAGGAGGCCCACTGCTCCTCGAGCGGGATGGGATCCCACGGCGCGATCGGCTCGGGCGCCTCGGTCAGCTCGATCTCGAGCAGGCGGCACTCGAACTGGAGGTCCTCGTCGGACGTCTGGTTGTCGCTGCCCTCGAACCTGAACGCCATCGACTCCTCGGTGTCCTGGATCGGCCCGCTCACGTACTCGCTGTCCGGCGGCTCGGGGTCGTTGTCCGGCGGGTCGCCGACGTACTCGAACGCGCCCGAGTCGCACCTGCCGTTCTGCGGGCGCTCGCTGCCGCGCTGGTCCGTCTCGGGGCACGGCACGACGCCGTTGTCGACGGCGAGGCTGTTGCGGAGTACGCGGTGCGTGAGCGTCGGGCCGCCGTTGTCGGCGATCGCGTCGAGCTTCGGGTTGCCGCGGCGGTCGCGGCCGTCCTTGATCGTCTCGTTGCTCGTCGGCGGCTGGTTCAGGAAGCACGCCGTGTTCGTCGGCAGCATGATCTCGAGCGGGATCTCCGGCTCCTTGCGGATGCCGCCGGTGTCGAGGTTGCCGCCCTCGGAGTCGATGTACCAGTCGCAGCTGCCGCCCTCGAGCGAGCCGCCGATGATCGTGTTGCGCGCGATGACCGCGCGGTTCGGCTGCGGCGGGACCTCGGGCACGAAGTCGGACTCGACGACGCCGACGGCGCCACCGATGGGCGCCGAGTTCCGCCAGATGGTGTTGCTCTCGAGCCGGACGTCGCCGTCGGCGTCGTGGAAGAGGCCGCCGCCGCCGACGGCCGCCTTGTTGCCCGAGATCGTCGTGTTCTCGATCTTCGCGTCGCCGTCGGCCATGCTGAAGAAGCCGCCGCCGCGTCCGCCCTCTTCGGGATCGCCGTCCTCGGTGAGGCCCGGGTTGCGCGCGACGTTGCCGAGGAGGAGCGAGCGCTTGACGAAGAGGTCGGCGTCCGGGAGGTTCGCGAGCCCGCCGCCGTCCTGCGCGCTGTTCCGCTGGATCGTCGAGTCCTGGATCGTGAAGTCGCCGCTCGAGGAGTTGTAGATGCCGCCGCCGTCGAGGGTCGACGCGGTTGTCCTGCACCGTGAGGCGCTCGAAGATCACGCGCATGCCGCTGTTCTCGAGGCCGCCGCCGTCGGCGCCCGCCTTGTTGTTCTTGATCAGGCTGTCGCGCAGCAGGTAGGTCCCGAAGTTGTCGATCGAGAGGCCGCCGCCCTCCTCGGTCGCGGTGTTGTCGGTGAAGGTCGAGCCGGTGACCGTCACCGGGCCGCCTTCCGTGTACAGGCCGCCGCCGCCCGCGGTGTTCGGCGTGAGGACCGGCGCGTTCGTCTCCGGGTCGATCTCGGGAACGCCCGCCTTGTTGTGCGAGAACACCGAGTCCGTGATCGTCACCAGGCGCTCGCCGCCCGTCCACGCGCCGCCGCCCTCGTTCTCCGTCTCGTTCTGCGAGAAGGTCGTGCGGAGAACCGCGAGGCTCGTCCGGCCTTCGCTGAAGAGACCGCCGCCGGCGTCGTGGGAGAAGTTGTCGAGGATCTGGACGTCGGTCAGCGCCATGTGGCCGTCGCCGTCCGAGACGATGCCGCCGCCGGAGGCCACCGCGGAGTTCCGCGCCACGAGGGTGTCCGTGATCTCGACCTTGCCGCGCAGCCCGATCTTGCTCGACTGGCCGCCGCTGTAGAAGCCGCCGCCGTCGCCGCCGAGCGACTCGTTCTCCGTGATCTCGCTGTCCTTGATGGTCACGTTCCCGCCCGAGCTGTAGATGCCGCCGCCGGCCGCCGTCGTCCGGTTCTTCGTGACGGTCGTGCGCTCGAGGACGATCGTGCCGCTGCCGCCGTTGAAGAGGCCCGCGCCGTCGTGGTGCGCGAAGTTGCCGGCGATCGTCGAGTCCGTGATCTTGATCGTGCCCTCGACGTCGAACTGCGCCTCGTTCGCGATCGCCGGCGAGTCGGGCTCGTAGACGCCGGGGGCGGGGACGAGCTCGATCTCCTCGCCCGGGATCTGCGGCTGCGTCGGGTCCGGGATCATCAGGCCCGGGTTGTCGACGATCTGGCTGCGGGAGATGGTGACGTGCCCGGCGCCCGAGTTGTTGATCGCCGCGCCGCCGCCGCCGGACGCGTTGCCCTTGAAGATCGAGTCGACGATCTCGAGGCGGCCGGGGCGGGGCGGCGTCGTCGGCTGGACGACCCACGGGTACTCGGCGGGCTCGTCGTGGTTGATGCCGCCGCCGACCTTCCCGGAGAGGCTGTCCTTCACCATGACGTGCTCGAGGCGCGTCGTGCCCTTGTTCCAGTTCTGGATGCCGGCGCCGCCCTCGTCGGTGTACGCCTCGCGCAGCGTGAGGTTCTTGAAGAGGACGTAGCTCGCGTTCGGGTGGATCTCGAAGAGGCGGTCCATCCCGCGCTCCTCGACGGGCGAGCCCTCGAGCGGCCAGCCGGCGTCGATGACGGTGAGGGGCATGCCCGCGCCCTCGATCGTCACCGTGTTCGTGATGTCGTAGTCACCGGTCGCGCCGGTGTCCTCGTTCAGCGTCGGGATCTCGAGCTCGTAGATGCCGGGCGCGATCTTGATGATCTGCCGACCGCTGAGTGCGTTCGACTCCATGATCGCGGCGCGCAGGGTGCAGTCCCCGCTCGCCGCCGCACAGTTCCCGTCGCCGGGGCTGCGGTCGGTCTCGTCGAGCGTGCTCGTGACGAAGAGCTCGGGGCCGTCCGCGGCGAGCGCGCCCGTCAGGCCGGTGGCCGCGACGACGACGATGACCGCGGCGACGGCGGCGGACCCGATGTGCCGCCGTCGAAGCCGCCTGCCGTGTGTGTCGTCGGGCTGTTGCTCCCGGCTCGTACGCCTGAGCAATCGCCCGAAATCCCTAATGCCCCTGGCCCTCCGCCCCAACTGAAACGCCTCCCCGCGGTTGGTTTCCCCGCATAGGACAATCGCGGGGCGGGGTCAAAGGGCGATAAGCGGCAGGTGAAGGGAACATAAAAGCGGAATGAAGAGCCGCTCACCAAGTCTCCCGGAGATCTCTCACTGAGCACGGAGGATCTGGCTCTGGCAAGCCGTTTGCGGGGCTCGCATCCTCCGTTCGGGGGACACGCTGGCCGGCGTCGCTCGTGTCAGAAGAGGCAAATCGTGAGAGCGACTCCGGATCGGGGGTCGGGGCCGGGATCGGTCGGGAGCGGCTCTGGGATCGGGGGCAGAGCCGCTCACGATTCGGGCTCCGGCTCGAGCCGGAGGAGCGGAGGGCCTACGGCGCGGGCTTGAACGTGACGACGAGCTGCGGCTGGTCGCTGCTCTTCTCGCGACTGTTGTACTGCTGCTCCGCGTCCTGGTTCTCCGCCGAGTCGCGGATGAGGAAGCCGTAGTTCGTTCCGGAGTACATCGCTCCGACCTGGGTGGCGACGTTCCATTCGCGCCAGCCGGGCGCCGAGCCGGAGCTCGTTGCCGCCGCCGGTCCGGTCGCGCCCGGCTGGTTCGCCCAGGTGACGCCGCCTTCGTTCCAGTCGGCGCCGATGCGGAGCACCTCGATCGTGCGGCCTTCCTTGTAGCCGCCCGCGTACAGCCGCAGCTGGGCGGTGTCGACGACGCAGCCCTGCGGCGCGGCCGGCAGGTTGAACCGGATGAGCGCGCGGGTGTTCGAGCCGTTCTTGGAGGTGACCTTGAGGATCGAGTCGCCGCCCTTGTTGTTCGCCGGGGCGCCCTGCTCGATCCAGGCGTCCTGGTTCGCGCCGACCGTCTGCTGCGAGCCGCAGTTCGGCGGCGGCGGCGGCTCGACCGTCCACGAGTAGCTCGCGGGCGAGAGGTCGACGTTGCCGGCCGTGTCCTTCGCGCGCACCTGGAAGGTGTGCGCGCTGACGCTCAGGCCGGTGAGGTTCACCGGCGAGTCGCAGGCGGCGAAGGCGCCGGTGTCGAGCTTGCACTCGAACGTCGCGTCGTTCTCGTTCGTCCAGAACTCGAAGGTCGCGGTCTTCGCCTGCGTCGTCGCGGGCGGCGTCGCCGTCAGGTTCGTCTCGGGCGGCTTCGTGTCGTTCACCTCGGACGTGACCGTCCAGGTGTGGAGCGCCGGGCTCTGGTCCTTGTTGCCCGCCGCGTCGACCGCGCGCACCTCGAAGCGGTGCGAGCCGAGCTCGAGGTTGGAGTACGCCTTCGGGCTCGTGCACGCCTGGTACGCGCTGTCGAGCTCGCTGTCGAGGCGGCACTGGAAGGTCGTGCCGGCCTCGTCCGCCGTGAAGGTGATCGACGCGCTCCTGCTCGAGGTCGAGTTGGACGGGCCGCGCGAGATGCTCGTGTCCGGCGGAACCGTGTCGCCCGCGGACGGCGGAGGCGGCGCCGCCGCGGCGACGAACTCGAGCACGAGCTGCGGCTGGTCGGAGCTCTTCTCGCGGCTGTTGTACTGCTGCTCCGAGTCCTGGTTCTCGTTCGCGTCGCGGACGAGGAAGCCGTTGTGCTCGCCCGAGGCGTACATCGCTTCGACGAGGGCGGCGACGTTCCATGCGCGGTAGCCGGAGCTCGAGCCGGAGGCGACGGTGACGGCCGCGCCGGTCGCCGACGGCTGGTTCGCCCAGGTGACCGAGTTCTCCGACCACGGGGTCGCGACCCGCTGGACCTGGATCGTCCGGCCGTCCTTCGCGGACGCCGCGTACAGCCGCAGCGTCGCGGTCTTGACCGTGCAGCCGGCGGGCATGCTCGGCAGCAGGAAGCGGACGAGCGCGCGGACGTTGCCGTTGCCCTTGGTCACGACCTTGAGGACCGAGTCCGTGCCCTTGTTCGCGGTCGGCCCGCCCTGGTCGACCCAGGCGTCCGCGTTCGCGGGGATCGTCTGCACCGTGCCGCAGTTCGCCGGCGGGGCGGGAGCCTGCACCGTCCAGGTGTAGCTGACCGGGGACGGGTCGGTGTTGCCCGCCGCGTCGGTCGCGCGCACCGTGAAGGTGTGCTGGCCGACTGCGAGGCCGGTGTACGACGCGGGCGAGGTGCACGCGGCGTATGCGGCCGTGTCGAGCTTGCAGGCGAAGGTCGAGCCGGTCTCGGTCGCGTTGAAGACGAAGTTCGCGGTCGTCTCGGTGGTCGTCAGCGTCGGCCGCTGCGTGAGCACCGTGTCGGGCGCCGTCGTGTCGCCGTCGTCGACCGTCCAGGTGTACGTCGCCGGGCTCGCGTCGACGTTGCCGACCGCGTCGGTGGCGCGCACGTGGAAGGTGTGCGTGCCGGCCGAAGCGCCGAAGTACGTCTTCGGGCTCGTGCAGCTGACCCAGTCGGCGGCCGCGTTCGAGTCGAAGCGGCACTGGTACGTGAGCGCGCTCACCGCCGAGTGGTTGTCGGTGCCGGTGAACGTGAACCTCGCCGTCGTGTCGAGCGTCGGGCTGGCCGGCTTCGTCCCGATGCTCGTGTCCGGAGCGATCGAGTCGGTCGTGTTCCAGGTGTGCGTGTCGGGCGAGTCGTCGACGTTGCCGGCCTCGTCGATGGCCCGCACGTAGAAGGTGTGCTGGCCGGCGCTGAGCTCGGCGTCGGTGTACGTCTTCGGGCTCGTGCACGAGCTCCAGGCGCCGTTGTCGAGGCGGCACTCGAAGGTCAGCATCGCGTCGGCCGAGTAGTTGTCGCTGCCGGTGAAGCTGATGATCATGGAGCCGGTCTGCGTGCCGGTGATGACCGTCTCCGGATCGATCACGTCGAGCACCGTCCACGCGTAGGTCGCCGGCGTGTCGTCGACGACGCCGTACTCGTCGGTCGCCCGGACGGCGAAGTTGTGGCCGCCGATCGACGAGGCCGGTGTACGTCTTCGGCGACGTGCAGCCCTGCGTCCAGGCGCCGTTGTCGAGCCGGCACTCGAACGTCGAGTTGGCGTCGCTCGAGTTGAACTCGAAGGTCGCGCTCGTCGACGTCGTGGTCGCGGTCGGCTTCACCGTGATCGTCGTGTTCGGGGCGAAGTTGACGCGCCAGGTGTACTCGGCCGGGCTGGCGTCGATGTTGCCCATCGGGTCGATCGCGCGGACCTTGAAGGTGTGCAGGTCCTCGGTCAGGCCCGAGTACGGCGGGTCGATCGGGACCTCGCAGGCCTCCCAGGCTCCGTTGTCGAGCTGGCACTCGAACTCGGAGTCGAGCTCGCTGGCGGTGAAGGTGAAGGTCGCGGTCGTGGCCGTGGTGACGGCATCCGGCTTCGCGTTGATGAACGTGTCGGGCGGAACCGCGACCTCCCAGATGTACTCGGCCGGCGTCTCGTCGCTGTCGCCGAGCGGGTTGCGCGCCGCGACCTCGAACGTGTGCTCGCCGTCGATCAGGCCGGCGTAGGTCTTCGGCGAGGAGCAGAGCGTCAGCTCGGCCCCGTCGAGCGCGCAGAAGAAGACGGAGTTGGTCTGGTCGGACGAGAACGTGAAGGTGGCGTTCGCGGGCGCGCCCGTGGCCGGGCGGCAGCGGTGCGCCGAGGAACGTCTCCGGCGGGCCGACGATCGTCCACTGGTAGGTCGCCCACTCGCCGACGTTGAGCCCGAGGTCGGTCGCGCGCACGCGGAACGTGTGCGGGCCGGAAGCCGTCTCCGGGTCGAGCTCGACCTCGTACGGCGCCTCGCACTCCTCGATCGGCTCTGCGTCGACCTGGCACTCGAACGTGGCGCCCATCTCGGAGGTGAACATGAAGGACGCGAGGGCCGAGTTGGTCGTGGCCGGCGGGCCGTCGTGGATGATCGTGACCGGCGGCGTGCCGTCGCTGGCGTCGATGACGCGCCACGTGTAGCTCACGGTGTTCCCGATGTTCGGCGGATCGGCCAGATCGATCGCGCGCACCTGGAAGGTGTGCAGGCCCGGAGCGAGATCCTCGTAGATCATCGGCATCTCGCAGCCGTTGCCGTCGAGCGTCTCCGCGTCGAGCGCGCACTCGAACTCGGCGCCGAACTCGTTCGACGAGAAGGTGAACGTCGCCGTGATGTCGGGCGTCTCCAGCGGCGGCTTGGCGTGCAGCTGCGTGATCGGCGCCGTCGTGTCGGGGATGATCTCCCAGCTCGCGGAGGCCGCCGGGTTCTCGGTGTTGCCCTCGAGGTCGGTCGCGCGGACGCGGAAGGTGTGGTCGCCGATCTCCAGGTCGGCGTACTCGTACGGCGACGTGCACTCGGAGAAGGGCTCGGTGTCGAGCGAGCACTCGAAGGTGGCGCCGGCCTCGGAGACGAAGCTGATGATGCCCTCCATGCCTTCGACCCACTCGACCTGGCCGGACGGAGCGTCGAGGATCTCGGTGACCGGAGCCTGCGTGTCGGGGATGACGCTCCAGTTCCGGACCGCCGGGCTGGAGTCGACGACGCCGAACTGGCTCACTGCGCGGACGCGCAGCGTGTGGCCGCCCTGGCTCAGGTTGGTGTAGACGGACGGCACCGGGCAGGCCGTGAACTGCGCGGCGTTGTCGAGCCGGCACTGGAACGTCGCGTTCGGCTTGTCGCTGTCGAAGGCGAAGGTCGCGGTCTGGCTGTGGACCGTGCTGCCCTCGGCCGGGCCGAACTCGATCGTGGTCTCGGGCTCGCTGAGGTCGGCGACCGTCCACTCGTAGGTGGTGATCTCGCCCTCCGGGAACTCGTCCGGAACCATCACGCGCACCTCGAACGTGTGCTCGCCGCGCGGAAGGCCGCTGTACGTCTTCGGCGAGACGCACGGCGAGAGGACGCCGCTCGTCGTCTGCGTGCTCGTCCCGACCTGCACCACGCTCGAGAGCGCGCACTCGTAGGCGAGGTTGCGACCCTCGGCGCCGAACTCGAACGTCGCGGTGGAGCTGTCGGTCGGATCGGCCGGCTTCGCCGTGATCGTGACGGGCGGCGCGTCTCCACCGACCAGCCACGTGAACTCGACCGGCGTCTCGTCGACGTTGCCGTTGTGGACCGCCCGCACCGCGAACACGTGCTCGCCGTAGACGATGTCGCTGATCGTGACGCCGGCGGGGTTGCTCAGGACGGTGCCGAGCTGGTCGCACGGGACGAAGGTCTCCTCGTCGACGCCGTCGTCGAGCGCGCACTGGAAGGTGGCGCCGGCCTTGTCGGACGTGTACCGGAAGGTCACGTCGGTCTCGTTCGTCGACGTCGGCGGGAACGGCGCGACGAGGTTCGTCTCGGGCAGGGACTCGATCGTCCACGTCCACTCATCCGGGGTCGGGTCGACGCCGTCGGCGGCGTTCCGGGCGCGGACGTAGAGCGTGTGCGTTCCGGGCGTCAGGTTGCCGACGACGTACTCCGGCAGCGACTCGCAGCCCGAGTAGAGGCCGTTGTCGAGCTTGCACTCGAAGGTGGCCGTCGCGAGGTCGGACGAGAACTCGAAGACCGCGATGAGGCTGACCGTGCCGCTCTCCGGGCCCTTCGTGATCGTGGTCTCGGGCGCCCTGATCGTCCAGGTGTAGCTCGCCCCGTCCGGATCGACGACGCCGGAGCTGCTCTTCGCGCGCACGTCGAGGTCGTGCTGGCCGATGCCGAGGCCGCTGAGCAGGTACGGCGTGTCGCATGAGCCGTAGAGGGCGCCGTCGAGCGAGCACTCGAACTCGGCGAACGCGTCGTTCGAGCTGAACGTGAAGCTCGCGTTCGTGCTCAGCGTCGAGAGCGGCGGCTTCTGGTTGATCGTCGTGCTGGGCTCCTCGATCGTCCACGTGTAGACCTCGGGCGATCGCGTCGGCGAGGCCGGACACCGTGTGGACCGCGCGCACCATGAAGGTGTGCTCGCCGAGCAGCAGGCTGTCGAGCAGGTACGGCGGCTCGCAGCCGCTCCACGAGATCGGGTCGGCGGCCGGGGTGTCGGGATGGATCTCGGCGCACTCGAACTCGGGCTGGACGAAGTTCGGGGCCACGTTCAGGCCAGGCTCGCTGGACGTGAAGTCGAACGTCGCGTCCGCGCTGCCGCTCACGGCCGGCGGAGTCTGCGTGAGGTCGTATCGGCCACCAGCGAGTCGGTCGCGGTCACGATCCCGAACGGCGACAGGCTGTCGACGATCTCGGTGCAGACCACGAGCGCGCCCGTGTCGTTGGAGCTCGTGACGTCGACCCAGGCGGTGCCGTCGTGGTGGAGCAGCCGGACCGGGTCGGCGAGGCCGGCCGGGTAGTTGAGGCAGAGCGTGACCGGCGAGCTGTAGGTCGCCGTGGTGGAGACGTCGTAGTACACGGCGCCGTCCGTCAGGTACCCGGCAGGCACTGCGGGCGGCGTCGCGAGCGCCTCGATGGTCGTGTAGCCCTCGACGCTGACGTTCGCGAAGGTGATCGTGCCCACGCTCGAGCCGCCCGGCAGGGTCAGATCGACGGTGACGAGGTCGCCGACCTCGGTGTTGGGCGGAGGCGGCGCGACGACGGTGAAGGTGTGCGTGGCTGCGGTCTCGTCCACGTTGTCCGCGACGTCGGTCGCGACCGCGC
>CAWCLL010000013.1:0-269049 GCA_963796405.1 uncultured Actinomycetes bacterium
GACGGCGAGGTCGAAGGACAGCTCGGGATCGCGCCGCGCCTCGCCGGCCATGTGCCCTCCGAGCGCGTCAGCGATCGCCTGCGTGAGCGGACGGCTGAAGGTCACGGTCAGACCACGTCGCGCCTACGAGCGCCCAGCAAGCTCGGCGAGGATCGTCGACTCGTCTCTTGCCGACGCCGGGCACAGTGGTCAGCCTTCCCTCCGCCGCCGCCGCCCGGAACTCGTCCGCGGTGCGGACGTCGAGCGCCTTCCCGATCTCGAGCACGCAGCGCGAGCTGAGGCCGAGAAGCCTCCCGAGCCCGACGAGCTCGGGGAGAGCTCCGTCTCGAGCTCGCGCAGCTCGAGATGTCGCCGGTCTCGACAAGCTCGCGAGCCGGCGCTCGATCCCCGGCCCGATCCCACGGAGCTCGCGACGCGTCCCTCGCGGACGAGATCGGTGACAGGCGCGGGATGGTCCTGATGGTCTCAGCCGCGCGCTGGTAGGCCCGAGACGCATACGAGCTCGCGTCGGCAAGGTCGAGGAGCGCCGAGTACGACAGCAGCTGGTCCACGATCGCGTCGTTCGTGAGCTCCACCTGGGCAGCGTTCCCGAACACCGCCTCGGGAAGCTCCCGAACACACGAAAGGCCTGCCAAGGCACAGGGTGGCGGCACCGATGCGGCCCACTCGTGCATCGGGATGCCTATCCACTAGGAGGCCGTCGGGCCACCTAGCTGGTTCTATGGAGGGCGGCCCGATGGCCGCCCTCCGTCGTGCGGGGCAACCTCGTCCCGGCGGGCGGTAACGCCGAGGTCGCCTGGCGATGACCGGTCGCCGGCTATCCGAGCCCGGGATGACGGAGCCCTCCCCCGCGGAGGCCGCGGCGGGCGCATCGTGGCAGAGCCCGACGGGCCTCGCTGTGCGAAAGCTCGACCATGACGCCCGGCGCGCGGATCAGCCAGACTTCCGTGATGGCCCCTGGCATGCCAGTCGGCGCCGACATCGAGAAGGCTCTGGAGAGCGTCGGCGTCCCGAGCTACGTCCTCGACGAAACGGGAGTCGTCCGATGGATGAATGCCGCAGCCGAGCGGCTTGTCGGCGATGTCCGCGGTCGCCTTTTCACCTCCGTCGTCGCGCCGGAGGACAGCCGGCGCGCCCGCGAGCTGTTCTCCCGGAAGATGCTCGGCACTTCCCCGGCGACCGAGGCGACAGGAGTCTTGATCTCCACCGCCGGCACGCGGGTGCCCGTGGAGATCAGCTCGGCACCGCTCATGGACGGCGAACGGGTGGTCGGCGTCTTCGGGCTGTTCGAAGGACGTCCCGACGACACGCCCATAGCCCCACCGCATCTCACCCCGCGCCAGGTCGAGGTGCTTCGTCTTCTGGAGCAGGGCCGCTCGACGAAGCAGATCGCCGCCGAGCTCCACCTGAGCACCGAGACGGTCAGGAACCACATCCGCCGTCTCTTTCGGGCCCTCGGTGTCAATTCCCGACTCGAAGCCGTCGCCGCCGCGCGGCCCCATGGAACAGTCTCGGATGGCCCATAAATCCAGTCGGGGCGCCGAGATGGAACTCGGGACCTGTACGTCCCCCAGACTCGTAGGTTCCGAGCATGTCGAGGACGTCGCCGGGTAGCCACCTGCGGGCACGCGAGCCGGTTTGGAACTATTCCGCGCGAATCTACGCGACCGGAGAGGAGAGGCTATGCCCAAGGCATCAAAGGAGACGGCATCTGAGAGCGCGACGATGGAGGGCTACGAGGGCCACTTCGAGAACTTCGACGGGGGCTACACCGTCGGCTTCGAGAGCTATAGCACCGACGCCGACCTTGCCCCGTTGTACAAGGGCCTACCCAACGACCAGTGTCAGTGCGAACACTGGGGCTACGTCATCAAGGGCAAGGTGAAGTTCACGTCCGCTGATGGTCGCGAAGAGACCTTCGAGACGGGTGACGCTTATTACGTCGGGCCGGGACACACTCCAGCATCTACGACGGGACTCAGGTAGTGGAGTTCTCTCCGACCGAGGAGTTCGCGAAGACGGTGGAGGTCGTCATGAAGAACGTGGAGGCAATGGGGGGCTAGCCTCGACTAGCCGCAGTGGGCCTGGCAATCGCCGTGCGAGCTCCCTGCGGATCGACGAGCGCGAGTTGGAGGCGGGCGGGCACAACTCGCCCACGCCCATCCTTTGATTCCGCCTCGCCGCTTTGCGCCCCGATCCTCGTGGCCGTCACGGGCTGAACTCCGCCACCAACCGCCCACGATCGAGGAGGCCTCCGGGCCTCCTCTTACGTTGCAGGGCGGATTTGGGTTCCCGCTCACTAGGCTCACCGGTTAGGGTCGCGGGACCCAACCACGGAGGACCGGACCCTATGAGCATCGTTGTGCGCTTCAACCCGACGAACGTCAACAGAGAGAAGTACGACGCAAGCCTGCGGCGTCTTGAGGAGGCCGGACTGTGGCCCAACCCCGCCGGGGCTGGAGGTCCACGTTGCCTTCGGAGACGAGGACAGCATGAAGGTCAGCGAGATCTGGGCCTCACGGGAGCAGATGGAGGCGTTCGGTGAAGGCCTCATGCCGATCTTGACGGACATCGGGATCGAGTTTTCCGGCGAGCCGGAGATTTTCGAGGTTCAGAATCTCGCCAAGTAGCAAGCGAGTCTCGCTGGTTGCGAAGGCCCGCTTCGGCGGGCCTTCTCCTTTTCATGGCTGCTAGTTCAGCCCGCCCCGACCCCAACCCGCCACCTAGTAACCCGTGTGTGTACTAGTTGACGCGCTGACGCCATGAAGGATTGAAGGCGCGACAGCAGCCGTAGCGGCGCAGGCGGCGCAGTCAAGGAGCGGTCGCGGCGCTGGCTCACGATCGAGCCGGGGATCTCGCGCCTCGAGGACAACGGGAAGCTGATCGGCGGCTACCTGGTCCGGGCCCAGCGCGAGGGCGTGCGGACGACCCGGACCCGCCCGACGCTTGAAGAGGCACGCGAGGCCCTCGCTACGGTACGGGCGTGAATCTCCAAGAGTGGTCCGAGCAGCGCGACGAGGACGACCCGACCTTCGTTCAACCGAGACGCCCGAAGCGTCCGACCACAACTCCGACGCCTGAAGAGGCACAGGAGCCTCTGGTCACAGCGCCCTCGCCGCAAACGCCCTCGTTGAGCGGCGATGCTCGGAACGAATCGCCCTCGGCCTAGTCCCGCCCGAAACGGCCTCAGCTCTGGTCACAGAACGCTGCGGCGCAATCGCAGTCGTGGAGCGGAATGGCTCAACAGTCGGGGCGCCGAGATTCGAACTCGGGACCTCTAGTCCCCCAGACTAGCGCGCTAACCAGGCTGCGCCACGCCCCGTGGCAGGGCACACCTTAGCCGCTGTCAGGCGTTGCGACGGAAGAGGACGAAGCCGAGCGGGAAGACGGCAGGAGCGTGATCCACGGCATCAGCGCGCGACGGCGGCCTTCGTGCTCGCGGTCGATGGTCGGGCCGGTGCCGATGAGGTCGCCGACGATCTGCGGCAGCGATCCCGCCTCGCTCTCCTGCACGACGCGCGCGTGCCGGGGCGATGTCGCACTTCTGTGTACGCGCGAGGGAGACGGAAGTTATCCGTCGACCTGGACCCGAGGATCAGGCCAGACGCTTGTAGAGCCGGTCGATGAGCTCGGGCATCTGCTCGAGCTTGTCGGTGATCACGCGGATCCGGTACTCGCGGAAGTGCTCCGCATCGACGCCGAGGCCCTTCGCGATCCGCGCGATGACGTCGTTCGAGGGCACCGGGCGGTTCCCGTGGACGATGTGGTTCAGGTACCCGGCGGAGAGACTCGCCTTGTCGGCGAGACCCCGGTACGTCGATCCCGGTCTCGGCCATCAACCGCTCGATCGTGGGCCCGAACGACTCGTCGCTGTATTTCCGGCGCTTGGCCATCAGCGGTCCGTCACCCATTTCAGCACGTCTGGCACCGCCATGCGCTCGTCGACCGTCCCGTCGCGGCTCCGCGCGTCGACCATTCCGTCCTCGAGCGTCTTCCGCCCGACGATGACGCGCGCGGGAATCCCGATCAGGTCGGCGTCCGCGAACTTCTCTCCCGGGCGCTCGTCGCGGTCGTCGAGGAGGACGTCGAGCCCGGCCTCCTCCAGGCTCGCGGCGAGCTCCTGCGCGCGGCCGAGAATCTCCTCCGAGCCGGCGTCGAGCGACAGCACGTGGACGTCGTATGGCGCGATCGACGCCGGCCAGACGATCCCGTTCTCGTCGTGGTGCTGCTCGACGGCGGCGGCCATCGTGCGCGCCGGCCCGATGCCGTAGCTGCCGCCGATGAGCGGCTTCTCCGTCCCGTCCTCGTCGAGGAAGGTCGCGCCGAGCGGCTTGGAGTAGCGATCATCGAACTTGAAGATGTGGCCGACCTCGATCGCGGTCTGGAAGCGAAGCGCTCCCCCGCAGACCGG
Organism: uncultured Actinomycetes bacterium; assembly: GCA_963796405.1. Taxonomy (GTDB): domain Bacteria; phylum Actinomycetota; class Thermoleophilia; order Gaiellales; family Gaiellaceae; genus GMQP-bins7. Next base: position 4,412 of record CAWCLL010000013.1, read on the forward strand.
GCAGCGGTCGCCCTCGCGGGCCTCGCGGATGTCGGCGAAGCGCGGCGTGTAGTCGCGGCCGGCCTCGACTCCGCGCAGGTGCTAGCCGTCGCGGTTCGCGCCCGCGACGTACTGGCCCTCCCGCAGCGCCTCGTCTGCGATGACCTCGATGTCCACGCCGATCGGCCCGAGCGATCCGCCGTCCGCGCCGAACGCGCTCCGGATCTCCTCGTCGGTCGCCGGGCCGGTAGTCGCTCTCGAGCACGCCGACCAGCTTCGGCTCGTGAGAGCCGGTCGTCGCCGCGGACGAGCCCGAGCACGAGCATCGCCTCGGTCGTCACGACCGGCATCGCCTTCGACGTCGCGGCCTGGTCGATGCCGAGCTGCTCGGCGAGGGCCTCGATCGTCGTCGCGCCCGGCGTCTCGATCTCCTTCGGCGCGTCCTCGGCGTCCGGGAGCTCAGGCGCGCGCGGGATCCCGCGCGCGATCTCGAGGTCGGCAGCGTAGTCGCCGTTCTCGCACGTGACGAGCGTGTTCTCGCCCGACCCCGACGGCGCGAGGAAGCCGATGGACTCCTTCCCGCCCATCATTCCGGACTCGGCCTGGACCTCCGGAACTCGAGGCCCACCCGCTCGAAGATGCGGTGGTACGCCTTCTCGTTCTTGCGGAAAGCGACCTCGAGCCCGGCCTCGTCGCGGTCGAACGAGTACCCGTCCTTCATGATGAACTCGCGCAGCCGCAGGAGCCCTCCGCGCGAGCGCGGCTCGTCGCGCTCCTTGATCGAGAAGTGGTACAGCAGCTGCGGCAGCTGGCGGTAGCTCGAGATCTCCTTCGCGTGGAACGTCGCCGTCTCCTCGTGCGTCATCGGGAGGACGTACTCGCGCCCTTGCCGGTCCTGAAGCTGGAAGAGCTCGGGGATGTACGTCGCGGCCCGTCTGCTCCCAGAGCTCGAACGGCGTCAGCACCGGCATGAGCATCTCCTGGCCCCCGATCGCGTCCATCTCCTCGCGGATGATCTGGACGACCTTCTGGTGCACCCGCCAGCCGAGCGGGAGGAACGTCCACACGCCGGCGCTGACCTGCCGGATGTAGCCGCCGCGCACGAGAAGCTTGTGCGAGACCGCCTCGGCGTCCGCCGGCGCCTCGCGCAGGGTCGGGATGAACAGGCTGGACTGCCGCGCGACCATGACCGGGGAGGTTAGAGAATCGCCCGCGCCGGCAGGCGCCCGGCTGTCGGCCGGGCGCTCTGCGTCAGCGGTGCGCGTTCAGAGGCGCTTGCACTGATCCTCTTTGTTGCCGCCGACCCGGTTTCCGCCGCCGGTCGGCTTCCTCCGGTTCTCCTTGCACTGGAGGTTGCCGTTCACGCGGTTCGACGAGACGACGATCGCGCCGCGGTTCTCGAAGTACTGGATGTCGGCCGTGACCTTGTTCCCGCTCACGGTCGAGCCGCCGCCCTGGACGACCTGGATGCTGCCTCCGATCCGAGAGCCCGTGACGACCACGAGCTTGTGGTTCTCGGCCTGGACGTTCCCGACGACGCGCACGTTCGTCGCGCGCAGCGTCGCCTTCCGCTGGACCTTGATCGTGCCCGTCACGCGCGTGCCGTTGAGGACGCAGGTCGCGCCCTGCGGAACGCGGAGGTTGTCGACGGTGATCGCGCCGAGCGTGCCGCGACACGAGCGCTCCTCGGCCGACGCCGCCGGCGCCCCGAAAAGCATCGCGAGCGTCACGAACGGCACGGCAAGTGCCATATGTCCCACCTTCATCGCTCTCTCCCTTCAGCCGTTGGTTCGTTCCTCCACGGCCAAGGTAGGAGCGGGTGATGAGGTGGGTCCGAGACGGAAGTGAGACCTGCTCACATGAGACTCGCTCACATGTTTCCAGGGTCTCCCGAAACAGCGACGCCCGGCCGCTTGGGCCGGGCGTCGTGTTCCCCCTCGAGCTGTCGGCCGACTAGGTCGAGTTCGCGATCGCGATGTCGCGCTGGTCCCCCGGCTACCCGTCGTCCTCAACCATCGCCCACGCGCATGAGGGGACGCTGAGCCTGGCATGAGAATCCGCTCACGAAGGGTCGCTTCGGCTAGCTCAGTCGAGGGGAACGAGGCTCGCTTCGGCCATCGCGAGCGCGGCGGGCTTCGCCATCTTCAGCCGCTTGGGGCGCTTCATGCCGTCCTCGAGCCAGCGGTCGATCTCGTGGAAGAGCTCGTCGATGAGTGCGTCTCGACGGCACCTTTCGGAGAACGAGCCCGTGCGCGTAGATGAAGCCGACGTCGCGACCGCCGGCGATCCCGAAGTCCGCGTCCCCCGCCTCGCCGGGCCCGTTGACCGCACAGCCCATCACGGCGACCTCGAACGCCTGCGGGTACGCGCGCAGGCGCTCCTCGACGACGCGGGCGAGGCTCTCGACGCCGACGTTGTCGCGGCCGCAGGACGGGCACGCGATCATCACGGGCCCCCGCTCGCGGAGCCCGAGGGCCTTCAGGATCTCCCACGCGACCTCGACCTCCTTCACCGGGTCGGCGGTGAGCGAGACGCGCAGCGTGTCCCCGATGCCGTCGGCGAGGAGCGAGCCGATGCCGACCGCGCTCTTGATCCCGCCCGCGAACTCGGTCCCCGCCTCCGTCACGCCGAGGTGCAGCGGGTACGGCACCTTCTCCGAGAGCATCCGGTACGCGCGGATCATCGTCGGGACGTGCGTCGCCTTGACCGAGATCTTGAAGTCGTGGTACTCGAGCCTCTCGAGGAGCTCGACCTCCTCGAGCGCCGCCGCGACGAGCGCCTCGGCCTGGTCTTGCTGGGCGAGCTGCTGCAGGTGCTTCGGGAGCGAGCCCGAGTTGGCGCCGATCCGCATCGGGGTCCCGGCTTTCTTTGCAGCCTTCACAACCTGCTCTACCTTCTCGGGCCCGCCGATGTTCCCCGGGTTGATCCGCACGGCCGCGACGCCGGCGTCGATCGCCTTCAGCGCGAGCGAGGCGTTGAAGTGGATGTCCGCGATCACTGGAATCGGCGACAGGCGGACGAGAAGAGGCAGCGCGGCCGCGTCCTCGTTCTTGGGGACGGCCACACGGACGATCTCGCACCCGGCCGACGCGAGCGCCGCGATCTGCGCCGTCGTCGCGGCGACGTCGTGCGTCTTCGTCAACGTCATCGACTGGATGACGACCGGCGCTCCGCCGCCGACGGGCACGTTTCCGACCTTGATCTGGACTTCGCTGGCCACGACGAGAGTGTAGGGCGAGGCTTGCCTCGCCCTCCCCTACGACAGGCGGCCGATGTCGTTCGTGAGCCCGACGAAGAAGAGGAGCAGGACGACCGCGAGGCCGACGACCGAGACGCGTTCGTAGATCTCCCGCTTCAGGAACCGCCCGCGGGCTCCCTCGATCAGCGCGAAGAGGATGTGGCCGCCGTCGAGCGGCAGCAGCGGGAGCAGGTTCAGGAGCGCCAGGGACAAGGAGATGAGCCCGAGCACCCACAGGTAGTTCTCGACCCCGCGCTCGACGGCGTCGGACGAGGCCTGCGTGATGCCGATCGGGCTCGACACGTTCTCGCGGCCCTCGCCGGTGACGAGCCGTCCGAGTGAGAGGACGATCTCCTTCGTGATGATCCCGGTTACCTCGAACGACCGGCCGACCGACTCGATCAGCCCGAGCGGCTCGCCGGCGAGCCCGAAGCCCAGCCTGTAGCCCGCATCGGTCTCGACCGCCTGCACCGGCCCGAGCCGGAGCTCCTCGCCGTCCCTCACGACGAGGATGGTGAGCGGAGTGCCCTCGGACTCGGCGATGACGTCCGGGATGTCGTCGGGCTGCACCCGGTTGCCGTTGATCGAGACGATGCGGTCGCCGGACGCGAGGCCGATCTGGTACGCGGGAGCCGCAACCCCTTGCTCGAGCTCCGGCGCGACGGACGAGATCGTCGAGGTCGCCTTTCCGCCGATGGTCATGAACAGGATCGCGAAGAGGACGATCGCGAGCGCCACATTGGCGGCGGGCCCGGCGGCGATGGCCACGATTCGCTTCCAGATGGGCGCCTTCCAGTACGCGTCCGGGCCGACCGCGTCGCGAAGCTCCGTCAACCCCTTCGCGACGGAGGACGAGGCGGCCGGGGACAGGGCTTTCCCCGCGTTCGCCTGCTCGAAGTCGTCGAGCGCCGGGCCGACCGCGTCGAAGCTGCCGCGCTCGAGCGTGTGCTTGACGCGCTCGTAGGGCCCCGCGAGCGCCGGCGCCTCCTCGACGGCCCGCCCGAACCGGCGCTCGGCGTCGTGCGGCACCGGGCGGTGCATGCCCGGGATGGTCACGAAGCCGCCGAGCGGGATCGCGCCGACGGCGTACTCGATGTTGTTCCGCGTCGTCTTCACGATCGCGGGCGGGAAGCCGACGTAGAACCTGCGCGGCCGGAGCCCGACCGCGAGCGACGCGAAGAAGTGCCCCGCCTCGTGCACGAGGATCAGGAACGCGAGCCCGAGGATCGCGATCGCGATGCTCATGCGCGGACTCCTCCGGCCAGACGGCGCGCGTCGGCGTCCGCCTCGACCAGCTCCGGGAGATCGCGTGCGGGCGACCCGTCGACGCGCTCGAGAGCATCCTCGACGACCTGCGCGATCTCGAGGAAGCCGATCCGGCCCTCGAGGAACGCGGCCACGGCCACCTCGTTGGCGGCGTTGAACGCGCACGGGTACGTGCCGCCGCGCTCGCCTGCCTCGCGGGCGAGACCGAGGAGTGGGAACCGCTCGTGGTCCGGCGCCTCGAACTCGAGCGTCAGAGCCTGCGAGCTCGAGCTGCGGGACCGGAGTCGGCCGGCGGTCGGGATAGGCGAGCGCGAACGAGATCGGGACGCGCATGTCCGGATGGCCGAGATGCGCCAGCGCGGCCCCGTCGCGGAAGCGCACGACGCCGTGGACGACGGAGCTCGGGTGTACCACTACTTCGATCTTGGGATACGGAAGGCCGAAAAGGAAGTGCGCCTCGATCAGCTCGAGGCCCTTGTTCGCGAGCGTCGCCGAGTCGATCGTGATCTTCGGCCCCATCGACCAGGTCGGGTGCGCCAGCGCCTCCTCCACAGTCACTGATTCGAGCTCGGCCAGGGAACGGTTTCGGAAGGGGCCGCCGGAGGCCGTAAGTACGACCGAGTCGACCGTCTCGGCAGCGCGTCCTTCGAGGCACTGGAAGACGGCCGAGTGCTCGCTGTCGACCGGGAGCAGCGCCCCTCCTCCCCGCTTCCAGGCGTCGAGCGCGAGGTCGCCGGCCGCGACGAGGCTCTCCTTGTTCGCGAGCGCGAGCGTGACGCCGCGCTCGAGCGCCCACAGCGTCGCCCCGACGCCCGCGAAGCCGACGACCGCGTTCAGGACGAGGTCGGGCTCCGACGCGTCGAGAAGCTCGGTGAGGTCGCCGCCGACCTGGACGTGCTCGACGCCGAGCTCGGCGGCGAGCTCGTCGAGCGGCTGCGACCCGGACGCGAGCGCGCAGAGCTCCAGATCTGGATGCTCCGCGACGATCTCGAGCGCCTGTCTCCCGATGGAGCCGGTGGCCCCGAGCAGCGCGATCCGCCTGACGCCGGTGGCCACGCCGGAAGGCTAACGCGCGAGGTGTTCAGAACGCGCTATGCGTACGCTACGGCGCCATCGAGCGCTCGTTGCACAGCTACGGGGAGGACGCGAGCCAGCTGGGCGAGCTGTCTCTCCCGGCCGGCCGCGGGCCGCTGCCGGTCGTCGTGGTCGTGCACGGCGGCTACTGGCGGGCGCAGTACGACCGTTCGTTGATGACACGGCTCTGCGAGGACCTGGCGGCGCACGGCCTGGCGGCCTGGAACCTCGAGTACCGGCGCATCGGGAACGGCGGCGGGTGGCCGGAGACGTTCCTCGACGTCGCCGCCGGCGTCGATCTGCTCGCTGCCCTCGACGTGCCGCTCGACCTCGAGCGGGTCGGCGCGGTCGGGCACAGCGCCGGCGGTCACCTCGCGCTCTGGGCGGCGGCGCGACACCGGCTGCCCGAGGACGCGCCGGGCGCCAAGCCCGTGGTTCGGCCGCGCGCGGTCGTCTCCCAAGCCGGAGTGGCCGACCTCCGTCTCGCCGCCGTCACGCCACCTTCGGACGAGCCCACGCGGGCGCTCCTCGGCGAGTCCGACGTGTTCGCCCTCGCCTCGCCGCGCGAGCTCGTCCCGCTCGGCGTCGACCAGCTCGTGCTGCACGGAGAGCACGACACGACCGTCGCCATGGAGATCTCGCGCGCGTACGCGGAGGCGGCGGCCGCTGCGGGCGACCCGTGCGAGCTGCGGGTCCTCCCCGGCGCAGGCCACTTCGAGCACATCGACGCGTCGAGCGAGGCGTGGCGGATCGCGAGGGACTGGCTGGTCGAGCGTCTTGCTGTCAGCTCACCGCCAGGATGACGAAGTAGGCCGCCGGGCCGGCCCAGAGGAGCGCGTCGAGGCGGTCGAGCATCCCGCCGTGGCCGCCGAGGAGGCGTCCCGAGTCCTTGACGCCGAAGTCGCGCTTCACCGCCGACTCGAACAGGTCGCCGAAGACGGAGGCGACGGTCACGACCGCGCCGAGCAGGAGCATCTCGGGAATCGTGAGGAAGTCGTCGCGATCCCTGTACAGGACCAGGAACGCGGCCGCCATGCCCGCGAGCAGACCGGCGACGAGGCCCTCCCACGTCTTGCCCGGAGAGATCGCGGGCGCCAGCTTGCGCCTCCCGAGCGCCCGGCCGGCGAAGTACGCGGCCGTGTCCGCCGCGAAGACCGTGAACATGACGGCGATCAGCGCCCAGAAGCCGTGGTCGGGGACGTCGCGCACGAGCAGCAGCAACCCGAGGCCGCCGCCGATCCAGACGACCCCGAGCAGCGTCACGCCGAACGTCGCCGTCGCGGACGTGCGGATGTCGGAGAGGCCGTAGAGGACGAAGGCCAGGAAGAACGTCGCCAGGATCCCCCCGACCATCCACGGGACGCCGCCGAGCTTGACGCCGAGGAGCGCGAGCACGAACCCGAGGTAGCCCGCGAGGACGAGCGGGCGAAGCTCCTTCCCCATCACGTACAGCTCGTGGAGCGCGATGAGGCCGCCGAGCAGCGCGAGCGCCCACAGCCACCAGCCTCCGAGGTAGACGACGCCGATCACGGCCGGCAGGAGGACGACGAGCAGCGCGAAGTCAGCGAGCTCACGACGCGCCCACGACCAGGTTGGGTGAACCTCCCGGTCCCCCAAGCCCCCTCCCCTGGTCCGCTTCGCGGACACCGCTTGCGTCGTCATCTCGCGCCGAATCTGCGCCCGCGGCGCGCGTACTCGTCCAGGGCGCTCCGCAGGCTGTCCTCGCCGAAGTCGGGCCACAGCGTGTCCGTGAACACGAGCTCCGAGTAGGCGGACTGCCAGAGGAGGAAGTTCGACAGGCGCTGCTCTCCCGAGGTCCTGATCACGAGATCCGGGTCGGGGAGCTCCGGCGCGAACAGCCGCTCGGCCAGGGCCGCTTCGGACACGTCCTCGGGTCTGACCCCGTCCTCCACGAGCTGGCGCGCCGCGCCGACGAGCTCGGCCCTGCTGCCGTAGTCGAACGCGATCCAGAGGTGGAGGCGGTCGTTGCCGGCGGTCTCCGCCTCGAGCGTCGCCATCTTCTCGCGAAGCCGGTCCGGGATCCGGTCGCGCCGGCCGAAGAAGCGCGTCCGTACGCCCTGGCGCGCGAGATCCGGGAGCTCGCGGTCGATCGTCTGGTCCATCAGCTCGAGGATCGACTCGACCTCGTCCGGCGGCCGCGCCCAGTTCTCGGTCGAGAACGCGTACACGGCCAGCGAGCGGACGCCGAGGTCGATCGCCGCCTCGACCGTGCGGCGGAGAGCGCGCGCGCCTTCGCGATGCCCGTCCGCGACGGGCAGGCCGCGAGACGCGGCCCAGCGCCCGTTCCCGTCCATGATGATCGCGACGCTTCTCGCCGCAGCGGGGTCGTCGTCCTCGGGGCTCAAACCTCCATGATCTCCGACTCCTTGACCTTCAGGAGATCGTCGATCGCCTTCGTGTGCTCGTCGGTGACCTTCTGCACCTGCTGCTCCGCGCGCCGCTCCTCGTCGTCGCCGACGTCGCCGTTCGTGACGAGCTCGCGCAGGTGCTGGAGGACGTCGCGGCGGACGTTCCGGATCGCGACCTTGCCGTCCTCGGCGACGCGGCGGACGACCTTCACGAGCTCCTTGCGCCGCTCCTCGGTCAGCTGCGGGATCGGGAGCCGGATGATCTTGCCGTCGTTCGAGGGGGTGAGGCCGAGGTCGGACTCCTGGATCGCGCGCTCGATCGACTTCATCGCACCCGGATCGAATGGCTGCACCGTGAGCAGGCGAGCCTCGGGCGCGCCGATCGAGGCGAGGCTCTTGAGCGGCGTCGGCGTGCCGTAGTAGTCGATCGAGATGCGGTCGAGGAGGGCCGGAGACGCACGCCCGGTGCGGATCGAGTTGAACTCGTTGTGCGTCGCCTCGATCGACCTGTCCATGCGCCTCTTCGCGTCGGCGAGGAAGTCCTCGATCGCAGCCATGCGGCCTCCTTCGTCAGTCGTCCGGGTCGGTTGAGTCCGGGGTGGTGATGATCGTGCCGACCCGCTCGCCGGCGGCGACCCGCCGGATGTTCTCCTCGGCCAGCTCGAAGACGTGGATCGGCAGGCGGTTGTCCATGCACAGCGAGAGCGCCGTCGTGTCCATGACCTTCAGCCCGCGCTCGATCGCCTCGAGGTGGGTCAGCTCCGGGATGAACCGCGCGTCCGGGTTCTCGTTCGGGTCCTCGTCGTAGACGCCCTGGACCGAGTTCTTCGCCATCATGATCGCCTCCGCCCCGATCTCGAGCGCGCGGAGCGCGGCGGCCGTGTCGGTCGTGAAGAACGGGTTCCCGGTGCCGGCCGCGAAGATGACGACGCGCCCCTTCTCGAGGTGCCGGATCGCGCGGCGGCGGATGTACGGCTCGGCGACCTCGGAGACCGCGATCGCCGACTGCACGCGCGTGTCGACACCGAGCCGCTCGAACGTGTCCTGGAGCGTCAGGGCGTTCAGGAGCGTGGCCAGCATCCCCGCGTAGTCGGCGGTCGCCCGGTCCATGCCCTCGGACGCGGCCGCCATCCCGCGGTAGATGTTCCCGGCGCCGACCACGACCGCGAGGTCCGTGCCCGCCTCGCGCACGGCGCGTACCTCCTCGCCGATCGCGGCGACGACCTTCGGGTCGATGCCGTACCGGCGCTCGCCGAGGAGCGCCTCCCCGGAGAGCTTCAGGAGCGTTCGCCGGAACGCGGTCGGCGCCTCGGTCGAGGCTGTGCGCGTGGCTTCCTCGGAGCGGACCGTCACGACCCTGCGACGGAGACTCTGACGAAGCGGACGACCGATGCGCCCTCTGCCTCGAGCGCCTTCGCGACCGTCTGCGAGGCGTCGTGGATCCACGCCTGGTCGGCCAGGACGCCACCGGGAGTGGCCGCGAAGAAGCGCTTGGCGAGCATGCCGTCGACGATCTTCTCACGCGCGGCCTCCGGCTTGGACTGGACCTCGTCCGAGTTGGCGAAGATCGAGCGCTCGGCCTCGACGGTCTCGGTCGGGACATCGTCGCGTGTCCCCCACTCCGGCGACGCGAACGAGACGTGCATCGCGACCTGCCGCGCGAGCTCGGGCGTGCCGCCCTGGAGCTCGACGAGGACGCCGATCTTGTTCGCGGGCGGGTGCGCGTAGCCACCGAGAACGTTGCCCTCGGGCGCCTCGAACCGCTCCGGGCTCACGAGCACGATGTTCTCGCCGAGCTTCGCGACGAGCTCGATGCGCTCGTCCTCGAAGCGCTCGGCGGCCTCCGGGCCCTCCGCGTGCACCGCCTTCAGCACGCGGTGCCCGAAGCTCTCGAACTCCTCGTTCTTCGCCACGAAGTCGGTCTCGCAGCCGATGCCGAGAATGGAGCCGACCTGGCCGTCGAGGATGAACCCGACGAGACCCTCGCTCGTCGTCGCGGCCTTCGCGCTTGCCTGCGGAGGCGAGGCCGCGCTCGCGCAGCAGCGTCCGGGCCGCCTCGACGTCGCCGCCCGTCTCCTCCAGCGCGCGCTTGCAGTCCATCATCCCCGCGCCCGTCGCGTCGCGGAGCTCCTTGACGAGGGAGGCGCTGATCGTCGTGCTCATGCTCGTTCTGCGGCTTGCGCCGCAGCCTCCGGCTCGGCCGCTGTTTCTGCGGCTTGCGCCGCTGGCTCCGGCTCGGCCGCCGGAGCCGTCTCGGGCGGCCGCTCTGTGGAGGCCTCCACTTGCGATTGGTCAGGGGTCTCCGGCGCGGTCGGCTCCGGCGCTCGCGCCGTCTCGGCGGGCCTGACCTCCGCTTCCGGCTGTGGCGCCGTCTCGGCGGGCGTGACCTCCGCTTCCGCTTCCGGCTGTTGCGCCATCTCGGCGGGCGTCACCTGTGCCTGGCCGGCGGCGATGCCGTCCGCGACGACCTTCGTCACGAGGTTCGCCGACCGGATCGCGTCGTCGTTGCCCGGAATCACGAAGTCGACCTCGTCCGGGTCGCAGTTCGTGTCCACGAGCCCGATGATCGGGACGCCGAGCCGCCGCGCCTCGCGCACCGCGAGCTGCTCCTTCTTCAGGTCGATGACGAACACCGCGTCGGGCTGCCGCTTCATGTCCGCGACGCCGCCGAGGTTCGCCTCGAGCTTCTCGAGCTCGCCCGTCAGCGCGATGCGCTCCTTCGGCGGGAGCAGGTCGAGCTGGCCCTCCGTCTGCAGCCGCCGCAGGTCGTGCAGGTAGGCGATCCGCTCGGAGATCGTCCGCCAGTTCGTGAGCAGGCCGCCGAGCCAGCGGTTGTTGACGTACGGCATCGAGACGCGTGTCGCGTGCTCCTGCACGGCGTCCTGCGCCTGCTTCTTCGTGCCGACGAAGAGCATCGTGCCGCGCCGCTCGGCGAGATTCCGCGCGAAGTCGTGCGCCTCCTCCATGAGCTCGAGCGTCTTCGTGAGGTCGATGATGTACTGGCCGCGGCGCTCGGAGAAGATGAAGCGGCGCATCTTCGGGTTCCAGCGTCGCGTCTGGTGGCCGAAGTGGACGCCGGCCTCCAGCAGCTCTCGCATGGTCACGACTGACACGGGATCAGCCCCTTTCTGTCGGTTTCATGTGTACTGCGCCGGCGGGCCGGGCGGAACCGCGCTCAGAGCGACGGCACCCCCGCCTCGGCTGATCGCCGGGTCGGTGGTTCAGGACGGCGGACAGTCTAGCTGCCGCTTCTGCTTCGGACGACGAACTCGCGCATCCGGTCGAGGACGCCCGCGAGCAGCCTCGCGGACCCGGCCGGGTCGTCCCCGACCTCGAGCCCGTGGTGCGCGCCTTCGATGACCGCGACCTCGACGTTCGTCCTGCTCAGCCGCTCCACGACGCCGGCGTCGAAGGCCGGATCGCCGGTGCCGCCCACGACGAAGGCGGGCGAACGGAGCCCTTCGAGCGCCGACGCGACGTTCGGAAGCGTGAGGAGCGGTGCCATCCAGATCGTCGGGACGGCGCGGCGCTCCCAGTCGGCGTGCGAGACGATGCCCGAGAGCGCGATCGTGCCGATCGAGCGGCCGACGAGAGCCGCGAGTGGGCGGTCCTCCGTAGCCGCGGCGAGGGCGGCGTCGGCGTTCGCCGCGATCCAGGCGTCGAGCTCCTGCCTGGGCACCGGTCCCGCGTCCCACCACACCTCGAAGACCGCGATGCCCTCGGCGCGGAGCAGCGAGCGCGCGTAGCTCAGGTCGGGACGCGCGGGACTGCCGCCGATCCGACCGCCCTCGGCCACGGCGCCGGGGAAGACGACGGCGACCCCCGGCTCGTCGCCGTCCGCGTGCAGCGCGCACGGGAGCGCGTGGCCGCGGAAGCCGGCGATCTCGAACGTGCTCGGCCGCGAGGGAGGCATCAGCTCTCCTCTCGCGCACGCTCGAGCGCGGCCTCGAGGTCGGGCGGCAGCGGCGACTCGAGGTCGACCTCCGCGCCCGTGACGGGGTGCCGGAAGCGCAGCCGGTACGCGTGCAGGAACTGCCGCGCGAGGCCGAGGTCGCCCCGGACGCCGTACTGCGCATCCCCGGAGACCGGCAGGTCGATCGCCGCGAGGTGGACGCGGACCTGGTGCGTGCGGCCGGTCTCGAGCCTGACGTCGAGGAGCGCGTGCGCGGGGAGCGTCTCCCGCACCTCGAAGTGCGTGACGGCCTCGCGCGGCTCGTCGGTGTCGAGCGAGCGGCGCGTGGGATCCCGCCGGTCACGGCCGATCGGCGCGTCGATCCGCCCGCTCGCCGAGCGCGGATCGCCTCTGACGAGCGCGAGATAGCGGCGTTCGATCTCACGGCGGCGGATCGCCTCCTGGAGCCCCGCGTACGCCTCCTCCGAGCGAGCGACGACGAGCAGCCCCGAGGTGTCGCGGTCGAGCCGGTGCACGATCCCCGGCCGCTCCGGCTCGTCTCCCCCGCCCGCGCCGAGCGAGAGCAGCTGCCCGGCGAGCGTTCCCGCCCGCGTCCCCGCTCCCGGATGCACGACGAGCCCGGCCGGCTTGTCGACGACGAGCAGGTGCTCGTCCTCGTACGCGAGCCGGACGGTGGCGGGCTCCGGCTCGAGCACCGCGGGCGGGCCCGGAAGCTCGACCTCGACCACGGATCCCGCCTCCAGGCGGTGGCTCTTCGGGCGCACCGAGCCGTCGATCAGGACCGCTCCGTCGCGCAGCAGGCGCTCCGCGAGCGAGCGCGTCCCGATCTCCACGCGGGAGGCAAGCGCGCGGTCGAGCCGCGTGCCCGCGTCGGCCTCAGCGACGCTGAAGCGAAGCGTCGCCATCGCGCGCGCGGCCGTGCATCCGATCCGACCGGTCGGCGAGCACGAGCGTGCCGAAGAGAACGGCGACGCCGACGACGATGAACGTGTCCGCGAGGTTGAACGCGGGCCAGGCGTCGAGGTCGAGGAAGTCCGTGACCCTGCCGAGGCGGACGCGGTCGACGAGGTTCGCGATGCTGCCGCCGAGGACGAGCCCGAGGCCGACGGGAAGCGCCGGGTGGCGGCGGCCGGACCTCGCGAAGTACCAGAGCATGAGCGCCGACCGCGACCGCGGTGATCCCGATCACGATCGTCGTCCTGCTGGCGAAGAGCCCGAACGCGATGCCGGAGTTCTCGACGTGATGGATCGAGAACGGGCCGACGAGCTCGACGCTCTCCCCCACCTCGAGCGTGCGACCGACCACCTGCTTCGTGAGCTGGTCGGCGATGATCGCCGCGGCACCGACCACGACGAGCGCGAACCACTGCGCCGGGCCGGCCCCGAGCGAGCGCTCGGCCGCCGAGATGGCCTGGAGCGCGTTCGCCGTCGACCCGACGCGAACATCCACCTGCTGCTGAACCTCTTGCTGCGCCGACTCGCTCACGCGCGCTCCTGGCCGGCTACGGCTCCCGCCGGGCGGAGCCCGGCTCCGCCGCAGCCTGACGACGCTCGCGGCACGCGGCTCTCCGGGCCCGTACCACCCGTACTGTGCCCTCCGGCCGCGCACCGCGACCGCCGCCCAAGAATCGCGCGTTTCACACGCGCCCCAGGGCCCGCTTGTCGTCGATGCAGAGCGTCGCGTACGGCACCGCTTCGAGCCGCTCCTCGCCGATCGGCTTCCCGCAGACGCTGCAGGTTCCGTACGAGCCGTCCTCGATCCGGGTGAGCGCCGCCTCCACCTCGGCCAGCAGGTGATCGGCGTTCTCCTCGAGCCCGCCGTCGAGCTCGCGCATGTACGTCTCGCTCGCGCTGTCCGCGATGTGGTCGCCAGAGCCGATCGAGAGGTCGCCCGTCTCGTCCATCAGCGAGCCCTCGTGGTTCACGCCGTCGCGCGCCGCGGCGAGCCGGTCGCGCTCGGCCTCGAGCTCGCGGCGGAAGTGGTCGAGATCGATGGTCACGCGGCCGCTCCGAGGCGCTGCTCCGCCTCGCTCGTCGTCAGCCCGTGCACGAGGACGACCTTGTCGCGCGACCCCGCGCCGCTCACGATCTCCGTGGAGGAGCGCGGGACGCCGAGGGCGTCGGCGAGCAGGTCGCGCACCGCCTCGTTCGCCTTCCCGCTCTCGGGCGCCGCTGTCACCCGAACCTTCCAGGCCTCGCCGTGTGGGCCGACGACCTCCGAGCGGGAGGCTCCGGGGCTCACGCGTAGCCGCAGGCGTGTGGTCGGGCCTTCCACGGCCCGAAGGATATCGGCCGTCGCGGCTCTACCCCGCGACCTGCCGAATGCCCGCGTCGGTCGTCTCCTCGACGGGCTGCGGCGTGGGCGCGGGCTCCTGGGCGGCCCCGTCCTGCGCGGCCGGCTCTGCCTTCGGCTGCTGCTCGTCGACGAGCTCGAGCGCGGTTCGCAGCAGCGCCCGGATCCTGCGGACGTCCTCCTCGAGCTGCAGCTTCTCGGCCGTGACCTCGCGCATGACCCGGCGGCCCTCGGCGTGCGCCTCCTGGACGATGAGGTCCGACTCGCGGCGCGCCTGCTCCTTCATGTCGTGCGACGCTCGCTCCGCCGAAACGAGGGTGGAGCGTAGGAGCGCCTCGAGCTCGCGGTGCTTCGCGGCCTCGGTGTCGAGCTCCTCGACGCGGTCGGCGAGGTCGGCGCGCTCGCGCCAGACCTCCTCGAAGCTGTCGGCGATCTCCGAGAGCAGGCGGTCCACGGTGCTCTTCCGGTAGCCGCGCAGCCACGAGCGGTGGAGCTCCAGATGTCTGATCTCGACGGGGGTGAGCGGCATGTGACCTCCTTAGAGGATCGCCCCGATCAGGAAGTTGACGAGCCGCGCCCCGACGAGCAGGGCGACCACGGCAACGATCGGCGACAGGTCGAAGGGTCCGAGCGACGGCAGGAAGCGAAACAGGCGGACATACGGGCGTACGACTTCGTTCAGGAACTCTTGCACAGCTGCCGTCGTCCTGGAGTACGGGATCCGGATCCAGCCCATGAGCACCCATCCGAAGATGAGCAGGATGAAGATGCTCGTGAAGGCCCAGACGAAGCTCTGCAGCGTCGCCGCGGCGTCCGCGAGAAGACCGGGTCCTGCGAAGGCGCCCATCATGCGGGAGTTCGCCCGCGAAAGCCGCTTTCCTACGTGGGTTCGGTCTGGTACTAGGCCTGGTTGTAGAAGCCGCCGCGCTCGAGCGCGCGGGCCCGCTCCTCGGCGGAGAGCTCGACGTTTCGCGGCGTCAGCAGGAAGACCTTGTCCGCGATTCGCTGCATGCTCCCGTCGAGCGCGTACGTGAGGCCGCTCGCAAAGTCGATCAGCCGCTTCGAGAGCTCCGTGTCGGCCCCTTGCAGGTTGACGATCACGGGCATCTGGGCCTTGAAGCGGTCCGCGATCTGCTGCGCGTCGTTGAAGCTCCGCGGGACGACGAGGTGCACCTTCGCCGGGGGGCCCGGGTCGACGCTGCGAAGGCGAGGCTGGCGCTCCTCGCGGCGGCGGCGTTGCGGTGCCGGCTCGGGCTCCGGCTCGTCCCCGCTCCACTCGTCGGCCTCGGGAGCGCTCGGCAGGTGCCGGACGTTCTGGCGCTCACGGCCGCGGCGACGGCCGCTGGGCTCTCCTCGAGCTGCTCGTTCGTGACGTAGCCGTCCTCGTCCCATTCCTCCTCCTCGGCGATGCCGAAGTAGACGAGCGTGCGGCTCCAGAGATCGGACAAACCCATGACCGCGCGATTCTAGTTGGCCCACCCCACGGAATCGGGTCACTAGCGGGCGCGAAACAGGAGCTCGCCGACGCGGACGTGGGTCGCTCCTTCCTCGACGGCGACCCGGTAGTCCTGGGACGTGCCCATGCTGAGCTCCGCGAGGCCGTGGTCGCGCGCGAGCTCGCGCAGCTGCCGGAAGTGCGGCCGCGACGCTTCGGGGTCGCTCGCCAGCGGCGGCATGGTCATGAGCCCGCGGATCAGCGGGAAGCGCTCGACGTAGCCGGCGATCTCGTCGGGCTCGACGCCGGACTTCGTGCTCTCGCCCGCGAGGTTGACCTCGAGGAGCGCCGGGACGGCGATCCGGCTCGCCGCGGACTCGCTCGAGAGCGAGTGCACGAGCTCGCAGGTCTCGTTCACGACCTTGACCTTGTTCGACTGGAGGTGGCCGATGAAGTGCCAGCGGAACGCGTCGCCGTAGCGCGCCTGCTTCGCGACGAGGTCCTGCGCGCGGTTCTCGCCCACGACCTCGACGCCCGCGTCGGCGAGGGCGGCCATGTCCTCGAGGGAGACGTACTTCGTCGCGACGACGACCGTGACTCCCTCCCCCACCTCCTCGCGGAGGCGCCCGTAGCGCTCGGCGATCTCGGTCGCGGACGCGACGGTCATTCCGTCGCCGCCGCGATCAGCTCCTGGGCGGCCTCGAGCTCGGACTCGCGCCCGTCGAGCTCGCCGTTGAGCTTCCGGCGGCGCAGCTCGGCGAGCACCTCGCCGACGCGCGGCGACTCCTCGAGCCCGAGGGCCGCGAGGTCGGCACCGCCGATCTCGAGCCTCACGTCGCGAAGGCGCGTGAAGTACTCGCGCAGCTCGGGAAGCTCCCCGTGTGCGAGCGCGAGCAGCGGCGCGTCGGGAGCGAACGCGTCCGCGAGCGTGGTGACCTCGGCCGGGGCGAGCTCCTCCGCCCGCAGGCGCTCGACGATCCGGGAGGCGACCGTGATCGCTCCCGCGATCAGGTTCACGTCGCGGCGCCGCACCTTGAGCCGCTCGAGCCAGTCGTAGGCCTCCTCCGGAGTCAGGTCGCGGCCGATCGCGGCGAGGCCGATCCGCCAGGCGGGCACCTCGACCTGAAGCTCGTCCTTCAGACGGAGCGCGCGCTCGAACAGCGCCACCGCGTCGGCGTCCGCGCGCAGGTGCGGATGCACCGCGTGATCCGCGCCGAGCTCGCCGAGCCGCAGGATCCCGCCTGCCGCGCCCGGATCCTCGAGCAGCGTCACGAGCTCGTCGCGCAGGCGCGCGGACGAGAGATCGCCGACGAGCCCCATCTCGATGCAACCGCGCGCCAGGCGGGCCGAGTGCTCCTCGAGCCGCAGCCCGTAGCGCGCCTCGTAGCGGATCCCGCGGAAGATCCTCGTGGGGTCGTCGATGAACGACAGGTTGTGCAGGACCCGGAGCACGCCCGCCTGGAGGTCGGTCCGCCCGCCGAAGGGGTCGATCAGCCGCCCGAAGTCGGCCGGCTTCAGCGACGCCGCCATGGCGTTGATCGTGAAGTCGCGGCGGAAGAGGTCCTCGCGCAGGCCCGCGCGCTCGACCGTCGGCAGCGCCGCGGGGGCGTCGTAGAACTCCGTGCGCGTCGTGACGACGTCGACGCGCGCGTCGTCCCCGTACGACACGACCGCGGTGCCGAACCGCTCGTGCGGCGTCGCGCGGCCGTCGAGCGCGTCGGCGAGCGCGCGCGCGAACTCGATCGCGTCGCCTTCGATGGCGATGTCGACGTCGAAGCTCGGCTCGCCGAGCAGGATGTCGCGCACCGTGCCGCCGACGAGGTAGACGCCCTCCGCCCGGTCGCCGAGCGCCGCGACGGCCTCGAACAGCGGACGGAGGCTCTCGACGCGGAGAGCTCGTCCGCGAGGCTCTCGGCCGGCTCTTCGCGCGCCGGCTCCGCGCCCTCGAGCGCGCGCAGCAGGTCGGCGCGAGCCACGACGCCGACGAGAGCGCCGTCGCGCAGCACCGCGACGCGCCCGTCCTGCGCGCTCGTGACCAGCATCTGGAGCTCCGGCAGCGACGCGTCCTCCGAGGCCGTGACGACGCGGCCGCTCATGATCCCGCGCACGGGAGCGTGCGCGAGCCCGTGCCCGACCGCCTTGTCGAGATCCTCCCGGGCGACGGCACCCACGACGCGGGCCTCCTCGACCACGAACACGCCGCTCTGCCCGTGACGCTGGCAGAGGGCCATCGCGTCGCGCACCGTCGCATCGGGGCCGACCGAGCGCACGGGGGCCGACATCACGTCGCGCGCGCGGGGCGCCTCGGCCGCGGCATGGTCGGCGAGCGCCGCGAGGATCTTCTCGCGCGCCTCACCGAGAGACGTGCGAGCGATCGCCGACGCGGCCCCGGCATGGCCGCCGCCTCCGAGGACGGCGGCGACCGCGGCCGAGTCGACGGCGTCGGACCGGCTCCGGACGACGGCGAAGACGCGCTCGTCCATCTCCACGAGCAGGACGAGAGCCTTCGCGTCCGTGAGGTCGACGATCTTGTGCGCGAGGTTGGAGACGCCCTCGACGTACTCGGGCCAGCTCACCGCGGCGACGAGAGCCTCCTCGCCCGCGGCGTCGATCGGCTCGAGCTCGTCCATGAGGCGGTGCAGGAGATCGCGCTCGCCGGCGGTCAGCGGCGTGTGCAGGTACGCGGAAACGAGGTCCTGGCGCGCGCCGTGGCGGAGGCACCACGCGAGCGCGTCGGCGTCTCGCTGCGTTGCCGTCGGGTAGGTCAGCGACCCCGTGTCCTCGTGGATCCCGAGCGCGAAGGCGGTCGCCTCGAGCGCCGTCGGGGAGAGCTCGCGCTCGGCGAGGATCCCGACGAGCGTCGTCGTCAGCGCGCCGTCGGCCGAGAGCACGGCGGAGTCGGCGCCGACCCAGTCCGGAAGCTCGACCTCCCCGTGGTGGTCGAAGAGCACCTTCTCGACGCGCGGGTCGAGCGCGACCGGCTCGAGCTCGCCGAGCCGCGACGCGCTGGAGGTCTCGACGACGATCAGGCGGCGGATCGCGTCGAGCTCCAGGCGGTTGGCGTCGACGACGGAGCCGAGCTCGTCCGCGTGCAGGCGGTAGAAGTCGCGCACGTTGCGGTTGAGCGCTCCGACCGCGACGACCGCGCCCGGGTAGAGATGGCGCGCGGCGACCATCGCCGCGAACGCGTCGAAGTCCGTGTTCCCGTGGGTGGCGATGACCTCCTCGGCCCGCATGGGCTCATTCTGCCCCGCGCCGACCGCCGGCCATCTCGCGGCCGACAGAAACCCGGTGTCAGACACTGTCGGACAACGCGCTCGTCGACGCCGGTGTCCGAGACGGAACATGTCGACCGCCTTCGCGCGCCGATGCCGCCTGCTGTTTGTCCTGTGGAACGATTCGCGCACTCTCGGCGCAGATCACCCTTGACACGAAAGTGTGTCTGACACCGGTGTGTTGAACCGCGGTTCAGATGTGCGCGATCGCCTCGATCTCGACGCGGGCGCCGACCGGGAGCTGCGAGATGCCGATCGTCGAGCGCGCGGGCGGCCGGTCGCCGACGTGGCGCGCGTAGACCTCGTTCATCCCCTGGAAGTCCGCGAGATCGACGAGGAACACGGTCGTCTTCAGGAGCTTGTCCAGGCTGCTGCCGGCGGCCTCGAGGATCGCGCCGAGGTTGCGCATCGCCTGGTCGGTCTGCTCGCCGATCTCAGTGCCGACCAGCTCGTTCGTCTCGAGCGAGACGCCGAGCTGACCGGCGACGAAGACGAGGTCGCCGAGGCGGATCGCCTGGTTGTACGGCGCGCCGCCGAACGGGCCCGGCGCGCGGTCGGTCGCGATGACGTCCTTCTCGGCCATGGCGCTCCTTTCGGTCGTGGATCAGGCGCGACAGGCGTCGGCCAGCGCCGCGCCGAGCGCCTTGAAGATCGCCTCGAGCACGTGCTGCGAGTCCTCGCCCTCGAACAGGCGAACGTGGATGGTCAGCCCCGCCGCCTCCGCGAGCCCGTTGAAGAACCCGGCCGCGAGATCCGTCTGCAGCCCTCCGGCCCTCGTCGACGTGAGATCGGCGTTCGAGGCGACGAGCGGCTTCCCGGACGCCTCGACGACGACCATCGCGAGCGCCTCGTCCGCCGCGACGACGCCCACGCCGCGCCCTGCCGCCTCCTCGGCGTCGAGCAGCGGGCGCAGGGCGTCTCCGAGCGCAGCGCCCGCCGCCCCCACCTCCGACTCGGGCTCGTCGGGCGCGATCTCGAGCTTCAGCTCGAAGCGGCCGGCCCGCGCCAGCTCCGCGAGCAGGTGGTCGAGGACGGCGACACCCGTCGCGATGCTGCTCTCGGCGCTGCTCCCGAGCGAAACGGCCGCAGCGCCCTCGCGGGTCATCGCTCCGTGCGCTCGATCGAGGCGCCGAGCGCGCGCAGCCGCTCGTCGATGCGTTCGTAGCCGCGGTCGATCTGGCCGATGTTCCCGATCGTCGACTCGCCGTCCGCGCAGAGCGCGGCGATGAGCATCGCCATCCCGGCCCGGATGTCCGGGCTCTCGAGGCGCTGGCCGTAGAGCTTCGCCGGCCCGGTGACGACCGCCCGGTGCGGGTCGCAGAGGATGATCCTGGCGCCCATCGAGACGAGCTTGTCGACGAAGAAGAGCCTGCTCTCGAACATCTTCTCGAAGATCAGGATCGTCCCGTGGCACTGCGTCGCGCAGGTGAGCGCGATCGACGTCAGGTCGGCCGGGAACGCCGGCCAGACGCCGCTCTCGATCTTCGGGATGTGCCCGCCGAGGTCGTCGACGACGCGCAGGTCCTGCTCCGGCGTGATGCGCACGGTGCGCTCGTTCACGTCCATCCGGATCCCGAGCTTGCGAAACGCGGGCACGATCGCGATCAGGTCGTCCGGCTCGACGTCCTCGATCGTGACGTCGCCGCCCGTGAGCGCCGCGAGCGCCGCGAAGCTCGCGACCTCGACGTGCTCGGGCCCGATCCGGTACTCGCCGCCCGTCAGCGCCGCGACGCCGTTGATGCGGAGGACGTTCGACCCGATGCCCTCGATGTCGGCCCCGAGCCGCACGAGAAAGCGGCAGAGATCCTGGATGTGCGGCTCGCACGCGGCGTGGCCGACGCACGTCTCGCCCTGCGCGAGGACGGCGGCCATGATCGCGCTCTCCGTTCCCGAGACCGAGGCCTCGTCGAGGTAGAGCCGCTTCCCGCGGAGCCCGTCCGTCCGCATGTCGTACGCGCCGTTCAGCTCGACCTCGACCCCGAGCTCCTGGAAGGCGTGGATGTGCGTGTCGAGCCGGCGCCGCCCGATCACGTCCCCGCCGGGCGGCGGCACGCTGACCTGGCCGAAGCGCGCGAGCAGAGGCCCGGCGAGGAGGAACGACGCGCGGATCTCGCGCGACAGGATCGGGTCGAGGCTCGTCTTGGAGACGCCGCCGGGATCGATCCTCACATCGTTCGGCCCGGTCCACTCGACCTCGGCGCCGAGATCGACCATGAGCTCGACCATCGTCTCGACGTCCCTGATCCTCGGCACGTTCGAGAGCGCCACCTCGCCCGAGGCCATGATGCTCGCGGCGAGGATCGGCAGCGCGCCGTTCTTGTTCCCCGAGGCGCGGATCGTCCCGCTGAGCGGGCGACCGCCCTCGATGACGAAGGACTCCATGGCGCGGGGAATCGTAAAGGGCGTAGTGACCGGCGCCCCCAGATGGGTGTGGGACGAGCTCAGGACAGGTGCTCGATCGTCAGTTTGGGGATGTCGTCGGCTGGAGCGAGCCCGAGGATCTGCACGTAGAACGAGAGCTCCGCTTCGAGCGCCGCGACGATCGACTCGGCCTTCCGGAAGCCGTGGCCTTCGCCCTCGAAGAGGAGATACGCGTGCGGGATCCCTCGCTCGCGGAGCGCGCCCACGATCAGCTCGGCCTGCGTCGGCGGCACGATCTCGTCGTCGGCGCCCTGGAGGACGAGCATCGGGGTCGAGATCTGCTCGGCGAAGTGGATGGGGCTCCGGGCCCTGTACAGCTCGGCCGCCTCGGGATACGGCCCGACGAGCGTGTGCTCGTACTGGAGCTCGAACTTGTGCGTCTCGCCGCCGCCGAACTGCTCGAGGTCGGCGATGCCGAAGTACGAGGCGCCGGCCGCGAACTCGTCGGTGAAGGTCAGCGCGCAGATCGTCGTGTAGCCGCCCGCGCTGCCACCTCTGATCAGCAGCCGCTCGGGATCGGCCTCGCCGCGCTCCACGAGGTGCCGCGCGGCGTTCACGCAGTCCCGGAGGTCGACGACGCCCCACTGGCCGTTCAGCCGCTCGCGGTACTCGCGGCCGTAGCCCGTGGAGCCGCCGTAGTTCACGTCCACGACGGCGAAGCCGCGAGTCGTCCAGAACTGGGTGTTCAGGTCGACGATCGCACTGGCGCTCCCCGTCGGGCCGCCGTGGCTCATCACGATCAGGGGCGGCACCTCTCCGTCCGCCGCCGCGAAGTCGGGGTTCGTCGGCGGGTAGACGAGCGCGTGGGCGGTGCGGTCGTCGTCGGTCGGGAACTCGAGAGCCCGGGGCACCGAGAAGTACGCCGCGTCGACCGGCACCTGGGCGCTCTTTCGCAGCACGGTCGTCGACCCGTCGGCGAGGTCGAGGAGCACCACGCGGTTGGTGGCCGTCGCCGAGCCCGCGATGACGAGTGCCGTCGTGCCCTCCGCGGTCACGGACGCCGAGGACACGGCGTCGTACTCGAGCTCGAGATGCTCGAGCTCGCCCGATTCCGGGTCGAGGATGCCGAAGAGACTCCGCCCGTCGCGCTCGTAGCAGCAGACGATCCGGCCGTCGCCGAGGAATGCGAACGACCGGGCGCCGAAGACCCACGCCGGATACCCGAACTCGGCCTCGGCGGCGTACAGGACGGTGCGGTGCGCCCCGTGGATCCGCTCGAGGTTCCACCAGCCGCTGCGGTCGCTCGCGAACACGAGATCCCCGGACGGGCTCCACTCGGGCTGCCAGATCGCCTCCTCGCCGTCGTGTCCGGCGACGCGCACCGGGTCGCCCAGCGTCCCGTCGTGCGCGAGGTCGGCGACGAAGAGCTCGCAGCCGTCCCACGGCATCCACGGGAGATCCCACGCGAGGAACGAGAGCCGGCGCCCGTCCGGCGAGATGCGCGGGTTCGAGTAGAAGTCGCGACCGCCGGCGATGATCTTCGGCTCTGCCGAGCCGTCGGTCGGGATCGCGACGAGCTCGTTGATCACGTCGCGCGAGCTCTCACCCTCGTGGCGCTCGCGGACGCCGATCCAGAGCGCGCCGTCCGGCTGCAACTCGGCCGTCGGCGTACCGGTGCGTCGTCCCCGGGACCTCGGGCGTGATCGGAGTCGGCTCGGCGCCCGGGTCGATGCGGTAGAGGCGCTGGTCGTCGAAGTCGCGAGCAGAAGACGACGCCATCGTGAACGACGTATGCGCCTCCGCCGTACTCGTGCACCATCGTGCGGACGTTGAATCCCTGCGGGACGACGTCGACGGGCTCGCCGCCGCGCTCGGCCTTCATGAGGACGACGCGGCCGTTCTCGGCCGGCCTGCCCTCGAGCCACCACGCCGTTCCGTCGGCGAGCCAGCCTCCGCTGAGGCGGGTGCCGGCGCTCGCGACGAGCTCCGCCGAGATCGGCGAAGACCAGGTCCCGTACGGGGCGACGGTGGGTTTGCGAGAGACGAGATCCAACGGCGGCGGCGGCTATCGTACTCGCCCGTGCGGCCGACCCGCGAGCAGGCGTGGGAGACCCTCACGCAGTACACGAAGAGCGAGGCGCTCCTGCGGCACGCGCTGGCCGTCGAGGCGTCGGTCGGCTGGTACGCGCGGCACTACGGCGAGGACGAGGACTTCTGGCGCGCGACCGCGCTCCTGCACGACTTCGACTACGAGATCCACCCCACGCTCGACGAGCATCCGCAGAACGGGGCGCCGATTCTCCGCGAGGAGGGCTATCCGGAGGAGCTGATCGAGGCCGTGCTCTCGCACGCCGAGCACCTCGCGATGCCGCGCGACACGCAGCTCAAGAAGACGCTGTTCGCGTGCGACGAGCTCTCCGGCTTCGTGCACGCGTGCGGGCTCGTGCGCCCGACCGGGCTCGACGGGCTGGAGCCGAAGTCGGTGAAGAAGAAGCTCAAGCAGCCGTCGTTCGCGGCCGGCGTGCACCGCGACGAGGTGTACGCGGGCGCGGAGCTCCTCGGCCTCGAGCTCGACGAGCACATCCGGAACGTCGTCGAGGCGATGCAGCCGATCGCGAAGGAGCTCGGGCTGCGCACCGCCGCCGACGCGGCGTAGCTCACCTGCTCCGAGCCTCCGGGTCGGCGAGCCAGGCGCGGTAGGCCTCCGCGAGCTTCTCGAACGTGCGCGGATACGCGAGCACGTCGGTCGAGTCGGCGAACTGGTCGATCGAGCCGACGAGCGGGAGCGCGCGGAGCCGCTCGTCGGACACCTTCTCGAGACATGCCGCGACGAAGCGGCCGGAGCCGAGGACGCGGAACGGCCGGTCGTAGAACTGCACCGGAGCCTCCTCGACCTGCGGCGTCACGCCCGCCGCGTTGTGGAGCCGCGCGAGCCGCTCGAGCGCACCGACGAGCGTCCGCTCGCGCGCGAGGTAGTCGGTCGCGGCGAGCGCGGCCTCGAGCATCGGCCCCAGCTCCTCGTACGCGCGCAGGCGCCGGAACCCCGAGCCGAGCCACTTCGCGTACGGCGCGTACCGGCGCTCGAGGAGGAACGCGAGGCGCATCGCGTCGCGGACGAGCCGCGCGCAGAGGACACGCGAGCCGAGCTCGTCCCCGACCTCGGCCGTGCGGCCGACGAACGGCTCCTCCTGGTCGATCCGCCGCCACTGGCAGGCAAGGAGCCAGAGCCAGACGTCGCGCGGATACCACGCAAGCGCCTCGCGTGCCCGCCCGAGCGCGCCGTCCGCATCCCGGAACACCGCGCCCTCGGTGACCTCGAGCAGGACCTGCTGCGGGGTCGCGAGCCAGCTCTCGAGCGCGATCGGCTGCAACGGGTCGAACCCGAGCTTGTCGTGCAGCCACGCGTCGAGCGTCGTCACCGTCACGTGGTGCGTCACGGGCACTGCGTCCCAGCCGAAGCGGGTCGGCCAGCCGCGGAACTCGTCCGGGAGGCTCTCCTCGACGAGCTCGGCGACGCGCGCGACCTCGTCCTCGGCGACGAACACCTGCAGGCGCGGCCCCCAACCGTGGTCGGTGGAGCGGGCGGTGTCGAAGCCGAGGACCTCGGAGCCGTCCCCGAGCAGCGCCGCGGAGTGCTCGATGCCGTCGAGGAGCGGCGCGACGATCTCTTCGTAGAACGCGCCTGCAAGCTCGAGCCCGGGCGTGAACTCGCGCGAGGTCACGTCAGGAGTGGCGTGAGATGAACTCGAGCGTGCGGTTCCAGGCGTCCTCGGACGCCTCCGCGAACTCCTCCTGCTTCCGGTCGAAGAAGCTGTGCGGCGCGCCCGGGTAGATCACGACCTCGTGCTCGACCCCGGCCGCGTCGAGCGCGGCGTCGAACGCCTCGGCGTCCTCGACCGGGATCCCGGCGTCGTCGCCGCCCATGAGGGCGAGGATCGGCGCGGCGATCTGGCCCGCGACAGCGATCGGGGAGGGCGAGTCGGACGGGCGCCCCTCCTTCGGCCGTCCGTAGAAGCCGATCGCCCCGGCGAGCCCGTGCCCCGCGGTCGCGGCGAGCCACGAGTTCCGGCCGCCGTAGCAGAAGCCGACCGTGAAGATCGCGCTGCAGCCGAGACTGCGGAGATGGGCGACACAGGCGCCGATGTCCGCCTGCAGCCCGGCGTGCGTCGTCTGCTCGACGTGCGGCATGAACTCCCAGTCGACAGTGCGCTTCTCCGCACCCGCGCTGCGCCCGAAGTAGTCGAACGCGACGGCCGCGTGCCCGCGCTCGGCGAAGCGCAGCGCGAGCTCCTCGTAGAAGCGGTAGAGCCCGCGGACGTCCGGGAGGATCACGACGCCCGCCGCGGCCGGCTCGTCCGGCGTGGCCGCAAAGGCCGCGAAGCGGTTCCCGTCGAACGCCTCGAGCACGAGATCGTCGTGCGAGACCGCCGCGCCGGAGACCGGCGGGATCGGAGGCGTGGAGTCGAGGTCGAAGCACATGCGCGCTGACCCTACAACGCGGCAGCGAGGCGTTGGAGGTCATCGTCGCTCGTCCACCAGCCGACCGATGCGCGCACGAGCCCGCGCCCGGGCAGCTCGCGGACGATCACGCCGGCCTCGGCGAGCCGGGCGACGACGGCCGCGGACTCCTCGGCCGGGACGCGCCAGGAGACGAGCGTCGCGCGCTCGTCCGGAACGACGACGTCCGCGCCCGCCTCGCGCAGGAGCTCGCGGCAGCGCTCGGCGGTCGCGGCCGCGCGCTCGAAACGCCACTCGGGCTGCTCGGCGAGCGCGGCGAGGAAGCCGGCGACGAGCGCCGGCGGCGTGAAGTTGGGATCGAAGCGCGCTGCTCCGTTTCGGGGCTCGAACGTCCCGTCTACCTCGTGGCTCGCCTGCGAGAGGTAGCTCGGACGCCCGACGCGCAGCTCCTCCGGCTCGGAGACGACGAGCGCGCCCGTCCCCTCGGGCCCGCACAGCCATTTCTGCCCGGAGATCGTGTAGAAGTCGAGCCCGTTCGCGTCGACCGGGATCGTCCCGACGGACTGCGCGCCGTCGACGAGGATCGGCAGGCCCGTCGCCTCCTTCAGCTTGTGCACCGGGAGCACCTGCCCCGTCGTCCAGAGCACGTGCGAGAGCGCGAGCAGCCGCGTGTTGGGCGTGACCGCGTGCGACGATGCGCTCGGGGTCCGGCGGGACCGCGACGACCTTCGCCCCCGAGACGTGCAGCGGCCCGATGAGCCCGAAGTGCTCGTCGGTCGTCGTGATCACCTCGTCGTCCGGCCCGAGGTCGAGGCCGGCGAGCACGATGTTGCAGCCGTCCGTCGTCGAGCTCGTGATCGCGACCCGATCCGCCTCGACGCCGACGAGTGCCCCGATGGCGCCCCGGAGCTCGTCGCGCTGCGCGAGGACCCGCTCGAACCGCGCGAGCGTTCCCTTGCCCTCGCGCAGGCATTGCTCCTCCTCGGCGACCATCGCCTCGAGCGTGCCGCGCGCGAGCGGCCCGACGCTGCCCGCCTGCAGGTACGCGAAGCGCTCGAGCACCGGGAACTGCGCGCGGGCCTCCTCGAAGGTCACGAGCGGGATTCTGACGCCGGCCGGTCTAACGTACTCGGCGATGCGCGTCGTCCTGGCCGACCCGCCCGCGTACACACCGCCCTACGACCGCGCGCTCGCCGCGGCGCTCGCGTCCGCCGGAGCGGACGTGGAGCTCGTGACGTCGCGCTTCCGCTTCGGCGAGGTCGCGACCCCGAACGGCTACCGAGCGCGCGAGTGGTTCTATCCCGCGTCCTCGCGCATGGGGCCAGCGCGGATGGGTTCAGGGCGGCTGCGCCTGGCGGTGAAGGCAGTCGAGCATCCCTTCGGCATGGCGCGCCTCGCGGCCGCGAAGCCGGACGTGCTGCACGTGCAGTGGTTCGGCGCGCCCGAGCTCGACCGCTGGCTCTTCCGCCCGCGCTCGCCGGTCGTCTTCACGGCGCACGACATCGTCCCGCGCCGGACGGCGTCCAAGACCGGGCTCTGGCACGAGCTCTTCGGCCGCTGCGACCGGGTGGTCGTCCACTCCGAGCGCGGACGCCGCGCGCTCGTCGAGTTCGGCGTCCCGGAGGAGCGCCTGCGCGTGATCCCGCACCCGGCGTTTCGCTCCGAGGTCGACCGGCGCGACGACGGGCGGACGGCGCTCGTCCACGGCCTCATCCGCCCGTACAAGGGGATCGAGGACGCGGTCGCGGCCGTGCTGCGCGTACCGGACGCGCGGCTGCTCGTCGCGGGCGACCCGCGCGTGCCGCTGGACGACCTCCGGCGTGAAGCGGGCGCACGAGCCGAGTGGCGCCTCGGCTTCCTCCCGCCGGACGAGCTGCAGCGCGCGCTCACCGAGGCCACGGTCTCGCTCTTCCCCTATCGCGCGGAGATCGACGTCTCCGGCGCGCTGCTGCAGTCGCTCGGCGCCGGGATCCCGTCGATCGTCTACGACATCGGCGGCCTGGGCGAGGTCGTCGGTCGCTTCGGCGCGGGAGCGGTCGTCGAGCCGGGCGACGTCGACGGGTTGGCGGAGGCCCTCGGGCGGCTGCTCGAAGACCCCGACGCTCTCGCGGCGGCGCGACGGGGAGCCGAGGCGGCGCGCGACGCGCTGACATGGGAGGCGTCCGCGGCGGATCACCTCGCGCTCTACGGAGAGCTCACGTGATCTTCCGGCGGAAACCCTTCGCCGATCTCGTCGGGCGCCAGCTCGATCTCTTCGAGACGGACGAGGCCGAGCTGCTCGCCGAAGCCGACGAGGCCGACGCGGCCTGGACGAAGGCCGGCGCCGACGAGACCGAGGAGCTCTACGGCGACTACCAGCTCGTGGTCGACACCGTCGGCGAGCGGCTGTACGACATTCGCGAGGCGTACGCGTCGACGCTCGACGAGGACGCGGCCGAGAAGTACCGAGCCGAGTTCGACCGGGCAGCCCTCAAGCGCTTCCGCCGCCTGGCCGCGTTCCTCGAAGGCGAGGATTGATGGCCGGCCGGATCGAGGACTACGGGCTCATCGGCGACCTCCAGACGGTCGCGCTCGTGAGCCGGCTCGGCTCGATCGACTGGCTGTGCTTCCCGCGCTTCGACTCGGGCGCGATCTTCGCATCCCTCCTCGGCAGCGAGGAGAACGGTCAGTGGACGATCGAGCCCGTGGGCGAGTTCCGCTCGCCCGGAAGGCGTTACCGCGGCGACACGCTCGTCCTCGAGACCGACCTCGAGACGCCGTCCGGCGCGGCGCGGCTCGTGGACTTCATGCCGCCGCGGGGGGAGGCGCCCGACGTCGTCCGCATCGTCGAGGGCGTCCGCGGCACCGTGGACTTCCGCATGGAGCTCGTCCTGCGCTTCGACTACGGCTCGATCGTGCCGTGGGTGCTCAACGTCGACGGCGCGCTCGTGGGCGTCGCAGGCCCGGACGCGGTCTGCGTGCGGACTCCGATCGAGCTCGAAGGGCGGAACCTGCGCACGTACGCCGAGTTTCGGGTCAGTGAGGGCGAGCGCGTGCCCTTCGTCTTGACCTGGTTCCCGTCGCACAGAGATCTGCCCGAGCCCGTGGACGCCGAAGCAGCGCTCGCCGAAACGCTCGAGTACTGGTCGCACTGGGCGGGCAACTGCAAGCTGGAGGGACGCTGGCGCGACGCCGTGATGCGGTCGCTGCTCACGCTGAAGGCGCTCACGTTCGGGCCGACGGGCGGCATCGTGGCGGCTGCGACCACCTCGCTTCCCGAGGAGCTCGGCGGCGTGC
Source organism: uncultured Actinomycetes bacterium (assembly GCA_963796405.1). Taxonomy (GTDB): domain Bacteria; phylum Actinomycetota; class Thermoleophilia; order Gaiellales; family Gaiellaceae; genus GMQP-bins7. The sequence goes on from CAWCLL010000013.1 coordinate 33,349, forward strand.
GCAACTGGGACTACCGCTACTGCTGGCTGCGGGATGCGACGCTGACGCTGCTCGCGTTCCTCCGTGCGGGATACGTGGAGGAGGCGGAGCGGTGGCGCGACTGGCTGCTGCGCGCGATCGCCGGGTCGCCCCAGGACCTTCAGGTCATGTACGGGGTCGCCGGCGAGCGGCGCCTCATCGAGATCGAGCTGCCGTGGCTCTCCGGCTACGAGGGCTCTCGCCCTGTCCGCATCGGGAACGGCGCGTCGGGTCAGCACCAGCTGGACGTCTACGGCGAGGTCATCGACGCCCTCCACCTCGCGCGCGTCAAGGGTCTCCCCGCCTCCGACGACGCCTGGGCGCTCACGAGCAAGGTCTTCGACTGGCTCGAGTCCGGCTGGCGCGAGCCCGACGAGGGCATCTGGGAGGTGCGCGGGCCGCGCCGGCACTTCACGCACTCGAAGGTGATGGCGTGGGTCGCGTTCGACCGCGCGGTGAAGGCGATCGAGAAGCTCGGGCGCGACGGGCCGGTCGACCGCTGGCGGGCGACGCGCGACGAGATCAAGGCGGACGTCCTCGCGAACGGCTACAACGCCGAGGTCGGAGCCTTCGTCCAGTCGTACGGCTCGGACCGGCTGGACGCGAGCCTGCTGCTGATCCCGCTCGTCGGGTTCCTGCCTGCCCGCGACGAGCGGTTCGTCGGGACCGTGGAGGCGATCCAGCGCGACCTCATGCGCGACGGCTTCGTCGAGCGCTACCGCGCCGACGCCGAGAACGTGGACGTCGACGGTCTTCCGCCCGGCGAAGGCGTCTTCCTGCCCGTGCTCGTTCTGGCTCGTCGCCGTGCTCGCGCGGCTCGGCCGGCTCGACGAGGCGGTCGAGCTGTACGAGCGCCTGCTCTCGCTCTCGAACGACCTCGGCCTGCTGTCGGAGGAGTACGACACCGAGCGCCAGCGCCTCGTCGGCAACTTCCCGCAGGCGTTCACGCATCTCGCGCTCGTCGAGACCGCGTTCACGCTGCGGAGACGGCTCGGCGAGGCCTAGCTCTCGATCGTCAGCTCGACCGGCGCGTGGTCGGAGAGGACGACTCCGGAGTGCTCGCGCCGGGTCTCTGGCCAGACGACGCGCCTCGGAGACGGGCGCGCCGCGCACGAGCACGTGGTCGATGCCGGCCACCGGGTCCGAGTAGCCGTCGAGGTGCACCTCCCGGAGGTTGAAGTCGCCCGCGAGGATCACGACGTCGTCCGGCTGCGCGTGGCGCTCCGCGAACTCGCGCGCGCGCTCGAGCTCGACGCGGGCCGCGCTCTCGTCCGTGCTGGCATGGAAGTTGGCGACCACGAAGCGTCCGTCCACGCGCACTGCGTGCACGACCCGCGGCTCGCGACCGGGATCGCTGATCCCGCGTGCATCCGAGATCCGCCGCCACCAGGGCCGGCGCGACGAGGATCGCGTTCGCCTGACCCACGAACGCCGAGCGGAAGAAGCCGTGGTTCAGGCGCGTCAGGAACACGCCGAGGCGGATCGGCACGCGGGGCCGCCGCGCGACGGCCGGGAAGACGCGCATCCCGCTCCAGCCTTCGAGCCGATCGAGAGACCAGAGGGGAAGCTCCTGGAGGCACACGACGCCGGGACCGTCGTGACAGACGAGCTCCATCATCTCGTGCAGGAAGGCGTGCCGGCCCGGCGGGAACGTGTTCCCGTGGAAGACGTTCCAGGTGCGGACGACGAGCGCCAGGCGCCGAATCGTAGAGCGCGCTCATCGGCGGCCGAAGGAGTGCGGCCGCGGGAGCGACTCCCAGACGGTCTCGTTCTCGGCGACGTCGCGGGCGAGGCGGCCGAGCGACTCGATCTCGGAGACGAGCACGTTGCGGTTCTCCCCCACGCGCTCGTAGCGGCCGCGGGCGAGCACGAGCGGCTCGGCGCGCACCGCCGCTCGGTGGCGGTCGTAGACGGCCGAGGGGACGATGAGGTTCACCTGGCCGTGCTCGTCCTCGAGGAGCATGAAGACGATGCCCTTCGCCGTCGACGGCCGCTGGCGCGCGACCGTCATCCCCGCGAAGGCGACCGTGCGACCGTGCGGCTGCTCGTGGAGCTCGGCGCTCGAGAGCGTCCCGGGAGGCAGGTGCGGGCGCAGGAGCTCGAGCGGGTGCACGCCTACCGACATGCCCGTGACGCGGTAGTCCGCGAGCATGCGCTCCCAGCGCGTGAGGTCGCGGAGCTCGGGGGTTGCGGCCGTGGGGTCGAGGGACAGCGGCAGCTGCTTCGCCTCGCCGTTGGTGCCCGGGACGGTCTGCGGGCGGAGCGCGAGACCGAGCTCCCAGAGCAGGTCGCGCCGCTTCCGGCCGAAGCCGTCGCAGGCTCCGCCTTTCACGAGCGCCTCCAGGCCGTCGCGAGAGAGCGCCGCGCGGCGCGCGAGGTCGCCGACGTCCGAGAACGGCCCGTTCTCCTCGCGCTCGGCGACGAGCGCCTCGGCGTCGTCTTCGGCGATGGACGAGATGTAGGAAATGCCGATGCGGACCATCGGCTCGGGGTCAGGCTGAAGCCTGACCCCAGCGTCCGAGGTGATCGTGCATCGCGCCGCGCTCACGTTCACGTCCGGCGGCAGCACCTCCACCCCGCGCCGCTGCGCGTCCCGCACCAGCGTCGCGGGCGGGTAGAAGCCCATCGGCTGCTCGTTCAGGAGCGCGCACAGGAACTCGGCCGGGTGGTGCCGCCGGAGCCACTGCGACTGGTACGCGAGGAGCCCGAACGCGGCCGCATGCGCCTTCGGGAACCCGAACCCGGAGAAGCCGACGAGCTTGTCGAAGACCGTGTCGGCGGTCTCCGCGTCGACTCCCTGCGCGGCCGCGCCCGCGACGAACCGCCCGCGGTAGGCCTCGAGCGCGTCGTGGCTCCGCTTCCGGCTCATCGCGCGGCGCAGGCCCTCTGCCTCCCCGACCGTGAAGCCGGCGAGCGCGATCGCGACCTCGAGCACCTGGTCCTGGAAGACGACGACGCCGAAGGTCGAGCGGAGCGGCTCGCGCAGGAGCTCGTGGTCGACCGGCCAGACGTACTCCGGGTCCTCGCGGAGCCGCTGGCGCGCGTCGATGTACGGGTGCACGGCCTTGCCCTGGATCGGGCCGGGGCGGACGAGCGCGACCTGGACGGTGAGGTCGTCGAGGTTCGCGGGCTTCGTGCGCAGGAGGCTCTGCATCTGCGCCCGGCTCTCGATCTGGAACGCGCCGACGGTGTCCGCGCGCTGGATCTCGGCGAACACCTCGGGATCGTCGAAGGGGATCCGCGAGAGGTCGATGACCTCGCCGCGCGTGCGCGCGACCTGGTCGACGCAGTCCTCGACCGCGGAGAGCATCCCGAGGCCGAGCAGGTCGATCTTGAGGAAGCCGGCGTCGGAGCACGAGTCCTTGTCCCACTGGCAGAGCTGGCGGCCGGCCATCGCGGCGGGCTGGACGGGGACGAGCTCGATCAGCGGGCGCGTCGAGACGACCATCCCGCCCGGGTGCTGCGAGACGTGGCGCGGGAGCCCGGCGATCTCGCCCGTGAGCCACGCGAACGCGCGCCAGCGCTTCGACTCGAGCTTCCGGTCGCCGTCGGGGAGCCGCTCGACCTCCTCCCCCACCCGCTTCGCGCTCCAGCCGTCGGAGACGCGCGCGAGCCGCTCGAGCTCGGCGAACGGGAGCCCGAGCGCCTTCCCCACGTCGCGGATCGCGCCGCGCGAGCGGTACGTCGCGAAGCTCGCGACGAGCGCCGCGTGCTCGCGCCCGTAGCGCTCGGTGACGCGGACGATGAGCTTCTCGCGGATGTCGCGCGGGAAGTCGAGGTCGATGTCCGGCACCGACGCGAGCTCGCGGTTCAGGAAGCGGCCGAGCGAGAGCTCGTTCGCGACCGGGTCGACGTGCGAGAGGCCGGTGAGGTAGCAGACGATCGAGCCGACCGAGGAGCCGCGCCCGCGGCCCGGCGGGAGGAAGGAGCGCGGCGAGTCGGTCCCGCGCACCTCGCGCGCGCACTCCCTCGCCAGCTCGAGCACCTCGTGGTGGAGGAGGAAGAAGCCGGCGAGGCCGAGCTCGTCGATGAGCGCGAGCTCGTCCTCCAGGCGGGCGGCGCGCCTGTTGTCGTAGGTGCGAGGCATGCCTCGCACCTACAGGCGGCGTACCGCTCGTCGATCGCCGCCCGGCAGATCTCGGCGAGCTGGAAGATCGCCGGCTGCTCGCGATCGGAGAAGTCGGGGTAGCGGTAGCCGAGCTCCTCGGTGAGGTCGAACTCGAGCCGCGCCGCGAGCTCTCCGCTCCGCTCGGCGGCCTCGCGGTCGCCAGGGAGCGCACGAGAAGAGCTCGAGCATCTCCTGCGGCGAGCGGAGGAAGCTCTCGCGGTTGCCGCGCCGTTCGGGCTCGCAGCCCTCGAGCGAGGTGCGGCAGCGGATCGCGACGAGGACGTCCTGGAGCAGCGTGCGCCGCGGGTGGTGCGCGTGGACGTCTCCGGTCGCGACCGTCTCGACGCCGAGGTGCTCCGCGAGGTCGCGCAGCGCGGCGTTGCGGCGCGCGTCGCCGCGCTCGAACGGGCGCTGGAGCTCGACGAGGAAGCGCTCGCGGCCGAATGCCGCCGCGAGCCGCGCCGCGCCGTTCGGGTCGCGCACGCCGAGCCCGTTTCGCGCGCAGCCCGACAGGCAGACGAGGCCCTCGTTCAGCTCGGCGACCAGCTCGACGGAAACCGATGGTTGGAGGGGCGAGATGTATCTCGCCCCGACGGCGTCCTCGCGCGTCCCCGCGTGCGCCGCGGTGAGCAGGCGGCAGAGGTTCGCGTACCCCTGCCTCGACTCGACGAGCAGCGTCAGGTGCGTGCCGCTGTCGAGCGTCACCTCCGCGCCCGTGATCGGCCGCACCCCGAAGAACTTCGCCGCGTGCGCGAACTCGAGCGAGCCGTAGACGCCGTCGTGGTCGGTCAGCGCGAGCGCCTCGTATCCGAGCTCCGCGGCGCGCGCGGCGAGCTCCTCCGGCTGCGACGCCCCGTCGAGGAACGAGTACGCCGAGTGGCAGTGGAGCTCGACGTATCCCATTAGGCTGGACCGCCGTGCAGCTGCGTGAGGGCGAGCAAGTCACGGGGGACGCCGGCCTCGGCATCACCCTCCTCGCGGACCTCGAGCAGATCGGGGTCGCTTCGGTGCGCTGGGATCCGGGCGGCGGTATCGCTCCTCCGCTCCACTACCACGCTCGGCACGCGGAGTGCTTCTTCGTGCTCGAGGGCGAGCTGACGTTCCGGCTCGAGGATCGCGAGGTTCGGGCGGATGCCGGGACCGTGGTGTTCGTGCCGCCGGACGTCGTGCACACGTTCTCCGTCACCGGCGACTCGCGCGCGCATTTCCTGGACATCCACACCCCGAGCTGCGGGTTCGGCGACTTCGTCCGCGGGCTCTACGCCGCCGAGACCGAGGACGAGCGCCGCGCCGCGCGGGACGCCTTCGACCAGCACCCCAGCCCCGAGTACGCCACGGGCGATCCCGGTCTCGTCGTCGTCCGGCGCACCGGAGGGGATGACGGCGAGGCGATCGGCGCTCGGTCCGAGGAACGGCGCGCGACGCTGCTCGTCGATGCGGACGAGCTCACGGTGACGGAGTTCTTCTACGGGGCGGGCGAGCGGGGAGCGCAGCCGCACGTCCATCACCATCACTCCGACGCGTTCCTCGTCGTCGAGGGGGAGCTCACGTTCCTTCGATGCGGGAGCCGCTCCGCGGCCCCGCGGGGACGCTCGTCGTCTTCCCGCCGAACGTCGTGCACGGCTTCGACAACGACGGCTCGGAGAGCGCGCTCTTCTACAACTTCCACATGCCGGCGAGCGGGTTCGGCGACTACATGCGTGGGCGGAACCCCGGCTTCGACCAGCACGATCCCCCGGCCGACGGCGGCGCCGACCCTGCTACCGCGGTTGCCGTGCGTCTGTCGGGGTAAGTTCGCGGCATGACCTGGGAGGAGCTCGTCGCGAACGTCACGGCACGCCATCCCGTGCACGAGTCGAAGATGTTCGGGATGCCGTGCCTGAAGCGGGAGAACGGCAAGGTCATCGCGGGGCTCTGGAAGGACGGCGGAGTCAATGTGAAGCTCGTCGACGAGGCGCAGCGGGACGCTGCGCTTGCGCTGCCGGGCGCCGAGCTGTTCGACCCCGGCATGGGACGAGTCATGCGCGAGTGGGTGCTCGTCCCGGAGGCGCAGTCCGGCGAGTGGGAGCGCCTCGTCGAGCAGGCGATCAGCGGCGTAGGCTCGACGGAGCCGCCCAAGAGCGGAGGTGCCGGCTTTGCCGGCGCCGAAGCGGGGAGCTGAGTGGACGACCCGATCGCACTTGGCCCCGGCGAGGGGGAGGTCGGCACCGAGAGCGAGTCCCGGTCGAGCCGGATCAAGGCCGCCCGCGACGAGCTCCTGCTCTCCGAGTCGTCGTATGCGCGGCGACCAGCGCGTCGCCCCGCCGCATGTCCACCGCGAGCACTCGGACGCCTTCTACGTCCTCGACGGCGAGCTCGAGTTCCACGTCGCCGGCGAGCGGCGGTCGTTGCTGGCAGGCGCGTTCGCGCTCGCGCCGCCGGGGCTCGTCCACGGATTCGACGTCGGTGAGAAAGGCGTGCGCCATCTCAACCTGCACACGCCCGGACGGGCGTTCGCGGCGCTCAGCCGCGCCCGCCGCGACGGCGTGCCGTTCGAGGCGGCGGACGGCGACACGTTCGACCCGCCGGAGGACGGCGGTCTGCCCGCGACCGAGGCCGTCCTCTGGCCGGCCGGCGCGGGCGAGCTCGTCGGGACGAGCCTCGTGAAGGCCGACCGGCCGGAGCTCTCGCTGCTCGAGTTCGAGATCAGTCCCGGAGGCGGCGTCGGGCCGCACTTCCACAAGGGTCAGAGCGACTCGTTCTACGTCCTCGAGGGCGAGCGTCGACTTCCACGTCGGCGACGAGGTCGTCCACGGTTCCGTCGGCACATACGTCCTCGCGCCGCCGGGAGTCGTCCACTTCTTCCGGAACGTGAGCGACAAGCCGGCGAAGGCCTTGAACTTCCATGCGCCCGGAGGCTTCGTCGCCTACCGCCGCGAGCTCGTCGCGCTTCAGGAGCAGGGCATCGAGCCCGACCGGGCGTTCTTCGAGCGTCACGACGTCTTCGACGTCGACTGAATCGCTCGTTACAGTCCGACCATGAAGGCGATCTGGCAGGGGCGGATGATCCAGGCCACGGCGAAGGTCGGCGACCAGGCGCCGATGGCCGCCGTGTGCTGCAACGCCTGCCGGACGTGCGCGACGACGAACCTCCTCGCGCTCGCGATGGGCGCCGGAGCCGGTGCGCTCTACGCCACCGGACGGCTCGCCAAGCGTGCCTTCACGCGCAACTAGGCCTTCTGGGTGAACCAGCACCCCTCCTCGCGATCTCGGTAGACACAGACGTTCTGGCCGCTCTCGAGGACGACTTCGAAGTAGCGGCGGTCGACCGGCTCCTCCGTCCACCAGCGGTCGACGACGCGCCACTCCTCGCGGACGAGCGAGACGAGCTCCCGGTTCACGATCCGCGGCGCCCCGTCGAAGCCGGTCTCGACGAGCGCGGGTCGCGGCGCGTTCAGGCGTCCCGCGGAACGACCAATGCTCGCGCTTCCGGTATCCGCGACCACGGCGCCACCTCCACCACGGCGCACACCGATCCTGTCCCCGTACTCGCGCGCACCTGGCGCAGCCCTTCACGCAGGCGGCCGGCCGCCTCCTCTCCTGCGGGCTCGACGAGCGCGAGCTGCTGTCCCGTGTGCTCCGCGAGCTCCACCGCCTCGAGCCGCAGCTCGAGGATCGGAGCCGGAAGGTCAGCCAACTTGGGCCCGAGCGCCACGCGCAAGCGGGCCAGCTCCGCACTTGCTTCGCGAAGCGTCAGCGCGCGGCGCCACGAGCCCCCGTCGACAAGCCGCGCCGACAGAGCGAGCTTTCGAAACGGTCTCCCGGCCCGTTCCGGGCGGGCAAGCAGCCGCTCGAGGAGGGCGCCGAGCGCCCGTCGCAGCGTCAGCTCGTTTCCGACCGCCTCCGGGAAGACGAGGACCTCGACGAGCTCCGGCGGCGGCCTGCGCCCGCGGACTTTCGCCTTGCGCCCGCCCCGCGCGAGCCGCCAGGCCGTTCTGCCGTCCGCCCCCAGCCGTTCTGCCACCGCGCCTCCGGGGAGTTGCGCGAGCTCTCCCAGCCGGCGCAGTCCGAGCCCCTCGAGCTCCGCGTAGCGATCCGCGGAGAGCGGGAGCAGCGAGAGCGGGAGCGGCTCGAGGAACGACGTCTCGTCCTTCGCCGCGACGATCAGGATCTGACCGGGACGCGCGACGCTCGCCGCCGCGAGCGCGGTGAAGCGCCGTCCGGCGGCGCCCACGCGCGGATCCCATGCCGCGCCGACGGCCGCGAGCGCCCGCTCGAGCGCCGGCTGCACTCCCCCGTAGAGCCGCTCGACCCCGCGCGTCTCGAAGACGACGGCCCCGTGCTCGACCGGATCGACCGCGAAGCCCGCGTCCTCGAGACGGAGGAGGACGCCCTCCCACTCCCGCTCGACCGCGGCGGGATCCGATTCGACGAGCGCGAGCGACGGACAGGTCGCGAGAGCCTCGCCCAGCCGCATCCCCGGCTTCACTCCCGCCGCCTCGGCCGCCGCGGTCACCGGGCCCAAGAGAGGCTCGGCGTTCGGCAAAGGGGCGAGCGCCGCGGGCTCGAGCGCGAGCCTCGGCCGCGCGCGCAACGCCGCTCTCAGCTCGAACCCGGGAATGAGGAGGCACGCGATCATCCGAACACATGTTCTATACGAACACGTGTTCCCCTGTCAAGCTGGAAAGTACACATCTGTGTCACAGAAGAGCGCCGAAAGCGTCTGGCGGCTCGCGCCGACCGAGCTGCGCGTCGGGCTCGGCTGCATGCGGCTCTCGACGGACGACGACCGGAGCGAGGAGCGCGCCCTCGAGACGATCTCGGCGGCGGTGGCAGCGGGGATCACCGTGTTCGACACAGCGAGGGCGTACGGCCGAGGAGAGGACGAGCTCGGGCACGGCGAGCGGCTCCTCGCTCATGCCCTGCGCGCGTGCGACGCCGCCGAGACCGCGCGGATCGTGACGAAGGGCGGGATGTCGCGGCCTGGCGGTGCCTGGGTGACGGACGGCCGCGCGCGGTCGATCCGCGCCGACTGCGAGGCGAGCCTCACCGCGCTCGACGGGCTTCCGATCGACCTCTACCTCCTCCACGCGCCCGACCCGCGGACACCGTGGCGCACGTCCATCCGTGCGCTGGCGAGGCTCGCCGCGGACGGGCTCGTCGCGCGGGTCGGCGTCTGCAACGTCAACCGCGACCAGCTGGACGAGGCGCTCGAGCTCGCCCCGATCGCAGCCGTGCAGGTAGCCCTCAGCCCGGTCGACGACCGGGCGCTGCGGGGAGGCGTTCTCGACCGCTGCACCGAGGCCGGCATCGCGCTGATCGCGCACTCCCCGCTCGGCGGGCCGCGCCGCGCGCGCGGGCTCGAACGAAGCGAGGCGCTGCGAGCGGTGGCAGAGAACACCGGCGCGACGCCCGCGGAGGTCGCGCTCGCGTGGCTCCTCGCCCTCGCGCCGAACGTCGTCGCGATCCCGGGCGCCACACGACCTGCTACTGCTCGGTCGAGCGCGCACGCCGCCTCGCTCCGCCTCGACGAGAACGACCGCGAGCGGCTGGACGAGGCCTTCGGCCGTCCCCGCCCGAAGCCCGCACGTCGCCCGTCCGCCGGAGACGTCGTCGTCGTGATGGGGATCCCCGGAGCGGGAAAGTCACGCGTCGCCGAGGCCTACGTCGCGCAGGGCTACCTCCGCCTGAACCGCGACGAGCGCGGAGGCTCGCTGCGAGAGCTCGCCGAAGCTCTCGAGGAGGCACTCTCGTCCGGAGCGCGGCAGATCGTCCTCGACAACACCTACCTCACGCGTGCCGCGCGGAGCTACGTCGTCGAGACCGCCGGGCGTCATGGCGTCCGCGCGCGCTGCGTCTGGCTCGACACGCCGCTCGCGCAGGCGCAGGTCAACCTCGTCGAGCGCCTGCTCGACCGGTTCGACGCCCTTCCGACACCGGAGCAGCTCGAGGAGGTCGCCCGCGACGAGCCCGGACTGTTGCTGCCGACCCGGCAGATGCGGGCGTTCCGCGAGCTCGAGCCGCCGGCCGACGACGAAGGCTTCGCCGATGTGGAGCTCGTGCAGTTCGCGCGCACTCCGCGAGCCGGGGGAACCGGCGTCTTCGTCGCCGCAGCTGCGCTCCGCCAACCCGGTTGGGAGAACGTGCTCGCGAGCGCCGATCTCGCGTCGCCGCACCTCGTCTTCGACTGGCGGCCCGGCGGCGGCGAAGCGGAGCTCGAGGCCGCGGTCGCAACCCTTGCCGGCCTTGTCTCCGGGCCGGTCGAGGCAGCCCTCTGCTCGCATCCCGGCGGCCCGCCGACCTGCTGGTGCCGCCCGCCGCTGCCCGGGCTTCCGCTCGCGTTCGCGCGGAAGCACGGCCTCGATCTCTCGCGCTCGCTCGTCGTCGGCGCGAGCCCCGCGCATCGGACGCTCGCGAACGCGCTCGGCGCGCGCTACGCCGATCTCGCGGCGAGCCGTGGTAGCGTCGCCGAGCGGTGAAGGTCCTGCACCTCGACGACATCGAGCCGGGACACCCGAACGGAGCGGCGTGGCTGCCGGTTCGAGCGGAGCTCGGGATCCAGGCGTTCGGCGTCAGCGCGTATCGCGGAGATGCCGGGGATCTCGTCGTTCCGAGGCACAACGAGAAGGCGGGGGGCGGCGCCGGCGTCCACGAGGAGCTCTACGTCGTCATCGGCGGCCGCGCGACCTTCACGGTCGGCGAGGAGACGATCGACGCGCCGGCGGGAACCTGCGTCCTCGTCGTCCAGAACGAGGTGCGCGAGGCTCACGCCGAGGAGGACGGGACGGCAGTCCTCGTGGTCGGCGCGGCCGCCGGCGAGGCGTACCGGATCGCACCGTGGGAGTACGGCAGCCGTGCGGCCCGCGCGGCGGAGCTCGGCGATGTCGACGAGCTCGAGCGGGTCTCGGACGAAGGTGTCGCCGCGTACGGCGAGCACGTGACGATGCTCATCGCGCGCGCCTGCGTCGCCGCCCAGCGCGGGCGACGCGAGGAGGCGCTCGACTACCTCCGCCGCGCGACCGAGGACGAGGACTTCGGAGACTGGGCCCGGGAGCGCGCCTCGCGCGAGCCGCTCCTCGATCCGATCCGGGACGATCCGTCGTTCCCGGGCTGACGCCGCCGGTCGCGTGCTCGAGGTGCACCCCGCGACTGCAGCGCGCTGGCCGGATCTCGTCGATCTCTTCACGCGGCCCGGCTCGCGCGGGGGAGCGCCGCAGACGGACGGCTGCTGGTGCCAGTTCTGGCGGGTGCGTGGGAACGCGTACTGGGCCGGCCACGGCGCCGGCCACCGGGCGGCGCTGGAAGACGAGATCCGCGCTGGAAGCGAGCCGGGGTTGCTCGCGTACCTCGACGGCGCTCCCGTCGGCTGGTGCCGCGTCGGCCCGCGCGAGAGCTTCGACCGCCTCGAGCACGCGAGGAAGCTCGCCCGGGTCGACGACGAGGTCGCGTGGGCGGTCGTCTGCTTCTACGTCGACCCCGCGGCCAAACGGAGCGGAGTCGCTTCGACCCTCCTCGACGCGGCCATCGAACGAGCAGCGGCGAACGGCGCCGCGGTCCTCGAGGGCTACCCCGTCGCGCCCGGGCACATGAACATCGACGCGTACACGGGCTACCTCCCGATGTTCCTCGCGGCGGGCTTCGAGCCCGTTCGCGACGCCGGCCGGCGCACGATCGTCCGCCGACGACTCGTTTGATCGCAAAGTCCGCAAACGATCGGCGCTGTCCTTCCGGCCGGCCGGTTATGGTCGCGTTCCGACATGGCGAACGCGCCGACACTCGGCGCGAGGGGGTTCGCGGTGACGGCGGCGGCGGCGCTCTTCGCGCTCGCAGCCTTCCTCGCGCCTGCCTCCTCCGCGCACACCGAACGGGCTCCGCGGGTGCACGTCGTCGGAGCGGGCGTGCTGACGCAGCTGACGACGGCCGTGCTCCAGCGACCGAGCGCAGGCGCGCGGCGCGTCGGCCTCCTCGAGCAGTTCCGCCCGGACTACCGCCCGCAGTACGTGCTCGCGCTCTCGGCCGTCAAGAGCAAGACGAACGGCAAGCCGCGCTGGTACCGGGTCAGCGTCCCCGGCCGCCCGAACGGCAAGACCGGCTGGGTCCCGGCCGCGGCAGTCGAGATCTGGCCGATGAAGAAGCGCATCGTCGTCGACCTCAGCGCGCGGCGCTTCGAGTTCTGGAACGGCGACGCGACTCGTGCGCGCCGGCCGGGTCGCGATCGGCAAGCCCGGCACGGAGACGCCCACGGGGCTCTTCTACGTCACGTGGAAGTTCGACCCCCGCATCGACCCCAACTGGTCGGGCCTCGGCAACTACGCCTTCGAGACGAGCGCGTACTCGCCGACTCTCAGCGACTGGCCGGGCGGCGGGATCGTCGGCATGCACGGGACGCCGGCGCCGCACCTCCTCGGGCAGGCCGTCTCGCACGGCTGCATCCGCATGCACAACCGCGACATCGAGTTCCTGCGCAACCGCGTGCCGCTCGGGACGCCGATCAAGGTCGTCCCGTAGCTCAGACGCGCTGGAGGTGCGTGTCGCGGAACCCGGTCGGGTACTTGAGGCCGTACCCGAGCAGACGGTCGACGCCGATGTGCACGAGCCAGATGAGCGCGAGCTGCATCGCCGCGCCGGAGCTCCGCGACGACGCCGGCGACACCGAGCGCGACCGGGCCGACGTACGTGTGCGCCATGTCGTAGGTCACGGCGCCGACGCGGTTCCCTGCGAGGTAGCCGAGCGCCGAGAGGTCGGGAGCGAGGACGAGGAGGAGCAGAAGCGAGCCAGCCGTAGCCGGCGTCGAAGTACAGGACGAGCGCGCCCAGCGCGACGGCGAGGCCCTCCAGCCGGAGCAGGCGTGCGGGAAGTCGCTCGATCACGGGGTCGCTCCTCTCCTCTTCGCGCGGAAGCACGTCGTCACGTAGGCGAGCCGGACGCCCTCGGCGCCCGCTTTCTTGTCGTAGAGCCGGCCTACCGCGTCGAGGACCGGCTCGCGGTCGGCCTGCGGGAGCTTGGCGCAGTAGCTCCTCGAGAGGACGAGGTCGAGCAGCGTCTCGCGGTCGAGCGGCTGCTCGAAGTGGAACTCGGCGGTCTCGACGGGCTCGAACAGGCCGCTCGCGTCGATCGGGCCGTTGACGTCCCAGGTCGCGACGGTCTCGTTCCCGATGATCTCGGAGAGCTCCGCGACCCACTCCTCGCGGTCGTCGCGCGAGTTCCAGACGAGGGCGAGGAGGCCTCCGGGCCGGAGCACGCGCGCGATCTCGGGCAACGCGACCGCGTGGTGGAACCAGTGGAAGGCCTGCGCGCAGGCGACGACGTCGGCGGCGCCGTCGGCGAGCGGCATCGACTCCGCATTCCCCTTGACCGCGACGATGCCCGGCACCGCCGCCTCGAGCTCGGCCCGCATCGCGTCGAGCGGCTCGACCGCGGTCACGCGGTGCCCGAGCGCGGCGAGAGACCGCGTCAGCTTCCCGGTGCCGGCGCCGAGATCGACGACGTCGCGCGGCTCGTCGCCGACGAGCCAGCGCACGGCCTCCTCCGGGTAGGTCGGTCGTCCGCGCTCGTACGCGCCCGCGACCTCGGCGAAAGCCGTGAACGGCCCGCGCGCCTTGGGATCGCGATTGACGATCACAGGCGCGAGCGTATCGCCGGCGGGGCTACGAGCGTGATCTCCGCCGCGCCGTTCCGCATCCCGGCGAAGCGCGGGACGACGTCGAGCGCGCTCTCCCGCGCGCAGAAGGGGATGTCGTCCTCGAGCTCGGGCGCGTTCTCGAGCAGGTTGCGGCCGCTCTTCGACGCCCGGAACGCCTCCTCCGCCCCACTCCACGTGGCGGCGAGGCGCGCGGCGGCTTCGGACGCGTCCGTTCGGGCCCAGTCCAGAAGCGCGACGATGCGGCCCGCGACGTAGGCGTCGTCGAGCGCGAGCGTCCCCTGCACGCCGGCGCAGACGACGATCGCATCGTCGCCGTGCGCGCGTGCCGCCTCGACCACTGCGTCGAGGTTGAGGAGCGACGCGACGAGCACTCGCTCGCAGCGCTGCGCGGCCGCGACCACCGCGCGCGTGCCGTTCGTCGTCGAGAGGACGAGGGTGCCGCCGATCGGCTCGAGGTACTCGCGAGGCGAGTTCCCGAGGTCGAAGCCGGGGATGCGCACGGCGTTCCGTTCTCCTCCGAGGACGCCCTCGCCGAGCTCGTCCCGCAGCGCGCGCGCCTCTTCGACCTCGGCCGCACAGAACACGCGCTCGTAGCCGGAGGAGAGCGCCTGGCAGATCGTCGAGGTCGCGCGGATGACGTCGATGACGATGCCGGTCGGGGCCGCGCCCGCCTCCTCGGGTGTGAACGCGACGTCGACCCGCACGGCGGTACGCTAGCCGCGGTGGACGAGCCCCTCCGTTGCTACCGGCATCCGAGCCGGGAGACCTACGTGTCGTGCACGGAGTGCGGACGTGGGATCTGCCCCGACTGCATGAGCTTCGGCCCCGTCGGGATCCGCTGCCCGGACCATGCGAGCACCGGCGGATCGGCTCCTGCGCCGCGTCGCGTCGCGCGCCGCGCGCGCTCGTCGTTCTCGGTCAGCGGGTCGTTCGTGACGCAGGCGCTGATCGCGATCAACGTCGGCGTCTACCTGCTCGAGCTCATGCTCGGCGGCCAGCTCAACGGCACCGGCAACTGGATCTACGAGAACGGCGTGCTCTTCGGGCCGCTCGTCGCCGACGGCGAGTGGTGGAGGCTCGATCACGTCGGCGTTCCTGCACTACGGGCCGCTCCACCTCGGGCTGAACATGCTCGTGCTCTGGATCATCGGGCCCGCGCTCGAGGAGTACCTCGGGCACGGGCGCTACGCGCTCCTCTATCTCGTCTCGGGCCTCGCGGGCGCGGCGGGCGCGCTCGTCTGGTCGCCGAACGCGCTGACCGTGGGCGCGTCGGGCGCGATCTGGGGGATCATGGGCGCCGCGCTGCTCCTCGAGGCGAGGAAGATCTACGTCTTCGGCGGCCAGGCGCTCGGGCTCGTCGTGTTCAACCTCGCGATCACGTTCCTCATCCCGGGGATCTCGATCGGAGGCCACATCGGCGGGCTCCTCGGCGGCGCGGCCGCCGCGCTCGCGTTCACGAGCCTGAGGCGGACGCCGGCGCTGGCGACGCTCTCGGTCGTGGCGGTGGGCGCGTTAAGCGTCGCCGTGGCGCTCGCCCAGGTCTGACTCGCGCAGGTCTGACCGCGCGGGTCGAGCTCGCGCAGGTCTAACTCGGCACGAAGTCGTTACCCACGCGTGAGCGAATCACCGATAGCGTGTCTTCAGGGACACGGGAGTGCCCCTGGGGGCGTTTCGGGGACGTTTGCGCAGAGCTGGTCGGGTCAGCCGCCGACGGCGACCGCGGTGACGCCGGACTCCGCGAGCGCGGCCTGCGCGGCTGCGAGCCGGGCGAGCGGCACGCGGTACGGCGAGCAGGACACGTAGTCGAGCCCGAGCCCGTGGCAGAACGCGACCGAGCGCGGCTCGCCGCCGTGCTCGCCGCAGATCCCGAGCTTGATCGACGGCTTGACGCCCCGCCCCCGCTCGACCGCGATCCGCATGAGGTCGCCGACGCCGTCCTCGTCGAGCACCTCGAACGGGTTCCGCTCGAGAACGCCGTGCTCGAGGTAGTACGTGAGGAACTTGCCCTCGGCGTCGTCGCGCGAGAACCCCAGGGCCGTCTGCGTCAGGTCGTTCGTCCCGAAGGAGAAGAAGTCCGCGTCCTCCGCGATCTCGTCGGCGCGGAGCGCGGCCCGCGGGAGCTCGATCATCGTCCCGCACTGGTACGCGACCGTCGGCTCCTCCGCCGCGACGCGCTCGGTCAGCTCGCGCAACCGCCTCAGCTCCTCGCGGAAGCCGACGAGCGGGTGCATGATCTCGACCAGCGGCGCCTCCCCGCTCCGCTCCGCCACGGCCCGCGCCGCCCGCACGATCGCCCGCACCTGCATCTCGTAGATCTCGGGGAACTGGAGCCCGAGGCGGCAGCCGCGCGTCCCGAGCATCGGGTTCGACTCGTGCAGCGCCCGGATCCGGTCGCGCATCGCAGCGGAGGTCGCCTCCTCCACCGGCGGCAGGAACTCGTGCAGCGGCGGATCGAGCAGGCGAATCGTCACCGGCAGCCCGGCCATCGCCTCGAAGATCCCCTCGAAGTCGCCCTGCTGCATCGGGAGCAGGCGCTCGAGCGCGGCGCGGCGCTCGTCCTCGTCGCGGGCCATGATCATCTCGCGGACGATCGGCAGCCGTCCCTCGGCCATGAACATGTGCTCGGTGCGGCAGAGCCCGATGCCCTCGGCGCCGAACTCGCGCGCCTTCGCCGCGTCCTCCGGCGTGTCCGCGTTCGCGCGCACGCGGAGCCGGCGGAAGTCGTCGGCCCAGCCGAGGATCGTCTCGAAGTTCTCGTCGATCGAGGGCGGGACGAGCGGGACGGAGCCGACGATGACGTCGCCGGTGCCGCCGTCGATCGTGATCACGTCGCCGGCCTCGAGCGCGTGCCCGCCGAGCGAGACCGTGCCCTTCGCGTAGTCGATCGTGAGCCCCTCGCACCCCGCGACGCACGGCTTTCCCATCCCGCGCGCGACGACGGCCGCGTGGGACGTCATGCCGCCGTGCGCGGTGAGCACGCCACGCGCCTGGATGAGGCCGTGGATGTCGTCCGGGGTCGTCTCCCAGCGGACGAGGATCACGTCCTCGCCGGCCTTCCCGCGCTCCTCCGCGGTGTCCGCGTCGAGCACGATCGCGCCGACGGCCGCGCCCGGAGACGCGTTCAGGCCCTTCGCGGCCACGTCGTACACGGCGTCGGGATCGATCCGCGGGTGGAGCAGCTGGTCGAGCTGCGCCGGGTCGATGCGCGCAACGGCCTCGTCCCGCGAGATCACCGACTCCTCGACCAGCTCCGCCGCGATCCGGAGCGCGGCGGCGGCGGTGCGCTTCCCCGTTCGGGTCTGGAGCAGGTAGAGCGTCCCCTCCTCGACCGTGAACTCGACGTCCTGGACGTCGCGGTAGTGGGACTCGAGCCGGTCGAGCGTGTCGACGAGCTGGTCGAAGGCCTCCGGGAGGACGTCGCGCATCTCCGCGATCGGATCGGGCGTCCGGATCCCGGAGACGACGTCCTCGCCCTGCGCGTTCCGGAGGAACTCGCCGTAGAGGCGCCGCTCGCCGGTCGCGGGGTCGCGCGTGAAGCAGACACCCGTGCACGAGCGCTCTCCGCGGTTGCCGAAGACCATCTGGACGACGTTGACCGCGGTCCCGAGGTCGTCGGCGATGTCGTACGTCTGCCGGTAGACCTGCGCGCGCGGCACGTTCCACGAGTCGAAGACCGCGCGGTACGCGCGCCGGAGCTGCGCGCGCGGATCCTGCGGGAACGGGCTCCCGACCTGCTCCTCGTAGATCTGCGCGAACGTCGCGACGAGCTCGCGCAGGTCGTCGGCCGCGAGCTCGACGTCCTGCGTCACGCCGCGCGCAGCCTTGAGGTCCGTGAGCGCCTGCTCGAAGCGATGGCCGTCCACGCCGTCGACCACCTCGCCGTACATCTGCACGAGCCGGCGGTACGAGTCGAACGCGAAGCGCGCGTTGCCCGTCGACGCCGCGAGACCCTCGACCGCGACGTCGTTCAGCCCGAGGTTGAGGATCGTGTCCATCATCCCCGGCATCGAGACCGCCGCGCCCGAGCGCACGGACACGAGGAGCGGATCCTCGGGGTCGCCGAAGCGCTTGCCGGTCTTGTCCTCGAGCGCCGCGACGTGCTCCTCGACCTCGCCGTCGAGACCCTCCGGAACCTCGCCGCCCGCAGCCATGTACGCGCGGCACGCGTCGGTCGTCACGGTGAAGCCGGCCGGGACGGGGATGCCGAGCTGCGTCATCTCGGCGAGCCCGATTCCCTTTCCGCCGAGGAGCTCCCGCCCGCCTCCGGAGTCCTCGTCGAAGTCGTAGACGTAGCGCATTAGCAGCGGGAATCTATCGGCACCAGGTGGGAAGCGGAAACCCGCATGGCTGCGAGGTCGTCCCCGCCGTACCTGCCCCTGAATGCGCTGCTGGTGTGGTCCGGTGTGGTCAGTCCTTCTTCTTGGACTGGCCGGAGACGCACTTGCCGAAGGCGTTCTTCAGGTTGTGGTTGGTGCCGTAGCTCTTCGCGAACGCCTCCGCACGCATCGACGCTCGCTCCGAACGGCATGCCTTCGCGGCCGCAGCGTCGTCCTTCTGAGCCTTGTCGTCTTCCGCGTCGTCCTTTCCTTGTCCTTGTCCTTGTCCTTCGACTTGGACGAGACGCACTTGCCGAACGCGTTCCGCTTGTTCTTGTTCGTGCCGTGCTCATTCTCGAACGCCTGTAGCCCGACTCGCTGACGTTCTGCCTTGCACGGCTTTGCCGCGCCGTCCCCAGCGCCCTGAGCTTGCAACGACTTTGGCTTCTGTGCGCTCGGCGAGGCGGCAAACGCCGCCGGAATCCCGAGAATCACAAGAGCGACTGCGGCAATGACCAACTTCTGCATGCGGTTCCCCCGTCTCTGGTCCTTTCGTCAAATCATGCTCTGTTGAGAGATTTGTGCAACCGTCGTCGCCCCGCATGCTGGAGTCTGTGCGGAAGCTAGGGAGGCCCGCACTAGCGGGCCTCCCGGTGTCCGACAGTCCTAGGCGATGGTGACGACCACGTTCAGGTTGCCGTCCCCTGGAGGGGGAACGAGCGCGCCGGTCGTGATCGTGCCGAAGAAGCTGTCTCGAATCGAGACGAGGCGTGGGTTCGAACCCACAACGGTTGCGTGATTCCCGTCCGAGTAGAACGTGAAAACGGGAGCGTGGAAGTCAGTCAGCCAGATCCGCAAGAGCACCGCGGTCGGGAACGGCCCGATCACCGCCCCCGCCACGACCTGGCAACCCATGCCGCCGGTCGCGATTGGGACGTTCGCCCCCAGATTCACCTGGTAGCCGTATCCCAGCGGATCGCCCGGGCAGTTCGTCGCAGTGTTCGGCGCGAGGGGCGCCGTCGGGAGCAAGGCGTCACCGAACTGGGCGTTGGAGAGGGTCGCCGTCTTCCCTGCCGGGATGACGAGACCCGTAGCAAACTGACCGCCGCGCGCCTTGAACCTGACGCACGCGCCGACGTTCCTGAAGGTCGTTCCGTTCGCGCCGACGAGTGAGCGGTAGCCGCCCTTTTGGCACTTGTGCGCAGCGCCCGAGTTCCCTTTCCCTGGCGTTGAGCCAGGCGCGGGCTTCTTCGCCCCCGCGAGAGGAGCGGCCACAAGGGCGAATACCCCAAGTGCGCCAGCGAGTGCCAGCATCCGACGATTCATGCGTTGCCTCCTTGGAAGGCGACGCAAACCAGCAGTTGCGCGCGTGAATCATCGTGCTGCTCGTCGGTCCCGCTCGCGACCCCCGGCCGGGTGCGGACGTACCCCTATCGAGGCGCTGGACAGCCCCACTGGTGGCGTGGGATCCTCGTACTGTGAGACTGCGGCTGCAGTCGTTGAATGTGGGCTGGCCTCCCTCTGCGACGTTGGTGCTCGAGGAGGGCGACGAGAAGCCGCTAAACGATCTCTTCGTGGCCATCGAGGACAAGAGGGTGCTGCGCCACGGCTACGCACCGCGATCCGGAATCAAGGACCTCGACGATCTCCGGAAGCGAGTGGATGATCTCCGTGAACCGCTGCGCACCTGCTTAAAGGCCCTCGGCAACGCCGATGTCGGTAAGTGGATCAGGAAGCTCCAGGACGCATGCGACGAGTTGGTCAATGAGATCAGCATGATCCTCTACGAGGACCGGCAGATCGAGCGATCGGACGTCGAGCCGGCCGTGGAGGATCTGCGCCAGGCTTTCCGACGTCTGGCTCGCGAACTCTCGGACGAGTACCACCTCGAGGCGGCGGAGAGTCTCGTCGAGCGGATCCAGACCCACCCTTGAGCATGGGGACGCGGCTCGAGCGGGGCCGGGCGGCTACCTGAACGCCTGAGCAGCTCGCTCGAGGGCGTCAGCCGTGTCGGCCGACGTGAACGGCGGGAAGGGCGCCGACCTCGTCCTTGGACAGGGCGACATGCACCGCGTCGCTCTCGACCCTGGCGACGGCCCCGATCGGGATGGTGACCTCCTTCCGTCCCCAGAGGTGGCCGCGCTCGAGGACGAAGTGCGTGATGTGCTCGTCCGCGTCGACCACGAACCCGTCCACCTCGCCCAGTGAATGGCCGTCCGCAGAGATGACGGCGCTCGCCCGCCGGACCTCGACCTCGCCCTTCGGCACGCGGTCGTAGGTCATGGTCACGTGGGAGTCGAGGTCGCCCCCCGGATACGCGCCTGCATCGAGACCGGGGTAGTACGGCATCGCGAGCACGTCCTGGACGCCGACGTCCCAGTCGGGGTCCTCGGCGGGGATCTCTCCGAGCCGGAGGTAGGCGCTCTCACGTACGGACTCGAACCTCTGCGCCTCGTCCAGCGTGCACTCCAGCTCGATCTCGCGCTGCTCGTCATCTCTGCCCTTCGCCAGCTGGATGGGCACCAGTCGCGCCTCTCCCTCGCCTTGCCCCGGGTGGACGACGAGATGCGTCACGCGCTTCTCGAGCGGGTCGATGACGATGTCCGCCAGCTCGCCGTACACACCATCGGTGCACCGGACGCGAATGCCGATCTCGAGGCGCATATCAGTCTCCTCTCCACGCCGACAGGTAGCGCATTAGCAGCGGGAATCTACACTCGTCCGAATGCCCGGACGGATCCTTGCCATGGGCGGCCACTCGCCCCGCTTCGAGGACGCCGTACTCGAGCTCGGCGGGCCGCGCGTGTGCTTCGTGCCGACCGCGAGCGGCAACGAGGACTGGATGCTCGTCCGCCTCTACGAGTCGTTCGCGCACCGGGCGGAGGCGAGTCACGTCTCCTTCAACCCGTGGCCGCGCGACGACCTCCGCGAGCACGTCCTTGCGCAGGACGCGGTCTACGTGGCGGGCGGCAACACCGCCAACGCGCTCGCGATCTGGCGCGTGCACGGGTTCGATGCGGTGCTGCGCGAGGCGTGGGAGCAAGGCGTGCTCCTGTGCGGCTGGAGCGCCGGGATGATCTGCTGGTTCGAGGCGAGCGTCACGGACTCGTTCGGGCCGCAGCTCCACGGGATGCGGGACGGGCTCGGCTTCCTGCCGGGGAGCGCCTGCCCGCACTACGACGGCGAGGAGCGGCGGCGGCCGGTCTACCAGGAGCTCGTCGCGAACGGCTTCCCGCCCGGCTACGCGGCGGACGACGGCGCGGCGCTGCACTTCGTCGGGACCGAGCTCGAGGAGGTCGTGGCGGTCAGCGACGGAGCCCGCGCGTATCGCGTGGAGCCGGGCGCGGAGACGCCGATCGAGCCGCGCCTGCTCAGGAACGCCGAGCGCGCGACCTGAGCTCGGCGACCCACGCGGCCGCGCGCAGGCCGAGCCAGATCGGCGTCAGGAGCACGTAGAAGACGAGGTCGCCGAGGACGAGCAGGAACCACCAGAACGCGAGCCGCGGGAAGGGGACCCAGCCCTTCTCGCGCAGGTCGCCCGTGCTGCCGGGCGGGCGGTGCCACGGGCGGCGGAGCGGCGGCTCGCCGGGCGCGCCGTACGGCCTCGGCTCGTCGCTCATGCCCGAGCCGTCGCCGCCCGCTTGCGCTTCTCGACGAGGCGGATGATCCGCATCGCGGTCTCCTCGACCGAGAGCTCCGAGACGTCGATCACCGGACAGCCGAGCCGGCGGTGGAGCGCGGCGGCCTCCTCGAGCTCCGCGTAGATGACCTCGAGCTCGGCGTAGCGCTTCCGCGGCGCGCCCATGCTCCGGACGCGGGCGGTGCGGATGTCGAGCAGCCGCTCGGCGTCGATCGTGAGGCCGACGATCTTCGCGGGGTCGATCTCGAAGACCTCGTGCGGGAGCTCGATCCCGCGCACGACGGGCACGTTCGCCGCCTTGTGCCCGAGGTAGCCGAGGTAGATCGAGAGCGGCGTCTTCGAGGTGCGCGAGACGCCGACGAGCACGATGTCCGCCTCGTCGAGCCCCCTCCCCACGCCGTCGTCGTACTTGACCGCGAACTCGATCGCCTCGATCCGCTTGAAGTACTGGGCGTCGAGAGGCGCGCGCGCGCCGGGCTGCATCCGGGCGGCCACCCCCGCGACGCGCGAGATCGAGTCGATCGGATGCCCGAGGAGGTCGCAGTAGTGGACACGCGCGCGCCGGCAGAGCTGGCGCATCGCGT
Organism: uncultured Actinomycetes bacterium; assembly: GCA_963796405.1. GTDB lineage: Bacteria > Actinomycetota > Thermoleophilia > Gaiellales > Gaiellaceae > GMQP-bins7. The sequence continues at coordinate 55,638 of CAWCLL010000013.1, forward strand.
CGCGGAGCTCCGGCGCGACGAGCGTGTAGACCATGACCGCCGGCCGTCCTCGCGCCTGCTGCACGGCGATGTGCAGATCCTCGACGTTCTCGACCCGCGGGTGCCGGAACTCGACGAACGGCTGATCCGGGAACTGCGCCTCGAGCGCGAGCACGAGCCGCGCCGCGGTCTCGCCGGTCGAGTCCGAGACGATGTGCAGCTCGACGGGCTCGCGCCCGGGCGACTCCGGCTCGCTCATCGTGCGGGGAGGCTACCCCGCTGTCGCCGCGGGCTCAGCCGAGTAACGTCTCGGCGTGCCCGACACCGTGACGATGGACAAGATCGTCTCGCTCGCGCGCCGCCGCGGGTTCGTGTTCCCGTCCTCCGAGATCTACGGCGGCCTCGGCTCCGCGTACGACTACGGCCACTACGGCGTGCTCCTGAAGGAGAACGTCAAGGCGCGCTGGTTCGAGGCGATGGTGCAGGAGCGCGACGACGTCGTCGCCCTCGACTCCTCGCTCATCCTCCACCCCCGCGTGTGGGAGGCCTCGGGCCACGTCACCGGGTTCGCCGACCCGCTCGTCGACTGCCGCACCTGCAAGCTCCGGTTCCGCGCGGACCACCTCGCCGATCCCGAGCACGAGGAGGTGCGCTGCGGGCGCAAGCCCAGCAAGCGCCCCGGCGAGACGCCCGACTGCGACCTGACCGAGCCGCGGCAGTTCAACCTCATGTTCAAGACGCGGATCGGCGCGCTCGAGGAGACCGGCATCGACGCGTACCTCCGCCCGGAGACCGCGCAGGGCATCTTCATCAACTTCAAGAACGTCGCCCAGATCGCGCGCCGCAAGCCGCCCTTCGGCATCGCGCAGATCGGCAAGGCGTTCCGCAACGAGATCACGCCCGGCAACTTCATCTTCCGCACGCTCGAGTTCGAGCTCATGGAGGTGGAGTACTTCGTCCCGCCTGCCGACGCCGCCGAGTGGCACCAGCTACTGGATCGACCAGCGCGTCGCCTGGCACCGGCGCTTCGGGCTCCGCGAGAGCCACCTGCGCGTGCGCCCGCACGGCCCGGAGGAGCTCTCGCACTACTCCTCGGCGACGAGCGACATCGAGTACCTCTTCCCGATCGGCTGGTCGGAGCTGGAAGGCATCGCGAACCGCGGCGACTTCGACCTCACGGCGCACACGGAGGCCTCGGGGACGAAGCTCGAGTGGGTGGACGGCCAGGAGCGCTACACGCCGTACGTCGTCGAGCCCGCGCTCGGCGTCAACCGCTCGATGCTCGCGTTCATGGTCGACGCCTACGACGAGGAGGTCGTCGCCGAGCGCGAGCGGACAGTGCTCCGGCTGCATCCGGCTCTGGCGCCCGTCAAGGTCGCGGTGCTCCCGCTGATCCCGCGGAACGAGGACATGGTCACGAAGGCGCGCGCGCTGTACGAGGAGCTTCGCCGCTCGGTCGTCGCCGAGTACGACGACTCGGGCCAGATCGGCCGCCGCTACCGCCGCCAGGACGAGATCGGCACGCCGTACGCGCTCACGATCGACGAGCAGACGCTCGAGGACGACACGGTGACGATCCGCGACCGCGACTCGCTCGCGCAGGAGCGGATCCCGATCGCAGGCGCGCGCGCGTTCGTCCAGGACAAGCTGGCGGAGGACTGGAAGACGCCGAAGACGAGGTGAGAGAGGCACTCGGAGAGCGCGGAACTCTAAGGGCGCTCGAGCACCCGCTCGCCGGGCTCGGCGAAGCCGAACTTGCGGTACAGGTCGTGCGCGTCGGCGGTGTGCAGGAACCACTTCGTCCGGCGAACGGGCCCTCGTCGACCAGAAGCGGACGAGCTCGACGCCGAGGCCACGGCCGCGGTGCTCCTCGAGCACGTAGACGTCGGCGAGGTACGACTGCGCGTGGCCGTCCGAGAGCGTGCGCGAGAAGCCGACCTGCCGCCCCTCGTGGTAGAGGCCGACGACTCGCGCGGCGCCGTCGATCAGCTCGTCCTGGACCTCGCGCGGCCGCCCCTTCGCCCAGTACGACTCCTCGCTCAGGTACCGGTGCACCGCCTCGCGGTCGATCCGCGCCGGGTCGTCGTCGAGCTCGTACCCGTCCCCGAGGTCGCGCTTCACGCGGACAGGGTGCGCAGGCGGAAGCCGCCGTGGAACTCGTACGACGCGACGACGACCGCGAGCGCGTCTCGCACCGCGCGCTCTCCGAGGCCGAGGCCGTGCGCGTCCGCGAGCGGGCTCCAGAGCAGGGCGCGCATCCCGCGCAGGCCCTCCGGCGAGAGCCCGACCGCCTCCGTCGGCGAGCACGCCGCGCAGACGGCGCCTCCCGCGCGCGGCAGGTAGCCGACGAGCTCCTCGCGCCCCGCACTCGACGCAGCTCTCGAGATGCGGCACGTACCCGGAGAGCCAGAGCAGCTTGAGCTGGAACGCGAGCGCGAGCGGGTCGAGCGCCGCGCGCCCGCGAAGCCCCGCCGGGAGGGCGTCGACCGCCTCGAGGAACCGCGTCAGCGCCTCGAACGCGCGCTCGTTCCGCTCCTCCTCGACGTAGAGCCGGAGCATCGCCTCGGCGCCCACCGACCCGACCGACAGCCGGTACGAGTCCTCGCGCGTCGGCCGGTGCGGGTCGACGAGCGACGCGCCGGTGACCGTGTGCAGCTCGCCCGAGCCCTGGTGGAGCAGGAGCTCGACGTGCGAGAACGGCTCGAGCCGCGCGCCGAAGCGGGACTTCGTCTTGCGGACGCCCTTCGCGACCGCGCCGACGCGCCCGCGCTCGAGCGTGTACAGGTGGAGGACGCGATCGGCCTCCCCGAAGCGGAACGAGCGCAGCACGACCGCCTCGGTCTTGTAGCTGCGGGCCACGGGCCAAGTCTAGGCCCGGCGGGGGCTAGCCTCCCTCGCCCTCCTCGAACTCGCGCTCGCGGTCCGCTGCGTCGCAGTCCGGGCAGACGAGCATCCCCTCGCCGGCCTCGCCCTCGAGCGCCAGCTCGCCGTGGCGCCACGTCGCGAGCTCGGCGGCATCTTCAGGAGCTTCACGCCCGCACTGCGAGCACTCCATGATCTCCATGACGACGGACATGGCTCGTAGCGTACGCCACTAGCTGCCCACTTGGCAATGCGGGCAGTACCACGTCCCCCGTCCGCCGACCCGCGTCTTCGCGATCGGCGTCCCGCAGCGGGGGCACGGCTCGCCCTCGCGGCCGTAGACGCGGAACTCGTCCTGCATCGCCCCCGAGGCCCCCTCGGGTGTCGCGTAGTCGCTGAGCGTCGAGCCCTGGCGGTCGATCCCCATCGCGAGGGCGGCCCGGATCGCCCGCACGAGCCGCCGGACCTCGGCGGGATCGAGCGCGTTTGCAGGAAGAAGCGGGCTCAGCCGCGCGCGCCAGAGCGCCTCGTCGGCGTAGATGTTCCCGAGCCCCGCGACGACGCGCTGGTCGAGGAGCACGGCCTTCAGCGGTGCGCGCCGACGGGCGAGCTGCGCGCCGAGCCACGCCGAGGTGAAGCGCGGCCCGAGCGGCTCCGGGCCGTTCTTCGTCGCGAGGTACGGCTCGAGCTCCGCGTCTTCGAGGACGAGCCACGTCCCGAAGCGGCGCACGTCGCGGTAGACGAGCCGCGAGCCGTCGTCGAGCTCGATCACGGCCCGCTCGTGGCTCGTCGGCGCCCAGTGGAACCCGCCCGTCATCCGCAGGTGGACGAGCAGGCCGAGCCCGCTCTGCGAGCCTGAGCAGCAGGTACTTCCCGCGCCGCTCGACCGCGACGACGCGGTCGCCTTCGAGCTCCTCCGCGATCTCGAAGCAGGTCGAACGGTCGCGTCAGCCGGGGGTCGAGGATCTCCACACGAGCGAGCGTTCGTCCTTCGAGCCGCGGCGCGAGCTGCGCGCGGATCGTCTCGACCTCGGGCAGCTCCGGCACGGAGACATCTTTGCTGCCGGGGGGTTTGACTCCGTGCGGAACCGTCGTACCATCCGACCGTGCCGACGATCACGATCCGGGACGAGACGCGCCCGGGCCGCACCATCTCCGAGCTCGTCCTACCCGAGCTTCCCGACCGGATCACACTGCGCGAGCTTCTCAAGACACGCGTCCGCGAGGAGGTCGCGAAGGCAAATCTCGACCGCGAGACCGCGCACCACATGCTCGTCCAGCCGACCGACGCCGAGGTGACGCTGAACGGCTACCGGGTGCGGAAGTCGAAGGCGATCGATTGGGAGCGGCAGGCGGAGGTCGCCGAGGAGGCGTTCTCGCGCAACGGCTTCTTCGTCATCGTCGACGACCGTCAGGTCGAGTCGCTCGACGACGAGCTGGAGCTCACCCCGGAGACCGAGGTCCGCTTCCTCAAGCTGACCCCGCTCGTCGGCGGTTGATGCGCCTGCTCCGCCGCTCGCCCCGCCTCTCCGCGGAGGCCGAGAGCCGCCTTGCAGAGCATCGGGAGCGCGCCGACGGCATCGTCCAGGGCATCCGCCGCGAGTACGTGGGTTCGCCCGGGGAGCCCGGAGGACCGTGGGACATGCCGGCCGCGCAGCAGCTGCCCCACGACGACGAGCTCGCGCTCTCGGCCCTCGTGGTCGTCGCCGCATTCGACGAGAACGTGCAGGGATCCGGGGCCCACTTCGACTGGGACACCTCCTTCGTTCGCCAAGACCTCCAGGCCCACCTCGTCCGCCGCAAGCTGCCGTACACGCGCGCAGACGTCGAGCTTCTGACCGCTCTCGCCGAACGCAAGCGCGCGGCGGCCTGGTGGTGGCTGGATCTCGCGCGTTGCCGGATCGCGGTTGCAGCGCTCGAGCGCTACGCGTCGGATCACGGCGCCGGCGAAGTCGCAAAGGAGATCGACCGGATGAAGGCCGTCATCGCCCGGCAGGAAGGCAGCGACTGGACGAGCCTGGGCGTGCGCCTCCGCCGGCTCGTGCCGGATTTCGACAAGGTCGACCTCTCCGCGCTCGTCGGAAAGGATCCGTGGACGAAGAAGATCCGCCCGGTCGTCGAGCGCGACTACCGTCGCCACGGCGCGCTGCTCAGCCAGCTCGGCTCGGCGACCTCGAGCCGGCCCACGAAGAAGTGGCTCGGCCAGACCGGAGAGCTGCTGGACGACGAGGGCAGGTCACTCGTGCGCTTCCTCCTCGAGTCGACGTTCGCCGTGGACTCGAAGGAGATCGGACGTCAGGTGTGGGAGGGCCGGACGTACGTCCAGATGCTGTGGCTCAGCGACCCGAGCGCGACGCTCGTCCGCGGCTGTCTGTGGGCGACCGCCCTCATCGAAGACGAGTGGGTGGTGCCCATCGCGAGCGCGATCTTCGAGCGGAGCCGGGCCGAGGAGGAGATCAAGGTCGCGAATGCCGCGCTGTACGCGCTCGGCGAGTCGGATCGCGAAGAGGCGATCGCGCTCCTCGCGGCTCGCCGCCCGCGTCAAGGACCGTCGCTTCCTCAAGGGCATCGAGAAGGCGCTCGAGCGAGCCGCCGAGAAGCGCGGGCTCACGCGCTCCGCGCTCCGGGAGTCGCTCGTGCCGGCGTTCGAGCTCGGACCCGACGGGTCGCGGGAGATCGCCGTGGGCGACGCCGTCGCCACCATCCGGGTCGACCCGCCGGGAATGGTCGCGACGACGTGGACGACCGAGGGCGGCCGCGCGCAGAAGACCGCGCCCGTCGACGTGCGAGAGAACCATGCCGACGCGCTCAAGGCGCTCAAGTCGCTCGCAACCGAGATCCGCAAGGAGCTCGGCGTCCAGCGGCTACGCGTCGAGGGCCTGCTCGCCGAGGAGCGCGTGTGGAGCTACGACGACTGGCGCAAGCACTACCTCAAGCACCCGCTCGTCCGGGCGTTCTCCGGCGGCTCGTCTGGCGCTTCGACGACAGGCGGCGATCCCGCTCGAGGACGGCTTCCTCGTCGCCGACGGCTCGACGGCGGCGGAGCTGCCGGCGGAGGAGGTCCGCCTCTGGCACCCGATCCACGCGGGCCCCGACGAGGTCGCGCGCTGGCGTCAGCGTCATCCGCGAGCGCGAGCTCGTGCAGCCGTTCAAGCAGGCGTTCCGCGAGGTCTACGTGCTCGCGCCCGCCGAGGAGCAGACCGAGACGTACTCCAACCGCTTCGCCGCGCACATCGTCCGCTACCCGCAGGTCTACGCGCTGACGAAGCAGCGCGGCTGGGGCGGCAACGCGCTCGGCCCCTACGACAACGACGGCGGGCGCCAGTGGCGCGAGTTCGACGAGCAGGGGCTCCGCGTCGAGTTCTGGATGGAGCACGCGGAGCACGACTTTGTCGGGATGGAGAGCATCGCCGAGCTGGCCGCGACCGATCAGGTGCGCTTCTACCGCCGCGGCGAGCGGGAGCCGGTGCGCGCTCGCCGAGGTTCCGCCGCGTCGTCTTCTCGGAGGCGATGCGGGACGTCGACCTGTTCGTCGGCGTGGCGTCGATCGGCGACGACCCCGACGTGGCATCGACCGGCGGCGAGCGACCGCTACGACGCGTACTGGCAGCGAGTGCGTCGTTCGGCGAGCTCGGCGAGACCGCGCTCGACCGGCGCGAGGTGCTCGAGCGCCTGCTCCCGCACGCTCAGGATCGCCGACCGCTGCACGCTCGACGGAGCGGTACCTCGTCGTGCGCGGCGACGCTCCGCACGTACAGGATCCACCTCGGCAGCGGCGAACATCCTCATGGAGCCGAACGACGAGTACCTCTGCATCGTCCCGGCCCGCGGCAGCAAGGCGCAGAAGCGTGTACCTGCCGTTCCCCGAGGACGACGCGGTTCAGCGTCATCCTGAGCAAGGCGTTCCTGCTCGCCGACGACGACCGCATCACGGACCGCACGATCCTTCGGCAGATCGAGCGGCCTTAGGCGATGACGTCGAGGAGGATGCCGTGCGGCGTGCGCGGCGCCTCGTCGGTGATCTCGTATGCCTGGAGCACCGCCTCGGCGGCGCGGGCGCGCCGACTCCTCGTCGCGCGCGTGGACGTCCGCGAGCACCTGGCCCGCCTCGACGGTCTGACCCCGCTTCGCGCTGCACACGACGCCGACCGAGTGGTCGATCTCGTCGTCCTTCGTGCGCCTGCCTCCGCCGAGCTCGAGCGCCGCGATGCCGATCGGAAGCGCCGCGAGCCGGGTCACGATCCCGCCGCGCGGCGCGGTCACCTCGCGGATGACGGGCGCCCGCGGGAGCGCGTCGAGATCGGGATCGCCGCCCTGCGCGCGGATCCAGCGCTCGTACGTCTCGCGCGCCGAGCCGTTCGGCCGTCGCCTGCTCCGCGAGCCCGCGCCCCTCGGCGAGGTCGACGCCGAGGTCGGAGAGCGCGAGCAGGCGCGCGCACGCGTCGAGCACGAGCTCGGTGAAGTCGGGCGGCCCCTCCGCCGAGATCGTGTCCACGGCCTCGCGGATCTCCAGCGCATGCCCGACGGCCGCGCCGAGCGGCTGGTCCATGTCGGTGAGCAGGCACACGACCTCGCGCCCGGCGCGCCGGCCGAGGTCGACCATCTGCTCGGCGAGGATCCGCGCGTCCTCGATCGTCTTCATGAACGCGCCGTCGCCGACCTTCACGTCGAGCACGATCGCGTCGGCGCCGCCCGCGAGCTTCTTGGACATGATCGAGGAGGCGATGAGCGGGACGATGTCGACGGTCGCGGTCACGTCCCGCAGCGCGTACAGCTTCTTGTCGGCCGGGACGAGGTCGCCCGTCTGCCCGATGATCGCGAGGCCGATCTCGCGCACCTGCGCGACGAACTCGTCGATCGTGAGCTCGACGCGGTAGCCGGGGATCGACTCGAGCTTGTCGAGCGTGCCGCCCGTGTGCCCGAGCCCGCGGCCGGACATCTTCCCGAACGGGACGCCGCAGGCCGCGACGATCGGGCCGACCGCGATCGAGGTCTTGTCCCCCACGCCGCCGGTCGAGTGCTTGTCGACGACGCGCCGGCCGAGCATCGGCCCGAGGTCGAGCGTCTCGCCGGAGCGGATCATCGCGTCGGTGAGCGCGTGCGTCTCGCGGCCGGTGAGGCCCTTGAAGTAGACCGCCATGCACCAGGCGGCCATCTGGTAGTCGGGGATCTCGCCGCGCGTGAACCCGAGGACGAGCTCGGAGATCTCCTCGTCCGAGAGCTCCTCGCCGTTCCGCTTGCGCTCGATCAGCTCGGGGACGCGGATCACGTCACCTTCTCCGCGACGAAGATCGTGTTGCGCGTCGTCGCGCGACGAGCGGCTCCGCGAGCTCCGGGACGCGTCGGCTGCGTGCTTCGCAGGTGACGAGCGACGCGCACGTACGCGCGGATCGCGCTCGCGCGTCCGCGAACGTCACCGATCCGTCGACGTCGTGCCGCTCGACGCGCGCGAAGTGCCGCCGCAGCGCCTCCTCGCCGTTCTCGCGCGAGAACGTCATCGCCGACCATGCTCGATCCCCGCCGAGCGCGCGCCTCCTCCAGGTGCCGCTCGCTGTTCGTCGCCGCGACGAGCCGCCCGCCCGGCCGAGGACGCGCGCGATCTCGCGCGAGCCCACGGTCGAGATCGGGGACGTGGAAGAGCACCCAGGCCGCGACGACGAGGTCGAAGGCGCCGTCCTCGAACGGCAGCTCCTGTACGTCGCCCGACGCGCGCGTCGACGCCGCGCGCACGCGCGAGCTCGACCATCCGCTCCGAGACGTCGAGCGCGACGACCTCGGCGCCGAGCTCCTCCTGCATCCGCTCGCTGAGCTCGCCCGGGCCGGGGCCGACCTCGAGGACGCGGCTCGGCGCCGCCGCGACGATCTCGTCCCAGAGCGACGTCGCGCGGGTCCGGGCCCGTGCGGTCGTCGTAGAGCGAGCTGCCGCGCCTCGAGAGCCCGGCCTCGCTCGCGTACTCCTCGCGAACGAGCTCAGGGTCGTTGAGGCTCACAGCTCGATCGGCCGGCCCGGGAGCCGCCGCCCGGGGTCTTGCCGCCGAGCCACGCGTTCACGGTCGCGCCGACGTCCGCGAACTCGCCCTCCTCGTGCACGCGGCCGGCGGCGTTCCGCCCCGCCGCGTAGGCGAGCAGGAGCGCGTGCTCGCGCGAGTGGTCGGTCGACGGCGTCGTCGGGTCGCAGCCGTGGTCGGACGTGATGATCGAGCAGGTCGCCGGGCCGCAGCGCCTCGAGGAGGTCCGGCAGCCGCCGGTCGAAGTCCTGGAGGCAGCGGTGGAAGTTCACCGGGTCGTTGCGATGTCCCCAGAGCATGTCCGTCTCGACGAGGTTCACGAAGACGAGGCCCTCGTCGATCGTACTCGAGCAGCTCGATCGTCTTCGAGATGCCCTCGACGTTCGACTTCGTCGGATTCGACTCGTCGATGTCCTGGCCCGCGAAGATGTCGCTGATCTTCCCGACGCCGTGGACGGTGTTCCCGGCCTCGCGAATCGTCGTCAGGTAGTTCGGCTGCGGCGGCAGCGAGCGAGAAGTCGTGGCGGTCGGGCGTGCGCTCGTAGTGCCCCGGCTCGCCGGTGAACGGCCGCGCGATGACGCGCCCGACCGCATGCCGGCCGGTGAGGATCCCGCGCGCGACGCGGCAGGCCTCGTACAGCTCCTCGAGCGGGATCGTGTCCGTGTGCGCGGCGAGCTGGAAGACCGAGTCGCCGGACGTGTAGACGATCCACTTGCCGTCTTCTGATGCTCCTCGCCCAGCTCCTGGATGATCTCCGTCCCCGAGGCGGGCTTGTTCCCGAGGACGCCGCGGCCCGTCTGGTTCATGAACGGGTCGATCACGTCGTCCGGGAACCCGTGCGGGTAGAGCGGGAACGCGGTCGGCGTGACGATGCCCATGAGCTCCCAGTGGCCGGTCGTCGTGTCCTTGCCCTTCGAGCGCTCGAGGAGCCGGCCGGCGACCGCGGGCGCTCCGGGCTGCGGCGGGCAGCCCTCGAGCGGCATCACGTTCCCGAGCCCGAGCGCCTCGAGATTGGGCAGGTCGAGGCCTCCGACGGCGCGGGCGACATTGCCGAGGGTGTTGGAGCCTACGTCTCCGTACTCCTCCGCGTCCGGCAACTCACCTGCGCCGACGGCATCGAGCACGATCACGCACGCCCGCGGCACGTGCGATATTCTATAGACGCTGTGGACGAGGTTCTCGGGCTGCTCGCGCTCGCGGGCTACATCGTCGCGATCGTCGGGCTGGCTGCCGCGGTCACGTACGTCGTCATCAAGATCTTCCCGACCGAGCGGAACCCGAAGAAGGACGGCGAGCGCGGACAAGCCCGCCAAGGCCGAGAAGGCGACGAGCTCGACGGGCGACGCGCCGGCCGAGGGCAGCCTCTTCCGCCGCTCGAAGCGCGACGACGCAGCTGGCTCAGACGACCGCACGGCCGCGAGCGCGTCGTCGAGCGGCGTGTACTCCAGCCCGTGCGCCTCGGCGACGGCCTCGTACGTGATCCTCCCGCCGACGACGTTCACGCCGCGCGCGAGCGCGGGATCGCGGCGGATCGCGTCGAGCACGCCGTGGTCGGCGAGCGCCTCGACGTACGGCAGCGTCACGTTCGTGAGCGCGCGCGTGGACGTGATCGGCACCGCGCCGGGCATGTTCGCGACGCAGTAGTGGATGACGCCGTCGACGACGTAGACCGGATCGTCGTGCGTCGTCGGCTTCGACGTCTCGGCGCAGCCGCCCTGGTCGATCGCGACGTCCACGAACACCGAGCTCTCCTTCATCGTCGCCGAGCATCTCCCGCGTGATCAGCTTCGGCGCGAGCGCGCCGGGGATGAGGACGGCGCCGATCGTGAGGTCCGCGTCCTTGATCGACTCCTCGATCTGGAGGCTCGAGGACATGAGGAGCTGCACGCGCCCGCTCAGGATCTGCTCGAGGAAGCGCATGCGCTCGACCGAGCGCTCGAGGATCGTCACCTGCGCGCCCATGCCGAGCGCGATGACGGCCGCGTTGTAGCCGACCATGCCGCCGCCGATGACGAGGACGCGCGCCGGCGCGACGCCCGCGACGCCGCCGAGCAGGATCCCGCGGCCGCCCTTCGGCTTCTCGAGGTGGTCCGCGCCCGCCTGCGGAGCCAGGCGCCCGGCGATCTCGCTCATCGGCGCGAGCAGCGGAAGCGCGCCCCGGTCGGTCTCGACCGTCTCGTACGCGATCGCGGTCACGCCCGAGTCGACGAGCGCCCGCGTGAGCGGCTCGTCCGCGGCGATGTGGAGGTACGTGAAGAGCGTGAGGCCCGGACGCAGCCGCGCGTACTCGGGCTGCGATCGGCTCCTTCACCTTGAGCAGGAGCTCGGCCTGCTCCCAGACGTCGTCGACCGACGCGATCGTCGCGCCGGCGCGCTCGTACGTCTCGTCCGGGAACGCGCTGCCGAGCCCGGCGCCCGTCTCGACGAGCACCTCGTGGCCGCCCTGGACGAGCTCGCGCGCGCCCGCGGGCGTCAGCGCGACGCGGTACTCCTGCGGCTTGATCTCCCTCGCGACGCCGATCCGCATGGCGCGCGGGACTGTATCGCGTCAGACTCGTGGCCAACGGAAAGGGGGCCGACGTGATCTCCACGACTGGGGTCTGGGTCGTCAAGGAGGCCGCGAGGACGACTTCGTGAGGCGCTGGGAGGAGAGCGCGGGCGACCTCTCGCTCGAGTTCCCGGACGTACGTTCCGGCTCCTGCGGGATCACGACGATCCGCGCCGGTTCGTGAGCCTCGGAGAGGGCTGGCGGAATCTGGAGCAGATCGAGGCCGCGCGGAGCCTGCCGTGCTTCCAGGACGCGATGGCCGCGATCTGGAGGCTGCTCGACTCGGGCGACATGTCGACGCTCGAGCTCGCGGTCGAGGTCGTAGGGCGAGGAAGCCTCGCCCTCGAGCCGGCCAGGCGCTCGACGAGGTCGCGCGCCTCGGGCGGCAGCCAGGGCGGCTCACCGGCTGTCGCGTTCTCGGCGGCCCGCTCCGGCCGCGAGGTCGCGGGGATGACGACGTCGACGCGTGGGTCGGAGAGCACCCACTTGAGGAGTGCCTGCGCCCACGTCTCGATCCCGAGCGCGCGGAGCGGCTCGAGCGCGGCCGGCGGCGGCGAGCGGCGCAGGAGCGGCGCGCCGGTGCCGCCGAACGGCTCCATGACGACGACCGCGATCCCGCGCTCCTCCGCGAGCGGGAGGATGCGCCGCTCGGCCTCGCGCTCGAGCGGGTTGAGCGGGATCTGCACGGCGTCGAAGCGGCCGGTCGCGAGCGCGCGCTCGAGCTCGCCGAACGCGCTCGACGCGTAGTGCGTGACGCCGATGCGGTCGATCCGGCCCTCCGCTCGCTCCGCTTCCAGCCACGGCAGGTGCGCCTCCCAGGCGACGAGGTTGTGCACCTGCTCGAGCTCGACCCGGCCGAAGAAGCGCCGCTGAGCCTCGTACTGCCGCCTCCCCTCCTCGACGCTCGGCGTCCAGATCTTCGTCGCGACGGTCACGCCCTCGCGCCGGTCGGCGAGCGCGTCTCCGAGCGACGCCTCGGCCGCGCCGTACATCGGCGAGGAGTCGAAGACCCGGACGCCCGCGTCCAGCGCCGCGCCGACGACCTCGCGGGCGAGCGCGCGGTCGCCGGCGAACGTCGACCACGTCCCGAGCCCGACGACGGGCCCGAGGCGGCGCTGCTCCATCTCAGGCTGCGTCGCGGGCGGCGTCGACGAGCGCGAGCGTGACCTCGACCATGCCGTCGAGGTCGGCCACGGCGATGCGCTCGTCCGGAGTGTGGATGTCGGTCATCCCGTTCGCGAGGTTCACGCAGCGGAGGCCGCGCGCGTTGAAGACGTTCGCGTCCGCGCCGCCGCCCGAGAGCGCGTAGGTCGGCTCGAACCCGGCCTCGCGCAGCGCGGTCGCGGCGAGGACGACCGGCTCGTCGCGTCTCGCGGAAGCGGTAGCCGGGGAAGCTCGGGCGCACCTCGGTCTCGACCTCGCACTCGCCGAGGCTCGCGGCGTACGCCGCGGTCTCGAGCATCTCGCGCACGAGCTCGACGGCCTTGCGCTCGTCGTGCGAGCGCACCTCGGCCGTGAACGAGCACTACTCCGGGACGACGTTGCGCGCCGTGCCGCCGGTGATCATCGCCGACGTTCGCGCTCGTCTCCTCGTCGATGCGGCCGAGGCGGAAGTCGGCGATCGCGCGCGAGGCGGCCGCGATCGCGGAGCGCCCGTCCTCGGGCTCCATGCCCGCGTGCGCCGCGCGCCCGTGGAAGCGGAAGTCGAGGAGCCGCCCGTGCGGCGAGCCGAGGACGATCTCGCCGATCGGCGCGCCCTGGTCGTAGACGAAGCCGGTCTGCGCGTGCAGGCGCGTGTGGTCGAACGCGTCCGCGCCGCGGAGCGAGACCTCCTCCTGCGGCGTGAAGACGAGCTCGATCCCCGCGTGCGGGCGGTTCTCGCGGACGATCCGCCGCGCCGCCTCGAGCATGACGACGACCGCGGCCTTGTTGTCGGAGCCGAGGATCGTGGCGGCGGCGTTCCGGACGATGCCGTCCTCGCCGACGACCGGCTCGATCGCGGCCTCGGGCGGGACGGTGTCGGTGTGCGCGCAGAGGAAGATCGGGAGGCCGTCGGCGGTCGCCGGCAGGCGGCAGTAGAGGTTCCCGGTGTCGCCGCTCGAGCTGCGCCGCCGCGTCGTCCTCGTCCCACTCGAGCCCGAGCTCGGTCAGGGACGCGCCGACGCGGTCGGCGACGGCGCGCTCCTTCCCCGACGGGCTCGGCGATCGCGCACAGCTCGAGGAAGAGGTCGAGCATCGGCGACGTCAGCGTCGGCTGCTGCCCGACGCGCGCATCCTACGCGTAGGCACCGAGTCGAGCGGCTTCGAGCACGCCGTCCTCGTGCCGGCGGAACAGTGCAGCGAGCCTGGCTCGACCTCGCCGCGGACGTACGGGCCGACGAGACCGCTCTCGGACTTCGGCCCCGACTCGAGCCGCGTGGACGCCTCCGCGAGCGGGACGACGCGCGACCTCGGAGACGAAGCCGTCCGGGTCGCCCACGGCCGAGCTCGCCCGACCAGCTCCCGATCTCGAAGGTCCAGACCGTGAGGTGGTAGCCGTTCGCGAACGGCGCGCGGATGCCGGTCGCGCTGGCGGACGTCGACCTGCGTGACGAACGCGAGCCGATCGATCGCTCGACGCGCGAGACCCGTCTCCTCGAGGACCTCGCGCGCGAGCCCCTCGGTCACGAGCTCGCCGTCCTCGATCATCCCGCCCGGCAGCGCCCACGACGGCTCCTCGCCCGCGGCCCGCCTCGCGGACGAGGACGATCTCGTCTCCGCGGCGCAGGATTCCTGCCGCCGCGTGGAGCACGGGCGCGGCGCCGCCTCAGCGATGCGGCCGCGCGAACGGCCTCGCCGCGCGCGCGAGCGCGCCCGCTCGAGCGCGGCGCCGACGAACTCGCGGAACAAGGGCGCCGGGCGCGTCGGGCGCGACTTGAACTCCGGGTGGAACTGGCTCGCGACGAACCACGGGTGCTCCGGCAGCTCGACGATCTCCACGAGGCGTCCCTCCTGGAACGTGCCCGACACCACGAGGCCCGCGTCGACGAGCCGCTGCCGCAGCTCGTTGTTCACCTCGTAGCGGTGGCGGTGCCGCTCGTGGATCACGGGCTCGCCGTACGTGTCGCGCGCGCGCGTCCCGTCCTCGAGCTCGACCGCCTGCGCGCCGAGGCGCATCGTGCCGCCGAGATCCTCGATCTCCTTCTGCTCGGGCAGCAGGTCGATGACCGGGAACGGCGTCTCGGGGTCCATCTCGGTCGAGTTCGCGCCGTCCAGCCCGCACACGTGGCGCGCGAACTCCGACACCGCGACGTGCATGCCGAGGCAGATTCCGAGGTACGGGATCTCGCGCTCGCGCGCGACCTGGCAGGCGAGGATCTTCCCCTCCCACCCGCGCGAGCCGAAGCCGCCGGGGACGAGCACGCCGTCGACCTGCTCGAGCTCGCGCGCGGCCTCCTCGTACGACATGTGCTCGGCGTCGACCCAGCGCACGCGCACCCGCGCGCCGTGGTGGACGCCCGCGTGCTTCAGCGCCTCGTGCACCGAGAGGTACGCGTCGTGCAGCTTCACGTACTTGCCGACGAGCGCGATCTCGACCTCCTCGTCGAGCTCGCGGCTGCGCTCGAGCAGCTCCTGCCACTCGCCGAGGTCGGGCGCGGCGCTCTCGAGGCCGAGCTTCTCGCAGACGAGCGCGTCGAGGCCCTCCGCGCGCAGCACCTCGGGGACGAAGTAGACGTCGGGGACGTCGGGGCACCCGATGACCGCGTCCGCGTCGACGTCGGCGAAGAGCGCGATCTTCTCGCGGATGTCGTCGGACAGCGGCTCGGTCGAGCGGCGCGACGACGATGTCCGGGTGGATACCGATGCGGCGGAGCTCGTTCACCGAGTGCTGCGTCGGCTTCGTCTTCAGCTCGCCCGCGGCCGGGATGAACGGGACGAGCGTGACGTGCAGGTAGAGGACGTTCTCGTTCCCGACCTCGCGCCGGAACTGGCGGATCGCCTCGAGGAACGGGAGCGACTCGATGTCGCCGACGGTGCCGCCGATCTCGGAGATGACGACGTCCGCGGGCGCGACCTTCTCCGCGCGCCTGATCCGCGCCTTGATCTCGTTCGTGATGTGCGGGATGACCTGCACGGTCGCGCCGAGGAACTCGCCCTTGCGCTCCTTGCGCAGGACGGTGTCCCAGATCGCGCCGGCGGTGTGGCTCGCGTTGCGCGAGAGGTTCTCGTCGATGAAGCGCTCGTAGTGGCCGATGTCGAGGTCGGTCTCGGCGCCGTCCTCGGTCACGAACACCTCGCCGTGCTGGAACGGGCTCATCGTGCCCGGGTCGACGTTCAGGTACGGGTCGAACTTCTGCGCCGAGACGGAAAGGCCGCGCGCTTTGAGGAGGCGTCCGAGCGACGCGGCGACGATCCCCTTGCCGAGCGCGGAAACGACTCCACCCGTGACGAACACGTACTTGGCCACGGGGTCTCACCGTAGCAGGCCGCTGTCGGAGGGTCGGAATGCGAGTGCGGATCCGGCCTCGCCCGAGCTGGACGACGCCCGCTACGCGGAGCCGTCCGCGCGAAGTCTAACGCTCATCCCTCAGCGTCGCGATGAACTCGGCGCCGCCGGCCATGCGCTCGAGCTCCTCGCGGCGGAGGAGGTCGTCGAGCTCCTCGATCCGCGTGTGCGTCGGGTCGCCCGGGACCTTCTCGACGCGGAAGTGGCGCTCGGCGACGCTCGCGATCTGCGGGAGGTGCGTGATCGTGAGGACCTGCGCGCGCTCGGCCAGCCGCTGCAGCGTCGCGGCGACGGCATGGGCGGTGACGCCGCCGACGCCCGCGTCGATCTCGTCGAACACGAGGGTCTCCCCGCCCGCGACTGCGGCGAGCGCGAGGGCGATGCGCGAGAGCTCGCCGCCGGACGCGGTCTCGGCGACGGGCGCGAACGGGAGGCCCGCGTTCGGGCCGCACGAGGAACGCGACCTCGTCGGCGCCCGTCGCGCCGAGCTCGCGCTCGCGGAGCTCGACGAGGAACTCGCCCTCCCCCATCCCGAGGCCCTGGAGCTCGGCGGCGACCTCCTCGCGACAGCGGTCGGGCCTGCGACCGCCGCACCGCCCGCAGCTCCTCGGCGAGCGCGCCGACGCGCGCCTCGCCGGCGGCGACCGCCTCCGCCGCGGCCGCCACCGGGTCGTGTCCCGCTGCGGCCTGCTCGAGCTCGGCCCGAGCGGCCGCGGCCCGCTCGAGCAGCTCGTCGTACGAGGAGCAGCCGAAGCGGCGCTGGAGGTCGGCGATCCGCGCGAGGCTTCCCTCGACCTCGTCGAGCGCGCCCGGGTCGGCGTCGAGCGAGGCGAGGAACGCGTGCAGGTCGCTCCCGACCTCGCGCAGCCGCACGGCGACGTCGCGGAGCTCGGTCGCCGCGGCGCCGAGCTCGGGCGCGATCCGCTCGAGCGGCGCGAGCGCGCGCTCCGCGCGGACGGCGAGCGAGGCGGCGCCCTCGCCCTCCTCGGGCGAGATCGCCTCGGTCGCAGCCGCGGCGGCCTCCTCCAGCTCGGCGACGTGGCGGAGCCGCTCGCGCTGCGCCTTCAGCGCCTCCTCGTCGCCGGGCTCGAGCCCTTCGGTGTCCTCGACGAGCGCCTCGAGCTCGGCGAGCCGCGCCGCGGCCGCATCGGCGTCGCGCGTCAGCTCCTCGTGCCGCCGTCGCGCAGCGGCGAGCTCGCGCCACGCCGCGCGCGCCTCGCGTCTCCGCTCGAGCTGCTCGGGCCCGCAGAACGCGTCGAGCACGTCGAGCTGGAACGACGGCCGCGCCGAGCCGGCGCTGCTCGAACTGCCCCGACATCGCGACGAGCCGCTCGGCGGCCGCGGCGACGTCCTCGCGCGCGACCGCGCGGCCCCACGCGTAGGCCCGCGTCCGCCCGTCGCCGAACACTCGCCGCGCGAGCACGAGCCCGGCCTCGCCCTCGGGACGGAGCTCCGCGAGCGCCGCGACCTCGTCCTCGTCGAAGAACCCGTCCGGCACGTCGAGCTCGGCCTCGACGTACGCCTCCGCGGCGTCGGCGCCCACCGACGACGCGTCCGCCCGCGCGCCGAGGAGGAGCCCGATCGCCTGCGCGAAGATCGTCTTCCCCGCGCCCGTCTCGCCCGTGATCGCGTTCAGGCCGGGCCCGAACGCGAGATCCGCCTCGCGGATGAGCACGAGGTTCTCGATCCGGAGCCTACGAAGCAAAGCTCTGGCGGTAGCGCCGCACGAACGTCGCCTCGGGCAGCGTCGCGAGCAGCGACCGCTCCTCGCCGACGCGGACGACGGCGCGCTCCGACTTGCCGAGCGTGGACACCCGATGGCCGTCGACGAGAACACCCGCGCTCACGTCCGCCGTCCGGTTCCAGACGATGACGTCCGCGCCGGGCGGGATGACGAGGGGCCGCGCCTGCAGCGAGTGCGCGGCGACGTACGTGAGCGCCATCGCCTCGAGGCCCCACATGAGCACCGGGCCTCCGTTCGAGAGGTTGTACGCCGTCGAGCCGGAGGGCGTCGCGCAGATGAGCCCGTCGCACGGCTGGCGGCCGAGCTCCTCGCCCCCGACGGCGAGCTCGAGCTCGATCATGCGCCCGAGCTCCGCGCTCGCGACGACGACGTCGTTGACGGCGACCCCGGTCCCGTCCGGATGCTCGACCTCGATCGTCGGGAGCTCCACGACCTCGTACTCGCCGGCGAACACGCGCGCGAGACCCGCCTCGAGGTCGCGGCGCCCCATGGAGCTCAGGAAGCCGACGCGCCCGAAGTTGACGCCGACGACCGGGACGCCCGTGCACCGAGGAAGCGCGTGAGGGCGCGGAGCACCGTCCCGTCACCGCCGAGGACGACCGCGATGTCGGCGCTCGCCGGGTCCGGGCTCGCCTCGACGCCCTCCTTCGCGGCCTCGTCCGGCGAGAAGAGCAGCTCGACGCCGTGCTCGGCCGCGACCGCCTGGAGCCGCGCGAGGCCCGCGCCGATCTGGCCCGGCTTCCCGTGCGTGACGACCGCCGCGCGGGCGATCTTCCTAGGGCGCGTGGACGGCGTCGTCGATCCAGCGGTCGATGTCATCGGTCGAAACGGCGGCCTGTCGGTTGACGAGATGCACGAAGAACTCCCTGTTCCCCTTCGGTCCCGGGACCCCGGAGTCTACGACGCCGACCGTCTCCCCTCCCCACGCGCGGGCCTCTTCCACGACTGTTTCGAGAACCTTCCGTCGCACTTCGGGATCGCGAACGACTCCTTTCGGCGCGTGCTCGCGTCCGGCCTCGAACTGCGGCTTCACGAGGACGAGCGCCTCCCAGCCCGGCTTCGCCAGCGCGAGGACCGGCGGCAGCGCCTTCTTCACGCTGATGAAGGAGACGTCGCAGGTCACGAGCTCGGGCGCGAACGGGAGCTCGCGGAGCTCGCGGGCGTTCGTGCGTTCCAGGACCGTGACGCGCGGGTCGGCGCGCAGGCGCGGGTGCAGCTGGCCGTAGCCGACGTCGATCGCGATCACGCGCGCCGCTCCCGCCTGCAGGAGCGCATCCGTGAAGCCGCCGGTGGACGCGCCGACGTCCACGCAGTCGCGGCCGGCGACGTCGACCCCGAACGCATCGAGCGCGTTCCTGAGCTTCTCCCCGCCGCGCGAGACGAACGGCGGCGGTGAGTCGACCGTGAGCTCGGCCGTCTCCTCGACCTGCTGGCCCGGCTTGTCGTAGCCGGGAACGAGCCCCGCGAGGACGAGCGCCTGCGCCTGGCTGCGGCTCTCGGCGAGGCCCAGCTCGACGAGCAGCGACGTCGAGGCGTTTCTTCACGGCAGCAGGCTAGATGGTTGATTCCACCATTCACGGTTTCCGCGGCGGGCGGCTCGGGTACGCCGACGCCGGGAGGTGAAACCACATGCCGACATGGCTTCTGATTCTCATCATCGTGCTCGTCGTCCTCGCCCTCTTCGGAGGGTTCGGGTACAGCCGCCGCTAGGCCAGCCGGCGCCGGCGCCTGCTCAAGCCGTCGCGTCGCCAGGCTGCGCTCCTCCGCGACTAGGAGGCTGACGCTCGCGGACAGGCGGCGGGCGCCGATCAGGCGCCTGCCGTAGTTCGTCGCCGAGAGGCGGACGATCTCGACGCTCTTGCCCGAGTACGGCGCGTGCACCATCTGCCCGCTCCCGATGTAGAGGCCGACGTGGCCGAGCCCTCTGAAGAAGAGAACGTCGCCGGGCTCCATCGCCGCGCGCGGGACGCGGCGTCCGACGCCGAAGAGCGCATGCGAGTTGTGCGGGACGTCGACGCCCACCCGCCCGTACGACCAGCGGACGAGACCCGAGCAGTCGAAGCCGCTGTCGGGCGACTCGCCTCCCCAGCGATACGGCACACCGACGTTCTCGACCGCGAAGAACGCCGCCAGCTCGCCGGCCGTCGGCGGCGCGACCGTCAGCGCCTCCGTCCCGAGCTCGAAGCCCTCGGCATTCCGCTCTGCGAGCACTTTCGTCGAGCGGCGCTCGGAGAGCGCGATCGGGGACGCGGCCACCGGCGCGACCGCGAGCGCTGCGGCGGCGACGAGAGGGAATGCAAACAGCGCTCTGAGTAAGAGGCGGTGGGTCATCCGGGGAAAACGAACGGTCCGCGCGGGCTCGAGACAGGGGCCGCGCGGCCCTGGCGTGTTCGTGAAGCGTCAGATCCTAATCAGAATTTCGCGCGCTGTCCACCTTCAACCGGTGCGGGCGGCGAGGCGATCCACGAGCTCCCGCAGCACGGCCGTCTCGGCCGGCAGCTCGTCGAGGCGTGAACGGGCCCGGCCGGCGGCGGCGTCCGCGAGCTCTCGTGCTCCCTCGGCGCCGAGCCTCTCGGCGAAGCCGTCGCCGTCGAGGATGTCGTCCACGACCTGGAACATGAGCCCGAGCTCGTCGCCGAACTCCCGCCACGGGGCCTGCTCCTCCTCGGGCAGCTCGGCAGCCCGCAGCCCGAGCCCGACCGCCGCCGAGAACAGGCGCCCGGTCTTCAGGCGCTCGACCGCGGCGAGATCCTCGTCGTCGCCCGTGATGTCGCGGTACTGGCCGCCGATCATCCCCAGCGTCGCCTCGACGAGCTCGCGGGCGAGCGCAGGATCGTCGTACGACAGCACGAGGCGGAGCGCCTCTGCGAGGAGGGCGTCGCCGCCGAGCAGCGCGACGCCCTCGCCGTAGACGACATGCGTCGTCGGCTCGCCGCGCCGCTCGTCGTCGTCGTCGAGGGCGGGCAGGTCGTCGTGGACGAGCGAGAACGTGTGCACGAGCTCGACCGCGCAGGCTGCAGGAAGTGCGCGGTCGACGTCGCCGCCCGCCGCCTCCGCGACGGCGAGGCAGAGCACTGGCCGCACGCGCTTCCCGCCCGAGTCGAGCGAGTAGCGCATCGAATCCTCGAGCAGGCCGAGCTCCGACCAGAGCGTGAGGCTCGCGAGGTAGGCGTCGACCGTGTCGCGAAGCTCGTCAGGCGCCTGCATCCGCGATCGTCCGTGCGCGGGTGAGCTCGGCCTCGATCTCCTTGGCGAGCTCGGCGAGCTCGGCGATGACGTCGACCGCAGCGTCGCCGTCGAGGTCGTCGGCCCCGGCGAGCTGCTCGAGCTCGTCGCGCTTCGCGCTGAGCCGCCCGAGCAGCTCCTCGGCGCGCCCGAGCGCCTGGTCGACCTCGCTCATCGGCCGGTCTCCGGCCGATGGTGGAGGGGTGTGGGGAACCGGGAGCTTCCCCACGCTTTCGAGAAGAAGGGGGTACGCGGGGGAAACATGGTTTCCCCCGCGAACGCAAGCCGAAGGCGCGCGTTCACGCAGCCTCCTCGTCGCGGGCGATCGTTCCGAGGATCCCGTTGACAAGCCGGGCCGCATCCTCGGACGCGTACCGCTTCGCGAGCACGACCGCCTCGTTGATCGCCACCTCGGGCGGCACGCTGCCCTCCTCCAGCTCGTAGACGCCGATGCGCAGGACGTTCCGCTCGAGCGTACCCAGACGGTCGGCGGGCCATTCGTCCGACGCTGCGGTGATCCGGCGGTCGAGCTTCTCCGCCCGCGCCGACACCCCCTCGGCGAGCGCGGAGGCGAACTCGTCCGGCTCCCCTTCGTACAGCGAGGCGAGCGGCTGGCCGGTCAAATCCCACTGGTAGAGCAGGAACAGCGCCTGCCGCCGGCCTGCTCTGCGTCCGGCCGAGGGTGTCATGCCGGCGACAGGGACGGCAGGCGGCCCTCGAGCTCGGCCAGCGTCGAGGTCGAGTAGTCGCCGTTCCGGAACTCGTTGGAGGCGAGGACGTCGAGCGCGAGCTCGCGCGTCGTCGCGACTCCTTCGACCTCGAGCTCGGCCAGCGCGCGCCGGGCGCGCGCGAGGGCACGGTCGCGCGTCTCGTCCCAGACGATCAGCTTCGCGACCATGGAGTCGTAGTACGGCGGGATCTCGCCGCCCTCGCGGATCGCCGTGTCGACCCGCGTGCCGGCGCCGAGCGGCGGCCGGAAGCGGGTCACGACGCCCGGGCTCGGCACGAACCCGCGCGCGGGGTCCTCGGCGTTGATCCGGATCTCGATCGCATGGCCGCGGCGCGGCGCGCGTCCCGTGAGCTCGAGGCTCTCGCCCGCGGCGATCCGGAGCTGCTCGCGCACGATGTCGATCCCGGTCACGAGCTCGGTGACCGGGTGCTCGACCTGGAGCCGGCAGTTCACCTCGATGAAGTAGAACGCCCCGTCGGGGCCGAGCAGGAACTCGAACGTGCCTGCATTCCGGTAGCCGATCGCCGCACACGCCCGCTCGACGGCGCTCTCCATCTCCTCGCGCGCGGCGGCGTCGAGCGCGGGAGCGGGCGACTCCTCGATCAGCTTCTGGTGCCGGCGCTGAACGGAGCACTCGCGCTCGCCGAGCGTGAGGATGCCGCCGGCCGAGTCGCAGAGCACCTGGATCTCGACGTGGCGCGCGGGGACGAGGGCCTTCTCGAGGTAGAGCGTGCCGTCGCCGAAGGCTGCCTCCGCCTCGGCGCTCGCGGCCGCGTAGGCGCTCTCGAGATCGTCGGAGACGTGGACGACGCGCATCCCTTTGCCTCCTCCGCCCGCCGCGGCCTTGATCAGCACCGGGAAGCCCGCCTCGAGCGCGACGCGGCGCACCTCCTCGAGGTCGGCGACGCCGTCCGTGCCGGGGAGGAGCGGGACGCCGGCGGCGCCCAGCTCCTCCTTCGCGCGCACCTTGTCACCCATGCGCTCCATCACGTCGGCGGGCGGCCCGACGAAGACGAGCTCGTTGTCCTCGCACGCGCGCACGAAGGCCGGGTTCTCGGCGAGGAACCCGTAGCCGGGATGCACCGCCTCGCACCCCGAGTTCACGGCCGCGGCGACGACGTTCGGGATCCGGAGATAGCTCTCCGCGGCGGCGGGCGGGCCGATGCACACGGCCTCGTCGGCGAGCTCGACGTGGAGCGCGTCGCGATCCGCGGTCGAGTAGACCGCGACCGCCTCGCTGCCGAGCTCGTGCAGCGCGCGGACGATGCGAACGGCGATCTCGCCCCGGTTCGCGACGAGGACGCGCGAGAACACGTGCCTCAGACCGCCGGCGGCGCCAGGACCGGCTCGATCTCGAACAGCAGCTGCCCGTACTCGACCGGCTGCGCGTTCTCGGCGTGGATCGCCGCGACGACCCCGGAGACCTCGGCCTTCAGCTCGTTGAAGAGCTTCATCGCCTCGATGATGCAGAGCACCTGGTCGGGCACGACCGTGTCCCCCACGTCGACGAACGCCGGCGCCCCCGGTTGCGGCGCGCGGTAGAAGACGCCGACCATCGGCGACTCGACCCGGACGCCGTCGTCGACGTCGCCGGTCTCCGCCGGGTTCGATCTGCTGCTGCTCTGCCGCGGGCTGAGGCGCGAGCACGGACGTCGGCGCGCCTTCCTCCGCCCGCCGCACGGACACGCGCATCCCCTCGTCCTCGATCTCGATCTCGCCGACACCGCTCTCCTGGACGATCTTCACGAGCTCGCGGATCCGCTCGCCGCGCTCGGCGTCCTCGTCGCCCTCCGCGATGAGCACGCCCTCCCGGGAGTGCCGTGCGCGGATCATGCGCAGGAGCTCCTCGGCTTCGGCGCCGAACATCGCGATGAGGACGAGATCCTCCTCGCTCGTGGCCAGGCCGCCCGAGCGCTCCCGGACGTCCTCCGCCGTCGGCGGCTCGGCCGTCGGGGAGGGCGCAGGCGCGAGGAGCTGGACCGCGCGCGCGATGGTCGCGTCGACGGGCTGCGGCGTCACGCCGTAGTCGCCGGCGACGAGCGCGCGGAACTCGTCGATGACCGTTCCGTACCTGCGCGCCTCGAGGACGTGGAGCAGGGCCTGGGACGCGAGGATCTGCCCGATCGGGGCGGCGAGCGGCGGCGACCCGGCCTCGGCGCGCACGCGTCCCACTTCCTCGAGCACGTCGAGCAGGCGGTCGCCCGCGGAGTGCGCGCGAAGGTGGACGTCGAGCGCGGCCACGAGCCCGGTCGGGAGGTCGTACTCCGCGGCCCGGACCGCGATCCGCGGCACGACCGGAGAGACGGGCTCGTCGCCGATGTACTCGTCGATGACGTCAGCGGCCTCCCAGAGCCGGTCGGTGTCCAGGCCGGGCGCTCGGCCGAGCCCGTCGAGCGACTCCGCGAGCGACTCGCCGGAGACGCGGTGGAGCGTCAGCGCGAGCGGGTAGACCGCCGACGCGACGAGGTCGGCGCCTGCTTCGACCGCCGCGAGCGCCGAGGCGAGGCCCACTCCCGATGCGCCCTGGACGTAGAACCCGACGGGCAGGTCGCTCGCCTCCTTGATCCTCTCCACGAGCTCCTGCGCGCGGTGCGGCACGAGCGCGCCGGTCGGGTCGTTGACGATGACGCGCGTCGCACCGAGCTCGGGCAGCTGCCGCGCCTGCTCGACGAGCGTGTCGGCCTCCCCCGTGCGGCCGGGGCTGTAGACGAGGCCGGCGTGGAAGGCGCCCCCGGCGCTCGTGATCGCCGCGCCCGCCTCGCGCAGGTTCGAGACGTCGTTCAGCGGGTCGTGCAGGCGGAAGACCTCGATCCCGTTCTCGGCCGCGCACATGACGAAGCGGCCGACGATGTCGCCGCTCACCGGCTGCGAGCCGACGAGGAACCGGCCGCGGAGCGCAATTCCGAGCGGCGTCTCGACGCGCGCCTTGATCGCGCGGATCCGCTCCCACGGGCTCTCGACGCGTCGCCGCACGGTCGCGTCGAACACGCCGCCTCCGGAGATCTCCAGGCACGCGAAGCCGGCGCGGTCGAGGATCTCGGCGATGCGCAGGATCTCGGCCGTCGGCAACCGGCCGGTCAGCGGCTCCTGCGAGAGCAGCCGGATCGTCGTGTCGACGAGCTTCGGCATCGGCCCCGGACCTTAGCGACCTGGCCGACAAGACGAACCAAGAGATCCGGTGTCAGACACCGATTTCTGTCAAGGCCTTTCTTGTGTCAAGACCGTGCCGATCCGCCAACAGCCGGCCGTGAGGTCGAGCGCTCTCGCCGACATCGCTACGTAGGCACCTGAGGGGAATGGACATGGCCAACACATGACCCGTCGGAAACCTCCCGAAGCCATTTGAAACCGGTGTCTGACACCGACGTTCGGTGCGCGCCGAGAACACGCGCACGAATGACAGGTCTCCGCTAGGCGCGGCTGATGTAGCGACCTTCGCGGGGATCGACCTTGATCCGCTCCCCGCTGGCGACGAAGAGCGGCACCTGGACGACCGCACCGGTCTCGAGCGTCGCCGGCTTCGTGACGTTCGTCACCGTGTCGCCGCGAACCGCCGGCTCGGTCTGCGAGACGGTGAGCTCGACCGACGCCGGCAGCTGGAGCCCCGCCGGCTTGCCGTCGACGGCAAGCATCTGCACCGACGACGACGGCGCGAGGTACGCGAGCGCGTCGGACACCTCCGCGTGCGGGAGCCCGAACTGCTCGTACGTCGCCTCGTCCATGAAGTGCGCCTCGGAGCCGTCGTCGTACATGAACTGGACGTTCTTCACCTCGGTGTGCACGCGCGCGAACTTCTCGCCGGCGCGGAACGTCTTGTCGACGACCGCGCCCGAGTCGAGCGCCTTCAGCTTCGTGCGCACGAACGCGCCGCCCTTGCCCGGCTTCACGTGCTGGAACTCGACGATGCGCCAGACGCCGCCGTCGATCTCGATGTGCATCCCGTTCCGGAACTGGTTCGTGTTGACGGTCTCCGCCATCGCGCCGGCCAGTCTAGTCAGGCGACCGTGATCAGCTCCTTCGTGAACTGCGTGAGCCGCTCATGCGCCATCGGCGGTCACGAGCACGAGGTCCTCGATCCGCACTCCGCCCTCGCCCGGCAGGTAGATCCCGGGCTCGACCGAGACGACGTTCCCCGGCTCGAGCACGTCCGTCGACTCCGACCTCAGGGTGGGCGTCTCGTGGACCTGGAGCCCGACGCCGTGGCCGAGCCCGTGACCGAACGCCCAGCCCAAGTCCCTCGCCTCGATGAGGACGCGCGCCGCCGCGTCCGCGTCGCGCCCGTGAACCCCGGGCGCGACCGCCGCCAGCCCCGCGAGCTGGGCTTCGAGGCAGAGCGCGTAGAGCTCGTGCAGCCGCTCCGAGACCTCGCCGACGGCGAAGGTCCGCGTGCAGTCCGAGCAGTACCCGTCGACCAGGCAGCCGGCGTCGACCGTGACGAGGACGCCCTCCGAGATCTCCCGCTCGCCCGGATCCGCGTGCGGCGAGGTCCCCGTCTCGCCGGCGGCGACGATGGTCGGGAAGGCGACGTTCTCGGCGCCCGCGTCGCGGAAGCTCCGCTCGACCCACCACACAAGCTCGCGCTCGGTCCGGCCGCTGAAGCGCTCCTGCGAGAGCGCCTGGAAGATCACGTCCGAGAGCGCCCCCGCGCGCCGCATGATCGCGATCTCCGCGTCGTCCTTCACGGCCCGCAGCGACTCGAGGAGGCCAGTCGTCCCGACTGCGTCGACCCCCGCATCGACGAGCGCCTTGTACCCCGCATACGGCAGCTGCGCCTCCTCGAAGCCGATCCTTCGGCCCGAGAGCTGCTCGCCGATCGCAGCAAGGAGGTTGCGCGCGACCTCGACGAACGTGACGCCCTCCACCTCGCGGCCGCGGGCCGCGTACCGGAAGTCCGCATACAGGGTCGCGCTCCCGTCCGGCTCGACGAGGACGGCCGCGTTCGAGCTCTGCAGCCCGGTCAGGTAGCGGACGTTCGCCTGCCCGCCGAGCACGTACGGCGGCCCCGCGACGAGCAGCGGCTCCTCGAGGAGCGCCGCGAGCCGCTCGATCCTCGTCACTTCCCCTGCACCAGGAACTCGAGCGCCTCGCGATACCCGTCCGGGCCCTTGCCGATGACGCGTGCCGTCACCACCTCGGCGAGCACGGACTCCCGGCGCCAGTCCTCCCGCTCGAGGATGTTCGAGAGGTGCACCTCGACGACGGGGACGGTGAAGAGCTCGACCGCGTCGCGGATCGCGTACGAGTAGTGGCTCCAGGCGCCGGGATTGATGATCACGCCGTCCGCCCAGTCGAACGCGTCGTGGCACCAGTCGATGAGCTCGCCCTCGTGGTTCGTCTGGCGGCACCGGACCGTGCACTGGAGCTCCGAGGCCCATTCGTAGATCCGCGTCTCGAGCTCGGAGAGCCCGAGCCCGCCGTAGAGCCCCGGGTCGCGCCGTCCCACGACGTCGAGGTTCACGCCGTTGAGGACCACGATCCGCATCGCCGGACCCTACGCAATCAGCTCGTCGAGGGCCGCCCGCACGCTCGCCGGGTCGACCTCGACGCCGATCCGCGGCCGGCCTGGCTCCTCCAGGAGGACGAGGCCCAGCTTCCCGTCGCTGACCTTCTTGTCTCGCTGCAGCGCCTCCCACGCACGCTCGCGATCGACCGCGACCGGCTGGGGCCGGAGGACTTCCTCGACCAGCTCGACCTCCGCCCTGAGGCCGGACAGCCGGAGCGCGGCGAGCAGCCCGAGCGCGACGGCGCGTCCGTGGGGCAGCTCGAACCCGGAGGCCGCTTCGAGCGCGTGCGCGAACGTGTGCCCGAGGTTGAGCTGCGCGCGGTCGCCGCGGTCGAGCGGATCGCGCAGGCAGACCGCGGCCTTGAACGCGGCGCAGCGGCGCACCTGCTCCGGCACCTCGAGCTCCCACAGCGGCTCGCCGGCGAGCAGGCCGGTCTTCACGACCTCGGCGCGGCCGTTCGCGAGCTCCTCCGCCGGTAGCGATGCGAGCAGCTTCGAGTCGACGACGACGCGCGCCGGCCAGTGGAACGCGCCGACGAGGTTCTTTCCCGCGGCCAGGTCGATCCCGGTCTTGCCGCCGATCGCGGCGTCGACCTGCGCGACGAGCGTGGTCGGGACCGGAACCCAAGGGACGCCCCGGAGGTACGTGGCTGCGACGAACCCGGCGACGTCGAGCGTCGACCCGCCGCCGACGCCGACGATCGTGCTGCCGCGGTCGCCGCGGAGCGCTGCCCAGAGCGTCGCGGCCTCGTCCGCGCTCTTCGCCGGCTCCCCCGCCGGGACGACGTGGGTTGCCGAGACGCGGTCGCCGAGAGCGGCACGCACGCTCTCCCCGTGCAACCCATCGACCGTGGCGTCGACGACGAGCTCGACGTTCGTGCCGGGCACGAGCTCCCGGAGCTGGTCCGTCGCGCCGGCGCCGACGTGGATTCCGGCCGCGGCGAGCACCGCGCCGTCGAGGTCGCGCGCGCGTCCGTCCGCGACCTCGTCGTAGAGCGGACGCGCGCTCCTCGAAGAGCGCGTCGAAGCGCTCGCGATCCTGCGCGAGCGGGCGGCCGCTCCCGGACACCCTCCCCCACGCCTCGTCCGGGGTCGTCTCCAGGAGCAGCGCGAAGGCGTGCTCGGCGAGAGCGGCTCGCGTCGGTGCGGACGCGAGGGCTCCGCCTCCGAGCTCGACGACGGCAGGAGGCCGGCGCGCGAGGAGATCCGCGGCAGCATGCTCCTCGAGCACGCGGAACTCCTCCTCTCCGCGCTCCTCGAACAGCTCGGCGACCGTCTTGCCCGCGGTCGTCTCGACGACCTCGTCGACCGAGACGAACTCGCGGCCGAGCCGCGCTGCGAGCTCGGGGCCGAGCGTCGTCTTCCCCGCGCCCATGAACCCGACGAGGGCGACGATGCCGATCCAGCGCGTTCAGCGTGCGCGCGGCCAGCGGATCCGTTCCAGGTAGGCGCGGTGCGCGCCGACGAAGTCCACGAGCGCGTCGCCGCCGAACTTCTCCCGCGCGGCGCGGGCGAGCTCCCAGGCGACCGCGGCCTCGGCGACGACCGCGAGCGCCTCGACCGCCTGGACGTCGCTCCGCTCGACGAGCGCCTCTGCGGGCTCGCCCGTCGCGAGATCCACGGAGCCGAGCGGGCGCATGAGCGTCGGCAGCGGCTTCATCGCGGCGCGCACGACGAGCGGCTGCCCGTTCGTCACGCCTCCCTCGAGCCCGCCCGCGCGGTTCGTCCTCCGGCTCAGGTCCGGCTCGATCTCGTCGTGCGCTTCGGATCCGCGGATGCGCGCGAGCGCGAAGCCGTCGCCGATCTCGACCCCCTTCACCGCCTGCGTCCCCATCAGCGCGCGCGGCAAGCCGCGCGTCGAGGCGATCGTGCTTCTCCGCGTAGGAGCCGAGGCCGGGCGGCGCCCCTTCGGCGACGACCTCGACGATACCGCCGAGCGTGTCGCGGTCCTTGCGGGCGGCGTCGGTCGCGTCCTTCCAGCCGGTCTCGGTCGTCTCTCCGCCGATCTCGACCGGCCTTCCCTCGATCGTGATGCCGATCTCCGAGAGCAGCGCCTTGGCGACCGCGCCGGCGGCGACGTGCACCGCGGTCTGGCGCGCGCTCGCCCGCTCGAGCGTGTTGCGAACGTCGTCGTGGCCGAACTTGAGCGCGCCGGCGAGATCGGCGTGACCTGGACGCGGGAGCGTGACAGCGGACGTGCCCTTGCCGGTTGCCTCGCCCTCGGGCGGCCAGGGGCTCATCCCCCAGGCCCAGTTCTCGTGGTCGCGGTTCCGGATGACGAGCGCGAGCGGCGTGCCGAGCGTGAGGCCGTGCCGGAGCCCGGCCAGCACCTCGACCTCGTCCTGCTCCATCTTCTGGCGTGGGCTCCGCCCATAGCCTTCGCGCCGGCGGCTGAGGTCGGCGTCGATCGCCGCCCGGTCGAGCGCGAGGCCGGCCGGGAGCCCGGTGACGATCGCGACGAGCGCCGGCCCGTGCGACTCACCGGCGGAGACGAGACCGAGCGTCACGGCGGCAAGCCTAGTGCGGCCCGCATCGCGCCGACCGGGGCGCTCTTGTCCGGTCCAGAGCTCGAACGAGGCCGCGCCTTGCGCGACGAGGACCTCGAGCCCGTTCACGACCGTCGCTCCGGCGGCGCGGGCCGCAAGCGCGGTCGCGGTCTCCGGGTACGGCAGGTCGACGAGCGTCTGGCCCGGCCCGAGCTCGACGAGCACCTCGTCGCGAGCCGCGGTGGCGTTGACGACGAGGTCGGCGTCGGCGACCTCGGGCGGCCAAGTGCCGCGGCGGGAGAACTGTCGCGCGTGCGGGAGCGCCTGCAGGAAGGCGATCGCGGCGCCGCCGTCGCCGAGGACGACCGGGCTCTCGGCGACTGCGAGGCCGGCGAGGATCGCGGCGTCGGTCGTCCGGCCCTCGACGACGCCGTCACGCACGACGAGCGTGTTCACCGACGGCGCGTCCGTCTCGCAGAGCTCGGTCACCGCGACCTTGTGCGGAGTGGTCACGTTCGCGCCTGCGAAGCCGAGCGCGGCGAGCCCGCGGACGGCCTCCGCGAGCCGCTCGGGCGGCGTCGGCAGCGCGACGTATGCCCAGTCGAGCCCGAGCCTCCGCGAACGCGGCGTTCTGCATCCGGCGGCGAGAGCGAGTGCTCGACCGGCCAGCCGAGGATCCCGACGAGCCGGGTCGTTCCCGAGATCTCCATCGCGAGGGCGAGTATCGCGGTCTCCGCGGGCGCCTGCCGCTCCGTCCCAGACACCCGCTCCGAACCCACGTCCAACGACCCCCAGGGGCACCCCAGGTGCCCTGTGGTCACGCTATCGAGGATCCGCTCACGCGTGGGTGCCGGATCAGTCGCAAGTTTGGAGCAACAGGCGCGCCGCCCGTGCGCGCGTCGCCCACGCACTTCCCACCTCCCGGCCGGCCACACCGGGCGGCGTGTCAGCAGCCGCCGTAGCCGTACTCGAGCGACTTCTGGCAGAACTCGGCGTGGCTCGCCGTGAAGAAGTGGCGCGTGCTCTCGCCCTTGCGGACGAAGTAGAGGTAGTCGACGGCCGCCGGCCGCGCCGCCGCCCGCAGCGACGCGAGCCCCGGGTTCGAGATCGGCGTCGGCGGCAGCCCGAGCAGCTTGCGCGTGTTGTACGGGTTGTCGCTGTCGATGTCCGACTGCTTGAGCGGCTCCGTCCCGGGGACGTTCCGGCCGTAGCGCAGCGTCGCGTCGATCCCGAGCGGCATCCGTTCCCGCAGCCGGTTGTAGATCACCGCCGAGACGAGCCGCCGCTCGGAGGGCACGACCGTCTCCTTCTCGATCATCGACGCAATGATGAGGACGTCGTACGGCGTCAGGTTCTTCGACTTCGCGTAGCGCAGGTTCACGCGGCGCCACTGCTGCCGGAAGAACGCGAGCTGGTCGCGCACGAGCCGCTCCGACGGCGTGTGCTGGGTGAACTCGTACGTGGCCGGGAAGAGGAACCCCTCGAGCGAATCGCGCGCGTCCTTGCGGAACCCCACCGGAGGCTCGCGCGGCGTCGCTCGCCGCGACGTACCCGGCCCTCGTCAGGCGCGGCGTCACGCCGCGCTTGCTGATCGCGATCTCGCGAACCGCGTCGACACGGTCGGCCATCTCGTCGCGCGTGAAGCCCTCCGGGAAGATGACGCGCAGGCGCTGGAGCGGTGGCTCGGTCTCGGTCGGCGGCGGCGGCTCGTCGGCGCGCACGAACGACACCCCCAGCCACGCACCGGCGCCGAGGAGCCCGACGATTGCGAGCACGGCGACGATGCGCCGGAGAACGACCCGCCCGCGACCCGGCCGCTGCCCGTACTGCCGGTAGTCGCTCACGATGCGTCCGCTCCGAGTCGCGCCAGGTAGTCGGCGAGCAGGTGCGCGGCGGCCCGCGCGTCCTCGGGCGCTGCTCCCCCGCTCTGGCTCGCGAGCGCGGTCGTGAAGCGCTCGTCGTACGTCTCGACCGGCTCCGAGAGCGCCTCCCGGAGCGCGCCCACGAACGCCTCCGTCTCGCCCGCCTGCCGCCCGTGCTCCCCGCGGAGCGTGAGCGGGAGCCCGACGACGATCCGCTCCACGCCCTCGTCGCGGACGATCTCGCGGATGCGCTCGAGCCCGGCCGGGGTCGCCGCCCGCTCGACGACGCCGAACGGACGCGCGATCGTCCCGGTCGCGTCCGAGAGGGCGACGCCGGTGCGCGCGGCGCCGTAGTCGAGCGCCATCACCTTCACAGCGCCGCGAGGATGAGACGCTCGGCCTCGGCCAGCGCCTCTGGAAGCTTCTCCGGGTCCTTGCCTCCCGCGCGTGCCATCGTCGGCCGCCCGCCTCCGCCGCCGCCCACGATCGCCGCCGCCTGCCGGACGACCTCGGACGCGCTCACCTTCTCGGCGACCGCGGGGTCGAAGTTGGCGACGAGGTGCACGGTCCCGTCCTCGCGAGAGCCGAGGACGACGGCTGCGGGCACGTGGCGCTGCTTGAAGCGGTCCGAGAGGTCGAGCAGCTCGTCCGACCCGAGGCCGTCGACGGACTGCACGATCACGTTCACGCCGCCCTCGAGACGCACCTCCGCATCCGGCTCCGCGGTCGCGACCGGCACCGCGGGCTGCTTCTTCGCCTCCTTCCGCAGCTCCTGCAGCTCCGCGCGAAGCGCGTCGAGCTCGCGCGAGCGCTCGTCGAGGTAGGCCCACGCGTCGCCGGAGGTGACCGCCTCGATCCGGCGCGCGCCGGCGCCGACCGAGCCCTCGGAGAGGATCGCGAAGGCGCCGATCTCGGCCGTCGTCGACACGTGCGTCCCTCCGCAGAGCTCGATCGAGTAGCCGGGAATCTCGACCACGCGCACGATGTCGCCGTACTTCTCGCCGAAGAGCATCGTCGCGCCGAGCCGCCGCGCCTCGTCGATCGGCGTCTCGAAGACGTTGACGGGCAGCGCCTCGAAGATCTTCGCGTTGACGCGCCGCTCGATCTCCTCGCGCTCGGCCGCGGTCAGCGCCTGCCCGTGCGCGAAGTCGAAGCGGAGCTTGTCCGGCCGGACGGCGGAGCCCGCCTGCTTCACGTGCTCGCCCAGGACGTCGCGGAGCGCCTGGTGCAGGAGGTGCGTCCCGGTGTGGTTCGCCATCGTCGGGAAGCGCACGTTCCACGGCACGACCGCCCGCACGCGATCTCCCTCGGCGAACCCGGTCCCGCGGAGCAGCAGCGCCTGGTCGTCGTCGAAGCGGTACGCCTCGACGAGATCCGCGCGCGTGCCGGAGCCGTCGTCGAGCTCGACGTACCCTGCGTCGGTCACCTGCCCGCCGCCCGCCGGATAGAACGGCGACTCGCGCAGCTTCGCGAGGAAGAGCCCGTCCTCGAGCTCCTCGAGCGCGCCGATCTGCGTGAGGACGTCGGTCTTGCGGTCGCCGACGAACTCGGTCGCGAACCCGGCTGCGCGTGCGAACTGGAGCGCGCGCTCGAGCTCGCCGCCGCCCGGCACGCGGGACACCTCGCGGTGGCGCTCCATCTCGCAGCCGATACCCGTCGACGTCGACCGCCTGACCGCGCTCCTCGGCGAGCTCGACGGTCAGCTCGAGCGGAAATCCGTACGTCGCGGCGAGCGTGAAGGCCTCCTCGCCGGAGATCGCGTCCTTGCCCGCCAGCTCGTCGAACAGCTTGAGGCCGCGCTCGATCGTCTCGCGGAACTTCTCCTCCTCGACGCGCGCGGTGCGCTCGATCTCGGCCGCGCGCTCCTCGAGCTCGGGATAGGCACTCGCCATCTGCTCGACGACCACCCCTGTCACCCGGTGGACGTCCTCGAGGCCGATGCGGCGTCCCTGCTGCACCGCCCGCCGGATGATGCGCCGAAGGACGTACCCGCGACCCTCGTTCGACGGCGTCACGCCGTCGCCGACGATGAATGTCATCCCGCGCCCGTGGTCGGCGAGGATCCGGTGCGCCTTCGTCGCCTCCGCCGAGTCGCCGTACGCGACCCCGGACTCGGACGCGATCCACTCCATGATGTGCTGGAAGCCGTCCGTCTCGTAGACGGAGGGGACGTTCTGGAGAATCCGCGCGCCCCGCTCGAGCCCGAGGCCGGTGTCGATGTTCTGCTCGGGCAGCGGGGTCAGCGTCCCGTCGGCTCGCTGCTCGTACTCCATGAAGACGAGGTTCCAGAACTCGAGGAAGCGCTCGCAGCGCGTGCAGCCGGGCGCGCAGTCCGCGTTCCCGCATCCGGTCTCCTCGCCCCAGTCCCAGTAGAGCTCCGAGTCCGGGCCGCACGGCCCCGGCCCGCCGACCGACCAGAAGTTCTCCTCGGTCGGGAGCGGGACGATTCGCTCGGGGGGCATCCCGATCTTCTTCCAGAGATCGATCGCGACCTCGTCGGGGCCGAGCCCGAACTGAGGATCGCCGGCGTGCACGGTCGCCCACACGCGGTCCCAGTCGAGCCCCATCCGCTCGCGCACGAACTCTGTGGCGAGCTCGATCGCGCCCTCCTTGAAGTACTGCCCGAACGAGAAGTTGCCGAGCATCTCGAAGAACGTCAGGTGGTACGTGTCGAGGCCGACATCGTCGATATCGGGCGTGCGGAAGACCTTCTGCGTCGTCGTCGTCAGCGGCGCCGGCGGCGGCTCGAGACCGAGGAAGTACGGCATCTGCGGCTGCATGCCCGCGCTCGTGAGCAGCGTCGAGCGGTCGTCGGCGCGCGGGACCAGGGACGCCGAAGGCACGCGCAGGTGCCCCTTCTCCTCGAAGAAGGAGAGGAAGCCCTCGCGCAGCTCCGCAGTCGTCCGCATCCCCGGATTCTACGAACGGGCTCGTGCGAGCCCGCGCGGGCTACGCCGCGGGCGGCGTCTCGTCCGGCTGCGTCCGGCCGGCCGCGCGCAGCTCCTCGTCGAGCTCGGCCTCTCGCCTCGCGGCGGCCTCCTTCGCGACGTTCACGGCCTCCCCGACGTCGCGCCGCGACCTCAGGGCCGAGGCGCCGTGCGAGATCGCCGCGGCCAGGCCGGTCACCTTCTTCACCGGAGTCGTGATCGCGGTCGACACCGCCCGAACGGCCGTGTCCGCATTGTCCGCCATGGACACGGCGCTGTCGGTCACGACGTCGAGCTTGTCGAGCTGGTCGTTCACGCGGTCGACCGTCCCTCCCGCCTTGACGACCACGGGCAGGAAGTCCCGCTCGGTGCCCTTGATCAGGGACGAGAGCCGCGCGAAGGTCCCGCCGAGCCGGAAGAGCATGTACGCGAACCCGACCCCCGAAGCGACGAAGAAGAGGGCGAGCGCGTAGTCGAGGACGTCGCCCGAGTCGAAAGCGAGGACGTTCATCGCCCGGATCCTAGAGGCTGGGCCTCTACTCGGCGTGCGTCACCACGCCCGCGCCGACAACCGCGTCGCCGTCGTAGAGCGCGGCCACCTGGCCCGGCGCGACTGCGTGCGCGGGCTCGTCGAGGTCGAGCGCGAAGCCTCCGTTCGACGCGCGGACGCGCGCCGGCACGGCCGCGGAGCGGTACCGGAGCTTCACGGTCGCGCGCTCGACGGGCGTGTAGAGCCGGCCCTCGGCCTCGACGCGCGTCGAAGCGAGCGCGTCCGCGGGGCCGACGACGACGGTGTTGTCGGCGTGGTCGGTGCGCAGGACGTGGAGCGCGCGTCCCGCGGAGATCCCGAGCCCCCGACGCTGGCCGCGGGTGAATCGCCAGTACCCGTCATGGCTGCCGAGGACCGTTCCTGCCTCGTCGACGATCTCGCCTTCCCGGCGCGCGAGCCCTCGGCGCTCGAGGAACGAGCGGTAGTCGCCGCCGGCGAGGAAGCACGCCTCCTGGCTCTCACGGCGCGTCGCGGCCGCGAGGCCCGCCCGTGCGGCCTCCGCCCGGGTCTCCGCCTTCGTCTGGTCGCCGAGCGGGAAGCGCACGCGGGCGAGGACGCCGGGATCGAGGGTCGAGAGCATGTACGACTGGTCCTTCTCGGGGTCGGCGGCGCGGCCGACCAGCAGCGTGCCGTCTCGCTCGACG
Organism: uncultured Actinomycetes bacterium; assembly: GCA_963796405.1. Classification (GTDB taxonomy): domain Bacteria; phylum Actinomycetota; class Thermoleophilia; order Gaiellales; family Gaiellaceae; genus GMQP-bins7. Next base: position 91,193 of record CAWCLL010000013.1, read on the forward strand.
ACCCGCGCGTAGTGGCCCGTCCAGAGCTCTCGCGCGCCCGCGCGCTCGGCGAAGGCGAGGAGCGCGTCGAAGCGGAACGCCCCGTTGCAGCGCGTGCACGGGTTCGGCGTCTCGCCGGCGACGTATCCGGCCGTGAACGGCGCGACCACGGCATCGAGGAACTCCTCCCGGAGGTCGAGCGTCACGTGCGGCAGTCCGAGCGCGTGGCAGGCCGCGCGGGCAGCCGCGACGGACTCGGCGGAGCAGCACGCGCGCTCGGCCGAGGGCCCTTGCGGGTCCTGCCAGAGCCGAAGCGTGACGCCGACGGCATTCGGCGCGGCGCGCAGCAGCGTCACGGCGCTGTCGACGCCCCCGCTCATCGCGACCGCGACGCGCCCGGGCGCGGGCTCGCGCGATGAAGACCTGTCCGAGAGCCGCCGCGAGGGCCTCGACCGCGAGCGCGTCGCCGCCGACCGCGGCCGCCTCGAGCAGCGTCAACCCCGCGAGGTCGCGCTCGAGCCCGTCTGCGTCCGCGTCGACGATGCGGTCACCGTCCACGGCAAGCCGTACGGCGCGCCACTCGTCGCCGCGCGTCGCGTCCCCGAGCACGTCGAGTCTCGCCATGAGATCAGGCTAGAGGAGTCGCCGCCGGTTGGGGTGACACCCACGCGACTTCACACCCCGAAAAGCTGAACCGTTCGGGCACCCCATGAAGGGGTTTGCTTGTCGCGCGACCAGAATCCGCGCGAGCGGATTCTGGTCTGGCGCAAAGGTGCCCCACCCTGCCGGTGATGCCCCGACCACCCGGGAACCTGGCACTGCCAGGTGGGTGCCGTGCGGGGCGTCGGCAACGCCTATCCCCGACTCCGGCTCCCTTCACGTGTCTGTTGGTTCACGTTTGGGCCGAGGCCACGTACAGGGTCGAGCACCCTGATCCTACTCGCTCGCCTCCGTCGCGAAGCGCCACTCGATCTCGGTCGTCGCCTCGAGCCCGAGCGTCTCGGCGAGCGCCTCCGTCACCTCGAGCTGGCGGCCGCCTTCGACGAGCGCGTTGTCGATCACCTCGGACAGCACGAGCGTGTCCTCGTGCCGGAGGACGAGCTTCGCGCCGCACGGAAGCACGGGATGCGTGATGCCGAGCGACTCGGGGGCGAGGATCTGGCCGCAGGTCGTGCGCTGGGCGTCGCCCGTAGGCCCGCGGGAGCCCGCGAAGGCGGTGTTCCAGCCGGACGGAGCGACGGCCCCGGTCAGGCCCGCGCTCGAGTCCGCGGACAGCCGCTCCACGGCCGCGAGCGCGAGCGCCCCCACGAGCAGCGCGACCGCGCCGAGCAGGACGAGACGTTGCGGGAACGAGTCGGTCACGCGCGTCTAGTGTCGCCCACGGAGCGGCCAGATGGTAAAGGGTGCGTGCGGCGTGATCGAGTACGCGACGACGGTCGACGGTGTCGAGCCTCGAGACCTCGAGGGTTTCTTCGTCGGTTGGCCGACTCCGCCGTCGCCGGAACGCCATCTGGAGCTCCTGCGACGAAGCGAGCACGTCGTGATCGCCCGCGATGAGGAGAGCGGGCGCGTCGTGGGCTTCGTGACCGCGGTCGGGGACGGCGTCCTGAGCGCCTTCATCCCGCTGCTCGAGGTCTTGCCCGAGCACCAGGGACGCGGTGTCGGAACCGAGCTCGTGCGGCGGATGCTCGCGCTCCTCGAAGACCGATACATGGTCGATGTCTGCTGCGACGAGAACCTTGCGCCCTTCTACGAGCGCCTCGGCATGAGTCGGCTGGTCGGCATGTCTCTACGCCGGCCGAGTGCGATCCCGCGGTAGCGACCGCGCGGCGGGACACTCGGCGTCCCCCTGCTCGCGCGCCGCGCCGCCGCCTCGAAAACATCCCCAACTGCCCCCAGGGGATCCCCGAGATCCCTGCGGTCAGCCTAGCGAGGATCCGCTCGCGCAGGGTTCACGAGACCGTGCCGGATCTGTGCCAATGCGGCTCGGCTGCGGGCGACTCCGCGGGGCCACCGCCGTAGTGCTCCGCGCAGACGCTGGGGACGGACCGGGTGCGGCCGAGCTCGCCTACGCCTCGGGCTCGGGCTCGACGACGACCGCGATCCCCAGCTCCGCGAGCTGCTCGGCCGGCACCGGCGCCGGCGCCCCCGTCAGCGGATCGGCGCCGCTCGCGACCTTGGGAAATGCGATGACCTCGCGAATGTTCGGCTCGCCCGCGAGGAGCGCGATGAAACGCTCGAGCCCCATGGCGAACCCGCCGTGCGGCGGCGCGCCCATCTGGAGCGCGTCGAGCAGGAACCCGAACTTCTCCTTCGCCGCCTCCTCGGTCAGCCCCAGCGCTCGGAACACGCGCTGCTGCACGTCCTGACGGTGGATCCTGATCGAGCCGGATCCCAGCTCCCAGCCGTTCCAGACCAGGTCGTACGCCTGACTCAGCGCCGCCCCCGGATCGCTCTCGATCAACTCCTCGTGCCCGGGCGCGACCCCGGTGAACGGGTGATGGCTGAACGTCCACTCGCCGGTCTCCTCGTCCGGCTCGAAGAGCGGGAAGTCGATCACCCAGAGGAACTCGTCCCGGCTCTCGTCGACGAGCCCGAGCTCCTGGCCGAGGTGCAGGCGGAGCAGGCCGAGGATCCGAGCGACGGCACGCGGCTCGCCGGCGCCGAACAGGACCGTCGAGCCCGGCTCGGCCCGGAACGCAGCCAGCTCGCGCTCCGAGAGGAACTTCGCGATCGGCGAGCGCACCTCGCCCGACTCGTCGTAGACGAGGTACGCGAGGCCCTTCGCCCCCCACTCCTTCGCCAGCTCCTCGAGCTGCGCCAGCTCCCCGCGGGAGAACGCCTTCGGCGCGGTCAGGAACCGAACGCTCGCGGCGTTCGCAAAGACGCCGAACTCCGAGCCTCGCGTCACCTCGGTCCCGTCAGCGATCTCGAGAGCGAAACGAAGGTCGGGCTTGTCCGACCCGAACCGCGCCATGACGTCGTCCCAGGTCAGGCGCGGGAACGGCGTCGCCGGTGCGTCCCGGCCCAGCGCTTCGAAGGCGGCGCGAACCGCCTGCTCCAGCACGCCGAGGACGTCCTCCCGCTCTGCAAACGCCATCTCGATGTCGAGCTGCCGGAACTCGAACTGACGATCCGCGCGCAGGTCCTCGTCGCGGATGCAGGTCGCGATCTGGTAGTAGCGGTCGAAGCCGGCGATCATGAACAGCTGCTTGAAGAGCTGTGGCGACTGCGGGAGCGCGAAGAACGTCCCGGGGCGCAGGCGAACGGGCACGACGAAGTCGCGGGCCCCCTCGGGCGTCGCGCGCGTGAGGGTCGGTGTCCAGAGATCGACGAAGCCGAGCTCCTCCATCCGGCGGCGGATCGCGGATATCGCGCGTCCGGAGAGACGCAGGTTCCGCTGCATCCGGTCGCTCCGGAGGTCGAGCCAGCGGTAGCGGAGTCGCAGGATCTCCTCGACGCCCTCCTCGTCGAGCTGGAACGGGAGCGGCGTCGAACGGGACACGATCTCGAGCTGGTCGACCTGGAGCTCCACTTCGCCCGTCGCCATCTTCTCGTTGACGGTCTCCGGTGCGCGGGCGACGATCTCCCCGGTCGCGCGGAGGACGAACTCGTTTCGGATCTCCTTGGCGACCTCGGCGGCGGCCGGCGAGCGCTCCGGGTTGACGACGAGCTGCATGAGCCCCGTGTGATCGCGGAGATCGACGAAGACGAGGCCACCGTGGTCGCGGCGGCGGGCCGTCCAGCCTGCGAGCGTGAGTCGCTGTCCGACGTGGTCGCGACGAGGTTCGCCGCACATCGAGTCGCGCCAGCTCATGTCGTCAGGCTTCCGAGCAGCTCGTCGAGGGGCACGCTCTCGTCGTCCCGCCCGGGTCGGCGGAGTGTGGCCGAGTCGCCCTCGACCACCACGACCGTGGCCGCCCCGAGCCTCGCGGCCTGCGTCAGCTGCCCTTTGAGCGAGCGCGCCGCGTAGTCGGTGTCGGCGGCGAGCCCCGCCGTGCGCACGGCGTCGATGTACGTCGTGACGCGGTCCCGCGCGGCACCGTCGCCGAGCGCGAAGAAGACGTCGATGGCCGGAGGCGGCGCGGTCACGCCCGCGTGCTCGAGCGCGAGCAGCAGGCGCTCGATGCCCGCCCCGAAGCCGACCCCCGGAGTCGGCGGGCCGCCGATCTCCTCGACGAGGCCGTCATAGCGTCCTCCGCCCGAGAGCGCGCTCTGCGCTCCCTCCTCCGGCCCGGCGAACTCCCAGGTCGTGCGCGTGTAGTAGTCGAGACCCCGAACGAGCGTGGGGACGATCCCGTACGGGACGCCGAAGGCGTCGAGGTCGCGCCGAACGGCCTCGAAGTGCTCGACACACGCTGGACAGAGCGACTCGCCGATCGTCGGGGCCTCCCGGAGCGCTTCCTGCGCCGCGCTCGGCTTCGCCTCCAGGTTGTCGAAGACTCGCAACGGGCTCGTCGCCGCCTTCTCGCGGGTCGCCTCGTCGAGCCGGCCCTCGTTCGCGGCGAGCCAGGCTCGGAGCTCGGCGAGGTAGGCCGGGCGGCATTCGCGGCAGCCGATCGAGTTCAGGGCGAGCGAGAACTCGGACACTCCGAGACGCAGGAGGAGAGCGTGGTAGAGGCGGATGATCTCGGCGTCGAGCGCCGGATCGTCGGAGCCGATCGCCTCGACCGAGAGCTGCCAGTGCTCGCGATAACGGCCGCGCTGCGGAGCGGAGTAGCGGTACATCGGCCCGACCGTGTAGAGCTTCACGGGCTGCGGGTCGCGGTGCATGCCGTGGTCGACGTACGCGCGACAGATCGGCGCGGTCCCTTCCGGACGCAGGGTGAGCGACCTGCCGCTGCGATCCTCGAAGGTGTACATCTCCTTCTGCACGACGTCCGAGCCGGCGCCCGACGTCCGCTCGAAGAGCGCGGTGTCCTCGAACACGGGAGTGACGATCGGCCGGTAGCCGTACAGCGCACACAGGCGCTCGGCCTCGCCGATCGCGAAGCGCCAGAGCGGCTGCTCCGCAGGGACGACGTCGTGCGTGCCTCGGGGCCGCTCGATCTTGGACGGGGCGCTCATGTCGCGCGCTCGGCTCGGAGCTCCGCGAGGAACGGGTTTCTCTCCAGCTCGGCGCCGAGGGTCGTGGCCGGACCGTGACCCGGGTAGACGACGGTCTCGGACGGATACGCCTCCACGAGCGACCGGATGGACTCGAGCAGCGTGTCCCAGTCCGCACCTGGGAGATCGGTGCGACCGACGGAACCGGCGAACAGCACGTCACCGGAGAACAGGCAGCCGTCCGCGTGGTACGCGAGATGCGCCGGTGAGTGGCCCGGGACCGAGAGCACGTCGAACGCGATGCCTGCGAGGTCGAGCGTCTCGCCGCCGTGGAGCAGGACCTCGGGGACGTGGGCGCTCATCGTGATCTCGGGCGGCGTGTACCGGGCGGGATCCTCGAGGAGCCCAGCCTCGCCCTCGGCCATGTGCACGGGCGCGCCCGTTCCCGTCGCGAGATCGCCGACGCCGACGAGGTGGTCCCAGTGGCCGTGCGTCACGAGGATCGCGACGCAGCGCGTGCCGAGCTGAGCGAGCTCGAGGCGGAGCTCGGCGGCGGATCCGCTCGGGTCGACGACGACCGCCTCCGGCGCGGAGACGTCCGTGCGCACGACGTAGCAGTTCGTCCCGATCGGCCCGAGCGGGAGCTGCTCTACCCGAAGCGGCACGCTCAGCTCCTGCGACCGCCGTCCGACTGCTCGCGTCGCGCGGTTCGACGCTTGTACGAGCGCCAGAGCAGGCCGTCGAGGAGATAGCTGAACGGGATGAAGATCCCCACGATGAACGCGGCCTGCATGAGCTGCTGCGCGAGCGATCAGGTCGTCGCCGAGGAGCATCACGACGACGAACATGATCGGGGCGAAGATCAGTCCTCGCTTCAGCGTCCGCTGCCAGGAGGGCGGCTGGGGCTCGCGCGCGCTCCGCGCCGCGCCGCGTGGCGACTGCGTCTCGCTCTTCTTCTCGCGTACGTCATCCGGCTCGAGCTCGTTCCCTTCCTCGTCCTCCCAGACGTACTCGTGGCGAAACTCCTTCGCTCGGCGGCGCCGTTGCTTGCGGGTCGGCATCCCGCGATTATGCCGGGCCGATCCAGGCGATCCGGCCGGCTCGGACGACCGTGTGGACGACCGGGCCGCCGAGGTGATACGCGAGGTGGCGCCAGTCATGCGCGGCCAGAAGGACGAGGTCGGCGTCGTAGCCGGCCGCGAGTCGGCCTTTCCGGTCAGCGCGGGAGAGCACATGGGCCGCGTTGACCGTGCTCGCGGTGAGCGCCTCGCTCGGGGAGAGACCGAGCTGCGTGCACGCGAGCGAGCAGACGAGCGGCAGGCTCTCGCAGTAGGCGCTGCCGGGATTGAAGTCCGTCGCCAGCGCGACCGCCGCGCCGGCATCGACGAGCGCGCGCGCGGGCGGCATCGGGCGGCCGAGGAAGAGCGCACTCGCGGGGAGCAGCACGCCGACGACGTCACTCGTGGCGAGCGCGGCGATGCCTCCCGGCCCGGTGCTCTCGAGATGGTCGACCGACCGGGCGCCGAGCTCGATCGCGAGCGGGATCGCCCCGGACTCGGTGAACTGGTCGCCGTGCAGGCGAAGCGCGAGACCGGCGGCGGCGCACGCGCTCAGATAGCGACGCGCGTCCTCGACGCCGAACGCACCGCGCTCGAGGAAGACGTCGGCCGCCTCGGCGAGTCGCGCGGCCTCCGGGAGCACGTCGTCGAGCAGGAAGTCGACGTAGGCCGCTGGTCCCGCCTCTGCGAACTCCGGCGGGACGGCGTGCGCTCCGAGCCAGGTCGGAACCCCTCCCGCGGCGCGAATCGCGCGGAGCTGCGCGAGCTCCGTGTCGCGATCCAGCCCGTAGCCCGACTTGGCCTCGAACGTCGTCGTGCCCGCGCGCAGCATCCAGCCCGCGTGACGCTCGAGGGCAACCGCGAGCCCGGTCTCTCCCGCGGCGCGCGTTGCGCGGACGGTCGAGAGGATCCCGCCTCCGGCGGCGTGGAGCTCCTCGTAGCCGGCGCCGGCCGCGCGCAGCGCGAACTCCTCGACGCGGTCGCCCGCGAAGCACGCGTGCGTGTGGCAGTCGACGAGACCCGGGACGGCGGACAGACCCCGCCCGTCGAGCTCCTCGATCTCACCCTCGAGCGAGCCGAGCTCCCGCATCCGCCCGACGGCGCTCACGCGCCCGTCCTCGCACAGCACGAACGCGTCCTCGATGACGTCGACGAGCCCGAGATCCGCCCCGCGCAGGGGTGCAGCCCGGCCGGCCGGAGACGCGACCTGTGCCAGGTCGCGGATCAGCAGCCGTGGGGCCACGTCGCCGCTCGCGGTCACGCAGGCGCGTCCGGACCAGGCCCGACGCCGGGGACCGACGGGAGATCGAGCCCGTGCTCCCGCGCCGCCTCGAGCGCGTCTTCGTAGCCGGCATCGGCATGGCGCATCACGCCGGTGCCGGGGTCGGTCGCGAGCACCCGCTCGAGCTTCTCGGCAGCCGCGTCGGTGCCGTCGGCCACGACGACCATGCCCGCGTGGATCGAGTTGCCGATCCCGACGCCGCCGCCGTGATGGACGCTGACCCACGTCGCACCGGCTGCGACGTTGACGAGCGCATTCAGGATCGGCCAGTCGGCGATCGCATCCGAGCCGTCGCGCATCGCCTCCGTCTCGCGGTACGGGGACGCAACCGAGCCCGAGTCGAGGTGATCACGCCCGATGACGACCGGCGCCGTCACCGCACCCGAGCGGACGAGCTCGTTGATCGCGAGCCCCGCGCGCGCCCGGTCGCCGTAGCCGAGCCAGCAGATCCGGGCCGGGAGACCCTGGAACGCGACTCGGCCGGGCGCCAGCTCGAGCCAGCGACGGAGCAGCACGTCGTCCGGGAACAACCGTGCGAGCTCCTCGTCGATCGTCGCGATGTCGGCCGGGTCACCGGAGAGTGCGGCCCAGCGAAAGGGCCCGATCCCGCGGCTGAAGAGCGGTCGGATATAGGCCGGGACGAAGCCCGGGTATGAGAACGCCTCCTCTACGCCCGCCTCATAGGCCTCCCCTCTGAGGTTGTTTCCGTAATCGAAAACGTAGCACCCTACGCGGACGAGCTCGAGCAGCGCTTCGACATGTTTCGCAATCGACACACGTGCCTGCCGGAGGTACTCGTCGGGGTCGCGCTCGCGAAGGGAGGCCGCAGCGCCGACGTCGAGGCCGCTGGGCACGTAGCCGGTGAGCGGGTCGTGCGCAGCCGTCTGATCCGTCACGAGATCGAAGCGCTCACCCCGGCGGACGAGCTCCGGGACGACGTCCGCGGCGTTCCCCAGAAGCCCGACCGACAGCGGCCGACGCTCGCGGGCGGCAGCACGCACGCGACTCAACGCGTCGTCGAGCGATTCCGTGGCCTCGTCGAGGTAGCGCGTCTCCAGCCGCCGCTCGATGCGCGTCGGGTCGACCTCGACGCAGAGCATCGCGGCTCCGGCCATCGTGGCTGCGAGCGGCTGCGCGCCGCCCATCCCTCCGAGCCCCGCTGTCAGGATCGTGCGGCCGGACAGGTCCGGGCTCCCGAAGTGCGCCTCCCCCGCCGCCGCGAACGTCTGGTAGGTGCCCTGGAGGATCCCCTGCGTCCCGATGTAGATCCAGCTCCCGGCGGTCATCTGCCCGAACATGGTCAGCCCCTCCGCCTCCAGTCGGCGGAACTCGTCCCAGGACGCCCACCGCGGAACGAGCAGCGCGTTCGCGATGAGGACGCGCGGCGCCCACTCGTGCGTTCGGAAGACTCCGACCGGCTTGCCGCTCTGCACGAGCAGCGTCTCGTCGCTCCCGAGCCGCAGCAGCGTGCCGACGATCGCCTTGAGTGCGTCGTGGCTGCGCGCCGCCTTCCCCGTCCCGCCGTAGACGACGAGCCGCTCCGGGTGCTCTGCGACCTCGGGATCGAGGTTGTTGAGGAGCATGCGCAGCGCCGCCTCGGTCTGCCACGAGCGCGCGCTGATCGCAGACCCGCGCGGCGCGCGGATCCGGCTCAGGTCGCCGCACAGCGCCTCCACCGTCTCGTTCGTCGTCGCGATGTCGGTCACGCGAGCTCCCCGATCTCGCGCTCGACTCCGTCCACGACCGCCCCCGCCCGAATCGCATCCGCCACGCGCTCGATGTCGGCGCTCAGCGACCGGTCCTCCGTGAGCCGGGCCGAGAGCGTCCGCACGAACGCGTGCGCCGCCGCCGCGCCCCGCCCCGGCCGCAACGGCGCGAGGAACTCGACCGCCTGGGCACCGGCCAGGAGCTCGATCGCGATCGTCCGCTCGGCGTTGTCGAGCACGCGCAGCGCCTTGAGCCCGGCCGCGTTCCCCATCGAGACATGATCCTCCTGGCCCGCGCTCGTCGGGAATCGAGTCGACGCTCGCCGGATGGGCGAGCACCTTGTTCTCGGAGACGAGCGCGGCCGCGACGTACTGGGGGATCATGAACCCCGAGTTGAGGCCGCCCTCCTCGACGAGGAACGGCGGCAGCCCCTCGGACAGGCTCGGGTTCACGAGACGCTCGGTGCGCCGCTCCGAGATGCTTCCGAGCTCCGCGACGGCCAGCGCGAGCGCGTCGAGCGCGAACGCCAGCGGCTGACCGTGGAAGTTGCCGGCGGACACGATCTCCCCCTCCTCGACGAGGACGAGTGGGTTGTCGGTCGCCGCGTTGAGCTCGACCGAGACCGTCGCCTCCACGTAGTCGAGCAGGTCGCGGCAGGCGCCGTGCACCTGCGGCGCGCAGCGGAGCGCGTACGCGTCCTGGACCTTGTCGCACCAGCGGTGCGACTCGCTGATCGCCGAGCCCTCGAGGAGGCCGAGGATGTTGGCGGCCGCATCCCGCTGCCCCGGAAGCGGACGCGCGCGGTGCACCGCCGGCAGGAAGCTCGACTTCGAGCCCTGGAGCGCCTCGAGCGTCAGCGAGCAGGCGACATCGGCCGTCCGCACGAGGCGTCGCGCCCGCTCGAGCCCGAGAGCCGCCATCGCTGCCATGAACTGGGTTCCGTTGACGAGCGAGAGCCCCTCCTTGCTCGCGAGCCGGATCGGCTCCAGGCCCACACGACCGAGCGCGGCCGCCCCGTCGAGCCGCTCGCCCTCGACGATCGCCTCCCCCTCGCCGATGAGCGGAAGCGCGAGGTGCGCCAGCGGCGCGAGATCGCCGCTCGCGCCGACCGAGCCACGCGCGGGGACGACCGGCAGGACCCCGCGGTTCAGGCAGGCGATCAGCAACTCGACCGTCTCGACGCGGGCTCCGGAGTACCCCTTCGCGATCGCGTTCGCGCGCAGGAGCATCGCCCCGCGCACGACGTCGTCGGGATACGGCTCGCCGACGCCGCACGCGTGGCTTCGCAGCAGCCGAACCTGAAGCTCTTCGGCGAGCTCGTCCGGGATGTGCGCCGAGACGAACCGGCCGAAGCCCGTGTTGACCCCGTATGTGTGCTCGCCGCGGATCGACTCCAGCAGCTCGCGCGAAGCGACCATTCGCTCCTTCGCGCGCTCGGCGAGACCGACCTCCAGGCCGTGCACTGCGACGTTCCACACGTCCGCGACGGTGACATCGTCGCCCGTCAGCACGAGTGGGCTCGGCACGTGCTCGAGTCTAGAGCGACGCCCGCGCGAGAGCGCGCTCGAGCACGTGCGACCCGTCGACTCCGGGCAGGGCGACGCCCGCGCGCTCCGCATCCTCGAGCACGCGAGCGGGGACGAGACCCACGAGCTCGCCGCCCGCGATCGCCGCGCCGAGGGCGGCCCGCCTCCTGCGTGACCCGACGCACGACCTCGTGCAGCGGAGACGCCTCGAGATCGAGGACGTTCATGCTCACCTGGATCTCGGCGGCACGAGGCAGGCGAAGCCCGATCGCCTGGACGCCCGGCATCCCGCCGCTCGACTCGCGGATCGCCCGTGCGACATCCTGGGCCACGGCGAGGTCGTCGGTGTCGAGGACGACGTTGTACGCGACGAGCGGATCGCGCGCGCCGACGAGGGCGACCCCGGATCTGGCATCGACGTCCCCGGGGCCCGCATCGGGCCGAAGCTCGCCCGCGGCGATGCGCCGCACGAGCTCCTCGAGGCCGCCCCTCCTGAAGAAGGCGGGCCGGCGACCCCCGCCCACGAGGCCGTACAGGAACACCGGAAGCCCGACGCTCGGAGCCGATACGTTCCGCGACGGCGAGGGCCGTCTGCTCGGCGGCGTCCCTCTGCGACGGCTCCAGAGCGACGACCGGCACGACGTCGACAGCTCCGACGCGGGGATGGACGCCGTCGTGCCGGCGCAGGTCGACGAGCTCGACCGTCCGCGCCGCGCCCGCGACGAGCGCCTCGATCAGCTCTCGGTCGTCGCCGGCGAGCGTGAAGACCGAGCGGTGGTGGTCGGGGTCGGAGTGGACGTCGAGGAGCGTCGCGCTCGATCCGAACGCGCGCCCGAGCTCCGCGATCGCCACGCTGTCGCGCCCCTCGGACACGTTGGGCACGGCCTCCAGCACGATCCGTACCCTACGAGCCGTGACGGGAGAGGAGGAACCCGCGAACCGACGACACGCCGGACGAGGGACATTCGTCCGGCTGCTCACGTTCCTCTCGCCGTACCGCGCGTCGCTCGCCGTCTCTTCCGCACTCGCGATCGCATCGCAGGTCGCGGGGATCCTCGTGCCCGTGCTCACCGGAGTCGTGATCAACGAGCTCTCCGGCGACCCGAGCACGCGGCTCCTCGTGCTCGAGATCCTCGCGATCGTCGCGCTCGGGCTCGTGCGCGGCGCGCTCATGCTCGGCCGACGCGTGATCTCCGGCCGCCAGGCGCTGGCGGTCGAGTACGACCTGCGCGACGAGCTGTACGCCCATTTCCTCCGCCTCTCGTTCGGGTTCTACGACCGCAACCAGACGGGCCAGCTCATGTCGCGGGCGACGATCGACCTCCAGTCGGTGCGCTTCTTCCTCGGCTACGGGCTCATCTTCTTCGCCCAGCACGTCGTGACGATCGTCGTCGTCACGGCCGTGCTCTTCGTCTACAGCTGGCAGCTCGCGCTCGTCGCGCTCGCGATCACCCCCGTGATCGTCGTCGTCGCGTACCGGTACAGCCGCGTCTCGCGCCCGATCCTGCTGGACGTCCAGCAGAAGCTCGCCGACGTGTCGACCGTCGCCGAGGAGAGCATCGTCGGCGTCCACGTCGTCAAGTCGTTCGCGCAGGAGGAGCGGCGCGCGACGCACTTCGCGCGCGCGGCCGACGCGGTCTTCGGGCGGACGCTCGCCGTCAATCGGCAGCGGGCGGTCTACGTCCCGCTGCTGACGTTCCTCCCGCTGCTCGCGCAGGCGGCCGTGCTGCTCGTCGCCGGCCGCATGGTGATCTCGGGCTCGCTGTCCATCGGTGCGTTCTTCGCGTTCAACCTCCTGCTCGCGATGCTCGTGATGCCGCTGCGCATGATCGGGATGTGGGTGGGTCAGGCGCAGCGCGCGATCGCCGCGGGAGAGCGGATCTTCGAGGTGCTCGACGAGCCGGAGGAGGTCGCCGATCCGCCGGGCGCGGAACCGCTCGCGCCCGGGCCGGGCCGCGTTCGGTTCGAAGCGGTCGACTTCGGCTACGAGCCGTCGCGCCTCGTGCTCGAGGGCGTCGACCTCGACATCGCCGCGGGCCGCACGGTCGCGCTCATCGGGCGCACCGGCTCCGGCAAGACGACGCTGGCGGCTCTCGTCCCGCGCTTCTACGACGTCGGCGCAGGCCGCGTGCTGGTCGACGGGACGGACGTCCGCGACGTGCAGCGCCGCTCGCTGCGACGGGAGATCGGCGTCATCTCCCAGGATCCCTTCCTCTTCTCGGCGTCGGTGCGCGACAACATCGCGTTCGGCGTTCCCGATGCCGCGCACGACCTGGTGGAGGCGGCCGCGCGTGCCGCGCAGGCGCACGAGTTCATCGAGGAGCTGCCGCACGGATACGAGACGGTCATCGGCGAGCGCGGGATCACGCTGTCGGGCGGCCAGCGGCAGCGGATCGCGATCGCGCGGGCGCTTCTGATCGACCCGCGCATCCTGATCCTGGACGACGCGACCGCGTCCGTGGACGCCACGACCGAGGCGAAGATCCGCGCCGGCCTGCAAGAGGTGATGCGCGACCGGACGACGATCATCATCGCGCACCGGCTGTCGACGATCGCGCTCGCCGACGAGATCGTCGTCCTCGATCGCGGCCGGATCTCGGCTCGCGGGACGCTGACCGAGCTGCTCGAGGAGAGCCCGATCTTCCGCGAGATCCACGACCACGGGCTGCTCCAGCAGGTGGTCGCAGGATGAGCGCGGCGACCGCGAGACGCGCCCGCCCGGGCCTCGCGTTGGCACACATTCGGCACGGATCCGTGTCCCACGCGTACGGATTTCGCCGTTATGCTCGCAGTGGGTGGTGGGCCGGGGTGCCCCACCGAAAGGCCGCAATTTGAGGGTCTGGCAGGCGGGCGGCCATCTCACCGATCCGCGGGCGGCGCGGGTCGAGGACTGGTCGTGGCGGCAGACGCGGAGGCGGCTCGCGATGCTGGTGGGGCTCGCGCGGCCGTACCGCGCGCGCACCGCGCTCGCGGTCGTCACGCTCGTCGGGTACACGCTCGTCGCACTCGTCCCGCCCTACCTCGCGAAGATCGCGGTCGACGACGGCATCGACGACGGAGACCTCGAGACGCTCGTCGTCGTCGTCGTCGCCTTCGTGGCGGCCGGCATCGCAGCGTTCGGGCTGTCGGCCCTCCAGACGTACTTCACCGGCTGGGTGGGCGAACGGGCGCTGGCCGACCTGCGCATCCGGCTCTTCCGGCACCTTCAGCGCCTCTCGCTCGGCTTCTACGAGCGGAACCGCACCGGCGCGATCGTCAGCCGGATCACGAACGACGTCGAGGCGCTCGACCAGCTCGTGACGGACGGCGTCTCGAGTCTCGTGCAGAACACGCTCCTCCTCATGGGGACGGCCGTCGTCCTCTTCTTCCTCGACTGGAGGCTCGCGCTCGCCACGCTCATCGTCCTGCCGCTGATGGCCGGCGCGACCGCGTGGTTCCGCGTGCGCTCGAACCGTGCGTACCGGCGCGTGCGCGAACGGCTCGGGCTCGTCACCGCGACGCTCGCCGAGGACATCTCGGGCATGCGCGTCGTGCAGTCGTTCACCCGCGAGCCGACGAGCCAGACGTCGTTCCGTGGCGTGAACGAGGCGTACCGGAGCGCGAACTACGAGACGGTGCTCCTCAACGGCGTCTACTTCCCCGCCGTCGACGTGCTGTCGTCGGTCGCGACCGCGATCGTCCTCGGCTTCGGCGGCGCGCTCGTCGTCGACGGCAGCCTCACCGTGGGAACGCTCCTCGCGTTCACGCTCTACCTCGGGAACTTCTTCGACCCGGTCCAGCAGCTCTCGCAGCTCTACAACACGTTCCTCTCGGCCACGGCCGCGCTCGACAGGATCATCGTCGTGCTCGACGAGGAGCCCGAGGTCGTCGACGCGGCCGATGCGCGCGAACTTCCGCCGGTCCGCGGCCACGTCCGCTTCGAGCACGTCGACTTCGGCTACTCCGACCTCCCGGACGTCCTGCACGGATTCGACCTCGACGTCCCGGCCGGGACGACGGTCGCGCTCGTCGGTCACACGGGAGCGGGCAAGTCGACGATCGCGAAGCTCCTGACGCGCTTCTACGAGCCGAGGGCGGGAAGGATCACGATCGACGGCCACGACCTGCGCGACGTCACGCAGGAGTCGCTGCGCCGGCAGCTCGGCATCGTTCCCCAGGAGGGGTTCCTGTTCGCCGGCACGATCGCCGAGAACATCTCGTTCGGCCGCCCGGACGCGAGTCACGAGGACGTCGTCGCAGCCGCGCAGGCCGTCGGGGCGGACGGGTTCATCGACGAGCTGACCGACGGCTACGACACGGAGCTCGGCGAGCGCGGGTTCCGGCTCTCGCTCGGCCAGCGCCAGCTCGTCGCCTTCGCCCGCGCCCTGCTCGCGAACCCGCGCATCCTGATCCTCGACGAGGCGACCTCATCCGTCGACATCGGCACCGAGCGGCGGATCGAGAGCGGGCTCAACCGGCTCCTCGCCGACCGGACCGCCTTCGTCATCGCGCACCGGCTCTCGACCATCCAGCGCGCGGATCTCATCGTCGTGCTCGACCACGGCCGGATCGTCGAGCAGGGGACGCACGAGGAGCTCATGGCTGCGAACGGGCCGTACACGCGCCTGTACGGGGACTGGGCGGCCGACGCTGCCTGAGGCGTAGGCTAAGTCGGTGGCGACCGAGGGCGATACCGACGAGGTGATCGAGGAGTCGCTCGCGCTCGACAGCGCGTACGCGACGCTGCTCACGCCCTCCGAGGCGGTCGAGGCGATGCACCTGCGCGTGCCGCCGCGCGGGAACCGCAAGCTCCGCCGGCTCCTCGAGAAGATCGAGGAGGACAAGCAGCTCAAGGCCTGGTGGCACGTCACGAACGTGAACGCGGTCGTCCGGCTCGAGATCAACGACCACTCCTGGGTGCACGTCCAGATCGTCGCGAACATCGCGCTGAAGCTTCTCCGCCAGCTGACGAAGCACGGCGTCCAACCGTCACTCGTCAGCGACTACCGCCTGACCACGAACGAGTCGGAGATCGTCGTCGTGCTCGCGGCGCTCCTGCACGACATCGGGATGTCGGTGCATCGCCGCGACCACGAGGACTGGAGCCTGTTCCTCGCCGAGCCGAAGCTGCGCGAGCTCCTCGCCGACCTCTACGAGGAGCCCGACCGCACCGTGCTCGTGTGCGAGGTGCTGCAGGCGATCACCAGCCACCGCGCCGACGGCGAGCCGCTTTCGGTCGAGGCCGGCATCCTCCGCGTCGCCGACGCGCTCGACATGGCGAAAGGGCGCTCGCGGATCCCGTTCGAGCGCGGCTCCGTCACGATTCACTCCCTTTCGGCAGCCGCGATCGACGAGGTCCGGATCGGCGACGGCCAGACCCGGCCGATCATGGTCGAGATCGTGATGAACAACTCGTCCGGGATCTACCAGGTCGACGGGCTCCTGAAGGCGAAGCTCCGCGGCTCCGGCCTCGAGCAGTACGTCGAGGTGGTCGCCCGCATCGACACCGAGGCCGAGAAGCGCCTCGTACCCGTCTACCACCTCGAGATCGGGGGCCCGGAAGGCTCGTAGGCACCACCGCCGCTCGTCTAAACTCCGGAAGCCGTTGCGGGGTCGTCTAACGGCAGGACGCCTGGCTCTGGACCAGGAAGTTGGGGTTCGAATCCCTGCCCCGCAGCCATCGTTTCGCTCTCGAACGAGCCCGCCGGAGTTGTCCTCGGCGGTGACGCTCGTAACAGACTCCTGACTCTCTCGTAACGCCTTGTACGGCTTACGTGCAGGTGTTTCCGATAGCGTGCCGTCATCCAAGTGACACGAACGAGTCGCGTTCGCGACTCGCGCCCCTGTCCTCGGCGTTGTCTCAACGGCTTGCTCGGAGGTGGTTCCCCTGAAAACTCTATTCGTCGGTCTGTGCCTGCTCCTGGTGACACAGGCCGCTGCGGCAACGAATGCGGAACATGCGGCGCACGCGGCGACGTTCGAGAGGACCGCGAGCACGCACCGCACCACGACCTCCGCCCTTTCCCTCGAGCAGCGCCTCGCCCGCGCGAAGCGTGCGGTGCATACGCAGCGGGGCAAGATCCGCTACTTCCGCAACCACCCCGCGCTTCTCCGCTCGACCCGTGCCCGTGTGGCTCTCCGGCGCGCGCACCGGGGACTCGTCCGGGCGACCCGGACGCGGACGTCGCTCGTGCGTGCGATCGCACGCCGGAACACCCGGCGGCTGGCCAAGGCACCGCCCCGCACCGCGATCTGCCACGTCTTCGGCCGAAGCCATTGCCAGCAGGCGCTCGCTGTCTCGTGGTGCGAGTCCCGACACTCGACCAGCGCCCAGAACGGCCAGTACCTCGGCCTCTTCCAGATGGGCTCTTACGAACGGGGGATGTTCGGCCATGGCTCGACGGCGCTCGACCAGGCGGTGGCCGCGCACAAGTACTTCGTGCTCTCGGGCCGCGACTGGAGCCCGTGGAGTTGCAAGCCCTCGCACGCGGCGTACTGAGCAAGCGCGGCGAACGCGTGCGCGGAGCGTGATTTCGGTCGCAAAGAGCGGGTCGGGCACCCGCCCGCGGGTTTCCTTCTGCCGGTCCTTCTGGTAGGTGTCCGAGCACGTGTGGGGTCAGCGGAAGCGCGAGCGGCTTCGCTCGTTCGACGAGGCGACCGCGTATGCCCGCTGCCACGGCGAGCGCGACGAGAACGTCCGCATCGTGAAGCTCCCGCCGCGCCGCGCGCGCTTCGAGAACGTGCTCTCGAGCGGCGAGACGATCCGGCAGGACTTCGAGGACCGCCTCGATACGCGCGAGCACGAACCCGCCCCGTAGCGCGAGGCCGGCGCCGGGCCATCGGCTACTCTTCCGCCTTCGGCCCATTCGTCTAGTGGCCTAGGACACCGCCCTCTCACGGCGGCGGCACGGGTTCGAATCCCGTATGGGCCTTAGCAGGACCTTTGGCTACTCGGATTTGGCTTAGGCATGCGGGACAGGCGTGTCAGGGAGGACCTGAGAGTGCGGATGGTCCTCCCACCCAATGTGGCACCGCGCGTTACTAGGGTCCGGCTTCGGGTGCGGTTTGCAGGCAATTCCCTGCCGTCGATGTGGGCAACGTCAGGCGCTACCATCGCTGCAATGGCACCTTCGGGGTTCGATGCGCGGTGACACGACGCGACAGCCGCCGCGCCCCCTGTGGTCAGACGACGCGGCCGAGCCGCTCCTGTGTGCCCGGCCGGAGAGCGCGAGCTCGAGGCGGGCGCAGGACGCGATACGATTGCCGAAGTCGCGGCGCGACCGCTTGGCACCCCCCACGACCTGTTGGTCGAGTGCATCGAGGGGCCACACCCCGACCTACGTGAGACCGATCATCGAGTGAGTCGGCAAGTGGGGGTGAGGCATGAGCGCCGATGTGGAGCAGCGTCTAGCCAGGAACGAGAGTCGCTTTCGCGAGATCAACGAGCGCATAGAGCCGAGTAACGCGGCTCATCACTGGGTGAACCCACCCTTCCCCGACTGGGTGTGCGAGTGCGCGCAGACGAACTGCACTGTCGCCGTTCGGCTCGCCGTGACCGAGTACGAGGCGGTCCGCTCCAATCCGGCCCACTTTCTCGTCGCGCCGAGTGACGAACACGTCGATCACGACGTCGAGCAGCTCGTCGACCGCTACGAGCGTTACTGGGTGGTCGAAAAGATCGGGCTCGCGGGGAAGGTGAGCGAGGACCTCGACCCGAGAACCGACGAGGCGTAGCGGAAGGCACGGACAACCGCCCGACGGTTTGCGAGCGCCGCGCCGGCGTTTGCGCCTGCCTGACGCCGGGAACGCTGCGAGCCGGGGGTGGACACATGCCAACCTGGCTTCTGGTTCTGATCATCGTCTTTGCTCGTTCTCGCCGTCTTCGGCGGCTTCGGGTACTACCGCAGGTAGGCCTGGTGGAGACGCTTCCCGCTGGCGATTCAGCCAAGGGTCGTCCCGGGGAGGGTCTCGACGGGGCCGCTCGCGCACGAGAGCGCCGGATAACGGCCCTCTTTCGTCGTTGGCCCGCGCTGGAGGAAGGCGAGCTGAACGAGCTGCGGAGACTCTGGGACGAGCGGATACGCGGTGCGAAGCGGCCGCACGGCGGGTAGCCATCGAGACCGAGAATCCGCCTGGTCCAGCGCGGGCTGCGTGCCGGACAGATCCTTAGCTCCTTCTTAGTGGCTGGCGCTTTTGGCCGTGCGAGGCGGCGGGTACGCCGTTCGTGAACGGCCAACCACCCAAGGAGGAGTCATGCAACGAACGACACTCGACATCTTCGTCTACCGGGATGCGACGCTCGGCTCGAGCATCGCACCCGCGAACGTCGTCGGCTGCAAGGTCGAGGCGCTCGACGGCTCGATCGGCAAGGTCGACGACGCGACGCTCGATGCTGGCGGCGGGGTCATCGTCGTGGACACCGGCCCGTGGATCTTCGGGAAGAAGGTCATGCTTCCGGCGGGCGTCATCCGCGACGTCGACCACGACGAGAAGAAGATCTTCGTCAACCGCACGAAGGACGAGATCAAGAACGCGCCGGAGTTCGACGAGTCGCTGAGGAACGACGACACGTATCGCGACCAGCTCGGCTCGTACTACGGCGACGGCGGCCACGGCTACCGGGACTGGAACTAACGTAGACCCGGCCGGTCGCAGACCGCACGAAGCGATGGACGACCCGGTGAGGCGGCGGAGACGCCGCCTCACTCCTGCTCGGATCGATGCCTGGCGAAGGATTCGGCTGGCGGCTCTGCCGCCCGTGAGGGCCCAGAACCGCCAGCACTACTTCGTCAGACGACGGTCCGGAGGGGTCGCTAGCCCTCTTTACGTTCTCCGAACGTGAGCACCACGAGCTCGGCGACGCAGACCGGCTTGTCGACGCCTTCGCACTCGACCGTCGCTTCGATCGTCCCGCGGGCGCCCGCTGGCGCATCCTCGACCGACAGCACCTTGAAGCGGCCACGGACTCGCCGCCCCGACGGAACCGGCGCCGGGAAGCGGACGCGGTTCACGCCGTAGTTCACCATCGCGCGTTCGGACGGCGGGAAGAGCTCGTAGAGCATCGGGACGCAGAGCGAGAGCGTGAGGAAGCCGTGCGCGATCGTCGTCCCGAACGGGCCGTCCGCCGCGCGCGCGGGGTCGACGTGGATCCACTGCGGGTCGTCCGTCGCGCCGGCGAAGGCGTCGATCCGCTCCTGCGACATCTCGATCCACGACGTCGGGCCGAGCTCCTCGCCGACGAGGTCGCGCAGCTCGGTCACGCCGCCGCCTTCCGGATCCGCGCGAGCGACTCGTCCTTGCCGAGGAGCTCGAGGCTCTCGTACAGGCCTGGCGAGACTCGCGAGCCCGTGACCGCAACGCGGATCGGGACGTAGACCGTGCGCGGCTTCTCTCCCAGCTTCTCGCACAGGTTCTTCAACGCTGTCTCGATCTCGGCGGCGGTCCACGGATCGACGCCCTCGAGCGCGGGGGCGGCAGCGTCGAGGACGTTCCCGTCGAGGAGGGCGGGGTCGGGCTCGACGTCGTGGAAGAGGAACCCTGCGAACCCGGCGAACTCGCTCAGCTTCCCGATCTTCTCCTGCACGATCACGGCAGCCGCTCGCACTCGCTCCTCCGGCCAGTCGAGCGCCCTGCTCACGGAGGTACGCGACGAGGCGCGAGCCGAACTCGTCCGCCGGCAGCGCGCGCAGGTACACCCCGTTCATCCAGTCGAGCTTCGCGTAGTCGAAGGTCGCAGGGCTCGCGCCGACGCGCTCGAGCGAGAAGCGCTCGACGAGCTCGTCGCGCGACATGATCGTCGTCTCGCCGTCCGGCGCCCAGCCGAGCAGCGCGAGGAAGTTCATCAGCGCCTCGGGCAGGTAGCCGCCTTCGCGAAACTCGTCCACCGACACTGCGCCGTGCCGCTTCGAGAGCTTCGCGCCGTCTGCGCCGTTCACGTTCGGGACGTGCGCGTACATCGGCAGCTCGGCGCCCACCGCGCGGAGCACGTTGATCTGCTTCGGCGTGTTCGAGATGTGGTCGGGCCCGCGGATGACGTGCGTGATCCCGTCCCACATGTCCTCGAGCGGGGAGGCGAAGTTGTACGTCGGCCGTCCGTCAGAGCGGACGAGGACGAGATCCTCGAGCTCGACGTTCGGAACCTCGATGTGGCCGAGGACGACGTCGTCGAAGGCGGTGACTCCCTCGTCGGGCATGCGGAAGCGGATCGCGCCCTCGTCCTCGTACGCCACGCCATCCTCCACGAGCTTCTCGGCAACGGCACGCGTATCGTCCATGCGGTCGAGCTGGAAGGTGACCTCGCCGTCCCAGTCGAGCCCGAGCCAGCGCAGCGACTCCTGGATCTGCTCGGTCGCCTCGTACACCTCGCGCGCGGTGTCGGTGTTCTCGATCCGGAGCCGGAACTCGCCGCCCTCGTGGCGCGCGAAGAGCCAGTTGAAGAGCGCCGTGCGGACGTTGCCGATGTGGAGGAGCCCCGTCGGCGACGGCGCCATGCGAACCCGGACCGGCATGCGTCTAGCCTAGCCCGGTGCTCTTCGGCGCTCACGTCTCCTCGGCCGGCGGGATCTCGAGCTCGATCGACCGGATCGAGGCGATCGGCGGCAACGCGGTCCAGGTCTTCACGCAGAGCCCGCGCATGTGGAAGCCGACCGCGCACGCGGAAGAGGAGGTCGAGCGCTTCAGGACGCGCCGCCGCGAGGCCCGCGTGCAGCACGTCGCCTGCCACGCGATCTACCTCGTGAACCTCGCGAGCCGCGATGCCGAGGTCCGCGCGAAGTCCTTCGACGCGCTAGCCGCGACACTGGAGACGGCGCGCGCGATCGAGGCCGACGCCGTCGTCTTCCACGTCGGCTCCCACCTCGGTTACGGGTTCGCCGACGCGGTCGAGGTCGTCGCGTCGGCACTGCGCGAGCTGCTCGCGCTGACGACGGACCGCCTCTGGCTCTGCCTCGAGAACTCCGCCGGCGCGGGCGGCACGATCGGCCGCTCGGTCGAGGAGCTCGAAGTCCTCTACGACGCGCTCGACGGGCACGCGCGGCTCGGGCTCTGCCTCGACTCGTGCCACTGGTGGGCCTCCGGCGTCGACGTGACGAGCGCGGCTGCGCTCGAGGATGCGCTCGGCGACCTCGACCTGCGCATCGGGCTCGAACGGCTGCGGCTCCTGCACGTCAACGACGCGAAGACGCCGCTCGGGTCGAACCGCGATCGGCACGACGTGGTGCCGGACGGCGTCCTCGGAGACGGGCTCGCGACCTTCCTCGGCCATCCCGCGTTCCGCGACCTGCCCGCCGTGCTCGAGACCTACCCGCCGGGCGGGCTCCGAGCCGACGACATCGACCTCCTGCGCGACCTCTACCGGCGCGGGCGCCGCCGGAAGCGCCCCCCAAGTTCTTGGCGCGATCGGAATCCGCGCTAGCGGATTTCGATCTTGCGCACGGAGCCTACGACGCGTCGCTGATCCGGGCGAAGACGCGGAAGCTCGCGCGCTCGCGCGGCAGCTCGTAGAACTCCGGATTGCGGCAGCCGAGCTCGTCCTCGCGGGCCTTGTACGTCTTGACCACCTCGGTGTCGCACATCGGAAGCGGCGCCCGCACCGCCCGGACGGCGCCGAAGCCGCCGCGCGCGGACTCGGCCGCCTCGAGCAGGTCGAGGTCGATCTCGACGTCGAAGACCTTCTGGAGGCAGCCCATGTACGTGCGGCCCCAGGCCTGGTACGCGTACACGAACGGGCAGCCCATGCGGATGCAGGTTCCGGGGTGCACGACCTTCTCGCAGTGGACGGCGCAGCGGCGACACTCGACCTCGTCCTGAACTCGGAGAGGGAGTCCTACCTCCGCAGCCGTCTCGCTCATGTACCGATTGTGTTCCTCTCGTGTCCTTCCACGCAAGACTTGACAAACGCGCCGTCTTCAGGCAATGGCGGCGAGCGACGGCGGAACGGGCGGATAGGGTTCTGCGGCCGTGGTGCGGAAATTCCTGTTCGCGACCCTCGCGATCGCCCCGCTCGCGATCGCCCTGCACTACCTCGCCGACCTGCCGGACACCACCGAGTTCGTGGTCTCCGCGGTCGCGCTCATCCCCCTGGCCTGGCTGATCGGCGAGGCGACCGAGCACGCCGCCGAGCACACGGGGCCTGGGATCGGCGGCTTCCTCAACGCGACCTTCGGCAACGCACCGGAGCTGATCATCGCGCTCATCGCGGTCCACGAGGGGCTGACCGAGGTCGTGCGCGGGTCGCTGACGGGAAGCGTCGTCTCGAACCTCCTGCTCGTCCTCGGCGCGTCGCTCGTCGCGGGCGGACGCGGGACGCTCGACCGCTACTCGAGCTTCGTCGCGTTCGGCCTGCTCGCGTTCGCGACCGCTCATGTTCCTCATCCCGGCCGTGCCGAGCTGGGAAGGCGACCCGGATCGAGACTCGCTCGCCGCGCTGTCCGTCCCGGTCTCGATCGTCCTGCTCGTCGTCTACGCGGCCGTGACGTGGTACTCGCTGCGAAGGCACGCCCGGCTCCACGTCGCGAGCGACGAGGAGATCAGCGGGTGGACGCTTCGACGCGCGCTCCTCGCGCTCGCGCTCGCGACGATCGCGACCGCGCTCGTCGCCGAGATCCTCGTCGGCTCGCTCGAGGTCTTCGCCGAGAAGGCCGGCCTGAGCGAGTTCTTCGTGGCGGCCGTGATCGTCGCGATCGTCGGGAACGCTGCGGAGCACGGCGGCGCGGTCGTCGTCGCCTTCCGCGGGAAGATCGCGCTCGCGGGCGAGATCGCGCTCTCCTCGGCGGCGCAGGTCGCCGTCTTCCTCGTCCCCGCCGTGGCGCTGCTCTCGTGGCTCATCGATCCGCTCGCCCTGAGCTTCCGCCCGGTCGAGATCGCCGCGCTCGGCGCCTCGGTCATCTTCACGACGGCCGTCCTCTTCCACGGGCAGTCGAGCCGCTTCCGCGGCGGTCTCCTCCTCGCCGGCTACGCCGTCGTCGTGCTCGCATTTCTGCTCGCCGGCGACCGCCCCACTTGAGCGACGCCAAACCGTTCACCGTCCGGCATCGTCTGTAAGGAAGTTCTGAAGAGACGCGTTTTGCTAACGGGAGCGTGGTACTCGTGCCTGCAATGAAGTTCCTCATCGTCCTCCTCGTCGCCGCTTGCGCGGTCGGCGTTTACAGCGAGCGCGCCGAAGCCGCCAAGGGCGTCCAGTTCGGGATCCAGGACGATGCGTGGCTCGAGTTCGGCCCTCCCGGCACGCTCAAGGAGCGCGTCAGGCGTCTCGACCGCCTCGGCTTCGACGTCGTCCGCGTGACGCTGAAGTGGCACGAGATGGAGCAACGGCGTGGACGCCGGTTCGACTGGCGGCGCTCGGATCGCCTGCTCGGCGCGCTGAACGCGCAGGGCCTGAAGCCCGTCGTCACGTTGTGGGGCACTCCGGGATGGGCCAACGACCGGAGCGGGCCGAACGTCGCCCCCCAAGACCCGGGCGACTTCCAGCGCTTCGTGGAGCGAGTCGCGCGCCGCTACCCGTACGTCGACCGCTGGGTCATGTGGAACGAGCCGAACAAGGTGGCCTGGCTCAAGCCCGTGTCACCGGAGACGTACGTCACGCAGATCCTGAACCCGGGCTACGCCGGCGTGAAGGCCGTTTCCCCGGGGGCGCTGGTCGCCGGCGGCGTCACCGCGTCGCGCGGAGGCACGGGAGGGTTGAACCCCGACGGCTTCATCAGGCGGATGCGCGCGGCCGGGGCACTCCTCGACGCCTACGCCCACCACCCGTACCCGACCTATCCGGGGGACACGCCGTACGTCGGCGGTTGCCGCCGCTGCAAGGTGCTCACGATGGCGCGTCTCGAGCGCCTCGAGCGACTTGTCGGAGCTGCGTTCCCGCGGGCGCGCATCTGGCTCACCGAGTACGCCTACCAGACGAACCCGCCCGACCGCTTCGGCGTCTCCTTCGCGCAGCAGGCCCGCTTCATCGGCCTTGCGGCGCGCCGCGTCTACACGGCGTCGAAGGTCGACATGCTCATCCACTACCTCTACATGGACGAGCCCGTGCTCGCCCGCTGGCAGAGCGGGATCGTCAACAAGAGGCTGAAGCCGAAGCCCGCGGTCAACGCGACGATGCTGCCGTTCATGCAGCTCTCGCGGAAGGGCCAGCGGATCGTCGTCTGGGGGCAGGTGCGCCCCGGAGACGGACCGCAGCGCTTCGTGGTCCAGCGCCGCGTCCGCGGCGAGTGGGTGGACATCGGGGTCGTGGCGAGGACCGACCCGCGCGGCTTCTTCCGCAGGACCCTGCGGGCGAGGAAACGGACGGAGATTCGCCTCCGCTATCCGACGCAGAAGATCGCCAGCGTCCCGATCGTCGCGCGGTAGCTCCCTACCGCGTTGCCGCGGCCGCGGCGCCGAGCACGTTCGCGATCAGAGCCGAGGCACGATCGATGTCCTCGTCCGTGATCTCGAGGTGCGTCACCGCGCGCACGACCGTCGGGTGGATCGTCCCGGAGAGCCCGACCCCGCTTTCGAGCAGGCGGGCGAGGGCGTCGGCGCGGTCGTGCCCGAGCTGCGCGAGGTCGATCTGGACGAAGTTCGTCTCGACCCGCTGGAGGTCGACCGGGACGCCGGCGTCGACGAGGTTCTCGGCGAGCCGGCGCGCACGCGCGTTGTCCTCGGCGAGGCGCTCGACGTGGTGGTCGAGGGCGTAGACGCCCGCGGCCGCGACGATCCCCGCCTGCCGCATCGCGCCTCCGAACAGGTGCTTCTCGCGCCAGGCGCGGTCGATCAGCTCCTGTGAGCCGGCGAGGAGGGCTCCGAGCGGGCAGCCGAGACCCTTCGACAGGCAGAGCGTGACGGTGTCGAAGCGGGCCGCGATCTCGGCCGGGCGCACGTGCTGTGCCGCCGACGCATTGAGGAGGCGCGCACCGTCCAGGTGCACCGCGAGGCCGACGTCGCGCGCGGCCGTCACGACCTCGTCGAGCTCGTCCAGCGGCCACACGCGCCCGCCGGCGTTGTTGTGCGTGTCCTCGAGCGAGAGCACGGTCGCGCGCTGGTCCGCGATCTTCGTGCTCGGTGCGGCCGCCGCGCGCACCTGCTCGACCGAGAGGCGGCCCCCGTTTCCGGGAAGACCCCGGGTCATGAGCCCCGCGTGCGCCGCCGCGCCGCCGTACTCGTAGACGACGACGTGCGAGTGCTCCTCCGCGAGCAGGACGTCTCCGGGGCGGCCGTGCAGCTTGAGCGCGATCTGGTTCGCCATCGTCGCAGTCGGGACGAAGACGGCCGCCTCCTGGCCGAGGAGCTCCGCGACGCGCCGTTCCAGCTCGAGCACGCTCGGGTCCTCGCGCTTCTGCTCGTCGCCGACCGCGGCCTCGGCGATCGCCTTCCGCATCCCGGGCGTCGGCTGGGTGACGGTGTCGGAGCGGAGGTCGATCACGGGCGGAACGAGACGCTACCGTCCGCACATGGATCTCGCGCTGCTCGAACGGGCGCTCGCGGAGCGCGAGCGAGCCCTGCGTACCGCGACACGGCAGGTGTGGGAGTGGGCCGCGCGCGGCGTGTCCTCGTACGACGAGATGACGACGTTGCCGAAGGGCCTTCGCGCCGAGCTCGCCGGGGAGGTGCCGTTCTCGACACTCGAGGTCGGCACCGAGCGCGAGGCGCGCGACGGGACGGTCAAGACGCTCTTTCACACGCACGACGGCCACCCGGTCGAGGCGGTGCTCATGCGCTACCGCGACGGGCGGCGGTCGCTCTGCCTCTCGTCGCAGTCGGGTTGCCCGCTGACCTGCACGTTCTGCGCGACGGGCGCGATGCGCTTCGGGCGGAACCTGACCGCGTCCGAGATCCTCGACCAGGCCTTGCACTTTCGCCGCCGCGAGCCCGTGAACCACGCCGTGTACATGGGGATGGGCGAGCCGTTCCTGAACGTCGACGCGGTGCTCGAGTCCGCGGCGCGGCTCCCCGACCTCGGGATCACGCACCGGCGGACGACGATCTCGACGGTCGGCTGGCTCCCCGGCCTGCGCCGTTTCGTGGACGAGGTCGAGACGCCGATCCGGCTCGCGCTCTCGATCCACGCGGCGGATCCCGGCGCTTCGGTCGGAGCTCATGCCCGTGAACGACCGCTATGCGCTGGCGGACGTGCTCGCGGAGTGCCGCCGCTACTTCGAGCTGAAGCGGCGCAAGGTGTTCGTCGAGTACGTCATGCTCGCGGGCGTGAACGACTCGCCCGCGCACGCCCGGCAGCTCGCCGAGGTCCTCGAGCCACGCGTCTTCAAGGTCAACCTCATCCCGTACAACCCGACGGGCGATGTTCGAAGGGTCCTCGCGCGCTGCGATCGAGGCGTTCAAGGCCGTGCTCGAGCGGGCGCGGATCCCCGCGACCGTCCGGCTCACGC
Organism: uncultured Actinomycetes bacterium; assembly: GCA_963796405.1. Lineage (GTDB taxonomy): Bacteria > Actinomycetota > Thermoleophilia > Gaiellales > Gaiellaceae > GMQP-bins7. Next base: position 118,134 of record CAWCLL010000013.1, read on the forward strand.
GCGGCCGCGACATCGAGGCCGCGTGCGGCCAGCTCGCATCGGTGCGCTGATGGAGCGCGTCACGGGCGTCGGCGGGGTCTTCTTCCGATCGAAGGATCCGGCGGCGCTCGTCGCGTGGTACTCGGAGCACCTCGGAGTTCCGGTGATGGACGACGGCCACGTCATCTTCCCGGAGAGCCCGAACACGTCTGGGCGCCGTTCTCCGAGGACACGGAGTACTGGCCGGCCGCGAAGCAGGGCATGGTCAACTTCACCGTCCGCGACCTCGATGCGATGCTCGCGCAACTGCGGGCTGCGGGAGTCGAGGTGGACGAGAAGATCGAGCTGATGGACGGGATCGGCCGCTTCGGCTGGGCGGTCGACCCGGAGGGAACCGCTTCGAGCTCTGGGAGCCGGACGCAGCGCTGTCGAGCAGCTAGCGGAGCGGTTCCTCGCTCGCCATGCCGCCAGCAGTATCACCGCGACCCCGAGGGCGAACTCGGCGGCGTAGACGGCGATCGACACGGTCGGTGAGTCGGCCGACAGCTGCCACCCCGGCACGATGCGTACCGCAGTGGGCAGCACACCGTCGGGGCTCAGGACCCCGCCGGGCCCGAAGGCGCCGAGCAGGATCAGCACCAGCGGCTCGGCCATCAGCAGCACGCCCGCGAGGATCGATGCCGCAGCGTGCGGCGCTGCCGCCACCACGCTCCGAGCGCGCCGAACACGATGCCCGTGATGACGCCGCCCTGCAGGTAGCCGCGGTTCGCCGAGAGCTCGAAGGCCAAGCCGCTGCCGTGCATGAGCGCGTTCACGGCGTAGAAGCCGGTGAGCGCCACCATCGTCGCCGCGAGCCCGGCGAGTGCCCCCGACCGCAGCCGGGATACCGCCGTGCCGGCGACGAAGCCCACGAGCAGCCACGGTGCGCTGAGGTTGCCGACCGCGCTGCGAATCTCCGCTGCCGAGTGCGCTCCGCCCGGTCCCTTGATCACGGCTGCGAGCACTCCGAAGGCGAACGCCGCGAGGAGCAGGTAGGACACCCGGCGCCGGATGGTCATCGCTGAACTGTAGCCGCGGCGCGCAACGCCCAACCTGCCCCCAACCTCCCCCGGGGGCACTCCCGTGTCCCTGACAACACGCTACCGAGGAACCCGTCACGCGTGGGATACGGCTCTGTGCCGGAAGAGCACCAACGCTCGTGTGCGCCTACAGCCGAGCTCCTGACCGCGGCGGCTGAAGCAGCTACTCCGAGCCGACGAGCGCGGGATGCTCGTCGAACAGGTAGCGGAGCACCGGGTGCTTCGCGGCCCGCACCTCGTCGAGTCGCCGCACCGGACGCCCGTGCGGCGCTTCCTGAGCGAGCTCCGGCGACTCCGCCGCCTCCCGCGCGATCGCGCGCATCGCGTCCACGAACTCGTCGAGCCGCTCCTTCGGCTCCGTCTCCGTCGGCTCGATCATCAGCGCCTCGGGGACGACGAGCGGGAAGTAGATCGTCGGCGGGTGGATCCCGTAGTCCATCAGCCGCTTCGCCACGTCGAGCGCGGTGATCCCGTGCTCGCGCTTGAGCGCGCGCGCCGAGAGGACGAACTCGTGCGTGCAGAGCCGGTCGTACGGCAGCTCGTACACGTCACGCAGCCGCGCGAGCACGTAGTTCGCGTTGAGCACCGCCACCTCGGACATCTCGCGCAGCCCCGGCCCGTATGCGCGCATGTACGCGTACGAGCGCACGAAGACGCCGAACGGCCCCGCGAAGCCGCGCACACGCCCGATCGACTTCGGGTGCTCGTCGTCGAGCCGGAACACGTCCCCGTCGCGCACGACGCGCGGCACCGGCAGGAAGGGCTCGATCCGGTCGCGCACGGCCACCGGCCCGCCGCCCGGCCCGCCGCCGCCGTGCGGCTGGGAGAACGTCTTGTGCAGGTTGTAGTGGACGATGTCGAAGCCCATGTCGCCGGGCCTCGAGATGCCGACGACCGCGTTCAGGTTCGCGCCGTCGTAGTAGAGGAGCGCACCGGCGTCGTGGAAGATGCGCGCGACCTCCTCGATGCCCTCGTCGAAGAGACCTAATGTCGACGGGTTCGTGAGCATGAGGCCTGCTGTTCGCTGACTGACCTTGCCCCGGAGATCGTCGAGGTCGAGGTTGCCGCGCGCGTCGGTCTCGACCTTCTCGAGCTTGTAGCCGGCCATCGTCACGCTCGCCGGGTTCGTGCCGTGCGCGGTGTCGGCGGTGATGATCGTGTCGCGCTCCTCGCCGCGGTCGGCGAAGTACGCGCGCATGAGCATGAGGCCGGTCAGCTCGCCCTGCGACCCGGCCGCCGGCTGCAACGTCACCGCCGGGAGCCCCGCGATCTCGGCGAGGATCCCCTGCAGGCGCCACATGAGCTCGAGCGCGCCCTGCGCGGCCTCGTCCTCCTGGTGCGGATGCAGGTCCCGGAACCCGGGAAGCCCCGCAAGCCGCTCGTGGAGGCGCGGGTTGTGCTTCATCGTGCAGGAGCCGAGCGGGTAGAAGCCCGTGTCGACGCCGAAGGTCCGATCCGCAAGCGTCGTGAAGTGGCGGACGAGCTCCGGCTCGGAGACCTCGGGAAGCCGCGGAGGGCGCGCGCGGCGTAGCGACTCGGGCACGTCCGGAACGGGCAGGTCCGGACGGGGTGGGCGACCCGCGCGGCGGCCGGGGCGGGAGCGCTCGAAGATCAGCGGCGAATCCGGCCACGCGCGACCCGGCTCGATGCTCACCGCGTCACCTCCGCGATCACCTCTGCGAGCCGGTCGACATCCGCGGCCGTCCGCTTCTCGGTCAGCGCGACGAGCAGGACGTCGTCCATCCCTTCGTAGTCGCGTCCGAGCGCGTACCCGGGATGGACGCCGTGCTCGCGCGCGCGCCTGACGACCTCGCGCGCCGGGATCGGCGTCCGGAACGCGATCTCCTTGAACGATGGCGTCTCGAACGCAGGCTCGAGCGGGATACGCTCCCGCGTGTACTGCGCCAGCGCGAGGCAGGTCTCCCCCACCTCGCGCAACCCCTCCGGCCCGAGCCACGAGAGCGTGGCGAGCCCGGCGAGCGCGAGCAGCGTCTGGTTCGTGGTGATGTTCGACGTCGCCTTCTCCCGGCGGATGTGCTGCTCGCGGGTCTGGAGCGTGAGGACGAACGCACGCCGGCCGTCCGCATCCACGGTCTCGCCGACGATGCGGCCGGGCATCCGGCGGACGAACTCGCTGCGCGCGGCGAGGAAGCCGTAGTGCGGGCCGCCGTAGGACGGCCAGTTGCCGGCGGCCTGACCCTCGCCGATCGCGATCGAGGCCCCGTACGCTCCCGGCGCCTCGAGCACGCCGAGCGACATCGGGTCGACGTGCGCGATCGCGAGCGCGCCGGCCTCCGTCGCGGCCTCGACGAGCTCGGGTGCGGGCTCGAGCGTCCCGAGGAAGCTCGGCTGCTGGAAGAGGACGGCCGCGGCATCGGCGGCCGCCGCGCCCAGCTCGTCGGCGTCGGTGACGCCGTCGCGATGCGGGATCTCGACGACCTCGAGTCCGAAGCCCGGCGCGTAGGTCTTCACGACCTGGCGCACCTGCGGGTTCAACGCCTCCGCGAGCACGATCTTGCGCCGGTCCGGAACGACGTGCTTCGCGACGAACACCGCATCCGCGGCCACCGTCGTGCCGTCGTACCCGGACGCGTTGGACACGTCCATCCCGGTCAGCTCGCAGATCACGGTCTGGTACTCGAAGATCGCCTGCAGGACACCCTGGCTCATCTCCGGCTGGTACGGCGTGTACGCGGTCAGGAACTCTCCGCGCGAGAGCACGACGTCGACGACCGACGGCACGTAGTGGTCGTAGATGCCGGCGCCGAGGAAGGACAGCTCGGCTCCGGTATGCACGTTCCGCGCCGCGAGCTCTTCGACGTGACGGGCCAGCTCCGCCTCTCCGAGCGCCGGCGGCACGTCGAGCTCGCGACCGAGGCGCACGCCCGGCGGGACCTGCTCGAAGAGCTCGTCGAGCGACGAGACGCCGATCGCCTCGAGCATCGCCTCGCGGTCGGCGTCGGTAAGCGAGAGGTAACTCACTGCTCGGCGACGTGGGCCTTGTAGGCCGCGGCGTCCAGCAGCGCGTCCACCTCGGAAGGGTCGGACATCCGGATCCGGATCAGCCAGCCCTCGCCGTACGGGTCCTCGTTCACGATCTCCGGTTCGTCGACAGCGCGCTGGTTCACCTCGAGCACCTCGCCCGAGAGCGGCGACACGATGTCCGAGACCGCCTTGACCGACTCCACCTCGCCGTAGTTCCCGTCCTTCGCGACCGTCGACCCGGCCTCGGGCGCCTCGTAGTGGACGAGCTCGCCGAGCGCGTCCTGCGCGAACCAGGTGATCCCGAGCGTCGCCTCGTCGCCGTCGATGCGCGCCCAGTCGTGCTCGGGGTGGTACTTGAGGTCGTCGGGATAGCTCTCGGCGGCTGCCACTCACTGCTCCTTCCGGTAGATCGGCTTCTTGACGATTCGCGCGTGGCGTCGCTTCCCGCGGACGTCGATCACGAGCTCCGTGTCCGCGGTCGCGCTCTCGGCCGGGACGTAGCCCATGCCGATGCCGCGATCGAGCATCGGCGAGTGCGTCCCGGACGTGACCTCGCCGCCGCCCTCGATGGCCATGCCCTGCCGCGGCACGGCCTTCTCCTCCATGACGAACGGGACGAGGCGTCGCTCGGGGCCTGCTTCCTTCACGCGACGCAACGCCTGGACGCCGGTGAAGTCGGTCTCGAGCGCGCACGCCCAGCCAAGCCCGGCCGAGATGGCGTCCGTCTCGGGCGTGATGTCGTTCCCGTGCAGCGGGTAGCAGACCTCGAGGCGGAGCGTGTCGCGCGCGCCGAGGCCGCAGGGGACGGCGCCGCGCGCGAGGACCGCGTCCCAGAGAGCCTCGGAGTCGTCCTCGGCGCAGCAGAGCTCGACGCCCTGCTCGCCCGTGTACCCGGTGCGGGAGACCATGACCTCGATTCCGTCGAGCTCACCCAGCTCGTGCGTGAAGGCGGGCTTCTCCGGAAGGCCGAGGCGCTCGCAGGTGCGCGGGCCCTGCACCGCGACGAGGCCGTACTCGTCGGAGGCGTCGCGCACCTCGCACCCGCGCGGCTCGCGCTCCTTCAGCCACTCGTAGACCGGACGCCGGTTCGAGGCGTTGCAGATCACGAGGTACTGGCCGTGCGCACGGCGGTAGACGATGAGGTCGTCGACGATCCCGCCCTGCTCGTTCGTGAGGAGCGTGTACTGCGCCTCCCCGTCGGACACCTTGTCGAGATCGTTCGAGAGCATCTCCTGGAGGAACGCGTGCGCGGTGGGCCCGTCGACGTGGAGGTCGCCCATGTGCGACACGTCGAAGGCGCCGCAGTCGGTCCGAACGGCCCGGTGCTCCTCGATCACGCCCCGGTACTGGACGGGCATCTCGAAGCCGGCGAACGGAACCATCCGCGCACCGAGCGAGACGTGGCGCGCGTAGAGAGGCGTGCGCGAGAGCGACGTGGCCTCCACGCGCGCAATCTACAGCGTGGGGGAACCCGTGGTTCCCCCACGAGCCCCCTCCTTCTGTGCTGGGCTGGGAGCACGCGACGTGAAGCCTCACGGCCGGCAAAGCCGGCCTCCGGCTCGGTCGTTGCGTCTGTTTCGGCCGGCGAGACGGCTGGGGTCTGCTGACTTCAGTCAGACCCCGGTGTTGGGTGTGCTCCTTGTCTCGCTCAAGCGGCTGCGAGGATGCGGCTCGTGAGAACGGGAGACGTCTGGGGCGCGATCCTCGCCGATGTCCTCGCGGGGCGAAAGGCGATGGAGATCGTCGAGCGCGACGACGGGTTCATGATGGCGTTCGACGCGAGCTACTTCGTGGCGCCGTTCTCGCGCTGGGACGACCCCGTCGAGAAGAGGGCGATGCGGTTCGTGCGCGGGCGCGTGCTGGACGTGGGATGCGGCGGAGGTCGGGTCTGCCTCCACCTGCAGCAGCGCGGGCTCGAAGTCGTCGGCATCGACTCCTCACCCGGAGCGATCGAGGCCTGCCGGCGCCGCGGCGTCCGGGACGCGCGCGTGCTCGCTCTCGAGGACGTCGACGAGTCGCTCGGACTCTTCGACACGTTCGCCTTCATGGGACAGAACCTGGGGCTGCTCGGCTCGCGGACGCGCGGCCGCCGGCTGCTGCGCCGCCTCGCCGCCGTCTCCACCGAGCGCGGCCGCATCGTCGGCGAGACCTTCGACCCGCATGCGCTCGACGAGCCGGTCCACCGCCGCTACCGCGAGCGCAACGTGCGACGCGGACGCATGGCCGGCCAGTTCCGCGGGCGCATCCGCTACCGCGACCTCTCGACGCGCTGGCTCGACTGGCTCCAGCTCTCGCCGGCGGAGCTCGAGGAGCTCGTCGCGGGCACGGGCTGGCGACTGACGCGAACGCTCGGCGACGGCCCGAGCTACGTCGCGATCCTCGACCGAGCGTAAGAGCGCGCTCAGTCTTCCTTGAGGAAGCTCGGGATGTCGATCTCGACGTCGGTGACGCTCGGGGCCTGGATCGGCGGCCGCTGCTCGCGCGCCGCCTCGTCGGGAATCTCGACCCGCCGCCGGCGCTGACGCCCGCCGAAGCCGGTCGCGATCACGGTGACGCGGATGTGGTCGCCCATCGCGTCGTCGATCACGGCGCCGAAGATCACGTTCGCGTTCGCGTCCGCAGACTCGGTCACGGCCTGCGCCGCCTCGTCCGCCTCGGCGAGACCGAGGTCGGGCCCGCCAGTGATGTTCAGGAGGATGCCGGTCGCGCCTTCGAGCGACGTCTCGAGGAGCGGCGACGAGATCGCCGCCCGCGCCGCCTCGAGCGCGCGGTTCTCGCCCTCCGCGACTCCGATGCCCATGAGCGCCGAGCCGGCCTCGCGCATGATCGTCCGCACGTCCGCGAAGTCGAGGTTGATCAGCCCGGGGACGGTGATGAGATCGGTGATGCCCTGGACGCCCTGGCGGAGGATGTCGTCGACCATCCGGAACGCCTCGGTCACGGGAGTCGAGCGCTCGACGACCTGGAGCAGCCGGTCGTTCTCGATCACGATGAGCGTGTCGACGTTGTCGCTCAGGCTCTGGACGCCCTGCTCGGCCTGAAGCGCGCGGAGGCGGCCCTCGAAGCCGAACGGACGAGTGACGACGCCGACCGTGAGCGCTCCGAGCTCGCGCCCGATCTCCGCGACGACGGGCGCGCCGCCGGTGCCCGTCCCTCCGCCTTCGCCGGCGGTGACGAAGATCATGTCCGCGCCTTTGAGCGCCTCCTTCAGCTCGTCCCGGCTCTCCTGCGCAGCCGCGGTGCCGACCTTCGGATCGGCGCCGGCGCCGAGACCTCGCGTCGCCTGGGAGCCGATGTGGATCTTCACGTCGGCCTCTGTCATCAGGAGGGCCTGCGCGTCGGTGTTGACCGCGACGAACTCGACGCCGGAGACCCCTGCTTCCACCATGCGGCTCACCGCATTGGAGCCGCCGCCGCCGATGCCGACGACCTTGATAACGGCGAGATACGAACCGGGTTGACTACTCATGTCTCGACCATCCTCGGGGTGAACCTCTCGTTGAACGTACGATTAGCAGGGACGATTCGCTTCCGAGAGTACGGATCCTCCCGTCTCGTGTCAATCGTTACACCTTCAACCTCAACCTAAGGGTTTGGGTAGATGCTCGACACCGGACGCTCCGGAACACTCACGTCGAGGTAGAGCGTGTCGTCGTTCAGCAGCGGCAGGATGCGCTCGGCGACCGTGAGCTTGAGGAGTGCGTGCTCCGGCACTCCCAGCCGGAGCTCCGGGCCTGCTCTCAGCAGCAGGGTCAGCTGACCCTCGTTCGAGCGCACTCCGAGCACGCGGTGCGGGAGCTTCACGTCCTGCGCCGCGTCGAGTGCGCGGGTCACCGCGCTCAGGTCGGCGGGCAGCCTCCCGCCCACTTCGACGTTCACCTCGCGCGGCGCCCACAGCCGCGGCAACGAGCGGTACGCGTGAGGCTGGATCTCACGGATGACGTGACCCGCTCCCGTCACGAGCCACGCCGGGTGGCCGCGGCGCACGACCGCGACGGGGCGCTTCGGTGTCACCTTCACGAAGAGCGTGTGCGGAAACGCCCGGTCGACAGCGACACCCGCGACGGTCGGCAACGCCCGCACCGAATCCGCGACCGTTCGGGCATCGACCTCGAGCAGGCTCCGGCCGACCGTGCCCTTCGTCTCCTGTCGAACCTGACGCTCGACCGCCGGCGGCACGCCGACGATCTCGATGCGCTCGACCGCGAAGACGGAGCTCGAGCGCGCACCCCAGTACGCGACGAGCACGCCTGCGGCGACCAGCGCCGTGAGAGCGAGAGAACGGCCGGAGGGGACGAAGCGGGCGAGGTCCAGGCGATCGCCGACGGCGCCCTGCGGAAACGGGACGACGACGCTTGCCGCGCGCGTCCGCCGGCGCGATCCGCGCCCGGTTCGTCCCCCGGCCATGCCGGCTGAGTTCGCCGCCCGAGCCGCCGCTCCTACGCCTCGAACGAGGGAAGCTCGAGCCCGCCCGCGAACACGACCTCGCGCTCGAGGACGATGCCGTACTCCTCGTGGGCGCGCCGGCGCGCCTCGACCATGAGCGCGAGGCAGTCCGCGCTCGTCGCCCCGCCCGCGTTCTCGACGAAGTTCGCGTGCATCGGGGAGATCACGGCTCCGCCGATCCGGTGTCCCTTCAGGCCGCAGAGCTCCAGCATGCGCCCCGCGCCGAGCTCGCCCGGCGGGTTCTTGAAGACGCTGCCGAAGGTGCGCTTGTTCGTCGGCTGCGTCGCCTTTCGGCGGGCCACCAGCTCGGCAACCGTGGCCTTGATCGCGTCAGGCGAGCTCGGCGCCAGGCGGTACTCGACGCGGGCGACGACCTGACCCGGGGCCAGGTCCGAGTGGCGGTACGTGAGCCCGAGCTCGGAGACGTCGCGCCACTCCGCGCCCTCGGCCGTCGCCACGAGAGCCCGGGCCAGGACGTTCGACCAGTCGCGCTCGTACGCACCCGCGTTCATCCGGACGCCCCCACCCGCGGTTCCGGGAATCGCGCACGCGAACTCGAAGCCGCCGAGGCCGGCGTCGCGAGCGCGATGAAGGCAGACGGCGTTCGTCGCCCCTCCTCCGGCCGCGAGCGTGGTCCCGTCGATCTCGACGTCGGCGAGCTCGCCGTCGAGGCGGAGCACGAGCGCGTCGACGCCTCCGTCGGACGCGAGGAGATTCGAGCCGAGCCCGACGACGACGACCTCGAGACCCTCGTCCGCCGCGTACCGCAGCGCGCTCTCGAGCTCGGCGAGCGAGCGCGGACGGGCGAAGGCGCGGGCCGGGCCGCCGGTGCCGATCGTGGTCAGGCGGGAGAGTGGAAACCCGTGCTCGACGTTCACTCCGGCAAGCCCTCGGCCACCGCGCGGGCGATCTTCCACGGCTCGCCCACGCCGAGGGTCACGACGACGTCTCCCGGGCGCGCCCACGCGAGAGCGAGCTGCGCCGCGTCGTCGAGCGTCGGCGCCCAGCCGCGGCGAACGCTGCGCGGGCACGTGGTCGAGCACGAGCTTCCCGCCGACGCCGGGAATCGGTGCGTCGCGGCCGCCGATGACCTCGGTCACGATGGCCGCGTCCGCGACCCCGAGCGCATCGCCGAGCTCGCGGTACAGGTGCCGCGTCCGCTCGTGGACATGCGGCTGGTAGACGGCGATCACGTCTCGCTCGGCATGGTCGCGCGCGGTCGTGAGCGCGGCCTCGAGCTCGGCCGGGTTGTGGGCGTAGTCGTCGTAGACCCGCACGCCGCCGCGCTCCCCGACGAGCTGGAAGCGCCGCTCGACGCCCGCGAAGGCGGCGAGCGCACGCTCGGCGTCCTCGCGGGGGATCGCCGCCAGCTCGAGCGCGGCCAGCGCTGCGGCGGCGTTCCGGCGGTTGTGCTCGCCGGGGACGGCCAGCGCGAACGAGACGGGGGCGAGCTCCGACCCGCGGACGACCTTCGGCACGCCCGCGCTCCAATCGTCGAAGAACGCCTGGAGCTCCGCCTCGGAGGCGAACGTCGCGTGGTGGTCGAGCTCGACGTTCGTGACCACGGCGATCTTCGGGCGGAGCAGACCGATCGAGCGATCCGACTCGTCGCCCTCGACGACGAGCCAACCCGAGCCGGTGCCCGCGTTGCCGCCGAGCTGCGGGACGACGCCGCCGACGATCCACGCCGGATCGTGGCCGAGCTCGCGCAGGACGAACGCGATCATCGCCGCGGTCGTCGTCTTCCCGTGCGCGCCGCCGACGACGATCGACGGACGGAGCGAGACGATCTCGGCGAGCAGCTCGGCTCGCGGACGGCCTTCGACGAGGCCGCGGTGCGCGGTCGAGAGGACGACCTCGAATCCGGCGGGCGGCTTCGGCTCGCCTCCGATGTCGATCTCGACGTCCGCGAGCGTCTCCATGAAGATCGTGTCGCGCGCGTCCCAGCCGCGCACCTCGGCGCCCCAGCCCCGCACGAAGTTCGCGTACGCCGAGAGCCCGGCGCCGCCGATGCCGACGAAGTAGAAGCGACGGCCGGAGAGGGGCGCGTCAGAGCTCATGACATGGGCTCCTCGCGGCGAGACCTCGAGCGCGAGGACGCGATGCTCGGGGTAGCGCGCTTCGAGCGCGCCTGCGCACGCCGCTGCGTCATCCGCCCAGACGAGCACCGTCGGCCCCGAGCCGGAGAGCGTCGCGCCCCGCGCGCCCTGGCGGGAGCTCCGCGCGCAGCTCCCGGACGAGCCGAGCTCTCGCGATACGGCTCGTGCACGCGGTCGTCGAGCGACGCGGCGAGCAGGTCGGCGCGACCGGATGCGGCCCCCGCGCCGAGCAGCGCGGCTCGCGAGAGAGTGAACGCCGCATCCTCGTGCGCCACCGACTCGGGGAGGACGTCGCGCGCCGCCGAGGTCGGCACGCGGTTCCCCGGGATCACGGCCACGAGCTCGAGCGGCAGAGCGTCCGCGATGCGTGCGATTCGGCCGTCCCAGGTCAGCGTCACTCCTCCCGCGAACGCGGCGGCGAGATTGTCGGCGTGCGGCTCGAGCGTGACGCCGAGCGCAAGCACCTCCTCGTCCGTCGCTTCGGGCGCTGCCGCCCGGAGCCCGAGCGCGATCGCGGCGGCACTCGACCCGAGGCCGCTCTCGAGCGGGATCGCGTTCCGGAAGTGGAAGCGTTTCCCAACGGGGTCGGCCCGCAGCGCGTACGCCTGCACTGCGAGATTGGACGTGTCCTCCGGCAGCTCGCCCGCGCCCTCGCCCTCGACGACGACGCCCTCGCCTTCGGTCAGCTCGACCTCGTTCCAGAGGTCGAGCGCGACGCCCGCACAGTCGAAGCCGGCACCAAGGTTCGCGGACGTGGCCGGCGCGCGGACGATCACCGCGCCGCCTCCGCGATCGCGTCCGGGTCCGGATCGACGTGCCCGACTGGAGGAGCGAAGCGGTCGGCGGCCGTGACGTCCTTCAGGCCGTGTCCGGTGAGCGTCACGACGACCCGCCCGGTCGCGGCGCCGCGCGCCACGGCGGCGAGCCCGGCGGCGGACGACGGCTCGCAGAAGACGCCTTCCGTCGCGGCGAGCTCGCGCCAAGCGGCCACGATCTCCTCGTCCGAGACCGAGACCACGCGCGCGCCCGTCTCGCCGACCCTGGGCGCGTGCACCGGCTCCGCGATGCGGATCGCGGAGGCGAGCGTCTCGGGCCGGTTCTCGGCTTCGGCGGAGACGATCGCCGCGGCGATCTCGAGCTCGGCGAGCGCCGCAGCGTACGCGGTCGTGTTCCCGCCGCCGCCGTACGGAAGCACGAACGCGTCGGGTGCGCCACCGAGCTCCTCGACGATCTCGAGCGGAGCCGTCTTCTGGCCGGCGATCCGGTACGGGTTGAGCGAGTTGACGAGGACGTGGCTGCCGCGCTCGGCGAGCTCTCGCGCGGCGGCGAGCGCCTCGTCGAAGCTCCCGCGCACCTCGAGCACGCGCGCGCCCAGCATCCGCGTCTGCGCGAGCTTCGCTCCCGCGACGGCGCCCTCGGGGACGAGCACGAGCGCCGGCAGCCCCGCCCGCGCTGCGTAAGCGGCGGCCGACGCGGCGGTGTTCCCCGTCGACGCGCAGATCACCGCCTCGGCGCCCTCCTCGACCGCCTTCGAGACGGCGACGGTCATTCCCCGGTCCTTGTAGCTCCCGGTCGGGTTCGCGCCTTCCCACTTCAGCCACAGCTCCACGCCGTACCGCTCGGAGAGCCGCGGAGCGGGGAGCAGCGGCGTCGAGCCCTCGCCGAGCGAGATCACCGGCGTCGAGTCGCCGACCGGGAGCACGGAGCGGAAGCGCTCGATCAAGGACTGGCTCATGTCCAGCCGAGCTCCTCGACCCCGCGCGAGGAGACGACCGGCAGCGCCGTTGCGCCGCCGCGCGACTCGGGCAGCGAGCGAATGGCGCGCAGCGCCGCCTCGACGCGACCGGCCGGCGCCTCGTGCGTGACGACGTGGAGAACCGCATGGCCGTCGCCGGGCTGCTGCACGAGCCGGGCGACCGAGACTCCCTCGTTCGCGAGCTCCTGCGCGAGGTGGGCGAGCACGCCGGCGCGGTCCTCGACCTCGAGCCGGAGGTAGTACGGGGACGGAAGCTCTCCCGCCGGGAGCGCGTCGAGCGAGCGCCAGACCGGGTCGTCGTGGAGGAAGCCCGTGTAGGCGCCGAGCACCGAGACGAGGTCGGCGACGATCGCGGATGCGGTCTCCGTGCCGCCCGCGCCCGGGCCCTCGAGCGTGATCTCGCGGATCGCGTCTCCCTGCAGCATCACCGCGTTGAAGGCGCCCTCGACCGCCGCCAGCGGATGGTGTGCGTCGACGAACGCTGGGCCGACGCGGACACCCACGCGGTCGCCGACGAGGACCGCCTCGCCGACGAGCTTCACCTTCATCTCGAGCGCGCGCGCGGCTGCGACGTGCTCGTCCGCGACCGAGTCGATGCCCGCGACCTCGACCTGCTCGAACGGCACCCGCGAGCCGAACGCGACCGTCGCGAGGATCGCCATCTTCGCCGCGGCGTCGAGCCCGGACACGTCCTCGGTCGGGTCGGCCTCCGCATAGCCGAGCCGTTGCGCCTCGGCGAGCGCCTCCGCGTACGAGCGGCCGGCTCTCCATCTCGCCGAGGACGAAGTTCGTCGTCCCGTTCACGATGCCGAGCACGCGGTGGACGTTCGTGACGACGAGCGACTCGCGCAGGAGCTTGATCACCGGGATCGCGGCGCAGACGGAGGCCTCGAACCGCAGCTGGGCGCCGCCCTCGGCCGCGGTCGCGAAGAGCTCCGGCCCCGACCGCGCGACGAGCTGCTTGTTCGCCGTGACCACCGGGACGCCGCGGCGGAGGAGCTCGTGGACGTACGACGCCGTCGGCTCGAGGCCGCCCATCACCTCGGCCGCGAGCGCGATCGCCGAGTCGCCCGCGATGTCCTGGAAGTCGTCGGTGAGGATCCCCGGCTCGGGCGCGTGCTCGCGTTCCCGCCCGACGTCGCGAACGAGCGCCTTGACGACGCGCAGCCGGTGCCCGGTGGCGCGCGCGATGTCCTCCGCGCCGTCCTCGAGCAGCCGGTGCACCGCCGAGCCGACGGTGCCGTAGCCGAGAAGCGCGACCGGGACGTCGACGGGGCTCGTGCTCACCGTGACCTTCCCGCGAGCGCGACGAGCTCGTCCGCGATCTCGTCCGCGGCTTCCGGCTTCGCGAGCGCGCGCATCGCCTCGCTCATCTCCTGCAGGCGCGACCTGTCCGCGAGCAGCTCCTCGACGAGCGCCGGCACGCGCTCGAGCTCCTCCTGCCGGACGACGAGCGCACCGCCGCCCTGCTCGAAGTAACGCGCGTTGAGCGCCTGGTGGTCCGAGGTCGCGTGCGGGTACGGGACGAGGATCGACGGCGTGCCGGTCGCCGCGAGCTCCCACACCGTCCCGCCCGGCGCGCGAGAGCGCGAGATCCGCGACCGCGAGCGCCTCGCCGAAGTTCTCGACGGTCGGGAGGAGCACGTAGTCGGCGCGCGCAACCCTGGGCCGGAGCGCCTCGTAGTCGCGCTCCCCGGCGATGTGGAGCACGGCCGGACCTTCGGCGGCGAAGACGTCGACGGTGAACTCGTTGAGCGCCTGCGCTCCGGCGAGGCCGCCGAAGACGGCGAGCACGGGCCCGTTCGCGGGCAGGCCGAAACGCTCTCGCCCCTCCTCGCGACTCGCTCCGAGGTGCCTCTGCGGCACGGGCCGGCCGACGACCCGGTACTTCGACCCGTCGCGTCCCGGGATCTCGTATGCGAGGAAGACGCGGCGCGCGAACGGGGCGGCCAGCCGGTTCGCGAGCCCGAGGTGCGCGTCGGCCTCGGTCAGCGCCGCCGGGATCCCGCGGAGCCTCGCCGCCAGCACCATCGGCCCGGCGACGTACCCGCCCGCGCCGAGGACGACGTCGGGGCGGCGTCGCGCGAGGATCCGGAGGCACGCGAACGGGCGCGCGCACTGCCCGGACGACCGCGCGCACGAGGCTCGAGCCCGAGCTGTCCGCGGAAACCCGGAGATCGCGAACGTGTCGAGCTCGTAGCCCGCCTCAGGAACCAGCCGCGACTCGACGCGATCGGGCGACCCGGCGAACGTCACGCTCACGCCGCGCGCGCGCAGCGCTTCCGCGACTGCGAGCGCGGGCCGGACGTGACCGGCCGTTCCCCCGGCCGCGATCAGGCACGCGAGCTTCGACGACCCTTCCATTGACGGCGATGTTAAGGAGTATCCCGACCGCGCCGAGCAGCACCACGAGGCTCGAGCCGCCGTACGAGACGAACGGGAGCGGGATCCCGGTGAGCGGCGCGATTCCGAGCACGGCGGCGAGGTTCACTGCGGCCTGCCCGCAGACGAGAGCGGTCAGCCCGGCGGCCAGGAGCTTTCCGAACGGGTCCTTGCAGCGCAGCGCGATCCGGAAGCCGACGATTGCGAACGTGGCGAACGCGCCGATGACGAACGCGGAGCCGACGAGCCCGAGCTCCTCTCCGACGACGGCGAAGATCATGTCCGTGTGCGCTTCGGGCAGGTACAGCACCTTCTGCACGCTTTCGCCGAGCCCCGAGCCGGTGATCCCTCCCGAGCCGATCCCGATCAGCGCCTGGACGATCTGGAAGCCCGACCCCTCGGCGTCGCTCCAGGGATCGAGGAAGCTGAAGATGCGGGCGCGGCGGTACGGCTCGGCCCAGATCGCGAGGAGGCCCACCCCGATCGCGAGGAGCGAGGCGCCGAGGAGCGGCACGAACGGCACGCCCGCGACGAGGAAGATCGCGATGACGGTGCCGCAGAGCGTGATCGTCGTTCCGAGGTCTGGCTCGAGCAGGATCAGCACGCAGAAGATCGCGGTGAGCAGTGCCGAGCGGCCGCGCGAGCTCGCCGAGCGTCTGCGGCGGCCTGCGCCGGGAGAGGTAGACGGCCGCGAAGAGGCAGAGGGAGAGCTTCGCGAGCTCGGAGGGCTGGAAGCTCGCCGGCCCGACGATGAACCAGCGATGGGCGCCGTTGATCTCCGGCCCGAGGACGAGCACGGCCGCGCAGAGCCCGAGCGACGCGAGCAGGAGCGGCGGGGCGAGATAGCGAAGGCGGTGGTAGTCGAACCGCGCGGCGAGGAGCATGAGGACGACGCCGAGGAGCGCGTAGATGCTCTGGCGCTTGAGGTAGCTCATCGAGTCGGCGCCGCTGATCGCGGCCGACGCGGACGTCGCGCTGTACACCATCACGAGCCCGAACGCGACGAGCCCGAGCGTCACGAACGCGAGGATCTTCTGGTCGAGGCGGCTGTCGGCCTTCACGAAAGCTCCCAGACGAGGCGGCGGAACTCGTCCCCGCGAGCCTCGAAGTCGCGGAACTGGTCGAAGCTCGCGCAGGCCGGCGAGAGGAGGACGACGTCTCCGGGCTCGGCCGCGCTGGCGGCTTCGGCGAGGGCGGTGGCGAGGTCGCCGCTGTGCGTGAACGGGACGCCTGCTGCTTCGAGCGCGGCGGCGATCTCGGGAGCGGAGACCCCGATCAGGTACGCGCGGTCGCCCGCCTCGAACGCGTCGGCGAGCGGCTCGTAGCTCTCGTTCTTCCCGAGCCCGCCGAGAATCACGTGGAGGCGTGCCGGACGGAGCGCGGCCAGCGCGCGGAGGGCGGCGGCGACGTTCGTCGCCTTCGAGTCGTTCACGTAGCGGACGCCTGCGAGCTCGCGCACCGGCTCGATCCGATGCGGGACTCCCTGAAAGCTCAGGAGCGCCTCGGCGATCGCCTCGTCGGGGATGCCTGCCGCCCGGGCCGCCGCGGTGGCGGCGGCGGCGTTCTCGCGGTTGTGCGCGCCCGGGATCAGCGGCTCTGCCGGCAGCGGGTCGTCGGCGTGGAACTCGATCACTTGCGCGCCCCCGGGCACGGGCCCGAAGCCGCGCGGGAGGACCGCGAAGTCGTCCTCCGTCTGGAGCTCGAACATGCGCAGCTTCGCGTCGACGTACCACTCGAACGTGCCGTGGCGGTCGAGGTGGTCCGGCTCGAGGTTCAGAAGCACTCCGATCCGCGGCCGCAGCGTCTCGACGTCCTCGAGCTGGAAGGACGAGAGCTCGCAGACGACCCAGGTCTCGGGCTCGACCGCACCGACGAGGGACGTCAGCGGGCGGCCGACGTTTCCGGCCACCTCGACCGGCCGTCCGGCGGCCCGGAAGATCGCCCCGAGAAGCTCGGACGTCGTCGTCTTGCCGTTCGTCCCGGTCACTCCGAGCAGCGGGTTCGGGAGCAGCCGCGCGCCGAGCTCGACCTCGCTCCACACGGGAATCGCCCCTGTTCGGGCACCGGCGACCAACGGCGTCTCGCCCGGGACGCCCGGGCTCTTCACAAGGAGATCTGTCCCCGCAAGCAGCATGTCCACCGCCTCTTCCTCGCCTCCCAGGTGGACTTCGACGCCCAGCTCGCGGAGCCTTCCCACGTCGAGCTCCTCGTTGACGTCGAACGCGACCACGGACGCACCGCGGGCGAGGAGGACCTCGGCCGCCGCCTTCCCCGACCGCAGGAGCCCGACGACGAGCACGCGCCTGCCCTCGAGCTCAGGGCCCGCGGTCATTGCTCGACGATCTGGAGGAAGTCGCGGTAGAAGAGGGCGAACCCGGACGCGCAGAGGATCGCGCACACGATCCAGAAGCGCACCATGATCTTCGTCTCCGACCACGCCTTCATCTCGAAGTGGTGGTGGATCGGGGCCATGAGGAAGACGCGCTTCCCGGTCCGCTTGAAGCTGACGACCTGGATGATCAGCGAGAGCACCTCGATCACGAAGATCCCGGCGATGAGGAGCAGGAGGAGCTCCGTGTTCGTGACGATCGCGAACCCGGCGATCGCGCCGCCGAGGGCGAACGAGCCGGTGTCCCCCATGTTCACCTCGGCGGGGAAGGCGTTGTACCAGAGGAACCCGATCGTCCCGCCGATGAGGGCGGCGGCGAGCGTGGCGAGGTCGAGGTACGTCTCGCTGCGCGCACCGGGGTCGCCCGAGCGAAGCCACGAGATGCCGGCGATCGCGAGGAACGTCAGCAGCATGATCGTCGACGGTGCCCGCCGCGAGCCCGTCGGCCCCGTCGGTGAGGTTCGCGCCGTTGACGGTGCCCGCGATCACGACGAAGAGGAACGGGTAGTAGAGGACGCCGAGATCGACGTTCCAGCCGCCGATCGGGACGTAGATCGAGGTCGAGAACGCCTCGGTCTGGTGCAGCAGGATCGCGGCGACGACGGTCACGCCGACGAGGCCGAGCATCTTCCAGCGTCCGGGCAGGCCGAGCGAGTGGCCCGCGCGGATCTTCAGGTAGTCGTCCGCGAACCCGATCGCAGCGCAGCCGAGCACGACGAAGAGGACGGTCAGCCCCTCGGCCGTGTACTGCGAGAGGACGAGGAACGGGATGACGGCCGAGCTCACGATCAGGAGGCCGCCCATCGTCGGCGTCCCCTGCTTCACGATGTGCGTCGCCGGGCCCTCGGCCCGGATCTGCTGGCCGAGGTTGCGCGCGCGCAGCGTCTCGATGAACCTCGGCCCGATGACGACGCCGGCGATCATCGCCAGCAGGCCGGCGATCAGGACTGGGACCATGTGCGAGCGATCTTCGCGATCTCGTCGGCGATGCCTTCGAGCCCCACGGCGCGGGAGGCCTTGACCAGGACGGCGTCGCCCGGGCGGAGGAAGCCACGCGCGGCCTCGATCGCTCCCTCGACGTCGGGCGTCCAGACGGACGGACGGTAGGCGCGGGCGGGCTCGCCGACGCCGATCACATGGATCGTGTGCGCTGCCGCGAGGTCGCCGATCCGCTCGTGGTAGCTCGGCGAGGTCTCGCCCAGCTCGGCCATCTCGCCCAGTATCGCGACCCGCCGCCTGGCGCCCGCCCGGTCGGCGAGGTGCTCGAGCGCGGCGCGCATCGAGTCCGGGTTCGCGTTGTAGGCGTCGTTGACCACGAAGCCTCCTCCCGGGAGCTCGAGCTCCTCGCCGCGCCACGGAGAGAGGCGGATCGCGGCGGCGCCCTCGTGGGCGCGGTCGAGCGGGAGCCCGAGAGCTGCGTAGGCGTTCAGGGCGGCGAGCGTGTTCACGGCGTGGTGGCGCTGCGTGAAGGGGAGCTCGAGCTCGACGGCGGTGCCGTCGACCTGAAAGCGGCCCGCGTGGCCGTCGAGCTCGGCGTCGCGCGGGTCGAAGCGGCGGTAGGCGATGTCGTCGCGGCCGAGATGGGGCTCGAGCTCCGGGACGTCCGGCCGGGACGACCGCAGTGCCGCCGGGAGGCAGCGCGACGATCGCCTCGGCGTTCGCCTCGGCGACGCGCTCGACGGTGCCGAGGAGCTCGAGGTGCTCCGGGCCGACGTGCGAGACGACGGCGACGTCGGGACGGGCGATCGCACACAGCGCGGCGATCTGGCCGAGGCCGCGCATGCCCATCTCCGTCACGAGGATCTCGGTGTCGGGCTCGAGCCGGCAGACGGTGAGCGGGAGGCCGATCTCGTTGTTGAGGCTCTTGTCGGCCGCGATCGTGCGCGCGTGCGGCGAGCAGAGCGCGGCGAGGATGTCCTTCGTCGACGTCTTCCCGGCGGAGCCGACGACGGCGACGACGCGTGCGTTGCTCTTCGAACGGACGAGCGAGGCGAGAGCGGCGAGAGCGGCGTCCTGGTCGTCGGGGACGAGCGTCGCGGCGCCGCGCTGCCGGGCATCGTCGACGTATTCGCGTTCCCGTGTTGAGCGCGACGAACAGGTCCCCGGGGACGCGTCCCGGGAGTCCGCGACGATCCGGGCGATGGGCTCTCCTGGACCCGTCCCCGTCGAGCCGGCCGAGCTCGAGTCCCGCGACTTCTTCCCACGAGAGCGGGATCACGCGGATGCGCCTCCTCGGAGCGCGCGGAGGGGTCTGACCCTCGACATGTGCCAATAGCGCGCCGATCTCTCCCCAGGGCCATGTCTCAGGGTCAGACCCTGGTCACGTCCGCAAGAGACAGGCAGAACGTCACAAGTGTGCGCCGAGGAGTCCGCAGCCACGAGCACTCAGCGGGACGCGGCGAGCGCGGCGAGCGCTTCGCGAGCGACGGTTCGGTCGTCGAAGGGATGGACGACGCCGGCGATCTCCTGACCCTGCTCGTGGCCCTTGCCGGCGATGAGCACGACGTCGCCCGGGCTGCGCGAGCGAGATCGCGCGGTGGATGGCCGAGCGCCGGTCGGGATCGATCTCGACGTCCACGCCGGCGCCCTGGAGCACGTCCGTGATGATCGCGAGCGGATCCTCGGAGCGCGGGTTGTCGGAGGTCACGATCGCGAGATCCGCGAGCTCGGCCGCAACCCGTCCCATGAGCGGCCGCTTCCCGCGGTCGCGGTCGCCGCCGGCCCCGAAGACGACGAGCACGCGGCCGTCGGAGAGCCCACGCGCCGCGCGCAGCGCGGTCTCGAGCGAGGCGGGCGTGTGCGAGTAGTCGACGACGACGGAGAACGGCTGCCCCTCGTCGACCGGCTCGAAGCGGCCGGGCACGGAGACTGACCGCGGCGAGGCCTTCCGCGATCGCGTCCTCGTCCAGATCGAGCAGGAGCCCGGCCGCGACCGCGCCGAGCGCGTTCTCGACGTTGAAGAGCCCCCGAAGCGGTGTCTCGAGCGCCATCCCGGCGGCACGGAACCGGCTCCCCCACGGCCCGACCTCCAACCCCTCGGCCCAGACCTCGGCGCCTGCGTCGAGCCCGAACGTCACCAGCGGCGCGCGATGCGACTCCGCGAGCTCCGACGCCAGCCGGCGGCCCCACTCGTCCCCGACGCCGACAGCCGCCGGCGGAGGCTGAGCCCCCGCGAAGAGCCGCCGCTTGGCCTGGAAGTACTCCTCCATCGTCCCGTGCAGATCGAGGTGGTCCTGGCTCAGGTTCGTGAAGACGAGCGCCGCGAAGCGCACCCGGTCGAGCCGCATGAGCGCGGACCCGTGCGACGACGCCTCGATCACGACGCTCCGGTCGCCCGCGTCGAGCAGCTCCCGGAAGAGCCGCTGCAGGTCGATCGCCTCGGGCGTCGTGAACGGCGCACCGCGGCGCTCACCGCCGACGATCCACTCGACGGTGCCGACGAGCCCGGGCGCGCGCCCGGCCGCGACCAGCATCGCGTGGAGCAGGAACGTCGTCGTCGTCTTCCCGTTCGTCCCGGTCACGCCCACGACCTCGAGCTCCTTCGTGGGCTCGCCGAAGAACACGTCCGCCGCCACCGCCATCGCTGCCCTGGAGTCCGGCACGACGAGCTGCGGAACGGCCACATCCACGGTCCGCTCGACGACGAGCGCGCGGGCTCCCCGCTCGATCGCCGTGGGAGCCAGGTCGTGCCCGTCCACGCGCGCTCCGGGGACGCAGAAGAAGAGCGCCCCGTCCGCGACCTTGCGGGTGTCGTACGCGAGGTCGGCGACGGTCGTGTCCGGCCGGCCGCCGATCACCTCGCTCGGGGCGAGCGCCCGGATCAGGGCCTCGAGCTCCACGCTCGAACGCTAACGAACCGCTGTCGGACTCAGGGGCGGGGTGCGTCCGGCGGAACCTCGAGGTGCTGGAGGTTGAAGCGGGCGATCTCCCTGAACGCCGGCGCCGCGACGTCGCCTCCGTAGATCGAGCCCTGCGGCTCGTCCACCATGACCATGATCACGAGCCGCGGCTTCGTGGCCGGCACGAGCCCGACGAACGACGCGACGTAGCGCGAGCGGGAGTAGCGGCCGGTCGCCTCGTCGATCTTGGCGGCCGTGCCCGTCTTGCCGGCGACGGTATACCCCGGGATCGCGGCCTCGGTGCCCGTGCCCTCGAGCACGACACCGCGGAGCATCGAGAGCATCTGGTCCGAGACCGGCCGCGACACGATCCGCTTCCCGCGCTTCCGCGTGACGGGCTTGCCGTCGATCCGCTCGACGAGGTGAGGCTCGACGAGCACGCCGCCGTTCGCGATCGCGGAGTACGCGCGCGCCATCTGGATCGGGGTGACCGCGATCCCGTGGCCGATCGGAACCGTGCCGATCGTCGATCCCGACCACTGCTCGGGAGGAAGCGCGAAGCCCGCCGACTCGCCGGGGAAGTCGACGCCGGTCCGCCGGCCGAACCCGAACCGGTCGATCCAGTAGGCGAGGCGCCCCTCCCCGACTCGCTGCGCGATCGTGATCGTGCCGACGTTGGACGAGCGCTCGACGATGCTCCGGACCGTCATCTGCTCGGTTCCGCGAACGTGAGCCTCGCGGATCACGCGGTCGGCGACCTTGATCGTCCCCGGGAGCTGGAACGAGGTCGCTGGGCGAGACGATGCCCTCCTGGAGACCCGCGGCGACGGTGACGAGCTTGAACGTCGAGCCGGGCTCGTACGTGTCGGTGACGGCGCGGTTGCGACGGCGGTCGGCCTTCGTGTCGGGGAAGCGGTTGGCGTTGAAGCCGGGCGCGACCGCCATCGCGAGCACTGCGCCGGTGTACGGATCCATGACGATCGCCGTCGCCGACTTCGCGCCGTAGGCGCGGACGGTGTTCTGGAGGACGTCCTCGGCGTTGGACTGGATCTGGTGGTCGAGCGTCAGGCGCACGCTCCGGCCCGGCGACTCGGGACGCGTGGAGACGACGTCGAGCACGCGACCGCCCGGGTCCTTCACGATCGTCCTCGACCCGGGCCGACCCGCGAGCACCTTCTCGAGCGAGCGCTCGAGCCCCTCGAGGCCCGTGTTGTCCGTCCCTGCGTACCCGAGGACGTGCGCGGCGACGTCGCCCTGCGGGTACGTCCGCAGCTCCTCCGGGAAGAAGCCGAGGCCGTCGAAGTCGCGCTTCTCCAGGCGCTCCGCCGCGAACGGGTCGACCTTGCGCGCGACGTAGACGAAACCGCGCGAGCGGTTCACGAGCTGCGGGTAGACCTCCGCGGGCTGGAGGTCGAGCGCCTCGGCCACCGCCAGCGTGAGGTCGCGCGGCCGCGCGACCTGCTGCGGGTTCGCGAAGACGGTGGTCGTCCGCCGGCCGATCGCGAGCGGCTCTCCGTTCCGGTCGAAGATCGTGCCACGCGCCGCGGGCGTGACGACGGTCTCGCGATGCTGGCGGACGGCCATGGCGGCGTACGCCTGCCCGTTGACGCCCTGAAGCCAGAACGCCCGCCCGAGCGCGACGACGAGCAGGGCGACGAACATCGTCGCGAGGAGGACGATCCGCCGATTCGCTCCCGCGCGCGTCACCGCTTGATCCGCGACGTAGACCGTGGTCTCGGGGTCGGCCTGCACGAGGCCGAGCTCCTTCGTCGCGAGACGCTCGATCCGAGCCGTCGCCGACGCGCTCGAGATCTCGGACTTGAGCAGGGACAGGTCGGACTCGAGCTCCGACCGCTCGCGGTTCACCTGGTCGAGCTCGAGGTTCAGGCGCAGAACGGCGACGTTCACCGCGACGACGCCCGCGAGCAGCAGCTGCGACGAGGACGATCCAGAGGACGCCGCCGCCGATGACGCGCGGCCGCGCCTGGGAACGAGCCGCCGCTTGGGCTGCGAGCGCGGGCGCGCGACGCGAGCTCCGTGCGCGACGCTCGTCACCTAGACCTTCACCCCCGCCCGCAGGCGCGCCGACGCGGCGCGCGGGTTGCGGTCGATCTCCAGCCGGGACGGCCTGACCGCCTTCGGCGTGAGAACACGCAGCTCGGGCTCGTGCCCGCAGATGCACACCGGGAAGTCGGGCGGGCACGTGCAGCCGCGGGCCCGGTCGCGCAGGAACCGCTTGACCATGCGGTCCTCGAGCGAGTGGAAGCCGATGACCGCGAGCCGTCCTCCCGGACGCAGCATCTCGAACGCCGCCGGCAGCCCGGTCGCGAGAGACTCGAGCTCGTGGTTGACCTCGATGCGCAGCGCCTGGAAGACCCGCTTCGCCGGATGGCCCTCGCCGAAGCGCGCCGGAGCGGGAATCGAGGCGCGCACGACGTCGACGAGCTGCCCCGTGCGCTCGATCGGCTCCTTCTCGCGCCTGCGCACGATGCCGCGCGCGATCTGCCGCGCGTACCGCTCCTCGCCGTAGCGGCGGAAGATCGTCGCGAGCTCGCGCTCGTCCCACGTGTTGACGATGTCCGCGGCGCTCGGCTCGTCGGAAGGATCCATGCGCATGTCGAGCGGCGCGTCGGTCGCGTACGAGAAGCCGCGTTCGGGTCGATCGACCTGCATCGACGAGAGCCCGAGGTCGAGGAGCACGGCGTCCGCCTTCACGTCGTTCGCCGCGAGCTGCGAGAGGACGACCGCGTAGTCGCCGCGCAGGAAGCGCAGCTGGACGCCGCGCGCCGACGGCTTCAGGCGGTCGAAGTACGGCCGCACGCTCGGGTCGCGGTCGATCGCGGTCAGCTTCCCGCTTCCCGCGAGGTCCTCCACGAGCAGCCGCGAGTGCCCGCCGGCGCCGAAGGTCGCGTCGACGACGGTGTCCCCCGGCTGCACGGCGAGGAGCTCGCGCACCTCCTCGGCGAGGACCGGGACGTGATCAGCCGCGCTGGGTCGCAAGACGTTCGGCAACATCGCCCGCACTCCCTTCCATCTCGGTCAGTTGGGTCTCCCACTCGGCGCGATCCCAGATCTCGAGGTGGTCGCTGACCCCCGCCAGCACGACCTCCTTGTCGAGCCCCGCGTGCGTCGCGAGGTGCGCCGGGATCAGGACGCGCCCCTGGCGATCCGGCTCGATGACGGCCGCGCCGGCGAAGACGTACCGCTTCATCGCCCGAGCCTCCCGCGTGAGCGAGTCGAGCTCGGCGATGCGGGCCATGTTCGCGTCCCAGCTCTCGCGCGGGTACACGTCGACGTTCTTCTCGAGCCCGCGTGCGAGCACGACTCCGGCCGCCAGCGCAGCCCGAAACCGAGCCGGCAGCGTGAGCCGGTTCTTGTCGTCGATCGTATGGACGTATTCGCCGTGGAACATGGGCCGGAGCGGGATCTCACTCCCACGGCTCCCCACTTTAGCCCACTTTCGACCACCTGACAACCCCTGCGGTCCACGGCGCGTCCTCCGCGGCCGGGAACACTGGCGGGAGTAGCGGCTCCTGCTAGACGGAGAGCGGGACGATCGCCTCGAACGTGTCCCAGAGGCCGATCGCGCAGCCGTTCTCGCGGCTCAGGTCGAGAGCGACCTGGGTGACGTCCTCCCCACTCGCGAACGTGCCCTCGACCCTCGCCTGCTGCGGGCCGCCGTACTGCTCGGTGCAGACGGCATCGGCCGGGACCGGCTGGAAGTCGTCGGCGTCCAGCTGGTAGATCGCCTCGCACGCCCGCTCGGGGTCGGGATGCTCGCCCGACGGCTCGGGACAGGAGAGCGTGTAGTGCTGCGGCTCGCCGGCGCCCTTCCCCTCGGGCCAGACCGTGATCTCGAGGTCGGTCTCGGCGGCGATGATCCCGATCGCGTCGCCGCTCGGCTCCTGGCTTTCGCCGCTGCCGCACCCGGCGAAGAGGGCTCCCACGACGACGAGGAGCACGAGCGCTCCGAGGAGTGGCTTTTCGTCCCATCACGTTCGTATACGCCGCCGGCCGCTCACGCGTCACAGCGCGAGAACTACGGGAGAGGGACACGCTCGGCGTGGACGCCCGGCCCGGCGAGCGCCCCGGCGCCGCAGCGCGCGGCGAACGCGAGCGCCTCCTGCGTGTCGAGGCCGGCGGAGAGGGCGAACGTCAGGCCGGCTGCGAAGCAGTCGCCCGCACCGTAGGCATCCGACGGCGCGTCCGGGAGCGGCTCCGCGGTGAAGGGGCCTCCCGGCTGTGCCCACCCCCCGAGCGCGCCCGACGTCGTGACGACGAGCTTCGGCTCCGGGTCGAGATCGCCCGGGCGGTACACCTCTGCCTCGTCCTTCCCGCTCCCGACGAGGACGTCCAGCTCGACGGAGCCCCGGCGGAGCGTCGCGAGCTCCCGGGCCGTCGCGCCCAGCACGCGCCCGCGGCGTGCCGCGACGAGCGCGTCCACGTCGCCGGCACAGAAGTACACGGCGTCGCAGCGCGAAAGCTCTCGCCACGGGAGCGAGTTGTCGTGACCCCGCGGGCCGTGCTTCGGGCCGATCGTCGTGATCGTCCGCTCGCCCGTCGCGTCGACGTACGTGAACGCCTTCCGCTGCGGAGACTCGACGAACGAGGCGTGTACTTCGATTCCCCGCTCCTGGAGCTCGGCCAATGCCCGACGGCCCAGCTCGTCCGAGCCGAGGACGGTGAGGAAGACGACCGAGTCGGCGAGCAGCGAGAGCTGAACCGCCGCGACGGATCCTCCCCCGCCCGCCTCCTCCCACGACTCGAGCGTCCCGACGATCTCGCCCGCACGCGGCACACGCTCGACCGGGACGAACTCGATCCACTCCACGTGCCCAACGACCGCTGCCCGCACGGACGACATGCTCACAGATCCGCGCCCACCGTCGTTAGAGGGTGATGATGCTGGTCGTGGCGATACCTCCGTTCGAGCGCTTCTACGAGGAGCACCGGGTCGAAGTACTCGGGCTCCTGCGCCGGCGTCTCGGCCGGGAACGCGCCGAAGACGCCTTCCAGGAGACCTTCCTGCGGGCGCTCCAGGCGTACGCTCGGCTCGAGCACGGCGAGCATCTTCGAGCCTGGGTGCTCACGATCGCGAAGAACGTCGCCGTCGACACCCTGCGCCGCGCGAAGCCGACCACCGAGCTGGTCGAGACCGGCGCCGACGACAGCCGGCCGGCCTACGAGGAGCTCGCCCCGCTGACGGACGGGCTCCCTCCCAAGGAGCGGGCCGCCGTCGTGCTCCGGTTCGGCTACGACCTCCCCTACGACCAGATCGCAGCCGCGCTCGGCTCGAGCGAGGACGCCGCCCGCCAGGCGGCCTCGACCGGGGTGCGCAAGCTGCGTGGAAGGAAGGCGTCATGACCATCTCGTCCGACCTCGACCGCCGCTTCCGCGACGCCGCGGCGACGCTCGGCCTGCTCGACGTCGGCTACGACGTCCTCGACTCGCCCATCGGCCCGCTCCTCGTCGCCGCCTCCGAGCGCGGCCTCGCCTCGATCTCCTTCGACGTCGAGCCGGAGGAGCAGCTCGACCGGCTCGCGCGCATCGCCGGGCCTCGCGTCCTGCGCTCGCCGAAGTCCGTGGACGAGGCCCGCCGCGAGCTCGACGAGTACTTCGAGGGCCGGCGTCAGGCGTTCGACCTCTCCCTCGACCTGCGAGCGCTGCCGCCGTTCACCGTCTCGGTGCTCGGCGAGCTCGCGAAGGTCCCGTACGGGGAGACGACGACGTACGGCGCGCTCGCCGCGGCGGTTGGGCGACCGCGGGCCGCACGGGCGGTCGGCACGGTGATGAACCGGAACCGGCACCCGATCGTGCTCCCGTGCCACCGCGTCGTCGGCTCGACGGGGAACCTCGTCGGCTACGCCGGCGGGCTCGACAAGAAGCTGTCGCTGCTGCGTCTCGAAGGCGCGCTGCTGTAGGGCCGAGGCTTGCCTCGCCCTCGTCCCTACTCCAGCAGCCGGTACCCGACTCCCCAGACGTTGACGATGAAGCGATCCGTCTCCGTCACCTGGAGCTTCTTGCGCAACCGCGACGCGTGCGACTCCAACGTCCTCGTCCGTCCCAACGCCCTGAATCCCCACACCTCGCGCAACAGCTCTTCCTTCGTGAAGACGCGATAGGGCTCCGAGGCGAGCCGCACGAGGAGCTCGAACTCCTTCGCCGAGAGCGGGACGAGCGTGTCGCGCACCGCGACCCTCCGCGTGCGCCGGTCGATCACGAGCTCGCCCGCTGCCAGCACCTCGGTCGCCGACGCCACGCTTCGACGGAGGACCGCGTGGATGCGCGCCAGCAGCTCGTCGTACGCGAACGGGCGTCCCATCACGTCGTCGGCGCCGCGCTCGAGGGCACGCACGCGCTCGTCGGGGTCCGAGCTCGGCGCGAGCAGGATCACGGGCACGTTCCGGTCCCAGGTCCGCCCCGGCTCGCCGCGGCGGAGCCGCTGACAGAGATCGAGCTCCGCGAGCAGGACGAGATCCGGCCGGATGCGCTCGGCGAGCTCCAGGGCCTCGCTTCTCCGCGAGGCGTCGAGGACGTCGAAGCCGTCGACGCGGAGCTGGCGGCCGAGGTACTCGCGGGTCTCGGACTCCGGCTCGGCGACGAGGACGGCACTCGGCATGGCTCCGACGCTAGCCGCGCTCTGCGCGCCGCGCCAGATGTCCTTTGCAGCAAAGGCGTGACAAGCGTTCCTCAGCCGTCCGCGCCGGACCTGGCCGCTGAGTCGCGTCAGAGTCTTCCGTGACGCATGACGCCCAAGATCAGCCACAGTCCGAACGCGCCTGAGACCACGAAGCCGACGAAGGAGAGGAGATGCAGGCCCATGACCTGCGGCCCCTCCTGCGCGAACACCCCGACGATGGACGAGCCGAGCAGCCCGCCGAGCACGATGAGCGCGACCGACAGCCGGTTCGACGCGCGGTCGATGTGCTCGTCGAGCTCGTCGAGGCCGGGGTTCTCGAGGCGCACCTGGAACGTGCCGTCGCGCATTCGCTCGAGCACGTCGTGCACCTGGTACGGCAGGTCGCGCGCGATCTCGCCGAGCGCGAGCGCCTCGCTCCACGTCCGCTGCGCGACCACCCGCGGCTGGAAGCGGTCGGCGAGGAGGCCGCGGGCGTACGGCTTCGCGACCTCGAAGACGTTGACGTCCGGGTAGACCTCTGCGCCCACGGACGCGAGCGTCGCGATCGCCTTGTCCAGCATCACGAAGCGTGACGGCAGCCGCAGGTTCATCGAGTAGATGAGCTGGAACCCCTCCCGGATCACCTGCAGCGGATCGATGTCCGAGAGACGCATGCCGTAGTAGCGGTCGAAGAGCACGCGGATCTCGCCACGGAACTCGACCTCCCGCTCGGGCGCGTACCGCACGCCGAGGTCGCGCAGGCGGCGCGGGATCGCGTCGACGTTCTCGGCCGCCGCGTCGAGGAAGAGGCGCGTCAGCTTGGCCATGTCCTCGTCCGAGAGCTTCCCCGCCTGCCCGAAGTCGACGAGCCCGAGCTCGCCGGAGTCGAGGACGAAGATGTTCGCCGGATGCGGGTCGGAGTGGAAGAACCCGTGCCGGAAGACCATCGTCATCCACGTGTCGGCCATGCGGTACGCGATGTCGCGGCGCTCCTCGATGGACAGCGCCTCGAGATCGAGCTCGGACACCTTCGTCCCGTGCAGGAACTCGAGCGTCAGGACGCGATCCGTCGAGTACTGCCTGATCACCCGCGGGACGACGACGGCCGGCTCGCGCGCGAAGTTGTGGTGGAACGCCGCTGCGTTCCTCGCCTCGTGGCCGTAGTCGAGCTCGAGCCGGATCGAGCGGGCGAACTCGTCGACGAGCTCGTGCGGGTCCATGAACTCGAGGGCGCGAACGCGCTCTCGCAGCAGCTTCGCGGCCTGGTACAGGAGCCCGAGGTCGGCCTCGATCTGGCGCGCGGCGTTTGGGCGCTGCACCTTCACCGCGACCTCCTGCCCGTCCGGAAGGAGCGCCCGGTGCACCTGGCCGATCGACGCCGACGCGATCGGGACCTCGTCGAACTCGGCGAACGCCTGCTCGACGGTGAGATCGAGCTCGGCCTCCACGACCTCGCGCACCTGCTCGAACGGGAACGGCGTGACCGCATCCTGGAGCCCGCGGAGCTCGACCACGATGTCCGGCGGGATCACGTCCGGGCGGGTCGAGAGGAGCTGACCGAACTTCACGAACGTCGGGCCGAGCTCGTCGAGCATCTCGCGCAGGCGGCGACCGCGGTCCGTCGCCGTCGCCTCGTCCTCGCGCCCGTCCCTTCCCGGGAGCAGGTCGCCGAGACGGTTCCGGCGCAGGACGTACCCGAAGCCGTAGCGCGCGGCGACCTGGGCGATCTCCGACAGGCGCCCGAGGTTCCGCGTCGGCCCTGCCTGCCGCGTGGCCATGCGGTGATTGTAGGTCGCGGGCTCGGAAGACCCGTAGGGGCGAGGCTTGCCTCGCCCTCGTCCTACGCCTCGTCCTACGCCGGGCCGCGCTCGAGCAGCTTCAGCCGGTGCTCGAGCTGTGCGACCCGAAGCTCGAGCGCCTCGACGGCTTCGCGGGAGGCGATGCCCAGCTCCGAGCCGACGCGCGAGGCGGCCTCGCCCGTCGAGCCGCTGAGCCGCTGGGCCTCCCGACGCCAGCTCGCGACCGCGTCGGCCAGCGCCGCGCGCACCTCGTCGCGATCGACCCCGGCCCGGCTCGCGATCTCGTCGGCGAGCTCGTCGCCGCGCCTGGCGGCCAGCACCAACGCGCCGAGCCCGGCGAGCGAGAGCGTCTCGAGCGGTCCCCGGTCGCCGCTGCTACGCGCGTGCGCGCCATGGGGCCTCGACGCGCGTCGCTGCCGGCGGCGCTCGCGCTTCGACGAGGTCGCGGAGGCCGCTCCGGCGGGCGTCAGGCTCCGGTGCGACCGGCTCCTCCTCTTCCTCCTCAGCCGGCGGCTCCTCGTCGTCGTACTCGGACTCGACCTCCGCGGCGATCTCCGCCGCCTCGACGGCGAGCACGCCGCCGACCGACTCGACTCCCTCGAGCGCTCCGAGATCGTCGCGGCGGCGACGGAACTCCGGCTCGCGCTCCTTGAGCATCGCGACGAGCGGAGCGGCGAGGAAGATCGAGGAGTACGCACCGAACCCGATGCCGACGAGCAGCGCGAACGCGAAGTCCTTCAGCGTGTCGCCGCCGAAGAAGTAGAGCGTCGCGACCGGGACGAGCGTGATCAAGGTCGTCGCGAGCGAGCGCGGCAGCACCTCCCACAGCGACACGTTGCCGATCACGCGGAACGACGCGCGCCGCATCAGCGGCACGTTCTCGCGGATGCGGTCGAAGACGATGACGGTGTCGTACATCGAGTAGCCGAGCACGGTCAGGATCGCGGCGACCGTCGCAGTCGAGACCTCGCGCCCGGTCAGTGCGTAGAAGCCGATGGCGATGAGCACGTCGTGCGCGAGCGCCACGAAGACGCCGACCGAGTACTTCCACTGGAAGCGGAAGGAGATGTAGGCGAGCGATCAGCAGCAGGCTGACGAAGATCGCGAGGAGCGCGTTGTTCGCGATCTGGCGGCCGAAGCTCTCGGACACGGTCTGCGCGCCGAACGCCGTGCTGTCGAGCGCGGCGGTGAGCTCGTCCTCGAGTCGGTTCTGCTCGTCGACTCGTGAGCGACTCCGAGCGGAACGAGAAGGACGTGTAGTTCCCGTCCGTCGACGCGCCGCGCCCCTGGATCACCGCGTCGGCCTGGCCGATCTTCTCCGCCTCGTTCCGGACCTCCTCGAGCGCTGTCGGCTCGGGCGTTCGGAACGTGATCTGCGTTCCGCCCTTGAAGTCGATGCCGAGGTTGAGGCCGAGGATCGCGATCGCGCCGATCGCGACCGCGACGACGACCCCCGAGAACGCGAACCAGTAGCGGCGGAGCCCGATGTAGTCGACCCGCAGCCAGCGCGGGATCCCCTGTCCGCTCGCGCCCATGACGCGCGGGTTCTCGATCCAGCCGAAGCCGGCCAGCAGCGCGAGGATGGCGCGCGTCACGAGGACCGCGGTCAGCATCGAGAGCGCCGTCCCGAGGAGGAGCATGAGCGCGAAGCCCCGGACGCTCGCCGTGGCGACGGCGAAGAGCACCAAGGCGGTGATGGCCGTCACGACGTTCGCGTCGACGATCGTCGCGAATCCCTTCGTGTAGCCCGCCGAGATGGCGGCGCGCACGGATCTCCCCGCGCGCACTTCCTCCTTGATGCGCTCGAAGATGACGATGTTCGCGTCCGCCGCGACGCCGAAGGTCAGCACGAGGCCGGCGAAGCCGGGCAGCGTCAGGGTGACGTCGAGGATGAGGATCGTCGCGTACAGGAACGCCGCGTAGACGGCGAGGCCTGCCACCGCGACCAGCCCGAGGAAGCGGTAGAAGACGAGCAGGAAGATCATGACGAGCAGGAGCCCGGCGATCGCCGCCTTCCAGGCCTCCGCGAGCGAGTCCTTCCCGAGCGTCGCGGAGATGTTCGTCTGGTCGAGCGTCTCGAACTCGATCGGGAGCGCGCCCGTCTGCAGGACGATCGCGATGTCGTTCGCCTCGTCGATCGAGTCGAGGCCCTCGATCTGCGCCCGGCCTCCTCCGATGCCTCCCGAGAGCCTCGAGTCCTCGTAGTCGATCTGCGGGAACGTCCTGATCTCGCGGTCGAGGACGATCGCGAAGTGCTGCGGCGCTTGCCGCAGCCGGCCGCGGATGTACTCCGTCGCGCGTGATCTCCTCGAACCGGTCCGCGCCGCGCCCGGTGAACTCCATCGGTCACGATCGGCTGGCCGCTGGAGCCCGGGCTCGTGTCGAAGTCGGCGCGCGTCCCGTCGAGCTTCAGGTCCTCGCCGGTCAGCTGCGGGATGTCGGGCGGCTCGTACTTGAAGAGGTAGTAGTACGTCCGCGTCGGCGGGACGCCGCTGCCCTCGACCCCGCCGGGGCAGACCGACCGCAGGCTCGCCGCAGGTGACGACGACCATCTTCTCGGGCACCTTGAAGATCGCCTGGTTCTTCTTCAGCTTGCCGCCAACCGTCCGCAGCACCGCCCGCTCGGTCGCCTCCGGCCCCGAGACGATGCGCTCCCGCTGCGTGTTCACGACGTAGAACGCATCCGACTTGTCGTCGCGCGCCTGAACCTGTACGCGCGCGAGGAGGTCGTAGAGGGACGTGAACTCGACCGGGAAGCCTCGGATCGAGACCGACGGCCCGGTCACGGACGTCTCGAGGTCGTAGAGCTCGAGACTCGCGGTGGTGCCGATGATCTCCGCCGCGGCGGCGGGGTCCTTCACGCCCGGAAGCTGGATCACGATCTGGTCGTCGCCCTGGGTGCGGATCTCCGGCTCCGTCACGCCGAGCTTGTCGACGCGGTTTCGCATGATGTCGACCGAGCGGTCGAGGTCCTCCTCGGTCAGCTCGCGATTGGCAGGCGGAACGGCCTGGAGCGTGACCTCGAGCCCGCCCTGGAGGTCGAGACCCAGCGTCGGCTCCTGTCTCAGCGGCGATCCCGGGACGGCGAGGAGCACCACGCCGATGAGCGCAGCGACGAGAACGCCGACGACGAAGATGGATGTGCGTCGATTCACGGCCGGTGCGTCAGGCTATCGGCGGTCCGGGGCCGCGGCTTCAGCCCTTGTGTCATCCGTAACCGCTTCTTCGCTCTCGCTAACGGCAGCTTCATCGACATCGACGTCCTGTTCGTCCTCGACGCGCTCTCTCCTCCTCGTCCTCGGGAGGCAGCACGGCCGCGATGCCCCGGCGCGTCATGTGCACGGTCAAGCCGTCGGCGATCTCGACCACGACGTCGTCGCCCTCGGCCTCGACGACCGTCCCGTAGATGCCCCCGGTGGTGAGAACGTCGTCGCCGACGGCCGCGCCGTCGATCATCGACTGCTGCGACTGCTGGCGTTGGCGCTGCGGTCGGATCATCAACACGTACATGACGACGAGCAACAGCACCATGAAGATCAGAAAGCCAGATCCACCCACTAGTCCTCCTCGGGCGAGGGGGCGAGCCGGGCGAGCGCCTCTTGCCTGAAGGCCGAGAACGTGCCTCGCTCGATCGCCTCCCGCGCGCGTGCGGTCAGGTCGAGTACGAACCGCAGATTATGCAGGCTCAGCAGCCGGAGCCCGAGGATCTCGTCCTGCGTCACGAGGTGGCGCAGGTACGCGCGCGAGAAGCGGGCACAGGCCGGGCACGTGCACTCCTCGTCCAACGGCCGCGGATCGCGGGCATGGCGCGCGTTCTTCAGGTTCAGGCGCCCTTCCCACGTGAGCGCCGACCCGGTTCGGGCCGTGCGCGTCGGAAGCACGCAGTCGAACATGTCCACGCCCCGGGCGACGACCTCGAGGATCCCGACGGGGTCGCCGATGCCCATGAAGTAGCGCGGCTTGTCCGCCGGAAGCGCGGGCGCGGCCCACTCGACGCAGTCGAGCATCTCCTCGCGCGACTCCCCGACCGCGAGACCGCCGAGCGCGTGGCCGTCGAAGGGCAGCGAGGCGACGTCCTCCAGCGAGCGAGTGCGGAGCTCGCGGTCGGTGCCGCCCTGTGAGATCCCGAAGCGAAGCTGGCCCGGAGCACGCGGTGCACGCGCCTGCGCAGCGGCCCACGCGGTCGTGAGCCGGACGGCCTGCTCGAGCTCGGCGCGTGGCGCCTCGGCGGGCAGGCAGACGTCGAGGCACATCGCGATGTCCGAGCCGAGCCGGCGCTGGATCTCGGCGACGCCTTCGGGCGTGAAGTGCGCCTCGGAGCCGTCGTAGACCGAGCGGAAGGTGACGCCGCCGTCGTCGAGACGCGAGACCGTGTCCCGGAGCGAGAAGACCTGGAACCCGCCCGAGTCGGTGAGGATCGGGCCGTCCCAGCCCGAGAACGCGTGGAGCCCCCCGAGCGCCTCGACGACGTCCTCGCCCGGCCGGAAGTGCAGGTGGTACGTGTTGCCGAGGATCACGCTCGCTCCCAGCGCGCGCACCTCGTCCGGGTGGAGCGACTTGACGGTCGCCTTCGTCCCGACGGGCATGAACGCGGGGGTCGGGATCGACCCGTGAGCGGTCTCCAGAGTCCCCGCCCGCGCCGCGCCGTCCGTCGCGACGACCTCGAAGCTCACGACAGCCTTCGGTCGGCGCGTCCCCGAAGCCAGGGCTCAACGCGGGTCGAAAACCCGAGGGGCCACCCCTCGCCTCCTCCCGCTACCAGCCTATGCAGAAAACGCTCACGCATGGGAAACGGGATCGTGCCGAATGTGTGCCAACGTGCGGGCGTCGACGGCCGCTCACAAGACGAGCATCGCGTCGCCGAACGAGTAGAAGCGGTAGCGCTCGGCCACGGCGAGGCGGTAGAGCTCCCGCGTCTCCTCCACCCCCACGAACGCCATGACGAGCGCGAGGAGCGTCGAGCGAGGCAGGTGGAAGTTGGTGAGCAGCGCGTCGACGCGCTCGAACTCGAAGCCGGGCATGACGAAGAGCGTCGTCCGCCCCGCGAGCTCGGCCCCGCGCGCGACCGTCTCGAGCACGCGAACCGTCGTCGTCCCCACCGCGAGCACGCGCTCGGCGGCCGCGATCCGCCCCCACGCCTCGGGTGTCACGCTGTAGCGCTCGCCGTGAAGCTCGTGCTCCTCGAGCACCTCTCCCACCACAGGTCTGAACGTGTCGAGCCCGACGTGGAGCGTCACCGTCACGGGATCGAGGCGCGCGACGAGCTCCGGCGTGAGATGCAGGCCCGCCGTCGGCGCGGCCGCCGATCCCGCCTCGCGCGCATAGACCGTCTGGTAGCGCTCCGGGTCGGCAAGCGGCTCCCGGATGTACGGAGGAAGCGGCGTCTCACCACGAGGCTCGCCCTCGAGACGGACCGTCCAGCGGCCGTCGCCGAGCGGCTCCACGAGCTCGACCGGGCCGAGCTGCTCGCCGGCACGAAGCCTACGGCCGGGCCGAACGAGCGCCTCCCAC
This sequence comes from uncultured Actinomycetes bacterium, assembly GCA_963796405.1. GTDB lineage: Bacteria > Actinomycetota > Thermoleophilia > Gaiellales > Gaiellaceae > GMQP-bins7. The sequence continues at coordinate 153,017 of CAWCLL010000013.1, forward strand.
AGCCCGGGCTCGCGCTGCTCGAGCAGCAGGACCTCGACGGCGCCGCCGGATGCACGCTGCAGCCTCAGGCGAGCGGGCACGACCCGAGTGTCGTTCACGACGACGAGCTCGCCCGCGAGCAGCTCCGGGAGCTCGGAGAAGACGCGGTGCTCGACGGCTCCGCCCTCCTTCCGGTACACGAGGAGACGGGAGGCGTCGCGCCGCTCGGCCGGAGCTTGCGCGATCAGCTCGGTCGGCAGCTCGTAGTCGAGCAGCGCAGTGTCCATCCGGCGCTGAGAGTAGCCTCGCGCCCCATGGACGAGTTCGCTCTGGAGCGCGCGAAACAGCGGATCGCCGAGGCCGCTGCGGGTCGCACGGACCCCGCCCTCGTCGACGCGGTGCTCGAGCGCACGCGAGCACAGGTCGAGGGCCTCGCCGCAGCCGCCTCGGGCCTCGAGGCGTCGATTCCCGCCCAGGTCGAGATCGCCATCCGGGACGGGCTCCGGACCGAGGTCCTCCCGGTCGCGCGGCACATCGCCGAGATCCGCGGCCTGCTCAACCAGACGATACGGCGGCTGGAGCGGCTCGAAGGCGAGCTCGCCGCGGAGCGTCATGCGCGCGTGGACGACCTCGCGCTGCTCGTCGACCTCGTGAGCTCGGGTTGGCGCGGCGTCGACGCCCGCCTGGAGCGCCTCGAGCGCGACCGGGAAGCCGGCGACGTGGTGCGCCCGCCCCGCGCCGCGGCGGCGTAGACGCCGCTACGCGGCGGACTGCGCCGGAAGCACGAGCCGGAAGCGGCTCCCCCCGCGCGGATCCGACTGCAGCTCGATGCGGCCGCCGAGGGCGACGGCGAGCTCCCGGGCGATCGGCAGCCCGAGGCCCGTGCCGTTCACGTCGTTGGAGATGAAGGCATCGAAGATCCGCTCCCGCTCGTCGGCCGGGACGCCCGGGCCTGAGTCGGTCACCTCCACGCGGACGACGCCGTTCGCGGCCGCGAGGCCGAGCTCGATGCGCCCGCCGTCCGGCGTCCAGCGGAAGGCGTTCGACAGGAGATTCGAGATGACCTGGAGGACGCGATCGCCGTCGGACACGATGACGGGCGCCTCGGGCTCCGCCTCGAGCCGATAGTCGATCTCGCGCCGGCGCGCCTCCTCGGCGAAGGCGCCGTACGCGTGGTCGAGCACGCGAGCGAGGTCGACCTCCTCGCGCCGGACGGTGAAGCGGTGCGCTTGGAGCTTCGCGAGGTCGAGGACGTCGCCGACGAGCCGCTCGAGCCGGTCCGTCTCGGCGAGGACGATGTCGAGCGAGGCCTCGACCTGGTCCGGCTCGCGGACGACGCCCTCTCGGATCGCCTCCACGTGACCCCTGATCGCGGTCAGCGGCGTCCGCAGCTCGTGGGACACGGACATGAGGAAGGAGCGCTTGAGCTGCTCGGCCTCCGCGAGCTTCGCGACCATGCGCCGGAAGCGGTCGCTGAGCTGGGAGATCTCGTCGCCGCCCTTGGTGTCGGGAATCTCGACGTCGTACTGCCCCGCCCCGACGCGCTGCGTCGCCCGCGTGAGCGCGAGCACCGGCTCGGTCAGGCGACGCGACAGCCACCAGAACAGGACCGCGCTGAGCGCGATCCCGACGGCGAGCGCCAGTGCGAGGCGCCCGGCCAGCGTGAGCCACTGCTCGCGAAGCTCGGTGACGGGCTTCGCTACGACGAGCCAGCCGAACGGCTCCGTCCCGCGGACGAGCTGCACCGGCTGCGCGGCCGCCAGCAGCCGCCGGTCGCTCTCGGGCGGCGTGAACTCGAACGTGACGATCTGCTCGCCGTCGAGCTCGACGTCCCCGAGCGCGTCGCGTGGGAGCTGCCTGAGGCCGAAGCGCTGCCCCGGAAAGAGCGACGCCCCCACGTAGTAGAGCTCGTCGCCGGTCGCGAGCTCGAGGTTGGCGGCAAAGTCCGGCGCCTCCGAGCCCAGGTCGCTCGACCGGAGCGCCGCCTCCGCGTAGAGGTCGGCGAGCCCAGCAGCCTCGCGCTCGAGCTCCTGCACCGACTGCGAGTGCGTCACGTCCTGGAAGAGCCGCACCGCGAGCGCGATCGACGCCAGCCCGAACACGAGCACGACGACGAGGAACAGGGCCGTGAGCCTGAAGCGGAGGGTCCCGAGCATCTCGGGCACAGGGTAGATCCCTACGCGGCCGAGGCGGGCGAACGGTCGGTTGCGACCTTGTAGCCCACGCCCCAGACGGTGACGATCGGGGACGCGTCACCGAGCTTGCGTCGAATCTGGCGGACGTGGACGTCGACGGTCCGCGTGTCGCCCGCGAACGTGTAGCCCCACACGCGCTCGAGCAGCTGGTCACGAGTCAGGACGATCCCCCGGTGGTCGAGCAGCTCCCAGAGGAGGTCGAACTCCTTGGGCGCGAGCCGGATCTCCTCCTCGCCGACGTGCACCTCGCGCTTGCCCGAGTTGATCGAGAGGTCACCGTGGTGGAGCTCCTCCGTCTCGCTCCGCCGGCGCTCCGGCGCCGAGCGCCGGAGGACGCTCTTGACGCGAGCGACGAGCTCCCGGGGGTTGAACGGCTTCGTCATGTAGTCGTCGGCGCCGACTTCGAGGCCGATGATCTTGTCCACGTCGTCGTCGCGGGCCGTGAGCATGAGGATCGGAACGTCCGAGCTGCGGCGGATGCCATGGCAGAGCTCGACGCCGTCGCCGTCGGGCAGGTTGAGGTCGAGGATGATCAGCGAAGGCGAGTCGCTTGCGAGCTCGGCGACCGCCTCGGTGGCGGTCGTCGCGGTGCGGACGGCGAAGCCGGCGTTCTTCAGGTACGCGGAGACGAACGACGCGATCGACGTCTCGTCTTCGACGACGAGGATCGACTGCGTCTGCCGGTTCATCTCGCCGCCGAGCTTGGGTTGCTGGTCGGCCGCGGCCCGACCGGATAGCGCTCGGGATCGTCCGGGAGCGGCGTGCACACCGTGACGTCCAGGCCGCAGTTGATCCCGTCCAGCGAGTAGACGCCCGCGTTGTCCTCGGGGAGGCGGCGGTCGCCGTCGAGCGTCACCGCGCCGCGCCCTACGGCCGAGATCGCGATTCCGTTGCCCTTGACGTTGATCTTCCAGCTGCCTCCGAGCATCCGGAACCGCAGGTCCTTGCCCTTGTAGACCGTCGTCCTCGGCCCGATGCGGGTCACGGTCAGCCGGCGGCCCCCGACGAGGGGCACGAAGCGATCCCTCGGCGTGTAGTCGACGATACGCACCGTCCCGCTCGTGAGGCGGCCGAGGAGGTTTCCCTTCAGCTCGACGATGACCTGACCCTTGCCCTGCTCGACCGAGACTTGGCCGACCTTCGGCGGAGCTGCCATTGCTCCACCTGCACTGGCCATGCCGACGACGGCGACCGCCGCGAGGGCAGCCGAGACGAGCATGCAGGGGTAGAGGGCGAGCTTTCGCACTCCCGGGATTATCGGTGTCCAGAGTGAGTCGGCAATGAGAAGCGTGTAAAGACCCTGTAAGCGCCGCACTGCGCGTCCGCACCGTAGATTCCTCCTCGCCAATGCCCGAGATCACCGACTTCGGCGCTCATCGTGCTCGTCGTCTCGGCGGGGGTGTTCGTCGCGGTTCTGAGCATGCGGCTCGCCGACCGCTTCTCGCTCCCCAACGCGGCGCTCTTCCTGTTCGCCACCGGCTTGCTCGCTGCGTCCTCGGAGAGGGTCCGCGACGCCCTCACGATCGAGACCGTCGAGCGGATCGGCGTGATCGCGCTGATCGTCATCCTCTTCGACGGCGGCCTGCACATCGGGCTCGAGCGCTTTCGCACGGTCGGCGGTCCCGATCCTCGCCCTCGGCACGGTCGGGACGTTCGCGACCGCGGGCCTCGTCGCGCTCGCCGCTCACTACGTCCTCGGCATGGACTGGATCGTGGCCGGCCTGATCGGCGCCGCGATCGCCCCGACGGATCCCGCGGTCACGTTCTCCGTCCTCGGAGGCCGCGAGATCCGGGGCCGCTCGGGGACGATCCTGGAAGGCGAGGCGGGCACGAACGACCCCGTCGGGATCGCGCTCATGATCGGGATGATCGAGCTCGCGACCGAGGACGACGCGGGGTTCGGGGTCGTCGTCGAGGAGTTCGCGATCGAGATGGCGGTCGGCCTGGCGATCGGCGTGGCCGGGGCGCTGGCGCTCCTGCCCGTCATGCGCAGCGTCCGGCTCTCGAGCCCGCCGCTGTACCCGATCCGGGTGCTCGCGGGCGCCGGGATCATCTACGGGCTCGCGGCTCGTCGCGCACGGCTCGGGCTTCCTCGCGGTGTTCGTGGCCGGCGTGATCCTCGGCGACATCGCCGCGCCGCGGAAGGGCGAGATCGAGTCGTTCCATTCGTCGCTCGCGGCGCTGGCGGAGATCGGCGCGTTCGCGGCTCTCGGCCTCTCCGTCGGCTACAGCGACCTCGACGAGACGTCCGTCTGGCTGGAGGGCCTCGTCCTCGCGGCCTGCTCGCGTTCGTGATCCGCCCGCTCGCCGTCGCGCCGCTCCTCGCGCCGGTGCGTCTCAACCGCGGGGAGAAGGTCTTCGTGCTCTGGGGCGGGCTGAAGGGCGCGGTGCCGATCCTGCTCGGCTCCCTCGCCGTGCTCGAGGGGGTCGACGAGGCCGGGCGCATCTACGGGGTCATCTTCGTCGTCGTGCTCTTCTCCGTCCTCGTGCAGGGCACCACGGTGCCCTACGTCGCCGGGCGCCTCCGCGTGCCGTTCCGCCGGGTCGACTACGACCTCGCCGAGGTGCTCGAGTTCGTCGTCCGGGACGACGCCTTCGCGAACGGGCGGCGACTGGGCCAGCTTCCGCTGGGCGAGCGAGCGTGGGTGGCCGTGCTCATCCGCGACGGCGCGCCGGCGGCGTTCGGGCCGGAGACCGTGCTCGAGCCCGGCGACCACGTGCACGTCTACTGCCAGCCCGAGGACGCGGCGGCGCTCGCGCGGATCTTCGCCGGCGGCGCGCGTAGGCTCAGTCGTCGTACGTGTAGAAGCCGCGGCCGCTCTTCCGGCCGAGGAGCCCCGCGTTTCTCATCGCGACGATGCGCGGAGGAGGCGCCATGCGCGGCTCGCGCAGCTTCTCGTACAGCGCGTACGACGCGTGGACGTGCACGTCGATCCCGACGAGGTCGACGAGCGTGCACGGCCCCATCGGCCAGCCCGCGCCGGCGGTCATGGCCGTGTCCAGGTCTTCCGGCGTCACGCGTGCCTCGTCGAGCACGCGCAGGCAGTCGTTCAGGAGCGGGATGAGGACGCGGTTGACGACGAAGCCGGGCGTGTCGTGGCAGCGGATCGGGCTCTTGCCGAGCGCTTCGCCGACGGCGTACGCCCGCTCGACTGCATCGTCGGAGGACAGCTCCGCGCGCACGATCTCGACGAGCGGCATGAGCGGCGCGGGATTGAAGAAGTGCATGCCGACGACGCGCTCCGGAGTCGACACCGCAGACGCGATCTCCGTGACCGACAGCGCCGACGTGTTCGTCGCGAGGATCGTGTCCGGGCGGCAGATCGCCTCGAGCTCGGCGAAGAGCTCCTTCTTCGGCTCGAGCTCCTCGACGATCGCCTCGATCACGAGGTCGCAGTCCGCGAACGCCGCCAGGTCGGTCGTCAGAGACAGGTGCCCGAGCGCCGCCTCGCGCGCGTCCGCGGTCATCCGCTCCTTGTCGACCTTGCGCTGGAGGAAGTGCGCGATCCGCTCGCGCGCCTTCTCGCCGAGCTCGTCGCTCACCTCGCGGCCGACGGTCTCGAAGCCGGCCTCGACGGCGAGCTGCGCGATGCCCGCGCCCATGGCGCCGAGCCCGACGACGCCGACCGTGCGGATGCCGGAAGCGGTCACGACGCGCGATCCTAACCGCGCGGCCGAGCCGTTCGTGTCGTCGATCAGCCGCGGTAGCGGCGGCAGGCGGGCGTTCTCGTCGATGCGCGAGTCCTTGCCGGCCACGATACGCGAGCGGGCCTACGAGCACGATGAGTGCGATGACGAAGTACGCAAACATCATGCCTTCATGATGCCTTAACAGGTAGATCAGCACCACTCGCCGTTCCTTCACTGTCGATCAGTAGGACTGATCGAGTTCGGGAATAGCTCAGAGCCGCTCGACGACGCCCGCGATCGCCTGTCCCTGGCCGATGCACATCGTCGCGATGCCGTACCGAGCCCCCCGCCTGTCGAGCTCGTTCACGAGCGTCGCCGTGATCCTCGCGCCGGTCGCTCCGAGGGGGTGACCGAGGGAGATTCCGCCGCCGTTCGGGTTCACGTCGCCCGCCTCCCAGCGCTCGTGCAGGCCCGTGTCGGCGAGGAACTGGAGCACGACCGAGGCGAACGCCTCGTTCACCTCGACGACCGAGATGTCGTCCCAGGAGAGCCCCGCCTTCGCGAGCGCCGTCGCGCAGGCCTGCGGGTTGCCGTGCAGCATGCGGTACGGGTCGACGCCGGAGAGCCCGAAGGACACGAAGCGGGCGCGCGGCTCGAGGCCGAGGCGCTCGACGCGCCTCGTCGCTCGCGAGCAGCATCGCGGCAGAGCCGTCGACGATCGAGCTCGAGTTCCCGGCCGTCACCACGCCGTCGGCCTTGAACGCGGGCTGCAGCGAGGCGAGCTTCTCGAGCGACGTGTCGCGCCGCGGCGTCTCGTCGACCGCGAACAGCACCACCGCGCCGCCGGCGCCGGTCTCGATGGGGACGATCTCGCGCTCGAACCTGCCCTCGTCGATCGCGGCGACCGCGCGGCGGTGGGACTCGAGCGAGTACTCGTCCAGCTGCTCGCGCGAGAGCCCCCACTCCTCGGCGAGAACCTCGGCCGAGATCCCTTGCGGGACGATCGGCCAACGCTCGCCGATCTTCTCGTTCACCGCGCCCCAGCCGGCGTCGCCGAGGTTCGAGCCCATCGGCACGCGCGTCATGTGCTCGACGCCTGCGGCGACGACGAGGTCGAGATGACCCGCCTGGATCGCGGAGGCGCCGTTGAACGCGGCCTGGAGCGACGAGCCGCACTGCCGGTCGATCGTGGAAGCGGCGACGGTCTCGGGCCAGCCCGAGACGAGCACCGCCTGCCGCCCGACGTTCAGCGCCTGCTCCCCGACCTGCGTCACGCACCCCATCTGCACGTCCTCGATCTCGCCCGGATCGACGTCGAGCCGGTCGACGAGCCCGTTCATCACCTGCCCGGCGAGCTCCTCGGCCCTGATCCCGGCCAGCGAGCCGCCCCGCTTCCCGATCGGAGAGCGGACGGCGTCGACGATGAAGGCGTCAGCCATCGAAGACAGCATAGATCCGGCACTCGAGCGTCCGGAACGTCCAGCGCGCGAAAGTGTCCCACTACACTCACCGCATGGCCACCACCGCGACCGAGCGGAAGCTCCTCGTCGCCGGGGAGTGGATCGAGACGGGCGAGTGGATCGAGGTGCGGTCGCCCTACGACGGCTCGCTCGTCGGACGCGTACCGCAGGCCGGCGCCGACGTGGCGCGGCAGGCCGTGGACGCGGCCGAGCGGGCGATGCGCGACCCGCTTCCGGCGCACGAGCGGGCTGCGATCCTCGACCGCACGGCCGCCGCACTCGCAGACCGCCACGACGAGGTCGCGCGAACGATCTGCGCCGAGGCCGGGAAGCCGATGAAGGCCGCGCGCGTCGAGGCGCAGCGCGCGGTGTCCACCTTCACCATGGCGGCGCTCGAGGCGCGGCGGCTCGCCGGCGACGTGATCCCGATGGACGCCTCCCCGGCGGGCGTCGGCAAGCTCGCCTTCACCCTGCGCATCCCGGTCGGCGTCGTCGGCGCGATCTCGCCGTTCAACTTCCCGCTCAACCTCGTCGCGCACAAGATCGCCCCGGCCCTGGCGGCCGGCTGCGCGGTCGTGCTCAAGCCGGCGTCGCAGGTGCCGCTCTCGGCGCTCCTGCTCGCCGAGCTCGAGACGGAGGCGGGGCTTCCCGCCGGCTGGCTCAACGTCGTCTGCGGGCCGGCCGCCGAGATCGGCGACGTCCTCGTGGAGGACGACCGCGTGCGCCTCATCACGTTCACGGGCTCCTCCGGCGTCGGCTGGAAGCTGCGGGAGCGCGCCGCGCGCAAGAAGGTGAACCTCGAGCTCGGCAACGCGACGCCGGTCATCGTCGCTGCGGACAGCGACATCGAGGACGCAGCCGCCAAGCTGGCCGCGAACGCGTTCAGCTTCGCCGGCCAGAGCTGTATCTCGGTGCAGCGGATCTACGTCGAGCGAAGCGCGTACGACCGCTTCCTCGAGCTCTTCCTGCCCCGCGTCGAGGCGCTCGCTGTCGGCGACCCCGCGGACGAAGGCACCGACGTCGGGCCGCTCATCTCGAGCTCGGAGCGAGATCGCGTGCTGGACTGGATCGAGGAGGCGCGCGCCGAGGGCGCGCAGATCCTCACGGGCGGCACGCTGGACGGCGAGCTGCTCGTCCCGACGGTGATTGCCGACGCTCCCGCCGACGCGAAGGTGTCGTGCGAGGAGGTGTTCGGGCCACTCTGCACGGTCACGCCGTACGACACGCTCGACGAGGCCGTCGCGCTCGCGAACGGGACGCGCTACGGGCTCCAGGCCGGCGTGTTCGTGGGCGACGTCCAGGCGGCGCTGCGCGCGGCCCAGACGCTCGAGTTCGGCGGCGTGACGATCAACGAGGCGCCGACGTTCCGGGCCGACCAGATGCCGTACGGCGGGGTCAAGGACTCGGGCAACACGCGGGAAGGGCCGGCGTTCGCCGTCCGCGAGATGACCGAGGAACGCGTCGTCGTCTTCCAGCTCTAGTGTGGAGATCGATGGCCTCGCGCCCACAACACCAGCTTCCCGCGACCGAACGAGCCGCGTCGCGCTACGTCGTGCCCCCCACGCGCGAGCTGCGCCGCGAGCGGAAGGCTCTGCTCCAGGTGCGGGAGGAGCGCCTGCGCGACCTCGGCGGGCTGACGCTCGAGATGTACAAGCGCGACCGCTTCAGCGCCGGCCTCGTCGTCGACCGCTGCGCGGAGCTCGTCGCCATCGAGGCCCGGATCCACGAGATCGACGCCCTCCTCGACGGGACCGGACGCTTGCGCCGCGACGGCAGCTCCGCCTGCGTCTGCGGCGCGCCGCTCCTCCTCGGCGCACGCTTCTGCGCGACGTGCGGGCGCCCGGCGGCGGCGCCCCCGCACGGCGCCGGCCCGGGAGCGGCCGGGTGAACGAGTGCCCGCGCTGCTCGGGCCCGGTCGAGGAGACCCAGGAGTACTGTCTCGAGTGCGGAGTCCGGCTCCCCGGCACCGGCCCGATCGGGGAGAGTCGCGACGTCGGCCAGGGCTGGCTGCTCCGCGCCGGGCTCGCGCTGGCCGTTGCGATCGCCGGAGCCGCGGTCGCGGTCGCCGCGACGGACGGAGGCACGAGCACCGCAGAGGTGGTCACGGCCACAGGCGGGTTCGCAACGGTGCCCGGGACTGGATCGCCGTCGGATGACGTCCCCGTCGCGGCGATCGATTGGCCCGCGGGGGACGACGGCTGGACGATCGTGCTGGCCTCGCTGCCCCAGACCGGCGGCCGCCAGGCGGCGGTGAAGAACGCCGCAGACGCACGACGCGCGGGCCTTCGGGCCGTCGGGATCCTCGACTCCTCCCAGTACGCGAGCCTCCACCCGGGCTACTGGGTGGTCTTCACGGGTGTCTTCGGGTCCGAGGCCGAGGCGACGAGCGCGCTCGAGACCGCGAGGAGGTTCGCGCGGACCGCGACCGTACGTCGCGTCGTCCCCTGACGCCGTTGTCGCAGCTGGCGATCTCGAGCCAGACTTTGTAACAGGCGGCAAAAGCCGCTACACTCCCCCGGGTAGGTTACGGCTCCGCCTCTTTTCCGCCCGGTAACAGGGTTCTCCCCAAAGGTCGAGCGTTCCGATAGACGATCACAGCGCACAGCTTCGCTCCTGTATGTATCAATACTCGCGAGCGATCTACCGCTCGATCAAGAACCTGATCGATCCGTACGTCGACCACTCGATGCAGCTCGAGTACCGGCGCGCAGTGCTCGGTGAGTGCGAGCAGACGATGGAGCGGCTCGCCGACGACCCGCACTACTTCGCGAAGCCCGACCGCGCGCTCTTCGCCGACATCCGGCGCTACTTCCCGATCACCGCGCAGGCGCAGGTGGCGTGGGCGGTTCAGGAAGGCGTCGGCGCGGCGACCGCGTTCATCGAGCAGCAGATCGAGGCCGGCGTCCTCGACGGCGGCGTCTCACGCTGCCACGCGACGACGCGGAAAGGCAAGGCGTGCCAGCGCACGCCGCTGCCGGGTCGCGACTACTGCCCGTCGCACCAGCATCTCGAGCAGCCCGCGGTCGCTGCCGCCTGAGTGAGACTTCGGCGGACTGGCGACTTCACACCCCGCCGCTTCCGTTGCTTCGGGCTCCCCATAAAGGGGTTTGCTTCGCGCGACCGGAATCCGCGCTAGCGGATTCCGGTCATGCGCAAAAGCTTCGAGCTTGTCCGGCCGCAGGCCGGATAAGCTCGTGGTGCGCATGTCGCACGACGCGGACAAGCTCATCCGGCAACTCTCGCTCGTCGCCTTCCTCATGGCCGAGCGGCGCCCGCTGACCGCGCGGGACGTCAAGTCCAACGTCGAGGGCTACTCGGAGATGTCGGACGAGGCGTTCGCGCGCCGCTTCTACTCCGACCGCGCGGAGCTGACGGCGCTCGGCGTGCCCCTCCAGTCGCAGCGAGACGAGTTCACGGGCGAGGAGCTGTACACGCTGCGCTCGGAGCACTACTTCCTCGACCGTCTCGAGCTGGACGACGACGAGCTGGCGGCGCTCCAGACCGCGCTCTACTACCTCGAGGGCAAGTTCGCCTACGCGGAGCCGCTCCGCCTCGCGCTCCAGAACCTCGCGCTCGGGCGCTCCGGCTTCGCGGAGCCGCCGACCGACACCGCCGAGCGCGTCCGCGTGAGCGCTCCCGACTACTCGCCCGAGCTCGCGGGGCGTCTCTCCAAGCTCGAGTCGGCGATCTCGAAGCAGCGCACCGTGAAGTTCGGCTACGTGAGCCCGCAGCGATTGCGACGCACCGACCGCACGGTGAACCCGTACGCGCTCCGGCTCGACGACGGGAACTGGTACGTCGTCGGGCACGACCTCGAGCGGGGAAGCGTGCGCACGTTCAGGGTCTCGCGGATCAGCGGCGACATCCGCTTCGCGACCCGCCGCGAACGGGACTTTCGCGTCCCCGCCGAGTTCGACGTCGACCAGCACCGCGTGCCGCGACCGTGGCAGATCGGCGAGACGGTCGGCACCGCGCGGATCGCCGTCTCGGACGACACTGCGTGGTGGGTCGAGCGCACGCTCTCCGACGCCGGATCGGTCGAGGACGGCGTCTTCGAGACCGGATACGCGAACGTCGACCTGCTCGCGGGCTGGGTTCTCCGCCAGAACGGACGCGCGACCGCGCTCGAGCCCGAGGAGCTTCGGGACGCGGTCGCCGTGAGCCTCTCCAGGCTGGCCGAGGCACACTCGGGCTCGGCACCCGAGCCCGCCGGTGCGAAGCGGGCCGGTCCGAGGCAGCCGCTGCCGGAGCGTCCGGTGGGCCCGGTTGCGCCGGAGCGGTTCGGCGTGCTCCAGGCGCTCCTCGCGCAGCTTCTCGCGGCCTGCGGCGACGAGCGCACGGCCGTCCTCGATGCAGCCGAGCTGGCAGCGCGCATCTCGATCCCGCTCGAAGAGCTCCAGGACCACCTCTCGCTGCTCAACCTCGTGAACTTCGGCGGCGGCTGCTACGCGGTCTACGCGGTCCACGACGGTGACGTCGTCCGGGTCGACAAGGAGCTGTACGGCGACGTGTTCCGCCGTCCTCCGAAGCTGACGCCGCTGGAGGCGCGCGCGATTCGGCTCGCGATCGAGTACGTCGGGCCGACGATCGCCGCCGAGGCCCACACGCCGCTCAAGCGCGTTCGGAAGAAGCTCGAGGAGACATTCGGCCGCTTCGACCTCGCGGCGACGCCCGAGCCGCGCGAGACGTCCGACGAGGAGGCGCTCGTGCGCGTGCTGAGCACGGCCGCGGAAAAGCGACGTATCGTCGAGCTCGAGTACCTCAAGGAGGGCGAGGAGAGCCCGTCGCTCCGGCGCGTCGAGCCGTACACGATCGAGCGCGAGCTCCCGGTCTGGCGCGTGCACACGTGGGATCTGAGCGTCGACGGCGCCCGGACCTTCAGGCTCGACCGGATGCGCTCGGCGCGTCTCACCGACGAGCGGTTCGAGCCGCGCGAGGGATTCGATCCGTCGTACCTGCGCAACCCGCGTGTGGCCCGGCTGCTGCACTCGCCGGCCATCGCGCGGTGGAAGCTCGAGCGGGGAGCGCAGCCTCTCACCGACCGTTCCGCGATCGCGGACGTGCCGTACAAGACCGAGGAGTGGCTCCTCTCGGAAGTCCTGGCGGACGGTGGCGAGACCGTCGTCCTGGAGCCGCAGAGGCTGCGCGACGTCGTCGCGAAGCGTGCTCGCCGCCTTCAGCGCGAGACCGCGCGCGTGCCCACGGGCCACTGAGTAGCTGACTCTCACAAGTCTGCGCCAAGAGCGTGCCAAGTTGTGCGCGCGGCTCACCCATGCGCTTTTCCGGCCGCTACGGTTGCCGACAACGACAACCAAGGAGGCCGAATGGACGAAGGGAGAGTCGTTCACAGCAGGCTTGTCGGTGTCGCGGGAATCGTGGCGGGTGCGCTCGCCGGGCTCGCGACGGTTCTCCTTACGGGCACGGCTATCGCACATCGGCTCGCACCCGCCCCACCCCAGCCCGTCCTCGAGGCGACCCACCTGCCTCCACTCCTGACGGTTCCGGGCGAGCGCGTCGAGCTGCGCTACGACGTCTTCTGCTCGGCACCCGAGGACGCTCCGGATGCTCCTTGCCCCGCGGCGGGCTCGGTCTTCGTGCGGAGTGGGTCCGCGGGCGAGTTTCGCGAGCTCGCGCTGGAGGAGGATCGCTCCGCGGCGGGCCGCAGTCTCGCGGCTGTCCTCCCGGAGTCGATCGCGGGCTCGGCGAGCGGCTTCACGTACTACGCCGTCCTGCGCAACGCCGCGACGGGGGACAGCGTCACGCTGCCCGCGGGCGGCGCTTCGGCTCCCCAGCGGAGCCTCCCGCTCGACCGTCCCGTCCACGTCGCGCTCGGTACGCACACGTTCGGGCAGCACCGGTCTCGGAGCGCACGCGTCGCGTCCGCAGCCTGGGGCTCCGGGCGTGGCCAGGTCGGTCTCGAGCAGGGCCGGAACCTGACTCCGATCGGGGGGTCCGCGTTCGACGTCTCCCGCACCGGGGTCGTGCACATCCTCGACGAGGCCAACCGTCGGGTCCTGCGCTGGGGGACGGCGCGTCGCGGGCGGCCCGCTTCGGTTCCCCTCGCGATCAACGGGACGCTCGCGGACATGTCCGTCGCGCGCGACGGCACGATCCATGTGCTCGAGACGACCAAGCGGGGCACGAAGTCGCAGCTGCTTCGCTCGTTCGCTCCGAACGGCAGGGCGCAGGGCGGCGATGGCGGTCCGGGAGCGCGCAGCTCAGGTTCGCCTCGGCCCGCGCGATACGCCGCTCGTTCTCCAGCAGCCGTCGGGTCAATGGACGCCCGCGGCTCGGCAGCCTCTCGACCCGCGCCGGCCTGAGACTCGGCTCGGCGTCCGGGTCGGCTGCTGCCTGGCGGCCGCGAGGTCGTCGTGCTCCGGCGCGGCAGCGAGATCCGCGTGTCGGTGATCGATCGCCGCGGCGCGCGGCGCAGCTGGCGGATCACGAGCCAGACCCCGCTCGCCGAGGTCCAGCTCGCGGAGGTACACGGGAGCCGGCTGATCCTCGTCGTCCGCGCGTACACGGACGCGAACGACGAGTTCGTCGTGCTCCAGCTGAGCGCGGCGGGTCTCGAGAGGCGCTTCGCGCTCGACTCGGCCGACTGGGCCGAGACGGCGCCGCTCTCGCGCTTCCGGGTCGTGGGCTCGTCGCTGTACCAGCTCGGCTCGACGCCCGCAGGCGTGTTCGTCGACCGCTTCGACCTGGAGGTGAGGTGATGTCCGCTCCGGTGAGACTCGTCGCGCTGTTCGCGGTCGCGTTTGCTCTCTCGGCCGCCGGGACCGCGGGCGCGTACCACACGCATTTCGTCGCGAACAACTGCAACTATTCCGCACCCTCGCCCATGTCGTACATCACGCGTGATTCGTCGACCACGTCCGCCCTCCGCGCCCGCTACGAGGGATACCAGTGGGGCGGCGGCTGCTGGAACGACAACGACCACGACGACTCTCCCGGCGATCCACCCGGGAACGGGTCGACAGGCGGCGAGGGCCCGGACTGCTCGGGCTTCACCTTCAAGATCTGGCGCGAGTCAGGGTCGGAGTCCGACGACGGCTACTACCTGTGGGCCGCCCTACGCAACGTCCACGGGCCATACACCGCCGGCAAGTTCAAGACTGGAGACGGAGCCCCGAACGTGACCGTGCCGAAGTCGTCCACGATCCGGATGGATGCCCTCGCGAGCGACGGTCACATCGGCCTGATCTACGCCAACAACGCCGACGGGACGGATCAGATCATCGAGGCCAAAGGCGAGGCGTACGGCACGAACATCTGGACGCGCACCTATCGAGGCGACTCGAGCTACAGCGGCGTGCGTCGAACCGGATGGAGCTCCGGCACGACACCGCAGTGACGTTGCGCATGCTCCTAGCCTTTGCTGCGCTCGCTGCACCAGTGGTCAGCTTGACAGGCTGCTTCGGGGAGGACGAAGCGGGGGTGCTGCTGGACGGCACCCCCGCGCGCGAGGCGCCGGTGGAACTCGAGGGTGTCCGCGCGCGAACGGTGCTGACCGCGACTGAACGTCGTCCCCGTCGGCTCGGTCGAACCGGGCTCGCTCGCTCACGCGTGCCTGGAAGAGCGCCTCGCAGACACCGATGCCGAAGGGGCCGCAGTGGTGCGCGTCGGCCTCGTGTCCGAAAGCGTCACCTTCCGCGACACGGCGAGGTCGCGGCGATCCTCGGATGCTCCAACACGCAACGGTCCGCGCGAGGACAATCGGCCCTGGTGCGGCAGCGCATACGGATCGCTCGTCTCGGGACGACTCGGCGACCCCCGCCTCGACGTCGGCTGCACGACGAGCGATCGGATGCCGGTCGCGTTCGCGTGGTTCGAAGTCTCGGAGAAGACGCGCTTCCTCGCCGTCAACCAGGTCGAGTACGTCGAGGTCTACGAGGTCGCAGCCGACCTCCCGGTGCGCGTCGCTACGGTCACCGAGGTCGTCACGGAGGAGGCGCGGGCGACGTTCGACCTGTCCGAGCACGATGCCGAGGGACGGCTGCTGCGCAGAGAGCGCGTGGAGGCGGTCGTGGCGGGCTAGCGCGAGGGGCTCGGCAGGGAGGGAGAGCGTGAACGTCGCGCCGGCGCCGGGCGCCGACGTCACCGTGAGCGTGCCCCCGTGTGCGACCGCGATCGCGCGGCCCAAGCGCGAGCCCGAGCCCCGAGCCCGGGCGATCGTCGGCGAGGCGCACGCCGGGCTCGAAGATGCGCTCCTGATCCTCACGCGCGATCCCGGGACCCAGATCCGACACGGAGATGCGGAACTCGCCCGCGTCTTCCTCCACGACGACCGCGACCAGCTCGTCTCCGGCCGAGACCTGGACGGCGTTCGAGACGAGATTGTCGAGAACCTGCCGCAGTCGAACCGGATCCGCGCGGACGCGCGCAGGACCTCCGGCGACGACGCGAACCGGCGCGCCGAGGAGCGCCGCTGCAGCGGCGGCCTCCTGCGCGATCCGTCTGAGATCCACGTCCTCCAGGCGGATCGAGGACACGGCCGCATCGGCAACCACGCGCTCGATGCCCTTGCACGCTGCGATGGCGAGATCGGCGAGCGTGCGCCGCTGCGACGCGTCGAGGGACCCGTCTCCGTACACGTGCTGCGATGCCGGCGAGCGCAGCGACGGGACTCCGCACCTCGTGCGTGAGGACTGCCAGCCGATCGAAGCCGGCGCGGGCCGTCATGCGGAGGCCGACCGCTCGGACATGCGCGGAGAGCGCCCATCCCGCCGCCTCGCTCAGGACCGGATCGTCGTCGTCGGCGAACCGCTCGACTGCCGGGACGAGCTCCGGAGGGCCTGCGTTCCCGGCGGCGACGAGCGCGTTCCGGCGCAACCACCGCGGGTCGTTCCGCGGGACGTACAGCCGGTCGAGCTCGTCGACGAGGTCTTGTCCGTCGCGCTCGAGCCAATCGCGAAGCGAGACCGTCGGCGTCGCGTCCTCCGAGGCCCTCCACCCCCCTCGCCGCTTCTCGACCCCGCGATTCCACGGGCAGACGTCCTGGCAGATGTCGCAGCCGTACACCATGTCCTGGAGCTCGGCGCGGTACTCCTCGGGAGTCGGCGCCGGCGCCTGCGTCCAGTACGACAGGCACTTGTTCGCGTCGAGCTCACCCGCCGTGTCCAGCGCGCCCGTCGGACACGCGTCGATGCAGAGCCGGCAGGAGCCGCAGTCGAGCTCGAGGGCCGGCGTCGACTCGATCTCGACGTCCGTGACGAGCGTTCCGAGCACGACCCAGGAGCCGAAGCGGCGCGTGATCGCCATCGTGTTCTTGCCGTAGAACGCCACTCCCGCGCGAACGGCGGCCTCGCGGTCGACGTGCTCGTTGGAGTCGACGAAGACGCGGTACCGGCCACCGAGGCGACGTCCGAGCTCGTCGAGCGCGACGCGCAGGTCCGCGTACGAGTCCCGCCAGGTGTACCGGGCCAGGCGACCCTCGCCCGGAGCGGGCGGCGGTGCGGGCTCGTAGTAGCAGAGCGCCGCGGAGACGACCGTGCGGGCGCCTTCGAGCAGCCGCTCCGGATGGCACGAGACCTCCGGCCTCGCCATCGTGAAGCGCATGTCCGCGAACAGCCCTTCCGCCTTGCGCTCGCGGATGTGCTGCTCCGTCTCCTCGTACGCCTCGGCCGGAGCCGCCCCGACCACGTCGAGGCCGAGGTCGGCCGCGCAGCCGGCTCAGCTCGGCTGCGGTCATGCGAGGATTCTGCCCGTGAAAGCCGTTCGCATCCACGAGGACGGAGGGCCGGACGTCCTCCGCTACGAGGACGTCCCCGATCCCGAGCCGGGGCCGGGCGAGGCGCTGGTCGAGCTCCGGGCCGCCGGCCTCAACCATCTCGACGTCTGGGTTCGGAAGGGCCTCCCGTCGGTTCCGAAGCCGCGGATCCTCGGCGCGGACGGCGCCGGGGTGGTCGCGGCGCTCGGCGAAGGCGTGACGGGGCTGGACATCGGCGACAGGGTCGTGATCAACCCCGGGATCGTCCACGACGGTCGGATCACCGTGATCGGCGAGCACACGGACGGCACGCAGTGCGAGCTGAAGGCGGTTCCCGCGGCCCAGCTCTACCCGCTCGCGGAGTCGTTGTCGTTCGAGGAGGGCGCCGCGTTCCCGCTCGTGTTCGAGACCGCGTATCGAATGCTCGTCACGAAAGCCGCGCTCCGCGAGGGCGAGTGGGTGCTCGTCTGGGGGATCGGCGGCGGCGTGGCGCTGGCCGCGTTCGAGCTCGCGCGTGCGCTCGGAGCACGGACGATCGTGACGTCGTCGAGCCGGGAGAAGCTCGAGCGCGCACTCGAGCTCGGGGCGGACCTCGCCGTGAGCCACTCCGAGGACGACGTCGTCGAGGCGGTTCGCGACGCGACCGGCGGCGCCGGCGCGGATGTCGTCGTCGAGACGGTCGGAGAGGCGACCTGGGAGCGCTCCCTCGCCGCGGCGACACGTGGCGGCCGGATCGTCGTCTGCGGCGCCACGAGCGGCCACAGCCCGCCTGCCCGGCTCTACCGCATGTGGTGGAAGGAGCTCGTCGATCTACGGCTCGACGATGGGGATGCCGTCCGACTTCGAGGCGGCCTACGACCTCGTGCGCGAGGGCCGCGCGCGCGTGCACGTCGACAGCGTCTTCCCGCTCGCCGACGTGGCGAAGGCGCACGAGCGCCTCGAGTCCGGTCAGCAGTTCGGGAAGATCGTGCTCTCGATCCCGGGCTGAGCCGACGCCTAGCCGAAGCCGAGGATGAACTTCGCGTCGTCCGACATGCGGTCGGGCGTCCACGGCGGGTCGAACGTCAGCTCCGCCTCCACCTCCTCGACGCCCGGAACCGACCGTGCCGCATCGACGATCCCGTCTGCGATCAACGCGCCGGCGGGGCAGCCCATCGACGTCAGGCTGTAGAGGATCTTCACGTTCGGCCCGTCCACCTCGACGTCGTACATGAGCCCGAGCTCGACGATGTCCATCCCGAGCTCGGGGTCCTCGACCCCGTGCAGCGCCTCGACGACGTCTTCGCGAACGACCACGAGGGTCATTGTAGGGGCGAGGCTTGCCTCGCCCTCGTCTACGTCGTCGCGACGAGCTGGTCGGCGCGCCGCAGGACGAGGTCCATGATGTCGCCGATCGCGCGGTCGAGCGAGTCGTTCACGATCACCGGCACGTCGTAGCGGTGAGCGCGCTCGACGAGATAGTCCTGGATCTGGCGGATCTGCGGCAGCGAGTCGAGGTACTTCTCGAGCGGGCGTAGCCCTTCGGTCGCGTACTCGCGGACCCAGAAGTGGCTGCGGTGCAGGTTCTCGTCCTCGATCGCGACCACGCACTGCACGACGAACGCGCCCGGGAACGTGGGCGTCACCATGCCGGGAACGAGGTGCACGCCCTCGAGGACGAGCGACCAGTGCTCCGCCGCCGCGCGCTCGAGCGCGGCATTGACGCCCGTGAGCACGTTCCTCGTCTGGTCGAGGAAGCCGAGGATGGCCGCGTCGCCGGACTCCTCCTCCTCGGCCCGCGTGAGCGCGAGCCTCGCCTCGAAGCTCGAGTAGTGCACCGACGGCATGAACTCCTCGGAGAAGAACGCCCGCATCGTCTGCCTGATGAAGTCGGTGGAGGTGACCCGGGTGATGCCGAGCCTGTGCGCCGCCTCCGTCGCGAGCGTCGACTTCCCGGTGCCGGTCGCTCCGCCCACGAGCAGCAGCAGCGGCTCCTCGAGTCGCTGGAGCGCGTCGAGGCGCTTGAGGCGGCCGACGGTCGTCGCGGCGTCGTCCTCGCCGATGACCGCCGCGGCCAGCTCGGCCAGGCGATCGAGGTCGAGCGAGAAGGCGCCGCGCTCGGCGAGATCGCGGTCCGCGCGGTGCGCGATGAGGTACGCGCGCTCCGGATCGAGGCCCGTCACGACGAGCGCGCGGGCCATCAGGCCCTTCGAGAAGGGGATCTCGTCGCCCAGCGGAAGCGGCGTGACGTAGCGTCGCTCGCTCATACCTCTATTCGTGCCACTTCCAGGAGCTTCACGTCAAGGTCCCCCTCACCGTCAGCCGACACGACGTCATTGGCCGCGAGCACGATAGCCGATCCACGCGCCAGCGCAAGTTCCGCGACAACGTCGACCGCAGCGGCCTTCAGCTCGACGAGAAAGACCTCCGCCTCGATCGTGGCGATCTCGGCGCGAAGCAGGTCGCGGTGCGCCAAATTCCCCGAGACGTGAACGACGTCTGCGCCGTGCTCGGCCGTGAGATGTGCGGCGAGCGTCGCGTGCGCGCTTGCAGGCGCCGTGCAGAAGTACGCGACCGTGCGGCCGCTCACGTCCTCGGCCGGGCGCGGGCGCAGCACCGTCGCGACGGTCTCGACGCCGTCCCGGACGCCCGCGCGCACGACGTCGCGCGTGGCCTCCCACCCCGTGCCGGCCTCGGCCATGGTCACGATCGCGAGATCCGCGCGCAGAAGCCGGAACGCGTTGAGATAGCCGCCCGCGAGCGCCGGGCTCTGGTGGCCTCCGACGACGACAACCGTGCGATCGGTCGCGACAGGTGGCAGCGCCGCGCCGCTGCCGTCGAAGACGACGAGGTCGGGCGCGAGCGCCTCCGCCACACGGGCGCTCGCGGCGACGTTGGACGAGAAGACGGCCCCGGCGAGCCCGCCGCCGCAGCGGCGCGCGCCGACCGTCTCGACCCCGACGAGCGCGGCGGTCTCCAGGTGATCCGAGGCCGCGTGCCGGCCGCCGCGCGAGAGCGCGACGAGCGCGTCCACCGTCGGCGGCACGGCGATCGTCTCGGGCTCCGCCGGGCCGCCTCGCCCCATCGCGACGACGACGACTCGCCTGTCGGCGGCAAGTCGACGCGCGAGGTGCCCCGTCACCGCCGTCTTGCCGACCCGCTTGCCCGTGCCGACGACCGCGATCGACGGAAGCGAGAACGGCTCGAGTGGCGGAGGATCGAGCCGGAAGTCGGCGCCCGTGTAGGGCAGTCCGAGCGCGAGCACGCGGCTCGCGAGCGCGAAGCGCTCGACAGGCCCGAGGACGGGCTCGTCGGAGAGGTCGACCACGATCTCGGGCGCGAACTGTGCGATCGCCGACTCGACGTCGTCGGCGAGCGGGACGCCGTAGTCCTCTCCCCCGCGCAGCTTCTCCGTACCACCCACGAGCACCGCCGCGACGACGTCGTGAGGGAGCTCGGCCAGCGCGTCACGGACGACGGGCGCGTAGTGCTCGCCGTCGACGATCGCGAGTGCTCTCACGTCCGCGCGGTGACCTCGTCAGCGATCGCGCCGGTGAACTTCGCGTACTCGAGCGTGTCGAGCGTGAAGGAGACGAGCTTGAGCTCGCCGTGGAACGGATGCCGGCGCCAGATGTCGACCTTCCGGTCCGCGACCTCGATCACGTTGTAACAGGGCCTCGTGTTACCTCGAAGGCGGAGCGACGAGACGGTCCCGGCGTTCACGACGAAGAGATCCTCGAGCCGCCAGACGTACGGGACGTGCTTGTGTCCCGAGAGGACGAGGCGGACACCTGCTCGCTGCAGGCACTCGATCGCATCGCCGGCGTCGTAGACGACGTTCCGCTCGCGCCCCGTCCCCGGCACGGGCAGCAGGTGGTGGTGCAGGACGAAGATCTTGAAGTCGGCGGGCTCCTCCGCGAACTGCTCCTCGACCCAGCGGTAGCGCCCGCGGCCGATCTGGCCGTGATCGAGATCGGGCTCGCTGGAGTCGACGGCCACGATCGCGATGCCGCCCTTCCGGAGCACCGAGTTCCGCTCCCCGAACATCTCCTCGAAGTGCACGTACCCGACGTTTCGCGAGTCGTGATTCCCGGGCACGACGACGATCGAGTCGCAGTTGATGCGGTCGATGTACTCGCGGGCGGTGAGGTACTCGTGCCGGAAGCCGAACGTCGTGAGGTCGCCCGAGCACACGACGACGTCCGGGGCGAGCTCGTTGATCTCGCCGATCGCGCGCTCGAGGAGGCTGACCTCGAAGTACGGGCCGCCGCAGTGGAGATCGGAGATCTGCGCGATCCGAAAGACGCCATCCGACCCCGACATGTCCACAGTCTACGAGGCCGTGACCGTCCGACGCTGTCGGTACCCTGGCACTCGTGCGGGTGGAAAGTCCCGTTTTCCAGGCATATTGTGGATCTCGTCCTCCGCGGTTCGCAAACCGCAGCGAGTTGGAGTGCGCGAAGATCCTCGATTACTACGGCGTGCCCTGGGATTACGAGCCGCGCACGTTCGTGCTCGAGCGCGACGCGGACGATCGCGTCGTGAGCGCTTTCACCCCCGACTTCTACCTCCCGGAGCAGGATCTCTTCATCGAGGTCACGGTCATGAAGCAGTCGCTCGTGACCCGCAAGAACAGGAAGCTCCGGGAGCTCCAGCGCCTGTATCCCGGCGTTCGGGTCAAGCTCTTCTACCGGCGGGACATCGAGAGCCTCGCGCAGCGGTACCGCCTGCGCATGGCCTCGTAGCTCGATGGCTTCAGCCGAGGGGCACTCGGAGCGTCCTGCTGGTCAGATTGGGGCAATCGGCGACGTCTACCTGACGCGGGCGCAGATCGCGGCTCGGGTCGCCGAGCTGGGTGCCGAGATCGCACGCGACTACGAAGGCCTCGATCCGATCCTCATCGCGCCGCTCAAGTCGAGCGTCGTGTTTCTCGCGGACCTGACGCGCGAGATTCCGATCCCACACGAGCTCGACGTGATCGAGCTCGCGCCGTACAAGGGGGAACGAGGCGGCGGCATCCGGCTGTTGAAGGACGTCGACGCCTTGCTCGCGGGCCGGCACGTGCTGATCGTCGAGGACGTCGTCGACACCGGCCTGACGCTGCACTACCTCGTCCGTACGCTCGGCTTGCGCGAGCCGGCGACCCTGAGCGCGGTGACGCTCCTCGACCGCCCGTACCGGCGGCTCGTCGACGACATCCCGCTGAGCTACATCGGTTTCACGGTGCCAGACGAGCTCTTTGCCGGCTACGGCCTCGGCTTGGACGAGCGCTGGCGCGCGTTCCCGGATCTGCACCACGTCGTTCCGGTCGAGCTTCCGCGCGCTGCGACCGAGGCTGCCTAGCCCGAGCTGCGAGCCCGGTCTGGCGGCCTGGCCCCGTTCTCAGAGGTAGAGGAGCGGATCGACCGCGGCGCCGTTGACGCGCACCTCGAAGTGCAGGTGCGGGCCTGACGAGTTCCCGGTCGACCCGACGAGCGCGATCGTCTCGCCCTGCCCGACGCCCTGACCGACCGACACGAGGATCGCGGACGCGTGGGCATAGGCCGTCGCGAGGCCGTCTCCGTGGTCGACGACGACGAGGTTCCCGTAGCCGCCGTGCCACCCCGCGTGGATGACCGTGCCGGCCGCGGCCGCCCAGATCGGGGTTCCGGTCGGCGCGGTGATGTCGACTCCTTCGTGCATGCGTCCGTAGCGCATCCCGTAGCCGCTGACGACCGTTCCGTTCACGGGCCAGATGAACCCGGAGGCGGAAGGGACGCCGCTGCCCGTGGAGCCCGCCTGCGCGTCGCGGATCGCGGCCGCGAGCGACGCGCTCTCCGCGGCGAGCGCCTCGACCTCCTCGAGGTAGTCGGCGCGCGTCTCGCGCGCATCGAAGATCGCGGAGCGCTTCAGCGTCCGCGCCGCGGCGAGCGAGTCGCGGCTCGAAGCGAGCTCGTCGCGCACCTCGCGGGCTTCCGCGGTCCGCGCTTCGATGACCGCCACCGTCGCGACCGTCACCCTGCGCGTCTCGGCGGTCGCGGCCCGCTGGGCCGCCGCCTTGTTCCTCGACCTCTCGACCTGCTTCGCGATGTTCTTGTCCTGGAGCCCGATCCGCTCCATGAACTCCAAGCTGTCCACGACCTCGCTGAAGCTCGACGCGGAGACGAGGAACGAGAGGACGTCCGGCTGCTCGCTGACGTAGATCGCCCGCACGCGCGCCTCGAGGATGCCGACGGCGCGACGATGCTCTCGCTGTAACCGCTCCAGCCGGCGCGTCTGCCGCTCGAGCCGCGCGGTCAGCTGTTCGAGCCGGTCTCGCTCCGTCGCGAGCTCCGCCTCGAGCACGGACAGGCTGGTCTCCGCCTGGGCGACCGCGTCCTCCGCCGCTCGCAGCTCGGTGACGACCTCCGAGAGCTGCGAGGTCAGGACGCCCTCTTTCTCCTTCGCCGCCGCGATCTCGGCCTCGAGCGCGTCGATCCGCGCGTCGACGCGCGCTTTTTCGGAGGAGGGGTCCTCCTGGCCCGCTGCCGCTGCGGCGAGCGCAAGCGCAAAGGCGAGCACGAGGCAAGCCACGACGGGATGTCGCCGTCGCATGGTCATGAGATTCGCTCGCGCGCCGGACGTCCCTCCCCCATCGGCAGCGGATCGGGTGGTGGTCGATCCCTCGCGTTCGAGAGCCTGGAGTGCCCTCGCGGCCTCGCGTCGCAGCGGCCCGACGAGCGCTCGGTAGTCGTCGTCGGACACCGTTCCCGTCCGGTGGTCGAACTCGAGCTCCTTGAGCGCGGAGAGCGCCCGGTCGCGCGCCTCCAGGAGCTCGAGACGGCGCCTCTCGGGCTCGTCGAGCTCGTCGAGGTCGTCCGACACGGGCTCGGGCTCGCGAAGGAAGGGCAGCGCAACGACTACGACACAGCCGACTGCGAGCACCGCTGCGAGGACGAGCGCCAACGTCAACGTGTCGCCGGGAGCCCGATCTCGCGCGTTCGCTCGGCCAGGCGCCGCTGCTCGCGGGCGTCCGGCCAGAGCGTGATCAGCGAGCCGAGGAGGAACACGAGCCCCGCGATCCAGATGAGGTTGACGAGCGGCTTCACGAACACGCGGAAGTACACGTTGCCTCCGGGATCGATCTGCTCGGCGATGACGAAGAGGTCCTCCCCGGTGAGCGGGTCGCTGCGGATGCCGACCTCGTTCGAGACCTGATCCTCGATCGTGTACGCGTTCTTGCCCGCCTCGAGCGTGCCGAGATCGCGGTCGCCACGTCGCACGCCCAGGGTTGCCCTGACCTCGGTCGCGTTCGCCGACTGGCGCTCGTCGAGCGAGCGGTAGACGAGGGTGTAGTCCGCGATCTCCATCGACTGACCGGGGCTGAGCCTCGCCTCGGCGACCGAGTCGAAGGCGCTCGAGCCGGCGACGCCGACCGCGAGGAGCACGATCGACGCGTGGACGACGTACCCGCCGTAGCGCCGGCGGTTGCGGGCGATCAGCGAGGAGAACGCACCGGGCCACGAAGTCGCCCCGAGCGCCTTCCGCGCGCGCGTCCCGCGCGCGAACTCGAGCACGATGGTCGCCGCGACGAAGGCCGAGAACGTGTACGCGACGAGCCCGGGGACCGAGCTCCCCGCTCCGAGCACGAGCAGGACGACTCCGGTCACCAGCGCGACCGCCGTGGGCCAGCGGAACGTCGTCAGGAGGCTCGCGAGCGACGCACGCCGCCACGCGACGAGCGGGCCGATCCCCATGAGCAGGAGGAGCGGAAGCCCGAACGCGCGCAGGAAGAAGTCGTAGTACTCGCGCCCGAGCACGACCGCCTCGCCGCGCACGGCCTCGGACAGGATCGGGTACACGACGCCCCACAGGATCGTCAGGCACAGCGCGAGCAGGAGGAGGTTGTTGTAGAGGAAGGCCGCCTCGCGCGAGATCGGCGACTCGAGCTTCGTCGTCGAGCGCAGCAGCGGCAGCCTCCAGAACACGAGCGCCAGCGAGACCGCCACCACGACGGCGATGAACGCGAGGAACCAGGGCCCGATCGAGCTCTGCGTGAACGAGTGGATCGAGTTGACGACGCCCGAGCGCGTCAGGAACGTGCCGAAGAGCGACAGCGAGAACGCGAGGATCACGAGCAGGACGTTCCAGACCCGGAGCATCCCGCGCTTCTCCTGGATCATCACCGAGTGCAGGAACGCCGTCGCCGCGAGCCACGGCATGAGCGCGGCGTTCTCGACCGGGTCCCAGGCGTAGTACCCGCCCCAGCCCACCTCCACGTACGCCCAGTGCGCGCCGAGAAGCTGGCCGATACCGAGCGCCGTCCAGGCGAAGAGCGTGAAGCGGCGGGTCGCGACCAGCCAGCGCTCGTCGGCCCGACCGGAGAGGAGCGCGCCGATCGCGAACGCGAACGGCACGGTCAGCCCGACGTAGCCGAGGTACAGGAGCGGCGGGTGCGCGAGCATGTACGGGTTCTGGAGGCTCGGCGTCATGCCGGCCCCGTCGGGCGGGGCGACCTGAGTCGCGAACGGGCTCGCGACCGCGACGACGAGGAACGAGAAGAAGGTCGCGACCGCGGCGAACACCGGCACGACCCAGACGACGAGGTCGCGCGCCCAGCTCCGGTTCAGCCGGACCGCGACCGCGCCGAAGCCGGTGAGCACGAGGAGCCAGAGGAGGAGCGAGCCTTCCTGCCCGCCCCAGAACGCCGAGATCGTGTACGCGGTCGGCAGCGCCTCGCTCGTCGTGCGCGCGACGTACGTGAACGAGAAGTCGTTCCGGAGCAGCGCCGAGAGGAGGACGGCCGCGGCGACGAGCGTCGAGGCGAACGCGGCGACGAGCGCGTTCTGGGCCGAGAGCGCCAGCCGGCGGCGCCCGAGCCGGGCCGCGGCAGCCCCGGCGACGAGCGCGTAGACCGAGAGGCCGAGAGTGACGAGGAGAGCGGCACGACCGAGCTCGGCCATGACGGCTCCCTAGGAGGCTTCGGCGCGCGTCTTGGCCACGTACTTCGACGGGCACTTCGTGATCATCGAGCCCGGCTCGGCGACGAAGGTCCCCTTCCGGAGAGTCCCGTCGACCACGATGTGCCGTCCGACCTTGAAGAGGTCCGGGACGGAGCCCGTGTACCGCACCGGGACCGCGCTCGACGCGTCGCCGCCGACGTCCCGGAGCTTGAAGTGCAGCCCACCCGCGTGCGCGTCCCCGCTCACCGGGCCGACGACGGCCCCGGCGAGCTGGATCTCGCCCGTGCGCCCGGCGAGCTGGCTCGGCTCGACGGACGGGTTGCCGCCGCCCGCGATCGAGGTGTAGAGGAGGAACACCGCGAGCACGGAGGCAACGAGAAGCGCGATAACGAGACGCGCTGGGCTCGCCTTTCTCGCCACGCCCAAGAGTCTAGCCCTGCGAGCCGAAAAGGCCCGGCTGAGCGGCAGTTATGCCCGGTTACGCAGCGTCGCGCTCGGCGAACGAGCGCCCGGGGAGGCGGTACCCGTGCTCGAGACAGAGCGAGCCGGGCGACTCCTCGGTCAGCGCGTCGCAGTAGCCCTTGCCGTACGCCGCGCGGATGAAGGCCGCGACGACCTCGAGGTTCCACTCCGAGACGTCGGCCGCCTCGCGCCAGAGATCGGTCAGGCGCAGGTCGATGTCGAGCTCGAGCAGATCGATGCGGGAAGGCTCACTGAGCATGGATCCGAGGGTACGGACGCGATCGGACGGACGACCGAACACCTGGGTCTGACCGAGGTCAAGGCCCCAGGGCTCGTCCGAAACAGACGCGACGACCGAGCCGGAGGCGGGCTTTGCCCGCCGGGAGGCGTGACCCCGCGCGCTCCCAGCCCGGGATCGAAGGAGGGGGAACGCGGGGGAACCTTGGTTCCCCCGCGCTACTAGGCCTCTTCCGCGCGAACGGTGAACGGCAGTGTCCAGAACTCCTGCGACCTGTCGTCGATCGTGAGCCGCCACTCGTAGCGGCCCGGCTCGAGCGGCAGCGGCGTCGAGTTGACGGCCACCGGGAAGTCGAGCGGCGTCCCCGGCTTCAGGCCCGGAGGCCGGCCGACCTCGAACTCGCCGCCGAACGCGACCGACTGCTCGTCCTCCTCGGTCTCGAGCACGACCTCGGCACCGTCGGCGTCGAGCAGCTCGACGGTGAAGTTGTGCCGTGTGTTCGCCTGGTCCCAGGGCACCTGGATCAGGAGCCCGATGCCGAACGCCGAGGGCTCCGGCCCCGTCTGCGACCAGCCGCCGCCCACGATCGTGAGCTTGCCGTCGGAGACGACCGCGTAGTCGGCGAGGATCATCGTCGCCTTCACCCAGAGAGAAAATCACATCGGAGCCGATCACATCGGGCTCTACGATGGCCCGTGTCGTCCCGGATCCGCGTCGGCCCGGCGAGGCTCCCGTCCCGCGAGTCGCCGGAGGAGGCGGTCGAGCTCGTCCTCGAGCGCGGCTACTCGGCCTGCGAGATCGACTTCGAGAGCGGGTTCTGGATGGACTACCCGTTCGCCGAGCGGCTGGGAGAGGTCGCGCGCGAGAACGACGTCGCGCTCTCCGTGCACGCGCCCCTCTTCGGGTTCATGGGCCACGTCGAGGCGAGCGGGCGCAAGTTCTCGTCCGCCGTGGGCGCCCTCGACCGGAGCGCCGGCATCGCGGCCGCGAGCGGCGCCGAGGTCGTCGTCTTCCACCCCGGCTTCCTGCTCGAGCGCTCGCGGGAGGACGCGCTCGACGCGGTCGTGGAGCAGCTCGGGACGCTCCGCGAGCGCCTCGAGTCGAAGGATCGAGCCGTGCCCTTCGGCGTCGAGGTCATGGGCCGCGTGCGCGATCTCGGGTCACTGGACGACGTGCTCGAGATCTCGCGGCGCACGGGCTGGGTGCGACCAGTGCTCGATTTCGCGCACATGCACGCGACGAGCGACGGCGCCTTCGTCGAGGTGGAGCCGTTCGCGGAGGCGCTCGCCGGCGCGGACGAGATCCTCGAGCCGGGCGCGCCGTTCCACATCCACTTCTCCGACATCGCGTTCGCGAATCGCAACGAGACGAAGCACCTGTCCTACGGCGAGGGAACGCTGCGCGCGGACCCGCTCGCCGAGGCACTCACGCGCTTCGAGCGCCCCGCGACGGTGATCTCGGAGTCACCGGACGACGCGTCGAGTCAGGCGATCCGCGCGGTGCTCGAGGGCGGCGGCGAGAGCTCGGCGAGCCGCACCTCGTAGGCGACCGCGTCGTTCGAGCGCCCGCGGTCGTGGAGGAACTGCACGTACCGCTCGAGCGGCTCGATCTCGAGCACCCGGTACTCGCTGTCGCGGGCGAGCGCGACCGCCGACCGATAGTTCTCCTCCGCCTCGACGATCCCGCTCCTGCGTCGAGCGAACGGCGGCGAGGGCCATCGCGACGGCGACGAGACCCGGCACGTCGTGGGCGGCGAGGTTCGCCTGCGCCTCGAGCGCCAGGCGCTCGGCCTCGTCGACCTTGCCGACGCCGGCGAGGACTTCCGCCAGCGCCGCCTGCATGTCCGGGAGCAGTCCGCGGTCGCCGCGTGCCGTGGTCATGCGCAGCGCCTCACGCAGGAGCTTCTCCGCCCGCTTGTCGTCACCGCGCTTGCGGGCGATCCAGGCGAGCTTGTCGAGCGCCGCGGCGATCGCGGGCTCGACGCCGAGCTCGCTCGAGGTCGTCCGCACCTCCTCGAGCAGCGTCTCGGCCGCGTCCAGCTCACCACGCACGACCAGGAACCACGCGTACGCGAGGGTGGCACCGACGCGGGCCCGCACGCTGCCGCTCTCCCCGGCGAGCTCGAGCGCTCGCGTGAGCAGCAGCTCGGCCTCGTCGAGCTCGAGCCGGACGAGGTGGGTCTGGGCGAGCGCCTGCGCGGCGATCGTCTGCAGGTCCTTGCGCTTCGCGTCGAGGCCGATCGCGTACGCGCTGCTCCATGTAGCGCACGAAGTCGTCGAGCTCGGTCATCCAGGCGGCAATCGTGGCCCTGACGGTGAGGGCGTCGAAGTGGGCGACGGGGTCGTCCTGACCGACGAGCAGCTCGAGCGCCTCGTCGGCGAGAGCCCGCGCGCTGCCGGGATCGCCGCTGCGCTTGAGCATCGCCTCGCCGAGGGCGGTCAGCGCGAGCGCCTCGACCACCGGCTCACCCTGCTCGCGCGCCAGGTCGCGCACCTTGACCATCTCCACCTGGATGGCGGCCCAGTCCTGGAGTCTCCACGCCGCGCGGGCGGCAACGTAGCGAGCGGGGAGGGTCGGTCGGAGCTCGACCGCGCGAAGCCCGAGCTTGCGTGCGGTCACGTAGGACTCGCGGGCGATCGCGCGCTTCGCGGCCTTGACGAGCGCCGCCCCGGCTTCCTGCGCGAGCGCCTCGGGCGGTGAGCCTTCGAGCTCGACGAGGAGCTCGACCGACTGGTCGAGGTGGTACGCGCGGATCTCCACGAGCTCCTCTCCGGTCTTCTCGGCGAGCCACTCGGCGAAGCGCGCGTGGTGCTGGGCGCGCGCGTTCTTCGCGAGGCCGGTGTATGCGACCTCGCGGATGAGGAGGTGCTTGAAGCGGTAGGCCGGCTCGCCGGAGATCGACGAGCGCGGCTCGCGGAGCAGGAACTCGCGCATCAGCAGATCGTCGAGGCGCGCATCGATGTCCTCGAGATCGGGCGAGAGATGCTCGATCGAGCCCTTCCAGAACACGCGCCCGACCACGGATGCGCGCTGGAGCAGTGTCTTCTCCGCCGGCGGCAGGTGGTCGATGCGGGCGGCGATGAGTGCCTGGAGCGTGTCCGGGATCCGCTCCACGCCGCCGTATCCCGACCCACCCTCGACGAGCATGCGGATCGTCTCCTCGACGAAGAGCGGGTTGCCCTCCGTGCGCTCGAGGAGCTCGGTCGGGAGCGCAGGCGGAAGCTCGCCCGACGAGCCGGCGAGCTGTGCGAGGAGCTTCTCGACGAGGAGCTCGCTCTCTTCCTCGGACAGCGGCTCGAGCTCGATCGCCGTCGAGCGGACGCGCCCTCCACCCCAGCCGGGGCGGCTGTCCAGGAGCTCGGGCCGGGCCAGGCAGAGGATGAGCAGCGGCGCCCGCACCCAGTCCGCGAGCTGCTCGACGAGGTCGAGCAGCGGCTCCTCGGCCCAGTGGATGTCCTCGAAGAACAGGACCAGCGGCTGCACGTCCCCGAGGTTCTGCATGAGCTCACGGGCCGCCCACGCGATCTCCTGCGGGCTTCGCTCGCCCTCGAGTGCCTCGAGCATCCCGGACGCGAGGCCGAGCACGTCGGCGATCGCCTCCTCCTCGCAGCACTCCCGCAGCTTCTCGAAGGCCTCTTCGAGCGGGTCGTCGTCCGAGATGCCGGCCGCGGCCTTGATCATCTCCGCGAACGGCCAGTACGTGACGCTCTCGCCGTACGGCAGGCAGCGCCCCGAGAGGACGCTCGCTCGTTCCAGGCCGTCGACGAACTCCCGTGCGAGGCGGCTCTTGCCGACGCCGGGCTCGCCGAAGATCGTGAACAGGTGCGCGCGCCCGTCGCGAACCGTGCGCGCAAAGGTGTTCGAGAGCAGCTCGAGCTCCGTCTCGCGCCCGACGAGCGGCGCGCGCGGCCCGAGCGGTCGCGCGGGACCGTCGAGGGCGCCCAGCACGCGCCACGCGCGGAGCGCGCCGTTCAGGCCCTTGAGCTCGAGCGGGCCGGCATCCTCGACGACGAGGCTCGATCCCGCGAGCCGGTGCACCGTGGGCCCGACGAGGATCTCGCCCGGCCGCGCGACCTGCTGGAGGCGCGCGGCGAGGTTGACCGCCTCGCCGGTGACGAACGTCGACTCGGCGTCCTCGACGACGAGCTCGCCCGCCTCGATGCCGATGCGCGCCTCGAGCCCGAGCGCGACCACGGCCTCGCGCATCGCGAGCGCCGCCCGCGTCGCCCGCTGCGCGTCGTCCTCGTGCGCCTGGGGTACGCCGAACGCCGCGAGCACCGCGTCGCCGGCGAACTTCTCGACGATGCCGCCGTGGATCGTGACGCAGTGGGAGACCGTCTCGAAGAACTCGTTGACGCGGCGCCGCACGACCTCGGGATCGGCTCCCGTGACCATGCTCGTCGAGTTGACGAGGTCCACGAACAGGACTGTCGCGAGCTTGCGCTCCATACGTGAAGTGTATGAACGCGGGCAGGGGTCGCCGCAGTCCCAGCCATAGAATCGCGGCGTGGTGCTGGATCCTGCCGTGTTCAAGGCCTACGACATCCGCGGGCTCTACGGCTCCGAGCTCGACGAGGAGGGCGCGTACCGGGTCGGGCGGGCGTACGTGGAGCACTTCGAGCCGCGGTCGATCGCGGTCGGCCGCGACATGCGGCTCTCGTCGCCTGCGATGGCGGGAGCCGTGATCGAGGGCGCGGCGGACGGAGGCGCGGACGTCCTCGACATCGGCCTCGTCGGGACGGAGATGGTCTACCACGCGGTCGGCGAGCTCTCGCTCGACGGCGGCATCTGCGTCACCGCTTCGCACAACCCCGCCGAGTACACGGGCATGAAGATCGTGCGCCGGGGCGCGCTCCCGGTCGGCGGCGACTCCGGGCTGCTGGACATCCGCGCGCGCGCCGAGGCGGGGTTCGGCGCCGTCGCCAAGCGCGGATCCGTCCGCGAGGAGGACGTGTGGCCGGGATTCGTCGAGAAGGTGCTCTCGTTCGTCGAGGTGGACGCCATCGGCCCGCTGCGCGTGGTCGTCGATGCCGCGAACGGCATGGGAGGCGTGCTGCTGCCACCCGTCCTCGAGCGGATTCCGCAGCTGGACGTCGTGCGCTGCTTCTTCGAGCCGGACGGGACCTTCCCGAACCACGAGCCGAACCCGCTGCTGCCGGAGAACCGCGAGTTCATCGTGCGCAAGACCCTCGAAGAGCACGCGGACCTCGGCGTCGCGTTCGACGGCGACGCCGACCGCTGCTTCTTCGTCGACGACACCGGCGAGTTCGTGCCGGGAGACTTCGTCGACCGCGCTCCTCGCCGAGGCGATCCTCGAGAAGGAGCGCGGCGGGAAGGTCATCTACGACGTGCGGGCGAGCCGGGCCGTGCCGGAGACGATCGAGCGCGCCGGTGGCGTCCCGCTCGTCAACCGCGTGGGCCACGCGTTCATCAAGCAGCGGATGCGGAAGGAGGACGCCGTGTTCGGGGGCGAGGTCTCGGCGCACTACTACTTCCGCGACTTCTCGCAGGCCGACTCGGGCGTCGTGCCGTTCCTGCTCGTGCTCGAGCTCCTCTCGCGCAAGGGCGCGCGGCTCTCGGAGCTCCTCGAGCCCTACCGGAGCCGCTTCTTCCTGACGGGCGAGATCAACACGCCGGTCGCAGACGTGCCGTTGAAGCTCCAGGAGCTCAAGGAGCGGTACGCCGCCGAGGGCGGGCGGGTCTCGCACCTCGACGGGGTCTCGGTCGACTTCGACGACTGGCACTTCAACGTGCGCCCGTCGAACACGGAGCCGCTGCTGCGGCTCAACCTCGAGGCGCTGTCGGCCGAGCTCATGGAGCGCAAGCGCGACGAGGTGCTCGAGTTGATCCGCTCATGAGCGACGCCCTCGAGCTCGGCCGCGTCACGAACCGCCGGCCGCCGTTCAAGTACTCGGCGCTCGCGCGGGTCTGGTTCTCGGACACCGACGCGCAGGGCATCGTCTACTACGGCCGCTACCTCCCCTACTTCGACCACGCGCGCACCGAGTACCACCGCCATCTGCTGAACGCGCCGTTCACGCAGGCCGGCGGCGATCTCGTCATGCGCGCCCTCGGCGTCGAGTACCACGCGCCCGCGCGCTTCGACGACCTGATCGAGGCGTTCGTCCGCGTCAGGCGGATCGGGACGACGAGCATGACCTACGAATGCGCCGCGTACCGCCTGGCGGACGACGCGCTCATGGTGACGGCGGAGCTCACGGTCGTCCTCGTCGATCTCGACGCGCGGAGGCCGATGCCGATCCCGGACGCGATTCGCGAGACCGTCCGCGCGTTCGAGGGAGCCGACCTCGAGGAGTGAGCGCCGAGGCACTCGAGGCGGTCGCTCGCATCCTCGAACAGGGCGGCGAAGCGGACGACGTCCTGCGGGCGGTCGTCGGCGCGCTGGCGGAGGAGCCCGGGATCGCGTGGGCAGCGGTCGCGTTCCTGGAGGAGGGCCGGCTCGTCGTCGGGCCAGAGGCCGGCGTTCCCGACGAGTCCCGCCGCTCGAGAGTGCAGGTGACCTACGAGGGCGCCGTGGTCGGCGAGCTCTGGGTGGACGGCGAGGCGGACCAAGAGCTTCTCGAGCGCGTGAGCACGCTGATCGCAAGCCACGTGCTCGTCGGCTGGGACACCGGCGGCGAGGACTGGGAGCCGTAGCCGGCGATCCGCCACTGCGTGGACCGATAGCCGACTTCACACCCCGAGCCGGCCCAGGTTGGCTCCCCATGAAGGGGTCTGCTTCCGCGCGGCCGGAATTCGCGCTAGCGAATTCCGGCCTTGCGCAAAGGCTTGCGCAAAGGCTTGCCTCGAACGAGGGATTGCATCCCTCGTTCGCGTCACCACAAATGAGACTGGGGAGAGGGAAGGGGGCCGTGCGGCCCGCCCCCCACGGGGGCGGGCCGGCGGCAGGCGTTCACCGCTCCCCTTGCCCCAGGTCGAGATCGATCAGCTGGCGCGAGGGCCGGCCGCGCGTGCGGCCGGCCTCGCATGACTGGCTAGGCCCTCGGGCCGCGCTCGCGGAAGTCGCGCGGCTCGATCCCGCCGGGAAGGAAGCCGTGGAAGCCGAAGCCGAACGGGCCACGTCTCTCGCCGTTGACGAGATCCGTGATGCGCTCCTCGAGCTCCTGCTTCAGCTCGTCCGCGCGCTCCTCGGTCAGGCGGCCGTCCTCGACCGCGTCGTCGATCTTCTCCTCGGCCGCTGCGACCATCGCGTCGACGAGCCCCGCGACCGGCTTGCCCTCGTCCTCGGCGATCTCCGCGAGTGTCTCGCCGTCCCGGAGCCGCTCGTGGAGCTCCTCCTCGGTCAGGTCGAGGTACGTCGCGGCCGCGTCGAGCCCGCCGAAGGCGCCCGGATGCGCAAACGGCCTGAAGTAGCGGAAAGGCGGGCGATCGAAGGACGGTCGGCGATCGAATCCACCGCGGTCGTCGACCGCATGGCGCTCGTCGTCGTCCGAGAGCGCTCGTGAGGCCGCGATCGCGCCCGCAGCGCCGACCGCCATCGCGAGCACGAGCGCACCGACGGCGCCTGCGACGACCTTCGTCTTGGTGTTCCTGTCCATCGACGGAGCGAACCAGCGTTCGCTGAGAACCACGATGAACGCCGGCTAAGAATCTGGCTGAATCGCCTAAGAGCCGGCTAAGAAGGCGTGCCCGCCGGCTCGCGAGGCACGCTGGCACCCACCGTGACCAGCGACTGCGTGCGGCCGAAGCTCAGGATCATGCGTGTTCCGCCTCCGTCGGCCTGCTCGGCCACGACCTCGCCGCCGTTCGCCTCGGCGACCTGCCGGACGATGGCGAGCCCGAGCCCCGAGCCTGGCATCCCGCGCGCGGACCGCGCGCGGTAGAAGCGGTCGAAGACGTATGGGAGGTCCTCGTCCGCGATCCCCGGCCCGTAGTCGCGAACCTCCACGCGGCCCTCTCGGACGTCGAGCTCGACCTCGGCACCGGGAGGGCTCCACTTCGCGGCGTTGTCGAGGAGGTTGCCGATCGCGCGCTCGATCGTCGCCGCCACGCCGTGGACGAAGGTCTCGTCGAGGTTCGCGCGGAAC
This sequence comes from uncultured Actinomycetes bacterium, assembly GCA_963796405.1. Classification (GTDB taxonomy): domain Bacteria; phylum Actinomycetota; class Thermoleophilia; order Gaiellales; family Gaiellaceae; genus GMQP-bins7. The sequence continues at coordinate 187,638 of CAWCLL010000013.1, forward strand.
ACGACTCCGGGATGGTTGCGGCGCATCCGCTCGAGCACCTGCGCCGCAAGCAGGTCGAGGCGGATCTCCTCCGGCTCGGCCGGCTGCTGCTCGGTCCGCGCGAGCTCGATCAGCTCCGCGATCAGCGTCGTCATCTCCTCCAGCTGCTCGACCACGTCCGAAAGCAGCCGCTCACGCTCTTCCTCGGGGAGCGCGTGGTCGCCGGCGAGGACCTCGATGTTCGTGCGGAGGCTCGTCAACGGCGTCCGGAGCTCGTGCGAGGCGTCGGCCACGAGCTGGCGCTGCGCACGCGCGGACTCCTCGAGCGCCGCGAGCATCGTGTTGAAGCTCGTCGCGAGGCGGCTCAGCTCGTCGCGTCCCTCGACCTCGATCCGCTGCGAGAGGTCGCCGGTCGCGGTGACCGTCTCCGCGGTCTGCGTGAGGCGCCGCATCGGGCCGAGGGCGGTCCGCGCCACCACGAGCCCGAACGCCGCGGCCATGCCGATGCCGGTGAGCGCGATGAGGATCAGAACGATCCGGATGCGTGAGAGCGCCGAGTTCACCTCGGTCAGCGGCCGCGCGACCTGCACTGCGTAGCCCGGCCCGTAGGCGAACGCGAGCACGCGCAGCTCCGCTCCACCGACCTCGGTGTCCGAGTAGATGCCCTCGCCGGGCAGGCTCCTGCCGGTGAGCGCGAGGACCTCGTCGGAGACCGGCAGCTCCAGGTTGTGGAACGGCTGGCGGAGCGTGGATCCGTCCGAGCGCACGAGCTGAATGAGCGTGTTCGGCTCGCCGAAGTCCGGCCGGATGGCGAGGAAGGAGTCGCCACTCTTCGACGGGACCGCGTGCAGCGGCGTACGGGAGATCTCCTGCGCCTTCTGCTCGAGGGTCTCGTCGATCTGCGCGCGGAGCTCGCCGCGGACGACGAAGAAGACGAGGATCGAGGCGAGGACGACCGCGAGCGCGACGGCGCCGGCTGCCGCGATGGCGATCCGAGCGCGGAAGCTCAGGTTGCTCATCGCTCGCGGAGGGCGTAACCGACGCCGCGAACCGTGTGGATGAGCCGGCTCTTCCCACCGAGCTTCGGTCTTGCGCCGCAGGTAGCCGATGTAGACGTCGAGCGAGTTCGACGACGGGCCGAAGTCGTAGCCCCAGACCCGCTCGAAGATGATCGAGCGCGTGAGCACCTGCCGCGGGTTGCGGAGGAAGAGCTCGAGGAGCGAGAACTCGGTTCGTGTCAGGTCGATCTCGTCGCCGCCGCGGTGGACCTCACGGGTTCCGGGATCGAGCTGGAGATCTCCGAAGCGCAGGACCTCGGTCGATTCGCCCGCGTCATCGTCGCCCTCGCCGTTGCCGACCCGCCGCAGCAGCGCGCGCAGGCGCGCGAGGAGCTCGGCCAGCGCGAACGGCTTCGGGAGGTAGTCGTCCGCGCCCGCGTCGAGGCCGGCGACCCGGCTGTCGATCTCCGCCCGCGCGGTCAGCATCAGCACGGGCACCGGCTTGCCGGACGCTCGGAGCCGCCTGCACACCTCGAGCCCGTCGGCACCCGGCATCAACACGTCGAGGATGACCGCGTCCGGGGACGGCTCGAGATCGAGCCGCCGCAGCGCCTCCTCGCCGTCCTCCGCGAGCTCGACCTGGTATCCCTCTAGCTCGAGAGCACGGCGCAGCGAGTCGCGCACGGCACGTTCGTCGTCGACGACCAGAATGTCCATCGCCGAATTGTGCGCGTTCGTACCAGCGCCGCGAGCGAGTCTTAGCGACTTCTTAGGAGCGTCTCAGCGACTATTCAACGAGCGCAGGTGTCATCGAGCGAGACCCAGGGAAAGGACACGAAGCGTGACACCGAACTCCAACCGAACTCCCATCATCGTCGCCGGCCTCGTGGCCGCGCTCGGCCTCGGCCTCGGCGCGGGCGCCGCGTCCTACGCCGTGCTCGACGACGAGCCCACCGAAGTAAGCCAGGTAACGGTCACCGACTCCGAGACTGCGGCCTCCGCCGACGGCCTCTCGGTCGCGACGATCTACGAGCGCTCGCACAAGGGCGTCGTCGAGATCACGACTTCGAGCGGCGGCGGCGGCCAGTCCGCGCAGGGCTCCGGCTTCGTCTACGACAAGGACGGCCACGTCATCACGAACCAGCACGTGGTCGCCGGCGCCTCCAACATCACCATCCGCTTCTCGGACGGCTCCACGCATCCGGCGACGCTCGTCGGCACGGATCGCTCGACCGACCTCGCAGTCGTGAAGGTCGACGCGCCCGCGTCCGTGCTCGAGCCCTTGCGGCTCGGCGACTCGAGCGCGCTCCGCGAGGGCGACCCGGTCGTCGCGCTCGGAAGCCCGTTCGGGCTCGAGGGCACGGTCACGAGCGGGATCGTGAGCGCCCTCCACCGCCAGATGACGGCGCCCAACAACTTCACGATCACGGACACGATCCAGACCGACGCGGCGATCAACCACGGGAACTCGGGCGGTCCGCTGCTCGACGGCAGCGGGCGCGTCGTCGGCGTGAACGCCCAGATCGAGAGCGAGTCGGGCGGCTCGGACGGCGTCGGCTTCGCCATCCCCTCGAACACGGTGCGCTCGATCGTGGCGCAGCTCGTCGAGACCGGCGAGGCCGAGCACGCGTACCTCGGCGTGAGGCTCGTCACCGTCGAGGGCGGCGTGGCAATCGAGCGTGTGGAGGACGGAACGCCGGCGGAGGAGGCCGGGCTCGAGGCGGCCACGGGAACGGAGACGGTCGACGGCGTCGAGGTCCCGACCGGCGGCGACGTCGTCGTCGAGTTCGACGGCCAGGAGGTCACGACCTCGGCGGAGCTCCAGAGCGCGGTCGACTCGAAGCGCCCCGGCGACACCGTCACGATCACCGTGCTTCGCGACGGCGAGGCCAGGGAGATCGAGGTGACGCTCGACACCCGACCCGAGCAGGTGCAGTAGATACAGTCGCCATCGATGGCGGACGGCTGGCAGAGCGTCCGGCTCGACGAGATCGAGCCGATCCCGGTGGTGGGCGAGACGCTCCTCTGGCGCCCGGTGCGCAGGACGCTCGACGTCGGCGCTTTCGGGATCAACTCGTACATCGCCCCGAACGTCGGCGACGACGTCGTCGAGGAGCACACCGAGAGGACGTACGGCCACGAGGAGCTCTATCTCGTCCTCTCGGGCCGCGCGACGTTCACGCTGAACGGCGAGACGCTGGACGCGCCGACCGGGACCGCGGTGTTCATCCGCGACCCGGCGGTGAAGCGCCATGCGCGTGCGGAGGAGCCGGGCACTTCCGTGCTGGCCGTCGGCGGCCCGCGCGGAGCGGCGTACGAGACGTCTCAGTGGGAGTGGGCCTTCGCGGCCGAGCGGCATCGCGCATCCGGCGACTACGAGGCGATGGTCTCGGAGATCGCCGCCGGCCTCGAGCTCTACCCCGACAACCCGTCGCTCCTCTACGACCTCGGCTGCGCGGAGGCGCTCGCGGGCCGCCTCGACGACGCCCTCGCGCACGTGGCGCGCGCGCTCGAGCTGAAGCCCGAGTGGGCGGATCACGCGCGCAAGGACTCGGATCTCGACGAGGTCCGCAAGCTCCCCGGCTGGCCGCTCGACTGACGGACCTCCAGCGCTTCCCCGCCCGTAGGAGCCGTATGAGGGCGTGGACGTCTCTCCTCGCTGCGTGCGCAGCCTGCTCGTCCTCGCGGCTTGCGGAGGCGGCCAGCCCGATCGCGAAGCCGGAGCCCTCGACGATCTCCCACCCGGATGGACGACGCTGCCCGAGCCGCCCGATGCGCGCATCGGCGCAGAGACGGCATGGACGGGGAAGGCCGCCCTCGTCTGGGGCGGCTTCGAGTTCTCGGGCCTCGGTGACGAGGTCGCACGTTCGGATGGACTCGTGTTCGACGGCGTCGCCCGCGACTGGCACGCGATGGCCGACTCGCCACTCGGAACCTCGGGTGCATCCGGCGTCGGCCTGGTCGGGCCGCGAGCTCTTGATCTGGGGAGGAACGGACGTGCGGTACGAACGCTTCTTCGGCGACGGCGCCGCATACGACCCGAGCGCGGACTCGTGGCGGCGGCTTCCGCCTGCTCCCATCAGCAGTCGCGCCCCGCTCGCCGTGTGGACCGGCGCCGAGCTGCTCGTGTGGGGGACGGCCGTCCGTGTCGATCCTCGCCCGCGCGACGGCGCCGCCTACGACCCGGCGACGAACGAGTGGCGGACGATCGCCGAGTCCCCGATCGAGCTCACCGACGCGACCGCGGTCTGGACGGGTCGCGAGCTGATCGTGTTCGGAGCCGCGCTGCACGGCGGCAACTTCCCCGAGACGCCGACCGCGATCGGGGCGGCGTACGACCCCGAGACGGACCGCTGGCGACGGCTGCCCGACTCCTCACTCTCGCCGCAGGCGTCGACCGCGCGTGGGTCGGTCAGGAGCTCGTCGCGTGGGACTATGCGAGCGGCACCGCGACCTACGACCCACGAGGCCGACGAGTGGCGCGCGCTCCCGGACGTCCCACTCGACAGCCGGCGAGTGCATTCCCGAGAGCATCGCGGTGGGCGACGGCGTGCTCGGTGAGTACTGCGGCCTGCTCGCCTGGTACGACCCCGCGAGGCGGCGCTGGTCCGACCTCGCCGGCACCGAGTTCCGCGGCTCGGGCTTCGAGCTCGTCGCCGCCGATCCCGTCGCGCTGCTGCTCGGCAGGAACGACACCGGCCAGGAGCGGATGCTGGCGTACCGGCCGGGCTAGCTCGGCGTCACGCGGTACGCGTCGAAGACGGCGTCGAGGTTCCGCAGCGCGGTCAGGAGCGAGCGCAGCTCCTTCACCTCGCCGACCTCGGCCGTGTACCAGTTGCGCGCCATGCCGTCCTCGACGACGCCGCCGTAGGAGACGATGTTCGCGCCGTGCTCGGCGAACGTGCGGGCCACGTCCTCGAGCAGCCGCGCGCGATCCCACGCGTCGACCGAGATCTGGACGAGGAAGCCGGCGGACGCGCCTCCCTCCCACTCGACCGGCGTGAACCGCTCGGGCTGGCGCTGGAGCGCCTTGACGTTCGGGCAGTCGTCGCGATGGACGGTGATGCCGCGACCGAGCGAGATGTACCCGACGACCGGGTCGCCGGGCACGGGCGTGCAGCACCTCGCGAGCCGGACGAGGACGTCCTCGACGCCGGGCACGGTGATCCCGAGCGTGTTGCTCGAGACCGCGGTCTTCGCCTTCGCCGGCTTCTGTCGTGAGCGGCGCCTCGACGGCGACCTCGTCGGTCTTGAGCCGCTGGATGACCTTGTTGACGATCTGTCCCGGCTGGAGCTTCCCCGCGCCGAGCGCGACGTAGAAGTCCTCCGCCTTCTTGAAGCCGGTCTCGCGGATCACCTGCGCGAGGACCGGGGAGCCCTGGAGCTTGCGGTACGGGAGCTTCTGGGCCTTCAGCGCCTGGTCGAGCAGCTCGCGGCCCTTCGCCTCGGTCTCGCCGCGCGTCTCGCGCTGGAACCACTGCCGGATCTTGTTCCGCGCACGCGAGGAGCGCGCGAGCTTGAGCCAGTCGCGCGACGGCCCGCGGCCCGACTTCGAGGTCAGGATCTCGACGAACTCGCCGTTCGTGAGCCGGTAGTGGAGCGGGACGATGCGCCCGTTCACCTTTGCCCCGACCGTGCGATGGCCGACGTCGGTGTGCACCGCGTACGCGAAGTCGATCGGCGTCGCGCCCGAGGGGAGCACCTTCACCTCGCCCTTCGGCGTGAAGACGTAGACCTCGTCCGCGAAGAGGTCGGTGCGGAGCGTGCGCATGTACTCGCCCGGGTCCTGCTCGTCCTGTTGCGAGTCCATGAGCGACTTCACCCAGGTCAGCCACTCGTCGTCGGCCTTCGCGCCGCGCCCGCGCCTGTGCTTGTACAGCCAGTGGGCGGCGACGCCGTACTCGGCCTCCTCGTGCATCTCGCGCGTCCGCACCTGGATCTCGAGCGGGCGCCCGTCGGGCCCGATCACGGTCGTGTGCAGCGACCGGTAGCGGTTCAGCTTCGGCATCGCGATGAAGTCCTTGAACCGCCCCGGCATCGGCTTCCAGAGCGAGTGAACGAGGCCGAGCGCGGCATAGCAGTCGCGCGTCCCCTCCTCCCCGCTCCGCTCGCAGATGACGCGCATCGCGATCAGGTCGTAGATCTCGTTGAACTCGCGGCCGCGCTTGGCCATCTTGTCGTAGATCGAGTAGAAGTGCTTCGCGCGGGCGGAGATCTCGGCCGGGACGTCGGCCTCGTCGAGCTCGTGCCCGAGGATCGCCGCCGCCTTGTCCGCCTGGGCCTCGCGGTCGGCGCGCTGGTCGGCGACCATCGCCTTGATCTCCGAGTACTTCCGCGGATGGAGCGTCTGGAACGAGAGGTCCTCGAGCTCCCACTTGAGCGCGTGGATCCCGAGCCGGTGCGCGAGCGGCGCGTACACCTCGAGCGTCTCGCGCGCCTTCTGCGCCTGCTTCTGCTTCGTCTGGTACTCGATCGCCCGCATGTTGTGGAGGCGGTCGGCGAGCTTGATGAGGATGACGCGCACGTCCTGCGCCATCGCGACGATCATCTTCCGGTAGTTCTCGGCCTCCGCCTGCTCGCGGCTCTGGAAGCTGATCCTCGTCAGCTTCGTGACGCCGTCGACGAGCTGGGCGATCTCGGCCCCGAACTCCGCGCGGATCTCGTCGAGCTCCGCGCCGGTGTCCTCGACGACATCGTGGAGGAGCGCCGCGGCGATCGTCTGCTCGTCGAGATGGAGCTCCGCGCAGATGCGCGCGACGCCGAGCGGGTGGTGGATGAACGCCTCGCCGGACCGCCGGGTCTGGCCTTCGTGGGCCCGCTCGGCGAACTCGAATGCACGGCGGAGAAGATCCCGGTCGACGTCCGGGTTGTACGCCGCAACCTCGGCGATCAGCTCGTCGACGAGGTGCTCGTGATGCCGTTTTGCGTCGAGGACGCTCATCGACTCAGTGTACTGCGAGGCCCTTCCGGAACCTCCCCGCACGGCGAGGAACGGCCGCGTGAACGGCGAACTCGCGTGACCATGCACTCCGTACGACGTTGGTACCGGCGCCGGCTCGCCCGGCGGCTCGCGATCGCCATGCGCGACGTCTTCGTGCCGCAGATCTGATCCTCGGGCAGAGGGTCATGCCGCCCGCGGCAGCACCTCGCTTTCGCGGCTTTCGCGCGCGAGCAGCTGCCTGAACGTCGCCGACTCGAGCAGCTGGCGGCGGCGTCCGTTCGTGCCGTCGAGACCGAGCTCGGCGAAGATGAGACGCGCCTCGGGCGTCCACGAGCCCTCACCCGCGCGCCAGAGCTCCGCGAGCCGCGCGCGCAGGCCGTCGTAGCCATCGGGCGTGTCGAACACGCGGCGCACGACCAGCTGCGGCGCGACGGTGCCGTTCCAGTGGTTCTCCTTCAGGCGGCAGGCGACGTCGAAGAGGCCCTCCGCCCGCAGCCGGTCGAGCTGCGATCCCTGGCCGAAGGCAATCGCGGTCCCCGCGTCGCGACCATTCTGGCGTACCCGAAAGCGCAGGTGCTTCCCCTCCCCCACGGTCGCCGGCGCGACGGGTTGCGTGCCCGGCACGAGGAGCGTGACGTCGGGATTGCCGAGGCCGAATGGCGCCAGTCGTTCAAGTTCGTGGGCAAGGCCGAGCGTCAGGTCCTCGGCCGAGACCACCGAGTCGACGCGCGTCACCGGGTGGAGATCCTCCTCGGCAAGGTTCTGGTCCGCGTGAGCGGCGAACGCCTCCGCGAACGCGTCGACGCGCGCGGGGTCGATCGAGAGCCCGGCCGCGGCACGATGGCCGCCGAACCGGTCCAGGTGCTCGGAGCACGCGGCGAGAGCGCCGTGTAGGTCGAAACTCGAGATCGAGCGACCGGAGCCTCGCCACCCGTCCGTCGAGCCGGTGATGAGCACGATCGGGCGATGGAAGCGCTCGACGAGCCGCGAGGCGACGATTCCGATCACGCCCACGTGCCAGTCCTCGCTCGCGAGGACGTAGCCCCGCCGCCGGCGCTGCGGCTCGGGCAGTGCGTCGACGAGGCTGACGGCCTCGCGCAGGATCCGGTCTTCGACTGACTGGCGGTCGCGGTTCAGCTCCTCGAGCGTCTGCGTGAGCTGCTGCGCCTCCGCGGCGTCGTCCGTGAGGATCAGCTCCAAAGCGACGTCCGGGCGACCGAGCCGGCCGGCCGCGTTGATCCGGGGAGCGAGCCGGAAGGCGACGGACCCGGCGTCCGCCGCGGCCGGGTCGACGCGCGCGCTCCGCATCAGCGCCTGGAGCCCGGGCCGGCGCGTGCAGGCGAGCGCGCGGAGACCGGCGGCGGCCAGCGCACGGTTCTCGTCCACGAGCGGCACGACGTCCGCGATCGTCGCGAGCGCGACGAGGTCGAGGTGCTTGCGCAGCGCGGCGCTGTCGGGCCCGAGCAGCGCCTCGCCGAGCTTGTAGACGACCCCGGTGCCGCAGAGCTCCGGGAACGGGTACGTCGGACGGTCGCGTCGCGACGATCGGGCAGTCCGGAAGGGTCTCGCCCGGACGGTGGTGATCCGTGACGACGACCTCGAGCCCGAGCGCCTTCGCCTCCGCGACTTCCTCGACCGCCGTGATCCCACAGTCCACCGTGAGGACGAGCCCGACCCCCTCGTCGGCGAGCTTCGCGAGCGTGTCGGTCGAGACGCCGTAGCCCTCCTCGAACCTGCTCGGCAGGTGCCACTCGGCGTCCGCGCCGAGCTCGCGCAGGAGCAGAACCGCGAGCGCGGTCGCGCAGATGCCGTCCACGTCGTAGTCACCGTGGACGCAGATGCGCGTGCCGGCGTCCACCGCGGCGCGGAGCCGCTCGACGGCGACGGCCATGTCACCGAGCAAGAGCGGATCGTGGCCAGGGAAGTCGGCGTCGAGGAACGTGCGCGCGGACTCCGGCGTGTCGTAGCCGCGGCGCACGAGGACGGACGCGGCGATCGCGCTCAGGCCCAGCTCCCGTGCGAGGTTGTCGGCAGCCGCCGCGTCGAAGGGGTCGATCGTCCACACGCCCGCCACGCCGTTGACGGTACGGACGCCGCCGGACGGCCTCCGGGCTCACGCTGAACGGATCTCAGCCGAGCTCGTGCCGGAAGCGCAACGATCGCTCCACAGGCGACTACGACGACTCGCGGCGGCGGCGGAGCGAGTCGAGAACGACCTTCACCCAGAGCAGCACGAGGCCGAGGGTCGCGCCGACGACGAGCACCGCGATCGGCGTGTAGTACGCCATCTGCTCGAGCGAGTACTTCGTCACGGCGGCGCCGACGAGCCAGATCGTGAGCACCGCGACCCCCATGACCGCCCAGAGACGCCACTGCCTCATGTCGGCAAGCGTAGTTACGCTGAGACTCGTGCTTGCGGCCAACTATCGCTCGGGAGACGACTTCGTGGTCGAGTTCCTGGGGCACCGGTTCGAGTTCAACGCCGACGACTTCGAGGAGCGCGTCACGGCCGCTGCCGTGAAGCTCGGGCTCATCGAGTCGAACGAGCTCGACCCGGCCGAGACGAACGACCTCGTCGAGCTCGTCGCAGACGGGCGCATCGTCGACCCGCGCAGCGGGCTCGGCCTCTATCTCGTCCGGCACTGGGAGCGGCTCTCGCTCGTGAACGGCGAGTCGCTCGTGTACTGGCTCCGCAAGCTCGTCTTCCGCGGCGCGTGGCTCGACCATCGCGTGAAGGAGGGCCTGCTCGACGTGTCGTGGGAGGACGACACCGGCGACTTCGGCTATGCCGAGCCCGAGGGAGGGCGCACGCTCCTCGAGCTGGCGCCCGTGCCGTCCTGGCGCGAGCTCCAGTACCGCGGCTAGGCGCCGGTCGGCTGGTAGCGAACGGAGACGAGAGGCCCGTAGGACTTCGTCTCGAGCCGGTTCATCTTCTGCGTCTCGCTGCCGTCCTCGAACAGCCGCATGCCCTCGCCCGAGCACGACCGGGCAAACCCAGAGCGAGTACTCGTCGACGAGGCCGTCCTTCATCAGCGACTTGGCGAGCGCGATGCTCCCCCACACGACCATGTCCTTGCCCGGCTCGTCCTTCAGCCGGCGGACCTCGTCACTCGCATCGCCCGCGACGACGCGCGCTGGTTCCCAGTCGCCCCAGGGAGCGCTTTCGAGCGTTCTCGAGAAGACGACCTTCGGCGTGCCGTTCAGCGCGTCCGCGATGCCCTGGGTCTCGACGGTCTGCTCGGGCCAGAACGCGGCGAACATCCCGTACGTGACCGCGCCGAGGAGGATGGTGTCGATCGTCTCGATGAACGCGCGCTGGTCGTCGACGAACTCACCGGACGTCGGATCCGCGTCCGACGAGTCGGTGATGAAGTCGATCTCGCCGTTCGGCCCCGCGGCGAAGCCGTCGATCGTCGTGAACTCCTGGACGATGACCTTGCGCATCCCCTCGCCGGCGAGGGTAGCGAGAAGTCACACGGCCGCGACGAACCCGAACTGCTCCTCGGGATCGGGCGCGGAGATCTCGATCGCCTTCACGGCGCCCACGGGGACGATCAGGCGCTTCGGCTCGTCGCCCTCCTTCTGGTGCGGGATGAAGGAGAAGAACCCGAAGCCGGGATCGGGAGTCGCCGCCGCCAGCAGGTACTGGGAGCCGTCGGCGAGCTCCAGCCGCACCTCTGCTTGTTCGAGAGCGTGCTCTTGCGCGAAAGCCGCGACCATGCGGCTGATGCGGGCGACCAGCTCGTCGAGCGGGCCGGCGGACATGCCAGGCGTCCAGATGGGCTGCGACACGGCTAGAAGAGCCCGTCCGTCGACGCCGCCGCGCCGATGTGCTCGCGGCCGAGCGCGGTGATGACGCGCCCGCGCGGCGTCCGCTGGAGGAAGCCGAGCTGGAGCAGGAACGGCTCGTAGACGTCTTCGATCGTGTCCGGCTCCTCGCCGAGCGAGACGGCGAGCGTCGAGAGCCCGACCGGGCCGCCCTCGAACTTGTGCGCGATCGAGGCCAGGAGCTCGCGGTCCGTGCGCTCGAGCCCCGCGTGGTCGACCTCGAGCAGCTCGAGCGCCTCCCGCGCGACATCCAGCGTGACGACCCCCGCGTGCCGCACCTGCGCGACGTCGCGCACGCGCCGGAGGATGCGGTTCGCGACGCGCGGCGTCCCGCGCGCGCGGGCGGCGATCTCCTCCGCGGCCTCGTCCTCGGTCTCCACGCCCAGGATGCCGGCCGAGCGCACGACGATCGACGTGAGCTCGGCGGGCTCGTAGTAGCCGAGCCGGAAGGTCAGCCCGAAGCGGTCGCGGAGCGGCGTCGTCAGCAGGCCGGTGCGCGTCGTCGCGCCGACGAGCGTGAACGGCGGCAGGTCGAGCGTCAGCGTCCTCGCCCCCGCTCCCTGGCCGACGATGATGTCGAGCCGGAAGTCCTCGAGCGCCGGGTACAGGATCTCCTCGATCGCGCGGTTCATGCGGTGGATCTCGTCGATGAAGAGGACGTCGCGCGCGTCGAGCCCCGTCAGGATCGCAGCCATGTCGCCCTTCCGCTCCAGCGCAGGGCCGGCGACAGTGCGCAGGCCGACGCCGAGCTCCTCGCGGACGATCGTCGCGAGCGTCGTCTTCCCGAGGCCCGGCGGGCCCGACGAGCAGCACGTGGTCGAGGGCGTCGCCGCGCGCCTTCGCCGCCTCGAGGGCGATGTCGAGCTGCTCCTTGATTCCCGACTGCCCCACGAAATCCGCCAGACGCTTCGGGCGGAGGGTCTGCTCGACCTCCTCGTCGCCCTCCTGGAGCGCCGGGGCGAGGAACTGGGAGCTCATGCCGCCGCGCTCCGGAGCGCCTCGCGGACGCGCTCCTCGGGCGGGAGCTCGGGATCGATCGGCGCGAGCGCGGTCTCGGCCTCGACGACCGAGTAGCCGAGCTCGACCAGCGCATCGCGCGCCACGACGTGAGCGGACGTCGGCGCGCCGGGCAGCGACGGCAGCGCCACGATGTCCTCGCTCCCGAGCTTCTCCTCGAGCTCGAGCACGATGCGCTCGGCCGTCTTCTTGCCGATACCGGGAATGGCCTGGAAACGAGCGGAATCGCGGAGCACGATCGCGCGCCGGAGCTCACCCGCCGGCGCGCTCGACACGACCGCGAGCGCGACCTTCGGCCCGATCCCGCTCACGCCGAGGAGCTGGACGAAGAGCTCGCGCTCGGCCGCGTCGGCGAAGCCGTAGAGCTGGAGCGCGTCTTCGCGCACGTGCAGGTACGTCTCGACCGTGAGCTCCGCTGCCCCGTCGTTCGAGCGCAGCACGCTCGGCGTCGCCGCGACGAGGTAGCCGACCCCGCCGACGTCGAGGACGAGCCCCTCGGGCGTCCGTCCCACGGGCGTGCCGCGGAGCCGCGAGATCATCCGGCGACCTCCAGCAGCGGCGGCGCGAGCGCGTGACAGATCGCAACTGCGAGGGCGTCAGCGGCGTGCGTCGACTCGGGCTGTTGCTCGAGCGCGAGGATGATCTTCACCATTCGCTGCATCTGTCCCTTCTCGGCCCGGCCGTAGCCGCAGACCGCCTGCTTGACCCGTGCCGGCGCGTACTCGGCGCAGTCGACCCCGGCGGCCGCGGCCGCGACGAGCACGGCGCCGCGCGCCTGCCCGACGGAGAGCGCGATGCGGGCGTCGGCACCCACGTAGGACTCCTCGAGCGCGACGGCGTCCGGCGCGTGCTCCGCAATGAGTCCCCGGACGCCCTCGAAGATCGCGAGCAGCCTCGCGTCCAGCCGCGCGCGCGCGGACGTCCGCCAGTGGCCTGAGACCACCTCCCGGAGGCGCCCGTCTCTTTCGTGGACGATCCCGTACCCGCACGCAGCCGTCCCTGGGTCGATGCCGAGGACCTTCACGGAGAGAAGTTACGGAGCGCTTCGGACGACCCTTCCAAGGCCCAACGAGATCGGTATCGCGCAAGACGTTCGGGCCGGAGGCCGGCTTCGCCGGCCGGGAGGCGTCGTTGGTCGAGCTGGGAGCCCCGGTGAAGAAGGGGGTTCGTGGGGGAACCATGGTTCCCCCACGTCCGTCAGCAGTTCTCGGTCGTCCACTGCGATACGCGCGTCGCGGCCGCAGTGACCTCCGCCTGGTCGATCGAGGTCGAGCACCGACTGGATCTGCTGGAGCGTCTCGGCGTCCGGAACCTGCCCGGGCTCGAGGTCGACGTCGGCAAGCACGTCCACGTACTCGGCGTACGCATCCGCGAGCACCTGGAGATCGCCTGGATCTCGTCGGGCGCGCTCTCCGCGAACTCCTCGAACAAGCGCTTGCGACCTCGTCGAGGTCGGCGTCGGTCCCGAGCTCGTCGTCGCGAACGCCTCGCTCAGCTGACGTATAGGCCTGGCGAGCTCCTGGCAGTCGCCCGCCGCGAAGCTCCCGCCGTCGTCGGTCGTCGTCTCGTCCGTCGTCGTGTCGTCAGTCGTAGTCTCATCGGTCGTCGTGTCCGTGGCGACCGTGTCCGTGTCACTGGCCGTCTCGTCGTCCCCGCCGCCGCAGGCAGCCCCCGCAAACGCGAGCACCAGGACGACAGCAATCGTCAAGAAGCGCACATCCATCTCCTTCCTTCGAACCCGGTCCCCTCGACCGCGCGACACTACCAGCGGCCGCGGGCGCCTCAGGAAAGGTGCTCGGAGAAGAACCCGGTGATCGCGTCGTAGCAGCGGACGCGGTTCGGGAGCTTGAGGACGTCGTGGCCCTCGTCCTCGAAGACGAGATAGTCGACGTCGTTGCCGAGCCGGCGCAGCTCCTCGACGAGGTCGCTCGACTCCGGCTCGACGACGCGCGGGTCGTTCTGGCCCTGGATGACGAGGAGCGGGCACGTGATGTCCTCGATCTGCGTCCGGGGCGAGCGCTCGACGAGGAAGTCCCGATCCTTCACGGGATCCCCGAGCGCGAGCGCGAAGTACGTCTTCCACGTCTCCGGGATCCGCTCCGAGAACGTGATCAGGTCGTACGGCCCGAACATGTCCACCGCGGCGCGCCACAGGTCCGGGTGCCGCGAGGCGAGCATGAGCGTCATGTAGCCGCCGTACGAGCGCCCGACGACGCCGGCGCGCGAGACGTCGATCCGGTCGTCCGCGGGCAGGAACTCGGTCATCGCGTGGACGTGGTCGAGGCGGTCCTGGCCGCCCCAGTCGTGGTCGACGTGCTTCATGTACGAGAGCCCGTATCCACTCGAGCCGCGCACGTTGGGCACGAACACCGCGAAGCCCTCGAGCGCGAGGATCTGGATCAGCGGCATCGAGAACCACGCGAAGTTCGGGCGCTCCTGGCCCTGCGGCCCGCCGTGGACGTAGTAGACGAGCGGCCGCGGCCCCTCGAAGCCGAGCTCCTCCGACGGGAGATAGAGGCGCGCCGACACCCGAAGGCCGTCGTGCGAGTCGAACGACGCGTCCTCTCCGGCCGACAGCAGCGCGGGGTCGAGGCCGAGCGCGCGCTCACGTTGTTTTCCGCGACAGCTTCGGAGCTTCCGCTTCGAGCACGTACAGCTGCGTCGGCATCGTCGCCGTGCAGAAGGAGAGCGCGTAGCGGCCACTGTCCTCGTCGTGGTCGAGGCCGTGGAGGACGCCGCCCGCGAGGTCGCCCTCGCCCACGAGCACGCGCTGCACGGTGAGCGTGCGCGCGCCTTCGTCGAAGCACGGACTCGTACGCCCACGAGCAGCCGTCGATGTTGTAGCGCAGCGCGTAGCGGTCGCCCGCGAGGTGTTGGATGCCCTCGAGCTCGCCGATTCCGTCGTGCACCAGCCCCTCGACCGCGACCGGCTCGATCTCGCCCGGGCGGTCGAACGCGATGAAGCCGGGCGTGCCCGTGTCGTCACCGAGCAGCGTCGTCCCGACGAGCACGCCGTTCCCGCTGACGACCGCATGGCCTCCCTCGAACCCGCTCGGCGGATAGTCGACCCCTTCCTCACGCTCGTCGATGGGCGTGCCGAAGAGCATGCGGCGACCGCCCTCGCCGTCGGGCTCGTACAGGATCACGTCGCCGGCGGTGTAGCCGTCCCCGAGCACGACGCGCGAGTGGTCGGGCGTCCAGGCCATCGGGAAGGCCCCGTACGGGCTCTGCCCGAGCTGCTCGACCTCGCCGGTCGCGAGATCCGCGCGCAGCGCGTAGATCATCGCCTCCTCGCGGGACTCGGCAGCGAAGTACGCGATGTTCTTCGCCGGGTCGACGTCCATGAGGTGCGAGCGGCGGCCCTCGAACGACTCGGCGTCGACCGGCTCCGGGAAGCCGCCTTCGAGCGGGATCGTGAGCGGCTGGTAGTTCTCGTCTCCGTCGCGGTCGATCATGAGCACGATCCGCCCGAGCTCCGGGAGGAGGTCGAACGGGTGACCGCCGACGAGCTCCGGGTTCTGGAGCGCGATCTGCGGCGGCAGCAGCGGCTCCGGGACGCCGCCGGTGATCGGCATCGAGTAGAGGCTGAGGTGGCCCGACAGGCTCGAGATGAAGTACACGCGCTCGCCTTCGAGCTGCGGCTCCACGAACAGACGCGCCGAGAGGAGTGACTCGATCCGGTTCGCGGTGAGTGCGGTGCCTGCCGTCGTCGCCACGGGACTAGGAGGCTACCGCTTCGAGCACCGTCTCGGGGATGTCGAAGTTCGCGTAGACGTCCTGGACGTCATCCGACTCCTCGAGGCCCTCGACGAGCCGGAGCACCTGGCGGGCGATCCGCTCGTCCTCGATGGCCACCGTCGTCTTCGGGATCAGCGCGAGCTCGGCCGACTCGACGGTGAAGCCGGCGGCCTCGATCGCCTCGCGTACGGCTGTGAGCGTCTCTGGAGGGCTGGTCACGACGAAGCTCGACCCGTCGGCCTCGACGTCGTCCGCGCCGGCCTCGGCGGCCGCGAGCAGGAGCTCTTCCTCGTCGGCGCCCTCGCCGGCCACGAGCACGACTCCGCGCCGGTCGAACTGCCACGCGACGGCGCCGGCGGTGCCGAGGTTGCCTCCGTGCTTCGTGAAGGCGTGGCGTACCTCGGAGGCGGTGCGGTTCCGGTTGTCGGTGAGCGTCTCGACGAGGACCGCGACCCCCTCCGGCCCGTAGCCCTCGTACACGACCGTGTCGTAGCTCGAGCCCTCGGTATCGGCGCCCGAGCCCTTCGCGATCGCCCGCTCGATGTTGTCCTTCGGCATCGAGTACGAGCGCGCCTTCTCGATCGCGTTCTGGAGCGCGAGGTTGGCTGCGGGGTCCGGCCCGCCTTCGCGCGCGGCGACGATGATCGCGCGCGAGAGCTTCGAGAACAGCTTGCCGCGCTTCGCGTCCGCGGCGCCCTTCTTGTGCTTGATCGACGACCACTTGCTATGCCCGGACATGCATCTCCTCCCGCACCATCTCGATGAATCGCTCGTGCACGCGCGTGTCGTCGGTCAGCTCGGGGTGGAACGAGGCGAGCAGCAGGCGCCCGTCGCGCACGAGGACCGGCTCGCCGTCGAGCTCGCCGAGCACCTCGACGTCCGCGCCGAGCTCGCGGATCCGCGGCGCGCGGATGAACACGCCTTCGAGCGGACGCTCGTCGCCTGCGAGCGCGACCTCGGCCTCGAAGCTCTGCACCTGGCGCCCGTATGCGTTTCGGTCGACCACGATGTCGGCGAGCCCGAGATGCTCGCGGTCGACGACGATCATGCCCGCGCAGGTGCCGAACACGGGCCCGCGGTACGCGCGGATCGCCTCGTCGAGCCCGTAGAGCGCCGCGAGCCGCAAGATCGTCGTCGACTCGCCGCCCGGGATGACGAGCCCATCGAGCCCGTCGAGCTCCTCCGGCAGCCGCACCTCGACGACGTCGGCGCCGAGCGAGCGGAGCACGCGCGCGTGCTCCCGAAACGCCCCCTGGAGCGCCAGTACGCCGATCCGCGGCCTAGCCACGCGTCAAAGTCTAGAAGCGCTTACCAGCCGCGGACTTCGAGGCGGTCCTCGAGCGGGATCGAAGCAGGCGGAGATCCCGACCATCGGCTGCCCGAGGCCGGTGGAGACCTCCGCGAGCACCTTCGGGTCCTCGAAGTGCGTCGTCGCCTCCACGATCGCCCGCGCGCGGCGGCTCACGTCCTCGATCCAGCCGTCGCGGTCGAGGACGAGGTCGCGGCCGGACTTGAAGATCCCCGAGCCGACGAAGACGCCGTCCGCGCCGAGCTGCATGCAGAGGGACGCGTCGGCGGGGGTCGCGATCCCGCCCGCGGTGAAGGTCACGACCGGCAGCCGGCCGTTCTCGGCGACCCAGCGGATCAGCTCGTACGGCGCGCGGTGCTCCTTCGCGGCGGCGTGGAGCTCGTCCTCGCGCATGGCGCCGAGAGCGCGGATCGCGCCGAACACGGCGCGCATGTGGGTCACGGCGTTGACGATGTCGCCCGTGCCCGCCTCGCCCTTCGTCCGGATCATCGCCGCGCCCTCGGAGATGCGCCGGAGCGCCTCGCCGAGGTTCGTCGCGCCGCAGACGAACGGCACGGTGAAGCCCCACTTGTCGACGTGGTGCTCGACGTCGGCCGGCGTCAGGACCTCGGACTCGTCGATGTAGTCGACCTCGAGCGCCTCGAGGATCTGGGCCTCGGCGAAGTGGCCGATGCGGCACTTGGCCATGACCGGGATGGACACGGCCTCCTGGATCTCGTTGATCTTGAGCGGGTCTGCCATGCGCGCGACGCCCCCGTCGCGGCGGATGTCCGCCGGGCACGCGCTCGAGCGCCATGACCGCGCAGGCGCCCGCCTCTTCGGCGATCCGGGCCTGCTCCGCGTCGACGACGTCCATGATGACGCCGCCCTTGAGCATCTCCGCGAGACCCGTCTTGACGCGCGGAGTGCCGTGCTCATGTTGCGCCATGGCCTGAGTCTACCCCCGCCGACTGGCCGCTGGCTTATCCCCCAGCCTGTGGAAGAAGCGGAAGGACTTCGCCGAATTTGCGGCTTTCGGGCTGTGGAAATCTGCTGGAAAACCTCGCAATCGACCGCACGATGTGGAAGAGATACCGCTACCGGCGCGACTCCTCTCCCCGCAGGCACTACGCCTGGCCCGAAGTTGCGCCGCAGCAGCAGAGGCCCGCCCACCCGGGCCTCTGCTTGTGTGTGGACCGAAATCCGCTACCGCGGCTGCGGGACGATCCGGATGTACGGCTTCGGCTCCTGCCAGCCGTCGGGCCAGATCTCCTTCGCCTCGTCGTTCGAGACCGAGCCGGCGATGATCACGTCGTCGCCCTGCTTCCAGTTCACCGGCGTCGCCACGCGATGGTCGGCGGTCAGCTGGAGCGAGTCGATCACGCGCAGCACCTCGTCGAAGTTGCGGCCGGTCGTCATCGGGTAGACGAGGATGAGCTTCACCTTCTTGTCCGGGCCGACCACGAAGACGTTCCGGACGGTCTGGTTGTCGGCCGGAGTCCGTGCCTTCGGGTCGCCCTCGACGTCGGCCGGGAGCATCCCGTAGAGCTTCGAGACGGCGAAGTCGGCGTCGCCGATGATCGGGTAGTTCGGCGCCTCGCCCTGCGTCTCCGCGATGTCGGCCGCCCAGCCCTCGTGGTCGCCCGTCGAGTCGACCGAGAGCCCCATGACCTTCACGTTCCGGCGCTCGAACTCGGGCTTGATCTTCGCCATGTACCCGAGCTCGGTCGTGCAGACCGGGGTGAAGTCCTTCGGGTGCGAGAAGAGCACCGCCCACGAGTCGCCGACCCAGTCGTGGAAGTCGATCGTCCCCTCGGTCGTCTCCGCCGTGAAGTTCGGTGCCGTGTCGCCGAGCGTCAATGCCATGCCTGCCTCCTTCGGGCCGCAGCCCATCGCTTCCGGGCGGTGTCCCCCGCGCCCGTCCTGTCTCGACCCCAACGTCGGCCGTGGCGCCGATGTTCCATCGTGCCACGTGCGGTGGGGGCTAGGGATCCGCGGCGCCCGGCTGTCTCGTCGGGATGCGCTGGGCGAAGAAGAGGGCCGTGAGCGCCAGCAACGCGAGGATCGCGAGCGCCGCGCGCAGGCCGTCGATACGAGCGTCCTCGTAGGCCGCGATCGCCGCGTCCGCCGCCCTCCGGTCGACGCCCGCCTCGTCGAGCGCCTCCTCGAGGTCGGCGTCCGAGACGAACGGCACGCCGCCGGCGAGCTCGACCTGGGCCTCCGACGTCACCCGCTCCGGGATCGCCGAGCTCTGCTCGATGTTGAGGAGGAACGCCGAGGTCACGGTGGCGATCAGGATCGAGCCGGCGAGCGCGGTGCCCAAGGAGGCGCCGAGGTTCGTCGCCGTGTTCTGGATCCCGCCGACCTCCGGGCTCTGGTCGTCCGGAACGGCCGAGACGGTGACGGCGCCCAGCTGCGACGCGAGCGCGCCGATGCCGAGACCGATCAGGAGCATCGGCACGAAGACGATCTCCGCGCCTGCGTCCACGTCGAGCCCGGCCAGGAGGACGACAGTCCCCGCGAGCAGCGCGAGCAGCCCGACTCCGCACGACGAGCCGCGGGGAGACGTGCGGGAAGAGCCGCGGGATGCCGATCGCGGCGACGAGCAGCGTGACGGAGAGCGGCAGCAGGCGCACGCCCGTCTCGAGCGCCGTGAGGCCCAGGCAGACGGACAGGAAGAGCGGAACGACGAAGAACAGCCCCGCCTGCATGAGGAACTGGAAGAAGAACATCACGAGCCCGCCGCTCAGCTGGTGGTTCCGGAGCATGTCGGTGCGGACGAGCGGCTCCTGGCCTCGCGCCTCGCGATACCCCTGCCAGCGGAAGAAGACCCAGATCACGAACAGCCCGGCGAGGACGAGCCACACCGTCGGCGAGAGGCCCGCCCACGAGGGCCCCTCCGGCTTCGGCTGGATCCAGCCCCACTCGCTCGAGCGGAGGACGCCGAAGACGAGGAGCGCGAGCCCGAGCGCCGAGAGGACGGCGCCGACCAGGTCGAGCTGCGGCCGCTTCTCCGTCGGCGCGTCCGCGATCCGCCGGGTCAGCAGCAGGATCGCGAGCACGATCAGCACCTCGCCCGCGAAGACCCAGCGCCAGGAGAAATACGTCGTGAAGAAGCCGCCGATCAGCGGCCCGAGCGCGACCGCGATCGCTCCGGCAGCGGCGACGAGCCCGTATGCGGCCGGTCGGCGCTCGGCGGGAAAGTTGCCGGCCACGAGCGCGACGATCGCGGGCAGGATCAGCGCCGCGCCGACCCCTTCGAGGAACGACCAGCCGAAGAGCAGCACGGGGAGGCTCGGTGCGAGCGCGGTCGTGAACGACCCGCAGCCGTAGATGACGCAGCCGATCGCGAAGGCGCGCTTCCGGCCGATGATCGCCCCGACCTTCGCGCCGGTGATCATGAGCGCGGCCATCACGAGCGTGTACATCGTGATCGCGCCCTGGATGCCGGTCACCGTCGTTCCGACGTCCTCGGCGACCGTCGCGATCGAGACGTTCATCACCGAGCTGTCGAGCGTCATCAGGAACTGCCCGGACGCCAGCGTCAGGAGGACCAAGGTCGCTGCGGCGCCTGCACGCGTGGGCGATGCGCTCTCCACTCCGGTCAGCGGCGTGGCGTGAACGGGCGGAGCTCGTCCTGGCCCGGCTGGACGATCCCGGCGTGCGACTCCGGCACCTCGTTCCAGGCGCCGGCCAGGTCGCCGAGGGGCTCGGAGACGACGACGCGCGTCTCGTCGGAGAGGCCGGCGAGCTCCTCGATCTCGGGGTACATCGCCTTGAGCGCGTCCATGCGCGTGCTGAAGTAGAGCGTGCGCGAGTCGCCCTCGCTCGAGTAGCGGAAGCGCCCAGATGCTCCGCCCGTCCGTGGTCGCGATCGTCATCTGGATCGGATGCTCGACGCCGTGGCGGCGTCCGACGTCCTCGACGAGGCCGACCATCCGCTCGACCGCCGCCGATCGGGTCGTCCTCGAGCCCGAACGTGAGCGCGAGGTAGAACATGACCTCGGAGTCGGTCGTGCCCTCGATCGACGGGAACAGCGACTCGTCGACCGCGAGCACCAGCTCACGCCGAACGCTGTGGAACTCGCGGATGAGCCCGTTGTGCATCCAGAGCCAGTTGCCGTAGCGGAAGGGGTGCGTGTTCGTCTCCTGGATCGCCGTCCCCGTGGACGCGCGGATGTGCGCGAAGAAGAGCGGCGAGGAGATCCCGGCGGCGATCTCGCGCAGGTTGCGGTCGTTCCACGCCGGATGGACGCTGCGGTAGACCCGCGGCGTCTCGCCCTCCTCGTACCAACCGACGCCGAAGCCGTCGCCGTTCGTCGTCGTCGCGCCCTGCCTCGCGTGCAGGCTCTGGTCGATCAGCGAGCGGTCGCGCTTGACCAGCAGCTCCTCGAGCCGGATCGGCGATCCCGAGTAGGCGAGCCAGCGACACATGTCAGCTACCCCCGCCTGCCGGGGCCGCCGAGACAGCCTCGCCCGCGGGCCGCCGGCGCCCGAACACCGCCCGCGCGAGGATGACGAAGCCGATCCCCGCCAGGAGCAGGGCGACGCCGATCACGATGCTGAAGATCGAGAGCATCTCGGCCATGAACCCGAGGTTGAGCGCGGTCGTCAGCGCCGTCTCGGTGACCCAGAGGTCGCGTGCGCCGTTCGAGATCGGCTCACCGCTCTCGTCCTTCGCGGCCGCGGCCTCGTCGTTCGTCCCGGCCGGGTCGCCCGGGCTCTCCGCCGACTGGTACCGACCCATCTCGGCGTACGTCAGCCCGTCCGTGCTGGAGAGCGTGTGCTCGCGCATGATCTCCGCGAATGCGAGCGCCTGCCTGCCGGTCGTCACCGGCTCGCCGGCCCATTCCTCGGCATGCTCGGCGACGGCCGGATCCTCGATCGATCCGAACACGATGCCTTCCTCTTCGATCGAGTCGCGCGTGAACGTGAACCCGTACGCGCCGAGAGCGATGACGATGACGCCGAAGAGGATCAGCACGCCCCCCGATACGTAGCCACCTATCCGCAGCAGCTTTCCGTCTTTCATGTGTCCTCCCTACCGAGAGCTGACGGCGGGTCGGCGTCCTCACCGAAGCCCGTGCTGCCGATTCTGACGGATGCCCCCGAGTACGCAAGCCGGCGGCCGATGTCAGTGTCCACCTGCACCGCCGGTCTCCGGCGAGGTCGCAGGCGGCACGGCCCGCGCGCCCGCTTCCACACGAGATCGAGGAGCACCGCGAGAACCGCGATCGCGACGATGGCGACGAACGTCTCGGGCGAGTTGCGAAGCGTGTCCACCGCGAAGAACACGAGGACGACCGCCGTCGCGGCGATGCCGAGGAGGACGATGGGCGCACTTGCGCCTGTCTCCGCTCGCAGCCGGAGCGCTGCGAGGCCGACGAACAGAAAGATCCCGAGAGCGCACGCGCTGCCGACGGACGCGATGGCGGAGAGGTCGACCAGGTTCGCGACGACGAGGACGAGCGCCGCGGTGACGAGCAGTCCGGAGCGCCCGAACCTGGTCGTGCGGCCGAAGAGCGGCGGAAACTGCCCGACGTCCGCGAGCATCGCCGTCAGCCCGCCGGAGGCGTACAGCGTCGCATTGACCGACGACGAAGTCGCGAGCAGCGCGGCGATCGCCATCATCGTGAAGCCGAAGTCTCCGAGCGCGGGCCGGGCCGCCTCCGCGATCGCGGTCTCGCCGTAGCCGACGACTTCCTCGACCGTCAGCGTCCCGAAGACCCCGAGAGAGATCAGGACGTACAGCGCCGTCGTCACGAGGAGCGCGAGGTACATGGCGCGCGGCAGGTCGTGCTCGGGGTCGCGCAGGTCGCCGACTGCGAAGGTGATCACGCTGAACCCGAGATACGCGAAGAACGTGAGGGCGACGCTCGCGACGATGTCCGAGAGCCCCGGATAGCCGCTGAACGCGAGGAGATCGAGGTCGATCTCCACGAGCGTCACGGCGATGAACACGGCGAACACGCCGAGGAGAACGATCACGATCAGCGACTGCGCGCGGTCGACGAAGCGGGCTCCGACGACGTTGATCGCGACCATCGCGACGACGACGAGCGTCGTGAAGGCGTTGTCCCACCACCCGGCCGCGTCGTCGCCGACGAAGAGCGAGGTCGCGTAGCTGCCGAACGAGACCGCGACCATCGAGCAGACGATCACGATCGCCGCGAAGTAGCCGAGCCAGGAGGCAATGCCCACGAGCCGGCCGTTTCCGAAGCCCTCGAGCAGGTAGGCGATGAGCCCACCCGACGACGGGTACCGGACGCCGAGCTTGACGACCGTGTATCCCAGCAGCGCGCTGACGATCCCCGCCAGCAGGAACGACAGCCAGACGGCCGAGCCCGCGACCGCTCCGGCCTCGCCGAGCAGCGCGAAGATGCCGGCGCCGACCATGGCGCCGATGCCGAGGAAGGCGGCGCCGCGGACGGTCACGCTACGGCGTGGGTGTGGTCGGTGTCGGCGGCGCCGGCGTGTGCCCGCCGAAGAAGA
Source organism: uncultured Actinomycetes bacterium (assembly GCA_963796405.1). GTDB lineage: Bacteria > Actinomycetota > Thermoleophilia > Gaiellales > Gaiellaceae > GMQP-bins7. The sequence goes on from CAWCLL010000013.1 coordinate 210,919, forward strand.
GCCAGACGATCGCGATGCCGACGAGCGCGGTCACGACCCAGCAGATCTGCAGTGGCAGCTGGAAGGAGTGGTCGACGACGCGTTTTCCGAGCGTGGTCGTTCCCGTGGTGTCGGACTCGGCGGCGGCGATCTGCGTCCCGTTGGCCGGAAGCAAGAGCACACCGACCACGGCTGTCCACATCGCGATCATGTAGCCGGCGCCGATCCCGAGCGCCAGCCCGAGCGGGACCATCGTGCGCGTCGACGCCGACTGGCTCGTCGTCAGCGCGGCGACGAGGAAAATCGCGACCGCGATCATGAACGGCCACTCCTCGGCCAGGCTGCCGAGTGCCTGCACGATCGCATCCTCGTTGTTCGCAATGAAGGTGTCGGCCATCCAGGCGATCCCGAACAGCGCGATCATCGAGATCATGCCGGAGCGGAAGATCTGCGTGCCCGGGACGTCACTCGCCTTCACGTGGCAGAAGACGAGAATCAGCGCCGCGGCGGTGAGCATGAACATCTGGATGAGCGGCGTCACCGACATCGGCTCGACGCCGCCGCCTTCTGCGGCGACCGTCGGGCGAATGCCCTCGGCGAAGCCGAAGACGCAGATCGCGGCGACCCCTGCGAGGAAGATGGCGACGCTGCGCTTCGCGTACGGCTGCAGTGCGATCTCGGCCGGAGGGGCGGGCGGCTGCACTTCGCCGGCTGCCACCCGGCGCTGGTACTCCGCGTCGTCGTCCAGGTCTCTGCCATGGCGGCTCATCACGAGCGACATCGCGAAGATGCCGACGATGCTCGCCGGGATCGTGATCAGCAGGACGTCGATCAGGTCGTAGTTGTAGATCTCGACGAGCGGCAGCATCGTGGCCATCGCGGCCGCGACCGGGCTCGACGTGATCCCGAGCGCATTGGCCACCGTCGACCCGGCGAGCGCGCGCTCGGGCCGGATCTTGTTCGCGTAGGCGACCTCGTTGATCACGGGGATGATCGAGAAGAAGGTGTTGCTGGTCCCGGTGAGGATCGTGAGCAGGTACGAGATGTAGGGCGCCACGAAGTTGAGGGCCTTCGGTCTGGCGCGCAGCGCCCCGCTCGCGACCTGGACCATGTAGTCGACGCCGCCCGCAGCCTGCATCGCCGCCGCCGCGGAGATGACGGCGATGATGATGAGGATCGCGCTGATCGGCGGCTCGCCGGGATCGAGCCCGAAGAGGAAGACGAGGACGAGCGTCCCGACTCCGCCCCACAGCCCGAGCCCGATGCCGCCCGAGCGGACACCGAGGGCGATGAAGCCGATGACCACGAGGCCCTGAACCGCGACCAGGATCCAGTCCATCGTGCTCACGCGCCCGCGTCCTCCCGCAGTTGCTGACAGGTGCTCGAGTCCTGGAGTGCAGTGGCGAGCTCCGGATCGGTGATCGGCGACGTCGGCGATGGTCTGGACGCCGCTCGCGATCACGGTGCCCATCGCGCCGAGAGCTCCTCCGAGCTGCTCGATGGCCTCCTCCAGCGTCTCCGCCTCTTCGTCGAGCGAGTCCTCAGCCTGCTCGAGATCGTCCAGGGCGCCGTTCGCCCAGCTCGAGACCTGGTCGGCCGACTGCTCGCCGTTCGTCGTCTCGGGAATTCCCGCGTTGTCGACTCCCTCGACCATCGTCTCGGTCGCCTGCACGGCGCGATCGAGACCGGCCCGCACGAGCCCCGTTCGCCCCTGCGGCGTCTCCGATTGCGGCTCCTCGCCGCTGGGCGCGGCCGACGACGGCGTGCGAACGTCCTCGACGATCGCGTCGATCTCGCCGCGCCAGACTCCGACGGTCCCGCAGACGTTCTGCGCCCACTCCCCGGCCGGGACGGTCTCGCCCGACTTGTCTCGGCCTCCGATCGCCGCCACCGCGACGATCACGAGCACGATGCCGGCGGCGACCGCGATCCAGGTGTAGAGCGGGCGCACGGCCTACCCCGTCGGTGCCGAGAAGTCGTCCACGACGGCGACGAGCAGCATCCAGAACCGCCCCACGGTCGGGATGCTAACGCGCTCGTCGGGGGAATGAGGCGCGTCGATCTGCGGGCCGAGCGCGAGCATGTCCAGGGGGCCGCTGACCTTCGTCCCGATGACGGCCGTCTCCAGGCCGGCGTGCACCGCCGTGACCACCGGGGCCTCGCCGAAGATCCGCTCGTACGCCGCGCGCGCGACTTCGAGCACAGGCGAGTCCAGGTCTGGCCGCCAGCCGTTGTAGTTGTGCTTCACCTCGAGAGCGCCGCCGGCGAGCCGCGCCGCCGCGTCGAGCGCCGCCACCACCTCGGGGAGCGCTGCGTCGTTCGACGAGCGCGAGAGGCTGTGCAGCGTGAGCCGGCCGTCCTCGGTCGCCGCCTCTCCGAGCGACGTGCTCGTCTCGACCAGTCCGTCGAAGTCGGGGCTCATCGCCAGCGGGCCGGTCGGCACCAGGGCGACGAGGTCGAGCAGCCGTGGCGTCGCCTCGTCGGTCCAGGCGTCGTCCGCGGCGTCGGCGCCCTCGAGGGTCACCGTCGCGCCCGGGTCGGTCTTGGCGAAGGCGTCGCGGACGGTCCCCGCCGCCGACTCCACGGCCGAACGGAACCGCTCCTCGTCCGTGCGCGCAACGGAGCAGACCGCGACCGCGTCGCGCGGGATCGCGTTGCGACTCTTCCCTCCGTTCAGCGAGACGAGCCGGAACGGCACCGCCGCGTGCGCCTCACGCAGCACCCGGCCGAGCACCTTGATCGCGTTCGCACGGCCAAGATGGATCTCGCTTCCCGAGTGGCCGCCGAGGCCGCCGGTCGCTGTCACCGCGACCGTGACGGCCTCGGGTGAGGCGGCCGCGCGCGGTGCATCGACCCGGATCCACGTGTCGGTGCTGCCCGCGCAGCCGACGGTGAGGACGCCGTCCTCCTCGCTGTCGAGGTTGATCAGCGTCGAGCCCGTGAGCAGCGACCCGTCGAGCGCGTTCGCGCCCTCGAGCCCCACTTCCTCGGCGACCGTCATCAGCAGCTCGAGCGGCCCGTGCGGAAGAGACTGGTCCTCGACGAGCGCCATCATCGCCGCGATGGCGACGCCGTCGTCGGCGCCGAGCGTCGTCCCGTCCGCGGTGAGCCAGTCGCCGTCGCGGACGAGCGCGATGCGGCCCTCCGCCGGGTCGTTCGGGCTCGCCGGGTCGCGTTCGCAGACCATGTCGAGGTGGCCCTGGAGCACGAGCGTGGGCGCCGACTCGCGCCCTGGCGTCGCGGGCACCCGGACTACCAGGTTCCGTCCCGCGTCCTGCTCGAGCTCGAAGCCGCGGCTCTTCGCCCAGTCGCGGACGTGCTCGATGACGGGCTCTTCGTGGCGCGAGGGACGTGGGATGCGCGTGAGCGTCTCGAACCGCTCCCAGAACACGCGAGGCTCGAGCCCAGAAACGACCGTCGTCTCCGTCGCAGGTCCCCCGTCGCCCACGCCGCCTGACGCTAGTCGACAACGACCCGGCTGACAACTCGGAGAAGCCGCCGCCGGAGCCGGGCGTCGGCTAGTGGCCGCGTTCGCCACGACTGCCTCGACCAGTTGACCCGCTTGGGTCACTTACGGCGCGTGTGCGCGGCGCTAACGTGGTCCTCGAGTGAGGTATCGTGGGTGGCCCATGAGGTCACCACCGTCGGCCCGCCACTCATTTCGGCGCATTGGAGTCGGGCGGGATGCGGTCTCGATCACAGAGACGAAAGGAAGACGCATGAGACGTCTAGCTATCACTGCGTCCGCTCGTGGAGAGGTGAGTGTCCCCACGGCGTACGCGCCCGGTGACCGTCTGATGACCGTTGGAGCTGCCGACGACCCTATTCGCGAACGGAGACACGACCGGACTCGCGAACCGGTGAACTGGGGCATGGTGGTCGCTCTACTGGTCGGTCTCGCATTTTGGGGCCTGGTCGTGCTCGGCCTCGTGGCTGCCTTCTAGCAAGACGATCTAGCTCAGCCCCCGTGCCGGAGCGTCAACAGGTGACTTGAACTGCTTGACCGCCCGAGTGCAGATCACCCGTCCGAGCGCAGCGGGTAGTCGATGACGTGTGCCTTGCCGTTCGTCAGGGCTCTTACGGCGTGCGGCACGTTCGGCGGCACGATCGCGGCCAAGCCCGGACCGGCGATGCGGACGTCGCCGTCGACGTCGATCTCCAGCTCGCCCTCGATGACCTGCCACACCTCTTCCTGCGGGTGGGAGTGCTCGTGGATCGTGGAGCCCTCGGTGAACTCGTAGTGAGCGAAGGTCATGCTTGGCGAATCGAAGTAGCGCCCGTACCACCCCGGCCTCCGCTCCACCACCTCCAACGTGCTCGTGTCGACAAACGGCATCGAGTACCCGCCTCCTCTGCTTCAGCTCACAGGCGCGCGCTGTCGCTGACTAGTTGTTGCTCGCGATCTGGATCGCGCTGCCACAGAATGGGCCCGCCTGGACTCGAACCAGGGACCAACCGATTATGAGTCGGCTGCTCTAACCAGCTGAGCTACGGGCCCTCCGGGAGCCAGCGTAACCGACGGTTCCGGCAGGCCGGCCACGCGCGTGGCTGACACAATGTGGCTCGGCCGTGAAGACCTTCCAGTTCGAGTCGCAGCTCCGCACCGCCGGCGGCCTGACCGTCACCGACATCACCGAAGACGTGAGCGAGGCGGTGCGTCAGAGCGGGATCGTCGACGGCATCTGCTCGGTGTACTCACCGCACACGACCTGCTCCGTGCGCGTGAACGAGTTCGAGCGCGGCTTCCTCGAGGACTTCGCGCTTGCTCCTCAAGCGACTCGTGCCGAGCGAGCACTACTACGCGCACGACGACTGGGACCGGCGGACGGAGAACGTCTGCGAGGAGGACATGGAGATCGGGAACGGGCACGCGCACTGCATGTCGATGCTGCTCGGCGGCGCGGGCGAGTCGATCCCGGTGCGCGAGGGCGAGCTCGCGCTCGGCCAGTGGCAGCGCGTGCTGTTTCTCGAGCTCGACCGGGCGCGCGACCGGCGCTGGCTCGTTCAGGTCGTCGGCGTCTGAGGCGCTCGAGGGCGAGGCAAGCCTCGCCCCTACTCCGGTGTCACGTACGCGGCCGTGAGGCCGCCGTCGACGACGAATGCGGCACCGTTGACGAATGACGACTCGTCGCTCGCGAGGAAGAGCGCCGCGTTCACGATCTCGCGCGGCTTGCCGAGGCGCCCGGTGGGCCAGTGCACCTGGCGGCGCGCGAACGCCTCCGGGTCGCCGCCGAAGATCGCGAGCAGGAGCGGCGTCTCGACCGGGCCCGGGCAGAGCGCGTTCACGCGCACCCCGCGCCGTGCGAACTGCACTCCGAGCTCGCGGCTCATCGCGAGCACGGCGCCTTTCGAAGCCGTGTACGAGATCTGCGAGGTCGCGGCGCCGAGGATCGCGACGAACGAGGCGACGTTGATCACCGAGCCGCCTCCACGCTCGAGCAGGTACGGGATCCCGTGCTTGCAGCAGAGGAAGACGCCCTTCGTGTTCACGTCCTGGACGCGCTGCCAGGCGTCGACGGGCGTGTCCAGGACGGACGCGTCGTCCGCGGGCGAGATGCCGGCGTTGTTGTAGAGGACGTCGATCCCGCCGAAGCGATCGGCGGTCGCGGTGAGCATCGCGCGCACGTCGTCCTCGTCCGCGACGTTCGCGCGCACCGCGAGCGCGTCGCCGGAGCAGAGCGAGACCGTCTCCTCGGCGAGCCTCTCGTCCACGTCCGCGACGCAGACCTGGGCGCCCTCGCCGGTGAAGACGATCGCCGCCTCGCGCCCCATGCCGCCGCCGGCGCCCGTGATCACGCACACCTTGCCGTCCAGTCGACCCATGCTCACCCTTCCGTCGAGACGAAGACGCTCTTGACCTCGGAGTAGCCCTCGAGCGCGTGCATCCCGAGCTCGCGGCCGAACCCCGACTGCTTGAACCCGCCGAACGGCGTCTGGACGCGGACCGACGTGTTCGCGTTCACGGACAGGACGCCCGACTCGATCGCGCGCGCGACACGCAGCGCGCGGGCGCCGTCGCGGGTCCAGATCGAGCCGGAGAGCCCGTACGGCGTGTCGTTCGCGATCCGGATCGCGTCGGCCTCGTCCTCGAACGGGATCACCGCCGCGACCGGGCCGAAGACCTCCTCGCGCGCGACGCGGTCGTCGTTCGTCGCCTCGACGACCGTGCACGGGAACCAGAACCCCGGGCCGTCCGGGACCTCGCCCTCGGAAGCGTGAGCCGTCGACGAAGGAGGCCACCGTCTCCCGGTGCTGCGCCGAGATCAGCGGGCCCATCTCGGTCGCGTCGTCCGCCGGATCGCCGACCTTGACGCTGCGCGTCGCCTCGACGAACCGCTCCAGGAAGTCGTCGTAGACGGAACGCTGGACGAGGATGCGCGAGCGCGCGCAGCAGTCCTGGCCGGCGTTGTCGAAGACCGCGTACGGCGCGGACGCAGCGGCCTTCTCCAGATCCGCGTCCTCGAAGATGACGTTCGCCGACTTGCCGCCGAGCTCGAGCGTGACGCGCTTGATCGTCTCCGCCGCGCCCCGCATGACGAGCCGCCCGACCTCGGTCGAGCCCGTGAAGCCGATCTTCGCGACGTCCGGATGCTCGATCAGCCGCTGCCCGACGACCGAGCCCTTGCCGACGAGGACGTTCACGACGCCCTCCGGGATCCCGGCCTCGAGCACGAGCTCGGCGAGCCGGAGCGCCGAGAGCGGCGTCAGCTCGGCGGGCTTCAGGACGACCGTGTTCCCGCACGCGAGCGCGGGCCCGAGCTTCCAGCTCGAGATGTTGAGCGGGAAGTTCCAGGGGACGATGAGCCCGACGACGCCGAGCGGCTCGCGGAAGGTCAGCGCCTCGCCACCGGCCGCGGGGATCGTCTCGCCGAAGTGCTTGTCGACGGCGCCCGCGTAGAAGTGGAAGACCTGCGCGACCATGCCGATCTCGCCGCGCGCGCCCGAGATCGGCTTGCCGACGTTGCTCGACTCGATGCGCGCGAGCTCCTCGGCGTTCTCCTCGACGAGCTCTGCCAAGCGCCTGAGCAGACGCGCCCGATCCCCGGGCGCGACCGCGCGCCAGGCGGGATACGCCGCCCGCGCCCGTGCGACGGCCTCGTCCGCCTCCTCGACGCCCGCCTGCTCGAGCTCCGCGATCGGCTCCTCGGTGGCCGGATTGAGAACCGTGAGCGTCATGCCCCGATTCTCCCGCATGGTCGACGTCAGAGCCCGCGGCTCTGGCGCAGACGCCAGATCCCGTACACGAGCCACGCGAAGACCGGCACGAGCAGGAGGGCGACGATCCAGAGGGCTTTGCCCACTCCGGTCAGCGCCGGGTTACGCAAGACGTCCGCGATGAAGACGACCGACAACACGATGTAGATCGCCAGGCCTCCGAAGTAGTACACGCGCTCCTCCCGACTCGACGGCGGCGAGAGCCTACTCGACGTCGCGGGACGCGCGATAGGCGCGTGCCTCTTCGACGAGCGCCTCGAAGAGCGCGCCGTCCTGCCCCATCTCCGGGTGCCACTGCACGCCGACCGCGAAGCGGAGCGACGGATCCTCCACGCCCTCGAGCGTCCCGTCGTGGGCCCACGCCGTCTCGACCAGCCCGTCGCCGAGCTTCCCGAGCCCCTGGTGGTGGTGCGAGGAGACGTCGGAGCGCCCGCGGACGATCCCCGCGAGCCGCGTCCCCTCCTTCACCTCCACCGCGTGCTCCACGAACTCCCCGGGAACCTGCTTGTGGTCGTCGTGCCCGACCTCCTCGGGGAGATGCTGGACGAGGTCGCCGCCGCGCGCGACGTTCAGGAGCTGGAAGCCGCGGCAGATCGCGAGGGTCGGCACGTTCCGCTCGAGTGCGGCCGTGAGCAGCGCCAGCTCGCAGGCGTCGCGCCGCGCCTGCGGCGAGTCGGTCTCCGGGTGCGCGTCGGCGCCGTACGTCGTCGGGTCGACGTCCGCGCCGCCCGAGAACACGATCCCGTCGAGCGCGTCCAGCGTCTCCGCGACGTCGTCCTCGCACGGCGGCACCAGCAGAGCGCGCCCGCCCGCCCGCTCGACCGCGTCGACGTAGTCGAGCGGGATCAGCGCCGCCGGCATGCGCCACGCGCCCCAGGTCGCCTCCTGCGCGTACGTCGTGATCCCGATCACCGGCCGCATGCCCACAGTCTGCCCGTCAGCCCCGCTCGAAATAGCGAACGCGCTCCCAGTCGGTGACGACCTTGTCGAAGAGCGCCTGCTCGGTGCGCGCGTAGTTCAGGTAGTGGTCGACGACCTGGTCGCCGAACGCGGCCCGGGCGACCGTTCCCTCCTCGAGCGCGGCAGTCGCCTCGCGCAGCGTCGAGGGGAAGCGCTTCGCGTCGGACTCGTACGCGTTCCCTTCGAGCGCGGGCGGCAGCGGGAGCTCGTTCTCGATCCCGTGCAGCCCGGCCGCGACGATCGCCGCGAACGCGAGGTACGGGTTGACGTCCCCGCCCGGAATTCGCGTCTCCACCCGTTTCGACGCGCCGTGGCCGACGATCCGGAACCCGCACGTCCGGTTGTCGTGGCCCCACGCGAGCGTCGTCGGCGCCCAGCTCCCGGCCGCGAAGCGCTTGTACGAGTTCACCGTCGGGGCGAGGAAGATCGCGAGCTCCTCGAAGCACGCGATCTGGCCGGCGAGCCAGCGGTCGAAGAGCGCGTCGTCGTCAGCGAACAGAGGCTGGCTGTCGCTGAACAAGGAACTGTGGATGTGGCACGAGCTCCCGATCCAACTCTCGAACGGCTTCGCCATGAACGTGATCGAGCACCCGTTCAGGTGCGCGATCTCCTTGGCGCCGTTCTTGTAGATCACGTGGTTGTCGGCCATGGTCAGCGCGTCGGCGAAGCGGAAGTTGATCTCGTGCTGACCGGGCCACGCCTCGCCCTTCGAGGTCTCGACCTTGATGCCGGCGCCGTGCATCCCGTTCCGGATCTGGCGGATGAGGCCCTCGTCGTAGGTCGTCGCGAGGACGTGGTAGTCGAGGATGTACGGGACGGACGGCGTCAGGTCCTCGTACCGCTGCGCCCACGCGTGCTCGTAGCTCTCGCGCAGGAGATAGAACTCGAGCTCGGAGCCGGTCATGGGCGTGTAGCCGAGCGCCGCTGCCCGCTCCAGCTGCGCCTTCAGCACCTGCCGCGGCGAGGGCGCGACGGGCGAGCCGTCGTGCCACTGGACGTCGCAGAGGACGAGCGCGGTCGCCTCGAGCCACGGAATCCGGCGCAGCGTCGCGAGATCCGGCGCGAGCGCGAAGTCGCCGTAGCCGCGCTCCCAGCTCGCGATCTCGTAGCCCGGGATCGGGTCCATCTCCATGTCGAGCGCGAGCAGGTAGTTGCAGCCCTCGACGGGGTGCTCGGCCTCGATCTCCTCGCAGAAGAACTCCCCGTGCAGCCGCTTCCCCATGAGCCGGCCCTGCATGTCGGTGAAGGCGACGATCACCGTGTCGAGCTGCCCGCCCTCGACCTCCGCCTTCAACTCTCCGAAGCTGAGCACGCGCGCGATCCTATTCCGTTCTCCGCATGGTTGACACGCCCCGGCGCGAGTGCGCGTAATACCTGCCTCAAGTCACCGGCTATCCCTGGGAGGTCGTATGAGCACGAGTCCCTCGCCCGGCTACCAAACCTCGGAGGACGAGAAGACCCTCCACCGGCTGGGCTATGCGCAGGAGCTGTTCCGCGCGATGGGCGGGTTCCAGAACTTCGCGATCAGCTTCACGATCATCTCGATCCTCGCGGGCTGCCTCACGTCCTACTACATCGCATTCAGCCAGGGCGGGCCGGTCGCCATCACGTGGGGCTGGCTCCTCGTCGGCCTCATGAGCACGCTCGTCGCGCTCTCGATGGCCGAGATCGCATCCTCCTACCCGACGGCGGGCGGCCTCTACTACTGGGCGTCGAAGCTCGGAAGCCCGGGCTGGGGGTGGTTCACGGGCTGGTTCAATCTCGTCGGGCAGATCGCGGTTACGGCCGCGATCGGCTACGGGCTCGCGATCTTCGCGACCGCCCTCATGAACTACTGGTTCGAGTACCCGAACACGAAGGGGTACGTCTACCTCACGTACGCGATCGTTCTGCTCGGCGCGCTGCTCCTGAACCTGTTCAAGGTGACGGTCACGGCGATGCTGAACACGATCTCGGCCTACTGGCACATGATCGGCGTCGTCGTCATCGTGATCATCCTCGCGACGGTCCCCGACGAACACCGCTCGTTCAGCTTCGTCTTCACGGAGACGATCAACGCGACCGGCTGGGGCGGCGAGTCTGCACCGGCCACCTTCGGCAGCATCGTGTTCTGGTACGTGTTCTTGACGGGCCTGCTGATGGCCCAGTACACGATCACCGGCTTCGACGCGTCGGCGCACGTCGCGGAGGAGACCCATCAAGCGTCCCGCTCGGCGGCCGTCGGGATGTACATGTCGGTCGTGGTGTCCGTGTTCTTCGGGTTCATCCTGCTCGTGGCGGTCACACGGGCGCTGCCCCTCGAGCCTGCCGTCGACCTGTACATGGTCCCGACGAACTGGGTCACCGCGATGGGACAGAGCTGGGGGACGTTCATCCTCTTCATCTGCTGCGTCGCCCAGTTCTTCTGCCTCACGGCGTCGGTGACGTCGGCGTCCAGGATGCTGTTCGCGTTCTCGCGCGACCGCGCGGTCCCCGGTCACCAGCTCTGGCGCCGTGTGGCGCGGAACCGCGTGCCGCCGTACGCGGTCATCGGCATCGTGGTCGCCGCGGCGGCGCTCATGCTGCCGACGCTCTACAACTTCTTCATCGGCTACTACGTCGGCACGGGGATCGCGGTGATCGGCCTCTACATCGCGTTCATCCTGCCGGTGATCCTCCGCTACCGGATGAAGGACGAGTTCGAGCCCGGAGCCTGGTCGCTCGGGAACCACTACAAGTGGATCAACCCGATCGCGATCGTCTGGGTGTTCTTCATCTCGTTCATCTTCCTCCTGCCGCCGTACTCGGTCAGCGTGCCGTGGAAGGACGGGTTCACCTGGGAGGCGGTGAACTACGCGCCGATCCTCGTCGGCGGAGCGCTGCTCGCTGTTCGGCGGGTGGTGGCTCCTCTCGGCCAACAAGTGGTTCAAGGGCCCCGTGCGGATGGGCACCGAGGAGGAGCTCGAGCGGATGGAGGAGGAGCAGCTCGGTCGGTTCGAGGTGCCGACCGAGGCGAGCTGAGAGGTCACCTCATCGTTCTGCGAGAGGGGCGCCGTGGGGGCGCCCTTCTCGCGTTCAGGCCGCGAGCGCTTCTCGGAACGACGGCTCGGCGGCCGTGCGCTCGAGGCGCGCGAAGTGCTCGCTCGCGTAGGCGGCGAAGTCGAAGTCGAGCTCGGAGACCGCCGTCTGCACGACGCCCCACATCGCCTCGCGGAAGTCGGACATGAAGCGCATGAGCTCGAGCGCGCGCTGCGTCGTCCTCGGTCGGCGCGCCGTAGGCGTCGAGCAGGGCCGGCGCGCTCCTCTGCGACCGAGCTCGTGGTTGATCGAGAAGTTCGCGAGGTCGAAGAAGCGGTCGCCCATGCCCGCGTACTCCCAGTCGACGATGCGCAGGCGCTCCCCGTCGTCGAGGAAGTTCGCGTTCAGGAGGTCGTTGTGGCAGGGCACCGGGGTTGCGGCCGCGCGGCGGGCCTCGATCTCGCGGGCGATCGCGTGCGCCCGGTCGTACGCGGGCGGGATCGCGCCACCTCGGTCGAGGGCGGTCTCGCGGTAGGTCTCGACCACGCGGAAGGAGTCGAAGCTCCCGGGGATCTGCTGGCCGTCATGGAACGCGCGCAGCGCCCGCGCGACGCGGGCGAGCATCTCCGGCTCGCGCATCGCCTCGATCCCGGGAATCTCGCCCGGTACGAACCGGGTCACGAGCCAGCCCTCCGGCTCGACGAAGTCGACGACCTCGGGGCCGATCCCGAGGGCGGCGGCCGCGCGCGTCGCCTCGAGCTCGACGGAGCGGTCGATGCCGAGCAGGCTCGTGTCCTTGCCCGCCACGCGGAGCACGTAGGTCTCGCCGTCGAGCTCGACCTTGGCGTTGTGGTTCGTGATCCCGCCGCCGAGCACCTCGAAGCGCGCACCGCGACCGGGCCAGACCCGCTCGACCGCCGCTCGCGAGCTCGCTCACGCGCGGATCCTCTCGCCTCGCGGGTCGAAGAGCGGCTCCTCGGCGATCTCGCCGGCGACCCACTCGCCGAAGATCTCGACCGCGACCTCGGTGCCCGGCTCGTGCTCGGCGGGCACGTACGCGTACGCGATCGAGCGTTCCACCGTGTAGCCGTAGCCGCCGCTCGTGACGCGCCCGACGAGCTCGTCTCCGACGCGAACGGGCTCGGAGCCGAGCGCGATCGCTCGCCGATCGTCGAGGGTCAGGCAGCGAAGCCGGCGCGTTACGCCTTTCTCGTCGGTCAGAGATTCCCGACCGATGAAGTCGACCTTGTCGAGCTTGACGGCAAAGTCGAGCCCCGCCTCGAACGGCGTGTCCTCCGGCGTGATGTCCGCGCCCCAGACCCGGTAGCCCTTCTCGAGCCGGAGCGAGTCGATCGCCTTGTAGCCGCCGGCGACGAGGCCGTGCTCGCGACCGGCCTCCCAGAGCGTGTCCCAGAGAGACAGGCCCAGCTCGGACCCGCAGTAGAGCTCCCACCCGAGCTCGCCGACGTACGTGACGCGAACGGCGAGGCAGGGCACCGGCCCGACGGCGAGCTCCTGCGCGGTCATGTACGGGAACGACGCGTTCGAGAGGTCGGCGGTGGTGAGCGGCCCGAGGATGTCGCGTGCGCGCGGGCCCCAGAGGCCGAGGCAGGCGTACGCGGAAGTCACGTCGGCGACGTGGACGGAGCCGTCCTCGGGCGCGTGCTGCCGGATCCACGCGAGGTCGTGCTGCCCGAACGCGGTCCCGGTGACGATGCGGAAACGATCGTCGGCGAGGCGCGTCACCGTGAAGTCGCACTCGATCCCGCCGCGCGAGTTCAGCATCTGCGTGTACGTCACGCGGCCGACGTCGCGTGCGACCCGGTTCGCGCAGAGGCACTCGAGGAAGTCGGCGGCGCCTTCTCCCGTGACCTCGAGCTTCGCGAACGAGCTCTCGTCGAAGAGGGCTGCGCTGTCGCGGCACGCGCGGTGCTCGGCGCCGATCGCCGGCGACCAGAGCTTGCCGGCCCAGCCCCGCGGACGGAGCGTCTCGTCCCCGCGCGCGGCATTCGACTCGAACCAGTTCGCACGCTCCCAGCCTGCTTTCTCGCCGAACGCGGCGCCCAGCTCGACCAGGCGCGCGTACGTGGGAGAGACGCGCAGCGGCCGTCCCGCGGTGCGTTCGTGGCCCGGGTACTTCACGTCGTAGTACGTCTCGTAGATCTCCTTCGTGCGCGCGACCGTGTACTCGCGGCTTCGGTACGCGGCGCCGAAGCGGCGCGAGTCCATGTGCCAGACGTCGAGCGACGGCGTTCCCTCGACGATCCACTCGGCGACGAGCTTGCCCATCCCGCCCGCGCCTGCGAGCCCGTGCGCGCAGAAGCCGGCCGCGACCCAGAACCCGCGCACGTCCGACGGCCCGAGCACGAACTCCCCGTCCGGCGTGAACGCCTCCGGCCCGTTGATGAGCTTGACCACCTCCATGTCCGCGAGGGCGGGAACGCGCACGACCGCGTTCTCCATCAGCTCCTCGAACCGCGGCCAGTCCTCGTCGAGCAGGCGCGAGTTGAAGTCGGCGGGGATGCCGTCGAGGCCCCACGGGGCGCAGTTGCGCTCGTACCCGCCCATGACGAGGCCGCCCGACTCCGGGCGGAAGTAGACGAGGAGCGAGGGATCGCGCATCGTCGGCATCTCGAGCGGAAGGCCCGCCGGCTTCGTGACGAGGTACTCGTGCGCCATCGGGACGATCGGGACGTTCACGCCCGCGAGCGCGCCGATCTCGCGCGCGTACATTCCGCCCGCGTTGACGACGACGTCGGTCTCGATCTCGCCGCGGTCGGTCTCCACCGCTCGCACGCGTCCTCGCTCGACGCGAACACCGGTGACTCGCGTGCCGGTGTTGACCTCGGCGCCGCGGCGTCTCGCGCCCTCCGCGAGCGCGAGCGTGAGCTGGCTCGGGTCGACGTAGCCATCGGTCGGCAGGAACGCCGCGCCCAGGACGCCGTCGGTGGTCAGCGGCGGGAACAGCGCCTGCGCCTCGGCCGGCGAGATCAGCTCGAGCGGGAGGCCGAAGGTCTTCGCCCAGCCGGCCTGGCGCGCGATCTCCTCCATGCGCTCCTCGGAAGAGGCGAGCCGGAGAGAGCCGACCTCGCGCCAGCCCGTCTCGAGCCCGACCTCGTCCTCGAGTGCGCGGTAGAGCTCGACCGAGCTCATCATCATCTTCGTCAGCGAGAGCGTGCTTCGCAGCTGCCCGACGAGGCCGGCCGAGTGGAACGTCGAGCCGCTCGTGAGCTCCGCGCGCTCGACGAGCACGACGTCGTCCCAGCCGAGCCGCGCGAGCCAGTAGAGGATCGCCGCGCCCCCAACGCCGCCGCCGATAACGACCGCTCTCGCCCGCTCGCGCATGTGGCGGACCCTAATTCGCGGTCGTCGGTCGGGCCGCGCGAGCGAACTGCGTGGTCGGCGCCCGCAATTTGCGTGAAGTTTCGTTGCGGAGGGGTCTTGTGCGGACACGTCCGCTGTCTTAGATTTCTGCCTGCGCCGAGCACGGGGCGCCGGTAGGTCGAAGCCCTCCCGAGGGGCGCTACGCGGAAGCGGAACGTTTGTCGGGAAGGTGGACGAAAGCGTTCCCGGCTCGGCGAATTCTGCGGCCGGATCCTCAGGGGTCCGGCCCTTTTTCTTCTCTCGATCGGCTCTAGAGCATGCGCGGGCGAACGCAGTTCGACCCTGTGCGAAAAGAAAACATCGCAATTTGCGAGAAGTTGCTCTCCGAGGGTCTTGACGGGCCTCTTGCACCTCCCTAGAGTCCCGCATGCACCGAGTACGGAGCGCCCGAGGTTGAAGGTTCTCCGAGTGGTTGCCGCTTCGGCGGCGGTCAGTCGGAAAGCTGGACGAAGGCGTCACCGGCTCGGTGCATTTCTTTGTGGTCCGGCTTCGCGGCCGACCCACCGGCGGCGCCGAGCAGCTGGGGAGCGATCGGCACACACTTGTGATCCTCGAACGCGTCCGGTCCGGACATGACCCGGGTCTGACCCCGGGTTCCATCTCTGACGACGAGTCGGCGCAGAATCGTCACAGGCCAGGGTCAGACGCCGGCTCGAGCTCGTGGTCGCAAAATGCGCGAAATTCCTCTCGCAGGGTGCTTGACCCGCCCCGCCCGGTCGCTTAGTGTCGTCGCTGCACCGAGTACGGAGCGTCCGAGGTTGATGGCTCTCCGAGTGGCACTCGCTTCGGCGGAGGTCAGTTGGATTGCCGGACGAAGGCGCAACCGGCTCGGTGCATTTTCTTTGGTCCGGTCGCCCGCTCCGCCGCGCATATCCTGGCTCGCGTGCGCAGGCTCGTCGCTCTCGTCAGCTCGATCATCTTCGTCGACGTGCTCCTGTACACGGCGCTGACGCCGCTCGTCCCGAGCTACGCGGACGAGTTCGACCTCTCGAAGTCGGGCGCGGGGCTCCTGCTCGCCGCGTTCGGTGCCGGCGCGATCCTCGGCGGGATCCCGGGCGGGCTGGCGGCGGCACGGTTCGGCCCGAAGCACGCCGTCGTCGGGGGGCTCGTCCTCCTCGGCGTGTCGAGCATCGCCTTCGCGCTCGCCGGACGGCGTGGCCACGCTCCTGCTCGCACGGTTCGTCCAGGGCTTCTCGAGCACGATCACGTGGGCCGGCGCGCTCGCGTGGGTCACGAGCACCGCTCCGAAGGAGCAGCGCGGCCAGATGATCGGAACCGCGTTCGGCGCAGCCGTGGCGGGAGCCGTCCTCGGGCCGATGTTCGGCGGCATCGCGGAGTCGGTCGGGATCCGCGCCTCGTTCACGACCGTCGCGGTCGTCGCCTTCGGCTTCGCCGGCCTCGCGATCCTCGGTCGCGCAGCTCCCTGTGAGCCGCTGCACGTCGAGGGATTGCGGCGGGCGTTCCGCGACACGCGCTTCGTCGGCGGCTTGTGGCTGAACGCGCTCCCGGCGCTGCTCTTCGGCACGCTCGCAGTCCTCGCGCCGCTCGCGCTCGACGAGGCGGGCTGGGCGACGATCGCGATCGGCTCGGTCTTCTTCGCCGCCGGTGCCGTCGAAGTCGTCCTGAACCCGCTGCTCGGCCGCCTCACCGACCGCCGGGGCCGGCTGCTCCCGATCCGGGTCGCACTCGCGGGGTCCATGGTCGTCGCCGTCGCCCTCGCGGTCTCCTCCGAGCCGGTCGCGATCGCGGTCCTGATCGCCGCCGCGGCAATCGCCTTCGGGAGCATCTACACGCCGGCCATGGCGCTGACGTCGGATCGCGCCGAGTCGACCGGGCTCGCCCAGGGCCTTGCGTTCGGGATCATGAACACCGCCTGGGCGCTCGGCGCGCTCGCCGGGCCGACGCTCGGCGGCGTGCTCGGAGAGGCGCAGGGCGACGCCGCTCCCTACCTCGTCGGAGCCGTGCTCTGCGCGCTCACACTCGTGGCGACACAACGCGTCGCTCGGCCTGAGGCGGCGCCCACGTGAGGCGTGAGGACTGGGACCGGAAGTACGCCGCGGTCGAGAACCTCTGGAGCGCCAGGCCGAACCGCTTTCTCGTCGCCGAGGTCGAGGGCCTCCCGCCCGGCCGCGCGCTCGACCTCGCGTGCGGTGAGGGCCAGAACGCGATCTGGCTCGCGAGCCTCGGCTGGGAGGTCGTGGGCGTCGACTTCTCGGAGGTCGCGATCGCCAAGGGGAAGGCTCGCGCCGAGCGCGACGGCGTCGTCGTCGATCTCGCGGTCGCCGACCTGCTCGAGTACGAGCCCGCGGCCGGCGCGTACGACCTCGTCCTCCTCCTCTACCTTCACCTCTCGCCGCAGGAGCGCCGGCTCGTGCTCGAGCGAGCGTCGACCGCGCTCGCTCGCGGCGGCACGCTGATCCTCATCGGACACCACCTCGCCAACATGACCGAGGGCGTCGGCGGCCCGAGCGACCCGACCATCCACTTCACGCCGGACGAGATCGTGGGCGAGCTCGCCGGTCTCGAGATCGAGAAGGCCGAGCGCGTCTTCCGCGACGTCCGCGGCGAGGAGCGCCCCGCGATCGACGCGCTGGTTCGCGCACGCCGACCCTCCGTAGGTGCTCGAAGGGCCCTTCCGCGAGCAGCTTCCGGAAGTGCGTGAACTGCCCGGCCTTGCCTACCGCGACGAGCGTGTCCCCCTGCTGGACGACGTCGTCCGGTTGCGCGCCGCTCACGGGCTCGGGCTCGCGCAGGATCGCGATCACCGTCACGCCCGTCCGCGCGCGGAGCTGGAGCTCGGCCAGCGTGTGACCGATCGCGGGGCTCGTGTCCGGCACGGGCACCCACTCGATCTGGAGCTCGCCGAGCGCCATCTCGAGCTCCTCGACGATCTTCGGACGCTCGTACGCGCCGCCGAGGATCGCCCCGAGCTGTCGCGCCTCGTCGTCGTGGAGCTCGATCACGGCCGTCGGATCCTCGTCGTCCGTGCGCCGGTAGTAGTAGATGTCGCGCTGGCCGTCGTTGTGCAAGATCACCGACAGCCGCCCGCCCTGGGCGGTCCTGAACGCGTACTTGACGCCGACGCCCGGCAGGCGGGTCTCTCGTAGATCAACGGTCATGAGGCCTCCTCGGTCAGTCTACGGGTGGGAAAGATGGCGCGACCGAGCCGCTTCGACTCCTTCATGAGCACCAGCCCGATCGTGGCGGTCACGAGCACGTAGAGGCCCGCGAATGCCACGAGGTCGGTACGGACGCCGGCGTCGAGCGCCTCGTTCTCGGACGCGAGCTGGGCGAGGATGATCGTGAACTCGCCGTGCGCGACGAGCGCGATTCCGGCGTTGAAGGCCTGCCGCTGCGTGAAGCCGCCGACCCGCCCCGCGACCATCCCCCCTCCGATCTTGCCGGCGAGCGTCAGCAGCGACCGCGACCGCGACCAGCCAGCCCGACGTCGCCGATCGCCGACACGTCGATCGAGAGCCCGAAGACGAAGAAGAACAGCGCGGCGAAGATGTCGCGGAAGCTGAAGAAGCGCTCCTCGATCTGCTCGCGGACGCTCGTCTCGGAGAGGACGATCCCGGCCATGAGCGCGCCGATCGCCTCGGACAGTCCCAGCTCCTCCGCGATCGCCGCCGTCCCCACGAGGAACCCGAACACCGTGAGCAGGAAGAACTCGAGCGGCAGCCGATCGAGCAGCCGGTCGAGCGGGCCCGTGAGCCAGCGCTTCGCCGCGAGGCCGGCGGTGATGAAGCCGAGCGCCTTCGCGACGAGGACGAGCGTGTCCGACACCTCCCCGCCCCCGGCCGCGGCATAGCCGAGCATCAGGGCGACCACGATGTCCTCGAAGACGAGGATCGCGAGCACGAGGTCGGTCTCGTCGTCGCCGAGGCGCCGGAAGTCGCTGAGCCCCTTGATCGCGATCGCGCTCGAGGAGACGTAGATGCACGCCGCGAGGACGAGCGCCGCCGAGGTGAGCCCGAAGGCCGCGACTCCGATGATCAGCCCGAGACCGGCGTTGGCGACGAAGTCGACGAGCCCGCCGAGGCCGATGTGCCGGGTCGTCCTCGTGATGCGGTCGAACGTGAACTCGAGGCCGAGGAAGAAGAGCAGGAAGACGATCCCCAGTTGAGCGACGAACTCCGTGACCTCCGAGGGGCGGATGAACGCGAGCTCCTCCGGCTCGTTCGGCCCGAGCAGGAGGCCGGCCAGGAGGTACGCGGGAATCGCCGAGAGCCCGAGCCTCCGCGCGACGAGCCCGAGCCCGCCGAGCATCGCGACCGTGATGGCGAGTTCGGCGAGGCTCACCGGGCCATTCTCCCCGCTCGGGAGGCGGAGGCTTGCCTACGGCGACGCGAGCGCCCGCTCGAGCTCCGCGGGGAAGCGCTCGAGGATCCAGTCCTCGTCCAGCGGCGCGAGCCGGTAGTCGCGCCCGTTCACGAGCGCTTCTCTGCCGGTCTGCGGATCCATCGGGAGCTGCGACTCGACCGGGTACCAGCGGTTGTGGCGGTCGACGAGGTCGTTCACCTCGGAGAAGCGCCAACCGGCGGCGACTGCGCGCCAGCGGCTCGCGAAGAGCTCGGAGTCGCCGTCGCACTCGGCCGCGAGCGCGCGCCACGCGTCGGCCAGCCGCTCCTCGTGCTCGGCGGTCTGCGTCTCGATGACGTGCAGCCGCACCATGTAGACGAGCGGCCCGCGCGTCGCCGAGAGGTACGCGTCGGCGGACGGTCGGAAGTTGCGCAGGCGGAGGCGGAAGGGCTTCCCACGAAGCGGCGTGGAGCGGAGATCCTCTTCGAGGCCTGCGAGCTCGCGCCGGTCCCGCGGCGTCTCGGGGAGGACGACGCCCTGGCGCAGGATCGCGTCGCGCTCGGCCTTCTCCATGGCCGTATTACAGCTGCCGTGACCCCGCTAGCGGCCGAGCAGGCGATCGAGCCACGAGCGGTGCGGCGGCTCGTCGACGGGCTCTGACTCCGGCTCAGGCTCCGGCTCGGGCTCCGGTTCCGGTTCCGGTTCCGGCTCTGGTTCCGGTTCCGGTTCGGGCTCCGGTTCGGGCTCCGGTTCGGGCTCCGGTTCGGGCTCCGGTTCGGGCTCCGGTTCGGGCTCGGGTACCGGCTCCGGCGCGGGAGCAGGCGGCTCCGGCGGCTCGGGAGCCGTCTCGGGTTCGCCGGAGAGCCTCCTCGCCCTCGCGCATCAGCTCCTGGTCGCCGCGCCGCTCCTTCAGGCGCTCGAAGTCGCCCCGGATCGCTGCGCGCATGTCGTCGAGATGGCTTTCGTCGCGCACGGATGACCGTTCCCGTCGAGCCTCGCGAGTCCTTCCGAAGTTAGCGGGGCGACCCGAAGGTCGCCGTCCAGACGACCGAGGGCCCGCCGCCGAGCAAGCCGTTCGCGCGAACGGGCGCCGCGCCGACGTGGCGGAAGCCCGGCCCGAGGATGTTCGCCCGGTGCCCCGGCGAGTTCAGCCAGGCCGAGACCACCTCGCGGGCGCTGACCCTGCCCCACGGGCCTGCGTACAGGTTCTCCGCGAACATCCGGTACCGATACCCCGCGCGCCGAACGGGCGCGGTGAAGTCGGACCCGCAGGGCGTGTGCGAGAAGTCGCCGCACGACGCGACCCCACGGCCCTTGAGCACCGCTGCGCGCTCGAGCGCGTGGGACGTGGCGAGCCGCGAGCGCGAGTCCTGCGCGCGCGCGTAGTTCATGAGGCAGGTGACCGCCCGGATCTGCACCTCGAACGAGGCGCGGGCGTTCGCCGCGCCCTTGCAGGCCGCCGCCGGCGCGAGATACGCGCTCCCGGCGCGAGGGCTCCCGTCCGCCGAGCCGACGACCACGAAGGCTGCGAGCACGGCCAGGCCGAGCGCCGTGAAAGCCAGCCGGGCACAGGTATCCGCCGTCGCGGAGCGCACCGACCAACCGTAGGAGCCGAGGGTCGCGACATCCCTACCCTCAACGGGGGACGCAGCATGCCTCGCATTAGTGAACCTGCCCCTCGCCAGGGTCACCGGGCGACTCTAACGCCTCCTGAGGATGGTGCGTGCGCCAAGTGGCGGCGGCGAGCATTCCCAGCGCGAGCGTCGGCAGGACGGTGAGCGCGCGGTAGAGGAGGGTTGCCGCGACCGCGTCCGCGTTCGCCGCGCCGAAGGCGACGAGGGCCCCGGTCAGGCCGAGCTCGACGATGCCGACGCCTCCGGGCGTGAGCGGGAGTGCCCCGAGGATGCGGACGAGCGCCCACGCCGCGAACGCCTCGACCCAGGTGATCTCGGACGCGCCGACGCCCACGGCCCGGAGACAGACGAGGAGGACGACGAACACGGTCAGGTGGCCGGCGAGCGTGGCCACGGTCAGCACGTGCCAGCGGCGTCGCAGCAGGCCGAGCGTGCCCGAGCGGAAGCGCACGAGGCCCTCTCCGGTCCAGAGGACGGGCCGCCGAACGAGCCGACCCGCGCGGCGGGCGATCCTCGACGCACGGTCGCCGATCCAGCGTGCGCGCTTCGCGCTCGACAACGCGAGCGCGAAGGCGGTGAAGGCGACGACGAGCACCGCGACGCCGATGAGCGCAGTCGTACGCAGCGCGGGATGATCCTGGCCTTCCGCGGTCAGCAGAGCGAGCGCGACCACGGGGAACGCGAGGTTCGCGAACTGGTTCCAGATGCCGGTGACGGCGACCGCGAGCGCCACGGCGCCGCTGCGAAAGCCCCACGACCTGAGCATCGAGTACGAGCCCGCCATGCCGACCGCAGCGCCCGCCGGCGACACCGTCGCAAGCGCCGTCGAGGCCTGCGTCATCGCCATCGCCTCGCGATAGCGGAGACCGGGGAGCGCCACCATCCACGGCGGCGGAAAGGTCGCGAGGTTCAGCAGCATGGCTCCGGCGAGTGCCAGGCCGTCCTGCCAGCTGAGGTCCTTGACGACGTCCCAGACGTCGCGATAGTCCGCAATGCGCGGCAGGACGAAGACGAAGACGGCGGCGACCACGATCGCCGTCGCCGCCCCACCCAGCATGCGCTTCTGGTTCTTGCCGAAGCGGGCCAATACGTATGGAACCTAAACGCGCGGAACGCGAACCGGTGTCAGACACTGTTTTCTGTCAAGGGGGATTCGCAACTAAAGCGCGCGGAGGCATCCACATGTACGCGTCGCGCGCTCGTGACTCTGCGCGGCTTCCAGAGCGTCGGCCCTATCGAATGAACCGGCCCGAAAGTGCGCTGTCCCAAAGAGGCGCGTCAACCAGTGTCTGACACCGGTGACCCGACTGTCGCGTGATCGCAGCTCGCGCCGGCGAGATTCCGATCGCGAACGATTACGGCAGGCGGGGCGTGACGAACCTGCCGAGCACGCCTGCGAAGAGGAGCAAGCCGGCCGCGAGCGCGACGAACAGGAACGTGACCTCGCTCTCGCCCGGCTCGCGGCCCAGCTTCGAGCCGAGACTCGCGTACGCCCGCTCGAGGGCGTCGGCCGAGCGCGCCTCCGAGAACTCGCCGCCGGTCATCTCGGAGATCTCGCGCAGCGTCTCGGGGTCCGGAGGCACGGGGATGAGCCGCGGGCCCTGGTCGTCGGGCGCGCCGAAGCCTCCGCCCAGGATGCCGCGGTCGATGACGCCCTCGGGCGTGCCGAGCGCGATCGTGTACACGGGGATCCGCGCGTCGGCGGCGAGCTGGCCGCCTTCGAGCGGCTCGAGGATCCCGCGGGTCTGGGCGCCGTCCGAGAGGAAGAGGATCGAGACCGGTCCCTGCTCCTCCTCCTCCTCCTCGGGCTCGCCGGGCGCCTGGGCGAGCGAGATCGTCGACCGTAGTGGACGGGGCGGCGATGTCCCCATCGAGCGGCTCCTCGTCGCTGATCCGCTTGCCGAGCTCGACCGCGGTCTGGAGCGCGTCTCCGATCGCGGTCCCGCCGAAGATGTTGTACGTCCCGATCTCGTCGATCGCCGTGTTGACGAGCTCGCGGTCCTTCGTCGGCGGCGTCGCCACCTGGGCCTCGCCCGCGAACACGACGAGCCCGACGTTCAGCCGGTCCGGGACGCGGTCGAGGAAGAGCCGCATCGCCTCCTGCGCGGCGCCGAGCCGCGTCGGCCGGACGTCCTCGGCCTGCATCGACCGCGAGGTGTCGACGACGAGGATGACGGTCGCGCGCTCCTTGAGGAACATGCGCTCGGCGTGCGGCCGCGCGAGGGACGGCGAGCAGCAGCGCGAGCGCGAGCGCGACGAGCAGCGGCGGCACGAGCCTCGCCCACGTCCTGCCCGAGACCACCATGGCGAGCACGTCGACGTTCGGGAAGGCCACCGCATAGCGCATCCGCCGCCGCTCGGCCAGGAGCCAGAGACCCACCGCCGCGGCGAGCACGACGAGCGAGAGCAGGAGCCACGGGCTCTGGAAGCTGATCGGGCTCTCGAAGCTCATCGCACCACCGAGCAGACGGCCTGGACCTGGACGACGGCGCGCACTTCGCCGATCTCCGCGTTACCCCGCACGCGCACGACGACCCTGCCGCCGCGGACGGACCGGGTCCCGGAGACCAGGGAGACGAGGCTCGCGGTCGGAGGCGTGCGCTGTGTTGAAGCCGAAGGCATGGGCGGCGTCGACGAGGCGCTCGCCGCGCCGGCAGCCCTGCGCGACCGTGGCCGTGCCCGGCCGCACGCGAACGGTCTTCACCCGGCGGATCGTCGGCTGTCCCGGCGGGAACGCCGAGACCGAGGTCGGGACGCGGGAGCCGCCGCCCGACGACGGCAGGCAGCCCACGTACGGCTTGAAGGTCGGCGCGCGGGGCGACTGACCGACGAACGAGCCGACGAACACGACCTTGTTCGACGTCGAGATGCCAGGGTTGACCGGGCTTCCGAGCGTCCCGAGGAAGTGGAGGTCGATCGCGCGCTGGCTGAGCTCGGCGTCGAGCCCGCCGGCGACGTACCGGCGCGGGCAGGTGACCGTGTACTCGACCTTCGGGCGCGGGACCCCGCGCCCCGGAGGCACGACGACCCAGGGCCCGGCGACGGGGACGCACACCTGGAGCCCGTCGCACTCGTTCGCGCTGCCCGCGGGCGCGGCAACCGCGAGCGCGGCGACGAGCGCGCCGGCCGCCAGCACGAGCACGCGTCTCACGGGACCCTCCGGTAGAGGAAGGCCGAGAGCGCACCGCCGAAGAGCAGGAGCGCCGCGGCGCCGCCGGCGACGACGTCCGTGATCTCGCGCTGCTCCTCGCGCTCGCCCAGCCGCGAGCCCAGCTCCTCGTAGACCGTCCGCAGCCGCTCGTCGTCGGCGGCCGTGAAGTGCTGCCCCACCGGTCGTCGAGGAGAGCTGCTCGAGCGTCTCGGGATCGGGCGGGACCTGGATGATCCGCGTGAAGCCGCCCTGGAGCTGCTCCCTCACGACGCCGTTCGGCGTGCCGACGAGGACGGTGTGGACGGGAATGCCGGCTTGCTGGGCGGCAGCGGCGGCCTCCGCGGGATCGACCTGGCCGCCGTCGCGCTTCCCGTCGGAGATCAGGAGGATCGTCCGCGGGGGCGTCGTCCCGTCCTCCGCCTTCTCCTTCTGGCCGAGCTCGATCGAGAGCGCGACCGCGTCCCCGATCGCCGTGCCCTCTCCGGCCGCGAGCGTGTCGAGCGCGGTGTTGACGAGCTCCCGGTCCTCGGTCGGCGCCACGCCGACGGCCGCGCGCGTCGCGAACGAGACGACGCCGACGCGGAACTTCTCGGGCACCTCCTCCAGGAAGGCCTTCGCGGCGACGCGGGCGGCGTCGAGGCGCGTCGGCTCCACGTCGTCGGCCTTCATCGACCGGGAGACGTCCATCGCGAGGATCACCGTAGCTTCTTCGCGCGGGACCGAGACGGTGGCATGCGGCCGCGCGATCCCCACGATCATCGCGCCTAGCGCCACGAAGAGCACGAGAAGCGGGACGAAGCGCAGCTTCCCCGGCTTCCGCTCGACGACGTTCGGCAGCAGGTCGGGGTTGCCGAAGGCCTCCTGCGAGCGCACCCGCCTCCGCTCCGACCAGAGGTAGAGCAGGAACAGCACCGGAAGCGCTGCGAGAGCAAGGAGGATGGCCGGCCAGGTGAACGTCATGGCCGCCTCCGGCGGAGGAAGACGACGAGGTTGCGCAGCCAGTCGCCCGAGGTCGAGAGCACGACGTGCCGGACGCCGACCGACGTCAGCACCTGGGCGACCTGGGCCCGCTCCGCCTGCGCGGCGAGCGCGAACCGCTCGCGGAGCCGGCGGCTGCGCGTGTCGACGCGAAGCTGGCGTCCCGTCTCCGGGTCGACGAGCCACAGCAGGCCGACGTTCGTCAGCTCCTGCTCGCGCGGGTCGCGGATCTCGACCGCGATCACGTCGTGGCGTCCCGCGAGCTCGAGCAGCGGCCGCCGCCAGTCGTGCTTGCCCCGGAAGTCGGAGACGAGGACGACGAGCGAGCGCTGGCGCGCGAGCCCGCCGACGCGCGAGATCGCCGCTCCGAGCGACGTCTGCCCGAGAGCGTCGCCGACGGCCTCCGGCTCGCCCCGCAGGGCGGACAGGAGCCCGACGAGACCTCTGCGTCCCTGGGTCGGCGGCAGCGCCAGCGGCTCGGGGCCGCCGAAGGTCACGACGCCCAGGCGGTTCCCGCGCCGCGTCGCCAGATGGCCGAGCGCGATCGCCACTCCCTCGGCGACGTCCGCCTTGCGGCGATCGGCGGTGCCGAACTGCATCGACGGCGACGTGTCGAGCGCAAGCCAGGTCACGAGGACGCGCTCGGCGAGGTCGACGCGGACGTGCGGCTCGTTCGTCCGGGCGGTCACGTTCCAGTCGATGCGGCGAACGTCGTCGCCCGGCTCGTACGGCCGGATCATCGCGAGCTCGGAGCCGGTGCCGAGCACGTTCGAGCGGAAGTCCCCTGCGAGCAGCCCCTCCATCCTCCGCGCGATCGAGACGTCGAGCGCGCGGAGAAGACCTTCCGGCATCGCACCCGGCCCGGGGCGGGACTTCGTCCGCCCGGGGAGCAGCGCGCTCACGGATCTCGAGCTCATCTCACGCCGCGCTCACGCGAGCCAGATCGAGGTGCGGAACGGGGACCGCCGCGAGGACCTGGTCGAGGATGGCGTCGGGACTCACCTCCTCGGCGAGGGCCTGGTACGAGAGCACGAGCCGGTGCCGCAGCGCGTCCTTCACGAGGGCATGGAGATCCTCGACGAGGGCGTACTCCCGCCCGCGCAGGAGAGCCAGCGCGCGGGCGCCGTGCACGAGGCTGATCGGCCCTCGCGGGCTGGCGCCGTAGGAGATGTACTGCGCGAGACTCTCGAGGCCCTCGATGGCCGGGTCCCGCGTCGCGGTCGCGATGTCGACGGCGTAGCTCACGAGCGACGGATCGACGTAGATGTCCTGGACCGCGCGCTGGAGGGCGACGAGCTGCTCGAGCGAGAGCGCCTGCCGGAGCTCCGGCGCGTCGACGAGCTGGCGCTGGACGACGGTCAGCTCCTCGTCGTGCTGCGGGTACCCGATGACGACCTTGAGCATGAAGCGGTCGATCTGCGCCTCTGGGAGAGGGTAGGTACCTTCGGATTCGATCGGGTTCTGCGTCGCCATCACGAGGAACGGCTCGGGAACCGGGTACGTCTCGTGTCCGATCGTGACCTGGTGCTCCTGCATGACCTCGAGGAGCGCCGACTGGACCTTCGCGGGCGCACGGTTGATCTCGTCCGCGAGCAGGAAGTTGCAGAAGACGGGGCCGAGCTCGGTGTCGAACGTCCCGTCGGCGGCGCGGTAGATCCGCGTGCCGATGAGGTCGGAGGGAACGAGGTCCGGTGTGAACTGGACGCGCGCGAACGAGCCTCCGAGCACGCCGGCCGTCGTCTTGATCGTGAGGGTCTTCGCCAGGCCCGGAACGCCCTCGATCAGCAGGTGGCCCTGGGCCAGCAGGCACACGACGACCCGCTCGAGCATCGCGTCCTGGCCGGCGATCACGCGCCTGATCTCGATCAGCGCCTGCTCGA
Source organism: uncultured Actinomycetes bacterium (assembly GCA_963796405.1). Taxonomy (GTDB): domain Bacteria; phylum Actinomycetota; class Thermoleophilia; order Gaiellales; family Gaiellaceae; genus GMQP-bins7. The sequence continues at coordinate 237,399 of CAWCLL010000013.1, forward strand.
GCTGCTCCTTCGCCTCCAGCGGGGTCGGAACCCCGGAGTCCCGCGTCTCCTCGCTCACCCTGCCTCCTCTCTCCCGTTAGACGACATACGTAAGCAGACAAACCTGAGATTGGGGTAAAGGCCCCCGCTTCGTTACACGGCGCTACGAGCGCTGGACGCCCATCGTGATCGCGCCCACGTAGCCCGTCCCGCTCTTCTCGAGCTTCAGCGTCGAGCGCCTGCCGCCGTTTCGGTAGACGAAGTCCGCGGCGTTGCGTGTGCTGCGGTTCGGTCGCCGCGAGTACGGCGAGCGCTTGTAGACCCGGTCCGTGAGCGCGTCCGGGAAGTAGAGCTGCCCGGTGTGCACGACGTTCCCGGAGATGTACACGGTCACGTGGACGTGCACCGTGCGGCCCGGGTACCAGCCCGGGATAGATCGTCTCGAAGCGCGCGAGCCCGTTCTTGTCGGTGCGCTGGATCCCGCGCAGGAAGCGCTTGTCGGTGTTCTGGGCGCCGGTGCCCGAGTACACGCCGCCGGCGTCGCAGTGCCAGATGTCGACGGCCGCGCGCCGGATCGGCTTGCAGGTCGAGACGTCGACGACCTTGAGCCGGAGCGTGAGCGGGACTCCCCGCTTCCCCTCCGTGATGTTGCGGCGGACCTTGTGGTCGTCGAGGTAGTACGGGCCCTCGGTCTGCTCGGGCGCGAGCACGCAGGCGACGAGGCCGGACGAGACGCCCGCGGGGCCGGCGCCCGCCTCCTCGGCGATCTTCCAGCCGCCGACGGCGGTCGCGCCTGCGAGGAGGCCGCCGAGCTTGAGCAGCGAGTCGCGGCGCGAGATGCGGTCTTCGCTCATCGGGCGAGAGTAGCGACGGGAGCGTGAGAGGCTGCGAAGAGGTCGCTGAGAGCGTCCTAAGAACGACTGCTAGAACACGGGCGTGGCGATGTTCCACGTCGTGCTCCGCCGTTCCGGGCCTCGGTACGACCATTCGCTTCCGCTCGAGGAGCAGTCCGAGTGGCCGGAGCACGCGGCGTTCATGGACGGCCTCGTGGACGCGGGCTTCCTCGTGCTCGGGGGGCCGCTCGCGGACGAGCTGCGCGTCGTCCACGCGGTCGAGGCCGAGTCGGAGGATGCGATCCGAGCGCAGGCTCGCCGAGGACCCGTGGAGCGAGACGCATCTCGTGGTCGACACGATCGAGCCGTGGACGATCCGGCTCGACGCGCGCCGCGCCCGCACATAGGAGGGTTCGGCGAAATAGGTCTGTGCCGCCGGGCGAGCAGCGGCACCCCGTCGACGAGACCCATTCCGCCAAACCTTCCTAGTCGCCGAGGAGCGCGCGGCAGCGGCGCGGGATCGCGTCGAGCTCGGTGAGCAGGAAGCCCGAGCGCTCGTCCCAGCCCTTCCCGGGCCGGTCCTTGGAGGCGAGCACGAGCAGCGTCCAGGCGATGCTGAACGACCAGTGGTACTCGAGCGCCGAGAGCGTGAAGCGGCTCGAGCGCCGGTACTCGCGGACGAAGGCCTCACCCGCGGCCGCGACGCCCGCGGGAACGAGGCCGGCGCGCTTCCCGCTGTTCCAGCGCAGGCGCTGGAGGAGCTCGCCCACGTCCTTCGCCGGAATCGGCGAGCGCGGCGCGGTCGAGATCGACGCCGGCCACGAAGTCGGGCGACACGTACACGTGCTCCGTGGAGAAGCGCCCGTGCGTGGGCGACCGCTCGGCTTGCGCCGCGGCGCGCGCGTAGCGCTCCGCGAGGACGTCGAGCAAGCCGCGGAAGACTCCCTCGAGCTCCGGGCGGGCGGCCGCCGCGACCGCCACCCGCCTGGAGAGGCGCAGCACGCCCTGCGCGGCGTCCTCGGTCACGTCGAGGTCGACGTTCGACGCGTGCAGCGCGGCGAGCCAGCGCGCCGCGGCGCGGAAGGCATCGATGGAGCGCGGCGGCCGCACGGAGGCGAGCTGCTCCCCCGAGCGCCGCACGGAGCAGGAGCACGCCGTGGTCGGGGAGATACGCGAGTGGCTCGGGGACGCCGTACGCCGCTCCCGCGCCGAAGCCGTGCTCCCACAGGCGCCGGTGGACGGCAAAGGCCGCCGCCCCGAGTGCGGCGTCGGGATAGAGCTTCGCGAAGACGCGGCTCGACGGGCCGAACGCGAGCTCCACGACGAGCCGGCCGTCGGGGCGGCGACGACGCACGGTCACGACGGGCGGCGAGCCGAGGTGCCGCTCGGCCGGCGTCGAGACGAGCGGCCAGATCGCGCTGAGCACGAAGCGCGGGCCCTCGAGCGGCGAGGCCGCGCGGTCGATTGTCGCGGTCACGCGACGGCTTCGAGCAGGCGGGTCTCGCCGTGGATGCAGGCGAGGCGAAGCCGGGAGAGCACGCGGCAGCGCTCGAGCAGCTCCTGGTCGAGCTGCGCGACCGACTCGTAGCCCTCGAGGAACGCCGACCTCGAGGCGGCGAGGTCGCGCTCCGCGACGAGCTCGAGCAGATCGAGATGGGCGACGAGGTTGCCGACGTCGAGCTCCGGAGGCCCGAGCGCGCAGTCGTCGAGGTCGATGAGCCCGATGCGCTCTCCGAGGAGGATCTGCTCCTCGTAGAGGTCGCGATGGACCACGGTCCCGTACTCCCAGTCGCCGTGCAGCGCGGGAAGCGCCGCGGCGACCCGGGCTCCGATCTCACGTGTCGCGAGTGCGGCCCGGTCGACGAGCACCGCCAGCTCGTCCTCGATCCGGTGCCGTTCGAGCGTCGAGGGCTCGCGGCCCCGCCACGCGCCGTGCCAGCGGCGATCGCCGCGCCGGCGCGCCGGCACTCGTCTTCGTCCCCTGCAAGCACGGCCTCGCGCAGCGGTGGCCCGAAGATCTCGGAGAGGACGAGCACGCGTCTCGTGGGCTCGACCGCGAGCACTCTCGGGACCTCCGGCTCGGCGGGCCCGTGCGCGAGCACCGCTACCCGCTCGGCCACGCGGCCGACGCGGTCCGAGCGGTAGAGCTTCACGATTGCGCTCCCCTGCGGCCCGCGCGTGCGCAGCGTCAGGCGGCGGCCCGGCTTGTGCTTCAGCTCCTCGTACTCGACGGGGCTCCCGAGGACGCTTTCGACCACGCGGTTCACGAGACCCCCGCGAGCGCAGGCGCCCACGCGCGCGGGACCGGCCGCCCGCGGGCAACGACCTCGCTCGCGAACGCAGCACGGACCCGCGCCGCGCGCTCCGCCTCAACTCGCGGAACGGACGCAGTCGCCCGCTCGTACCCGAGCTCGTCGAGGAGCGCCCCGGCCGCGGCCTCGAAGCGGACGACGTCCTCGCGCGGAAGCTGCGTCCTCCACGACCGCAGCCCCCGTGTGACCGGTCGCCACGCCTTCTTCGCGTCGAGTCCCGGCTCGTCGCGCGTGCGTCCCTCGTGGAAACGGAGCATTGCGTCGTCGAACGGGAGCCCGAGAAACGCGCACAGCCGCTTGCATTCGTGCTCGGGCGCCGCGACGAGCGACTCGTAGCGGACCTCGTGGTAGAGGCCCGGCTCGAGCTCACCCGCCCCTTCGAGCCCGAGCCGAACGTACCACTCCCACCACACCCCGACTGTCGTGGCGGGGTCCCGATCGAAGGTTGAGAAGCCCGTCGCGTCCTTCCGCCAGTCGAGCACCGACAGGCAGACGTCCCTCCCGTCCCGGACGATGTGGACGAACTTCGCGGACGGCCAGAGGCCGTGCAGCAGCGGCAGATAGCGCCCGTACCCGGGCGTCTTGTCGCCGGCGAGCCGCTTGCCGTGGCGCTCCGCGTACAGGTCGTAGAGCGCGGTCACGAAGTCTGCGAACGAGATGCGCTCGCCGGTCGCCAGCCGCTCGAGGTCACCCTCCTCGAGGGCGAGTCGCTCGAGCCGGAACGGATCGTCGCGGAGCCGCTCGAGCAGCTGCGGCGTGACGTAGCCGTCCTCGGTCAGGCCGCGGCGGAACTCGAACGTGCGCGCGATCCAGCGCGTCCCTCGCGCGACCGCGAGCTCCGGGTGCGCGTCGGCGAGCCGGCGGAGCAGCGTCGTCCCCGAGCGCGGGCAGCCGACGAGGAAGACATACGGGTTCATGCGGCTTCCTCCGCCGCCGCGAGCATCCCTGCGACGCGCTGCGGCCAGTCGGGCTCGAAGTACCGAAACGGCCTCGCCGAGCGGCGCAGGATGCAGGTTGCGAGGTACCACTCGAGCGCAGGCGGCCGCGAGCCGTAGCCGGTCAGGAGCGCGTCGAGGACGCCCTCCACCCGCTCGAGTGCCCGCTCGTCGCCGAGGACGACGTAGGCCGCGTACGTCGCGAGGTCGAGCGCGGCCGGCGCGTGACAGAGGGCGTCGAAGTCGACGAGTGCCAGGCCTTCGTGCGAGACGAGGAGCTGGCGCGAGTTGAAGTCTCCGTGCGCGGTGACGAGCGGAAGGCCGACCGGGAGCTCGCGGGCGAGACGCCCGAGAAGCGTCTCCGCCCGCCGCCCGAGCGGGTCGGACAGCGCGGAGATCAGCCCGGCCGTCGCCGCTGCGGCTTTCAGCTGCACTCCCGGCTGAGCGAGCGGGAGCGGGCCCGGAGTCGACGCGTGCAGCTCCGCGAGCAGACGGCCCGCGCCCTCCGCGGCCTCCTCCGGCTGCGGCTGTCGTCCGGGCAGGAATCGCTGCGTCGTGACGCGCCTCGAGTCGAGCCTGCCGCCGGGCGCGGGCGCGAGCACGTTCGTCAAGCGCGCCGAGGCCTGCAGCCCGTGAGCGGCGGCCGCATACTCGTCGTCCTTGGCGTAGAACTTGACCACGTCGCCGCCGAGCCGCAGGACCGCACGCCGGCGCGGCTTGTACGCGAGCACCGTCGCGCCGGGCCACTCGGGGTCGACGCTCGCACCGGCGGCCTCGAGCTCGGAGCGGATGACCGCGCCCGGCTCGGCGAGCGCCGGAAGCGCGAGATCGAGCGGGAACCACTGCACGAGCGCGCCGATGTCCTCGTCGTAGCTGAGCGAGGAGCGAGCGGGCACGCGCTCGTGGACGAGGGACGCGAGCGCCTGGTTCTCGGGCTTCGCCGCCCGGCGGGCGAGGTAGCCGCGCGCGGCGGTCATCGCGATCGCGTCGTGACGCCGACCGTCGTCGAGGCCCACGTCGTAGTGGACGACGATGTTCGTCGCGGGCTTGTACCGGAGGTAGCGGAGCCGGACGTCGGTGAGCTCGGCCTCTCCCCCCAGCGCCCCGGCGAGCCGCGGTGCCATGGCGCCGGTGTCGAGCAGGGCCGCGAGGCCGGGGAGCGCACCGTCCCGCGGCACCGGCGCGCGCAGCCGCCGCGCGCTGCGCTCCTCGTGGCCGGCGTCGGAGTCGTATGCCACGCGTCCGTCCTTCAGGGCGACGGTCCGGTCGGCGAGCGCGGCGAGCTTCGGCGAGTGCGTGATCACGATCACGGTGCGGCCGCGCATGAGCCGCTCGAGCCCGGCGAGGACCGTGTCCTCGCTCGCCTCGTCGAGCCCGGTCGTGGGCTCGTCGAGGACGAGCAGGGCGGGGTCGCGGAGCAGCGTGCGCGCGATCGCGAGGCGCTGCTTCTGCCCGCCCGAGAGCCCGTCCCCGCGGGCGCCGAGCACGGTCTCGTAGCCCTCCGGGAGGCGCTCGACGAACTCGTGCGCGCCTGCGGCCTTCGCAACCGCGACGATCTCCGCCTCGGACGCGTCGTCGCTGCCGTACGCGATGTTCTCGGCGACCGTGCCCGTGAACAGGATCGGCTCCTGGAGGAGCAGGCCGACCTGCTCGCGCAGCCAGTCGAGCGAGCAGTCGCGCAGGTCGCGTCCGTCGATCGTGACGCGTCCCACCTGCGGGTCGTAGAAACGGGCGAGGAGAGCGGCGACCGTCGACTTGCCCGCGCCCGAGGGGCCGACGAGGCTGACGCGCTGTCCATGTGGGATCCGCAGCGTGACGTCGCGCAGCACCTGGTGCTCGCGGTCGTAGCCGAAGTCGACGCCCTCCAGCGCGAGCGCGCCGGACGCCCGCTCCCCGCGGTACGCGTTCGGACGCTCCTCGAGCGCCTCGCCCGAGTCGAGGATCTCGGCGATCCTGTCGGCTCGGACGAGCGCTCGGGTGACGCGCCCCGCCTGGCGGGCCAGATCGCGCAGGGGGCGCGAGAGACGCTTCGTGTACGCGACCATGACGACGAGCTCTCCGGGTGTGACGGCGCCGGCGGCGACGCGGAGAACTCCGACGACGAGCACGGCGGCCGTCCCGAACGCGCCCACGAGGTCGACGAGGCGCGCGTAGCGAGTCTCGATCCGGTACGTCTCGATCCCGGCCTCGCGCCGCTCTTCGCTCTTGCGCCGGAGCTGCTCGTGCTGGTGACGCTCCGTCCCGAGCGCCTTGACCTCGCGGATCGCGCCCAGCGTCTCGGTCGTCATTGCGGCGATCTCGCCTTCCCGGCGGCGCTGTTGCTGGGCCGCGGCCTTCAGGCGGCGCCGGTTGCGCAGCGCGGCGAGCGCGAGCGCGGGCGCGATCGCGAAGGCCGTCAGGGCGAGGACCGGATCGATGTAGAAGGCCACGACGAGCATCCCGAGCAGGAGCAGCACGGACGAGACCACGGTCCCGAGCGACTCCGAGAAGATCCCGCCGACCGCGTGCACGTCGCTCGTCACGCGCGTCACGAGATCGCCGGCCGGGCGGCGCGCGTGGTAGCCGAGCGAGAGGCGCTGGAGCTCGGCGTGCGTCTCGAGCCGGAGGTCGTGCGAGATCCGCTCGCCTGCCTGCTTGAGGCGGATGTCTGCGACATAGGTCGCGATGCCGTCGACGAGGGCGATGAGGATGACGAGAGCGGCGACGCCGGCGAGCAGCCAGAGGTCGCGACCGTCGAGCTCGAACCCGGCCGGGCCCCCCGCCTTCACAATGAGGGCGTTCACCACGAGCGCGAGCGGGAGCGGGCGGGCGAGTTCGGCCGCCGCGGCCACGCCGGTCGTGACGCCGACGGTCGCGAGCGAGCGCCACTCGCGGCGCACGTACGGGACGAGGAGGCGAGCGCCGGGGCTCATGCCATCACCGTCGCCGCCTGGAGCCGGTACGCGAGCGTGAGGATCTGCCGCGCGCGGAGGTCCCACGTGTGCTTGGCGGCGACGAGCTCCCGTCCCGCCGCGCCGAGCCGCGCGCGCCTCGACTCGTCGGCGACGAGCTCCCGCACGGCCGCCGCCAGCGCGGCCGGATCGCCCGGCGGGACGAGAACGGCGTGGTCCGGGCCGACGACGTCGCGGACTCCGGCGATCGACCCGGCGACGACGGCGAGCCCGGCGGCCAGGTACTCGAAGAGCTTCAGCGGCGAGAAGTAGCCGGGCGCGTCGGGCGCGTACGGCGCGAGGCCGATCGACGCGGAGGCGAGCAGAGCCGGGACTTCCTCGTGTGGCACCGCTCCGATCACCTCCGCGCCGACCGCCTCCAACGCCCCTCTCCCCTGCCCGTCCCCCACGACCAGCAACGAAGGCGCCTCCCGCCCCAGGAGACGCCAACCTTGGGCGAGCGCTTCGATCCCGTGCCACGGTCGTAGCGCGCCGACAAAGACGCAGCGCGGCTCGCGCACGCTCGAGGGCACGGGATAGCGCTCGAGATCGACTGCGTTCGGAAAGACCTCGACCCGGGTCGCCCCGCGCTGTCTCGCGTACCGTGCGAGCGGCCGGCTGACGGCCAGGACGGCATCGGCGCCCGAGAGCACCGCCTCCTCGAGCAGCTCGGCCTCTTCGGGTCGCTCGAGCCGCCGGTAGCGCGCGGCCTCCTGCGGCAGGGGCGCGTTCAGCTCGACGAGGTGCGGGATCCCCAGCCGGCCGGCCGCCGTCGCGCCCGCGGCGGTGTGCAACGAGAACCGCTCGTAGAGCACTTCGACCCTCCGCTCCGCGAGCTCGTCCTCGAGCCAGTCTGCGAGCGCGGCGTCCGTCGCAACCGCCGGCAGGGGATCCACCTCGACGCCCTCGGGTAGCTCGCCGCGGCCGCGCTCGATGGAGCTCGGCAGAAGCAGGACTTCGGCGCCCGTGCGGGCGAGCGCGGTGACGACTTCGGCGATGTGCACGGAGGCGCCCTTGCTTCCCCCGAGCGCTATGCCTCGATCGACGCTGAGATAGGCGATCCTCACGCGGCCACCTCCGCGAAGAGCGCGCGCAACTCGGTCACGTTGCGTTCGAGCGAGAACCGCTCCTCGACGTGGGCGCGCGCTCGAGCGGCCAGCGCGTCCCCGAGGACGCGATACGCCAGGAGCCGCTCGAGCGCATTCGCCAGCGCGACAGAGTCGCGCTCCGGCACGAGGACCCCCGTTTCCCCGTGCACGACCAACTCCGAAATCCCGCCGACCGGCGTCGAGACCACCGGTGCTCCGAGCGCCATCGCCTCGAGGAGCGAGGTCGGGAGCCCGTCGCGGTCTCCGGTCGAGGCGACGACGCACGGCAAACAGACGACCGCGGCCTCGCGATAGCGCGGCAGCACCTCCTCCTGCGGGAGCGAGCCGCGGAAGACGGCGTCGATACCCGCAGCCTGGGCGGCCGCCTCGAGCCGTCCCCGCAGCGGGCCGTCGCCGACGATCTCGAGCCGCGCCGGGTGTCCGCGCTCGGCAAGCAACCGGCACGCCTCGATCAGGTCTTCGAGCCCCTTCTTCTCGACGAGGCGCGCGACGGAGAGCACCAGGTCGCGCTGCCGCACTTCCCCGTTCGGCGCCCCCAGCCGGCGCAGGTCGGCCGAGTTCGGGACGACCTCGACCCGCCCGCGCCCGTCCAGCACCGACGTCAGGAAATCGCGGTTCGCCTCGCTCACGGTCGCGACGAACTCGGCGTCGCCGAGCTTCTGGCGCAGCCGGGCCGGGCGCGCCTGCCGGTGGTAGATGTCCTTCGCGTGCGCGGTAACGCTGTACTGCGGCCCGCTCATGAGGTGGGCGAGGTTCGCGAGGCGTGCGGCCGCGGTGGCGAAGTGCGCGTGGACGTGCTCGATCTCAGCGTCCGCCAACTCGCGCCGCAGCACGGTCGCCTGGAGCAGCCGGCGCCACGCGAGCACCTGCCGCGGCGTCCAGAGCGCGACTCGCGCGGCGCGAAGCCAGCCGCGAGGGCTCGCGCGGAGGGCTGATGCGAGCCCGCGCGCGACGCGTACGGGCTCGCGATGGGGACGGTGCGGCAGGTACACGACGCGCGCCCGCAGCCGGTCGAGGAACGCATGCTCGAACGGCTCGTCCGGACGGCTGATCGCGAAGATCGTGACGTGCTCGCCCTGGCGCTCGAGCTCGAGCACCTCGGCCGCGACGAACGTCTCGGAGATGCGCGGGAAGCGCTTGAGGACGTACCCGATCCGGCGGCTTCGCGTCACGCCGCCCGCTCAACCGAGCTGTGCGCGACCTCGGCGTGCAAGGCCTCGGCCGCGGCGTCGGCTCCGTCGAAGACGAGAGCCCGCCGCGCCGCCCGCGCGATCGTCGGGCGCGAGCGAGTCAGCGCCGACTCGACCTCGAGGCGCAGGGCCTGCGCCGTCAACCGCTGCGGCTCCACGACCTGCACGAGCCCGAGCTCGGCGAGGGCGCGAGCGCGGATGAGCTGCTCCGTGCGCGGCGCGACGCGAGGCACGCACACCGTGGGCGCCCCGCGCAGGAGCGCTTCGGCGAGCGTGTTGTAGCCCCCCATGCAGACGACCGCGTCGACGACCCCGAACCAGCCGGCGAGCTCCGGGACGAACGTTCGCACGGCGACTCCGGCAGCCGCAGCCTTGCTGCGGAGGAACCGCGCGTCCCCCGGCGCGAGCTGCGGGCCGAGGACGACGATCGCCTCCCACGGCGCCTGGTCGGACGCCTCGATGAACGCCTCCAGCACGCGCTTCCCGTCCTCCCCGCCTCCGGTCGTCCCGAGCACGATCGGTCGGGTCCGCGGGCCGGCGAAGGCCTGAAGCACCCGCTTCGACTCCGGGTCGCGAGAAACAGGCATCGTCACGTAGCCGCAGTAGGTCGAGCGCGCCGCGAGCTCGCGCGGCAGCGCGGAGCCGCGCAGCGTGTCGAACACGGACTCCTTCCCGTAGACGAGGACGCGCCCGTAGTGCTGGAGCACGATCCTGGTCCGCTCGGGCGTCCACTCCTCGCGCACCGTCGCCGGGTCGTCGAGGACGTCCCGCAGGCCGAGCACGGCCCTCCCGCCGAGCCCTCGCAGACGCCGGAGGGCGAGGCCCAGCTCTCCCCCGACCCCCATGGGGTGCTTGTCCACGAGGAGCACGCTCGGCTGGTAGCTCTCGACGGCCGCGGCGAGGATCGCGCTGCGAATCGCCGTCAGATCGGCGCCCGGGATCGGCAGCCGGCGCGGCGTGTACCGGCCGTTGGCGACCTTCCGCACGCCGGGGATCTGGAGGAGCTCGACGCCGTCGGGCACGCCGAGCGAGTCCGCGTGCTCGGCGCTCGTCGCGAGCAGGACCGAGGCGGCCGGGTTGCGGGCGACCAGCGCGCCGGCGATGACGAGGTTACGGCGGACGTGACCGAGGCCGAGGCCGTCGTGCGAGTAGAGCATGAAGCGGGGCGCGCCGGCGCCGTCGTGATCCTCCGGCCGCTCCGATCGGCCGAGGAGCCGAGAGCGCCTGAACGTTCCTGTGACCGCGGTCACGCTCATGGGAGTCGACAAAAGCGGACTCACGTGCTCAGCAGTGCCGAGATGACCAACCTGTCACCAAAGTGTCAGCGAGTGGCGTCCTCCATCCGCGCGCCGATGCCAGCTACGTGGACGGCCAATCATGAGAAGAGTCTCACCCTCGATTCACCACGGAGGAGTGCGCACGGTGGAAAATTTCGGCCAGGACGCTCACGAGAGCAGAGGCGAGGGGAGAGGCAGGCAGGTGAACCGCCGGATCCTGGTGGTCGAGGACGAGACGCGGATCGCGGAGTTCCTCGCCCGCGGCCTCACGGCCGACGGGATGACCGTCGAATGGGCCCGGACCGGGCAAGACGCGGTCAAGAGCGCGCTCGATCAGCGCTACGACCTCGTCCTGCTCGACCTCGTCCTCCCCCAGCTCAACGGGCTCGCCGTGCTCGAGCGCGTCCAGGACTCGAAGCCCGATCTGCCGGTCATCGTCGTGTCGGCGCGAGGGGACGTCCAGACGAAGCTCAGGGCGTTCGAGCTCGGCGCGCGCGACTACGTCGAGAAGCCGTTCTCGTTCGACGAGCTCCTCGCGCGGATCCGCGTCCACCTCGTGAAGCCGATCTCGCGGGCGAGCGTCATGCGCGCCGGGCGGCTGGAGCTCGACCTGACGACGCGCGAGGCGAGAGTGGGCAGCTCGCGCGCGCTGCTCTCCGAGCGCGAGTTCCGGCTGCTCGGCTACCTCATCGAGCACGCCGGAGAGGCGGTGAGCCGCGAGCGGCTGCTCTCGGAGGTCTGGGGGTACGGGTTCGATCCCGGCTCGAACGTCGTCGACGTCTGCGTCCGCCGAATCCGCAGGCGGCTCGGCGACGACTCACCCATCGAGACGGTCCGCAGTGTCGGATACCGAGTCGCAACAGACTAGGCGCGTCCGCCTCTTCTGCCTGGCCCTCGTCGCGGCCAACGTCGCCGCGCTCGTTCTCCTGGCGGGGCCCGAAACGGCGCCGATCCACCTTCTGCTCGTGCTCGCGGCGACGTACTACGCGATTCGCCCGCCGCGCACGATCCCGACGCGGGACGCGATCGGCTTCGGCGCCGTGCTCACGCTCGCGACGATGGGCAACGAGCTCCTCGAGGGCATCGAGCCGGTCAACGACGTGTACGAGGCCTGGCTCATCGTCGCGCTCCTCGTCGGGCTCGGCTGGCTCGCGATCCGTCGCGCCCAGACGGCGACGGCGCTCGAGAACCTCGCCGCCGAGCGCGAGCGCCTCGTGCGGCGCCAGGAGCGGCTGATGCACGACCTCTCGCACGAGCTCCGCACGCCCGCGACGATCGCCCGCGGCCACCTCGAGCTGCTCCGGCGCTCGGGGGGCGAGGAGGCGCAGCACGCAGCGCACATCGCGCTCGACGAGCTCGCACGGATCGACCGCATCGTCGAGCGCCTCGTCCTGCTCGCGCGGGCGGAGCGCGGGCGCCTGGTCGAGCTCGGCGAGGTCGACGCCGAGCCCTTCCTCGAGGACGTCCTCCTGCGCTGGTCGGAGACTGCCGAGCGCGCGTGGCGCCTGGGCCCGGTGCCGAACGGGACGCTCCACGCCGACCCGGATGCGCTGCGCATTGCGATCGACGCGTTGCTGGAGAACGCTGTCAAGTACACGGAGACCGGCGACACGATCGAGCTCCAGGCGCGGGCCGAGGGCGAGGGTCTCGTGATCGAGGTCGCCGACTCCGGCCCCGGCGTCCCGCTGGACGCGGCGGAGTCGATCTTCGAGCGCTCGTCGCGTGCTCGCGAGGGCGCCCGTCCCGGCCTCGGGATCGGGCTCGCGATCGTCGACGCGATCGCGACCGCGCACGAGGGCTCGGTCACGCTCGAGCCGTCGGCGAGCGGCTCGCGGTTCGCGCTGCGGATCCCCGGGTTCGAGGCCGCAGGGGTCGAGGCGGAGGCGCCGGTCGAGGCCTAGAGGCGCGTGACGAGCACGATGGCTCTCGCGACTCCCTGAACCTCGAACGCGAGCGACAGCGTCCCGTCTCGCAACGACTCGGCCAGTTCGACCCGGTCACCGGCATCGAGCGGATGGCGATGGTCGAGCCGCGCGCGGAAAGGGCGGCGCGCGTCGAGCGTCGACCCGAGGCGCTCCTCGACCGCGTGCCAGTACGCGGCGTTGTTGACGTGCTCGAGGAGATCGAAGTCGGTCGCCCGGAGCGGCCAGGGCGTGCGTGGCGGCTCCGGCCGGGGGCTCTGGCAGCTCGAGCCGCGTCGAGATCGTGCGCCCCTGCGTCGACTCGGCATAGACGCCGAAGTCGTCGATCCGAGCCGGCTTCTGGTCGGCGTCCAGGTGGATCCACACGCTGTCTAGCTCGACGCGACCGCCGCGGTCGCCCTCGAGCGACATCCGGCGCGCGGCCGCGAGCGAGGCGCGGCCGCTCGACCACGTCCGGAGCTCGACGCGGTCGTCCTCGAGTGGCGGCGCGACGACGTCGATTCGGATGCTCCGCACGACCCACAGGTGATCCGGCGCGCCCCACCCGGTCTCGTCCACGTCGTCGCTCGCGACGTCCTGGAGGTAGCGCGCGATCGCGTCGAGCCGGAGCCGGCCGTCGGGCCCGCGGTCGGAGAGCCGGACGCGGCGGCTCGCGCGAAAGACCCTTCCTGAGGCCGGAAGCGGGACGAGCGGTTCGATGAGGAACTCTACGCCGTCAGAGCTCGAGGATCATCCGGCCGACACCGTCGTCCGGCTCGTAGTCCACGTAGCCGAGCCGCGCGTACAACCGCTTTGCGGGATTGTCGGCGTCGACGCTGAGGGAGACGCGGAGAAGCCCCGCCTGCCGGCCGCGCTCGTGCATCGCCTCCATCAGCGTGCGCCCGATCCCGCGCCCACGGAACCCGTCGACGACTGCGATCGCGAGCTCGGGCGTCTCCTCGTCGACGTAGCCCTCGCCGTGCGCAGCCTCGGTGAAGAGCCGCCACCAGACGGCGCCGATCCGTTGCCCGTCCTCCTCGGCGACGAGGCCGTCGTCACCCTCGCGGCCCCAGCCTTCGTGGAAGACGACGACCTGCGGATGCGCGAGGACGAACTCGCGTGGAGGAAGCTCGACGTCCGGCCGCCAGTCGAGCGCCGCGTAGACCATCTCGCGGAGGAACGCGACGTCGTCCGGTTCGAGCTCGCGGATGCGCGTCACGAGGGCTCCTCGAGGGCCGTGGCGACGACGCCGAGCACGCCGTAGCGGCGGGCGCCTTCGTCACGCTCGTCGCGGTCCGCGTACTCGGCGATGAGGTCGCGAAGGCGTGTCTCCAGCTCGCGGGCGGTAGCCGGAGCCAGAGACGGCGTGTGGTACGAAACCGACCCGGGGTCGTCCTCGTTCGCGGCCTGGAGCCACTCGTCGAGCTCGTCGGCGATACCGCGCAGGAGCCCGCCCTCGTACAGCTCCAGGTCGCCCGAGAAGCGGATGCGCTCGGCCACCCGACCGTAGATCCGCTCCGTGTGCCGGCCGGACGCGCGTGCGTCGACCTGCTGGACGAAGCCGCAGTCGACGAGCCGCTTCACGTGGTAGTAGAGCCTGTTCGCCGGCATGCCGATCTCGGCGGCGAGCTCCGCGACGGTGCGCGGGCTCGCGAGCAGGCGGAAGATCCGGTAGCGCAGCGGGTCGTAGAGCGCGGCGACGGCGGCCGGATCCTCGAGGTGCAGCTCGCTGGGCACGATTGGAATATTGTCCAACCGTTGGAGAAATGTCAACTGGTGCGCGCGAGCGTCGCGTCGAGCCAGGCAATCGCGGCCGGAACGTGGGCCGGGTCGATCTCGTGCGCCGCGTCCGACTCGTGGTACTCGACCGCGAGCCCGCCCGCCTCGAGGCGCTCCCGCGCGCGGCGCGCGAAGCCGACCTCCATGATCGGGTCACTCCGGCCGTGGGCAATGAAGACCGGCAGCCCGGCGCGATCGGGGAGCGCCGGCTCCCAGCCCTCCACCTCGGGCACGAACCCCGAGAACGCGAGGACCCTGCCGGCGCGGGCCGGTCTGCGCCGAGGCCGAGCGCGTAGCTCATCACGGAGCCCATCGAGAACCCGCCGAAGACGGTCTGCTCGGGCGAGAGCCCGGTCTCGGCCCAGACCTCGTCGTGGAACGCAGCCAGCGCGCGGTACGCGACGTGGAACGTCTCGGGGTCCGGGTAGCCGACCCGGGGCACGACGTACCAGTGGTACCCCGGCCAGCCCGGGAGCTGGAGCGGCGCGCGGGGCGTGACGACGTGCAGCCGCCGCTCGGGATCGAGGACGTCCGCGAGCGGGAGCAAGTCATGCTCGTCCGCTCCGCGGCCGTGGTGGAGGACGAGGAGCGCAGACGCTTCACCGACAGCCGGCCGCTCTCGGAAAACGAGCGAGCTCATCGCCTCAGCGTGCGACCGTGACCTCGACCCGGACGTCCGGCGTCGCAACTGCGACGCTGCCGTAGAGCGGTCACCTGCGCTTGAAGGCCTCGAGGAGCTCGTCCGCCTGCGCCTCGCTCACGCCCGCGAGCGTGAACGACAGCGCCACCGAGTTGAAGACGTTGACGTCGGCTCGCACCGGGTTCGCCGGGTCGAGCTCGCCGGCGATCTCCACGCTCGCCGACTCGAGCGGCATGTCACCCGAGCGCGCGAGCGCCTGCAGAAGCTCGACGCCGCAGGTCGCGATGCCGGCAAGGAAGAGCTCCGCGGGCGTGACCGCCTCGCCGGGGCAGCCGTTGTGCACCGGCCCGTCGGCGACGAAGTGCTGGTCGCGGCAGCTCCAGAGCACCCGCCCGAACGTGTCCGTCGACCGCGCGCTCACGCCGTACCGCCGAACCTCGACGGCGCTCATGGCGCGGACGCTATCCGATAGCGTTGCCCGGTCACTCCACGAGGGAGGAAGCGATGACGACGTTGCGCGACGACGAGATCGTGACGCTCGCGACCGACGACCGGCTGGAGCCCACAGCCGACGCCGACGGTGACGACACGGACTCGACCGACGGAGACGCGGACGACTCGGACTCGACCGATTCGGACTCGACCGACGCGGATGCCGACGACGCTGACGCCGACACAGACGGCACGGACCCCGCGTAGGTCGGCCGAGGCGGCGCTCGCGCGCTGTCTCGACCCGGTCGACGCAGCGACGTTCCGGACCGAGCACTGGGAGCGGCGCCCGCTCGTCGTGCCGCGCGACGAGCCCGGACGTTTCGACGACCTGCTCTCGGAAGACGACGTCGAGCGGCTCGTCTGCTCGACGGCGATCCGGTACCCGGCGTTCCGGCTCGTCCGCCAAGGACGGCAGCTGGCCGTCGGCGAGTACACGCGGGACGTCTCGTGGCGCCCGCCGTTCACGAACACCGTCGACGTTCCCCGCCTCCTGGCCGAATGGGAGGCGGGCGCGACGATCGTCCTCCAGGCGCTCCACGTCTGCTGGCACCCGCTCGCCGTCTTCTGCCGGCTGCTCGAGGAGGCGCTGGACCACGCCGTGCAGGCGAACGCGTACTACACGCCACGCGGCTCGCAGGGCTTCGCGGTGCACCACGACACGCACGACGTGCTCGTCCTCCAGGTCGCCGGCGAGAAGCGCTGGCTCCTCTACGAGCCCTTGCTCGAGCTGCCGCTCAAGCATCAGCGGTACTCACCAGCGCTCGGCGAGCACGGCGATCCGACCGACGACCTCGTGCTCCGGCCCGGCGACACGCTCTACCTCCCACGCGGCTGGCTCCATCAGGCCGAGACGTCGGCGAGCGACTCGCTCCACCTGACGGTCGGGATCACGGCGCACACGTGGCTCGACGGCGCAAAGGGCGCCGTCGACGCGTTGGAGGACGAGCTCGCCTTCAGGCGCGGCGCCGGGCCGGATGAGGCCGATGGCCTCGTCGACGTCCTCGCCGAGCAGCTCGAGCCGGAGCGAGTCGCCGCGCGGCGGCGGCGGCGCTTTCTCGACACGCGTCGGCCGATCCGCGAGGACGGCCTTTCGCAGCTCCGCGCCCTCGAGCAGCTGGGCTCCGACACCTTGCTGGAACGGCGCGAGACGGTAATCGCCGACCTCGACGAGTGGCCTGGTGGCCCCGCACTCGTCTTCGAGGGCAAGGAGGTTCGCTTCCCGGCGCACGCCTCGCGCGAGCTTCGCGCGTGCTTCGAGAGCGAGGCGGCCTTCCGGCCGAGGGATCTCACAGGCGAGCTCGACTCCGAAGGGCGGCTCGTGCTCGCCCGCAGGCTGGTTCGGGAGGGCTTTCTCCGGATCAGCGAGTGACGCGGTGGGCCGTCACCTCGTGGCGGCGGGCGCGCTTGGGCTCGGCCGCTTCGCAGGTGAGGTACGCAGGCTCGTCCGCTTCGACAGCGACGACGTCGAGCTCGTGAGTCGCCTCGTCGTGAGTCCGAAAGCGAACGCGCCACGCGCAGTCTCCCTGTGACCTGGAGCCGAGGAAGGCGAGATCGCCGATCCCCAGGAGCCCCTCGGACTCGCGGATCGCCCGCTCCGCAGCCTGGGCCGGGAACGACCAGGCGCTGCGACCGCGATAGCGCTCGAGGTCGACGTTCCCGGAGGAGTGGGCCGTGAGCAGCGTGCGGGCGTCGGCCGGTTCCACGCGCCCGTAGTAGAGCCCGTGCGGGAGGACGACGACGTTCCCGGCGAAACGGTCGCCGCCGACGTGCGTCGACTGCCAGACGCGATCGGTCTCGGCCACGTCTCGAAGCGCGTCGTAGAGGGGACGTCCCTGCCGCGCACAGCACCGGTCACGCTTGCCGTGCGTGCAGACGACGAAGAGCGGCCCCTCGACCGCGGTCGCAGCTCCCCCGCCCGCGTCGAGCGCAGCGGCGAAGTCGAATCCGAGCAGGTCGCTCTGATGCTCGACCTCCAGCTCGAAGAACCGCTCCTGCCCGGGTTTCGACATGCCGAAGAACACCCGCCGTCCGGTCTGCGAGCGACGTTCGGGCTTCTTGACGAACAGGAGGCGGGAGCGTTCGAGCGCGGCGAGCTGTCCGCGCAGGTGCGCCTTCAGCTCCGGTGAGAACAGACAGTCGCCGAGAACGTCTCGCGCCCAGGCTCCGCGGTACTCGACCAGAAGCCAGTGGTCGATGCGGCTGGCCGTCGCCGCGAGCGGCTCCTCGCTCGCGGTCGAGACGGACGCGCAGAACGCACGCCGGTCCGCGCGGGTACTCGAGTGCTGGCTCACGACAGCCACGAAACCTACGGTAGCCCATCTGTAAGGGCCGCCTTACATCAGGGCCCGAATGCGGGAACGGGCGCCGTCGCGTTGAAACCCGAGATGTGAAGCGCACCGCCCTACCGGCTGTCGTGACGCTGCTCACCGTCGGCGTGCTCGCGCTTGCCCCAACCGCGGCCGCCGACCTCGCGGACGAGACCGCGCTCGCCGAGCGCTTCGCACCGGTCGTCCGCCTCGTCGAGCAGGCCCGGGAGTGCGAGTACGGCGAGAAGTACGGGCCGGTCGACGTCGACATCGTGTTCGACGAGCCGACGGTCGCCCTCCGCGGCCCCTGGACCACCGCCGACCTCGTCGAGATCGGGCCGGGCGCCGCCGATCTCGCGAACCGCTTCGAGTACCACCTCGACTTCCCGGGGAACGCGCTCGAGCCGAAGTGCGACTACGAGCGCTGGGTGCGTCGCATCGGCGCCGACACCGAGCCCGCGATCTACGCGCACGTCGTGACCGACCCCGGCCATCCGGGGCAGGTCGCGCTCCAGTACTGGCTCTTCTACGTCTTCAACGAGTTCAACAACCTGCACGAGGGCGACTGGGAGATGATCCAGCTGAACTTCGAGGCGCCGGATGCGCAGGCGGCGCTCGCAACGACTCCCGTCTCCGTTGGATACAGCTCGCACGAGGGCGCCGAGCGCGCCGACTGGGGCGAGGAGAAGCTCGAGCTCGTCGACGAGACGCATCCGGTCGTGTACCCCGCCGCCGGCTCGCACGCGAACAAGTACACGGAGGCCCTGTACATCGGTAGCTCGGCCGAGGCAGGCGTCGGCTGCGACGACACACGCGGCCCGCACGTCGAGCTGCGGCCCACGGTCAAGACGATCCCGAGCGACCCGGGAGCTGCGGCCGCCGCCTTCCCGTGGATCGTGTTCGAGGGCCGCTGGGGTGAGCTTCAGCCCGCGTTCTTCAACGGGCCGACCGGGCCGAACCTCAAGCGGCAGTGGACCGAGCCGATCGCGTGGTCGGAGGACTGGCGCGACCGGAGCTACGCGGTCCCGACGAGCGGGGTCTTCGGCACGGGTGCCACGGACTTCTTCTGCACGGCGGTCGAGACCGGCTCGAAGGCGCTCATCGCGCTGCTCCGCAGTCCCGGCGCCACGGTCCTCTTCCTCGGCGTGCTCCTCGCGCTCGCGGTCTTCGCGATCACCAGGACGAAGTGGCGTCCCGCCGTCCCGCTCCGGCTCGCCCGCCGCCGGACCTGGGGCCAGATCCTCTCGACCGCCGCCCGCATGTACGTGACGCGCGCGCCGCTGTTCCTCGGAATCGGCCTCGTGCTCATTCCGCTGTCGATCGTGATCGCGCTCGTCCAGAGCCTCCTGCTCGGCGGGTTCGGGCTGCTCGGCGTCGACACGACCGGCGAGACGGCGGGAGCGCTCGTGCTCCTCGTGGTCGCCATCGGCACCACGCTCACCCTGCTCGGACTCGCGTTCGTGCAGGCGGCGACCGCGTGCGCGCTCCTCCGACTCGACGAGCGGCAGCCGGTCGGCCCGGTGGACGCGTACCGGCTCGCCTTCGCACGGGTCCGCCCGCTACTCAGAGGGCTCGGGATCGCAGTCGGCGTGTGGACCGCGCTGTCGGCAACGGGCGTGGGGATCCCGGTCGCGATCTGGCTCGGCGTGCGTTGGTCGCTTCTCGCGCAAGGTGTCGAAGTGGAGAAGCTCTCGGGTCTCGACGGCCTCCGCCGGAGCGCCGAGCTCGTGCGCGGCCGCTGGTTTCGCGTCGCCTCGCTCGTCGGCGCCGGTGCCGTGCTCGCGCTCCTGGCCGGCCCGCTCCTCGGCGCGCTCCTGATCATCCTGACCAGCGCACCGCTCGCGCTGCTGAATGTCGTCGCGGGAGTCGTCTACGCGCTCGCGCTGCCGTTGGTCGCGCTCACGTCGTCCTACGTGTACTTCGACCTGCGAGCGCGGCACGAGCTCGAGCGCGAGGAAGCGCCCGCGGAGCTCCCGGCCGAGATCTCGCTGCAGCACTGACCGCCGAGCACGGACGCGCGTCTAACGCAGAGTGACCCTGGTCCGGCTCGCTCTCGCCGCCTGCCTCGCTGCATGCGCCCTCGGCGCCGTCTCGATCGCCGAGGCCCGCCCAGCGGCGACCCCGCCACGCGTGCTCTTCGTCGGGAACAGCCTGACGGCGACGAACGACCTCCCCGGCACGGTCTCAGCCCTCGCGCGCGCGACGGGGCGCACCCTCGAGACCGGCACGATCGCTCACGGCGGCTTCGCCCTCGAGGATCACTGGCAGCAGGGCGACGCGCGCACGGCTCTCGCGACCGGCGACTGGGACGTCGTGGTCCTGCAGCAGGGGCCGTCGGCGCTCCCGGAGAGCCAGGTCAACCTGCGGACGTGGGCCGAGCACTTCGCGGCGGAGGCCCGGATCGCAGGTACCGCGCCCGCGCTCCTCACTGTCTGGCCCGAGTCGTACCGGCGGGACGCGCTGGGCGCGGTCATCGCCTCGTACCGCAGCGCGGCGCAGGCCGCGCGAGCGCAGCTCTTTCCAGCGGGCGAGGCCTGGCTCCGCGCGTGGCAGTGCAACACGCGTCTCGGCCTCTACGGCAAGGACGGGTTCCACCCGAGCCGGATGGGCACGTACCTGGCGGCGCTCGTCGTCTACGGCCGGCTGTTCAAGGCGTCGGTGCGGACCTCCGCGGTCCGCCTCCGCGGAGCGCGGCCGAAGGTCACGCGCCTGCTCCAGGCCTCCGCCGCGGCCGCGCTCGGCAGGCGGGTGCCCGCCGCCCAGCGCTGCGGGTGAGACAGGCTGCGGAGCCGGAAATGTGAGAATCCGGTGATACCCTCCGGCGCCTGGACACCGCGCCCGCTCACCTTCCGCATGCGGCCTCCGCGCGGCTCGCAGTCCACGTGCGCGAGCCCGCCGTCCGCGGCGCGCAGCTGTTCACGGCCTCCGGGTTCGCCCTGGCGCAGCCGCTGTTCGACATCCTCGGCAAGAACGCGACGTTCTTCGCCGCCCGGGACTCGACGGTCCTCGAGATCGTCGTCCTCGCGCTCGTCGTCACCTTCGTCCCGGCGGCGGTGTTGCTCGCGATCGAGCTCCTCGTCGGCCTCGTCTCCCGCGCCGCGGCCCGCATCCTCCACTTCGTTTTCCTAGCCGCCCTGCTCGCGGTCGTCGCGCTGCACATCCTCGTGGGGCGCGACACGCTCGATGGCGCGGCCACGCTCGCGGTCGCCGCGCTTCTCGGCGCCGGCGCCGGGATCCTGGTCTGGAGGACGAGGTTCGCGAGCTCGCTGCTCACGTTCCTCGCCCCCGCGCCGCTCGTCTTCCTCGCGCTGTTCCTGTTCGGCTCGCCCGTGCTGAAGCTCATCTCGGACGACACGGCACTGGCGACAACCGTCGCCGTGAAGTCGAAGACGCCCGTCGTCCTCGTCGTCTTCGACGAGTTCTCGACGGCGTCGCTGATGGATCGAAACGGACGGATCGACCGCGCGCGCTGGCCGAACTTCGCGTCGCTTGCCGGCGACTCCACGTGGTTCAGGAACGCGACGACCGTCCATCCGCACACCGAGCATGCGGTTCCGGCGATCCTCGACGGGAAGCTTCCGCAGCCGGACGAGCTCCCGATCCTGAGCGACCATCCGCAGAACCTCTTCACGTTCCTCGGCGGGAGCTACGACTTCGAGGTCATCGAGGGGCTCACGCACCTGTGCCCCAAGAAGCTCTGCGCCGGGTCGCCAAAGGCGAGCTACGGGGCACCGGACGACAAGGTCAGCGCGCTCGTACGCGACCTCGGCGTCGTCTACGGCCACATGATGCTCCCGGAGAGCTACGCAGCGGAGCTGCCGCCCATCGACCGCGCGTGGGGGAACTTCGGTGGCATCGAGCAGGCGGGGGAGAGTGCCGCCGGGCAGACGAAGGCGGACACGTGCGCGCGGAACGTCTGCCAGCTCGCCTCGAGGATCAAGCCGACGAAGGAGCCGACGCTCTACTTCGTCCATGCGCTCCTTCCGCATACGCCGTGGCTCTACCTGCCGTCCGGCCGGAGCTACGGCGGAGACGTCCACAAGATCCCCGGGCTCGACAAAGGGCGCTTCCGGGACGACTCGTGGCTTACGACCCAGGCCGAGCAGCGCTATCTGCTCCAGCTCGGCTACACCGACCGCGCGCTCGGGATCCTCCTCCGGCGTCTGCGCGAGACCGGGATCTACGACCGTGCGCTCGTCATCGCCGCCGCCGACCACGGCCTCGGACTGCGGCCGAAGACGCAGCTCCGGAACGTCACGCGCGCGAACCTCCCCGACGTCGCGTTCACGCCGCTCTTCGTCAAGCGGCCGGGCCAGGAGCGCGGCCGGATCGACGACTCCTTCGCCCGGACGATCGACATCGTCCCGACCATCGCCGACGTGCTGGGAGCGCGGCTTCCGTGGAAGGTCGACGGCCGCTCGCTCGCCGGGCGACCGTTGCCGAGGAACGGCACGGTGAGCCTGCTCGACTCGGGGAACCGGCCCGTCTCGGCATCGCTCGCCACGCTCCGCGGAGAGCGCGCGCGGCTCCTCGCCGACCGGCTCAGCCGATTCGGCGCCGGCTCGCTCGGACGGCTGTACCGCATCGGGCCCAACACCCAGCTGCTCGGCAAGAAGGTCGCGTCCCTCCGGACGCGGCCGAACAGCGCGACGAACGTCGAGCTGAGCCAGCGCGAGGTCCTGGCGGCCGTCGACCCGGCGAGCGGCTTCCTGCCGACCTACGTGAGCGGGCTCGTCACCGGCCGGCATCCCGCGCGGCTCGACCTGGCGATCGCGGTGAACGGCACGCTCCGCGCGGTCACGCGCACGTACACCGAGCACGGGGAGACGAAGTTCGCCGCGCTCCTGCCCGAGACCGCTCTCCGGAAGGGCGCGAACGAGGTCGCCGTCTACGCCGTCTTCCGCACCGGCTCCGGATTGGGCCTCGAGGAGCTGCGCGGCACGCAGCTCGGCTACACGCTCGCCGGGAACGGCATGCTCGAGGTGTCCGACGGGAGCGCCGTCCGCGTGACCCGCGGCGTCTCCGGCGAGGTGCGCGGGAAGCGCAGCGGGAGCTACGTGACCTTCGGAGGCTGGGCCGCCGACCTGCAGGCCCGTCGCGGCGCGGGCACGATCGTCGTCCTGGTCGACGGGCGTTCGGTGTTCGTCGGCCACAACGGGAACGCGGCCCACAGCCAGGCGCAGGAGCGCTACGGCATCGCGAACGCCGGCTTCAGGTTCCGTCTGCCGGCGGCGCTCGTCCCGACCGACGGCAATCCGCAGGTTCGCGTCTTCGCGCGCGCGGGCAAGACCGCATCCGAGCTGAGGTACGTGTCGGGCTACCCATGGGCGACCGGCTGAGCTAGGAGGGTTTGGCGGAATAGGTCTCGTCGACGGGGTGCCGCTGCTCGTCGCGAGGCAAGGACGCAGGGAGCGCCCGTATCCGTAGATACGGGTGCGACTGAGGACGCCGCGTCGCGGCGAGCAGCGCTCCCCCGGCGGCACAGCACCTATTTCGCCAAACCCTCCCAACGCTCGGCCCGCCTCGCCGCGTGCGAGCATTCGGGGATCGAGACGTCGCACGAGCACCGCTTGGAGCGCCGCCGTCGCCGCGCGGTCCTGCGCCGCCGGCTTCTGGCCAGTGCCGCCTTCGTCGTCGCAGTCGCCGGGGTCGTGGTCATCGTCGCGTGGTCCGTCTACGAGCCCCCCGTCCCCCCGGCCCTCGTTCCGGGCGAGACGGCGCCGGCGATCGACCCGCTCCTGTACGACGACTCCCAGGCGGAGGACCTCGAGCGCGCCGCGACCCTCGGCCTGAGCCAGCCGCTGTACGCCAAGAGCCCGGGCGGCGTCTTCGCCTCCGCACGTCGCACCGAGAGCTTCCGGCCGGTCGTCGAGGAGGCGGTCGACGGCAGCGGCTTCGACGCGGACATCGTCGAGGCGATGGTGTTCCTGGAGAGCGGCGGACGGCCGGAGGTCATCGCGGGGACCGACCCGGTCGCGGCCTCCGGCTTGACCCAGATCCTGGCCGAGACCGGGCAGAACTTCCTGGGCATGAAGGTCGATCTCGACCGGAGCCGCGCCCTGACCGTCCGCATCGAGGCCGCCGAGCGCCGCGGGAACATCGCGCAGGCGAGAAGGCTGCGCGAGCAGCGGCGCGCGATCGACGAGAGGTTCGACCCCGCGAAGGCGCTCGCGGGCACCGTCCGCTACCTGACCGCCGCGCGCGAGCGGCTCGGCCGGGACGACCTCGCGGTCGTCTCGTACCACATGGGCATCGGGAACCTGACCGACGTGCTCCAGGCCTACACCGGCGCCCCGGAAGACGTGTACGTGCCCGACCTCGTCACCGAGGAGGACCTCACGTGGACGAAGATCTTCTTCGACACGGCGCCCGAGCGGCTCAGCGTCGCGCACGAGTTGCTCGAGCAGCTCGGGGACGACTCGCCGACGTACTACTGGCGCGTCCTCGCCGCGCGCGAGATCATGCGGCTCTACCGCGAGGACTCCGAGGAGCTGCGCGAGCTCGACGTCCTGCATCGCGCGAAGTCGAGCCACGAGGAGGTGCTCCACCCGTCGGACACCGACCGCTTCGCCGACGCAGCGGACCTCCGGGCGGCGTGGGACGCGGGGACGCTCCACGAGCTGCCGCACGACCCGCAACGGCTCGGCTACGCGATCGACCCGACGATGGGCGAGCTCGCGTCCGAGCTCAACCAGCCGCGCAGCATCTACCGCGGCCTGCGCGCGGAGGCGCTCGCGGCCCTCGTCTACATCGCCGGGCGCGTGAAGCAGCTGAGCGGCGCGACGCGACCCCTCTTCGTGACGAGCAGCGTGCGCGACGACGAGTACCAGGCGCTCCTGCGCAACGGGAACCCGGAGGCGACGCACGGCTACTCGCTGCATACGACCGGCTACGCCTTCGACGTCCGTCGCCGCTACCAGTCGGCCGAGCAGGCGCAGGCGTTCCAGTTCCTCCTCGACGACCTCACCGCGCGCGGCCTGATCGCGTGGATCCGCGAGCCGAGCGCGATCCACATCACCGTCGCGAAGGAGGCGGAGAAGCTCGTGGACGCGCTGCTGGTCGAAACGGCTCGGCCCGAGCCTCGAACCGACACCACCAGCTAGCCATGTCTTCGGAGATGCCGAGGAGGATCTCGAACGTCGGGCGGTGCAGGGCCTAGCGCCCGTTGTGCGAGAAGTGCATGTAGTCCTTCGTCGCGCCCGTCCAGCTGCCGCCCCACTCCCAGCCGATCGAGCTGAAGGCGCGGATGACCGCGGGCGTGACCATCCCCTTGCGCAGCCGCGAGCGATCCATGTAGCGCACGCGTCTAGGGTCGCGCGACTGGCCGCAACCGACGTACGGGTTCTCGCCGGGGTTGAGGTCGATCGCGAGCCCGTAGGCATGGTTCGACCACGAGCCGGTCCCGGACCCGCCGACACAGGGAGACGGGACCGCCTGCCGGCAGTGGAACGATCCGGTGACGTCGCCGTCGGCCGGCCGGCCGCGCTTCGGCCCGTACAGATCGGCGAGCTGCATGTGCCGGATCGGGAACTTGAGCCGGTACAGCTGCCGGAACACCTTCCGGAGCGGAGCGGCCACGCTCTCGTTCACGATGAGCTGGCCCTCGTGCGGGCGACTGTCGAAGCCCCAGGTCGTCACGGTCAGGAGCCGGAGGCCCGACATCGGCACCGGGCAGCCGGGCTTCCAGAAGCCGCGCTCGCGAAGCTCCGACTTGAGCGGCGCGGGCAGCGGCTGGATCGACGAAGCGAACGGCTGGAGCGCGACGACCGCGAGTGGCAGGGCGAGAAGCTTGAGCACGACGACTCGCTCAAGGGTGCCCCGTCAGGCGTCCGCTCGTCAAGGCGCCCGTGCATCATGTGCCGCCGTGGCACGGGTCGGCGTCGCGTTCCTCGCCGGAGTCCTCCTCGCGGCCGTTCCCGGCGCCGGAGCTCCGATCCCGCGGAAGGCGCAATCGCGTTCACGGTAAGTCGCGGCGGGTTCGGGGAGATCTGGATCATGGACTCCGACGGCGAGAACGCGAAACGGCTGACGAAGCCGGGCAGCACGGAAACGGACGCGATCGGCAATCGAAGTCCGGACTGGTCGCCCGACGGAACGCTCATCGCGTACGTCGGCACCGGCACCTTTGACGAGGAGGAGCCGCGCGATCAGGAGATCTACGTCATGCGGGCCGACGGGAGCGAGCCGCGGCGACTCACGAACACCCGGGTGCCGGACTCGACGCCGACCTGGTCACCAGACGGGGAGCGGATCGCCTTCTCCACCTCCGGCGCCTGGGCGGGGGCGGCGTGATCGCGGTGGTTGAGGCGGAGTCATGGTGTCGACAAGGCGAAGCGCCGTCCGCAATCCGACTGCATCGGCTCGGCCGTAGGACCGTGCAGAGCCGAGAGGGGGATCTCGTGAAGAAGCCAGCCGTAGTGACAGGTGGCGTGATGGTATGTGCCCTCGCGCTGATCGCGGTCGGGGCGGCGACGGCCCGCCCGGAGGCGACGTCGATCAAGGTGGGCACGGCGATGAACGCCGCTCAGGAGGTACCCGCGCCGTCAGGCGACGTCGCAGGAGCGCGCGGGACGTTCAGCGCGACCGTGACGAAGTCCGGCACCGGGGCGACAGTGAGGTGGAGGATGACGTTCCGGGGCCTGACGGGTCCCGCCGCTGCCGCCCACATCCATACCGGGCGGACGGGGCAGGCTGGTCCGGTCGCGGTGGCGCTCTGCGGTCCGTGCACGAGCCCGGCGAGCGGCACCGCGAACGCCGACGCGGCGGCGCTCACCGCCCTCCAGAACGGCGGTGCGTACGTGAACGTCCACACGGCGACGAACGGGGACGGCGAGATCCGCGGCCAGATCGCGGTGACCGCCGCCATCAAGACGACGCTGACCTCACGCCAGGAGGTTCCGAAGCCGACGGGCAACGTCGGCCGCGCCCGCGGAACGTTTACGGCCATCGTCGCGAAGTCCGGCAGGAGCGCGCGGCTGAGCTGGCGGCTCACCTTCGCACGACTGACGGGCCGAGCCGTGGCTGCGCACATCCACATCGGGCCGCGTGGGAGAGCCGGAGGTGTCGCCGTCGCGTTGTGCGGGCCGTGCAGGAGCGGCGTACGAAAGCAGAACGTGACGCTACGACCCGCCGTCGTCGCCGCGCTCGAGGCAGGTCGCGCCTACGTGAACGTGCACACCGCCCAGAACCCGGGCGGCGAGGTCCGAGGACAGATCGCCCGCGTGCCGCTGACCGTGTCGTAGCAGGGGCGCTAGCCGCGCGTCCCGAGCACGAGCAGGTACTCGCGCGGGTGGACGATCCCTCCGTTCGCTCGGTGGTTCGTCTCGAAGAACTCGACCCAGTCGCGGTGCAGCTCCTCGCGGCGCTCGTCGGTCAACGAGTCGGCCAGGATCTTCGTCGGACCGTAGTTCGTCGAGAAGAGCTCCCAGTACTCCTCGCCGGAAGACAGGTGCAGCGGCGAGACGTGCTCCGAGAGGTCGAGCTCGAAGGACTCGCCGAGGAGCTCGCGGACGCGGTTCTCGTCGCCCCAGTCGAACGGACTGCTCGGCGGCGGGGCCGGCTGGTACGGCGCCATGATC
Organism: uncultured Actinomycetes bacterium; assembly: GCA_963796405.1. GTDB lineage: Bacteria > Actinomycetota > Thermoleophilia > Gaiellales > Gaiellaceae > GMQP-bins7. The sequence continues at coordinate 264,660 of CAWCLL010000013.1, forward strand.
TTGAACAGGTTCGCCAGGCCGCTCGTGGGCGTCCAGTTGGCGAGCGCGATGCGCCCTCCGGGCTTCGTGACGCGTGCGAGCTCCCGCGCGGACGCCTCGTGATCTGGCGTGAACATGATCCCGCAGGTCGACGAGACCTTGCCGAAGCTCGCGTCGGCGAGCTCGAGCCGCTCGGCGTCGCCGACGGCGTACTCGATCTCGAGACCGAGCTCGCCCGCCCGCTGCTTCGCGGTCTCGATGAGTGCCGGCGCGAGGTCGACTCCGGTCACGTTCGCGCCCGCGGCGGCGGCCCGCTCGGCGACCGCGCCCGTGCCGCACGCGAGATCGAGCCAGCGGTCGCCCTGCTGCGGCGCCAATCGCTCGACGACGAGCTCGTGGATGTCCGTGATCGTCTCGGTGATGGGTTGGTAGGGCCCGGTGCCCCACACCACGCTCTGCCGCTGCTTCAGGTCCTCGTATGCCATTGCCACGCTCCTCTCGTCCGCTCTCACTACACGACCGAGCATAGGCGCCCGAGCTTCCCGCTCGCGGATGTCGCCGGCTCGCCCGGCCCGGCGACCGCCTAGAAGTCGATCCGCATCACGAACCGGCGGAGCGTCGGGTGGCTGACCTCGGCGAACCCGGCTTCCGCGAAGATGCTGCGGCTGCCGACGTGGAGCTCGCCCCAGGCGATCTCCTTCCCGGGCTCCGTGTGCATCGGGTAGCCCTCGAGAGCACGAGCGCCGCGCTCGCGCGCGAAGTCGACGGTCGCACGTGCGAGCGCGCGGCTGATTCCGCGGCGCCGGAAGCCCGCGCGGGTGACGAAGCAGGTCACGGCCCAGACGCTGTCGTCGGTCTTGTCCTCTGACCGACCCTCCCAGGGCACCCGGCAGTTGCGCAGCAGGCGCGGGTGCTCGTCGCGGGGCGCGACCGCGCACCAACCGACGGGCTCGCCGTCGAGGTACGCCACCAGGCCGCTCGTCGCGTCCGACTCCGGGTGCCCGCACTCGGTCTGCGTCCGTAGACGGTGGGCACGCTCCTCGACCGGGAACGAGGCCCAAGCCTCCCCGGGTCGCATCCTGTACCGCTGGCACTGGCACCTGTGCGGATCGCCGCGCGTGCCGAGCACGGCCTGGAGATCCTCCCAGCTCGACTCGTTGGCCGGGACGATCGTGACCTCGGGCGGGTTAGCCGCCTCCGCCTCCATCTCCGCCGCCACCGCCACCTTCTCCGCCGCCCGAGCCTCCGCCTGACTCGCTGACGTCGGTCCCGCCCGAGCCGGACTGCTGCTCGACGTCTCGCCCGGGATCGTCGCCGGACGTCGCGGCAACGACACCTCCTGTCGTGGCGGCGCCGGCCGCCGTACCTGTCTGCTTGCCTCCGAAGAGGCCACGTATCCGATCGATGATGCTCATGTCGAGCAGCTTAGGCGGTCAGGCGAGCGCGCGCTCGAGCCCGGCTCGGTCGGTGGGCCCGACTCCGGGTGCGGCGCCTCCCAGTGCCACACGCCTGCCCCCACCTCGCGCACGGCGTCATGCTAGACGCATGGTCACGGAGCAGGAGCTCGAGGCCGCGCACTGCTGGCAAGCCGACGACAGCGTGCCGGGACAACCGGCGATGACCGAGTTCCGGCGGGCGCTCCGCTACCACCAGGCACGCTGGCGCGAGGCCAAGGGGCATCCGATCGGCTCGCAGCCGATCGTCCCGCGCAAGGGGAAGCCGTCCCGGCCCGTAGGCAGCCGCCTGCCGCTCGACTACGCACGCGAGACCGGCGCCAACTTCCTCACGGCGGGTGCGCTCGACGCGGCGACGTCCCGGACCTCCCACATCGAGCCCCACCAGAGCCTCGACCACCAGCGGCTGTGGGCCGACCTCCTGTGGTCACCGACGCTCGCCTTCAATCTCTTCGGCGACCTGGCCGCCGACGTCGAGCTGGCAGACCGTGCGGTTCACACGTGGTGGCCCGACGCGCCGGGCACCGTGGCCGACGTCCGGTTCGCCCACTCCCCCGGCCGTTTCGATGCCGCGTACCTGAACAGCCTCCGGGCGTTCGACGCGGCGTTCGTGCTCGACCTCGGCGACGGGACGCAGGGGATCGTCGGCGTCGGCGCGAGGTACCACGAGTGGGCGAAGCCCGAGACCCCGAAGCCGAGCAACCTCTGGCGGACCCTGCACGTGGCCGAACAGTCGGGCGCCTTCGCGCCCGGGGCAACCGACACCGTCAAGGGGAGGTCGGAGCTCTGCGTGATGTGGCTGGAGCACCTGCTACTGCTGTCGATGCTCCAGCACGTGAGCGGCTCGTGGAGGTGGGGCCGTTACGTCGTCGTCCACCCCGCCGCCAACTCGGATTTCGACGACGCGTGCGCCCGCTACCGGACGCTGCTCACCGACGAGTCGACGTTCTCGTACGTGACCGTGGAGGAGCTCCTCGATGCCGACGTGCTCCCGGCGACGACGACCGCCGCCCTGCGCGATCGGTACCTGCCGAAATGAAGCAAGCGAATCTCGTCCCTCGGGGTGTGGGCGCGCAGCCATCTGACGCACGAGGTCACTGCGCGATCTCGGGGTGCCTGATCTGGACGCGGTGCTCGCGATGGCGGATCGCCTCGTACGCGACGACTAGCACGCACACGATGCTGACGAGGGCGAGCGCCGCGAGCGCCGGAATCGCCACGGCGACCGGGATCAGGGCGAGTAACACTGCGGCCCCGATGGTCCTCCGCCGGAACACCCGACCGGTCGTCCGCACGAGGAACGCGATGTCCCCGAGGAGGTACAGCGCGGCACCGCCGGAGAGTGCGACGGCCGGCACCGTGTCGAGCGGTTCGCCGGCGTGATCGACCGTCGTCTTGAGGCCGAGGGCGAAGAGCACGATGCCGGCCACTATCGGCAGGTGAAGATAGCTGTAGGCCTGCAGCGCGAGCCGGTGCAGCTCGACGCCCGTCGCTTGCATGAGCTGTCTCCTGGCGACGAGCGCTGCCACGTCGAAGTAGAGCCACCAGAGCGCCGACACGACGACGATCCCGAGCGTCGCCGCCACGAGCACGCCCGGATCGAGCTCGAGCCCGGCGCCGAGGCCGATGGCGATGAGCGACTCGCCGAGCGCGATCAGGACGATCAGCCCGTGCCGTTCGGCGAAGTGCTCGGGCGCGACCCGCCAGCCGCGTCCTGGGCCGACCACGGTAGGGCCGAGGTAGTCGATCGCAAGCGCGACGATCCAGACCGCGATGCGCGGGCGCCCTTCGAGAAGGCCGGCGACCACGAGCAGCGAGGCGCCGGTCAACGCGGTCGGCGCGAACCGGACAATCGCGCCGCGGCGGTCGGGCTCGTCGCGAGCGAGGATCCCGGAGAGGACGAGATGGAGCACCCGGACGAGGAGGTACGCGACCCCGAACAGCACCGCGTCGTCTCCGAAGGCACCCGGCACCGCCAGGGCGACGCCGAACATCGCTCCCATCGAGGCGAGCATCAGCAGCCGGATGCCACCCTCGTCGACGTCCATCGCGCTCGTCAACCATGCGTACACGGTCCACGCCCACCAGAGGGCCGCGAGGACGAGCATCCCGCGAAAGACTCCACCCCACGTCGGGTCGTCCGCGAGCAGGATCGTGACCTGAGTGATCCCGAACACGAAGACCAGGTCGAAGAAGAGCTCGAGCGGAGTGACCTGATGCTCTGCGTCGGGCTCGGGTCCGTGCTCGGCGTCGGTCACGCGCGGACCCTAGCCCAGTGCCTCAGGCGTCCTAGCGGCCGCGTGCCACGAACCGGACGTGCATGTGGTTCTCGTGCCGCGGATACGGGATGACGGCTTTCGCGGGCCCGTGGAGGCCGGTCGAGTAACCGACGAACACCATCCTCGCTCCGGCCGCGACGAAGCGTTCGAGGAGATCCTGGGAGAGCCGGCGATCGATCGCACTGGGCGAGGACGGCGCTCGCAAGACATCGTCGAGCCGCGGGTAGTAGATGTCGACGTCGAGCCCGTTCTGGTGGGAGACGTGGGCGTCCATCGGCCCGCCGCCCTCGTAGCTGATGTCGCCGACGACGACGCGCGGCGCCCGCGGGTTCGCGGCGCGGTACGCAGCGAGGACCGAGACGATCGTGCGGATCGTGCGCTGGTGCCCGTACAACCGCCTCGGCCCGTTCGGGACCGAGTCGGTGATCGGGTTCCAGGTGACCCAGTCCGGGCCGTCGACGGGGAGCTGAGTGCCGCCGACGAGACTGCCGCTCCACGGCAGCCCGAACGATGTCGCTTCGCGCCATTCGATCTTCGGAGACGCGTCGGCGCGCACTGCGGCCTTCGGCGACCGCTTCGGCTTCGGTGTGACGGGCACCACGCCCGCGGACTCGACGGTCGGAGGAGGGAGCCGGACCGTCAGGCTGGGCGGGTCGTCGACGACGACCTCGGTGCCGG
>CAWCLL010000014.1:0-92757 GCA_963796405.1 uncultured Actinomycetes bacterium
GGCCGCCGATGACGGCGATCACGAGGAGCTGGATCGTCGCGTCGAGCCCCATTATCGTCGGTGAGAGCTGCCCGAACCACCAGGCGTAGAGGACGCCTCCGATCCCGGCGACGAGCGCGCCGATCCCGAATGCGAGCGTCCGGTGGAGCGCGACGTTGTAGCCGAGCGAAGCCATTCGCACCGGCTCGTCCCGGATGCCCTGGAACGAGATGCCGAAGGGCGTCCGGATGAGATAACGGATCAGCACGAACACGGCGACCGCGGCGATGAGCGAGATGAAGTAGAGGCGCTGGCGGTCGTTCACGATGTCGCCGACGAACCCCGGCGTGTACTGGTCGACGCCTGCGACCGGCGAGAACCCGCCGATGAGCGTCACCGAGCCGACGAAGAGGAACGCGATCACCGTGTACGTGAGCGTCAGCATCAGGAAGTAGATCCCGTAACTCCGCGACGCGACGGCGCCGAACACCAGACCGATGGCCGTCGTCAGGAGGATTGCGGCAATGAGGGCGACGGTCGGATCCCACCCGAGCAGAAGGCCCTTCGTCTCTCCCCCCGGCACGCGCTGCGTGACCATGTTCGCGAGGGCGTAGCCCGCGATCCCCATCAGGCCTGCCTGCGCGAGCGAGATCATCCCTCCATACGCGGAGAGGAAGATGAGGCTCGCGGCGCCGATCCCGAGGATGAGCGCCTGGGTGAGGATCGAGTTGACGAAGAAGTCGCTGAAGATGAGCGGTGCGAGGACGGCGACCACGAGCGCCCCGACTCCGAGCACGCGCTCGACGAGCGTCTTTGTCGCAGCTCTCGTCACGCGGCTCTCCCGAACAGGCCCTGCGGCCGGAACGCGAGCACCAAGGCCATGAGGACGAAGGTGAGGACGACGGAGTACTGCGTGCAGCAGTTGTCGCCGGACGTAGGCAGGTACGCGACCGCGAACGAGAAAACGAGCCCGTAGAGCACCGACCCGACGGCCGCGCCCGCGAGCGAGCCCATACCGCCGATGATCACCACGACGAGCGAGAACAACAGCCACTGGCCGTCCTGGCCCTGCGCGATGGACGACTGCGATCCCCCGACGACAGCCCCGAAGGCGGCGAGCGCGGATCCGACCAGGAACGCGATCGCAAACGTGACCTGGATGTTGATCCCGATCGCCGAGGCCATCTGCCGGTCGTCGACGCCGGCGCGGATCACCATCCCGGTCTTCGTGCGATGCAGCCAGAGCCAGAGCGCGACGCCCACGCCCACGCCCAGGGCGAGCATGACGAGCCGGGCGAGCGAGTAGCCCACACCCGCGACGTGGAGGTCGACGATGTCGTTCGTCCAGCCGGGCCAGGTGATGCTCACGGCGTTCCCGCCGAACTGCTGCGTGCCCGCCGGGACTGTGCGCGGGAAGTGGGCGATCACCTGGTCGGCGACGATGACCGACACCGCGATCGTGATGAGCGCCTGGCGGAGGTCCTGCCCCTGGTTCCAGCGGAGCAGGAGCTGCTGTACAGCGAGGCCGAAAACGGCAATGCATGCCATCGCGATCAGCCATGGCACGACCCACTCGAGGGTGCTCACCTCCGTGCCCCCGAGCGCGAACCCGGAGCCGGTCATCCGCTGCTGCACCTCGTACGCGATGTACCCCCCGAGGAGGTAGAAGGCCCCGTGGGCCATGTTCACGACGCGCATGAGGCCGAAGATCAGGGAGAAGCCACTCGCCACGATGAAGAGGAGGCCCGCGAACGTGATCCCGTCGAGGATGGTGGTGAGGAACGCGCCCGGGTCGTCGAAGGCCGACCCGAAGTTGGTCGTCCGCCAGTCACCGCCGCCAAGCTCCGGCAACGGCTTGGCGATCACGAGCACGTAGAGGAGCGCGAAGACGACGATCCCGGCCGCGACAGCTCGCGGCACGGTGCCGACAACGCCCCAGGCCCGAAGTCGTTCGGTCACAGGCGCTGCGAACGTACCAATCCGCCCTGCGGCTTTCAATGGAGAACGCTCGATAATCGATTGCGCGCTGCCGCACCCTCGGCGGAATCAGGAATCCGCGTTCACGAGGGAATGACGGCCACGCACTCGATCTCGACCCGCGCGCCCTCGACCGCGAGCCGCGGCACCTCGACCAGGGTCGAGGCCGGCCGCGTATCGCCGAAGACCTCTTGCCGGACCGGGTTGATCAGCAGCCGGTCGCCGACATCGGTGAGGAAGACCGTCACCTTCACGACGTCCCCGAAGCCGCAGCCAGCGGCGGAGAGCACCGCGCGCATGTTCTCGAACACCTGGCGCGTCTGCGCGACGACATCGTGTCCGCCGACGAGCCGCCCGTCGCGGTCCACTGCGACGACGCCGGAGACAAAGAGCAGGTCGCCGGAGCGAACCGCATCCGTGAAGTGCGAGATCGGCTCGGCGAGGCCATCGACGCGGATCTCCTCTCGGCTCATCGCGCTGTCGCCTGCAGCTCGCTCAGCTTCACGCGCGGCGAGATGCGCTCGGGGTCGACCGGGAGCACGAGCACCGCCGGCTTGTTGGACGCGAGTGCACGCTCGAACGCGGCCTCGAACTCTTCCGTGCGCCCGACTCGCTCACCGTGGGCACCGTACGCCTCCGCGAGTGCCACGAAGTCGGGGTTCTCGAGGTCGGTGCCGATCACGCGGCCCGGGTAGACGCGTTCCTGGTGCATGCGGATCGTTGCGTACATGCCGTTGTCGACGAGGAGCACGACGATCGGCAAGTCGTACTGCACCGCGGTCGCGAGCTCCGGGGAGCTCATCACGAAGTCGCCATCGCCTGTCCAACAGACGGCGAGACGGTCCGGTTGGACGAGCTTGGCGGCGTTGGCGGCCGCGACGCCGTAGCCCATCGAGCCCGACCGCGGGCACACCTGCGTGCCGAACTGCGAGAACTCGGCGAAGCGGTGCGCCCAGACCGTGAAGTTGCCGGCGCCGCAGGTCTGGACGGCGTCCGGAGGCAGTCGACCCCGCAAGAAGGCCATGATCTCGCCCAGGTCCACCTCCCCCTCCATTGGGTCGTGACGGAGGTTCGCCTCGTAGTCGGCCCGCGACGCGTGCGTCCATTCGCGCCAGCGGGACTCCAACGGCTCGAGCTTCCGAAGCGCCGCGGCGAAGTCGGGGAGCGTGGCCGCAATCGCGAGGTCGGGCTCGTACACGAAGCCGAGCTCGGCAGGGTCGGGATGCACGTGGATCAGGGTCTGGCGCGGGTCGGGAGCTTCGAGCAGCGTGTAACGGCGAGTCGGCACCTCACCCAAGCGGCCACCGATCACAAGCACGAGGTCGGCGTCTGCGAGACGCGCGGCGATGCGGTCGTCCATCGCCACGCCGAGGACGCCCGCATAGCTCGGTGAGGAGTTGTCGACGAAGTCCTGGCAGCGAAACGCGCAGGCGACCGGCAGCTCATTCGCCTCGCAGAACGCGAGCACACCCTCGCTCGTCACTGCCGTCCAGCCTCCCTCGCCGACGACGACGAGCGGGCGCTCGGCGGTGGCGAGCAGCTCCCGCAGGCGCGCGAGGTCCTCGGCCTGCGGCCGCACGGCCGCGATCTTGACCGGCGCCGCGTCCTCGACGTCGGCCTCCTCGGAGAGCACGTCCTCGGGCAGGGCGAGCACGACCGGCCCCGGCCGTCCCGCGAGCGCGGTCTCGTACGCGCGCGCGACGTGCTCCGGGATCCGCTCCGCGCTATCGACCTCCCACGCCGCCTTCGCGATGCCGGAGAACGTCTTCCCGTAGTCGATCTCCTGCCAGGCCTCGCGGCCGCGAAACGCGCGCGGCACCTGGCCGACGAGCAGCAGCATCGGCGTCGAGTCCTGGCGCGCGGTGTGCACGCCGACGGCGGCCTGCGTCGCACCCGGGCCGCGCGTCACGAGGCAGATCCCGGGCCGTCCCGTGAGCTTGCCGTACGCCTCGGCGGCGTTCGCGGCGCCCTGCTCGTGACGGCAGGAGACGAGCCGGATCGGCGAGTCGTAGAGCGCGTCGAGCACGGGCAGGAAGCTTTCGCCGGGAAGGCAGAACGCGAGGTCGGCGCCGTTCAGCTCGAGCTGGTGGACGACGATCTGCCCGCCGGTCCTCACAGCGGTGTCTCAAGGAGGATCCGCGCCCGCTGGAGCTTCGGCTTCTCCTCGTCCACGGGATCGAGGTAGCGGATCGTCCTCTGACCGGCCCAAGCGGCCGGCAGAAGCAGAACCCGCACGAATGCGGTCTCCTCGGTCGCGGAGGCGGTCGCGACGACGGGGTCGTCCGCGTCTTCGTACCACGACTCTCCGGCTCGGTACGTGTGGGTTTCGCCGGCCCGCTCGATCGTCAGCTCGCCGCGGAGGATCCTCCGGATCCCGGGCCCGGGGTGGACGTGCCGGTACGCGACGCCACCGGGCGGGAAGTCCACGCGGTCGCAGCGGAGGAGCCACTCGCCGGGGCCTGGATCCTCCACCACTTCGAAGAGCAGCGCATGCCCGTCGACCTCGGCCGCGCCAGCGTGCGCCGTGTCTCGCGCGACGTCGTAGACGACATGGCTCCCGGGGCCGGTTCGGAGGCCGCTCTCGTGCTCGGAGAGGGCGAGGATCAATGGAAGTACTGGCCGCCGTCGATGACCATCGTCTGGCCGGTGACGAAGTCGGCTGCCGGAGTGCAGAGGAAGACGACCGCGCCGACGACGTCCTCGGGCAGCTGGTCGCGTTGGATCGTGCGCGCGGCGATCGACACGTCGCGGAGCTTCTCGACCACCTCCGGGTGCGCCTTCACGCCGTCGGACATCGTGAACCCGGGCGCGACGCAGTTCACGTGGATCCCGTCGTTCCCGAGCTCCTTCGCGAGCGCGCGCGTCAGCGCAACGATCGCGCCCTTGCTCGTCACGTAGTGGAGGAGGAACGGGACCCCGCGAAACGGCGTGCCCGACGAGATGTTCACGATCTTGCCGCCGCCCTGCTCTCGCATCACGGGTACGACAGCCCGAGAGGTGAGGAACATCGACGCGACGTTGATCTCCATCACGCGGTTCCACTCCTCGAGCGGGATCTCCGTGAAGGGGCGCATCGCGAGCGACGCGTACAGGCCCGCGTTGTTGACGAGCACGTCGATGCGCCCGTAGCGCGCAAGCGTTTCCTCGACCATGTGCGCCACGTCGACCTCGGATGAGACGTCCGCCCGGATCTGGCCCTCGGGCGGGTCGAGGTCGGCGACGACGACGGTTGCGCCCTGGTCGTCCAGCCCGCGTGCGATCGCCGCGCCGATTCCTTGCGCGCCGCCGGTGACGATCGCGACCTTGTCGTCGAGCGCGCCCATCAGCGGAGAGGCGAGAACGGCGTCGGGACGAGGATCCGGTTCTGCTGCGTGTGCATGAGCGGCTGCACCTTCGCGAGGAACTCCTGCCAGCGGGGGTCTGCCTGGAGCCGTGCGCGCTTCTCCTCCCGCTCGGCATACGAGTCGTAGCGCCAGATCGTCGTGTACGTGGAGAGCGCGCCGACGTCGGTCGTGAACGCGCCCACGAGGCCGCCGAGGATCCCGTTCTGGATCGGGATGCCCTCGTGCTCGTAGAGCCGGACGAGCTCGGGCAGCTTTCCCGTGTAGACGTGGTAGTCGCGCTGCTCGACGATCACGCCGACGCCTCGATGCCGCCGAGCGCCCAGTACTTGAGCTCGAGCCACTCGTCGATCCCGTACGACGAGCCCTCGCGGCCGATCCCCGACTCCTTGACCCCGCCGAAGGGCGCGACCTCGGTCGAGATGAAGCCCGTGTTGATGCCGAGAATCCCGTACTCGAGCGCCTCGGCCACGCGGGTCACGCGAGCGAGGTCCTGCGAGTAGAAGTACGCGGCGAGCCCGTACGGCGTGTCGTTCGCGACCCGGATCGCCTCGGCCTCGTCGGAGAACCGCGCGATCCCCGCAACCGGGCCGAAGGTCTCCTCGCAGCTCATCGCCGCGTCGGCCGGGACGTCCACGAGCACGGAGGGCTCGAAGAACTGGCCCTCGAGCCTGCTTCCACCAACGACGAGCTCGGCGCCGAGCTCGCGCGCATCCGCGACGTGGCGCTCGACCTTCTCCACCCCGGCCTCGTCGATCAGCGGCCCGACGTCGACTCCGGGCGTGAAGCCGTCCGCGACCGCGAGCGCGGAGACCGCGGAGGTGAAGCGCTCGAGGAACGCGTCGTAGATCCCCTCCTGGACGAGCAGGCGGTTCGCCGAGATGCACGTCTGGCCGGAGTTGCGGTACTTGCAGAGGACGGCGCCCGCGACCGCGGCGTCGAGGTCGGCGTCGTCGAAGACGACGAACGGTGCGTTGCCGCCGAGCTCGAGCGAGACCTTCTTGAGCCCCGCCGCACACTGGCGCATGAGGAGCTTCCCGACTTCGGTCGAGCCCGTGAACCCGAGCTTGCGGACGGCCGGGTTCGAGGTCATCTCCTCGCCGATCGCCGGCGCGTCCTCGGCCGCGCCGGTCACGACCGAGAAGACTCCCGGGGGGACGCCGGCTTCGTCCGCGAGAGCGGCCACCGCGAGCGCCGAGAGCGGCGTCTGCTCCGCGGGCTTCAGGACCATCGTGCAACCGGCGGCGAGCGCGGGCGCGGACTTCCTCGTCACCATCGCGGAGGGGAAGTTCCAGGGCGTTATCCCGGCCGTCACGCCGACGGCGTGCTTCGTCACGAGGATCCGCTTGTCGGGCCAGGGCGTCGGGACCGTGTCGCCGTAGACGCGCTTCGCCTCCTCGCCGAACCACTCGTAGAAGGACGCGGCGTACGCGACCTCGACCTGCGCCTCGGCGAGCGGCTTCCCCTGCTCCGTGACCATGAGGCCCGCGAGGTCGTCCTGGTGGTCGAGCATGAGGTCGGCCAGGCGTCGGAGGATGCGCGCCCGCTCCCTCGCGGGCCGGTGCTTCCAGTCGGGGAGCGCCTGCTCCGCCGCCAACAGCGCCTGGCGGGTCTCAGCGGCGCCCATGCGCGGGACGTCCGCGATCGTCTCGCCCGTGGCGGGGTTCGTCACGGGGAATGTCTCGCCCGAGTCGGCGTCGACCCAGCGGCCGTCCACATAGGCCTGCCGGCGAAGCAGCGCGGGCTCGACCGCGGTCATGCGGGCAACGATAATCGAGCGCATGGAGCCGCAGTTCGTCCGCCTCGACGCGGTCCGGGCATTCGAGCTGGCGGCCGGCGTGAGCGGGCGGCCACTCTTCGGTGAAGGCGCGATGCTCAACCTCATCCGCTTCGAGCCTGGCGCGACCGTCCCGCTCCACAGCCACCCGCACGAGCAGCTCGGCATCGTCCTCGAAGGCATGCAGGCGCTCGTCGTCGACGAGGTCGCGCACGAGCTCGGCCCGCTGGAGGCGTACGTGCTGCCGGGCGGGGTCGAGCACTCGGCCTACTGCGGCCCCGAGGGCGCACTCGTGCTCGACGTGTTCCGGCCGGTCCGCGAGGACTACCGCGAGCGCTGGGAAGCCGAGGGCGAGTAGGGGCCGGGCAGGCCGGCCCCTACATCAGGTCGCGCGCTAGACGCCTGCTGGCACACCGGCCAGCGCCTCTGTCACCGCAGCGCAGTCCGTGACCGTGGAGACGTTCTGAAGCGCGTAGTTGATGGACGCGTTGTGCCAGTCGGCGTTCATCGTCGAGCAGCCGTCCTCGGGCACGACGATGAAGTAGCCCTTGTCCGCGCCCGTCCTGGACGTGTGCTCGATGGACATGTTCGTCCAGGCGCCCGTGACGATGATCGTGTCGCGGCCGAAGCCGGTGAGCAGGTTCTCGAGCCGCGTCCCCTGCCAGGCGCTCATGCGCATCTTCTGGACGATGAAGTCGCCGTCCTGCGGCTCCAGACCCTCAGCAGGCGCCGCGCCCCAGGAGTCGCGTACGAGCGCTCCCGTGTCCTTCACGCCCTGGAAGAGCGGCGCGTTCAGCTTCAGCCCGGGCGCGCCCTCCTCGACGATGTAGTGGACGTGGATCACGGGTATGCCCTTCGAGCGGCACGTCTCCGCGAGCGCCTTCACGTTCTCGACGACGTTCTGCTCCTTCGCGTGCTCCGGCGAACCGGTCTCCGCGAACGCGCCGCCCTCGATGATCACGTCGTTCTGCAGGTCCTGGACGATCAGCACGCAGCGATCGGCGTCAAGGGTCAGTGGTTCGTCTGCCATCTCATCCTCCTAGCGCATGTACGGCTCGCGGCGCGGGCCGACGAGCGTCCGAATCGAGTACAGCGACGTCGAGCTCGGGATGAAGATCGTGTGCCAGTCCTCGCCGCCCCACGTCAGGTTGCCGGTGTTCTCCGGGACGAGGATCGTCCCCAGGTGCTCGCCCTCCGCGGAGATGACCCAGATGCCACCCGGGCCGGTGACCCAGATGTTCCCGCGCTCGTCGCACTTCATCCCGTCCGGGATCCCCTCCTCGATGACTCCCGAGCCGACCCCGTCGAAGAACATGCGGCCGTTCGAGATCGAGCCGTCCGGCGCCGCGTCGTAGACCTTGATGTACGCGCCGGGCGTGTCGTTGATGAAGAAAAGGCTCTCGTCCGGGTTGAAGCAGATGCCGTTCGGCATCTCGAACTCGTCGCGGCCGACGATCAGCTCCGGATCGCCGCCGCCGGGCGCGATCCGGTACACGCCTTGGAACCCGAGCCGGCGCTTGCGCGGCTGCCCGAAGCCGGGCATGCGCCCGTACCACGGGTCGGAGAAGTAGATCGCGCCGCTCGAGTGCACGAGGACGTCGTTCGGGCTGTTCAGCTCCTCGCCCTCGAACTCCTGGGCGATGATCTCCCGCTCGCCGGCGACGGTCTCGCGGATGAGGCAGCTCGTAACGTGCTCGCAGACGAGCAGGTTGAGCTCCGCGTCGTACGTCATTCCGTTGCACTTGTTCGCGAAGTTGCGGACCTCGACGACGGTCCCGTCCGGCGTGTACTTGCGACGGACGTCGCCTGGCATGTCCGAGAAAAGGAGGTATTGCTCGGTTGGGTGCCAGATCGGTCCCTCCGTGAACGTGAAGCCGGTCGCGAGCCGCTCGACGGACGATCCCTCCTCAACGAGCTCGTAGATCGCGTCCGACTTCGCCTCGATTCCGAGGCCGGTATCGGTGCTCGTCACCGTGCCCCCTTTCGTCAGGGAGATGTCGGCCCGACTCTAATACGCCCCAGACCGCACGTCAGCAGGACAATCGATGATCGAGCGGCCTGGGGCGCTCCCCTACCAGAGGGCAATGCGACGCGCATCGAGGCGATCTGGCGATAAGCCCGGGCTGATTGAGTGTGGCGTGGCCGGAGCCGACGCTCGGCGTGTGTCAGATTCGTGTCAGATCAGACTGACCTACGAGGCTGACTCCAGGCACCCCGCGCGTCGATGATCGCGCAACCATCCCATCGCGACACGTTCTGACCAACCCTGGTCCACGCCGAACAGAATTTGCAAGCCGGAGGTCACCGGTTCGATCCCGGTACGCTCCATCACCCGCGGACCTAGTGTTCATGCGGGTTTGCGCCGAGCCAGACATCCTGCTCACCCGCCCCCTCCGACGCCAGAAAACGCCAGAACGTCGCATCTTCGCTTCGAGCCGTGCCCGCATTGCCTCGTCCGCGTCGCGGGTCAGGTGCCGGAGCGGCGGTCGAACATGGCGATCGACGTCCCCATCAGCCGCGACAGCTCGAACGTCGAGATGCCGGCGGACGGCAAGCGATGACCTTCCGTTCACGGCCGGATCCGCGACGAGGCTGGAACACGACACCGCATCACCGCTCGTGAGCCCCTAGGTCCGGCCCTGAGCCTTGGTGTCTGGAGACCCCGCCGAACGCCGGCGTGAAGGAGTGATCCGCCCTGGCCGAGTCCACGGCCGGGCTCGAGGCGGCGACTCTGAACTCGGAGTCGATGAACTGCGGGTTGGTGGTGATCGTGCCCGGTGCCGACCCGCTCCCCTGCGCGTTGCCGAACGCGAGGTTGTGGTCGATCACGCAGGCCGAGCACGCCTGGTAGTTGATGCCCTGCCATGCGTTGTTCGCGAAGATGTTGTTGACGACCCGGTTGCCCGAGCCGGACGTGTTGATGACGATGCCCGCCCGCACCTCGGAGCCGACCACCGTGTTCTGCGCGACGGTGACGTTCGACGCGGAGGGGTAGAGCTGAATCCCGTAGCCGCCACGCTGCCCGGAGATCACGTTGTTGGCGACGAGGTGGCCGCTCCCCTGGAAGTAGATGCCGTGCTCCAGGGTCGTGCCGGGCTGCCCGGTGTTGCGGATGACCGAGCGAAGGATCTGCCCGTTGGCCGAGCCGCTGTGGAACAGGACACCGTGCCGATCCGTGTTCTCGATCACCATATCGAGCAGGCGGTCGCCCGTGCCCGAAATGCGAACGCCATCGCAGCCTGTCGTCGAGGCTCCGGCGTTACAGGTCGTGGCCGTGTTCGAGATCGTGAACCCCTGCAACGTGAGGTTGGGACCGTTCAGGTGAAGCTCGGTGTGGACCCGGGCGATCTCCCCAGGGAACGACGTCAAGGTGGCCCCGGAGCCTGACCAGGTGATCGCGGCGCCGTCCGTGTAGTCACCGGCGCGTAGGCACCCGACGTCTCCGGGCCCGAGCGAAGCCACGAAGGTGGAAAGGTCTCCGCCGGCGGCGAGCGTGTCCGTGCAGGCCGAAGCGGGCGGAGGAGGAGGCGGCGGCGGAAGGGGAGGAGGAGGCGGCGGCGGCGGAGGGGGTGGAGGCGGAGGAGGCGGAGGAGCCGGAGGAGGCGGCGGGCACGCAGTCGTGGCGACCATGACGGTCGTCCTGCTCGACTCGTTGCCGACAGCGTCGATGGCGCCGACGGAGAGCATGTAGTTCGTGTTGCACGTCAGGCTGGAGACGACCCAGCTCGTGCCTGTTGTCGTCGTCCGCGACTCGCCGTGGTAGAGGCCGTAGCCGACGACGCCGACGTCATCGGTCGACGGTACCCACGAGAGCGCGATGCTCGTCGCCGTCCGCACCGTCGCCGTCAGGTTGGTCGGAGCGGTCGGCGGTTGGGTGTCGGTGCACGGCTTGGTCGAAGCTGTCTCGGCGGCGCGGTTGGAACGGTTACCGGCAGCATCGCGGGCCTCGACCTCGAACATGTGGGTGGTCCCGCACTTCAGGCCAGTGACGTTCACGGCGGGCTGGGTGACGGTCGCGGCGGTCGACCCGTTCCGGTACACGACGTACGCGGTCACCGCGACGTTGTCGGTGGAGCCCGACCACTGCAGCGAGATGCTCGTTTCGTTGGCGGAGCCCACGCGGAGGTTCCTTGGCCGCGACGGTCGTGAAGTGTCCGCCGACGGTGGCCGCGCCGCGCAGGGCGCCGTCGCGGATCGTGCCTCCAACCGCGGCGAGCGATTGCCCGCCGCGTCGTAGGCCTCGATGGCGAAGACGTAGGCGGTGCCGCAGGCGAGCCCCGTGACGGTCGCGTTGACCCCCGTCACCCTGCGAGCCGTCCGGTCGTCTACCGACACGTGGTACTCGGTGACGCCGACGTTGTCGGCTGCAGGCTCCCATTCGAGGGAGAGGCTCGAGGTAGTCCGGCGGGTGACCGTCAGATCCTTGGGCGGCGACGGAGGATGTCGGTCGGGACAGGCCGCGGTGAAGATCCAGACCGGTGCGCGTGCCGAGCGATTCCCGCTTGCATCGACGGCGTCGAGGTCGTACGTGTACGTCGATCCGCAGCTCAACCCGCTGAGCGTCAGCGTGGGCTCGGGCGTCGAGCCGGCGGGCAAGCCGCCGGTGTACGCGCCATAGCCGACGACGCCGACGTTGTCGGCTGCAGGGTCCCAGGCGAGCACGACGGCGTCCATCGCCGTCGCGACCTGCCTCATCCCCGTGGGAGCGGTTGGCGGCTCCGTGTCGGGACAAGGCGCAGTCGACGCGACGACCTGCGTACGACGCGAGCGGTTGCCGGCACGGTCGAACGCGACGACCCGAGCTTCGACGCTGGCGCTGCAGCCGAGACGTGTCGCCGTGAATGTCCGGCCGGTGACCCTTGCGCGCCTGCCGCCGACCGTGACGTAGTAGCCTCGGACGCCGACGTTGTCCGTGGATCGGCGCCAGGCGAGTGCGAGCGACGACGACGTCGCGGACGTGACGCGAAGACTCTTCGGTGCCGAGGGCGAGACGCGGTCTCGCTTCTGACCGTCGCGAGCGCTGGCAACGCCCACGACCGCGAGAAGCGCCACGAGCGCGGCGAGAAGTGCGGCGAGTGACCTCGTGCTGGCGGCGGACACGACCCGCCTATCGTCGGGAGCACCGGCCCGGTTCCAAGACCCCCGTTCTGGTGACGACCGCAGTTTGTCCACGTGGAATCGGCTCACGAGCGTGGGCTTGTCCCTCCCTCCGGGGATCGGAGGGTCGAATCAGTTGCCCCTTCGGGGTGGTCGCCGCCCCCTCAAGATCGGTACCCCTTACGCGCTAGGTCATCGATCTCGGACGACGAACCTGGCCTGAGCGACCGACCTCGTTCGCTTTCCGAGACGATCGACCAGAGGTAACGAGCGGCACGCTAATGCCTAGGGCCGCAGGATGCGCCGGTTGAATCTCCACTTTGCGAGGATCGCTTCAAGAGTGGTCGAACGGTGTTGGCCGCAAGGACGGGAGAAGTCGTTCCGAGGAGCTCGCCGGCTACCGATCTCGGACGACCAGAGTCGCCTGGACGATCGCCGCCGTGCTTCGCGTGCCCGCGACGACCGGCCAGACGTACCAGTCGTACGTCACCCCGTCGAGCTCGTGACGTCGGCCGTCGAATCGCCACTCGTCGGGAATCTCGACTTCGGCATCGCTCGTGTTCTTCGCAAACACCCGCTCGCCTCCGAGGAACAGCTCGACGTGGTAGCCCGTCGCATCGTCGACGGGCGCCCAAACGAACCGTCGCGCCGTCGTGCCGGACGGCGTCAGCACACGGGGGAGCGATGGCGAGCGCGGGGCATCGGTGCGGGGCGCGATGTCGCCTGCCGCCGTCGGCTCGCCTGGCGCGCCCGCTGCTGGAGGCTCGTCTCCACCGGGTCCGGCCGCAGCGGTGAGAAGGGCGATCGCGCCAATTGCGGCAGCGGTCGAGGCCGCGGCCACGAGGCGGAGTGGGCTTGCCTTGCGAACGCGCAGACGGCGCTCCTGTTCGTCCGCGTCGAGAGCGACACGTGCGAGGCTGCGGACAGCTGCGGCGGTATCGTCGACGGATCTCGCCGGCTCGTCGGCGGGCTCGGGGCTCGGGTCGTCGGAGCGACGCTGCCACGCCTCGCGCAGGCTCGGATCGACCAGCACGAGCTCTGGACTGAGCACTTCGATCGTTTCCGCAGCGGCAGCACCGGAAGATCGCACCATCACGGTGCGTTCATCGGACAGCGCGAGCGATAGCTGAACCGCCGCCGGCCCGTGACCCAGACCCAGCGCGCCTGCGGACTTCCGATCCGTCGCTACGGTGGCGGGCGCCACGGCGTCAGCGTAGACGGTTGGGAGTGCTGACTGACGCACGCCGGCACGGGCTCTGACCCGATTTGCCCGGCACCGCTTGCCGAACTCCACGGTGTGCTCGTTTCTCGAGCACGAGTGGCCGTTCTACTTCGACTTGCCCGACACGCACTTCCCGAATGCGTTCTTCAGGTTGTGGTTCGTCCCGTACTTCTTGGCAAAGACCTCGACACCGATGGATGCTCGCTCCGCCCTGCACGCCTTCGCGGTCGCACCGGAGTCCTCGTCCTTCTCTTGTTTGTCGTCTTGCTTACCCTTTGACTTGCCGGACACGCACTTCCCGAATGCGTTCTTCAGGTTGTGGTTCGTGCCGTACTTCTTGCCAAACGCCTCGACACTGAGCGAGTTGCGCTCCGCCTTGCAGGCTCTTTCGGCCTCACTCTCAGCGGACTGTGACTGAGCCGTGGTGGCGGGCTTCGGCTTCTCCTGGCTGGGCGAAGCGGCGCTCGACACCGGTATGGCAACGATCACGGCCGCGGCTGCTGCAATGAGCCACTTGGTCATCGACGTCTCCCCTTGAGTTGCTCCTCAAATCATCCTCGAAATCGCAGCGCTTTGCGAGTTTCGGGCATGCCTTCGTAGCGTCACGTCAACCCCTGGCATCTGGCCAGGACTAGACCGACTCCAGCGCTCGACCTCGCCGAGTCTAAGCCGACTGCATTCGATCCCGGGACGCTCCATGGCTCGACGAAGCCGTTAGGTCGGACGCGGGAGCTCCAGGACCGCGACCTCGAAGACGCCGAAGTCGACGACCTCCATGCCCGAGGTGGCCGCGATCTGGTCGCGCATCGAGCCACGACCGCGACGGGCCTTCTGCTCCGCCTCGGGCGTCTCCCAGAACGTGATCACGCGGGAGCGCTGAGCAGGTTCCTCCGTGAGCACGACCAAGCCCCTGTAGCCCTCGTACTCGCGAAGCCAGAGCTCGACCGACTCGGCCGCCATGCGCGCGATCTCCGCGAGGCCCGATACGGGACCGGTCATCGTCGCCATCGCCGCAACCACGCGAGGCAGCTTACGGATTCGGTCAGGCCTTCTCGCGCAGAGCGAGCTCGACTGCGTCGTCGAAGGCGAGCGCGCGACCCTCGGCGCGGACGGCGTCGTACTCGTCGCCGAGCGCCGCGCGGGCCGGATCGAGGTACCGCTCGAGCAGCTCGTCCCAGAAGGCGACCGACATGGACACGCCAAGCGACTCCCAGAGCGCAGCGACCGACCCGGCGAGGACGAGCGCGCGGCGCGGATTGCCCGCTCCGGCCTCCGACATCGCCACACCCTGCACCTCGAAGCTGGTCTCGACGACGTCGCCGAGCGGGAGGGCGGCCCGCAGGCTCTGGCGGTAGCGCCTTCCCGCCTCCTCGTGATCCCCGCGGATGAGCGCGCAGTCGGCGAGGAAGTGGTACGCGAAGTGCTCCGTGCGTGCATCGCCGGCCGCCCGGTCGAGCAAGTCGAGGGAGATCGCCTCTGCGCGCTCCGTCTCGCCCATCGCAACGAGTACCTGGGCGATGCCGACGAGAGCACGGGTCTCCCCCGCCGCGTCGGCGAGCTCGCGGCGAAGCTCGAGGCTCTCCTCGAAGGCCTCCAGGGCGCGCGAGTTGCTGTCCGCGTCGTAGACGAGCGGCCAGCCGAGGCTGTCGAGCGCAGATGCGAGCTCCTCGAGATCGCCGAGCCCGCGCCACATCGCGACAGCGGCATCGAGCTCGGCGATCCCCGCTGCCGGATCTCCGCGACGCGCGACCAGCGCGCCGGACGACGTGAGCGCGCGAGCGCGGGCGTGACCGGTCATGCCGGAAGCGGCGAGCGCCACGGAGAGGCGCGCGCTTCCCTCGCGCAGGAGCCCGCGTGAGAGCCAGAACCAACCGAGGGCGCCCGCGAGCTCGAGCGCGCGATCGGGGTCGGCTTCCGACAACCAGTCGAGTGCGGCTCGCAGGTCGTCGTGGTCCCCGTCGAGCCGCTCGGACCACTCGGCCTCCGCAGCGAAGCGGTGCCGGTGAGCCTGCTCGGCGAGGCACGAGAAGAAGGAAGCGTGGCGCCGGCGCAGTTCCTCTTCCTCGTTCCCCTGCCTGAGCCTCTCGAGGGCGTACTCGCCGATGGTCTCGAGCATGAAGAAACGGTCGTCGCCGATCGGCTTGACGAGGCTGTAGTCGACGAGCACGGCGAGGTCGTCGAGCTCCGCGCCGCAGACCTCCTCTGCTGCCTCCAGTGGGAACGCGCCGGAGAAGACCGAGAGGCGGACGAACAGCTCGCGGGCGCGCGGGTCGAGCAGGTCGTAGCTCCATTCGATCGTCGCACGGAGCGTGCGCTGGCGCTCGGGTGCGTCGCGGGCACCCCCCGTCAGGAGGGCGAGCGCCGAGTCGAGGCGTTCGAGGAGCCGCTCGGGAGTCAGAAGCTTGGTCCGCGCCGCGGCGAGCTCGATCGCGAGTGGGAGGCCGTCGAGGCGTCGGCAGATCTCCTCCACGGTCGCGTCGGGAGCAACCTCGCGCCCGACGGTCCGGGCGCGCGCGGCGAACAGCTCAGCGGCCTGCTGTTGGGGAAGTGGCTCGAGCCGGTACTCCTGCTCGCCCGCGACCCGGAGCGGTGCTCGGCTCGTGACGAGCACCTGCACCCGAGCGCAAGCGGCGAGGAGCGCGCTCACGACGGGGGCGGCGTCGAGGAGGTGCTCGAAGTTGTCGAGGAGGAGCAGGAGCTCCCTCCCGCGGAGGAATCCCGTGAGGTCGTCCGGAGCCCCGATCGTCTGGGCGACCTCCGAGGGGAAGAGCTCAGGGTCGGTGAGCCCCGCGAGCGACACCCAGAAGACGCCGTCGTGGAGCCTCCCGACGAGCTCCGCCGCGACCTGAAGCGCGAGACGTGTCTTGCCGGTGCCGCCGGGGCCCGTGAGGGTGACGAGGCGCGTACCACTCGAGAGCAGCGCGACCAGCTCCTCGAGCTCCCGCTCGTCGGCCGACGAGAGGGATCGAGGCGACCGGCAGGTTGGTGGCGTCGAGCGTCCGCAGGGGCGGGAAGTCGCCGTCGCCGAGCTGGAAGAGGCGCTCCGCGCCGGTCAGGTCCTTCAAGCGGTGCTCGCCGAGATCGCGGACACGAGCGTCGGCGCCGAGGAGGCGGCGGGTCGTCTCGGAGAGGATGACCTGGCCGCCGTGCGCGGAGGCTGCGATCCGCGCCGCTCGGTGGACGTCCATGCCGACGTAGCCCTCGTCGGTCAGCAGCGGCTCGCCCGTGTGGATGCCCATCCGGACGCGGATCGGCCCGGCCTCGAGCGTCTGCTGCGCGTCAACTGCGGCGGCGACGGCGTCGACCGCCCGCGAGAAGGCGACGAAGAACGCGTCGCCCTGGGTGTCGACTTCGGCACCGTCGTGTCGCGCGAAGGCCTCGCGGATGGCGCGACGGTGCTCTGCGAGGAGATCGGCGTAGGCGGGCCCGTGCTCCTGAAGGAGACGCGTCGACCCTTCGACGTCGGTGAAGAGGAACGTGACCGTGCCGGCCGGCAGCTGCCGTGTGCTCACCGCTCGATCATCGCCCAGAAGGGAATAGAGTGACGGCGGCCCGGCTCCCTCCCCCGAACAGGTGAGGGCGTCCATCCGCCGCACGGCCGACGATTCACTAATGCCGCCCGTACCCGTGTACAAGGGGCGCTTCGGCGCTCCCGAGGCAGAACGGCTCCTCTGGCGCGCCGGATTCGGGCCGCGACGGGGTGAGGCGAGACGGATCGCGCGGCTCGGTCTCGACGGCGCCGTGCACCGGCTCCTGCACCCGCCCGCCGTCCGCCTGACCGGCCCACCGCCGCGAGACGACGAAGGGCACCGGCTCGCCCCGGAGGACGCCTACGGCCACGACCACCTCTGGTGGCTCGACCGGATGGTGCGGACGAACCGGCCGCTCGTCGAGCGGATGACCCTCGTCTGGCACGACTGGTTCGCCACGTCGAACGTCGGCGTCGGCGACACGGGGCTGATGCTCAGGCAGAACCGCCTCCTCCGCCGGCACGCGCTCGGGAACTTCCGCACCCTCGTCCACGCGGTCACCCGCGACCCGGCGATGCTGCTCTGGCTCTCCGGCGTCTACAACACGAAGGACTCGCCGAACGAGAACTACGCGCGTGAGCTCATGGAGCTCTTCACCCTCGGCGAGGGCAACGGCTACAGCGAGCGGGACGTGCGCGAGCAGGCCCGCGCGCTGACGGGCTTCGACGCCGAGTGGAAGCAGGGGAAGGGCTACGTGGACTTCCGCTTCGACGCGGACCGTCACGACCCCGGCCTCAAGCGGATCTTCGGCAAGCGCGGGCGGTTCGACTGGCGCGACTCGTGCGATCTCTGCATCCGGCACCCGCTCCATGCCCGGTTCTTCGTCGAGAAGCTCTGGAGCTACTTCATCCCCACCGAGCCGAGCGCGGGGACGCGGGCCGGGCTCGAGGCGCTCTACAAGAGAGGCTTCCAGGTGCGGCCGGTCCTGGAGGCGATCCTCAAGCATCCCGACCTGTACCGCGGCCCGCGCATGGTCAAGCAACCGATCGTCCTCACCGCCGGGCTCCTGCGGGCGCTGAATCGCCGCGTCGACACGCGAGCGTGGGTCTGGCTCGGCGAGGCGGCCGGGCAGAGGCTCTTCTACCCGCCGAGCGTCGCAGGCTGGGACGACGAGCGCTGGCTCGACACCGCGACCTTCCGCGCCCGCTGGGCGATCGCGAACGAGGCGCTGTCCGAGTACACCGTGGCCCGGTCGAAGAAGGGGAAGATCCCGAAGGTGCCGCACGAGCCGGCCGCGCTCGTGGCGAGCGCGTACCGGAAGCTCGGCAACCCGACGGTGCGCCCCGAGAGCCGCGCTGCAGTCACGCGATTCGCCCGCAAGGCGCTCGGCGACGCCAACAACGACTGGGAGAAGGACGAGTACCCGCTCCTCGTCATGAACGCGGCGCGGCAGCTCATCGCCGCGTCACCCGACTACCAGGCCGCCTGATGGGTTGCTGCGACGAGCACACCCGTTCCGAGGCGCTTCGCCGCGGGATCGCGCTCGCCGGCAGCGGGCTTCCCGCGATCGAGCGAGGAATGCCGGCCCCCGCGGGCACGGGCCTCGACCGGCGGGCCTTCGTCTCCCGGAGCCTCGGGCTCGCGCTCGCGGTCTACGGCGGCGCGGCACTTCTCCCGCGGGCGCTCGAGGCCGGGATCGAGAGCGCCATGGGCGCGGCCGGGAACGGGAAGGTCCTCGTCTCGGTGTTCCTCGACGGGGGCGCGGACTCGCTCTCGATGCTGTTCCCCGCGGAAGATCCCCGCTATCGCAAGCTGCGGCCGCGGCTGGCGCTCTCACCGAGTCCCGCGGCAGTGAACTTCTCCGAGGACACCCGTCTCTGGTGGCACCCGGCCCTGGCGCCGCTCGCCGCGCTTCACGCCGAGGGCAAGGTCACCGTGCTCCCCGGCATCGGCTACACCGACGCCAACCAGTCGCACTTCACCTCCCGGCACTACTGGGAGGTCGGCGCGACCGACCACCGACTCGCGACCGGGTGGATGGGCCGGTACCTCGACCGCTACGGCCGGAGCGACAACCCGCTGCAGGGGCTCTCGCTCGACTGGAGCCTGCAACCCGCACTGGCGGCGAAGTCCAAGCCCGTCGCGTCCATCGACGCGCCCGACCGCTTCGACTTCTGGGCCCGCGGAGTCTGGGGATCCGTCGAGTCGCGGATGCTCGCGGCCATCGGCGGCCTCGGCTCGATCGCGACGCGTGACGCGGGTCTCGACCAGGCGACGCGCGCGGCACGCCAGAGCCATCTCCTGTACCGGCAGCTCAGGCCCTTCCGGGGCAAAGAGGGCGGCTTCGGCAGCCCGGTCACCTATCCGCAGCCGAACGAGTCGTTCCCGCGGCGGCTCGCCGGCCTGGCGGCCATGCTCGCGGCGGGGCTCCCGCTCCGCTGCGTCGCGCTCACGGCGCCGGGTGCGTACGACACGCACGACAGCCAGCCGGGCGATCTCGAGGAGGGGCTGAAGCTGACCGCCGCCAGCCTCTTCGCCTTCCAGCGCGACCTCGAGGCCCGGGGTCTCGCCGACCGGGTGGTCACGCTCGTCTGGTCGGAGTTCGGGCGCCGCCCGGAGGAGAACGGGTCGAACGGCACCGACCACGGCGCTGCGGGCATGGCGTTCGTGCTGGGAACACGCGCGAGCGGTCGCATGGTCGGCGAGCTGCCCGACCTCTCGCGGCTCGACCGGGACGGCAACCTGCGACCCAACTCCGACTTCCGAGGGCTCTACAAGTCGCTCATCGAGGGCTGGCTCGGAGGCGACGCGGGAGCGGTGATCCCACGAGCCAAGAAGTTCGGCGCGATTCCGGTGCTTCGGTGAGCGCTCGGCTGCTGCTCTCGGTCGGTGTCGGCGTCGTCGTGGTGGCGACTGCGAACGCAGCCGCGGCTCCGCGCCAGCCCGCGCGACTCCAGGTGGCCGCGGACGAGTTCCAGCTCGTCCTCTCGCGGTCGGTGGTGCCCGCCGGGCCCGCGATCGTCGGGCTCGTCAACTTCGGCGAGGACGACCACGATCTCGCGCTCCGGCGCAGGGCAGCGGGCGCGCGGACGTGGAAGGTTCGGACGGTCACGCCCGGCGAGTTCCGCGAGCGCAAGCTGCGCCTCGTCGCGGGGCGCTACGCGCTCTGGTGCACCCTCGCCGACCATCGCGCGCTCGGGATGCGGGCGACGCTGAAGGTGCGGCCACCCGCGCCCGCTCCGCTCCCCTGAGCGGAATTCGGGCAGGTACTTGATCGTTTGAGTACTTGTCGCGCTCTGGAGCCGCGCCTAGCACCGTGCCTGGCGCGCCCGACTCGCGGCTGAAGATCTGTGAAAGGAGAACAACGTGAAGGGAAAGCACCCTGAGTGGGTCGTGACGAACGTGCGCTGCACGACCTGTGGAAACGAGTTCACGACCCGCTCATCCCACGTCGACCTGGTAGTCGACGTATGTTCGAGCTGCCATCCCGCCTACACGGGCATCGAGCGCGAGATCGCGCGCGGAAGCCGCATCGAGCGCTTCGAGCGACGTCGAGCGCGGGCGGCGACAGGCTGACCACCGAGGGAGGACTGACATCAACACCATGCTCGAGAACCGTGAACTGACCGCATTCGTCAAGGACGCCGAGGACGAGGGCGCCGTGGACGCGCTCGCCCTCGACACGCTCGCGGCCGAGCTCGACCTCGACGAGGACGAGCTTGCCGGCCTTCGCGCCGAGCTCGAGGCGCGGGGAGTCGAGGTGGCACCTGCCGACGGCTCGCAGGACACGGCCGACGCGTCCGTAGACGCCGAGTCCGAGCTGCGGCTCGAGGCCGAGACAGTCGGTACGACGGATTCGCTGACGCTGTTCATGAACGAGATCGGGACGCACGACCTGCTCACCGCAGCCGAGGAGGTCGAGCTGGCGAAGCGCGTCGAGCGCGGCGACCCGCGCGCGAAGGAGCGCATGATCAATTCGAACCTCCGTCTCGTCGTCTCGATCGCGAAGCGCTACCGAGGCCACGGAGTCGCGTTCGGGGACCTGATCCAGGAGGGCGTGATCGGCCTGAATCGCGCGGTCGAGAAGTTCGACTGGCGTCGCGGCTTCAAGTTCTCGACCTACGCGACCTGGTGGATCCGGCAGTCCTGCCAGCGCGCGATCGCGAATCAGTCGCGAACCATTCGGGTCCCGGCCCACGTCCACGAGCGTCGAGTGAAGCTCGCGCGCCTCGGCCGGCGCTTCGAGGCCGAGCACGGCCGTGAGCCCACCACCGCAGAGCTCGCGGAGGCGTCCGGCTTCGAGGTTCATCACGTCGAGGAGGCACTCGAAGCGGTCGAAGCCTCGGTCTCGCTGAACCAGACCGTGGGCGCGGACGGGGATGGCGAGCTCGGGGATCTCTTCGCGGACACCGACGCGGCCGATCCCGTCGAGGAGGCCGACGAGGCCCTGCGCACCGAGGCAGTGCGAGCCGCGCTGCAGCGGCTTCCCGAGCTGGAGCGACGGGTTCTGGAGCTGCGGTTCGGCTTCGACGGCGAGCAACAGACGATCGAGGCCATCGAGCACGCCCTGGGGGTCTCGCGAGAGCGTGTCCGCCGGCTCGAGCAGGACGCGCTGGCACGGCTCGGCGTGGAGCTGAGCGGAGTCGTGGACGCTGCGAAGGAGGAGCTCGCGGACGCGGCTTGATCCAAGGCTACGTTCAGCGACTCGCGCAGCCCGCGAGCACAGCGACTAGATGCCGGCTTGCCAGGCGGCGACGATGAGAGCGATCGCCGCGGCGGCGGCGATGAGCAGCACGACGAGGTTCGCGGCGAGCGCGACGCGCGTGATTCGTGGCGAGATCGTGCGCGTAGCCTCTGCCGGAGGCTCCGCCGCGTCCTGGCCCGCCTTCGGCGCGGCCGCCGGTCGCTCGCCCGCTCCTCGCCAACCCACGGCAGCTGCGAGTGCGCCGGTGATCCACTGGTTCAGGCTCACGCCTTCGGCCTCGGCCGCCCGCGCGAGCTCGTCGTGCAGGGTCGCGGGCATGCGCACCAGCAGCTTTCCGCTGTGGCGCGCGCCGGCCTTCGGGTCCGGCTTCAAATCTGCCCCGTCCCCTGAGGCCGCCGTCTCCTCGGCGAGCGACGGCGTTCCCACCATGATCCGAGTGTACTAGCCAAAAGCCCCTGCAAGTAGGGGCGAGACACATCTCGGCCTACGGAGATCTCACGACCGCAGCGCCGCCGAGAGCGCCATGCAGCCGCTCGAGCGAGGTCCGCATGAGCCGCGAGACCTGCATCTGCGACATCCCGACCTCGCGAGCGATCTCCACTTGGTTGAGGCCGGCGAAGTAGCGGAGATGCAGAATCCGCCGCTGGCGCGCGTCGAGCGTGCGGAAACCGGCTGCCAGGAGCAAACGGTCGTCGCTCGGGCCGAAGGCGTCGTCGACGGCTATCGCGCTCTCGAGCTCGGCAGGCGCGTCGTCCGCAGCCGGGAGCGGCACGGCCGTGCGCGCCCGGTCCGTCGCCATGGCCTCCTCGACGTCGACGGCGTCGACACCCGCATCCTGGGCGAGCTCGGCGAGCGTTGGAGTACGCGCCAGCCGAGCGGCCAGGTCCGCCTGACGCGGGTGCAGCCGCCGGTTCAGGTCCGCGAGCCGCCTCGGGATCCTCACCGTGGAGGTTCGGTCGCGCAGATGACGCTTGATCTCCCCGCAGATGGTCGGAGCCGCGAAGCCCGCGAGCTCGCTGCCGCGGTCGGGGTCGAAGCGGTCGATGGCCTCGATCAGCCCGATCGAGCCGACCTGGACGAGGTCCTCGAGTCGCTCCCCGCAGTTCGCGTACCGCTGCGCAAGCGCTCGGACCAGCGGGAGGTGAAGCTCGATGAGCCGCTCTCGGACGGCCGCGTCACCGGTCTCGTGGTACGCGCGCAGGAGCCGTCTCGACTCCTCGCGCCGCTTGCTATGCCGCATGAGCGCGAACTGCGACCGCATCCGTCCATTCCACGACCCCCTTCGCCCCGTACGGACGACCCCATAAAGATGCACAGTCTTTTCCGATCATAAACGATTGTGAAAAAGCTTGCGATACGTTCGCATGGTCGCTGGGTATTTCAGTTCATGAGTGATCGGGATGTCGCAAGACGCGCCGATGTTCTGCCCGCGGAAACGGGGCGGGCGTCGCGTGCGTCTGACGCTGCTTGCAGCGACAGCGAGTGCTGTGTTCCTGGGAGTGAATGCTCCATCGGCACTCGCGTCCGACGGCACGGAGCCGATTCCACCGATCGGCGAGCTCGTGCCGGAGATTCCCGAGCTCGAAGCGGATACGGCTCCGGAGTCGATCCCGCTGCCGGATGTCGAGGCCCCGATCGTGATCGCGACCGCCGCGGCCGAGAACGCGATCGACGTCTCCGTCCGGGTTCTGAGCCCGGGCACCGACGCACCGGCAGCCTCCAGTAACGCATCAGATGGCGCGATACCAGCGGCTTCGGAGCCTGATATCACCCCCGACCAGGCACCCGCAGCCACGCCGGCAGAGCCGACGAGTGTCGCGGAGTCGATCCCGCTGAACACGAACGTGTCGATCCGGGTTCTGAGCCCGGGGAACAACGGTTTCGTAAGCCAAGAAGACCTTTCCGACATCGCGCAGGAGATGGCCGACAGCGACGACCCTGAACGCTCTGCACAACCCGACCAAGCGCCGTCGCCCGAGAATCGCAACGGTACGGGCAATGACCCGGCGCAGTATCAAGATGCGAATTCCCAATATCAATCCGATGCGATACCGCTCGAGGAACCGTGGGTATGGGAGTGGTATCTCTCTCTCGACTGCACGGGCGTTACCTCGTCTATCTCCACCGAGACCGGCACTCCATCCTCCGACGACTGGGCCTGGGATTGGGAGTGGAACTGGGAGTGCGGCTTAGATGGCGCGAGCGAGGCAGCCGGTGACGCCATGCAGGAGAGCGTTCCGTACACCATCTCCTCCTCCTCGACCTCCTCGACGCCTTCTCCGGCGCCGGCAAGCGCCCCTCCGGGCAGCTCCGGGCAGCCTACGGCGGAGGAGTCGTGGATCTGGACCTGGACCTTCTCGTTCTGCGGCCGCGAGACGACGATCTCGCTCCAGACGCAGACCGAGCTGTCCTTCAGTTGGACGTGGGACTGGACGTGGGCCTGGGCATGCACGGGTGCCACGCCGAGCGCCCCGGACGACGTGTCGTCCCCCGACGGCCCCTCCGCGCCGGCCACAACCCCATGGTCGGTCCCAGCAATGGGAGGGGACGGGACGACAGTGGCGGAAGGCGGCTCGAGCTTGCTCGGGCTGCCGCCGCCGCTCATCGCGCTGCTCGGGCCTCTCCTGCAGCCGATATCCATCGCCGGAGCGGTAGTACCGCCTGCGGTACCGGCTCTCGCGGGGCCCCAGGTCCCGCCGGAAGAGGCCGAGCCACGCACGCGACGCCTTCCTCGTCTGGTGATACCAGCGGTGGCGAACGACACCGGCGCGGGCACAACGACCTCGCCGAGCGCGCCCGAGCGAGCGAGCACGCGATCGACGAGGAGCGCGCGCGACAACGAGGCAGCTCCTCAACGCGCGCGCCTGCCGCGGTTGCCGCTCGACACGCCGAAGCGCCGCACCGCCGGCTCGCCGGGCTCGAGCGGTAGCGCGTCGAGCACGACGTCCGGCGGCGTCGCGGCACTCACAGGTTTGTACCTTCTCGCCGCCCCCGGCCTGGGGCGGCGCGTCCGGATCGTGCGGGAGCTGAGCCCGCGCGATCCCGTCCGAGCTCCGCTCGATCGCCCTGGTTAGCGCGCTGTCGGCTCAAGTCCACGCGCCCTGTCCGACGGGGCACGGCGCTTACCGACAGCACGAAGGGAGACACAATGAAACGTCTCTGCATCGCGCTGGCCGTGGCTGCCCTCCTCCTGCTCACAGTGGGAGTGGGAACAGCCGCAGCGGAGGACGCACCTGAGAGTGAGGTGGTCGCCCTACCGGACGACTACCCGACCCAGGAGGTCCCGACCGCTGACGAGTCAGCGAGAAACGATCTGGAGAGCGAACGATGAACCAGCCCAAGCCGGACGGCGGGGAGGTCGACCAGACCAACGACGCGACGTCCGACGGAACGGCTGGGAATCTGAACGCAACCAAGCAGGACGCCGACCAGGATCAGGATGGCTCAGGCATCCAGGCGATCGGCCAGTCGGCGAAGAACGACCAGGACGCGCTCGCGCTCGCGTTCACGCTCCAGAAGGGGGCTTCGAACTCGAACACCCCCGTCCGCGTGGGCAGCAAGGGCGACGGCGGCGACGTGACACAGGAGAACACCGCGACGTCGGACGCGACGGCCGGAAATCTCAACCTGACCAAGCAGGACGCCGACCAGGAGCAGGACGGCGGCGACTGCAAGTGCAAGGACGGCGGCATCCAGGCGATCGGGCAGTCCGCGAAGTCGGAGCAGGATGCGACCGCGGCCGCCAAGACGATCCAGGTGAAGCCGTCGAACACGAACATCTCGGTCCGGGTCCTCAGCCCCGGCAACGACGGAGACGTGACGCAGTCGAACACGGCGACGTCGGACGCCACGGCCGGGAACATCAACCTGACCAAGCAGGACGCCGACCAGAAGCAGGAAGGCGACTGCAAGTGCGAGGGCGGCGACCAGTTCATCGCCCAGTCCGCCAAGAACGACCAGGACGCGAAGGCGCTCGCCGCGACGGTTCAGGAGAAGCCTTCGAACAAGAACATCTCGGTCCGCGTCCTCAGCGAGGGCGACGACGGCGACGTCACGCAGTCGAACACGGCGACGTCGAACGCCACGGCCGGGAACATCAACCTGACCAAGCAGGACGCCGACCAGAAGCAGGACGGCGGGTCGGGCACGCAGGCCATCGGCCAGTCGGCCGACAGCGAGCAGGACGCCTTGGCAGCGTCACTGACCGCTCAGAAAGAGCCGAGCAACACCAACATCTCGGTCCGGGTCCTCAGCCCCGGGAAGGGCGGCTCGGTGACGCAGTCGAACACCGCGTCTTCGGACGCGACCGCAGGCAACCTGAACGCGACGAAGCAGGACGCCGACCAGAAGCAGGAAGGCGACTGCAAGTGCTGGGAGCGGCGAGCAGTCCATCGGCCAGTTCGCCAAGAACGACCAGGACGCGACGGCGCTCGCAGCGACGTTCCAGCTGAAGCCGTCGAACACGAACACGTCCGTCCGGGTTCTCAGCGAGGGCGATGACGGCGACGTCACGCAGACGAACGAGGCGACGTCGGATGCCACTGCCGGGAACCTGAACCTGCTGTCCCAGGACGCCGACCAGAAGCAGGACGGCGGCTCGGGAATTCAGGCAATCGGCCAGTTCGCCAAGAACGACCAGGACGCGAAGGCGCTCGCGGCGACGTTCCAGATCGGGGCGTCGAACGAGAACACGCCGGTCCGGGTCGGGAGCAAGGGCAACTCGGGCTCGGTGACGCAGTCGAACGTCGCGTCCTCGGATGCGACGGCCTTCAACGTCAACCTGACGAAGCAGGAAGCCGACCAGGAGCAGGGCGGCCGGCACGACGGCAAGGACGGCAAGGACGGCAAGGACGACAAGCACGAGTGCTGTGGGTTTGGCATTCAGGCGATCGGCCAGTCGGCCAAGAACGACCAGGACGCCAAGGCAGTCGCCCTGACGTTCCAGCTCGGCGGCAAGCGGCCTTGCAGCTGCTCGCACGAGCCGTCCTTCGGCAACAGCAACACCCCCGTTCGCGTGGGGAGCAAGGGTGACGACGGGTCGGTGAAGCAGTCCAACACCGCCACGTCCGACGCCGATGCGCTCAACGTGAACCTCACGAAGCAGGACGCGAAGCAGGATCAGAAGACTCCCTGCAAGTGCTGGGAGGCCTTCGGGATCCAGGCGATCGGTCAGCTCGCTGACAGCGAGCAGGACGCCTCCGCGTTGGCCGCCACGTTCCAGGTGGGTGCGAAGAACACGAACGCGCCCACGCGGACCGGCGACCACGGCAAGAAGGGACACGACCGGAACGGACATGACACGAACAACGGCGCGGACAGCACGCGCGAGTAGGTGATGCGAAGCGAGTGAATGAGACCGCCACGAATGACCGCCGGCCGGTCTGGCACGGCCGGCGGTCATGCGGTTGACGGTCTCGACGACGAGAGGTAGCTTCCAGTGCAATCAAGACCAAACAGACGAGTTGGGGGCGGCTCGTGAGGGCCAAAATTGGGAGGCTTCTGCGGCGCGCCGATCGCCGGCTGGGAGTGCCGGTCTGGGGGTGTGCGGCCCGAGGGGGCCTCATCCCGGTTGCACTGGCGATCGCGCTGCTCTCCGTCGCCGCCATGCCGGTCGAGGCCGGCGTGGCGGCGACGGGAGCAGCGCCCGACCCGGCCCCGGCGGCCAAGGGCTCGGCGGCGACACCGGAGCCCGATCCGTTCCGGGCGGGGCAGCGGTTCTCAGCCCAGGACCGAGCCCGTGACGCAGCAGCCCGCGCCGAGCAGCTCGAGCGGGAGCAGCGCGACGGTGTCGACTCCCGTTCAGACAAGCTCGACTCCGGCGATCGAGCAGAAGCCGACGGTGTCGGCGCCGCGCACGCGGACGCAGCCGAAGAAGGAGACGAGAAGGTCGCGGCCGGCCGGACCACCGCGACGAAGACCACGAAGCAGAACACGAAGCGGAGCCCCACCGTGGTCGCCGCCGCCGCCGTCGACGGGGGACCGCTGCTGCTCGGCGGCCTCGGGCTGGCGGCGCTCGCGCTCGCGAGCGGCAGCCTGCTCTTCCTCGTGTCCCGCTCCGGTGGACTGGAGGCGAGGCCGTGAACGCACGCCGCCTCGTCGTCCTCGGGGCGCTTGCCGCGCTTGGAGCTCTGGCGGTCCCCGGCTCGGCGACTCCAGCGACGCCGGCGGTGCCCGAGCCGACGTGCACGCCGGCTCCGATCGACTGCACGCTCTGGCACACGGCCTCCGCCGTAACCGCCGACTGGCCGCCCGCTCCGCCGGGCGTGACCGAGCTCGGATGCGAGAGCGAGACGATCACGACCGACACTGACGGATGGCTCGTCTCGTGCAGTTGGTGGACGCAGCAGGGCGGAACGACGTCCAGGGAGGTCCCCGTTCGCCGGGACGCAACGCCGCCGTCCGTCGAGACGAAACCCTCGAGAGGGCCAGACAGTCACGGCTGGTACAACCGCGCGCTCACGGTGGACTTCGCGG
Source organism: uncultured Actinomycetes bacterium (assembly GCA_963796405.1). Classification (GTDB taxonomy): domain Bacteria; phylum Actinomycetota; class Thermoleophilia; order Gaiellales; family Gaiellaceae; genus GMQP-bins7. The sequence continues at coordinate 28,043 of CAWCLL010000014.1, forward strand.
GAAGCGACGGAATTTCGGGGCTCGCCGGTTGCTCGGCCGATCGAACGTACGCCGGGCCAGACTCCGGCTCGGTCACGATCAATGGCAGCTGCACCGATGTCGCCGGCAACACGAGGAGCGCGTCGTTCGGCCTCAAGTTCGACGCGACGCCGCCGAGCGTCATGGCCAAGCCCGATCGCAAGCCGAACACGAAGGGCTGGTACAACCAGAAGGTGCGGGTCGAGTTCATCGGCTCCGACGCGACCTCGGGTGTGGACTCGTGCGCCCCGACTGTCACCTATGTGGGTCCCGACGCGAAGCAGGCCGCCGTCTCCGGCACGTGCCGGGACCTGGCCGCGAACGTGAGCGGCGCGGCCCAGTTCGAGCTCAAGTACGACGCCAAGGCGCCCTCTCTCAAGCGCCTTCGCAGCGCCAAGCTACGCGGCGGCGGCATCCTCCTGCGCTGGACGTCGCACGACGCGAGCACGTTCGCCGTCGCCCGCCGGCCCGGCCGCGAGGGCGCCCGCTCGTCCACTCTGTACACGGGACCTGAGCACGGCTTCGTCGATCGGCAGGTGACGGCGGGCGTCGTCTACCGGTACACGGTCACGGCGTACGACGACGCCGGCAACGACACGGCGAAGGACCTCCGCGTGCGCAGCACCGTGACGACGAGGCCGACGGCGAAGAAGACCGTCGCGAGGCTGACGCAGCCGGCCAACGGGGCACGCGTCGGAGCGCCGCCCGTCCTCGACTGGACGGCAGTGCGCGGAGCGACGTACTACAACGTCCAGCTCTTCCGGGACGGCAAGAAGATCCTCAGCGTCTGGCCGAGCTCGACGTCGATCCGTCTCGACCGGTCGTGGAGGTTCGGCGGCGCGACCCAGCGACTCGAGCCGGGCCGGTACCGCTGGTACGTCTGGCCCGGGTTCGGGAAGCGGACCGCCAGCCGCTACGGCAAGCTCGTCGGAACGCGGACGTTCGTCGTGACCGGCACGTGACCTAGGGGGGCTCGGCGTCCGGCTTCGGCCCGACGCCGCGCCGAGGGGGCCGGCGTCGGGCTGTGAGGCCTGGCACCGGCTTGCGTCTCGAAGTCTCAGCCTGCGTGGGCGAGCGCGAGCAGCCCCGGCAGCGGCCGGTCGAGCTCGCACCTCGTCCACCCGTCTCCGCGATCGCCGCTCTCCCAGAGCTCGCCGTTCGCGAGGCCCGCGAGGAGCCGCCCTCCGTCGAGCGCGACGAGCGCGTACGGCATCGCGGGCAACGGCTCCGGGAGACCGCCGGCGAGCGCGTCCCAGCCGCCGTTCCGCCGCCGGTAGATGCGCGCCTGCGGGTCGCCGCGACGGCCGTGCGCGGCGTACGGCCCCGTGCTCGCCGACACGTACCAGAGCTCGGCGTCGTCGGGATCCACCGCGACCGACCACGTGTAGTGGCGGTCGCGACCGTCATCGGCCGGCTGCCACGTTTCGCCTCCGTCCTCGCTCCAGGCGGCTCCTCCGCCACCCGCCTCGTACGCGCGGCCCGGGACCTGCGGATGCCAGGCGAGCGAGTGGACGTCGCGCTGCGCGCCCGGACGGTGGTCCTGCCACGTCTCGCCGCCGTCCGTCGAGCGCATCAGACCGCCGAGCTCGATCCCGGCGAGGAGCGTGCCGGCCTCGTGCGGGCTCGGCGCGATCCAGCGGACGTGCGACGTCCAGGGGCGCGGAGGAAAGCTCCACGTCGGCTGCGACGGCAGCTCGAGCAGAGCCTCGAGCTCGCGCCAGCTTCCGCCGCGATCGTCGCTGCGGAAGAGCGCGCTCGGCTCGGTTCCGGCGTAGACCGCCCCGTCGGCCGCGCTGACCGCGACGGAGAACACCTGCTGCCCCGCAAGGCCCGACTCGACCCAGGTGCGCCCGCCGTCCTCCGACCGCCGCACGCCGTCGTCACCGAGCCCGGCGTAGACGACGTCCGGATCGGCCGGATCGGCCGCGACGCAGAGTGCCGGGCTCGCCCCGAGCACGAGCTCGACGCTCCACGATCCGCCCTCCTCGTCGAGCACGATGCCGGCGCCGTCGTACTGAGCGATCTCGCGCCCGCGTGCGCGGCCGGCGACAGTGCTTGACGCACAGACCCGGAAGGCCGCGTGCGCTCAGCGGCGCGAGCGTCCGGCGGAGGGCGGCTCCGCCGCCCGGGAGCCGGACGCGTCCGGTGGCGCGAGGGCGAGCTCGACGAAGCGACAGAGCGCGTTCGCGAGGCGCATGTGCCCGACCGTCTGGACGTCGACGTCGAGCAGCGCCGGCGCGCACGCGAGGTACGCGAGGCACTGCGCGCGCGAGACGGCGACGTTCAGGCGGTTCCGCGACATGAGGAAGTCGATCCCGCGCGGCGCGTCCGCGCCGGTCGAGGACGCCATCGAGAAGAAGACGACCGGCGCTTCCTGGCCCTGGAACTTGTCGACCGTCCCGACCGCGACACCCTCGGGCAGCCGCTCCTGCAGGAGCCGCACCTGCGCGTTGAACGGCGCGACGACCATCACGTCGCCGGGGCGAATCGGCCGGGTCACGCCGCCGGAGTCCGTCCACGTCCCTCCGAGCAGCCGCTGGATCTCCGCGGCGATCCGCTCCGCCTCCTCCTCGGACGCCGTCGAGTTCCCGACGTGCTCGACGGGCAGGTACCGCAGGCCCGTCCCGAACGAGCTCCCCTGCGCCTCGCAGCCCTCGGCCGAACGCAGGCGGCCTTCGTAGAACACCTCGGAGATGAAGCGGCAGACATCCGGATGCATGCGGAACGAGCGCTCGAGGAAGAGGCCCATGTCCTCGGCCACGGTCGCGCGGCCGCCGAGCAGGTGCGCGAGCACGGAGCGGCCCGCGTCGCCCGGGTGCACGCCTTGCGTCACCTGCGCGAGCTGCACGGGATCGCCGAGCAGCACGATCGTCTTCGCGCACGTCCCGAGCGCGAGCGCGTCCGCGAGCGAGGTCTGCCCCGCCTCGTCGACGAAGAGGTAGTCGAGCGTGCCGTCGAGCTGCCCGCGGCTGAAGAGCCAGGCGGTGCCCGCGAAGAGGTCGTCGTCGGCGTCGTCGAAGTCGCTCGCACTCTCGACGTTGTCCACGAACGCGGACTCCGGGTAGTACGACTCGGGGTTCCCCGAGCTCGCCTTCTTGAGCCCCGCGAACGTGACGCCCTCCGCGAGCGCATCGGCCTCGATCTCCGAGAGGAGCTTGTGGATCGCCTTGTGGCTCTGCGACGCGATCCCGACCCGCTTCCCGCACGCGATCAGGTACGTGATGAGCCGCGCTCCCGTCCACGTCTTCCCGGCGCCCGGCGGGCCCTGGACGAAGAGGTACGAGCCCTCGATCTCGCGCACGAGCCTCCCCATCTCCTCGAGCCCCTCGCACTGCACGCGCGCTCCGCCGAGCGGCGGCTCGCGGCGCAGGAGCTTCTCGAGGTGCGGGTACCGTGCCGTCGCCGCGCGAGCAGCGACCGACCGACGCGCACCAGCGCCTTCTGCTGCTCCTTCGTCGTGAACGCGCCACCCGGAATCAGCGCGCGCGGCAGCGGAACGTCCTCGAGCGTCGGCCCGCGCCGCAGCCGCAACGTCCCGGCGATCGCGTCGATCGCGACGATGCTCCCCGGCCCAGCGCATCGTCACGGGGTCGTAGACGGAGTCGCCGACGTCGAGCTTCTGCTGCTGGACGGGGAACCGGAAGCCGTGGACGCGCGACTTCCCGTCCTCCTCCGGCGCGGAACCGTCCGGCTCGAGGCCGCCGATCGCCTCCGAGTCCTCGACGAGCTCCTCGGGCGTCATCTTCGTGCGCGCGAAGAACCACCACCAGACCGGGCGCGCCTCGCGGCGGTGGTACTCGAGCAGGTCGCCCATGAGCGCGTGCGTCTCGTCGCCCGTCGCCTGCAGCTCGCGCCGGAGCTCCGCGCGCGCCGCCGCGAACTCGGTGGCCTCCTCGTCCGGCTCCCTGACCTCCGGCTCGGGCGGCCACGGGATCGCCACCCCGAACCGCGCCTCCGCCTCCTCCCTCCGCTCGAGCAGCCAGTCGCGCAGCAGCCGGTTCGAGAGGCAGTCCTCCTCGTTGTAGCGCTCGATCCGGTCGAGGATCTCCTGGTCGCGCTCGCCGACCCACTGCTCGTAGAGGACGATCGCGTCCTCCCCGCCCTCGAGCTCGGCGTCGGCGTCCATGAAGAACTCGCGCACCTTCTTGATCGAGTAGCTCGGGTACGAGATCCGCAGCCCCTGGCGCGTGACCCTGTACAGGTCGACGAAGGTCTCGCGGCGGAGGAGCGCGTCGAGCTCGTCCTCGAGGATCCCGTGCTGGGCGGTGAGGCGCTTGAGCACCGTGATCTCGTACGAGGCGTAGTGGTAGACGTGCATGTCCGGGTGCGCGGCGAGGCGCTCGTGGAAGAGGCCGATCAGGCGCTCGAGCGCGCGCCGCTCCTCGTCGCGGTCGTGGGCCCAGATCGCGGTGAAGCTGCCGTCCGCGCCCATGATCCCGTGCAGGTACTCGAGCCCGCGGCCCGGCTCCCAGAACGGGTCGCCCTCGATGTCGTAGAAGAGGTCGCCCGGCGAGGGAGGCGGGAGCAGGCCGAGCCCGCGCCGCTCCTCCGGCTGGAGCAGCTCGTAGAGGCGCGTGCCCGTGCGTCGGGCGGCGAGCTGGAGCGATGCCTGGTGGCGAAGCGTCTCGAACGTCGCTTCGGACATGTGCGGAACGGCCGTGCCCGCGGGCGTGTCGCCGAGCGCCTCGAGCGTCGTGATCCCCGCGAGCCCGAGGCGCTCGATCTGGCTCGCGGCGCATGCCCGCGACCCCGACGAGGTGGTCGTCCCGCTCCCACTGCGCCTCGCAGCGCAGCTTGAAGTCGCAGAGCCCGCAGTGGTAGACGGGGTACGGGTACGTCGCGGCGCGCGCGGCGATCGCCTCCTCGAGCCGCACGCGGGCGCGGCGGTAGAACGCCGCGAAGTCGGCCGGCCGCAGCACTTCCTCCACGCCGGTGCCGAGCACGACCCGCATCAGCTCCGGCAGGCGCCCCTGGATGCGCGCGAGCTCGTGCGAGTAGAACGTGAGCTGGAGCACCGCGCTCGGCTTCGCGCTGCGCGCGAGCTTCGTGTCCCAGGCCTCGTACGAGAAGGCGCCGAGGTCGGACGGCTCGTCGATGCGCACGAGGAAGTCGGCGATCCCGCGCCAGCGCGTCCGAGGCGAGGACGCCCTGGTAGACGACCTCGGCGCCGGCGCGGAGCGCCTCCTCGGTGCGGCGCGCGGCCTCCGCGAGCCCGCCGTCCTCGTCGTACTCGATCTCGACGATCTGGCGGCCCTCGTGCTCGAGTGCGCGAGGAATGCGGCTTCGTGCTCGTCCCCCTTGCGCGCGATGAGCTCGGCGTGCGCGTTGTCGTACGGCGCCGGCGGCTCGATCTCGCCGCGCTGAAGGGCGGCCGCGAGCTGCGTCAGGTGCGCGCAGGCGAGGTGGGCCGCGAGGTCGGAGGGCGAGAGCCGCAGCGTGCCGTCGTCAGCGAGTCGCATCACCCCTGAGTATCAGCGCAAGCGGCTCCCAGCGCTTACGTCGCTGCGCTCAGTCGTCGGTCGAGTCGAGCTCACTGCCTTTGACGACGAGCCATGCATCGGCAGAGAATCCGCCCGTGCGTGACGATGATCTCCGGGCTGTCTGCTTCCTAACGCTCGACGCCCTTCGCGCGCAGCACGGCGGCGATGAGCTTCCGTACGCAGAAGTACTCGGCCGCGGGTTCACCTGGCGAAACAGCAGAGTCCCGTTCCTCAATCCTCAGAAGGGCATCTACCGGGCCGCCAGACAGACTGGCCCGGCGGCTCTCTCGGTGATGACGTCGGTGAACTCACCGTACGACGACGAAGAGACACCGGACGGGTTTCTCTACGCCTACCGCGCAGGTTCGATCGACGGCGCTGACAACCGAGCACTTCTCGAAGCCCACCGCCTCCAAGTGCCCATCGTGTACTACGTCGGCACCAGACGGGGCTGGTTCCACCCGATGTACCCGACCTACGTCACGGAGAACCTGCCCGAGCGAGCGGCGCGTACTTCTCACGCCCGGTCGTCGGACGCCGATGGGATCACCTCGGCCGGTGGAAGATGTCGTTGAGCGGCGGTACGCGGTCGTCGAACGGCGGGTTCGTCTACATCAGTGGCGGTTCCGAGGAATCGTGCTCCCGGCGTACGACCACCGCTGCACGATCTGCGCGCTGAGAGAAGAGCGACTGCTCGATGCTGCTCACATCGTTGGCGATGTCGAGGAGCGCGGCGAGGCGGTAGTAGCAAACGGAGTAAGCCTGTGCTCGATCCACCACCGCGCCTTTGACCAGGACCTCATCGGCATTTCTCCCGACTACGAGGTGCACGTTTCGCGAGCGCTCATGGAGGAGGATGACGGCCCGATGCTCGAAGTGCTCAAAGGGTTCGATCGTCAGCGCATCCACGTACCGACCCGACCAAGCCAGCGCCCGGATCGCGAGCGGCTCGCCGTCCGATTCGAGCGCTTCGGTAGCGCGGCCTACCTAGAGCTTACAACTCGCCGCGGACCAGCCACTCCGCGAGGAACGGCTCCGCGATGCGGTACTCGCCTCGGCCGTCCCGCGCGACGAGCTCGTCCCTGACGAGCGTGTCCAAGGCGCGCTGGACGGTCGAGGCGCCCGGGAGGCCATGGCGGCGGCGGTACTCCCGGACGAGCGGCCGGCCGGGCTCCGCCGCCAGCGCGCCCAGAACGAGCCGCTGCGCGCGCGCCGCCTTCTCCCACACGAGCCCGAAGTGCGCATGCTCGGCGCGCAGGAGCTTGTCGAGCGCGACCTCGTACTGCTCGGCGCCCGCCTCCGCTCCCTCCGGCGTCTCCTCCCAGAGGAAGTAGCAGAGCTCCTGCGTCGCGTACGGATGGCCGAGCGTGGCGGCGAGCACGCGGTCGACCACTCCCGCCTCCACCCGACGACCCGTGCGCTCGAACTGCGCCTCGATGTAGCCGCGGAAGAGCGGCGGCGCGATCACGCCGAGCTCCATCTGCTTCGCGCTGCGCCAGAACGGCTCGTTCTCGTCGTTGAAGATCCGCTCGAGCATGTGCCGCTTGCTCCCGAGGTAGATGTGCGCGACCTCGGGCTGGGTCTCGAAGACCGTGCGCATGAGCTTCGGGAGGTTGCGGTCGATGTCGACGATCTCCTGGAACTCGTCGAGGACGAGGGCGACCTTGCGCTCGCGCTCGGCCGCGAGCTGGCCCGGGAGCTCGAGGAGGCGCTCGAGGGTCGCCTCGACGTCCTGCGGCTGCCGGCCGGCGTCGAACGTGAACCCGAGCTTCCCCGTGTTCGGGTCGACGGTGACGACCGGCGTGATCCGGAGCCCCTGGAACACGCGCAGGCGCTCGCGCGCGCGGAAGAGCATCGAGGCGAGGTCGTCGTGGATCGTCTCGGCAAGCTTCTCGGCGAGCCGCTCCTTCGTCGGCGCCGTCATCAGGTTGACGTGGGCGACGAGCACGCCCTGCGCGAGCGCCTCCTGCGTGACCCTCCACACGAGCGACGACTTGCCGTAGCGGCGCGGGGCGAAGACGACGACGTCCTGACCGTTCCGGACGTCGGAGAGGAGCTCCGCGACCTCCGCCTCCCGGTCCGTGAAGGCGTCGTCGAGCGCGAGCGCGCCGTAGCGGAAGGGGTTCGTTGCCATACCCGCCAGAGCGTAGCGGATGATTACGCCGAATTGCGTTACGCGAATGTGCGTAACGCTGACCTGCGTGAGCTAGTAGACGGGAACCTGGACCCGGTCTCGACGAGCACGTTCCGCCCCCAGGCGAAGCGCGTCTCGTACCAGCCGGTCATCGGCGTGAGCGTCGTCCCGCGGTCGGAGGAGTGCGCCATCCAGCCGTTCCCGAGGTAGATCCCCATGTGCCCGACGTCGGCGGGCCTGGACTTTGGGCCACGCGCGCCGAAGAACACGATGTCCGCCGGCTGCAGCGCGTGGCGGGCGATCCGCTCCTTCTTCGGGAACTCGCCGCTCATCTCGTAGGTCGTCCTCCCCTGGAGCGCGGTGGCGAGCCCGGGCGCCCCGGGCGTCGGCTTCAGCTTGAAGACGCGCCAGACGAGCCCGGAGCAGTCGAAGCCTCCGGGGCGGCGCTTACCGAGAAGCTTCTGCGGCTTCTCCGACGTCCCCGCCCAGACGTACGGCGAGCCGACGAACGTCGCCGCGCGGCCGAGGAGCGTCTTCTGGAGTGCGGTGAGGGCCGGGAGGTAGAACGAGTCGGCGAGCTCGCGGACCTCCTCGAGGTCCGTCTCGTCGAGCACGAGGAGGCGCGCGATCGAGAAGGCGGCCTCCGCGCGCGTCGCCGGCGCGTCGACCTGGAGCTCGAGGTGCTCCTGGTCCTTCGCGTGGTTCAGGCGGAACCCGAGGAGCCGCGCGACCGTCTCCGTCCCGAGCCAGCGCTTCGGCTTGAGCCCCGCGTAGTACGCCGTCGACTGGATCGCCCGAGCCTGCTCGCGCAGACCGGCGGCGGCGACGAGCTGCGCGTCGAGCTCCTGCACGGTGACGGGGCGGTCGGGGTCGACGACGACGAGCTCGACGCCGAACGACGCGAGGACGGTCGCGAGGTCGCCGGCCGTGAGCTTGTCCTGCGGCCGGAACTCGCCGACGGTCGGAGCCAGCAGGCCGGCTTCGACGACCGCCTTGATCTGCGGGGCCGCCCAGGAACGCGGCGCAGCCGGCTGGGCGCCGGCGGTGCCGGCGACGGCAAGCAGTGCGAGCAAGCAGGCAGCAAGGAAGAAGCGCCGCATGTCTCTAGGTATCGGCTCTTGGAGGGCATGGCTACAGTGACCGCGTGCGCGCCCTGCTCGTGCTCGCTGCTCTCCTCGCGCTCGTCGCGGGCGCGTGCGGGAGCGGCGAGGGCGACGAGGCCTCGCCGACGGTCACGACGACGACCGAGACCGAGACGACCATGACCGCGCCGCCGAGCGAGACGCCCGACCGGCCGGCGGCTCCGCCGATCGAGGGCGAGTCCCTCGAGGGCGAGACGATCGCGCTCGGCCGACTTCCGCGGCCGACCGGTGCTCGTGAACGTCTGGTCGTCGTGGTGAAGCACCTGCCAGAGCGAGGCGGTCGCCTACGCACAGTTCCAGGAGAGTCATCCCGAGGTCGCGTATCTCGGCCTCGACGTCGCCGACACCGCTGACTCGGGTCGCGCGTTCGTCGACCGGTACGGGTGGACGTGGCCCTCGATCCAGGACCCGGAGCGCGAGCGCGCCCGCACGCTCGGAGCCGACTACCAGCCCCACTTCATCCTCGTCGACAAGAAGGGCCGGATCGTGGCGACGCACGAGGGTCGCGGCGACGAGGAGATCTGGGAGGCACTGCTGGCGCAGTTGGCTTGACGGGATAGGCTCCGAGCGTGAGCACGACCGCGGGCTCTCGCTTTGCCGGCTGCCAGCCGGCCACCTGGCTGGCGGTGCGTCTCGCCGTCGACCCGGCGATGATCGACGCCATGCGGCGTGACGGCGAGCTCATCGCGGTCCGCGCGCCGGGATCGACGGTCTGGCTCTATCCGCCCTGGCAGTTCGACGGGCGCGGGCCGCTCTCGAGCATTCCGCGAGTCGTCCGCGCGGCGCGGGAGACGGGACTGGACGAGGCCCGGCTGTTCACGATCCTGAGCGCGCCGCGCGGCCTGGGCCACGGCGGTCACGTCTACGAGCTCCTGCGCGAAGGTCGCGCGGACGACGTCGTCGAGCTCGTACGGGCGGGCTAGGCGCTAGACCGAGATCGGCGTCGCGGGGACGAGCGCGACGTCCCCGCTGACCGTCTTCACGTGCAGCGGGACGACCTCGGAGGGCTCTGCGGCCTCCTGCTCCGAGCTCGCGGGCTCGTCGTCTGCGAGGCCGAGCTCGGACTCGAGCGTGCCCGAGACGGAGGCGGCGTCGATGAACACGCGGGTGCCCCGGCTGACTCCGATGCGGACGTCGCCGGAGACGGTCTGGACGCGGACCTCGCCTGCCTCGACGGACTCGAGCTCGACGTCGCCCGAGGTCGTGGACAGCGTGAGCGGGCCGCGAATCGCGCCGACGCGGGCGTCGCCCGAAACGGTGCGCGCCGTCAGCGTGCCCTCGGCAAGCACGGATGCCGAGGTCGCCCGAGACGGTGACGACGGAGCCGCCTGCGCCGATCGCGCGGACCGAGATGTCGCCGCTCGCCGTCTTGGCCTGAAGCTTCTTGGTGACGGTCTCGAGCCTGAGGTCGCCCGAGGCCGAGCGCGCGTTGACCTCACCGAGCTCGCCGTCGGCGCGCAGATCGGTGGAGCCGCCGGAGAGCTCGAGATCCGAGCCGGGAGGGCACGTGACGCGCACCTCGACGTCTCCGCCCCAGCTGATCCGGATCGGGCCCCAGCGGAACTGATCTCGCTCCTCGACGGTGATCACGTGCCCACCGGCGTGCTCCTCGCACGTGACCTCGACGTTCTCGATCGCGTCGGAGCCACGACGGCCGTGCGGCACGAGCTCGACGCTCGTCTGCGGCTGGTCGGCCGTCGTGACCACGACGCGGCCACTCGGGAGCTGGAACCGGAGGGAGACGCTCCCGGGAGTGTCGAAGACCTGCATCCTCGTGACCTAGGCGGCGCGGTCCCTGCGGACGCGCCGGGTGGAGGTGGTCACCGGCTTGGGCGTCCGGCGGACGCGGTCACCCGGTGCGACGAGCTTCGCGTACTCGAACGGGATGGGCGAGAGAAGCATGTCGTTCTCCTTTCAGCCTTGGGCGTAGCCCTGGAGGCGGTTCCTGCTTCGTCTGTGCGGACGGCGGGACGTCGTGCGGGCGATGGAGCGGACGAGCCACGCGTTCGTGGACATCCCCTCCGCCGCCGCTGCGGCCTCGATCTCGCTCTTCAGCGACTCGGGAAGCCGAAGCGTGATGCGGCCCGAGAACTCCTCGCCCGGAGCGACGTCGACCGAGTCGGACGCGTCCTCCGTGACGACCACGAGCTCGGGCTCGCGGCCGGCGAGGCGGACCTCGACGCGTCCGGAGCCGAGCTGGCTGCTGATCTCCAGCGTCGCCTCGCCGAGCAGGTCGAGGAGACGAAGGTGGAGGGTCGAGCCGAGGGCCTCGACGAGGCTGCGAGCGATCTGGGCGGTCGTCTCGTCGCCCAGCTTGGCGGAGGAGGCGAGGTCTTGCTGGATCGCCTGGATGTGGCTGTCGAGCTGCATCGTGACAGCACTATGACATCATCGTCGCTGTCTTGTCAAGGTCAGAGTTGACATTCAAGCGCCGCCAGCGTGCAAAGCCGCATGGTTGAGCCATCAGACACAGCTCTGTGACAGGGCCTGGCCCTGCGCACGCCACAAAGACTGCGCCAATTCGCGCGCAGAATGCACGCGGGAGCCGCGGCTAGGAGAGCTGCCAGACGTCGTCGCGGAGGATCGGCGTCGCCGCTCCGCTCGCGTCCAGCCCGTCCACGTCGACGTCGCCGCCGCCGATCATGAAGTCGGTGTGGACGCCGGACATGTTCACGCCGCGCTCGAGGAGCTCCTCGCGCTCGAGCGTCTCCCCGCCCTCCAGCGTCTGTGGGAAGCCGCTCCCGAACGCGATGTGGCAGGCCGTGTTCTCGTCGAAGAGCGTGTCGTGGAAGACGAGCCCGGTGCGCTTGACCGCGGAGGCGCCGTCGACGAGGGCGACCTCGCCGAGGCAGGGCGCCTGCTCGTCCGTCGCGAGCTGCTCGCGGATGATCTCGGCGCCGGCCGACGCCTGAACGTCGACGATCCTCCCGCCTTCGAAGCGCACCTCGAGGTCGTCGACGCGCGTTCCCGCGGCCAGCAGCGGCGCCGTCGAGCGGACGGCCCCCTCCGCGCGGCGCCAGTCCGGGCTCGTGAACACCTCTTCCGTCGGCAGGTTCGGAAGGTGCCGGATGCCTTTCGCCGTCTCGGTGCCGGCGCACTCCCAGCGTCCGCCGGGGATGAGCCCGATCGTGAGATCCGTTCCGGGGCCACGGAACCGGATCGCGTCGAAGCCATGCTCCCTGAGTGCATCGGCCCTCGCCTGCGAGCCGCGCCGTGTGCTCCGTCCAGGCGGCGACCGGGTCGTCGGCGTCGAGTCGCGTCGCGGTGGCGACCGCGTCCCAGAGCCGCTCGACGTCGGGCTCGCCGAAGACCTGCGTCGCCCAGCCCTCGTTCGGCGCGGACACGATCGTCCAGTTGACGTGCTGCGCCTCGACCGCCTGGAGGGCGAGCGCGCGAAGCTCCTTCGGCTCGGACTTGCCGACGAGGGCCGGGTCGAGGTCTCCGAGGAGGTCGGGATCGGGATTCCCGGTGAGCGCGATGATCGCGGGGTTCTCGTCGCCCCAGCGCTTGTACCAGTCCACGAGGTACGGCGCAGACCAGCCGAGCTCCTCTTCCGGCCCGAGCTCGATCGCCGCGCGCCGGAGGTGGAGGTCGCCGTAGAGGACGATGACGTGGCTCGCGCCCGCGCGGTAGGCCTCGCGAGCGATCTCGCGCGCGATCTCGACGTGCTCGACGAGGCACGTGACCACGACGTCCTGGCCGGGCTGGACGTTGGCTCCGACCCGCACGGCCAACTCGGCGTAGCGCCTCAGACGCTCGTCGGAGCCCGCAGCCGGAGTCACGCGGTTGGGGGTCAGTCGCCCCAGTCGAAGTCGCGCGGCCGTCCGGTCCAGAGCGTCTCGTCGAGCGCTGCGCCCTCGACGCTCGGGGCGGCGTCCTCGACCGTCTCCTCGCCGGGCCACGGGAGGCGCTCGGAGGAGAGCTCGACGGCCGGTATCTCACCGTCGATCGTCTCCTCGATCCGCGCTTGCTCCTCGCTCTTGAACAGCGGATGGTTCTCGAGCTGGTCGCCGTTCAGGTACCGGTCGAGCGGCATGTCTCCGTCGAGCTCGGCGTTGCGCGCTTTGAGGTCGAGATGCTCCCGGATCGCCTCGGCAAAGAGCGAGTCCGTCTCGACTGGGTGGTCTTCTAGTTCGGGCATGAGGGGGGTCTCCGAAGTGGCGGAGTCTAGCGGAGGTGCCGGTGCGTAGAGCCCGCCACCGGCGGGTATCGTTTCCGCATGCCGATTCTGCGCGCCTTCACACTCTTCATGCTCCTCTACCGCATGTGGCGCCGGCTCCCGCGTCGCAGCGCCAGCGCGCGCTCGAGCTGGCCAGCCGCCACGGGCCGCGCGTCGCGTCGAACGTCGCACGCCGGGCGACGCGGAAGCGCTGAGCCTCTAACCCTCGCCGGGCGTGCCGAGCGCCTCGCGCGCGATGCGGTCCTGCTCGCGCTGGTGGAGCGTCGGGTAGCCCTCGCTCGGGCTCGCACGCCACGGACGCCCCACGAACTGCACGCGCTCGACCTGCGGAGCATGGCCCGCGGCCTCCTCCAGCCGGTGCCGGATCGAGCGCCACGCGCCCATGTTCTGTGGCTCCTCCTGGGCCCACACGATCTCCCGAAGCTCGGGATACGAGGAGACGAGCGTCGCGACGGCCGCGACCGGGAACGGGTACAGGAGCTCGATGCGGGCGATCGCCGCGGTCGGCGCGAGCTCGCGGGCGCTGTGGCCGGCGATGTCGTAGTAGACCTTGCCGCTGCACAGGATCAGGCGCCGGACCGCTCCGCGATCGGCCGCGGGATCGTCGAGCACGGGCTCGAACGAGCCGTTCGCGAGGTCGTCGACCGTCGACGTGGCGTGGCGGAGCCGGAGGAGCCCCTTCGGAGTCATCACCACGAGCGGGCGCGCGGTCGCGTCGAGCGCCTGGCGGCGGAGGAGGTGGAAGAACTGCGCGGCGGTCGTGCAGTTGGCGATGCGGATGTTCTCCTGCGCCGCGAGCTGGAGGAAGCGCTCGAGGCGCGCGCTCGAGTGCTCGGGACCGTTGCCCTCGTACCCGTGCGGGAGGAGGAGCGTGAGCCGTGACGTCTGGCCCCACTTCGAGCGGCCCGAGACGATGAACTGGTCGACCACGATCTGCGCGCCGTTGATGAAGTCGCCGAACTGCGCCTCCCAGAGGACGAGGGCCTCGGGCGCGGCGATCGAGTAGCCGTGCTCGAAGGCGAGCGCGGCGAACTCCGACAGCGGCGAGTTGTAGATCTCGAAGGCCGCGGCGGCCGTCGGCAGCGCCTGGAGCGGCGTCTGGGTCGCGCCGGAGACCCCGTCGTGGAGGACGGCGTGGCGGTGCGAGAAGGTGCCGCGCTCGGTGTCCTGGCCGGAGAGCCGGATCGGGATCCCCTCCTCCAGCAGGGACGCGAACGCGAGCGCCTCCGCCTGGCCCCAGTCGATGCCGCCCTCGAGGAGCGCCTCCCGCCGACGCTCGAGCTGCTTCGCGAGCTTCTCGTTCACCTGGAAGCCCTCGGGGACCGTGAGCAGCTGCTCGTTCAGCTCGCGCAGGCGGTCGGCGGGGACGGCGGTGACCACGGCGGCGCCCGTGTCGAGCCGCGGTCGCGGCTCGGGCGGGGGCTCCGGCTCCGCGAAGGACGCCCGCAGCTGGTCGTGCTCGACCCGAAGCGCCTCGAGCGTGCGGTCGAGGAGCGTCGCCGCCTCCTCTTCGGTCACCACGCCTTCCGCGACCAGCCGCTGCGCGTACGACTCGCGCACGGGCGGCTGCTGCTCGATCCGCGCGGCCATCAGCGGCTGGGTGTACGCGGCCTCGTCCTGCTCGTTGTGGCCGAACCGGCGGTAGCCGACGAGGTCGACGACGACGTCGTGGCCGAACTCCGCCCGGTAGGCGAGCGCGAGCCGGATCGCCGAGAGGGCCGCCTCGGGGTCGTCCGCGTTCACGTGGACGATCGGCACGTCGAAGCCCTTCGCGAGGTCACTCGCGTAGCGGGTCGAGCGCCCCTCCGCGGGATCGGTCGTGAACCCGATCTGGTTGTTCGCGATCACGTGCAGGGTGCCGCCCGTCGAGTAGCCGGCGATGGAGTGGAAGTTGAACGTCTCCGCGACGACGCCCTGCCCGGCGAAGGAGGCGTCGCCGTGGATGAGGATCGGCAGCGCGACGGCCGGGTCGTGGATCCCGGCCCCCGCCGAGCGGTCGGTCTGCTCGGCGCGCGTGAGGCCCTCGACGACCGGGTCGACGGCTTCCAGGTGGCTCGGGTTCGCGGCGAGGGTGACCTGGATCTCCCCGGCCTCGGTGAGGCGGGCCTCGGACGCCGCGAGGTGGTACTTCACGTCGCCGGTGCCTCCCTCGGGGTCCGCGACGAGCGCGTCGATCGTCCGCTCGCCCTCGAACTCGCGCAGGATCGAGGCATACGAGCGCCCGACGGTGTGCGCGAGGACGTTCAGGCGGCCGCGGTGGGCGATCCCGATGACGACCTCGTGCGCCCCGCCGGCCGCCGCGAGCTCGACCGCCTCGTCCAGCATGGGCACGAGCGCGTCGAGACCCTCGATCGAGAACTGCTTCTGGCCGATGAACGCGCGCCGGAGGAACGTCTCGAAGGCCTCGACCTGAGCGAGGCGGAGCAGGAGGGCGCGCCGCTCCTCGGCCTCGAGCGGCTGCCGAAAGCGCCCCGACTCGATCGCGTGGCGAAGCCAGATGCGCTCGGCGTGGTCGGAGATGTGCTCGATCTCGTAGGAGATCGTTCCCATGTAGACCTCGCGCAGGTGCGGGAGCGCGTCGAGCAGCGTGTCTCCCTCGACGTACAGCCGCAGGACGCTCGCCGGGATCTGCGCCTGGACGTCGGGGGTCAAGGGCGGGCTCAGGCTCTCGGGCTCGAGCGCGGGATCGCCGGGAGGCTCCGACCCGAGCGGGTCGATGCGCGCTCCGAGATGTCCGTGCATCCGGATCGCCTTGACGAGCGCCATGGCGGCCGCCACCGCGCGCAGGTGGTCCATGTCGGGCGGAGGCGCGGGGGCGGCCTCGGCCGGCTCGGCGGCCGCAGGGGCCTCGGCGGGTGGCGCCGGAGCAGGCGGCGGCGCGGGTACGGCCGGCGTCGTCGCTGCCGCGGCAGCGCCGTTTCCGTCCGCGCTCGCGCGCTCGACGAGGCTCCGGAGCCCCGGCAAGGCCGCGAGCACCTCCTCGTCGGCGTTCTCGAACAGCGCCCGCCACGCGGGGTCGACGGCCTCCGGGTTCTCGAGGTACTGCTCGAGGACGAGGCCGACGTAGCCCGCGTTCAGGCCCGACGCGTGCAGAGAACCAGCCACGACTCTCCTTGTAGCAGGCTCAGTAGAGCGGCGCGTCCGTCGAGATGGCGATCGTCATCCCGGCGACGAAGGCGACGGTGCCGACGATGACCGCGATCGCGGCGAGCGTCCGATGCGTCTCGGTCATGCGGGAGGCGACGAGCCCGACGAGGATGGCAGCAGGGGCCAGGAGGCCGGGATGCCTGGCGAGCGCGATCCCGGAGAGCGCGAACGAGAACGCGCACAGGAACCCGGCCACGCGGTCGGCCTGGCGGTACGGAACCGTGCTCACGCAGCCGTCCGGGCTCGCGCCCGACGAACCGGCCGGCCGCGCGGGCCGACGGGTCTACGGCCGAATCGCCGCGTCGGGCGGCTGCGACGCCAGTCGCCCCACTCGCACGGCGTCAGGGGCACGAACGCGCGTGCGCCCTCGCCTCCGTCGTCGCGGCGAGGCTCGGCGCGGATCGCCCACAAGACGACCGCCGCGAGGTAGATCATGGGAATCTTGAGCACCACGAGCATGAAGATGCCTTCCCAGAGCGAGACGGATCTCACGGAAGGCAGTCTACGCCACGGCTGGTCACCACAAGTGTCAGCTCCTAACACCGCCGTCACACTCGAGTCGCTACGGTGGGGCACTTCGACCCGCACCACCCTCATCCCCGCCCCGAGTCACAAGGAGGTCTCGTGAGACGCATCGTCTACCTCGTCGTTTCCCTGTGCGCCCTTGCCGCGCTCGTCGCGCCCTCTGCCGTCGCAGCCAAGAGGATGTGGATCGGCTTCCACGATGACGCCAGCTTCCGCGGGGCGGCGGATCGTGCCGAGAGGGTTCAGGCATCGGCCAATCTCGGAGCGTCGATGATGCGCCTCTACGTGCAGTGGGAGGTCGCTGCGCCGACGCGTCCGACGAACCCGACCGACCCGTTGGATCCCGCGTACAACCTGGGCGACGTCGACGAGGCGGTCCGCAACGCGCAGACCTCGGGCCTCCAGGTCATGATCACGCTCTCCGGCACGCCGCGCTGGGCGAACGGCGGCAAGAGGGCCAACACGATGCCCACGAGGCTGTCGGACTTCAGGGACTTCGCGCGCGCGATGGCCTCGCGCTACTCCGGCAACCAGACTGACCTCCCGTTCGTTCGCTTCTGGACGATCTGGAACGAGCCCAACCTGCAGACGTTCCTCACGCCGCAGTTCAAGGGGCGCAAGTCGATCGCCCCGGCGAACTACGCGAAGCTGGCCGCGGCCGGCTACGCGGGCATCAAGGCTGGAAGCCCGCGCGCGAAGGTCGCGATCGGCGAGACATCTGCGCGCGGCCGCGACCGCCGCATCCCCGGAGTCTCGGACACGCACACGCCGGGGACGTTCGCGCGGCTCGTCGCCAAGGCGAACAAGCGGCTGAAGTTCGACGCGTGGGCGCACCATCCGTACCCGTCGAACCCGAAGACGAAGCCGTCGCAGAAGATGGCCTGGCCGAACGTCTCGCTGACGTCGCTGCCGAAGTTCAACAAGAGCCTGCGGACGTGGTTCAAGCGGAAGGTCCCGATCTGGGTCACCGAATACGGGCACCAGACGAAGCCACAGGACCGGTTCGGGGTTCCGTACAAGACCCAGGCCGCGTACATCAAGCAGTCGATCGGGATCGCGAGGAAGTACTCGTTCGTCCAGATGTTCGTCTGGTTCGTGTTCCGGGACGATCCCGGCCAGCCGTGGGAGTCCGGCATCTACACGGCGTCCGGCGCCGCCAAGGGAGGCGCGCCCGCCGCCTTCAGGGCGGCCGCTCGCGGGCTCGACGCGCCGATCGTCGCCGTCAAGCGCAGATACGCAGAGACAACACGCTGACGCTCGCGGGGATCTGGCGTCTGGGATCAGGCTGAGCGGCCTGATCCCAGACGAGCACCTGCACGCCTTCCCACCACTGCGGCTGCCCGCGGCTCTTGCCGTCGATCGTGAGGATCCGGCGGGCACGCGGCTGCGCCGCGAGGTAGTCGTCCATCGCCCGGTCGACGTCGTCCCAGTCGGTGTCGTCGACGATCATCGAGCGCGCCCGGCACGAGGAACGGCTCGGCGATCCGCAGCCCCTCGACCTGCGCGTCGTAGCTGTGGGACGCGTCGTAGTACCAGAGACCGATCCGGGTGTCCCCGAGGGCTCCCTGCGGCACGAGCTCGAACACGTCGCCGACGACGAGCTCGGGCCGCGGCAGGCCGAAGCGCACGAGGTTCGCCTCCACCCCCTCGAGCGAGGCGTCGCGGAAGCCGAAGCTGTCGATACCGACGAAGCGCTTGCCGTCGTTGCCGAGCATCGAGGCGATCAGGCTCGCGCCGTGGTAGACGCCCACCTCCACGTACGCCTCGTCCGGCCCGACCAGCGATGCCGCGAGGTTCAGGAGCGCGAGGACGTTCTCGGAGGCGAGGTTCGTGACCTCGCCCGACGATCGGCTCGAAGCGGCGGTCGAGCGGGTGCTCCGAGCGCGGGAAGTCCTCGAACAGCGCGGGTAGCTCGCGGAGGAAGCGGTCGGCGTCCACGCCGTTAGAGGTGGCTCGTCACGCCGGCGAGGTCCGGCTCCTCGGACGGAGGCTCGTACCAGGACAGGGCGTAGTGGCCGTCGTCCAGGTCGCGGGCGAGCGTCGAGAGCTTGAGCGGCCGGAACGTGTCGCACATGACCGCGAGCTCGGTTGTCTCCCGAACGCCGAGTGCTCTCTCAGCGAGGCCCGGCGCCGGCCCGTGCGGGAGCCCGGAGGGATGGAGCGTGATCGAGCCCACCGAGATGCCCTTGCGCGAGCCGAAGTTCCCGGAGACGTAATAGATCATCTCCTCCGACTGGAGATTGCTGTGGTGGTACGGGATCGGCACCGCCTCGGGATCGAAGTCGAGATGGCGCGGGCAGAACGAGCAGATGACGAAGTTCGGGCCCTGGAACGTCTGGTGCGCAGGCGGTGGCTGGTGGATCCGGCCGGTGATCGGCTCGAAGTCGTTGATCGAGAACGTCCACGGGTACAGGTAGCCGTCCCAGCCGACGACGTCGAAGGGGTGGTAGTCGAGGACGTACTGCTGGTAGCCGCCGCGGACGCGCACCTTCACGAGGAAGTCGCCGCGATCGCGGTGCGTCTTCAGCTCGCCCGGCGGATGGATGTCGCGGTGGTAGTAGGGCGCGCCCTCGAGGATCTGGCCGTACTGGTTCCGATAGCGGCGCGGAATCTCGATCAGCCCCGGCGTCTCGAAGACCAGGTAGCGCTGCTCGCCGTTCGGGACGAACCGGTACGTCGTGCCTCGCGGGACGACGATGTAGTCCCCGTCCTTGTACTCGACGTCGCCGAACGTGGTTTCGAGCGTGCCCGAGCCCTCGTGGACGAAGATCACCTCGTCGCCCTCGCCGTTCCGGAAGAAGTAGTCCATCGAGGAGTCCGGCCGGCAGAGCGAGATCTCGACGTCGTTGTTCCACATCAGCGTCCGGCGTCCGCTGATCTCGTCGCCGGTCGGGTCGACGTCGTACGTGTTCATCCGCCGGTGCGCGTGTGCCTCGGGAACCCACTCCTCGCGTTCGATCGGCGTGAAGTCGCCGAGCTCCTTGACGCGGCACGGCGATTCGAGGTGGTACAGGATCGACTCGTTTCCGGTGAAGCCCTCGAGACCCATGACCTCCTCGGTCAGGAGCCGACCGTTCTCCCGGAACACGATGTGACGCTTCCGCGGAACGTCCCCGCGACGCTGGTAGAAAGGCATGTCCGTCCCTTTCGGAGTCGTTGCCGAGGTTCTAGCGCATCGGCATCGTCTCACGGAGGGACTGGGCGGCGCCGACGGTCGGCGCCGCCCCCTCGTGTCTGCGCTAGGCGCCGGGGTTCGGCGCGTTCGGGTCGTTCTGCCAGAGCCCGAACTCGTTCCCCTCACTGTCGTTGCAGACCGCGAACCAGCCCATGCTCGGGACGGGCAGCGCCTCGCCGCCCTGTCCGCCGAGCTCGCTCACCTGCGCCGTCGCGGCGTTGATGTCGTCGACGTCGAAGTAGACGCGCGGGCCGCGCTTGCCGCTCTCGGCCTCCATGATCGCGCCGCCCTGCGTGTCCGAGAACCGCGTCATGTGGTACTCGGTCGGCGAGCCCTCGAACGCCTGGAACTGCCAGCCGAAGAGCCCGCCCCAGAACTCGCGTGCCTTCGTCGGTGTCGCCTGCCGGAATCTCGACGTGGACCATCTGCCCTGCCATGTGTCTCCTCTCGTTGTGGATCGGCTTTCATTCAATACGACGAACGGAGCCCCGACTCGGTCGACAGGCGACCGTGTCAGGCGTTCAGGGCCTTGACGATCTCGAGGCCGATCCGGTCGGCCCAGCGGGCGGAGCTCGAGAGCACGACGACCGAGGTCTCCAGCTCCGGCGACGAATCCCGCGATGCTGCGGAAGCCGCCGGTGCCGCCGTCGTGCCAGAGGACCGGGCCGGGCACGCCGCGGTCGGACATGATCATCCAGCCGAGCCCGACCGACTGGCCTCTCCGGCTCGCGCGCGGCTCGTGGGTCTCGCGGATCGCCTCCGCGAGGCCGGGCGGCGCGGCGCCGAGCTGGGCGTCGAGGAAGCGGAGCAGGTCGAGGGCCGTCGAGCGCAGCGCGCCGGCGCCTGCGAGGGTCGGGAGGTCCCAGTGCGGAACGGGCCGGCCCCGCCGGTCGTGTCCCTGGGCGAACCGGGCGAGCTTCTCGGCCGGGACCGCGATGCTCGGTGTCCGTCATGCTCGAGCGGTCCCGTGATCCGCTCGGCGACGAGCTCCTCGTAGCTCTTCCCCGCGCGCAGGGCGAGCACGTGGCCGAGAAGGCCGGCGCCGTAGTTCGAGTACTTGATCTTCTTGCCGGGGGCGCGCCTCGGCTTCGTGCGTGCGATCGCCGCGTGCAGCTGGTCCACCGTGTAGGTCGCGTAGGGGTTGGCGCGCTCGCGGAGCGCGATGCGGAAGAAGCCCTTCGGGAGCCGCGGCAGACCGGAGGTGTGGGAGGCGAGGTCGGCCAGCGTGATCGGCCGCTCCCGGACCGGCATGACGATGCCTTCCGGAAGGTGCTTCTGGACCGGGTCGTCGAGGCGCGACGAGACCCTCGCGCGCCAGGTCCGCGAGCAGCGTCGCGGTGAAGACCTTCGTGATCGAGCCGATCTCGAAGATCGTCCGGCCGTCGGGTGGCTCGGTGCCGGTCGTCCGCCACGCGCCCACGCCCGACGACGGTCGTCTCCCCTCGGTGCCGGACGCCGACGACGATCCCGACGTGCTTCCGCGCTCGCCTCGAGAGCACCTCGTCGATGAGGCTCTCGACCTTCGAGTCAACTGTTCCCCGCCGTCACGGTCCTCGCGGCGAAGCGTGTCCCGGAGCGAACCACGGGCGCAGGATACGCAGGCGGCCGAGGCGCAATCCCTCGCGAGGTGGAGCCAGCCGGGCTCGAACCGGCGACCTTCTGGCTGCCAGCCGGACGCTCTCCCAGCTGAGCTATGGCCCCAGGAGAGCCCTAAGTCTAGCCGCGAAGTCGAAGTCTTCAGCCCAGTTGATCCCTGGCGCTGGTTGTTCGCGCTGGAGCGACGCGGAGCATCAGCTGTAGATGGCCGTCGAACCGATCGGCCGGAATGAAGAAGCATTTGTCCAGCTCAGGACAGAACGCGGCGATCGCATCCACCTCGTCCGCCGAATACGCGCGTCGTCGCAGCCCTTCGCGAGCGCGTCGGTTCGACAGCAGCGAATCACGACTGTGTCGCCGTGAAGTGGCGCCCACTTGCACGGAACACGCAGCAGCATGGCTCCGGCGTCGAAGATGACGTCATAGCGGCCGTCCTCGCAGAACGGTCGATACACATCGACACCGAGCTTCAGCGCTGCGTTGGTGATCGCCGACTCGGCGATGCGCGCCCTTCTGGTCGGTCGTGAGCACGACCTACCAGTGTAGTTTGCGGATCGGCTAACGCTAGCTCGCCGCGAGCTCGACCGACGGGACGTCGCTCCACAGCTCTTCGAGCCGGTAGAAGCGACGCGTCTCGGGCGTGAAGAGGTGCAGGACGACGTCGACGTAGTCGCCGACGATCCACGTCGCCTCCGGGAGCCCCGCGGTCGCACGCGGCATGAGTCGCCCCTCCGTCTTCAGCGTGCCCGCGACCTCGTCGTAGATCGCCTTCGTCTGCCGCGGGTTCCGGCCGGTCGCGATCACGAAGAAGTCCGTGAAGTCGCAGACGCCGCGCATGTCGAGGATGGTGACGTCGGACGCGAGCTTCTCCTGGCAGAGAGCGGCGGTGCGACGTGCTTGCTCGAGTGGGTTCAGGTGGGCCTCGTGTCCTTTCTTCCTCTGGCTCAGTCTAGTCAGCTCGATACAGGCCGAGACGCGCGATCGCCTCGGCGACCGACGGCGGTACGAGGTCGTCGATCGGCTCTCCTCGGGCGACGCGCTCGCGGACGAGGGACGAGGAAACCGGAACCGGCGAAAGCCCGAAGTACGTGATGCGGTCGGGCGCTGAGAGGCGAGCGTGTGTCTCGCGCACGCGGTCGTCGGGGACGCCCGGCCGCTTCGCCACCGCCAGCTGGACGAGCTCCAGCACGCGGTCCGGCCGCTTCCAGCCCGGGAAGGCTGCGAACTCGTCGGCGCCGAGAACGAAGACCGCGTCCTCGAGCGCGCGCGCCTCGAGCGAGTCGACCGTCCGCGCGTGCGGGTCGAGCTCGACCTCGGCGCCGGGAACGTCCTCGAAGGCGAGGCGGACGAGCTCGAGCCGGGTGGCCGCCGGCGTCGTCACGTCCTTGTGCCCGGGATCGGCGACGACGAGCACGAGGAGCCGCTCGAGAGCGAGCTCGGCGATCGCCGCCCGCGCGAGGGCCACGTGGCCGACGTGCGGCGGATCGAACACGCCGCCCAGGACGCCTACTGCCATTCGAGGATCTCCCCGTCGACCTCGACTTCGGCGCCGCGCTTGATCCCGATGCGGCGGAGGGCCTCCTCGAGCTCCTCGGGAGACGGCGGCGTGCCGGCGACGCGGTAGCCGCGGTCGGTGCGCAGGATCCTGAACCTCGGGCGGCCGCGGGGCCGCGGCCGGTACTCGAGGTACTCGGGCAGGACGGCCTCGTCCTCGGGCGCAGCCGGCTCGACGGGGCAGAGCTCGAACAGCGCGTGCACGAGCTCGTCGATCCCCGCGCCCGTCGCGCACGACGTGGCCAGCACACGCTCGATGCGCGGGTCCTCGAGCTCGAACGTGGGCGGCGCGTCGAGGAGGTCGACCTTGTTCAGCACGACGAGCTGCGGGCGCTCGGCCAGTCCCGCGCCATAGGCGGCGAGCTCGCGGTCGACCGTGCGGAAGCGCTCCTCGAGCTCGCCCTGCGAGGCGTCGAGCACGTGCACGAGCAGCCGCGCGCGCTCGAGGTGCGCGAGGAACTCGTGGCCCAGCCCCGCGCCGTCGGCGGCGCCCTCGATGAGCCCGGGAACGTCCGCGACCGTGAGCTGCCTCGCGTCCGGGCCGTCGACGGTGCCGAGGACCGGCTCGAGCGTCGTGAACGGGTAGTCCGCGACCTTCGGCTTCGCGTTCGAGATCCGGCGCAAGCAGCGACGACTTGCCGGCGTTCGGCAGCCCGGCAAGCGCGGCGTCGACGACGAGCTTGAGCCGCAGCGTGAGATCGGTCTCGTCGCCCGGCAGTCCCGTCTCGGCGAACCGCGGCGTCTGGCGCGTGGACGTCGCGAAGCGTGCGTTCCCTCGCCCGCCCGCCCCACCGCGGGCGGCGACGAAGCGGCCGCCAGGGGTCGTCAGGTCCGCGACGAGCCGACCCTCGGCGTCGAGGACCTGCGTCCCGACCGGCACGCGAGCTTCGACCGTCTCGCCGTCGGCGCCGTGCTTGCGGCTTCCGCGGCCCGGCCCACCCTTGCCGGCGCTGAGCACACTTCACGCGCCTGAACCCGGACAGGTCGCGCAGCGCCGGGTCCGCGATGACGACGACGTCGCCGCCGCGACCTCCGTCTCCGCCGTCGGGACCGCCGCGCGGCACGTACTTCTCCCGCCGGAAGCTCAGGCCGCCGTGCCCGCCACGGCCGGCTTCGACATGGACCGTGGCCTTGTCGTGGAACACGCGCGCCCCTCAGACAGGGCGAGGCAAGCCTCGCCCCTACGACGAGGACTCTGCGACGGAGATGAAGCGCTTGTCGCCGCTCCGGCGGAACTCGACGGTCCCCGCGCGGAGCGCGAAGATCGTGTCGTCGCGCCCGAGGCCGGCGCCCGGCCCCGGCCGGAACTTCGTCCCGCGCTGGCGGACGATGATCATCCCGGCCTTCACCGGCTGGCCGGCGAAGATCTTCACGCCGAGCCGCTTGGACTGCGAGTCGCGACCGTTCCTCGACGAGCCGAGACCTTTCTTGTGCGCCATCTAGGACTCACCTTCCTTCGCTGCGATCGCCGACTCGAGTGCCGCCAGGGCGCCCTTGCGGTTCGCGTTCTCCTTCTCGTACTCGAGGGCCGCCTCGAGCATCGGCCGGTTCCAATCGCCCGCCGCTGCCTTGATCTGCGCGATCGTCAGGTCCTCGTAGCCCGCCGGCATGCCCTTGACGCGCTCCGGCTCCTTCTCCTCTGCCTCCGGCTTCGGCTTCGCGGCCGCGCGGGCCGGCTTCTTCGCGCCGCCGATGGACTCGATCTCGATCTGCGTGAGCGACGACCGGAAGCCGGTGTGACGGCGGTAGCCGGTGCGCTTCTTGTACTTCCCGATCCGGATCTTCGGCCCCTTGACGTCGCCGAGGACCTTTGCGGTCACCTTCAGATCCGGGTCGAGCGCGGGACCGCCGTCGCCGCCCCCGACGAGGAGGACGGTCGGCGTGAACGTCGCGCCCTCGTCCTCGCGCAGGCGGTCCACGAGCAGCCGCTCGCCCTCGCGGACGCGGTACTGCTTCCCGGCAACCTTGATGATCGCGTACGTCATGTCGTTATCGAGATGGGACGAAGGTCGAGCCCTTGCTTGACCTCACGCAGGCTCGCGGCGAGCCGCCCGCAAAGCCGCAGCATGATAGCGGATCGTCGTTGAGCGCTCCATGTAACACACACCACGCACGCGGCCGCGAAGCGGACGCCTTCAGGGGTCTTCGCGCGATCGGAATCCGCGCTAGCGGATTCCGGTCTTGCGCTAGGTCCGGGTGCGGCGGTCGAAGTCCTCGATCCACTCCGACATCGGCACGTACTCGGCAGGCTCGGCTTCCGCGGTGGCAAGCGGCTCGGCCACGGCGGCCTCGGCGGTCTCGGGCGCTGAGGTCGCGTCGTTTGCGTCGCTGCCGCCGTCCGCGGCCGCCGGCTTGCGGCGCTTGCGACCTCCGCGGCTGCCGCGGCGCGTGCGCTTCTTCGCCGGCTGGCCGTCTACAGCCGCTGCGGTGTCGGCCTCGGACTCGGTCTCCGCGTCCTCGGTCTGCTCGGCGGCCACCAGTGTCTGCTCGTCCTCGATGGCGATGTCGGGCGCGGGAACGTGGATGCGAGGCGGACGCGGCTTTCGGCCGTCCTCGACCTCCACGGCAGCGTCCTCGGCCGTCGCGGTCGCGGTGGCCGTCGCTGGCGTCTTCTTCCGCCCGCGACCGCCTCGCGTTCCGCGGCGCGTTCGCTTCTTCTTCGGCTGGCCGTCGGCGGTCGTCGCCGCCTCGGCGACCTCGGCGGCCTCCTCTTCTCGGGCGCCTCGGTGGCTTCGGCTGCCGCCGAGCTCGCGCTCGGGCGGGCCGCGCTCGATTGCGGGCTCGGGTCGGCTTTGGCTTCTCCGCAGCGGCTTCTCCGCGGCCGGCTTCTCCGCGGCGACCGGCTTCGCGGCCTCGGTCTTCCGCGCCGCCGGTGCGCGCGTCGGC
This sequence comes from uncultured Actinomycetes bacterium, assembly GCA_963796405.1. Lineage (GTDB taxonomy): Bacteria > Actinomycetota > Thermoleophilia > Gaiellales > Gaiellaceae > GMQP-bins7. The sequence goes on from CAWCLL010000014.1 coordinate 53,880, forward strand.
TTCTCGGCCTCCGCCTCGAACGTGATCGGGTTCGGAAGCGCAGCTTCGTCCGCGACGACGGCGAAGGCCACGCCGTCGAGGACGCGCCCGACCGTCGCCTGGACCTTCTTCCCGACGAGCTTTGCAGCGCCGGAGACCACGATCTCGTAGCCGTCGAGCTTCCCGACGCCGGCGCCGGAGTCGTAGAGCCCGACCTCGACGAGCTTCACGTCGACCTTCTTGCCCTCCTTGACCGGCGCCTCGGGCGTCAGCACCTCGAGCTTCCCCTGCTCGAGAACCTCGAAGTGGTCGAGATGGACATGGCCGGCCGTCGGCGGAACGAGGAAGAAGCGCCGGCGCGCCGCGGCTTCGATCTCGGCCAGGCGGCTCCCGCCGGGCCCGACGAGCAGGCCGAGGATCCGCGGATGGACGGAGACTTTGAACCCCTGGACCCGCGAGCCCTTGGCGAGCGCTCTGCAGCTTCCGCTCCGCCTCGAGGGCGTGCGTGGCCTCGGAGACGACGAAGCCGTCGCCGCTGCACACGACGCACTTGGTCGTGAGGATCTCGCGCGGCCCGTCGGTGACGTTCTGGCGCGTCATCTCGACGAGCCCGAGCGGCGAGATCTCGACGACGTACGTCTTCGTCCGGTCGCGCTCGAGCTCCGATCCGGAGCGCGTCCTCCACGGTCGCCCGGTTCTTCGGGTTCGCCATGTCGATGAAGTCGATGACGATGATCCCGCCGATGTCGCGGAGCCGCAGCTGGCGGACGACCTCCTTCACCGCCTCGAGGTTGTTCTTCACGATCGTGTCCTCGAGCCGCCCGGACGCCGACTTGCCGCGCGACCCGACGAAGCGGCCGGTGTTGACGTCGATGACCGTGAACGCCTCGGCGTAGTCGAAGATGAGGTAGCCGCCCGACGGGAGGTCGACCCGGCGCTCGAGCGTCGAGTTGATCTCCTGCTCGATGCCGAGCGTCTCGAACAGCGGCGCCTTCTCGCGATAGCGGTGGACGCGCTCGATCATGTGCGGCGACGTCTTCTTCAGGTAGCTGACGATGCGCTTGTGCGTCCGGTCGTCGTCGATCTGCGCGCCGACGAAGTCGCCGGCGAACAGGTCGCGGACGATGCGGAGCGGGAGCTCGGCCTCCTCGTAGACGAGCTCGGGCGCCTTCGACGCCTTCGCCTTCTTCTCGATCGTCTTCCAGAGCCGCTGGAGGAACACGAGGTCACGCTCGATGTCCTCCGCGGACGCGCCCTCCGCGGCCGTGCGGACGATGATGCCGCCGCCCTTCGGGTCGAGATCCTTGACGATGTCCTTCAGGCGCGTGCGCTCGGCGTCCTCGAGCCGGCGCGAGACGCCGTAGCCGTCGCCGTTCGGGACGTACACGAGGAAGCGGCCGGGAAGCGAGATCTCGGTCGTCAGCCGCGCGCCCTTCGACTTCATCGGGTCCTTGACCGCCTGCACGAGGATCGACTGCCCGCGCTTGATCAGGTCCTGGATGCGGCGCGCGCCCTTCGTGCCCTCGAGCTCGGGGCCGACGATCTCGTCGACGTAGAGGAAGCCGTTCTTCTCCAGCCCGATCTCGACGAAGGCCGCCTCCATCCCGGGCAGGACGTTGTCGACGACGCCGAGGTAGATGTTCCCCGCGATCGACCGCCGCTCGGGGCGCTCGAGGTACACCTCCGCGACGCGGTCGTCCTCGAGGATCGCGACGCGCTGCTCGCCGACGTCGACCGAGATGAGGAGCTCGCGCTTCGCCGTTGGGAGCGCCGCGCGGCGGGTCGGGGTCCGGCGCCTCGAGCTCTTTGCCGGCTTGCGCTCTGTCTTGCGCTCCTGCGCGCGCTCGGGCTTCCGGTCGGCGCGCGTCCGCGCGGGCGTTCCGGCTTGCTTCGGCGCCGCTGCCGGGGTCGCGCCCGCGGCGGCCTCGGCTCCGGGCTTCTTCCGTCCGCGCCCGCCGCGGCTACCGCGCCGGCGCCTCTTCTTCGCGGCCTCCGAAGCCCCTTCGGGCTCCGCGGCCTCTTCCGCCTCTACCTCAGGCGGCGCCTCCTGCTCCTGCTCTACCTGTGCTGCCGCGGCGGTGTCCGCCGACGGCTCGTCCTGCTTCTTTCCGAAGCGAAACCAACGTAGTGCCAAAGTGAGTTTCTCCCTGTGTGATCGCGCGCGAAAGAACGGACGCCCACGAGGCGTCCGGGGTCGCGCAGCGGATGGCGTTGAAAACTTCGGTCATGAGACCTGAGCCGAAGGCTAGCAGCCGCCGACGTCAGGCAACGGCCGTCCGCAGGCGCGATCGGCGCGCACGAACCGCCCGGAGTCGCTGCGCGAGCCTCGCCCACGCCCAGGGCTCGAGCTCCGCGTAGCGCGTCTCAGCCTGGCCGCGAGTGGATTCGAGGTACTCGAACCACGCGTCGGCCTCCTCGAGCTGCAACAGCTCCTCGGCTAGCTCCGTGTCCGCCATCGTCCTCCTCCTAGGGGGTAGGAGTTCGGTCCGGGCGGATGCTAGGTCCCGCCTCGGACGGAGCGGGACCGCGGCGATTCCAGGCTTAACCGCCGCGCGGGAGCCGGGCTTCGAGCTCGCGGGCGAGGCGGTAGATCCCCCACGTGCCCGCTGCGGCGATCGCGGCGTTGGCGAGCGGCCCGGGGAACGAGCGCGTGGCCCTGCCTGCGGCGACGCGCAGGGCGTGGCTCACGAGCGAGCGAGCCCACGGCGATGCCGGCGACGGCCGGGGTCGGCTCGGCCTGCCCCGGGGCGTCGAGCGCCCGCAGCCGCGACAGCATGCGCACCTGCTCGAGAGCGATCAGCGGTCGGACTCGGGGCTTCCGCGAGAGCGCGAACAACGTGGAACGCGCGATCGCGGAGCGCACGATCAGCGCCTCTGCAGCCTCGGCCAGCATGGGCACGCGCGCCGCCAGCGCGGGAGCGTGCTCGACCGCCTCGGCGATCCTGGACGCGATGACGGGCACGGGAAAGCCCTCCCCGGTCCGGCACTCGACGACGAACGGCGTGAGGACGAACGGGGCGCCCCACTCGGCCTGCGGCCAGAGCTGGACGAGCACCACCGGAACCAGCCGCGCGTCGGCGGCCTCGACGAAAGCGAGGTCCGCCTCGCTCGGGTCTCCGGCGATCACCCGAATCGCGACTGCGGCGCCGGGGAGCCTCGGCTCGTCGCCCACGACGACCGCTCCCGGCCGCGCGCCCGCGCCGAGCTCGCGCGCGAGCTGCTCCGCGAGCATGCCGCTGACGACGACCGCTCCTCCCGCAGTCCCCGAGCGCTCGCTCTCGAACGCGCTCATCGTGCCGCGCAGCTCGAGCGCCGCCTCCCGGAGTTGCGCGAGGTGCAGATTCACGGTGCTGCGACGGTCGGCGAGCAGGCCGCGCGCGTGGATTCCCTGCAACACGCCCACGAGCACGAGGCTCGTCACGAGCGAGCTGCCGCCGACGGCGACGAAGGGCAGCGGGATCCCGGTCACCGGCGCGATCCCCATCGTCATCCCCACGTTGACGAACACCTGGAACATGAGCGCGAACACGAGCGCGCCCGCGACGACCGCACCGTAGAGATCCCCCGCGACCGTGATCACGCGCAGGCCGCGCCAGACGACGAGGAGGTAGAGGAGGAGCAGGATCGACGAGCCCGCGAACCCGCGCTGCTCCGCGAGCGACGCGAAGGCGAAGTCGGTGGCGTGCTCGGGGAGGTAGTCGAGCTTGGTCTGGCTCGCGTCGACGACTCCGCGACCGGTCAGGCCGCCGGAGCCGACGGCGGTCTTCGACTGGTTCACGTTCCACGTCAGGCCCTGCGGGTCGCGATCGGGGTCGAGCAGGCCCTGCACTCGCTCCATCTGGTACGGCTTGAGCACCTCGACGCCGGCTGCGGGCAGGAGCCAGAGGACGGCGAGAACGACGAAGGCGGCCGCGACGAAGAGCGTCGCGAGCTGCCTCCAGCGGACGCCGACGAAGAACAACGCGGCCATGAGCGAGGCGCCGTAGACGAGCGCCGTCCCGAGGTCCGGCTGCAGGAACACGAGCAGGATCGGGATCACGCCGAGCCCGATCGCGGACATGATCGTGCGCCAGCGGGTGACCCGCCCCGCGCGCTCGACGAGGAAGCCGGCGATCGCGAGCACGAAGAGGACCTTTCCGAGCTCCGACGGCTGGAACTGGATGACTCCCAGGTCGAGCCAGCGCTTGGAGCCGCGCACGGTCTCGGCCGCGAGGAAGACGAGGAGCATCAGGGCGAGCGTCGCCACGTAGACCACGCGCCAGTACCGGCGGAAGACGTCGATCGGGACGAGCATCGCCGCCACGAGACCGGCGACCCCGAGCCCCGCGGCGATCCCCTGCCGGACGACGTAGTAGCTCTCGTCGCCCGGGACGTCGAAGCGCGTGATGCCCGAGATCGCCCACAGCCCGTAGCCGACGAGCGCGAACGTCGCGGACATCAGCACCCAGTCGAGGCGGCGGATGAAGGCGAGCGGTCGCGACTCCGGCCGCCGTGCGGTGATGCTGACTCGTGGGCGTTCCGCGATCTCGATCATCAGTCCGTCTCGCTCAGGATCGCGGGCGGCGCCTTCTGCTTGAAGTACTGCTCGAACACCTTGAGCGCGGCCGGGGCGGCGGCCGTCGAGCCGTGGCCGCCGTTCTCGATGAGCGCGCACACGACGATGCGGGCCTCGTCCGACGGGCCCCAGCCGCACCACCACGACTGGTCCTCGAGGTGGTCAGCCGGATAGCCGGGCAGCTGCACGACCTTCTCCGCGGTGCCCGGTCTTTCCCGAGATCGGGACGGGGTAGTTCGCGAACACGCCGGACGAGGTGCCCGCGGCCGAGTGCGTCGCGAGGTAGAGGCCGTCGCGCACGGCCGCGAGCGCTCCGGGATCGACGCCCGACGCCTTCGGCGCGCGCGGCGCGAACCGGCGCAGGACCACCCGCGGCGACCCCTTCGCGCGCGGCTGCTCGACGTCCGAGACGAGGTACGGCGTGACGACGTCCCCGCCGTTGGCGAGCATCGCGTAGAACGTCGCCATCTGGAGCGGCGTCACGAGCAGGTCCTTCTGGCCGATCGCGAGCTGGATCGAGTCGCCCGGGTTCCACGCGCGATCCCAGTCGCTCTCGAACGTCTTCCAGCGCCAGTCGGGCGTCGGGACGAGCCCGTCGGCCTCGCCGCCGATGTCGAGCCCCGTGGGGCTGCCGAAGCCGAACTCGCGCGCCCACTGCTGCATGCGCGCCCGCCCCGTCGTCCCCCCGCAGGTAGAAGTCGTAGCCGATCTCGTAGAAGTACGTGTCGCAGGACTCGGCGAGCGCCTCGGGGAGGGTCATCGGGCGATCGACGAACGGGTTCCAGTTGACGAACTTCTGCTTGTCGAGCCCGTACTCCGCGAACGGCGTGCACTGGATCGAGTCGTACGCGGAGAAGACGTGCTCCTGCATCCCGGCGAGCGCGGTGACCGGCTTCCACGTCGATCCGGGCGGATAGAGGCCGGCGAGCGCCCGGTTCAGGCCCGGGTAGTTCGCATCGCGGGCCGCTTCCGCGTCGAGCAGGGGCTCGAGCTTCTGCGGGTTGCCGCGGCCGACGAAGGCCGACGGCTGGTACGTCGGCGACGACGCCAGCGCGAGCACGGCTCCGTCACGCGGGTCGAGCGCCACGATCGCGCCGCCGTCGGCCGCCCAGTGGTCGTTCTGGTGCGCGAGGTTGATCCCGTAGTCGAGCGCGTCCTCCGCGGCCTTCTGGAGCTTCATGTCGAGCGTCAGCCGCAGGGCGTAGCCGCTGCGCCGCTCCTGCCGCAGCACCGAGTCGTCCACCTGGTTGCCGAGCGAGTCGACCCGGAGCTGAAGGAGCCCCGCCTTGCCGCGGAGGTACGTGTCGAACGACGCCTCGACACCCGTCTTCCCGAGGCGGTCGCCGAGGCGGTAGCCCTGCCGGCGCAGCGCCTTCAGCTCCTCCGCGGAGATCTCGCCCACGTACCCGAGGATCTGGGCCGCGAGCATGTCGTACGGGTAGTGGCGGAGGTAGGTCCCCGCGATCCTGACCCCGGGAAACTCCGACCGGTGCTCGTAGAGGTAGTGGACCTTCTTCTCCGGGACCGAGGTCTTGACGACGATCGGCGTCAGGGGATCGTCCTGGTGCTCCTCGACCTCCTTCGCGAGCGCGAGCGGCGAGACGTCGAGCACGGCTCCCAGCCGCCGGAGGAGCGCGTAGCGCCCTTCCTTGGGCATGTCTCCGACCCAGAGCTCGACCGCGGTCCCGGCGACGTTGGAGACGATCGTGCGTCCGTTCCGGTCGAGGATCGGGCCACGCGGCGCCTCCAGTCGCACGAGCCTGAGCTGGTTGTTCTGCGCAGCGTTCAGGTACTCGTCCCCGGAGAGCACCTGGAGCGACCAGAGCCGGAGGAAGAGGAGCGCGAAGAGGATGAGGGCGACCGCGCCGAGGATCCCGACGCGGAGAGCGAGCGGCGGAGTCAGCCGGTACGGCTCGCGGGCCCTGGGATCCGGCGGGAGAAAGCGCTCGGACAGCGAGCGCCGCTCCTGGTACGGGCCGTCAGACAAGGACCTCGACCTTCTGCGCGGGACGCGGGGTCTCGCGTTCGTGGACGACGGCCCGGACGAGGGCGAAGACCGGGAAGGCGAGCGCCGTGTTCAGGACGAGCGCCGGCAGGAGCACCGAGACGAGCGCGTACCGCGCGACGACGTCCTCACCGAGCAGGTAGTGGAGCAGGAACGCGAAGAGCGCGGCGAGGACGGTGATCACGACAGCCGACACGAGCGGCGCGAGGCGCCTGCCGCGCCCGGTCGTCTCCGCGTAGCGTCCCGCCCAGAAGCCGGCCAGGGTGAGCACGAGCGAGGTCAGTCCGAGCGTCTCGAGCGTGAGGAGGTCGAACAGGAGCCCGCCGGCGAAGCCGTAGGTCGCGCCGGCGACGGACCCTCGGAGCAGTCCGAGCGAGATCACGACGAGGAGGAGCAGGTCGGGCGCGCCACCGGCGATCGCGTACGGCGGAACGACGACGGCCTGCACGAGTGCGGCCGCGAACAGGAGCAGCGAGCCGCGAACGGGGGCCGGGACCATCAGTCCCGCGGCTCCAGCGGGAGGAGCACGAGGACCGCGTCGAGCGACCCGAAGTCGACGTACGGGTCGACCTGCACCTGCTGGAAGAGGTCGGTGTCGGTCTGCCCGACGCTCGTCACCTCGCCGATGGGAATCCCCTTCGGATAGAGCGAGCTCAGGCTGCCGGCCTGCCAGCCGGCCGTGACGATCTCGTCGCCACGGCGCACGACGTCCCGCTTGCGGACGCGGTCGAGCACGAGGGTCTCGCGCGTGCCGAGCGCATGCCGCACGATCCCGGGAGCGCCGGTGCGGATGTCGACCGCCGAGGCCGCCGCCTCCTGGTCGGTGAGGAGCTGCACCCGCGCCGAACGCGGCGTGACGCGCGTGACGAGGCCCACGAGCCCGTCCGCGGTGACGACCGGGTCGTTCAGGCTGACGCCGTTCCTCGAGCCCGCGGCGATGACGATGGCCTGGGCGAACGCGCCCACGGGCCGGCCGATGACCTCGGCGGGCACGGGCTCGAAGTCCTCCGGGAAGCGCTGCCCGTCGACGTAGTCGAGGAGCCTCCGCAGGTACTCGTTCTCCTGGATCGCGAACTCGCTCTGGATCGCGCGCTGGCGGAGCTCGCGCACTTCGGCCTGCGCCTCCTCCGCGTCCTCGCGGGCGCTCAGGAGGCTGTCGGCCCAGCCGTAGGCGTCGCGGAACGGCTGCGCGACGCGCTCGACGCCGACCGCGAACGGCCGCAGGACCGTCGAGCCGGCGGACTGGACGCCCGCGAGCGGCCCGTCGTCGTCCGAGCGGAAGGTGAGCGTGATGAGCACGAGCGAGAGCAGGACGAGGCAGCCCACGATGAGCCGTCGGCGGCGTGAACCGCCGCCACGTGAGCCGAGGGGGGTCGTGGGGATGCGCCGGACGGTCACGCCCAGCGCCGCGGAACGAGCGCTGCGTCCTCTGGGCACGACAGCCGAGTGTAGCTAGGCGCTCGAGCCGGATTCCGTCCCTCGGACGGTGCGTTCTCATGAAGCCCCTCGCCGCCGGCTAGCGGAGCATGCCGTTGCGGCGGGCGCGGCTTCGGGCCGAGCGGTGGATCACGTCGAACTCCTCGAGGCTGCGACCGGAGCCGACGGCCACGCACGTCAACGGGCTCTCGGCGAGGTGCACCGGCATGTAGGTCTCGTGCCGGACGCGCTCGTCGAGCCCCTGGAGGAGCGCGCCGCCCCCGGCGAGCACGATCCCGCGGTCCATGATGTCGGCGGCCAGCTCGGGCGGCGTCTTGTCGAGCGTCGACTTCATCGCGTCGATGATCTGCGTCACCGGCTCGTCGAGCGCGCGCCGGACCTCTTCCGACGAGATGACCACGGTCTTCGGCAGGCCCGTGAGCATGTCGCGGCCGCGGACCTCGGCCTGGAGCTCCTCGCGCAGCCGGAACGCGGAGCCGATCTCGAGCTTGATCTCCTCGGCCGTCTGCTGCCCGACGAGGAGCTTGTACTCCTTCTTGATGTGGTTGACGATCGCCTCGTCCATCTCGTCGCCGCCGACGCGCATGCTCTGGGAGACGACGATGCCGCCGAGCGAGATGATCGCGACCTCGGTCGTGCCGCCGCCGATGTCCACGATCATGTTCCCGGTCGGCTCGGCCACGGGCAGCCCCGCCCCGATCGCCGCGGCCATCGGCTCCTCGATGAGGTAGGCCTGGCGCGCTCCGGCCGAGAGCGTCGCCTCCTCGACCGCGCGCTTCTCGACACCGGTGACTCCGGACGGGACGCAGACGACGACGCGCGGGTGCGCGAAGCGGTGCTGGTGCACCTTCTGGATGAAGTGGCGGAGCATCTGCTCGGTGACGTCGAAGTCGGCGATGACGCCGTCCTTGAGCGGGCGGATCGCGGAGATCGTCCCCGGTGTCCGCCCGAGCATGCGCTTCGCCTCGACCCCGACCGCGTGCACCTCGCCGGTCCGCTGGTCGATCGCGACGACGGACGGCTCGGAGAGCACGATGCCGCGTCCGCGGACGTACACGAGCGTGTTCGCGGTGCCGAGGTCGACGGCCATGTCGCGACCGCCGAAGCCGGTCAGAGTCTTGAACCACGCCATGAGAAGGCCCGGAGTCTACCTACGCACTTTCCAGCAATTTCGGGACGTGCTGCTCGAGGAGCGCGACGAGCAGCGCGCCCGGGAGGCCGACGACGTTGAGGTAGTCGCCGTCGATCCGCTCGACGAGGCGGCCGCCGAGACCCTGGATCGCGTAGGCGCCCGCGCGGCCCTCCCACTCTCCGCTCTCGAGGTACGTCGCGACGAGGTCCGGCTCGAGTGTGCGAAAGGTCACGTCCGTGAGCTCGTGCCGGACGACATCGAGCCCGGGCCCGAGCAGGCAGAGGCCGGAGACGACCGTGTGCGTCCGGCCCGACAGCTCGCTCAGCATGCGCTCGGCGTCGGCCTCGTCGGCGGGCTTCCCGTACACGCGCCCGTCGAGCACGACGGCCGTGTCGACTCCGAGCGTCACGCGGTCGCCCGCATGGACCGAGCGCGCCTTGCCCTCGGCGTGCGTGCGCACGAGGTCGGCGGGCTCGACTCCCGGCGGGTCGTCCTCGACGTAGTCCGGCGCGACGACCTCGAACGGGATCCGGAGCTGCTCGAGAATCGCGCGCCGCTGCGGGCTCGTGGAGGCGAGGACGAGCTTCATCGGAAGTTCCGGCCGAGCTCGGACGCGTACCGGCGCCCGAGCGCGTCCCCGTTCTCGAGCACCCACTCGCGGAAGCTGTCGGTTCCGAGCGGCGCTTCGTGCGAGACGAGCAGGCCCGCCTTCAACATCCCGAGCTCGTCTCGGGTCAGGATCACGTCGCGGAGGACGAGACCCGCCACGCGCGCCGTCACGAGGGACAGGGCTTCGGGCGCGTGCCGGATCCAGGCACGCCCGCCGGTCGCCTCCTTGATCAGCCGGACGAAGTCGTCGAACTTCCAGCGTTCGGGGCCTGCGGCGTCGACCGCCACGTCGTCCGAGCTCTCTCCCGCCTCGACGCAGATCCTCGCGGTGTCGAACACCGACACGGGTTGCACCTCGTCGTCGCCAGTGCTGACGAGGAACACCGGCACGTGCCGAAGCGCCCAGGCGATGTTGTTGACGAGGATGTCGTCCGGGCCGAAGACGAGCGCCGGCTTGACGATCGCGTGCGACAGGCCCGACGCACGCAGCGCATCCTCCGTCGCGGCCTTCCCGCGGAAGTAGGCGAACGGAGAGTCGGCCGAGGAGTTCGCGACGCTGACGTGGACGACCCGCCGGACGCCAGCCCGCTTCGCCGCGTCGAAGAGGAAGCGGGTGTTCTCGACCGCGCGCGCGAACGTCGTCTCGCCGCGCTCGAAGCGGACCCAGTACGTGTTGTAGAGCGTGTCGGCGCCGCGCAGGCTCTCGACGAGCGAGTCGTCGAAGACGAACGGCCTCGTCTCGACCTTCTCCGCGAGCGGGTGGCCGGACGGGGCCGGACGGCGCGTCAGCGTGCGCACCTGACGCCCGCGCTCGAGCAGCGCCTCGGCGATGTGACGGCCGGTGTACGAGAACGCCCCGGTGACGACGTCGAGCGTCACCGGGACTTGCGCGCGACCCAGATCTCCTCGCTCGGCCACTGCCTGCTCCACTCCGGGATCCCAGTCGTCGTAGTACTCGTGCCGGCCCGCGCCCTCGGGCGCCTGGAGCTCGACGAGCCGCTCGATCTCGAAGCCGGAGCCGCGCAAGCACGTCGATCCAGCCGCCGTACGTGAGCTGGAACTCGATCCCGTCCTCCGGCGTCCATTGCAGCGCGTGCATCCCGTAAGTACGGCCGCTGCAGCTCCCGCGAGGGGTCGCCGACGTCCGGGAAGTGCACGACGGCGAACGGCGTCGTAGTGCGCGAAAACGAGCCTGCCGCCCGGGCGGAGCAATCGCGCAGCCTCGGGGATCCAGCTTGTATGGGTCGCACCAAGTGCTCGCCCCATGCTCGGAGAGCGCGAGGTCGAAGCTCGCGTCCGGTAGAGGAACGTCCTCCGCGCTGGCCTCGACGAGCGGGAACTCGATCCCGGTCTCGGCCATGCAGCGGCGCGGCGCTCTCGAGCTGGGCCGGGGTCACGTCGACTCCGACCGGGCGCGCGCCGCGCTTCGCGAGCCACGCCGAGAAGTACGCGGTCCCGCATCCGAGCTCGACGACATCGAGGCCGTCGACGTCCCCGAGCACCCCGACCTCGGCCTCGGGAACGCCGAACACGCCCCACGTGATCTCGTCCTTTTCCCAGGACCGCAGCGCGTCGACGTCCGTGAACTCCGCGTTGGACGTCGTCCAGAGCTCGCGGTTGCGAGCGACGTAGTCGGGCTCAGACAAGGCCGTCGGGGAAGAACAGCTTCAGCTCGCGCCGCGCGCTCGCCTTCGAGTCCGAGCCGTGGACGATGTTCTCGGAGACCTCGAGCGCGAAGTCGCCGCGGATCGTGCCGGGCGCGGAGTCGAGCGGGTTCGTCGCGCCCATCATCGTCCGGACGACCGAGATCGCCGACTCGCCGCTCACCGCGAGCGCGAGCACGGGGCCGGAGGAGATGAAGTCGACGAGCCCGGGGTAGAACGGCTTCCCCTTGTGCTCGGCGTAGTGCTCCCTGCCCATCGCCTTCGACACCTTCAGGAGCCGCGCTCCGCGGAGCTCGAGCCCGCGGCGCTCGAAGCGGGCGATGATCTCGCCGGCGAGGCCGCGGCCCATGCCGTCGGGCTTGACGAGGACGAGCGTGGTCTCCCGGGCCATGCGGGCGCGGAGTCTAGAGCTAAACGTCCGAGTCCCGAGGCAGCTGCCGCTGCGGCGCCGGGAGCCCGCGCGTGCCGTCCTCGACGTCGAACAGCGCCGAGGAGATGGGCGCCGCGCAGTGCGGGCACACCTGCCAGAGCGGGTCGAGCGGCTGCCCGCACGCGTCGCACGACTGCTTCAGGCGGGTCGTGCAGACCGGGCAGACGATGTAGGTCGGCTCGATCCGCGCCCGGCAGACGGGGCAGCGCCTGTCGAGCTCGGCGAGCCGCTGCTCCATCGCCTTGATCTCGAGGTCGCGCTCGTGGACGTCGTGGATGTACTCGGGCGGGCGGAAGAACATGTAGATCACCGGGCCGAGGAACGGCACCACGAGCCCGAGGATCGAAGCGAGCGCGACGAGCCAGGGATCCGCGATCCGCCGCCGCGCGTCCTTGAACGTCCAGAACGCGGTCGCAAGCCAGAGGATGACGACGAACGCGATCCCGAGGTTGCGGAGGAGCGTCCAGTCGGGCGAGTCGAGGGCCTGCGCGATCGGCATCGGCGCGGTCATAGCAAAAGCTTGCCCACCAGGTAGCCGAGCCCCAACGCTCCTCCCACGATCGTGACGACGATGAGTGCGGCGAACGCGAGCACCGCGAGCCGCTCCTTCACCTTCGCCATGCCGGGTGCGGTTCCCTCTCGGCGAGGTCTCCGAGCAGATACAGGGACCCGGTCACGAGCACGGGCTCGCCGAGAACGTGCGCGCGTGCCAGAGCCTCCCCCGGATCCTCGATCGCATCGACGTGCGTCGAAGTGCTCCCGCGCGAGCTCGGCGACCTGCTCGGGCGGAAGCGCGCGGTCGGAGGACGAGCGGGTCGCAACGAGTCGAGACCCCACGCGTCGAAGCTCTCGGAGCATCTCGCCGGCGTTCTTGTCGGCGAGGATCGAGACGACCACGGTGAAGTCCGCTCGCGGCTCTTCGTCACGAATCCGCTCGACGAGGTACCGGACACCGTCCGGATTGTGCGCACCGTCTCGGATCTCGCCGTCCCGCCGCTCGAAGCGGCCCGGGAGAACGGGTGCGGGAGCTCGCGGGAAGCGCATGCCCCGACGAACGCCTCGGCGGCCTCGTGCGCCGAGCCGATGACGATCTCGCGTCCCGGCACGAGGTGCGCGAAGGTGCGGTCGGGAAGGACGACGACGCACTCGGCGGGCGCGACGGCGAGCTTCTCGCCCGCGATCGCCTCGACGGTGTCGCCGAGAACGTCCGTGTGCTCGAGCGAGACGTTCGTGAGCAGGACGACGCGCGTGCGCAGGACGTTCGTCGCGTCGAGCCGGCCGCCGAGGCCGGCCTCGACCACCGCTGCGTCGACGCCCGCGTCGGCGAAGGCCGCGAGCGCGGCCGCGGTCACGATCTCGAACTGGGTCGCGTCGAGCCGCTCGGACGCCGGACGGACGCGCTCGATCGCCGCCTCGAAGTCCGCCTCGGCGCCGTCGATCCGGATCCGCTCGCTCCAGCTCGCGACGTGCGGCGAGATCGTCGAGCCGACGGAGAGGCCGTCGCCGAGGAGCAGCTGCTCGATCGCGACCGTGGCCGTCGACTTGCCGTTCGTCCCGACGACGTGGATCGCCGGGTAGGCGTCCTGCGGGTTCCGAAGCTCGGCGAGGAGCGCGCGCATCCGCTCGAGTCCCGAAGCCGTCCCGCGGCCAGGGCGAGAGCGCGTCGAGCCAGTCGTCGCGGTCACGAGAATCGTAGGGGCGACCTGCGAACCATGGCCATGTCGGCGAGGGTGCAGCCCCCCTACGGCTTCGAGGGCCTCGAGCTCGCGGCGGTACCGCTCGAGCTTCTCGCGCTCGGCCTCCACGACCTCGGCCGGCGCGTTCTTCACGAAGCGCTCGTTCGCGAGCATCCCCTCGCCGCGCGCGACCTCTTTCCGCAGCCGCTCGACCTCGGCCTCGCGATTCCCGTCCACGCGCGCCCGCTCGGGGCGCACGACGGCGGCGAAGATCCGGCGCTCGTCGTCGGAGCCGAGCTCGACCTCGACCCCGCTCCGGCGGAAGATCTGCGCGGCTTCCTGCACGCGGTCGAGCGCGCCCGCGTCGGCCGCGAAGCGCGTGTCGGCCTCGAGCCAGGGCGCGACGATGAGCCGCGACTCGCGCCCGGGGATCTGCGTCCAGATCTCCTCCGTCACGTGCGGCATGACCGGGTGGAGCAGCACGAGCACGCGCTCGAGCGCGGCGAGCGCCGTCGCAACCGCCGCCGGCTCGCGCTCGTGCAGCCGAGGCTTGACCGCCTCGGCGTACCAGTCGCAGAAGTCGTCGAAGACGAGGTGGTAGAGCGCGTCCGTGGACGGAGCGAACTCGTAGAGCCCCCAGGCCTCCTCGACCTCGGCGCGCGTGGCGTCGATGCGCGCGAGGATCCAGCGCTCCTCGAGCTCCCGCGGCTCCGCGGCCGGCGTCACGCCGTCCGCGTGCTGGAGGACGAGCCGCGACACGTTCCAGAGCTTGTTCGCGAGCTTCCGGCCCTCCTCGATCGTGCCGTACGAGAACTTCACGTCCTGCGTGGACGAGTTCTTGAGCAGGCCGTAGCGCGTCGCGTCGGCCCCGTGCTCCTCGATCGGCTCCATCGGGTCGATCCCGGTGCCGAGGCTCTTCGACATCCGGCGGCCGTCGGGGGCGTTGATCGTCGAGTGGATGTTGACCGTGTGGAACGGGATCTCGCCCATGAGCTCGAGCCCGGCCATGATCATCCGCGCCTCCCAGAGGAAGATGATCCCGCGGTCGGTCGAGCTCGCGTCGTTCGGGTACCAGACGCGGAGCTCGGGCGTGTCGTCCGGCCAGCCGAGCGTCGCGAACGGCCAGAGCTGCGAGGAGAACCACGTGTCGAGGACGTCCTCGTCCTGGGTGAGCTCGGTGGAGCCGCACTCGGCGCACGCCTCCGGGGCGGACTCGGCGACGGTCACATGGCCGTCCGGGCAGTACCAGACGGGAATCCGGTGCCCCCACCAGAGCTGGCGCGAGACGCACCACGGGCGGATCGACTCCATCCAGTCGAGGTAGATCTTCGTGTAGCGCTCGGGGCGGAAGCGGACGCGCCCGTTCCGGACGACCTCGATCGCCGGCGCCGCGAGCTCGGTCATGTCGCACCACCACTGCAGGGTTATGAGCGGCTCGATGCGCGACCCGCAGCGGTCGCAGTGGCCGACCGAGTGCCGGTACGGCTCTGCGGACTCGAGCAGCTCCTGCTCGCGGAGCTTCGCGACGATCCGCTTCTCCGCCTCCTTCTGCTCGAGCCCGGCGAACTCGCCCGCGGCCTCGTTCATCTTCCCGTCGAGCCCGATGACCGTGAGCTCCGGCAGCCCGTGCGTGCGGCCGATCTCGAAGTCCGTCGGGTCGTGGCCGGGCGTGACCTTGACCGCGCCGGTGCCGAACTCGGGATCGACGCGGTCGTCCGCGATGATCGGGATCCGTCGGTCGGCGACCGGCAGGATCGCCTCCTTGCCGACGAGGTCGCGATAGCGCTCGTCGTCGGGATGCACGGCGACCGCGACGTCCGCGAGCATCGTCGGCGGCCGCACGGTGGCGATCGCGAGGTGCCCGGAGCCGTCCGCCAGCGGGTAGCGGATCGTGTACAGCGTGTCGTTCTCGTCCGTGTGGTTGACCTCGAGGTCGGAGATCGCGCTCGCGCAGCGCGGGCACCAGTTGACGATGCGGTTGTCGCGGTAGAGGAGCCCGCGGTCGTACAGGTGGACGAAGTACTTCAGGACGCCGCGCACGTAGCCCTCGTCCAGCGTGAAGCGCTCGCGCCGGTAGTCGAGCGACGCGCCGAGCCGCCGGAACTGGCCGTAGATCACCTTCCCGTAGTGCTCGAGCCACTCCCACGTCCGCGCGACGAACGCCTCGCGGCCGAGGTCGTGGCGGCTCAGACCCTCCTTCGCGAGCTCACGCTCGACGACGTTCTGCGTCGCGATGCCCGCGTGGTCGTACCCGGGCTGCCAGAGCGTGTTGAACCCGCGCATGCGGTGGTAGCGGATGAGGAGGTCCTGGATGGACGCGTTCAGCGCGTGGCCCATGTGCAGCTCGCCCGTGACGTTCGGCGGCGGGATCGCGATCGCGAACGTCGGCTGATCCGCATCCGGCTCGGCCTCGTACAGGCGCTCGGCCTCCCACGTCTGCTGCCAGCGCGCCTCCACGCCCTCCGGCCGGTACAGCGGATCCATGGCGGAGGAGTCTAGAAAGGGGTCGCGGCGCTCGTCGTCTAGACGCGAGTGCGCCGCCGGGCTACCGGGGACAGGAAGGTGCCTCTCGCGTCGCCTCGCATTGCCTCAGGGTAGCGCGCTCACCCGGCGAGAACCAGGATCGTGCTCGTGCCGTGGGCGCACAGGCGCCCGGCCGAGTCCTCGATCCGTGCCTCGGTCGTGGCCACCGTGCGCCCGGGATGGACGATCGTGCCGGTGCAGCGCACGACCCCGGTGTCGGCGGTGAGCGCGCGCGTGAAGTTGGACTTCACCTCGAGCGTCGTCCAGCCCACCGGCTCGTCCAGCGTCGTCACGAACGCGCAGCCCATCGCCGAGTCCATCAGCGTCATCGCCAGGCCCGCGTGGACGATCCCGATCGGGTTGTAGTGGAACTCGGCGGGCTCGCACTCGAACACCACCTTCCCGCGCGTGGCTTCCGCGAGGCGGAAGTCGAGCGTCTCCGCGATCGGCGGAGGCGAGAGCTCGCCCGCGACCATGAGCTGCATCAGCTCGAGGCCGGAGCGTCCGGCCATCACGTCGCGCAGCGCGAGCGGATCGTCCCAGCTGTAGGTCCGCGTCCGCTCGGCCGCCACGCTAGCGCCCGACCGCGTAGCCCTGCATGCCGCGCGGGTTCGCGCCCGCCTTCAGGAGCCCGTCGGCCTCCCGGGCGACCATCGTCACGCGCCCGAGCGACCAGGCCGGCCAGAGCGTCACGTCGTGGCCGCGCTGCTGGAGATCGGCGACCGTCCGCGATCCGACCCGCGCCTCGAGCGCGAGCGCGCGCTCGGCGAAGCCGCGGGGATAGAACGACGAGATGAGGTGATCGCTGTGGAACTCCGGGGCGTCGATCGCGGCCTGGAGGTTCAGCCCGAGGTCGACGTGCCGGACGAACGCGTGCAGCGCCCACTGCTCCTGCTGGTCCCCGCCGGGAGTCCCCCACGCGAGATACGGCCGCCCGTGCCTGAGCGCGAGGCCCGGCGAGAGCGTCGTCCGCGGCCGCGTCCCGGGGCGCAGCGACGACGGCAGCCCTTCCTCCAGCCAGAACATCTGCGCGCGCGTCCCCAGCGGCCAGCCGAGCGCCGGGATCACGGGAGAGCTCTGGAGCCAGCCGCCGCTCGGCGTCGCCGAGAGGACGTTCCCGAACCGGTCGGCGACGTCGAGGTGCACGGTCCCGCGGCTCGGCTCGCCCGAGCCGACGGTCGCCTCGGCCTCGGACGTGCGCGGGAGGCGGCCGAAGCCGGGCCGGTACTCGGCCGAGGCGTACTCGCCGATCAGCGCGCGCCGCTCGCTCGCGTACTCCTCCGAGAGCAGGATGTCGAGCCGGACGCTCGCGCCGTCGCCGTAGAGCGCATCGCGATCCGCGTGCGCGAGCTTCGCGCACTCGGTGACGACATGGATGAACTCGGGCTCGGGGAGCTCGGCGAGATCGAATCCCCGCAGGAGCGCGAGCTGCTGGAGGCCGACCGGGCCGGCGCCCCAGGCCTGCGTCTTGCAGACCGTGAGCCCGCGGTAGTCGAGCAGCGCGGGCGGCTCGAGCGTCGCCTCCCACTCCGCGAGGTCGCTCGCCGCCAGGAACCCGCCCTCGGAGGCGACGAAGCGGTCGATCTCCTCGGCGACGAAGCCCTCGTAGAACGCGCGGCGGGCGCGCTCGATCTCCTCCTCGCGCGACCCGCCCCGGCTGTCCTCGACGATGCGCCGGTACGTCGCGGCCAGCGCCGGGTTGCGGAAGAGCGCACCGACCTCGGGCGCGGGGAGATAGAGGTCGCGCGATCCGTGCCAGGTCGCGAGGAGCTCCTCGGTCCGGTCGATCGTCAGGCGGATCCCGGAGACGAGCGGGAAGCCGTGCTCGGCGTACCCGATCGCGGTCTCGAGGACGTCCTCGAGCCGCCACGTGCCGAAGTCGCGCAGGAGGAGAAGCCAGCCCCCGAACGCGCCGGGGACGCACGCGGCGAGGACGCCGGTTCCGGGGACGAGGTCGTGACCGAGCTCCTGGAAGGCCTCGATCGTGGCGGCGGCCGGCGCGACCCCCTGGCCGCAGAGGACGAGCGGCGCGTCCCGGTCGGCCGAGTAGAAGATCGCCGGCACCTCGCCGCCGGGCCCGTTCAGGTGCGGCTCGACCACCTGGAGCACGAAGCCGGTCGCAACGGCGGCGTCGAACGCGTTCCCGCCGCGCTCGAGCACGGACATCCCCGTCTGCGACGCGAGCCAGTGGGTGGACGCGACCATCCCGAACGTCCCGCGGAGCTCCGGCCTCGTCGTGAACACGGGCGCAACTCTACGGGTCTGCCCACACGTCGTCCTCGGCGAGGCGGACGCCGGGGGGAGCTACCGGCTGCTCCTTCACACCCCGGAGATTCCGACCTTTCTGGGCTCCCCATAAAGGGGTCTGCTTTACCGCGCGAGCGGAATCCGCGCTAGCGGATTCCGGTCTTGCGCAAATAGGGTTCCCTGGTGCGGGGATGCACTCACTGCGGCCAGGAGAACCCGGCGGCTGCCCGGTTCTGCTTCGCCTGCGGCCAGCCGCTCGCCGAGCCTGCCCGGACGAGCGAGGAACGCCGCGTCGTCTCCGTCGTCTTCGTCGACCTCGTCGGCTTCACCGCTCGCTCGGAGACGCTCGACCCCGAGGACGTCCGCGCGTTCCTGAACCCGTACTACGAGCGCGTCCGGTCCGAGCTCGAGCGCTTCGGGGGCCGGGTCGAGAAGTTCATCGGCGATGCCGTCATGGGCGTGTTCGGCGCGCCGGTCGCCTACGGCGACGACCACGAGCGCGCGGTCCGGGCGGCACTGGCGGTGCGGGACTGGGCCGGCGAGGACGGCCTCGAGGTGCGCGTCGCCGTGAACACCGGCGAGGCCATCGTCGACCTCGAGGCGCGGCCCGACCAGGGGCAGGCGATGATCGCCGGTGACGTCGTGAACACCGCGGCGCGCCTGCAGACCGCGGCTCCCGTCGGCTCCGTGCTCGTCGGCCGGGAGACGTACGCGAGCACGCGAACGTCGATCGAGTACCAGCCCGGGTTCGAGCCGATCCAGGCCAAGGGCAAGTCCGAGCCCGTGCAGGCCTGGCTCGCGCTGCGCGCCTCCGTGGCCGCGGGCGAGCGGGCGCTGACGCGCGTCCCGATGGTCGGCCGCGAGCGGGAGCTCGAGGTGCTGAAGGGAATCTGGGAGCGCGTCGTCGCCGAGCGGCGCCCGCATCTGGTCACCGTCTTCGGGCCGGCGGGGATCGGCAAGTCGCGGCTCGCGCTCGAGCTCATGGAGCACGTCGGCAGCTCAAGACGTCTCGGGTACTCCGCGGCCGCTCGACGCCGTACGGCGCGTCGAGCCCGTACAGCGCGTTCGCGCAGCACGTCAAGCAGGTGGCGAAGGTCTACGACAGCGACGAGCTGCCCGAGGCGAGCGCGAAGCTCTCGGCGGCCGTGCAGGAGCTCCTCGGGCCGGACGAGGCGAGGACGACCACGCGGCGCACCTGTCCCTCCTGCTCGGGCTCGACGGCGAGGAGGAGGCGTCCGATCGCGAGTCCCTCTTCTTCTCCGCGCGGCTGTTCGTCGAGTCGCTCGGCGCGCAGGGGCCCGACGCTCCTCGTCTTCGAGGACATCCACTGGGCGGATGCGAGCCTCCTCGACCTCATCGAGACGCTCGCGGCGCGCGTCCGCGACGTGCCCGTGCTCCTCCTCGCGCTCGCACGCCCGGAGATGCTCACCGAGCGGCCGGGCTGGGCGGGCGGGCTACCGGCGTACACCGCCCTGCCCCTCGATCGCCTCACCGGCGACGCGTCGCTCGAGCTCGCGGAGCTGCTCCTCGCCCGGCGCGAGTCGTCGGACCCGCGCGCGCCGGGCATCGCCGAGACGGCCGAGGGGAACCCGCTCTTCATCGAGGAGCTCGCCGCGTCGATCGCCGAGCGCTCGACCGCCGACGCGACCCAGCTGCCGACGAGCGTGCGCGCGATCGTCTCCGCCCGCCTCGACGCGCTGCCGCCCGAGGAGCGAAGCGTGCTCGTCGACGCGTCGGCGGTGGGCCGCGTGTTCTGGCGCGGAGCGCTCACCCGCATCGCGCCGCGCGAGGGGCTCTCGGCGCTCCTCGGGCTCGCTCGAGCAGCGGGACCTCGTCCGCCGGGAGGCCGTCTCGCGCATCCGCGGCGACGAGCAGTACGCGTTCAAGCACGCGCTCATCCGCGAC
The DNA here is from genome assembly GCA_963796405.1 of uncultured Actinomycetes bacterium. Lineage (GTDB taxonomy): Bacteria > Actinomycetota > Thermoleophilia > Gaiellales > Gaiellaceae > GMQP-bins7. The sequence goes on from CAWCLL010000014.1 coordinate 74,042, forward strand.
GTCGCCTACCAGCAGCTCCCCCGCGCCGCGCGCCGCGAGCGGCACCTCGACGATCGCCCGCTTCCTCGAGGAGACGACCGGCGACGCAGGACAGTCGACTCGACGCGCTCGCGCACCACTGGCGCGAGGCGGGAGACGTCGCGCGCGCCGTCGAGCACCTCGTCGCCGCGGGCGACCGGGCGGGCCGCGGCTGGGCGAAGGAGCACGCGGTGACGCTCTACCGCGAGGCGCTCGAGCTCGTCCCCGCGGAGGACGCGGAGACGCGGCGCGACGTCACGCGCCGGCTCGCCGTCGCCCTGCAGGCCGTGTACCACGTCGCCGACGCGCGAAGGCCTGCGGCCCGAGGACTCGACCGGCTAGTCCGGGTCGTCGGTCAGCGGGAAGTCGGCGGGCGTGACGTCGCCGGCGATCTCGTAGATGCTCGCGATGGAGTGGTCGCCGAACAGCTCTGGCGTGCTCGCGGACCATCTCCTCGCTCGGCGCCTCGTACACGCAGAACGACTTCGGCGTGCCCGTCCTCGTCGACGACGACGTGGCTGTGCTCCCAGACGATCTCCGGAAAGCGGTGGTGGCCGATCGCCTTCGAGCGCGTGGCCACCGCGGGCACCGCGTCCATGTCAACCGTGTACGTCCTCTCGATCAGATACCGCGGCATTCCCGACCCCCGATTCTCGTGCCCGCTCCTTGCTCGCGCGGGATCTCTACGCCGACTCTTCCGCGAGCTCGTCGAGCTCGTCGTCGGCCGCGCCGGCACTCGTGACGAGCGTCGGCTTCAGGCCCTTCGAGATCGTCTCCTTCGTGATGACGCACTTCGTCACGTCGGTCCGCGACGGAAGCTCGAACATGACGTCGAGGAGCGCGAGCTCGATGATCGAGCGGAGGCCGCGGGCGCCGGTCTCGCGCATGAGCGCATGGTCGGCGATCTCCCACAGCGCGTCGTCCGTGAAGACGAGCTCGATCGAGTCGTAGCCGAAGAAGCGCTGGTACTGCTTCACGAGCGCGTTCTTCGGCTCGATGAGGATCTCGACGAGGTCCTCGCGCGTGAGCTGGTGCACGGCGCTGATGACCGGCAGGCGGCCGACGAACTCCGGGATGAGGCCGAAGGACATGAGGTCCTCGGGCATGACGCTCGCGAGCATCTCGGCGCTCTCGACCGAGCTCCGCGAGCGGATGTCGGCGCCGAAGCCGACGGTGTTCTTCCCGATCCGGCGCTCGATGATCTTGTCGAGGCCCGCGAACGCGCCGCCGCAGATGAAGAGGATGTTCGTCGTGTCGATCGAGAGGAACTCCTGGTGCGGGTGCTTGCGCCCGCCCTGCGGCGGCACCGAGGCGATCGTGCCCTCGAGGATCTTCAGCAGCGCCTGCTGCACGCCCTCGCCGGAGACGTCGCGCGTGATCGACGGGTTGTCCGCCTTGCGCGCGATCTTGTCCACCTCGTCGATGTAGATGATCCCGGTCTCGGCCTTCTTGATGTCGAAGTCCGCGGCCTGGATGAGCTTCAGGAGGATGTTCTCGACGTCCTCGCCGACGTAGCCCGCCTCGGTCAGCGCCGTCGCGTCGGCGATCGCGAACGGGACGTTGAGGATGCGCGCCAGCGTCTGTGCCAAGAGCGTCTTCCCGCAGCCGGTCGGGCCGAGCAGGAGGATGTTCGACTTCTGGAGCTCGACCTCGCCGTCGTCGAGTCCCATGCGCACGCGCTTGTAGTGGTTGTAGACGGCGACCGCGAGCGTCCGCTTCGACTCTTCCTGCGAGACGACGTAGTCGTTGAGGACGGAGTAGATGTCGAGCGGCCGGGGGAGGTTGTCGAGGTCGAGCTGGGTCGGAGTCGTCAGCTCCTCGTCGATGATCTCGTTGCAGAGATCGATGCACTCGTCGCAGATGTAGACGCCAGGACCTGCGATCAACTTCTTGACCTGTCGCTGGCTCTTTCCGCAGAAGCTGCAGAGGAGCTGCTCGTTACCCTCGCTCGCCCGCGCCATCCCGTTCTCCTTTTACTCCGATTTTCCGTACATGGCTAGTGGCAACTGTCTAGCGGTGCTCGATCACCCGGTCGATGACCCCGTACTCCTTGGCCTCCTCGGAGGTCATGTAGAAGTCGCGATCCATGTCCTTGGAGACCTTCTCGATCTCCTGACCGGTGTGATTCGCCATGATCTCCTCCATTAGCCGCTTGAGGCTGATTACCTCCCGCGCCTGGATCTCGATCTCCGTCGGCTGGCCGTGGAAGCCCGCCGAGCCCTGGTGGATGAGGATCTTCGAGTGCGGAAGCGCCGAGCGCTTCCCCTTGGTCCCGCCTGCGAGCACGACGGCGCCCATCGACATCGCCATGCCCACGCAGATCGTCTGCACGTCCGGCCGGATGAACTGCATCGTGTCGTAGATCGCGAGGCCCGCGTACACGATCCCGCCCGGCGAGTTGATGTAGATCGAGATGTCCTTGTCCGGATCCTCGGACTCGAGGTGCAGCAACTGCGCGACCGTGAGGTTCGCGATCTGGTCGTCGATCGGCGTGCCGAGGAAGATGATCCGCTCGTTGAGCAGACGGGAGTAGATGTCGAACGAGCGCTCGCCGCGCGAGGTCTGCTCGATGACCATCGGAATCAACGGGCTCATTTCAGCTCCTTGCTCATGCGGGCTCCTTGCTGCCGGGGGTCCACAGTTTCGTCTCGCCCTCGGGCTTCTCCTTGTCGGGGGTCCAGAGCTGGTCTCGCGCGGCCGCGAGGTCGGGCGCGATCGGCTTCACGTCCGCGACGAGGCGGTCGAGAGCCGCGCGCAGGCGGAGGTCCTCGCGGATCGACTCCTGCTGGCCGTGCGCCCAGATGTCCTCGATGACGCCGTCCGCGTCCTCGCCGGCGCCTTCGGCCTCCTCGCGCACGTACGCGCGGACCTCGTCGTCCGAGACGTCGATGCCCGCGCGCTCCGCGAGCGCCTCGAGGGCGAGCTCGCGCGCGATCGAGACCGCGGCCTCGAGCACGAACTGCCGCTGGATCTCCTCCGGGCTCGCGCCGCTGGCCGCGATGTAGGCGTCCAGCGAGATGCCGCGGCGCTCGAGCGAGTTGACGAAGCCGGTGAGCAGGTCGCTCGCCCGCGAGCGCACGAGCAGCGCCGCGGGCTGCACGCCCGAGGCCTGCACGAGCTCGTCCACGGCGGCGACGCGGTACGCGCCGTCGATCTCCACATCGAGCTGCTCGCGCAGCGTGCGGGCGATCGACTCGCGGAGCTCGGCGAGCGTGTCGAACTCGCTCGCGGCGCGGGCGAGCTCGTCGTCGAGCGGCGGCAGGACCTTCTCCTGCACCTCGCGGACGGTCACCTCGACGGTGCCGGCCGAGCCGTCGCCGCGATCGAAGGTCACGTTCTTCGTCTCGCCTGCGCTCGCGCCGACGAGCGCGACCTCGAGCTCGGGGGTCATGCGCCCGGCGCCGAGCTCGACGATCGTGTCGCGCTGCGCCTCCCCCTCCGGGTCCACGATGTCGATCAGCAGCGTGTCGCCCTCCTGGGCGGGACGGCCGTTCGCGGGCGCGAGCTCGGCGACGGACTCGCGCAGCGCCTCGACCTCGGCGTCGATCGCCTCCTCGGGAACCTCGATCTCGGCCCGCGGGACCTCGAGCGCCGTCCAGTCCGCGATCTCGGGCAGCGGCTGCACGTCCACGGTCGCCGCGAAGCTCCAGCCGTCGTCGGCGTTCGCCGGGAGCTCGTACTCGTACTCGGGCTGGGCGACCGGGCGGATCCTGCTCCGCGACGCCGCGCTCCAGAACCAGCCGCCGATGTGGCTGTCCACGGCCTCGGCGTAGATCCGGTCCTTGCCGAGCCGGGAGACGAGGATCGGCTGCGGCACCTTCCCCTGGCGGAAGCCCGGGATCTTCGCGGTCTCGGAGAGGTCGGAGAGCGCGTGCTCGACCGCGTGCTTCACCTGCTCGGGCGCGACCTCGACGGTCAGGCGAACGCGATTCTCCCCGAGCTCTTCGACTGCGTTTGCGGACATTCGGCCATTCAACCAGCCTGGGCCGGAGTCACGACGGGTGGAGCCGCGTCGAGACCCGGTGTCAGACACCGGCCATGAGCGCCTCGCGCACGACACTGTCCCGAGCGGACGTGCCTACGGGCTCCGAGCCGCTCGGCTGCAGCGAAACGGCTGTGGATGCATCGGAACGCAATCGGCGCAGTTCCCCCTTGACAGAAATCGGTGTCTGACACCGGTTCTCCCGTGGGCATAGCATCGGCTCCGATGGGCGAGCGCTACGACGTCGTCGTCGTCGGAGTCGGCGGGATGGGGAGCGCGGCGCTGTACCACCTCGCCCGTCGCGGGAAGCGGGTGCTCGGGATCGAGCGCTTCGACGTTCCGCACGAGCACGGGTCGTCGCACGGGCTGACGCGGATCATCCGGCTCGCGTACTTCGAGCACTCGTCGTACGTGCCGCTGCTCCGGCGCGCGTACGAGCTCTGGCGCGAGCTCGAGGCCGAGGCGGGCGAGGAGCTCCTCCGCATCACCGGCATCCTCGAGGGCGGCCCGCGGATCCTCGAAGGCGTCCTCCGGTCCTGCGCCGACCACGACCTTCCGCACGAGGTGCTGCGCGGCGACGAGGTGGGTCGGCGGTTCCCCGCGTACCGCCTTCCCGGCCGAGCTCGAGGTCGTGTTCCAGCCGGACGGCGGCTTCGTCGTCCCCGAGCGCTGCATCGTCGCGCACGTCGAGGGCGCGCTCCGGCACGGCGCGGTCGTGCGGGCGCGGGAACGGGTGCTCGAGTGGGAGGCCGGGGAGAACGGCGTCCGCGTCACGACCGACCGCGGCCTCGTCGAAGCCGAGCGGCTCGTGCTGACCGCCGGCGCCTGGTCGCAGGAGGTCGCGCGGCTGCCGGAGGGGCTCGTCCGCGGGGTTCGCCAGGCACTCGCCTGGTTCCAGACCGCGCAGCCGGAGCAGTTCGAGCCGGCAGCGTTTCCGGTGTTCAACCTCGCGCTCGACGGCGAGCACTTCTACGGCTTCCCGGCGTACGGAATCCCCGGCTTCAAGCTCGGCCGCTTCGACCACTTCGCCGAAGGCGGAGACCCGGACGCGATCTCGCGCGAGCCGACGCTCGCGGACGAGGAGCCGCTGCGCGCGTTCGCGGAGCGCTACTTCCCCGAGGGCGCCGGCCCGACGATCGCGCTCAAGACGTGCCTGTTCGAGCCCTCCCCCGACGAGCACTTCCTGATCGACCGCCATCCCGAGACCGAGCTCGCCGTCGTCGGCGCCGGCTTCTCCGGCCACGGCTTCAAGTTCTGCTCGGTCGTCGGCGAGATCCTCGCCGACCTCGCCCTCGACGGCGACACGCGCCACGACATCGGCTTCCTCCGTCTCGACCGCTTCTGATGAGGGCGCTGTCGGTACTCGTTGCCAGTGCCTGCGGCGCCGTCGTTCTGGGTGCGTGCGGCGGCTCGGACGAGACAGCGCCCCGGAGCCCGACTCCGGCCCCGGAGGTCGTGCTCACCTCCGGCGAGAAGCAGGTGTGGGCGCCGCTGCCGCCGGATCGCTCGGCGGTACCCGTGCTCCTCTACCACGGGATCGGCCCGGAGAGCGGGTTCTCGAACGAGGCGGACGCGGCGTATGGGGTCGGGTTCGAGGACTTCGCGAAGCAGATGACGCTGATCGCGGAGGCCGGCTACCGGACGATCGACCTCGAGACGTTCGTCCGGTTCGTGCAGGGTGAGGCCGTCGATCTGCCCCCGAGGCCGCTGCTCCTGACCTTCGACGACGCCCGGGCCGACTCGTGGACCGGCGCGGACGGGATCCTGCGCGAGCTCGGCTTCAACGCGGTCATGTTCGTCGACGTCGGCCGCGTCGACGGGGGCGACTCCGAGTACCTCACGTGGGAGGAGCTCGAGACCGTGCAAGACGAGCGATCGTTGGGAGCTACAGCTCCATTCGGGGGAAGGCCATCAGCAGATCCAGTACGGCCCCGGCCCCGACGACTTCGGGCCGTACTACGCCTACGAGGACGAGGGCGAGGATCTCGACGACTGGCGAGGGCGGGTGCGTTCGGACATCGAATGGGGTCAAGAGACCCTCGCCGACCACATCCGCTCCTACGAGCCGCTGGCGTTCGCGCCGCCGTACGGCAGTTACGGCCAGGACGGCACGAACGATCCGCGCATCCCGGACGACCTGCTCGGCTGGCTGATCGGGCGCTACGAGGCAGTCTTCACGCAGGACGTGAACGCCCGTGCGCAGGTCGGCAGCGGGCAACCGCTCGGACGGTTCCAGGTCGATCGCAGACGACCGGCGGCGACGTCTACGACGGACTCCGCACTGGGGAGTGACGAGCTACACGGGCTCGCGCGGAACGTCCCAGACGACGCGCTCCTCGCGCGGGCCGCGCCAGAGCGCCGGAAGCTCCTCCCGAAGCGCGGCGGCCGCAGTGATGGCCCAGAAGCCGAGGGGGTAGAGCGGGCCCAGGAGGAAGGCGAGAGCCGCACGTCGGTCGTAGCGGGCCGCGATCCCGACGGCGAACGCGAGCTGAAGGGTCGACGACGAGGGCGATGGCGAATCCCCCAAGCGAGGCCGAACCCGAACATCGCCGGACGGTCGTCGAAGAGAGCGAGGGCGCCGCGGCGATCAGGGCAAGGGCGAGGCAGACGACCCACAGCAGCGAAAGCCCGCTCTCGATCGCGAAGTTCCAGATTCGCAACGAACGTCGGTGGAGGATCGTCCCGGAGTGCTCGTGCAGGACCTCGCCCTGGCCGCGCGCCCAGCGGCGGCGCTGGAGCCAGAGCGACGACAGGGTCGGCGGCACCTGCATCCCGACGAGCGCATTGGGCTCGTACGAGGTGAGCCAACCGGCGATCAGCAGCCGCCACGTGAGGTCGATGTCCTCCGTCGCCATCCGGCCGTCGTAGCCACCGACCTCGATGACGGCTTTCCGGCGGAAGATCGCAAGGACACCGGCGACGATGTGCGTGCGGCCGCCGAGGGCCTGCGTCCGGCGGACGAGCCCGATGATCGAGGCGGCTTCGAGCGACTGCAGCGCGGTCAGCAGGTTGACCCGGTTCGTGACGTGCGGCGCGCCCGCGACGGCCGCGATCCTCGGCGAACGAGCGATGCGCGTGACGAGCAGCTTGACCGCCAGCGGATGGAGATGCGTGTCGGCGTCGGTGACGACGACGAGCTCGTTTCGGGCGCGGCCGAAGCCGAGATTCAGCCGCTCGGCCTTGCCGCGGTTGACCGGGTCGCGAAGGACCTCGACCCGCTCGTCTCCCTCGGCTGCGGCGATCGCCACGGACACGGTCTCGTCCGTCGAGCCGTCGTCGAGCACGAGGATCTCGAGGTCCGGATACTCGACCGCGCGGGCGGCCCGCACGTTCACGCCGATCACGCTCGCCTCGTTGTAGGCGGCCACGAGGATCGTCACGCCGGGCCAGCCCCCGTCCGGCTCGGTCGGCTCCCTCTCCTCCTCCAGGATGCGGAAGAGGACGCCTCCGCCCACCCAGATCCCGGCCATCACGAGCGGGTAGAGCGCGACGAAGGCGAGGAGGATGTCAGCGACAGGCGCAGGTTCTCGTTCCTCCCGGAGGCGACGTGCTCGCGCGGGCAGGAGAATCGCGGCACCCCACGAGCAACGACCCTCCCGCGATGACGAGCCCGTAGAGGATGAAGTCGGTCTTCTTCGCGACGACCGCCCAGCAGCACGAAGGCGGCCAGCCAGAGGAGCGGGCCAGAGAGCAGGACGATCATGCGCCCGGAGCGCGAGGGTTGGCGGAGCGGTTGGAAGTGGGCGTGGAACTCGCTCATCCGGTTAGGTCTCCAACGTTCGGCTCAGACGACAGACTACGCGGCCCGACCGCCCCGGAGCTGGTGGCAACCAGGCGACTTCACACCCCGAGCGTTGAGCTATTCGGGCACCCCATGAAGGGGTCTGCTTGTCGCGCGATCGAAATCTCGCGCTAGCGAGATTTCGATCTTGCGCAAATGCGGGCGGGAGGACTCGAACCTCCAAGGGCCCGGAGGCCCAACGGGACCTAAACCCGTCGCGTCTGCCAGTTCCGCCACGCCCGCGGGGGTCGAATTGTAGGGGCGAGGCTCGCCTCGCCCTCGACCGCCACGTGATCTCGGCTATAACGCCCGACGAGCAGCGCGAAGGTCTCGCGCACGCTGTCCGCGACGAGCCCGAGCAGGAACACGATCACGAGGACGGCGACGGCCGCGGACGCGTCCCCCGTCGTCGACAGCGCGAGAAGCGCGGAGAAGCTGCCGAGGACGAAGAACGCCGTCGAGAGGGGCCGGCGAGTGTAGGTGCCGAGCCCGAGCCCGACGAGGAACGCGGCGCCGAACACCACGATTCCGAGCGTCATGCGGCGAGGGTAGGACCACGGCGTCGGACGGACCGGACCGCCCGCGCGAGGAGTCGGGCATACTGCGCCCCCGTGCGGCCCGACGGATCGCCGTCCTCCCTGCGTGACGCACTCGCCGCCGGCTGGCGCGAGCTGGCGCTCTACGTCGCGGCCGGAGTGGTCTACGTGGCGATCGGCGTCGCGTTCCCCGAGTTCCTCTTCTCGTGGCTCGCCGCGGCCGGCTACCTCCTCGGCTGTGTCGTCGTCCTCCCGGCGCTCGTCCGCCTCGCGCGCAGATGAGCTGGGCGGCGCACGACCTCGAGCCGTACGTCGTCCAGAAGCACCTCGGGAAGAAGATCGCGTTCGTCCCGCTGCTCGTGGGCTCGTACGCGCCCGACCTGCTCTCGAAGTGGTTCGTGTACGGGGTCGGCCTCGCCGGGGTCGAGCTGAAGGCCGACAACCCGGCGCAGTTCCATCGCGGCTGGCCGGGCGCGGGCTTCACGCACTCGCTCACCTTCGGCGTCCTCGTCGGGCTGCTGCTGTACGTGATCTGGCGGAACAAGGTCGTCGCGTACAGCTTCACGATCGGCCAGTGGGCGCACGCGCTGACGGACATGGGAGACACGGTCGGCTCGATGCTCTTCTTCCCCTTCACCGACCACCTGTTCGCGGTCGGCGCGTGGGCGTACGCGGGCCAGACGGGACGCTACGTCGACGCGGGCGCGTACTTCAGCGGGCTCGGCTTCGTGTGGGACGGCGTGTTCGTCGTGTGGGCGATCCTGAGCTGGAGCGTGCTGACGCGCGGCTACTTCCGCGAGACGGTCATGGCCGCCGACCCGTTCTGGCGCTGGGCGGGCCGCTACGTCTCGGAGACGATGCTGATCGCGCTGTACCGCGCGTCGTTCTTCTACGGCGTCGCGCGCTGGACCGCGTGGCTGATCTGGGCGCACGTCGTCCGCTCGTTCGCGTTCGACCTCCGCTGGGGCGGCCCGCGCTGGGTCCCGAGGATCTACGCGGACGAGCTCAACTCCGCCGGCGCCCCGGCGTGCCGCTGCCCCGGCTGCTGCTCGATGACGCCGCGGCTCGGCTTCTACGGCGCGGTCGCGGTGTGCGCGTTCGCGAAGGGGCGCACGAGCTCGATCCGGGACCTCGTCCGCAGCGCGCCTCGCTCGCCTCGCCGCCGCAGGCGGCGATGGCTCCGCCGGCGCGCTACCGTGCGCGAACCGGCCCCGTAGCTCAGTGGATAGAGCGGCAGACTTCGAATCTGCGTGCGGAGGTTCGACTCCTCCCGGGGCCACTCAGATGTCGGATGGTCTGGAAACCCGCATGAATACTAGGGATTATGGGTGCCGACGCCGGGTTGCGGGGACTCGAAGCGGACTACCCGTTCCACTGCGGAGGCAGGAAGCCGCACAGAGGCTGTGGCAGACGCCCGCGCGAATCTGAGAGTGCACGCCGGTGCAGTCCTCGGTGCTAGCCCGGGAGCTCGGCCATTCCGGCGAGATTGGTGGCCCGTTAGGGGCGACTACACCCACCGGGTTCACTCCGGCCGACATCCCCGCCCCCGTTTGCTACCAAGGAAACGGCGCGTCCCGCGCTTATCCCGCAGGGCCTGCCAACAGGGGCCGGGGGCACAGCGTACGTCCCCCGACCCGTAGACAGATGCGCCAGCTACGCCGAACTGTGAATCTCCACCGCGATGACGCTAGATACCGACCGCGGCAGGGATTGTCGCGCTGACCGCCGTCTGGATCAGTTCGGCCACGGCTGCAGGCTGCGAGACGTAGATCGCGTGGCTGCCTGCGACCTCAATGACGGTCGAACCCGCCCGCGCGGACATCTCGCGCTGAGCAGATGGAGGGATCATCCGGTCTTCGGTCGTGACCAGGTACCAGCTTGGCTTGCTCTGCCACGCAGGCTCGCTGACCGTGCCGCCCAGGGCGCCAACGCCCCAAGGGACCTGCGAGTCGGCCATGAACGCGGCCTCTTCGGCACTCAGGTCACCTGCGAATGAAGCATGGAACTTCTCCCGGTCGAGAAAGAGAAACCCGTCCTGCGGCGGCAGGATCGGCGGCTGCGGGCCATCCGTCGGGAAGCCCCCGATGAGGGTGTTCACCGACTCGCCCTTGTCCGGCACGAAGCCTGCGATGTAAACGAGCGCCGCAACTTTGGGATGAGTACCCGCCTCGGTGATCACCGCGCCGCCGTAGGAATGGCCGACGAGTATCACTGGTTCGTCCTGCGCGTCGAGGATGAGATTCGTCGCGGCGGCATCGCCTTCGAGCGAAATCGTCGGGTTCTGCACAACGGCGACGTCGTGCCCGCCCTTCTTCAGGTGCTCGTAGACACCCTGCCAGCCAGAGCCGTCCACGAAACCGCCGTGGACAAGGACGACAGTGGGATTGTCGGACTCGGTCATGAGCAACTCCCCCTCTCTGGAGATGTTGGTTCTGTGTGGTGTCGCCTGTTTGGCACGGCGAAGTTCCTCCCGGCTCCGCGACTCGAGCCCGACTCCCTGATGCAGCATCAGTGAAGTTCGCTTGGTGGAGGCGGCTCCACGGCGTGACCGTACGGTCGTAGCTCCAACCAGGTTACTCCAGTTGCGCAACAGGCCAAACCGAGTAGATCTCGTTGCGGCACGAAGGCGACATCGGAGGAAAAGCTGAACCGTTCCACGAGCACCTCCTCGCTGCGTGGTTGGGTGCGCGAGCATCGCAGGTGGCGAGCCAAGCAGGATGTTCGCCGACTGCCCGAGCGTGCGGGAATGTCGCTTGGCGGCTATCTCTCCCTAGAAGTGGTTCGTGTACGAGACGAACCGCCAACCGTCGGGAGTCGCGAGCAGCTGGTAGCTCGTCCACGTGTCGCGAACAATGCGTCCGTCGGCGTCGTCGACCGCGTTCCAATGCACGGTTGCGAAAACAGAGTGCTCGCCCAGTTCGCGAGTGTCTATCGCGACCGGCGTCCAGGTCAGCGAGTCACTACCCGTGAAGCGGTACGCCTCGATAGCAGAGGCGAAGTGATCCCGCACAGCATCGCGGTCAGGCAGCTGGATCGCTTCCCCCCTTCGAACCGCAAGGAATGGCCAGCGACAGAGATTGGTGACCCCTTCCATGTCGCGTGCCGAATAGGAGCTCGCGTACGCGTCGAAGAGCGATTCGACGGTGTCGGTCATTCGGAGAACTCTGGCACCGGTCGGCGCGACGGTCAAAGAGGGAGTCTTAGCTCTAGGCCGAGCGAAGGCGCGCTCCGTTGCCCGAGTGTGCGGGAATGTCTCTTGAGCGGTCTGTCGCCGCCTAGGCCGCGACGCGCCGAAATCCGCCGCTGACCCAATCGACCACCAGGCGGCCGTATTCCTCCGCTGCTTGCTCCCACGCGAAGTGACCTGCGTCGAGAGAGTGGATCTCGCTGTTTGGGAGGAGGTCGTCGAGGTACTGGTTGTTCGACCACGGCACGAGCTCATCGTCGCGCCCGGCCACGATCTGGGTCGGCGTGGTGATCGTCGGCAGCAGATCGCGCAACACCGGGTTCTGTGCGGGGTAATGCCGCACGAACCGGGCAGACTCCGCGAACCGCCCGAGATCGTAGGCGCTGACATAGTCCTCGTGGACTTCGGGCTCGCTCTCGCTCGCGGCAGCGGCCTCGACCGCATAGCCGATGCTGGTCCTGGCGTCCAGCCCGCGCACGACCTCAAGACTCGGCGCCTCGATGATGTCCTTGAGCGCGCCGCCTGCTTCGATCGGGAAGCGGACGGCGCCGCCGCCGACGGTCAAGCTCGTTACGCGCTCCGGAGCCTTTGCGGCAAGGAAGAGCCCTGCGGCCGTGCCGACGTCCGGGCCGACGACGTGCGGAGCCCCGAGGCCCCACTCATCGATCAGGCCGGCCAGGAACGCTCCCGAGGCGTCTGGGGCGATCAGTTCCGGGCGACCATCGGAGTGGCCGAACCCCGGCATGTCGATGGCGACCGCCCGCCCGACTGCCGAAACGCGGTGCCAGATGTGACGGAAGGCCCAAAGGCTTTCGGGCCACGGCGCCAGCAGCAGCACCGTGACGTCGGAGTCCCCCCCGTTGTCGGCAAACCTCACTCGCACCCCGTCGCAGACTCGGAAGTAGGTGGTGATCGGCGCAATCGCTTCGGCGCTCATGTGACTGTCTCCTTCTGTCCGTTCGGCATTCGATGACAGTCGTCATCGGAGTCAGACGCTAGCAGAAGCGATGACGGTCGTCATCTAAATGCCCTACTCTGCCCCTATGCCTGCAAGGAACGAAACGAAGGGCCCGGCCGCCAGTCGCTCGCGATCTCCAGCTCGCGCGCACATGGTGCAGAGCGCCGCAACGCTCATCCGCGAGCGCGGCATCCACGGCACCGGACTCCGCGAGGTCGTCGCCCACTCCCGCGGTCCCCGCGGCTCGCTCGGCCGCTTCTTCCCGGGCGGCAAGACGCAGCTCGTGACCGAAGCGATCGACGTCGCGCTCGTCGACCTCTTCGGTGATCTCGAGCGTACTCTCAGCGAAGCCAAGACGTTCCCCGAAGCAATCAGCGTGATCGTGGCCCCATGGCGGCGCCTGCTCGTCGATTACGACTTCGCCCTGGGCTGCCCGCTGGCCGCGACTATTTGCGACGCGGCCGACAACGACAGCCTCCGCACCCATGTCCGCGACGCGTTCGCAGGGTGGCGAGCGCCAGTCGTCGACGCCTACGCCAGGTTTGGGGCGTCGCCGGCGGAAGCCGAAGCGCACGCGACGGTGCTCATGGCCGCGCTCGAAGGTGCCCTCATACTCGCTCGCGCTCAACGAAGCATCGAGCCGCTCGACACAGTCGAGCGCTTCTTCGCGTCACGCGCTCCAGACCCACGCCGAGCATAGAAGGCGCAAGAGCGGCGAGCGCAGTGGCTCCCGTGGGGAGGAGTGCCTGGTGACGGATCCCTCGCGTGCGCCAGCGTTCGGGAATGTCCCTGAGGGTGGCGTTGCGATGCGTCTACAGGGACGAAGTGCTTCGCCACGCGAGGGCAGCACTTCATCCGAGCGGGCTGTGCCGATAGCTGCGGTGTGTGCCTGTGGTTCGGGACACCACAGGACGTGCTCGCGCTTCGAGCAGGAACAACTCCGCCTCCGGCTGCAGCGACGCAAGCATGAACAAGAGCCAGCGGAAGCTCAGCCGCTCCAACCAATCATCAACTCTTCCACCGGCGCGCGCTTTCGTGCCCCTGCTAGACGTGTGCCGGCTGCGACTCCGGCTCCTCTACCTCCTCGATCGCCTCTGCGGCTCCCTTGTCGATGTCGAAGGTGAGCTGGACGTCGTCGTAGTCGACGCGAACCCGATCGTCCGGCTGCAGAGCCCCGCTCAGCAGCAGCCGCGAGACCTCGTTCTCGAGCTCGCGCTGAATCGCACGACGCAGCGGCCGCGCGCCGAACTCGGGGTCGAAGCCGATCTCGGCCAGGTGCTCGACGGCCTCGTCCGAGAACTCGACCTCGATGTGCTGCGCGCGCAGGCGCCTCGCGGCGCGATCGAGCATCAGCCGCGTGACCTGCTTGAGCTGCTCCATCGTGAGCGCCTGGAAGACGATGATCTCGTCGATCCGGTTGATGAACTCGGGCCGGAAGCTGTGCCGGAGCACCTCCATCAGGTCCTCCTTCAGCTCGTCGAACGAGCCGCTCTCCTTCCGTGCGAAGGCCTGGATGCGATCGGCGCCGAGGTTCGAGGTCATGATCAGGATCGTGTTCTTGAAATCGACCGTCCGGCCCTGCGAATCGGTGAGCCGGCCGTCGTCCAGGATCTGGAGCAGGATGTTGAAGACGTCTGCGTGCGCCTTCTCGATCTCGTCGAACAGGAGCACCGCGTAGGGCTTGCGGCGGACCGCCTCGGTCAGCTGTCCGGCTTCCTCGTGGCCGACGTAGCCGGGTGGCGCGCCGACGAGCCGGCTGACTGTGTGCCGCTCCTGGTACTCGCTCATGTCGAGGCGGACCATCACGTCCTCGCTGCCGAAGAGCGCCTCCGCGAGTGTCCGCGCGAGCTCCGTCTTGCCGACGCCGGTGGGTCCCAGGAACAGGAAGCTGCCGTCGGGACGGCTGGGGTCGGCGAGCCCGGCGCGGGCGCGGCGAACCGCCTCCGCGACGGCCTCGACGGCCTCGTCCTGACCGACGACGCGCTCATGCAGGCGTTCCTCGAGCTTCAGGAGCCGGTCGCGCTCCTCCTGGGTCAGCTGTGACACCGGAATGCCCGTGCGCCGCGACACGATGTCGGCGATGTCCTCGACCGTGACCTCGGGCGCCCGCGAGCGGGCCTCCTTCCGCCCCTCCTGCTGGGCGCGGCGCTCGTCGATCTGCGCCTTCAGCTCGTCCGCCCGCTTGTAGTCCTCGGCCGAGATCGCCTGGTCGCGCTCGCGCCCCATGTGGCGGAGCTCCTCCTCGGCTGCCCGCGTGTCCTCGGGCTTCGCCTTCGACCGGAGCCGGACGCGGGCGCCTGCTTGGTCGATCAGGTCGATCGCCTTGTCGGGCAGGAAGCGGTCGCGGATGTAGCGATCGGACAGCTCCGCCGCTGCGACGATCGCCTCCTCCGTGATGCGCACGCGATGGAACGCCTCATAGCGGTCCTTGAGGCCGGTGAGGATCTCGATCGTCTCCTCGACGGTCGGCTCGGAGACCAGCACGGGCTGGAGACGCCGCTCGAGCGCGGGATCCTTCTCGATGTTCTTCCGGTACTCGTCGAGCGTGGTCGCGCCGATCATGTGCAGCTCGCCGCGCGCGAGCGCCGGCTTGAGCATGTTCCCCGCATCCATCGCCCCTTCGGCCGCGCCCGCGCCGACGACGGTGTGGATCTCGTCGATGAAGACGATCAGGCTGTCCGCGTTCTCGGTGATCTCGTCGATCACGCCCTTCAGGCGTTCCTCGAACTCGCCCCGGTACTTCGTGCCGGCGATCATCCCCGCCATGTCGAGCGCCACCAGGCGCTTGCCGGTGAGCGTCTCGGGCACGTCGTCGTTGACGATCCGCTGGGCGATGCCCTCCACGATCGCGGTCTTGCCGACGCCGGGGTCGCCGAGCAGCACCGGGTTGTTCTTCGTGCGGCGCGAGAGGATCTCGATCGTCTGCTCGATCTGATCGGCCCGGCCGATCACGGGATCGAGCTTCCCCTGGCGGGCCTCCTCCGTGAGATCTCGGCCGTACTCGTCGAGCGTCTTTGTCGTGCTCGCCGGGCGCCCACCCGCCTCGCCGCTCTCGACGCCGCGGATGACCGCGCCGCGCAGCTTCGTGTGCCTGATCGCGAATCGCTCGAGCAGCTCACCCGCCTCGGTCTCGGTGTCCTTGGCCAGGGCGAGCAGCACGTGCTCAGGCCCCACGTACGACGCGCCGATCTGACGCGACTCGTCGTAGGCGGCCAAGAGGGCAGCCTTCGCGTCCGGCGACAGCGACGGCGCAACGTCCGTGCGCTCCTCGACGTCTGCTTCCTCCTCGATCTGCGCCGCGATCGCGGCGGGGTCGGCGCCGACCTGCTGCAGCACGTGCCGGACAACCTCGTCCTGCGTCGCGGCCCAGAGCAGGTGTGTCGAGTCGACGTCCAGGCTGCCCCATTCCATCGCCTTCTGCGCGGCATGCTGGAGCAGCTGGCGGGTGGCGTCGCTGAAGTACTGCGTGACGTCGATCTGCTCGGCCGGGCGGCGCGGGCGCGTCGTGGTCGTGCCACCGGCGGCGGCGGGCGTGCGGCTGCCGAGACCGCTGTCGCCGAAGAAGTCGGAGAAGAACTCGTCGAAGAGGCTCCTGCCACCGAACGGCGACCGGCCTGCCCCGCGGCTCTGACCCTGAAGCTCCCGAAGGTGCTCTTCACAGACGGCGATCGTCCGCTCCTCGCCGTTCTGCCTGATCCGCACGCTTGCGACGGCGGGCCGACGCCCGTCGATCTCGCACATCGTGGTAGCCATGAAGACCTCCTCGCAGCGGGCGCTTCGGCGCGCGAGGGGTTGGCGCACGGAGCGCCCGCCTAGGTGAAAAAACGCGTCCCCGGAAGTGTGCTCCGCTTTGTAGCCGCTGAAACCATCCGGACGAACACCGAACAGCCACAGCGTAACGCCTACCTGATCGAAGCGGCCGACGCTGGTCGCGCCCCGTCGTCGAGCCGCAGCTCGCCGCGGTGGGCCAGCGTTCGGGAATGACGCCTGACGAGGTGAACCCGGATCGGCCGGAGCAGCGATGAGTCTTCGGTGGTTTGTCAGTCTCTACCGCGTACGGGCGAGGCTGAGATGCGGCCGGAGCAGGCCGCCGAGAAAGGAGTCATGAGATGACGCGGTACCTGATTTCGTTCCCCAGCGGCGCGATGGACCACATCCCCGCTGAGGAGTTCCCCGCCGTGGGAGAGGCCGCTCATGCGGTGGTCCAGGAGGCCATGGACGCAGGCGTCTTGGTGTTCGGCGGCGGGTTGGCCGAGAACGTGGATCCCGTCATGGTGGCCGGCGACGGGACGATCACCGCTGGCACGTACCCGCAGACCAAGGAGTTCAACGGCGGGTTCACGGTCCTCGACGTGACCTCTCGGGAGGCAGCCTTGGAGTGGGCCGCGAAGATCGCGGCCGCCTGCCGCTGTGCTCAAGAGATCCGCGAGTTCGGGCCCGACTCAGCGGTGGGCAATTGAGCGAAGCCCCAGATCGCCCTTCATGCCCAAGATCCCGACAGACGATCGCCTGGGCCAGCGTGCGGGAATGTCCCTTGAGCACGAAGGCAGAAGGTGTCCTCGTTGTTTGAACCAGAAGCCAGGGTGACAGACTTGTGACCATGCGTGAGCTGCGGCCGGGTGTCTGGCATTGGCAATCGTCGCATCCCGCCTGGAACGAGGAGCAGGAGTGGCCCGAGGCTGTCTCGTCTTATGGGATCGAGCTCGGCAACGATTTCGTGTTGTTCGATCCGCTCGCCGTTCCCGACGAGCTACGTGAGCGCGCGCGACCGCCGTCGTCCTGACGGCGCCGTATCACGAGCGCGATGCCCCTGGACTCGGCCTCCCGGTGCATACGCCGCCGGCGGACACCTGGCAGGACTGGGTCGAGAAGTTCGGCATCGACCCCGACCGCGTGCGCGGCATGGAGAGTGAGGACCTTGCCTGGCTGCGCGCGAGTGGAGGCGAAGGACACTTTCACGGTCCTGGAGCGTGGCCGTTCGGCATCGACGCGTACGCGGGCCGCGAGGACAACGATCTCATCCTCTGGCTCCCGTCGATCGGTGCGATCGTCACCGGCGACTCGCTCTCCGACCTCGGCGACGGACTGGACATCTGGATCGGCTATCGCAAGCACGTGACGCGCGACGATGTCGTGCAACGGCTGCGTCCGCTGCTCGACCTGCCGGTCGAGCTCGTGCTGCCCGCACACGGCGAGCCGACGGATCGCGCGGCGCTCGAGCACGTGCTCTCGTGAGCGGTGCCGGCAGGATCAGAGGCTCAGGCGACGTGGCGCCTTCCTGGGCGAGCGTCCTCTCGCTTGACGCCCACGATGGCGTCGGAGCAAGCAGCCCGACGTCGCCGGCCGCTTCGCCCCGCTAGCCCGGCGGCCGGACGAGACGTCTGAGCAGCGGTGCAGCTACTGACGTTCGGGCGCTGAGAGCTGTCCGAAGAAGTGGACGGTGTCGGCGTCGACGGCCTTCTCGGCGCGTGCGTTGGCACGCTTCCCGGCCGCAATAAGCGTGATCACGTTCGCGCGCCGGTCGCCAGGGTTCCGCTCGCGCTTGACGTAGCCGGCTCGTCCCCGCCCTGCTCGCACATCTCGACAGGTTGAGCATCGCGGCGGAGGCGGCGTAGCGGAAAGCACGAGCGGCGAGGGCGTCTCACCCCTCGCCGCTCGAGTCAGTCATGTTTTCCTAATCCCGCAAGCGGTTCGCGAGTTGGGTGCGCGACTGGACGTCGAGCTTACGCAACTCCTGGCTGCGCGCTTCGTCAGTCAACCGCGATACGTACGGGCGGCATGCGCTAGGAGAGTGCGCCTGGCTCGGGCGGCAGGGCCCGTGCCAACTTGGTGCGCGAGTTGATGCCGAGCTTGGCAAAGACCTTGCGGAGGTGGTACTCGACGGTGTGCTTGCTGATGAAGAGCCGCGCGCCGATTTCCGCGTTCGAGAGGCCGTCGCGGGCGAGGCGGGCGATCTGCGCCTCTTGGGAGGTGAGGTCGTCCCTCGTCTCGTCTGTGCGTTTGCGGGCGTGCTCGCCGGTCGCCTCCAACTCGACGCGTGCGCGCTCGGCGAACGCCTCCATGCCGAAGTCAGAAAAGAGGTCATAGGCGAGCCGCAGCTCCTTCCGTGCGTCCAGGCGCCGGCGTTCACGTCGCAGCCACTCGCCGTAGAGGAGATGAGCGCGCGCCAGATCCGCCCTGATTCGTGTTCTACCGAGGCGCTCGATCGCGTACACATACAGTTCCTCGGCTCGCTGATCTTCCACCAAGAGCGC
>CAWCLL010000015.1:0-114987 GCA_963796405.1 uncultured Actinomycetes bacterium
TCAAGCTCCTCGTGCACAAGCGCGCACCCGGGCCTGCGGGAGACCCGCCGAACGAGGATCACTTCGCGTTCGGCGTGCCAGATGTCGACGCGACGGCCGCGGCGCTCGTGGCCGAGGGCTTCTCGTTCCTCGTCGAGCCGCGCGACTTCGACTGGGGCCGTTCTGCGTACCTCCGCGACCCCGACGGGCGGCTCGTCGAGCTCAGCCAGTTGTAACAGTCTCGCCGCGGAAGATCTCGGCGACGGGCCCGCTCAGGATCGCCCGTCCCTCACGCACGTCCACGGTCAGCGTCCCGCCAGGGAGGTGCACGCGCACGGGGCTCGTGCACCAGCCGTGCACGACGGCAGCGCTCGCCGCGGCGGCGGCGCTCGAGCCGGAGGCGAGCGTCTCCCCCGCTCCCCGTTCCCACACGGCGACGGTGAGGTCGTGCGGGCCGTCGGCGCGCACGAGCTGGACGTTCGTCCGTTCGGGGAAGCGCTCGTGGCGCTCGATCGCCGGGCCGAGCCGGAGGAGCTCGTCGTGCGAGGGCTCGCGCCTGACGACCGCGTGCGGGTTCCCGATCGAGACCGGCGTCACCTCGAGGCGCTCGCCGTCGACCGTCAGCGCCTCCGGCCGGCCCACGTGAACGACGCCGAGATCCACCTCCACGTCGTTCCCCTCGACCCGCGCAGGCACGGTGCGCTCTCCGAGGTGGATGCGCGGGAACGCGATCCCGCTCCGGCGCGCGAGCCACATCGCGGCGATGCGCGCGCCGTTGCCGGAGAGCTCGGCCTGCGACCCGTCCGGGTTCCAGACGACGACGTCCGCCTCGGCGCCGCGCACGGCGGTGACCTCGAGCACGCCGTCCGCCCCCACGCCGTGGTTGCGGGTCGCAGAGCCTGAGCGCGTCCGCGGGCGCGAGGGCCGCGTCGGGATCCGCCCGCTCCACGAGCAGGTACGAGTTACCGAGCGCGTGCCACTTCGAGAATCTCATCCGCCACCTCGGTCGGGGGCCGGTCGGCGTCGATCATGACGATGCCGGGGATGCGTCGCATCCACTTCCGCTGGTACGCGGCGTAGCGGCGCGTCCGCACGACGAGCCGCTGGAGCGCCTCGTCGGCGGGTAGCACGGCCAGCTCGCGGAGGCCGAGTGCCTTCTCCGCGGTACGCGAGATGTCGGCTGTGAGCGCGGCGCGCACCTCCTCGACGACGCCGCGCCGCGAGCATCGCCTCCGCCCGGGCCTCGATGCGCGCCTCGAGCGTCTCGACCGGGACGTCGAGCCCGGCGACGAGCGTCTGCCGGCGGGTCTCCTCCGACCACAGCCGATCGCTCTCGGGCGCGAGCGACGCGCCGAGCTCGGCGAGCTCGAGCGCGCGGACGACTCGGCGTCTGTCGCTCGCGTGGACGACGGCCGCCGCCCGCGGATCGACTTCGGTCAGCCGCGCATACGCGGCGGCGGGATCGGCGTCGTAGGCCGCGTCCCAGCGGTCGCGCGCTCCGGCCGGAGGAGCCGGCGGCAGCCGCATGTCGGCGAGCGCAGCCCGGAGGTAGAGCCCGGTGCCGCCCGCGACCACTGCGGCGCCGTTCGCCCCGACGAGCTCGTCGATCGCCTCGTGCGCCAGCCGCGCGTACTCGCCGACGGACATCTCCTCCGCGAGCTCCCGGATCGCGACGAGTCGCGTCGGCGACGCCGGCTGGTTGGTGAGGATCGGAAGGCCGCGGTACACCTGGAGCGCGTCGGCCGAGACGACCTCGGTCGCCAGCCGCCGGGCGAGGGCGTCCGCGACCTCCGACTTGCCGGACGCGGTCGGCCCGAAGACCGCAAGAACCTCAGGAAACTCCGACATTTCCTCGGGGCACCCCGGCCCACCACCCACTGCGAGCATAACGAGGAAATCCGTACGAGTGGGTCACGAAACGTGCCAAAAGCGTGAAATCTGGCGGGCGGTCAGGCGGGGACGGCCGCGAGCGCGCGACCACGCAGGGTCGTCGACGTCGAGCTCTCGACGAGGACGTCCACGAGCGCTCCCGGATCGGCCGGGCCGTCGAGGTTCACGGTCGTGTTCCGCCGGGTCCGTCCGCGCAGGAGCGACGGATCCGTGCGACTCGGCCCCTCGACGAGCACCTCCTCGACGCGGCCGACGCGTTCCGCGTTCCGCTCGGCCGCGATCCGCTGGACGACGTCGACCAGCCGCTCGAGGCGCTCGTGCTTGACCTCGTCCGGAACCTGGTCGGGCATGGTGGCCGCCTCCGTCCCCGACCGGGGCGAGAAGATGAACGTGAACGCGCTCTCGAAGCGCACCTCCTCGACGACCTCGAGCGTCTGCGCGAAGTCCTCCTCGGTCTCCCCCGGGAACCCGACGATGATGTCGGTGCCGAGCGCGAGCTCGGGGATCGCAGCGCGCAGGCGCTCCACGAGACGGAGGTAGCGCTCGCGATCGTAGGTCCTGCGCATGCGCTTGAGGACGCTCGACGAGCCCGACTGGAGCGGCAGATGCGCGTGCTCGCAGACACTTCGGCACTCGGCCATTGCCGCGATGACCGGCTCGCGGAAGTCCTTCGGATGCGGGCTCGTGAAGCGGATGCGCTCGATCCCGTCCACGTCGTCGCACGCACGAAGGAGCTCGCCGAAGTCCGTGCGCAGCGCCGGCGCGAGGTCGCGGCCCCACGAGTTCACGTTCTGGCCGAGAAGCGTGATCTCCTTGACGCCGTCGCGCGCGAGGGCCTCGACCTCGGCCACGATCTCGCCCGGCCGCCGGCTCTGCTCGCGTCCGCGGACCGCCGGGACGATGCAGTAGGCACAGACCGAGTTGCAGCCCATCGAGACCTGGACCCAGGCCTGGAAGCGCCGCTCGCGATGGAGCGGCAGCTGGGCGGCGAAGTGCTCGTGCGTGCCGAACTTCCCGCGGGGCACGGCGTACCCGCCGGCGGTAATCCACTCGCCGAGATGCGGGATGGAGCCTGGGCCGAAGGCGACGTCGACGAACGGGTAGCGCTCGAAGATGCGGTCGCGCTGCGCCTCCGCGTAGCAGCCGCCGACCGCGATGACGAGGTCCGGGCGCTCTCGCTTGCGCGCAGCTGCGTTCCCGAGGTAGGCCGCGAGCCGCGTGTCCGGCTTTTCGCGCACGGTGCAGGTGTTGAACACGATGACGTCCGCGGTCTCGGGCGACGTCGCCTCCCCCAGTCCGAGCGACTCGAGCATGCCCTTGATCCGCTCGGAGTCGTGCGCGTTCATCTGGCAGCCGAACGTCGTGACGTGGTAGCGCCTCACGAGGCCAGAATCGTAGCCGGGCCGGTCAGCGGGCCCAGTCGGGGAGGTCGCGGCGACCGGGCTCGATGGCCCACACGTCGCGCTGCTCGACGACGAGGCCCTCGGCGTCGAAGCGGAGAAGTGAGGTTCCGGCGATGGACTCGACCGTGCCGTCCTTTCCCGTCATGACCGCCCACCAGTCCACCGCGGCCCGGTCGCCGCCGACGATCGGCTCGCCGAAGCGGCACTCCGCCTCGGCCTGGTCGGAGAATGCCCAGGTCACGTAGTCGCGCGGCTTCTGGCGGTCGCGGAAGGGATACGAGGAGAAGACCGCGCCGTCGGCGTACAGCGCGTCGATCGCATCGACGTCCGCGGCCTCCCAGCCCCGCTCCCAGACCTCGGCCCAGCGCCTCGCCGCGGACTCTGTATCCATCGCAGCGCGAGGGCGAGGCAAGCCTCGCCCTACTTCGCCACCTCGACGGCGCGCGACTCGCGGATGACGATGACCTTCACCTGGCCCGGGTACTCGAGCTGATCCTCGATCTCGCGCGCGATCTCGTGCGAGAGGAGCACGGCCCCGTCGTCGTCGACCTCGGTCGGCTCGACGATCACGCGGATCTCGCGACCCGCCTGGAGCGCGTACGCCTTCGCCACGCCCTGCTTCCCGATGGCGATCTGCTCGAGCGCCTCCAGCCGGCGGATGTAGTTCTCGAGGTTCTCCCCGCGCGCCCCGGGCCGCGAGGCGGAGACGGCATCCGCCGCGATGAGCAGCACGGCCTCGACCGTCTGCGGCTGCACGTCGTAGTGGTGCGCCTCGATGGCGTGCACGACGCCGTCCGACTCCCCGTAGCGGCGTGCGAGCTGGCTCGAGATCACGGCGTGAGACCCGTCCACCTCGTGACTCATCGCCTTGCCCAGGTCGTGCAGGAGCGCCGCGCGCTTGGTCGTCTTGACGCCCGGCCTTGAGCTCGGCGGCCATGATCCCGCCTAGGTGGACGACCTCGAGCGTGTGCTTGAGGACGTTCTGCCCGTAGCTCGTGCGGTAGCGCAGCCGGCCGAGGATCCTCACGAGCTCCTCGTGGAGCTCGCCGCAGTTGGCCTCGAACACCGCCTGCTCGCCGGCCTGGCGGACGTGCTCCTCGAGCTCCGCCTTCGAGTGGTAGTACATCTCCTCGATTCGCGCCGGGTGGATGCGCCCGTCCTCGATGAGCTTGTCGAGCGTCAGCCGGGCGACTTCGCGACGCAGCGGGTCGAACGACGAGAGGACGACCGCATGCGGGGTGTCGTCGATGATGAAGTCGACGCCGGTCAGGTGCTCGAGCGTGCGGATGTTGCGACCCTCCCGCCCGATGATCCGCCCCTTCAGGTCGTCCGAGGCGAGCTCGACCACCGTCACCGTCGCCTCGGCCGTATGGCTCGCGGCGACACGCTGGAGCGCATCGGCGACGAGTGCGCGAGCGCGGCGCCTCGCTTCCCCCCGGGCCTCCTCCTCGAGCTGCCGGACGTCCCGGGCGAGCTCGTGGCGGACGAGGTCCTTCGACCGCTCCAGGAGCTGCTGCTTCGCCTCGTGCACGGTCAGCCCCGACATCCGCTCGAGCGCCGCGAGAGCCTCGTCCTTGGCCTCCTTGAGCTCCTCCTGGAGCGCCTTGACGTGCACCTCGCGGTCACCGAGCCCCTGCTCGCGCCGCTCGAGCTCCATGAGCTTCGCATCCGACTCGGCCTCCTTCTGGAGGACGCGCTCCTCGATCTTCACGATCTGCAGGCGCCGGTCCTGCACCTCGGACTCGATCTCGCTCCGAAGCTGGACCGCCTGCTCGCGCGCGTCGACCTGAGCCTCGCGCCTGACCGCCTCGGCCTCACGTTCCGCGTCGGCGAGGATGCGCCGGCGCTCGGCCTCGGCGGCCCGTACGCGCGAGCGTGAGAGCGTCAGGAGCAATGCCCCCGCGGCGACTGCCCCGACGAGGATTCCGATGAGCGCGGCGACGACCGTGAGCATGCGACCTCCGTGGAGGATTCGGTTGTCCGCGGCATCCGCCGCGGTTGCTCACATCCGGCACTCAGCCTGGAGGGCCGTGCCCGGACCTTCGTGCACGCGCTCAGCTCGGGAGGCGCCGCACCCCTCTGCCGCCGGCCATCGCGGGGCCATGCGGGTCGGTCGTCGAGAGCTGGATCGTGGTCACCGGTTCGGAAAGTTTCTGGCTATGCAGGGAAAGATGTCGAATGTAAAGCGGTTTCATCCTAGCTCCTCGTCGCTCCCGGACGCAACGACGCCCGCCACGACCTCGTCCGCGAAGCCCTTCCCGGCGAGATAGCGCGCCGTCTTCGCGCCGGGCCCGCGGCGCCGGACGATGGTCCGGGCGCGGTCGTCCTCCGGCTCGAGCGCCGCGAGCGCCGCAGCGACGATCTCGGCCTCGACGCCCGCGCCGGCGAGCTCGTGTCGGATCAGCGCGTCGCCGGCGCCACGGCCCGCGAGCGTCCGCGCTCTCGACTCCGCGATAGCGCGCGTCGTCGACGATCCCGGTGCGCACGAGCGCGTCGATCGCCTCGTCGCGCTCCGCTTCTCCGAAGCCCCGCGCCCGGAGCCGCTCCTCGAGCTCGCGGACGCTGAGATCGCGATGCCGGAGCGCCCGCAGCGCGACCTCGTGCGCGGTCTCGTGGCTCCCGCATCGGCGACCTCTAACTCTCCGCCGCGACGGCCTCCTCGACCTCGGCCTCGACGTCGACCTCGATCGCCTCTTCCGAGTGAGGCGCCGAGGGCAGGAGCCTGGCCGAGATCACCTGCTCGTCGGGCGCCTCGGCCTGGATGCGCGCGAGGATCTGCTGCACGAGATCGGGGTTCTCGACGAGGAAGTTCGTCGCGTTCTGCCGGCCCTGCCCGAGCCGCTCGTCGCCGAAGCTGAAGTACGAGCCCGCTTTCTGGACGATCTTCTCCGCGAGCGCGACGTCGAGGACGGAGCCCTCCCAGGGGATGCCCTGGCCGTAGATGATGTCGAACTCCGCCTGCTTGAAGGGCGGCGCGACCTTGTTCTTCACGACCTTGACGCGGACGCGGTTCCCGAACGCCTCGGCGCCGTCCTTGAGCGTCTCGATACGGCGGATGTCGAGGCGCACCGACGAGTAGAACTTCAGCGCGCGGCCGCCTGGAGTCGTCTCCGGATTGCCGAACATGACGCCGATCTTCTCGCGCAGCTGGTTCGTGAAGATGCAGATCGTGTCCGTTCGGTTGAGGGTTCCCGCGAGCTTGCGCAGCGCCTGGCTCATGAGGCGCGCCTGGAGGCCGACGTGGCTGTCCCCCATCTCGCCCTCGATCTCGGCCTTGGGGACGAGCGCGGCGACGGAGTCGACCGCGACGATGTCGAGCGCGCCCGAGCGGATGAGGAGCTCGGTGATCTCGAGCGCCTGCTCGCCCGTGTCCGGCTGCGAGACGAGGAGGTTGTCGATGTCCACGCCGATGCGGCGTGCGTACTGCGGGTCCATCGCGTGCTCCGCGTCGATGAAGGCGCAGATGCCGCCGCGGCGCTGGGCCTCGGCCATGGCGTGGTAGACGAGCGTCGTCTTCCCGGAGGCCTCCGGGCCGAAGATCTCGATGATGCGGCCGCGCGGGAGGCCGCCGATCCCGAGCGCGAAGTCGAGCGGGAGCGAGCCGGTCGAGACCGCTCCGATCGAGACCTGCGGGCGGTCGCTCATGCGCATGACGGATCCCTTGCCGAAATTGCGCTCGATCTGCCCGAGCGCGACGTCGAGCGCTTCCTCTCGCTTCATGCGGTCAAACCTCCCTCGCGGTCACGTGCCTCAGTTCATGTGCCCAGCGTCGCTGTGCCCAGCGGACACGATTCGAGTACCTCGTACTGCGCCCCGGACCGGCGCAGACGTGAAAGGAAAGCAGCCGCCCCGGACGGAGCGAAGGGCCCGGTCTCGGGCACCGGCGGCGAGAGCCTCGGCCGCTCCCGGAAGCGCACGACCGTGACGTGCGGAAGCCACGGGCGGCGCTCGCGCTCGTACACGCCGAGCCGCTCGAGCCGGCCGTGCAGGCGCTCCGCGAGCCGACCCGCCTCGCCCGCCGGGTCGTCGAGGACGAGCATGCCGACGGAGCGGGTCTCCCGATACCGCACCGGCTCGAGCGTGAAGGGCCCGCACTCGGCGGCGGACTCCCGCAACGCGCCGACGATCGCAGCCAGCTCCGCAGCCGGCCGCGAGCCGAGGAACGCGAGCGTGACGTGGAAGGTGTCGACGACGGCGACCGCGGACGAGGTGGCGCTCGGCCCCACGCAGCGAGCTCAGCGGCAACCGGCTCCGGAAGCTCCAGGGCGAGGAAGAGCCTGAGTCGTTCATCCCCCTCGACGGTAGCGGCTGAGCTCACGCGGATGTGTGCCGATTCTCCAACAACCTGCGCGCGAGATGGAGCGCCGCGGCGGTCGCTCGTCCTCGCACCATCTCGCGGTCGCCCGGGAGCTCCGACCGCCGCGCCTCCTCCTCCCCGTCCGGCCCGGCCACGTGCACGAAGACGAGCCCGACAGGCTTCTCCGGCGTCCCGCCGTCCGGGCCCGGCGACGCCCGTGACCGCGACGCCGACGTCGGCTCCGAGCCGCTCGCGGACGCCGTGCGCCATCGCCTGCGCGACCTCGGCCGACACCGCCCCGTGCTCCTCGAGCAGCTCCTCCGCGACCCCGAGACCCGCGCGCTTCACCTCGTTCGCATACGCGACGACGCCGCCGACGAACGCCGCGCTCGCGCCCGGGACCGCCGTCAGCCGCGCCGCGACGAGCCCGCCCGTGCACGACTCCGCCGTCGCGAGCGTCAGCCGCGCGCGCGGCAGAGATCGAGCACGATCTCCGCCACGGTGCGCTCGTCCTCGCCGAAGAGGTAGCGGCCGAGCGAGCTCCGAAGCGACGAGGCGATCTCCTCCGCCCGCTCCTCGGCCCCGGGCTCGACGACGAGGTCGACGTGGATCTCGAACTCGCGGGCGCAGATGGTCGCCTCGACGCCGTTCCCGTCGCCGCCCGCCTCCGCGAGCGCCTTGGCGACCGAGGACTCCGGGGTCCCGAAGAAGCGGAGAACCTGCCGCTGAAGAGCGGGTGCGCGCTCGAGCACGCGGCGCACGATCTCCGTCTCGAGCGCGAGCGGCCACAGCCGGCGGAGCTCCCGCGGCGGCCCCGGGAGCACGACCACCGTGCATGCTCCCGCCTCCAGGACGAGGCCCGGCGCCGTCCCGGCGAGGCCGAGCGAGACCGCTCCGTCGGGAACGGTCGCCTGCTTGCGGACGCCCGCCTCGAACTCCTCGTACGGCCGCCGCAGGCGCTCCGCAAACCTCCGCGAGATCGCGCCGATCTCCGCCTCGAGGCCTGCGTCCACGCGCAGCTCCCTTCCGGCCACGCGGGCGACCATCTCCACCGTGCGGTCGTCGTGCGTCGGCCCGAGCCCGCCGGAGACGAGGCAGAGATCGGCCTTGAGCCCCTCGGCGAGAGCGCGCTCGAGGTCGGCCGGGTGGTCTCCGACGATGACGATCCGCTCCGGATCGAGCCCGAGCCGGAGCACCTCGGCGGCGAGGAAGGGCCCGTTCCGGTCCTGGCGGTCGCCGCGGACCAGCTCGCTGCCCGTGACGACGATCGTCGCCCGCGGGCGCGTCATGTCAGGGCGACGCGGGGGCGATCCTGCGCGCCGAGACGACGAACGTCGTGCCGGCGGGAAGCTCCACCTTGCGCCCGTTCAGCCGGACCGCGACGTTGTCGGGCTTCGCCAGCGCGAGCTGGAGGCTCCGACCCTGGAACGACTTCCGCTGTCCCGGCTCGAGCGTCCCGCTGTACAGGAGCCGACCGGACAGCGACCCGGACGCGGACCTGCCATCCACGACGCTCCGGCGACGGCCCGCACGTTGAGCTGGACGCGCCTCGCGTTCTGCCCCACGCCGGCGCGTCGACTGCTCCGGACCGCGCGAGATTGGGCACCTTCTCCGGCTCGGGAGCGCCGAAGCGCCAGGCGGCGATCACGAGCGCGGTCACGATGGTGATGGCGACGAGCGCGACCATGGCGATCCGGGACTCCCGGACCGTCCGGTCGCGCCGCTGCTGCACCGGCATCCGGCGGACGTGCACGACGACCTCGTCCTCGCCGACCGCGAAACGCGAGTTGTACTCGTCGACGAACGGCTGCCCGTCGAGGCCGAGAGCCTCCGCGTACGAGCGCAGGAACCCCTTGACGTACGTCGGCGCCGGCAGGATGTCGAACTGCTCGTCCTCGAGCGCGCGCAGGTACTTCGGGCGGATCTTCGTTCGTTCCTCGAGTTCCGGGAAGTCGAGCTCCTGACGCAAGCGGGCGTCTCGAAGGCTGGAGCCGATATCGAACACGCGCGGGATTGTAGACGCTTGGGCGCGAGCCGACCGAGCGACCCGAATCCGCCTCAGTCGCGGCTGCCGACGTACTCGAGAAGGCCGTAGACGCCGAGCGCGAGGAGGCCCGCGAGCGCCAGGCAGACCCCAAGGATGCCCAGCACACGGGCCGCCGCGGTCACCTTGTCGCTGCCGCCGGCGGCCAGGCTCAGCCGGCGACGCCGTCTCGACCGCCGCGCGAGCCCGAGCGCGACCAGTCCGAGAGCGAGCCCGAGCGGGATGGCGAACCCGGCGTGCAGGAGCTCGTAGGAGTCGCTGAACCGCGTCAGGTAGACCGCGAGCGGAAGCGCGACGACGGACGCGACGCCGGCGAGCAGTGCCCCCCACGGGGACCCGCTGCTCGCAGTGGCGGCGCTATTGCTTGACGTACGGACGGCCAACGGCGGCTGGAGGAATCGACCGGCCGACGACGCCCGCCACGATGACGAGCGTCGCGACGTACGGCAGGGTGCGGAACAGCGTCGTCCACGCGGCATCCTCTCCGTAGGCCCCCGGCAGGCGCAGCGCGAGCGCCTCCGTGAAGCCGAAGAGCAGGCACGCGGCGAACGCGCCGACGGGTCTCCAGCGACCGATGATCACGGCCGCGAGCGCGATGAACCCCCTGCCCGCGGACAGGTTCTCGTTGAAGGAGTGCGTGATGCCGTTCGAGAGGTAGACGCCGCCGACGCCGGCGAGCGCGCCGGAGACGATGACCGCCACGTAGCGGATGCCGTACACGGACAGCCCCACCGTGTCGGCGGCCTTCGGGTGCTCGCCGACCGACCGGAGCCGGAGCCCCATGGTCGTCCGGAAGAGGAAGAGATGCATGAGGACCACGGCGAGGAAGCCGGCCCAGATGAGGACGTGCAGATTTCCGATCGCCGGCCCGATGAAGCCGATGTCCTCGATGCCGGGCAGCGAGATCGAGGGGATGTTCGAGACGTCACCGGGCGTGCCCTGGTCGGTGTAGACCTCGATGAAGAAGTACCCGGTGATGCCCAGCGCGAGGATGTTGACGGCGAAGCCGCTCACGATCTGGTCGGCGCGCAGGTGGATCGAGACGAACGCGTGCACGGCCGCGAGACCCGCACCCGCGAGCGACGCCGCACACGATCCCCCAGCCCCACGAGCCGAGCTTGTCCGCGCCGAGGAAGCCGAAGAACGCGCCCATGAGCAGCATGCCCTCGAGGCCGATGTTCACGACGCCGCTGCGCTCGGAGATGATCCCGCCGAGGGCGGCGAAGGTCAGCGGCGTCGCGGCCCGGAACGTCGCAGCGATGAGCGCCGACCACACGAAGACCTGGTCGAGCGAGTCGACGTTCGAGCGCGTCGCGAGCCAGCCGAGGAGGATCCCGAGCACGCAGATCGCGACGACGATGCCTCCCAGGCGCCGTCCGACGCCCGCGCGCCACGCCCAGGCGCCTGCGGCGATCCCGATCCGCGCCGACCACGAGCGGGACGAGCGGGGAGCGCGCCGCGACCGGGGGCAGCGCGAGCCAGAACGCGAGCACGCCCAGCCCTCCGCCCACCCACGCGACGGCGCGCGGCGACGAGGACCCGCGTCAGCCCCTCCGGGCCTCCGACTGCCTCGGCGGTGGTCACGTCCCTGCCTCCGAAGCCGTCGCCGGTGGCGAGCCCCTCCCCAGGCCGATCTTCTGCCCGGACTTCGCCCACAGGTAGAGGATGAGGATGTCGGCGCCGATGAAGAGCAGGACGAGAGCCTGGATCGTGAGCGAGAGGTTCCCGGCCTGCTCGGGGATGTCGAAGACGTCGGGCGGGATGTTGCGCGTCGCGGTGCCGTTGACGAGGGCTCCGAAGACGAGCGCCGAGAGGCCGACCCCGAGCGCGGTGTTGCGCCCCAACAGCGCGACCGCGATCCCGATGAACCCGATCGACGAGGTCTGGATGTCGCTGAAGCCGATCGAGAACCGCCAGCCGAGCATGTCGATCGCGCCGGCGAGGCCCGCGAACACGCCGGAAATCGCCATCGCCAGGAAGTAGTTCCGCGCGACCGAGATCCCGCCGTAGCGCGCAGCCTCCGGGTTGAACCCGACGGCCCGCACCTGGTAGCCGAGCGTCGTCCGGTTGATGAGGATCCAGAACGCGACGAGCGCGCCGAGCGCGATGAAGAGGCCCATATGGAGCCCCTGGAGCAGCGGGTCGCCCCAGAAGACGGGCAGCCGCGCGTCCTCGAGCACCGCGTTCGAGGTCGGGCTGAACACCTGCTCCTCGTTCTGGAGCGGCCCGCCCTGGCCGAAGAGGTACAGCCCCGTGAAGTAGGCGATCCAGTTCAGCATGATCGTCGTGATCACCTCGTGGGCGCCGACCGTGGCTTTCAGGATTCCCGCGATTCCGGCCCACATCGCCCCGCCGAGGGCGGCGGCGACGACCGCGAGGATGATGTGGAGCGTGCTGTTCATCCCCGAGAACGACGAGCCGATCCAGATCGCGAAGTACGCGCCGACGAAGTACTGGCCCTGCCCGCCGATGTTGAACAGCCCGCAGCGGAAGGCGAACGCGACCGCGAGCCCCGTGAGTATGAGCGCCGAGGTCAGGATGAGCGTCTGCTGGAGGTTCTCCGCGGCCCGCGAGGACGGATCCCACGGGAACCAGATCTCGCGGTCGGAGAACGGCAGCCCGGCCTCGTGCGAGCCGACGCGGTAGAACCATTCGAGCCCCGTGCCGTTCCAGATCCCCCGGTACGCCTCGATCGGGTTCGAGCCCGTCGCGAGCACGACGAGCCCGCCCACGAGGAACGCGAGGAGCGCGGTCACGACGGGCGCGGCGACCCCGCCGGCCTTGTACCACTGCGCGAGCCGGTCGGTGGCGCCCTCCGGCGGCTCGACCGGCGGGACGGCCGCGGGTTGCTGGAGTCCGGTGCTCATGCCACGGGTTCCTTCTCACGCGTGCCGCCGAGCATCGCGATCCCGAGCTGCTCTTCCGTGACGTCGGGCCCGTACTCGCCCACGACCTCGCCGTCGTACATCACGAGGATCCGATCCGAGAGCGAGAGGATCTCGTCGAGCTCGAGCGACACGAGGAGGACCGCGCGCCCGTCGTCGCGCTCCTCGATGAGCCGGCGATGGACGAACTCGATCGCGCCGACGTCCAGGCCCCGCGTCGGCTGCGCGGCGATCAGGACCCGCGGGTCGTTGGCGACCTCGCGGGCGACGACGACCTTCTGCTGGTTGCCGCCCGACAGCGCGCGCGCCGCGGTCTCGGGCCCGCCGCCGCGCACGTCGAACTCGCGCAGGAGCCCGCGCGCCCGCTCGATCATGCGCCCCGGCCGCAGCCAGCCGAAGCGCGAGTTCGGGGCGCGGTCGAAGTCGTGCAGCGCGACGTTCTCCGCGAGCGTGAACTCGAGAACGAGGCCGCGCAGCTGGCGGTCCTCCGGGATGTGGCCGACTCCCGAATCGAGGATCTTGTGCGTGCTCGCGTTCGTGACGTCGCGGCCGGCGACCGAGAAGCGGCCGCCCGACGCGGGGCGCAGACCCGTGAGCGCCTCCACGAGCTCCGTCTGGCCGTTTCCGTCGACTCCGGCGATCCCGACGATCTCCCCCGCCCGCACCTCCAGCGACACGCCGCTGACGGTCTCGATCTCGCGGTCGTCGAGCACGCGGAGCTCGTCGACGTCCAGGATCGCCTCCGCCGGCTTCGCGGGCGTCTTGTCGACGCGGAGCAGCACCTCGCGTCCGACCATCAGCTTCGCGAGCCCTTCCTCCGTCGCCCCCGCCGCCGGGAGCGTCTCGATCTTCTTGCCTCGCCGTAGGACGGTCACCCGGTCGGCGATCTCGAGCACCTCGTTCAGCTTGTGGCTGATGAAGATGATCGACATGCCCTCGCGCTGGAGGCCCTTGAGGATCCCGAAGAGCTCGACGGCCTCCTGCGGCGTCAGGACCGCAGTCGGCTCGTCGAGGATGAGGATGTCCGCGCGCCGGTACAGCGCCTTCAGGATCTCGACCCGCTGCTGCTGACCGACGGAGATGTTCTCGATCCGCGCGTCGGGGTCGATCGCGAAGTTGAAGCTCGCCGCGAGCTCGGTGACGCGCGCTCGCGCAGCGGCGAAGTCGAGGACGATCCGCGCCTGGGTCGGCTCGCTCGCGAGCACGATGTTCTCCGCGACCGTCATGACCGGGATGAGCATGAAGTGCTGGTGCACCATCCCGATCCCGCGCTCGATCGCGTTCTTGGGCGAGTCGATCTTCGCTGGCTCGCCGTTGATGAGAATCTCGCCCTCGTCCGGGTGGTAGAGGCCGTAGAGGATGCTCATGAGCGTCGACTTGCCGGCGCCGTTCTCCCCGAGGAGGGCGTGCACCTCGCCGCGCCGCAGGTCGAAGTCGATGTGGTCGTTCGCGAGGACGCCCGGGAACTGCTTCGTGATGCCGCGCAGCTCGAGGACGACGGGGCGCTCGCTCATCTGGCGGCGATTCTACGGATACGCGGGAGAGATTTCCCGCGGGCGGATCAGAGCGTGGTCGGAGGCTCGATCTCGCCCGAGCGGATCATCGGCCCGAGCTCGTTCATCTGGTCGATGAACTCCTGCGGCACCTCCGAGCTGATCTCGCCGACGCCGACGCCCTCGTTCTCGAGGTCGAACACGAGATCCTGGCCGCCCGTGAACTCGCCCTCTTCCGCAGCCGTGATCGCCTCGAAGACGGCGACGTCCACGCGCTTGACGGCGCTCGTGAGGATGTGCGGCCCGAGGAAGGCCTGGTCCGTGTCGACGCCGATGCCCCAGACCTGCCGCTCCTTCGCGGCGTCGAGCGCGCCGAGGCCGCAGCCGCCGGCAACCTGGAACACGACCTGCGAGCCGCGCTGGATCTGGTTGAGCGCGAGTTCCTTGCACTTCGCCTGGTCGACGAAGTCCTGGGAGTAGTCGATCAGCGTCTCCGTCTCGGGAACGCAGCGCTCCGCTCCGGCGCGGTAGGCGGCGATGAAGATGTCGACGGTCGGGAGCTTGATACCGCCGACGGCGCTGATCGTCGTCGAGCCCTCCTGCTGCGCCATCAGCGCGGCGAGGCAGCCGATCATGTAGCTGTTCTCGTTCGTCTTGAAGGTGAGGCCGAGCACGTTCGGGCGCTTGCCGGCGAACGGATCCGCGGTCGCCGAGTAGTCCACGATCGCGAAGTTGCTGTCCGGGAAGCGACCCGCGGCCGCGTTGGTCGCATTCGCGAGCAGGAACCCGGTCGCGACGGAGAGGCCCGCGCCGTCGCGATTGAGGCTCGCGAAGTTCGGGACGTAGTCCGATGTCGAGCGGGACTCGATCGCGCGGCACTCGGCCCCGAGCTCGCTCTCGGCGCGCTGGCAGCCCTCGAGAGCCAGCTGGTTGAAGCCCTTGTCGTTGAAGCGGCCGACGTCGCTGACGACGCCTGCGAGGAAGCGCCTCCGCGTCCCCGGCGCCGTCGTCCCCTCCCCCACAAGCGGCGACTCCCGTGAGGAGGGCGACAGCGAGGACGAGGAATGCGATCCGACGCGCGACCACGACCATCTCGTTCGAGTATGCAGGGCCGATAGTGCAGAGGGCGGGCCCGTGGGGCCCGCCCTCTGTTGATGCTTACAAAGAGCTTCGAGAGCTCTTACAGCTTCTTCGGCGGCTTGATCTTGCCGGCGAGGATCTGCCTGCCGAGCGCGTTCATCCTGCATGATGAACCGCGCCGGCACCTTGCGGCTGATCTTGCCGACGGCGACGCCCTTGTTCTTGAGGTTGAAGTTCAGGTCCTTGCCGCCCACATACGTGCCGTTCTTGGCGGACAGAACCGCGGTCTCGACGGCGACGTCGACCCGCTTCACGGCGCTCGTCAGGATGTGCGCGCCGAGGAACGCCTGGTCGAGATCGACTCCGACGCCCCAGACCCTCTGCTCCTTCGCCGCGTCGAGCGCGCCGAGGCCACAGCCGCCGGCGACCGCGAACACGACCTTGGAGCCACGCTGGATCTGCGTGAGCGCGAGCTCCTTGCACTTCGCCTGGTCGACGAAGTCCTGGGAGTAGCTGTACAGCATCCGCGTGCCGGGGACGCACTTCTGTGCGCCGGCCCGGTAGGCCGCGATGAAGATGTCGACGGTCGGGAGCTTGATCCCGCCGACGGCGCTGATGACTCTCCCGCCGTCCCTCTTCGCCATGAGGGCTGCGAGGCAGCCGATCATGTAGCTGTTCTGGTTCGTCTGGAACGTGAGCCCGACGACGTTCTTGAACCGTCGTCTTCCCCTGCTTGTTCGCAAACGGAGCCGCCTTCACCGAGTAGTCCACGATCGCGAACTTCGACTTCGGGAACTTCTTGGCCACGGTGGCCGTCCCGTCCGCGAGCAGGAAGCCCGTCGCGATCGAGATGCCCGCGCCGTCCCGAATGAGGCGCGTGAAGTTCGGTAGGTAGTCCGACGTCGCACGAGACTCGAGCGCCCGACACGTGCCTCCCGCCTTCTTCGCACCGCTCTTGCAGCCCTTCAGCGAGAGCTGGTTGAAGCCCTTGTCGTTGAAGCGGCCGACGTCGCTGACGACGCCGGCGAGGAACGTCTGCTGTCCGGTCGCCGGTGCCGATGCGCTGACGATCAGCGCCGTCATCGCGACGAGCGCGAGTACAGCGCCGACCGCTGTAATCCGTCCTTTCACTTGCCCTCCTTACGAATTGGCCTGCCGCCCAGGTTGGACGCCTGATCTAACCGCAAGTTGGAGCCGCACGGCAAGCCGAACCGAACCTTTACAAGCGGATTCAGAGGCTCGGGACTTCGCTCTCCGCGACGAGCACGCGGCGCGGCTTCGACCCTTCGTAGCCGGAGATGATCCCGCGCCGCTCGAGCATGTCGATCAGCCGCCCCGCGCGCGTGTAGCCGACGCGGAGGCGGCGCTGGAGGAGGGAGACGGACGCGGTCTGGGTCTGCACGACGACGTCGATGGCGCGATCGAGCAGCGGATCCTCGTCCGGGTCGAACTCGCCGTCCTCTTCGCCCTCCTCGACCGCGGCCTCGCGAGCTTCGAGCAGCGACTCGTCGAGCTCCTGACCGCGCTGCGCGCGGCACTGCTCGACGACGAGCGCGACCTCCTCCTCGCTCACGTACGCACCCTGAAGTCGCTGCAAACGGGAGGTTCCGAGGGGCTTGAAGAGCATGTCGCCCTGCCCGAGGAGGCTCTCGGCACCGGCCGTGTCGAGGATGACGCGCGAGTCGGTCTGGCTCGAGACCGCGAATGCGATCCTCGACGGCACGTTCGCCTTGATCATCCCCGTGATGACATCCACTGACGGGCGCTGGGTCGCGAGCACGAGGTGGATGCCGACCGCGCGCGACTTCTGCGCGAGCCGGATGACGCAGTCCTCGACCGCCTGCGGCGAGACCATCATCAGGTCGGCGAGCTCGTCGATGACGACGAGCAGGTACGGAAGCGGG
Organism: uncultured Actinomycetes bacterium; assembly: GCA_963796405.1. Classification (GTDB taxonomy): domain Bacteria; phylum Actinomycetota; class Thermoleophilia; order Gaiellales; family Gaiellaceae; genus GMQP-bins7. The sequence goes on from CAWCLL010000015.1 coordinate 16,976, forward strand.
GCCTCCCCGCGCGAGCGGAGCGCGCGGTTCGCCTCCGGGAGGGAGCGCGCGCGGACGAAGGACAGGCGCTCGTAACGGCGCTCCATCTCCGCGACGACGTTCATGAGCACGGTCGCGGCCTCCTTCGGGCTGGAGACGACCGGCGTCAGCAGGTGCGGGATCGACTCGTAGTAGCCGAGCTCGATCCGCTTCGGGTCGATGAGGATCATCCGCACCTCGTCCGGCGTCGCGCGCAGGAGCGTCGACGTGAGGATCGTGTTGATGCAGCCGGACTTGCCCGACCCGGTCGTGCCCGCGATCAGCAGGTGCGGCATGCGCGCGAGGTCGGTCCAGATCGCGTTCCCGGAGATGTCCTTGCCGAGCCAGACGGCGAGCGGGCTCGCGGTCGCAGGCAGCTCGTCGTAGATGTCGCCGAGCGTGACGAGACGCGGCGAGAGGTTCGGCACCTCGACGCCGACCGCCTGCTTGCCGGGGATCGGCGCGAGAATGCGGATCTCGGTGGTCGCGAGCGCGTACGAGAGGTCGTCCTTGAGCGCGGCGACCTTCGCCACCTTCGTGCCCGGGGCGAGCTGGAGCTCGTAGCGCGTCACACGCGGGCCCGAGATCTCGCCGACGACGCTCGCGTCGACGCCGAACTCGGCGAGCGTGCGGACGAGGACGTCGGCAATGCGCCCGTCCGTGTCGCCGCTCTTGGTCGTGGCCACCGGTGAGTGCTGGAGCAGCTTGCGGTCGGGAAGCCGGTAGTCCGCGTGCTCCGCGGTCGTCTCGAAGGCGCTCTCGACGCTCTCCGGGTCGAGCTCGGTGGGCTCGGGCACGAGCGGAGGCCGCTCGGCCGAGGGCTCGAAAGCCCTCACGAGGTCGGGATACGCCGACGCGCCGTCGACGACATGGCGGTGGGCGTCCGGCTGGGGCGGCGCGACGAAGATCTCCTCCGACTGCGTCTCGGCGGAGGCCCAGTCGAACGCCTTCCGCGCGTTGCCGCCAGCCTGGCGGACGACGTGGCCGGTGCGCCGAAGGATCGCGCCCGTCGAGGCGCCGCTCACGAGCAGGGCGCCTCCGAGCAGGAGCGCGCCGCCGACGATCGCGGCGCCGGTGTCGCCGATGAGGCCGGCGAGCGCCCCGCCGAGGGCGAGCCCGACGTAGCCGCCAGAGTCGCGGCCGAGCAGCGTCATGAGCCCGAGGAAGCCCACACCGAGGCCGAGCCGGAACGGCCGCACGTCGAGCAGGTCGCTCCGCGCGAGGAGCAGTCCCCCCACGCCGAGGAGCGCGACCGGGAGCACGAGCGAGGCGCCACCGAGGACGGCGTCGAGCGAGTCGGCGAGCCAGGAGCCGACCGAGCCTCCGTCGAGGTCGAGGTAGAGGATCGCGCACAGGACGAGCCCGAGCGCGCCGAGGCCGAGCCCGAGGAGCTCGTTCTCGTGCTGCGACTTGACCCGACGCGTCGACCGCTTCTTGACCCGCGAGGGGACGCGTGGCCGAAGCGGCCGCTTCTTCCTCCTGCGGCTCGCCATGCCGCGCGATTCGACGCCTGGGGGCTCGCTCCTGCGCGGTCAGGCGCCGGCGATCAGGCGCTTGCGCGGGCGCGGGCCTCTCGCGACGACGCGCTCGGCGTCGTCCCGGTTCCCGTACCCGAACGTCTCCACCTTCGCCTCCTCGAGGTCCTTGTAGACCTGGAAGAAGTGCTCGATCTCGTTCCGGAGCTCGGCCGGGATGTCGTGGACGTCGGAGACGCGCATCCAGGCCGTGTCCTTCAGCGGGACGCAGATGATCTTCTCGTCCGGCCCCTTCTCGTCTCGCATGTGGAAGACGCCGACGATGCGGCCGCGGATGCGGCAGCCCGGGAACGTCGGCTCGCCGACGAGGACGAGCGCGTCGAGCGGATCGCCGTCGCCGCCCATCGTCCCCTCGATGAAGCCGTAGTCGGCCGGGTAGGCCATCGACGTGAAGAGGCGTCGGTCGAGGACGATCCTCCCTAGCTCCGGGTCGAGCTCGTACTTGTTCCGCGAGCCCATCGGCACCTCGACGAAGACGATCACGTCCTCGGTCATGACCCGAGGCTATCCCAGCAACGCGATCCGCTCGACGAGAAGGTCGAAGAAGCCGGCTGCGTCGAGATCGACGGCGACGTGCGCGTTCGGCGGGCGGTCGGTGCGGTTCCAGAGGTCGACGACCGTCCGCCCTCGATTGAGCTCCGACTCGAGCTCGACCTCGACGTTGCGGTGACGCGTCTCCAGGAGGCCGGGCCGGATGACGTGCGCGACCGCGACCGCATCGTGGATCGGAGCGCCGTCCCAGCCGTACGTGCGGCGGTGGTACTCGGTGAAGAAGACGTTGAGCTCGGCGACGAACGTGCCGACCCGCCCGGCGGCGCGCAGCCGCCTCTCCTCGGCCGGCCCGAGGAGCGCCTTGTGCGTGACGTCGAGGCCGACCATCGTCACGTCCAGGCCGCTCGAGAAGACACGCTGCGCTGCCTCGGGATCGGCCCAGACGTTGAACTCGGCCGCCGGGGTGATGTTCCCCTCGGCGATCGAGCCGCCCATGAGCACGATGCGCTCGATCCCGTCCGCGCCGCTGGGCCTGGAGCGTGCGGGCGACGTTCGTCAGCGGCCCGGTCGGGATCAGCGTCACCGGGCGGTCGGCGGCGCTCAGCGTCCGGGACATGAAGGCGACGGCGTCCTCCGCGACGGGCGACGTCTCCGGAGGCGGCAGCACGGGGCCGTCGAGGCCGCTCTCCCCGTGGACGTGCGCGGCGACCGCGAGCTCGCGCACGAGCGGGCGGTCGGCTCCGGCGGCGACCGGGACGTCCGTTCGGCCGGCGAGCTCGAGCACGCGCAGCGCGTTGGCGGTCGTCTTCTCGAGCGTCTGGTTGCCGTACGTCGTCGTGACGCCGAGGAGCTCGACCTCGGGGCTCGCGAGCGCGAGCAGGAGCGCGATCGCGTCGTCGTGGCCCGGGTCGCAGTCGAGGATGATCGGGATCGGCGGCACGGGCGCAGTATCGTCCTGGACGGCCATGGCCGGCGTTCGCGACAAGGTCCGCGAGTTCGCGCTCTCGCTGCCGGAGGCGTTCGCGGACACCCCGTGGGAGGACGACGTCGTCGTCAAGGTGCGCGGGAAGATCTTCGTCTTCCTCGGCCCGGAGGGGTGGAAGCGGATCACGGTGAAGCTCGCCGAGTCGCACGCGCACGCCCTCTCGATCGAGGGCGCCGAGCCCGCGGGCTACGGGCTCGGGAAGTCGGGCTGGGTGACGGTGCCTGTGCGGGCCGACGGCGTCACGATCGCGCTGCTCCGCGACTGGGTCGAGGAGAGCTACCGCATCGTCGCCCCGAAGCGCCTCGTCGCCGCGCTCGACGGGCCGGACTAGCGCAAATACCGAGAATCCCCCCGCTTCACGACCGGTTGGACATGTCCGAAACGGACATGTCCCCTAGACTCGACCGGAGTCAACTTCGGGGTCCACTGAGGGGGGTTTCACGGTGACTTCATTCCGCCTGCGCGGTCTTCTTCTCATTGTCTTTCTGCCGCTCGTCTTCCTTGCTCCGAACGCCGGAGCGGTATCGACGTCGCTCGTCGTCAACGAGGTCGACTACGACCAACCGAGCACCGACACGGCCGAGTTCCTCGAGCTGAAGAACGTCAGCGGCTCGGCGATCTCGCTCAACGGGTGGACAGTCGAGCTGTTCAACGGTGCCAACGTCGCCCGTCTACCGGACGACTCCGCTCCCGAACGTCAGTCTCGCTGCGGGCGACTACTTCGTGATCTGCTCGAATCCGGCGACGACGGCGAACTGCGATCTGGACGCTGGCCCCGACACGGACCTGATCCAGAACGGCGCTCCAGATGCGATCGGGCTGCGCAACGCCGGAGCTCTCGTCGACGCGGTGAGCTACGAGGGCAACTCCGCCGCGCCGTATACGGAGGGCACGCGGGGCCGGCACGGACGCAGCCCGATCCCGGAGTCGCGATGGGTCTCTCCCGCTGCCCGGACGGCTCCGACACGGATCAGAACAACGCCGACTTCACGTTCGTCGACCAGCACTCCGGGCGTCGCCAACGACTGCCCGCTGGCGCCGGGCAAGGTCGTGATCAACGAGCTCGACTACGACCAACCGAGCACCGACACGGCCGAGTTCGTGGAGCTGAAGAACGTGTCGACGTCGCCGGTCAACCTCGACACCTTCACGCTCGAGGTCGTCAACGGCGCGGGGGGGTTGGCTGTCGTCGCCCGAACGTTCGACCTTCCCGCAGTCATGCTCGCCGCGGGCGACTACTACGTCGTCTGTGCGAACACCGGCACGACGCCGAACTGCGACCTCGACGTCGCTCCTGACACCGATCTGATCCAGAACGGTGCGCCCGACGCCGTCGGACTGCGAGAGAGCGGCACGCTCGTCGACGCGGTCAGCTACGAGGGGAACACGGGCGCGCCCTACACCGAGGGGTCGGGCGACGGGTTGGAAGATGTCGCCACGGACGGCCTCTCGCGATGCCCGGACGGCTCGGACACGGACCGGAACAACGTCGACTTCCTGCTGCGTCCGATCACGCCGGGCCTGACGAACAACTGCCCGGCCCCGCCGGACCCGGTCGGGGCGTGCGGTGACCCCGCGACGCTCATCTCCGCGATTCAGGGCAACGGAGCGACGACTCCGCTCGCGGGCCAGCAGCACACGATCGAGGGCGTCGTCGATCGGCGACTTCGACGGCCCCGGCGGCCTGAACGGCTTCTTCGTGCAGGAGCAGGACGCGGACAACGACGCCGACCCGCTGACCTCGGAGGGCATCTTCGTCGCGGCCACGGGCACCTCTGTCGTCGGCGACCTCGTCCGTGTCCGCGGCACCGCGGCCGAGGGCCCAGGGACCCCCGCGGGGAACAGCATGACGCGGCTCGCGAGCGTGACGGGCATGGTGCTCTGCTCCAGCGGCAACACGCCTGCCGACGACGACGGTCGTGCAGCTGCCTGCTCCCTCGCCGACCAACGCCCCCGCGGCCTACGAGCCGCTCGAGGGCATGCACGTTCGGCTTCCGCAGTCGCTCGTGATCTCCGAGTACTTCAACTACGGCCGCTTCGGCGAGATCGTGCTCGGGCTGCCGCTCGAGGGCGAGTCGCGGCACTTCACGCCGACCTCGGTCGTGGAGCCGGGCATCCCGGCGCAGCAGCGGTTCGCCGAGTACCTCGTCCGCCGGATCACGCTCGACGACGGTCTCGGCGTGCAGAACCCCGACTTCACGCGGCACCCGAACGGCGCCGGCTTCTCGCTCACGAACACCTTCCGCGGCGGAGACACGGTGGCGGACACGACCGGCGTCATGAGCTGGGACTTCAACCTCTGGCGCATCCAGCCGACCGCGGCAGCGGAGTACACGTCGGTGAACCCGCGGCCGGGCCCGATCGAGGCGCCGGACGGCGTCCACGTCGCCGCGATGAACACGCTGAACTTCTTCACGACGCTCGACATCGAGCCGAACACGAACCCGCTCCACCCGGACGACAACAAGTGCGGCCCCCTTCAGAACGTCGAGTGCCGCGGCGCGGACTCGAACCAGCCCGCGGAGTTCGACCGGCAGCGGACGAAGCTGCTGGCCGCGCTCTCCGGCCTCGAGGCGGACGTCATCGGCCTGAACGAGGTCGAGAACACGACGGGCGTAGACCCGCTCAGTGACCCCGACGGCATCGTGCCGGGCCTGAACGCGCTTCTCGGCCCGGGGACGTACGACGCGATCGACACCGGCACGATCGGCACCGACGCGATCAAGGTCGGGCTGATCTACAAGCCGGGCGTCGTGACGCCGGTCGGAGACTTCGAGGTGCTGACGACCGCGGACGACCCGCGCTTCCGCGACAACCTGAACCGGCCGGTGCTCGCCCAGACGTTCCAGGTGAACGAGACGGGCGCGCGCTTCACGGTCGCGGTGAACCACCTCAAGTCCAAGGGCTCCGACTGCAACGCGGTCGGGGACCCGGACACGGGTGACGGGCAGGGGAACTGCAACCAGACGCGGAAGCTCGCGGCTCAGGCGCTCGTCGACTGGCTCGCGAGCGACCCGACCGGGAGCGGCGATCCCGACTTCCTGATCATCGGCGACCTCAACTCGTACGCCAAGGAGGACCCGATCGACGCCGTCCTGGCCGGCCCGGACGACGTCCTCGGCACAGGTGACGACTACACCAACCTGATCGAGCTCTACGAGGGCGAGCACGCGTACTCGTTCGTGTTCGACGGGATGGCGGGCTACCTCGACCACGGCCTCGCAAGCGCGACGCTGGCCGCGCAGGTGCTCGACGCGGCCGAGTGGCACATCAACGCCGACGAGGCGAACCTGCTCGACTACGACACGTCCTTCAAGCCGCCGGCGCAGGAGGCGATCTTCGAGGAGAACGAGTTCCGCTCGGCCGACCACGACCCGCTCGTCGTCACGCTCGGCGCGTGCGACGACGTCGACCCGACGCTCTCGGTCACGGTGGCCCCGAATGTCCTCTGGCCGCCGAACCACAAGTACGTCACCGTGCAGGCGAACCCGGTCTTCTCCGACAACTTCGACACGAGCCCGACGCTCGAGCTCGTCTCGGTCACCTCGAACGAGCCCGACAACGGCGACGACGACGGGAACACCGTCGACGACATCGTCATCGTCGACCAGGACACGTTCAAGCTCCGCGCCGAGCGAAGTGGCTCCGGCACGGGTCGCGTCTACACGATCACCTACCGCGTCACCGACGACTGCGGGAACTCGACGACCGCTTCGGCGACGGTCACGGTGCCTCTCGCGAAGTAGCGCTTTCGACGTCGCGGCGGAGGTCAGGACAGGATCGCGTCCACCTCCGCCGCGGTCGGCAGCGACGGCTGCGCGCCGAACCGGGAGGCTGCGAGCGCGCCTGCGGCGCAGGCGCGCTCCAGCGCCTCGGCGGGCTCGCGCCCCTCGAGGAGCGACACGAGCAGGCAGGCGGTGAACGCGTCCCCCGCCCCGGTCCCGTCCACGACGTCGACCTCCGGCGGCGCCGCTCGCGCGATCTCCTCACCGTCCTCGAGCAGGTACGCGCCCTCGGCTCCGAGCGTCACGGCGACGTAGCCGTCGCGGCGCGCGAGGGTCTCGAGCTCGTGGCGGTTGACGACCGTGAGGTCGGGATCGACGCTCACGGGCCGCGCCGGCGCGGCGTTGAGGCAGAAGACGCCCGTGCAGCTTTCCCAGGCCGAGACCACTGCGGCGTCCGGGATCTCGAGCTGGCACAGCACCGCGTCGTGCTCCGGCAGCGCGACCTGCCCGAGCGCGAGATTGGCGCCGGGCGCGACGACGATCTCGGTCTCCCCCGCGTCGTCGACGTAGATGAGCGCGACCCCGGTCGGCTCGTCGGCGACCGTGAGCTCGAGCTCGACGCCCGCCGCGCGCAGCTCCGCGAGCGCCTCGTCGGCGAACGAATCGCGCCCGACGGCGCCGATCAGCGTCACGTCCGCACCGAGTCGAGCGCACGCGACGGCCTGGTTCGCGCCCTTGCCGCCCGGGACGCGCGCGAGCTGCGCGCCGCCGATCGTCTCTCCCGGCCGCGGCAGCCGCGCGCAGCGCGCGACGAGGTCGAGGTTGATCGACCCGACGACCGTGATGCGCGGCGCAGCCATTACGCGTCAGGCTAGAGTCGGGGCGTGGCGGAGCTGAACGCCATCGGGATCGTCGTCTCGGACATGGCGAGGTCGATCAGGTTCTACCGCCTCCTCGGGCTCGACTTCCCGGAGACGCCGGACGAGGGCCACCTCGAGGCGACGCTCGCCGGCGGCGCGCGTCTCATGCTCGACTCGGAGCCGACCGTGCGGAGCTTCCGGCCCGACTGGACGCGCGAGACCGGCAACCAGCTCGCGCTCGCGTTCCAGTGCGGGAGCCCGGCCGAGGTGGACGAGCTGTACGCCGCGGTCGTGGACGCCGGCTTCCAGGGCGAGAAGGTGCCGTGGGACGCGTTCTGGGGCCAGCGCTATGCCCAGCTCCTCGACCCCGACGGCAATCCGATCGACCTCTACGCGGCCCTCTAGCGCCGAGTACGGCAGGCGCCGCGCGGCCATGTCCGAAAGGTGAAACCCGGTGTCAGACACCGGTGTTCCTCGACCACCCGCAATCGCCGCAAGCGCGACCAACAGAGCGCCGAGGCGCATTCGGACCTGGCCCGGTGGGCCAGTGGGCCTCGGTCACGGCCGTTTCGGACGTGAGTCAGTCGCCCTACGCTGCGAGCGCGCGCAGGTCGTCCACGGTCGAGCCGAGCAGCGTGTCGCGGAGGTCGAAGAGGCCCGCCCAGAGCGACGAGCGGTCGGGAGCGGCGCCGATGCTCGCGGCCGACGCGAGCCCCTCGAGCGCCCGCACGAGCACCGCGAGCTCGAGGTAGACGGCCGCGACGCGATCCGGGGACGCGTGAACCCCGGCCCGGTCGAGCACGGGGCGCCACTCGACGAGCTCCGCGGCGCCCGGCCCGCCGTACCAGGAGCGACCCTCCGCGCGCTCCGGCTCCAGCTCGAGCAGGTAGCGCGAGAGCGGCCCTTCGAGACCCGCGAGCGCCGTCTCGACCCGGTCGGCGGCTCGGCGGAGAGCCGCCTGCCGCCCACCGGGCGTCGCGGGAACGGCGTCGCCCCTCCCCCAGCGCTCGAGCAGCCGGCAGAACGCGAGCGAGGCCGCTTCGCAGGCGCGGAGCGACTTCACGAGCCGCGCTGCGGTCAGCTCGCTCGCCGCGTTCCGCTCGATGACCGCGTCCCAACCGGCCATCAGACCTCGATCACGACCGGCAGCACCATCGGCCGGCGTCGCGTGCGGTCGTAGACGATCTGGCCGACCGCGTCGTGGATGTGCTCCTGCAGGAGCTTGATCTCGGTGACGTGCTCCGCCGCGAGCTCCCGGACCACCCGATCGGCCTCGCTGCGCAGCTCGTCGAGCAGCTCGTCCGACTCCGCGAAGCCGCGCGCGATGAGCTCCGGCGGCGCGATCTCGCCGCCGTCGGACGACGCGAGCGTCGTGACGACGATGAGCACGCCGTCGTCGGCGAGCCGCCGGCGGTCGCGGAGCGCGACGTCCTGGACATCTCCCACCCGCAGACCGTCGACGAACGTGACGCCTGCGTCAACCTTGTCGACGAGGCGGGCGCCTCCGCGAGCAAGCTCGACGACGGAGCCGTTCTCCGCGAGGATGATCCGCTCCTCGGGCACGCCTGCCTCCCGTGCGAGCTTCGCGTGGGCGGCCAGCATCCGGTACTCGCCGTGGATCGGCATCACGTACCGCGGGCGCAGCAGCGAGAGCATCGTCCGCAGCTCCTCCTGGCACGCGTGGCCCGAGACGTGCACGGGCGCGATCTCCTCGTGCAGGACCTCGGCTCCCGCGCGCGCGAGCTGGTTGATCGAGTCGTGGACGCGGAGCTCGTTCCCGGGAACGGGCTTCGCGGAGATGATCACGGTGTCGCCCATCTCGATCCCGAGCGTGGGATGGTCTCCGTAGGCGACGCGCGTGAGGGCTGACATCGGCTCTCCCTGGCTTCCCGTGCAGAGCGCGAGCACGTCGCCGGGCGGGAGCTCGGCGGCCTCGCCGGGAGAGACGATCGCCTCCTCGGGGATGTCGACGTAGCCGAGGTTGCGCGCGATGTTCAGGTTCTTGCGCATCGAGCGCCCGACGACGGTGACCCGGCGGCCGCACTCGATCGCGACGTCCGCGGCCTGCTGCATGCGGTGGATGTTCGACGCGAAGCTGGCGACGAGGATTCGGCCCGTACGCAGGGGAAAGAGCGTGCGGAACGCCTCGCCGACGAGCCGCTCCGAGCCGGTCGAGCCCGGCCGCTCGGCGTTCGTCGAGTCGCCGAGCAGGAGGTCGACTCCCCGGTTCCCGACCTCGGCGAGCGTCCCGACGTCGGTGCGGAGCCCGTCGACCGGCGTGTGGTCGAGCTTCCAGTCGCCCGTGTGCACGACCCGGCCCGCGGCCGTCTCGACGACGAGTGCCACCGAGTCCGGGATCGAGTGCGCGACGCGGATCATCTCGAGCCGGAAGGGCCCGAGCTCGAGCGGCTCGTCTCCCGGGCCGGCCTCGACGAGCTCCGCCGCCTGGCCGAGCCCATGCTCGTCGAGCTTGGACTTGATCAGCGCGAGCGTGAGGCGCGTCGCGACGACCGCGGAGACCTGGATCTCGCGGAGGAGGTACGGCAGGCCGCCGACGTGATCCTCGTGGCCGTGCGTGAGGACGACCGCGCGCACCTGTCGCCCTTCGAGGTAGCCGACGTCCGGGAGGAGCAGGTCGACCCCGAGATGCTCGTCGCGCGGGAACGCGAGCCCGGCGTCGACGACGAGCAGCTCGCCCGCCGCCTCGTAGACGGTCATGTTCTTGCCGACCTCGCCGAGGCCGCCGAGCGGGATGATCCGCAGGGAGTCGCTCATCCGGCTGAGTGTATGCGCGTCCGGCCGACGTCCATGGGAGACGCGACGACGTTCGTCGAGTGCTCGCTCACGCGGCTTCGGCCCCCGGCGCCGCCGTTACGAAGTCGGCGCGCATTCGTCACCCACGCGTGAGCTCGCCCTCGATAGCGTGCATCGTAGGGACACGGGAGTGCCCCTGGGGGCGTTTCGGCGGACGCGGCTCGCGTTTCGCGGTCAGAGCGGAAACACGTCGACCGCCCAGATGTCGCCGTCGACGCGTTCCGCGTGCAGCGCGACCTCGCGGTGCTCCTCGGCGATCAGGTCGAGCGCCGGAATCGGCCGGATCGTCCGCTCGCCGTCCACCGTCAGCTCGCGCTCGCCCTGGACGACCGTCAGGTCGATCACGTCGCCCTCGTCGAGCCGGATCTCCACGATCGCGGTCTTCTCGGCCACCGCCGCCCACACATCGCGGTCGTGGCGGATCGCGGCTGCGCGGTACGGCGGCGCGACGACGCGTTCGAGCGCATCCGCGACGCGGACTCAGGCGCGCCGTCGAGAACGTCGTCCTCGACGATGACGGTGCCGTCCTCGAGCACGACGAACGCAACCGCGTCTCCCTGCAGATCCGGTGCGGAGGCGGACACCACCGCATCCCACATCCGCGGCCGCGGATCGCCGTGGATACCGGCCACGCCGAGCCCGGGCTCGCCGTCGACCCCCGGCGGAGCGCTGAGGAGCCCGCCCGCCTGGGCGTGCATCAACGCCGCGACGAGGTCGCGACTGCGCGACAACTCAGGCGTGGGCCGGCTGCAAGAGGCCGAGGCGCTCGAGGCAGCCGCGGACGGCCTCGCGCTCCTCTGCATTCGCCTCGACGAGCGGCAGCCGGCTCCCGCCGACGTCGTGCCCGAGGAGGCTGAGCGCGGCCTTGATCGCGATCGGGTTCGGCGCGACGCGCAGGAGGTCGATCGACGGGCGCAGCTCCTCGTCGAGCGCGCGCGCCGCCTCGACGTCGCCGGCCCGGAAGAGCCGGATCATCTCCTTCACCTGCGGCCCGACGACGTGCGTGTGCACGCAGACGCCACCGAGGCCACCGATCTCGAGGAACGGGAACACGATGTCGTCGTCGCCCGCGTACAGGTCGAGGCCGAGCTCGACGATCGCGCGCGCCTGCTCGATATCGGCGTTCGCCTGCTTCACCGCCCGCACGGTCGGAATCGCCCCGAGCTTCGCGATCGTGTCCGTCTCGAGGTTCAGGACGACCCGGCCGGGGATGTTGTAGACCATGATCGGCCGGTCGGTGACGGCCGCGATCGCCTCGAAGTGGGCGACGATGCCGCGGACCGGCGGCTTGTTGTAGTACGGCGTCACGACGAGGACGGCGTCGACGCCGATCTCGTGCGCACGCTCCGTGAGATGCACGGAGTGCTGGGTCGAGTACGTGCCCGTGCCCGCGACGACGGACGCCCGGTCTCCCACCTCGTCGACCGCGGCCTCGTACAGCGCGAAGCGCTCGTCGTCCGAGAGCGTCGGCGCCTCGCCTGTCGTGCCGGTGACGACGAGCCCGTCCGACCCGTTCTCGACCAGATGCGAGGCGAGCGCCCGGAAGCGCTCGAAGTCGACCGACCCGTCCGCCTTGAACGGCGTGACGATCGCGGTCAGGACCTCGCCGAGCACTTCGGGAATCTTACGCCCTCGACGCGCTCTCGAAGGCGTCCCGCGGTGCGTCGTCGAGGAACACGAAGCGGACCTCGTCGAAGCGCTCCTCGAGCTCGCCGCACCGCGCCCACCGCGACCGGCGCGGCAGCTCGAGCGGGTAGCCGTAGATCCCGGTGGACGAGAGGCCGGAAAGGCGACCGTGCGGCAGCCGAGCTCCGCGGCGACCTCGAGCGAGCGCCGGTGCGCCGACGCGAGGAGCTCCGCCTCGCCCGCCTCTCCCCCGCGCCACACCGGCCCGACCGCGTGGATCACGTGGCGCGCAGGCAGCCGCCCGGCGCCGGTCGCCTTCGCGTCGCCGGTCGCGCAGCCGCCGAGCCGCGCGCACTCGTCGAAGATCTCGTCTCCTCCGCGCGGCGGATCGCGCCGCAGACGCCACCGCCGCGGAGCGAGCGCCTCGTTGGCGGCGTTCACGATCGCGTCGACCTCCTGCGTCGTGAGGTCGCCGACGACGAACGAGATCACGAGAGCGCGTCGAGCCCGACGGTCAGGCCGGCGGGAAGGGAGCGCACCCGCTCGAGCGCGAGCAGCACGCCCGGCGCGAACGCCTCGCGCGAGATCGTGTCGTGCCGGATCGTGAGCGTCTCCCCCGCGCCGCCGAACACGATCTCCTGATGCGCGACCAGCCCGGGCAGCCGCACCGAGTGGATCACCGGGTCCGTCCCCATGCGCGCGGCCGTCGCCTTCGCCGTGCCCGAAGGCGCGTCCTTCTTCGCCTCGTTGTGGAGCTCGACGATCTCGGCGCGGGGAAAGACCGCCGCGGCCTCCTCCGCGAGCCTCATCATCAGCACCGCGCCCTGGGAGAAGTTCGGCGCTTGGAAGCACGGGATTCCCGCTTGCTCTGCCGCGGCGCGCACCGCCTCTGTGTCGAAGCCCGTCGTCCCGATGACCACGGGAACCCCGGCGGCGAGGCAGCGCTCGACGTTCCCGAGCACGGCCTCCGGATCTCGTGAAGTCGACCGCGGCGTCGCACCCCTCCGGCCCGTTCTCGCGCCCGTCGACGACCTCGTGGCCCGCCGCGCGGAGGGCGGGCACGAGCGCCGCGCCGACCTTTCCCTCCGTGCCGAAGAAGGCGATCTTCACGCTGCGGCCTCGAGCAGCGCCGGGCTCACGCGCTCGACGGCCTCGCGGAAGCGGCTCTCGTCCGGGCCGATGCCCGCCGCCGAGAGCTTCGCGACGTCGAGGAGCTCTTCCGCAAGCTCCGCGACCTCGTGCGCGGACACGCGCTCGAGCCGCCGCACGATCTCCTCGACGGACAGCAGCGGCATGTCCGTGACGAGCGCCTTCCCGAGGCGCGTCATCCGGTTCGAGGTCGACTCGAGCGAGAGCAGGAGGCGGCCCTTGAGGTTCTCCTTCGCACGGGCGAGCTCGTCGGGTCGCACGTTCCCGCGGGCGACGTCGGCGAGCTCGGCCACGGCGATCTCGAGGCAGGTCGCGAGGTTCTCCTCGCGCGTCCCGACGTAGAGCCCGATCTGACCCGCATCCGCGTACTGCGCCGAGTAGCTGTACACCGAGTACGCCATCCCGCGCTTCTCGCGAATCTCCTGGAACAGGCGGGACGACGCCGAACCGCCGACGATCGCGTCGAGGAGCGACGCCGCGAACCGCCGCTCGTCGTCGCGCGCGATCCCCGGCGCGCTGAGACAGACGTGGTACTGCTCGGTGTCCTTGCGCTGGAACCGCAGTCCCGGCGGAGGCAGCCTGCGCACCGGCTTCCTCGCCGGCATCCCGACTCGCGCGACCGAGCCGTTTCGACGCTCCTCGAGGAGCTCGACGAGCTCGTCGTGGCGCAGGTTCCCCGCGGCCGCGAGGACGATCCGCTCGCCCGAGTACGCGCGGCGGTGGTACGCGCCCAGCGCGCGCCGCGACACGGTCGAGATGACCTCGGCCCGGCCGATCACCGGCCGGCCGAGCGGGTGCCCGCCGAAGACGGCCTCGGCGGCGATGTCGTGGACGAGGTCGTGCGGCGTGTCCTCGACCATCGCGATCTCCTCGAGGACGACCTCGCGCTCCGAGTCGACGTCCTCGAACGTCGGGCGGTAGAGCATGTCGGCCATGACGTCGAGCGCCTTCTCCAGGCGCTCGTCCGAGACGCGCGCGTACACCACGGTCGTCTCCCGCGACGTCGCGGCGTTCAGCTCGCCGCCGAGCTCGTCGAAGAGCTCCGCGATCTCCTGCGCCGAGTACCGCGACGAGCCCTTGAAGAGCAGGTGCTCGATGAAGTGCGAGACGCCCGCGCGGCTGTCGGGCTCGTCCCGCGAGCCGGCGCCGATCCAGAAGCCGAGCGCGACCGAGCGGACGTTCGGCAGGCGCTCGGAGATGACGCGCTCGCCCGTCGCGAGCTCGCTCAGCTGGTGCTTGGACACGCGCAGGATCGTACTCGGATCCGCGCTTTGACATCTCGCGCTCACTGTCTAGGATGCCAGCGAGGGTAACGGGGGCGGCAACTCTCACCTGAGGGGGTGGGTTGTCCATGAACAAAGCGCTCCTCGTGGGTGCTGTACTTCTGGTGCTCCTCGTTCCATCCGCCATCGCCGGCTCGCAGCAGACCCGGGCATCGGTCCTCTGCGTCGAGCTCAGAGGCGACGCGGAAACGCGCCGCGACGTCAAGCTCCGCAACGGGAGCAGATGCGCGGCCGGGGAGCGGAAGATCAATCTTCCGCGTGGCGTGGCCGGGCCTCGAGGTCCACGCGGCCCGCCGGCCCGCAGGGCGCACGCGGCCCCGCCGGTGCCGCAAGGATCAGCCGGTCCAGCCGGTGCCTGCGGGCGCCAGTCGGGCCCGCGGGCCCAGTCGGCCCGCAAGGTCCGCAGGGTGCGATAGGTCCGCAGGGCCCGCCGGGTCTGCCGGCGGTCACCTACACCGACGTCACCGCATTCGGCGGCGACTTCGAGCCCACTAAGGCGAGCGTGATCATGACTCCCGGACTGTGCGGTATTCGGCCCGTACGCCGACGGCGGAGCACCGGAGGCTCGGTGTTCTACGGCGGTCTCAACGGCATGACGCTCGGCGACATCGTCAACCTGGTCTACACCGCCAGCTACTCGACGGACGACGACACCGGACGCGTCGGCGTCCCGTACCTGCGGGTGTTCCTAGAGAACGATACGCACGACGTGATCTTCTCTCCGAACACGCAGCCCTTCCCGTTGGATGACGGAAGACGTGCTCCACCGATGGGACGTGACCGAAGGGACCGTCCGCTACGACGACGACACGGGGAATGGCCCCGACTCGCCCTGGGAAGTGATCGTGGCTGAGCACGCCGACGAGGTCATCTCGGGCATCTACGTCACGGTGGGCTTCTCCGCAGGCACGAACCTGACCGGGTGCCTGCGAACACTCAGCGTCAACGAGAACGTGTTCCTGCTCGGCAGCTAAGGAGGACTACACGGGTCAACGAGGCCGTCCGGCCCTGCCGTTTAGGGGCGGGACGGCCTTTCCTCGTTGACTTCCAGCGCTCACGCCCTAGGATGGACGAGGGTAACGGGGGCGGCAACTCTCACCTGAGGGGGTGGGTTGTCCATGAACAAAGCGCTCCTCGTGGGTGCTCTACTTCTGGTGCTCCTCGTTCCATCCGCCATCGCCGGCTCGCAGCAGACCCGAGCATCGGTCCTCTGCGTAGAACTCACAGGCGACGCGGAAACGCGCCGCGACGTCAAGCTCCGCAACGCGAGCAGATGCGCGCGCCGGGGAGCGGAAGATCAATCTTCCGCGTGGCGTGGCCGGGCCTCGAGGTCCACGCGGCCCCGCCGGCCCGGCGGGCGCGCGCGGCCCCGCAGGGCCTCAAGGATCAGCCGGCCCCGCCGGTGCTGCGGGTCCCGCCGGCCCGAAGGGTGAAGTGGGACCGCAGGGGCCTCAGGGGTTGCAGGGGCCTCCGGGCACCCCGGCCGCGACGCTCCTCAGGCTGAGCGGCGACTTCGCGGGAACCAACGCGAGCGTCGCGACGTCGCTCGACGGAGTGCAGTTCGGCCCGTACACGGACGGCGGCGCAGCGGGCGGCTCGGTGTTCTACGGCGGGGCGAACGGACTCACGCTCGGCGACATCGACCAGCTGCGCTACACGGTCACGTACTCGACGGCCGACGACACCGCGATCGGGCGCCGTACCTGCGCATCTTCCTGGACCGCGGACGACGACCCACGACGTGCATCTTCGACGCCGACCGAGTGCGCGACGGCGGTCCCGACCGAGGACGAGTTCCACACGTACGAAGTCACGGCGGGCGATGTCCGGTACGACGACGACGGCTGCGACGGGGTTCCGCCCGCTCAGCAGCCGTGGGCGACGGTGCAGGCGGCCCACGCCGCGGAAGTCATCAGCGGCATCTACGTCACGACGGGGTTCGCGGGCGGCGCCGAGCTCGCCGCCCTACTCCGCACGCTGACCGTGAACGGCGAGGCGTTCACGTTCGGGTCAGCCTGACGTGCCGGCCAGCTGAGGAGGGCTACACGGGTCAGCGAGAGGGGCGGCTCGCGCCGCCCCTCCTTCCCGATTGCCTACGAGCGCTCGCGCGACCGACCGCGGTCGCGGCCGCCACGGCGGTCGCCGCGCGGACGCTCCTCGCGCTCCTCGCGCGGCGGCGCGTCCTTCGCCCGCTCGATGAGCTCCTCGGGCATGACGAGCCCGCCGTTCTCGTGCTTCGCGACGAGCTTGAGCCCGATGCGGCCACGGTCCTTGTCGACCTCCTGCACGAGCGACGTCGAGCACGTCGCCGCGGCTGATCACGTCCTCGATGTGGCCGACCCGCCCGGGGCCGACGTTCGAGACGTGGAGCAGGCCGTCCGTGCCCTTCTTGAGCTCGACGAACGCGCCGAACTGCGTCGTCTTGACGACCTTCCCGGTGTACGCGTCCCCGACCTCGGGCGACTTCGTGAGCGCGGTGACGGCCGAGATCGCCGCCTCCGCCTTCGTCCCCTCGGTCGCGTAGATGAGGATCGTGCCGTCCTCCTCGATGTCGATCTGCACCTCGTAGTCGGCCTCGAGCCCGCGGATCGTCTCGCCGCCCTTGCCGATGACGAGGCCGATCTGCTCGGGGTCGATCTTCACGGTCGAGATCCGCGGAGCGTGCCCGGCGAGCGCCGTGCGCGGCTCCGGGAGCACCGCGAGCATCTGCTCGAGGATCGACACGCGCGCCTCTCGCGCCTGGACGAGCGCCGCGCGCATGATCTCCTGCGTGACGCCGGTGATCTTGATGTCCATCTGGAGGCCGGTGATGCCCTCGGTCGTGCCGGCGACCTTGAAGTCCATGTCCCCGAGGTGGTCCTCGGCGCCCTGGATGTCGGTGAGGATGACGTAGTCGTCGCCCTCCTTCACGAGGCCCATCGCGATCCCGGAGACGGGCGCCTTGATCGGGACGCCGGCGTCCATCAGCGCGAGCGTCGAGCCGCAGACCCCGCCCATCGACGAGGAGCCGTTGGACTCGAGCGTCTCGGAGACGATCCGCACCGTGTAGGGGAAGTCCTCGACGGACGGGAGGATCGGCTGGAGCGACCGCTGCCCGAGCGCGCCGTGGCCGATGTCGCGCCGCTTCGGCCCCCGCATGAACCCGGTCTCGCCGACCGAGTAGGGCGGGAAGTTGTAGTGGTGGAGGAACCGGCGGTTCTGCTCGCGGGAGAGGTCGTCGATCTTCTGCCCCTCCTTGACCGTCCCGAGCGTGAGCAGCGACATGATCTGCGTCTGCCCGCGCGTGAAGAGCCCGGATCCGTGCGTCCGCGGGCTCACGCCCACCTCGCACTCGATCGGCCGGATCTCCTCGGCCGCCCGTCCGTCGGGGCGCCGCTTCTCGACCGCGATCTTCTTGCGGACGAGGTCCTTGTAGACGGCCTCGCACGCGCGCTTGACGTACTGGCGCGTCTGCGGAGTCCTTCACGGGCGCCTCGCCCTCGGCCGGCGTCGAGCCGACCGGGAACGGGAGCTCCACCGTCTCGAGGATCCGCTCGTAGAGCAGGTCGCGCTTCGCGGACTTGAGCTCCTTCGAGTCCTGCTCGGCGTCCGTCAGCTCCTTGAGGTCGGCGAGGAACTGGTCGCGAACCGGCGCCTCGACCGCCGCCAGCCGCGACTTCTCGAGGATCGCCGCGAACGCCGCCGCGAATCTGCGTGCGCTTGACGATGTCGTCCTCGGTCGTCGACATGGTGATCGGCGGTGTGAGCTCGGCAACGAGCTCGTCGACCGCAGGTCCGGCCTCGCGCAGACCGCGCTCGGCGATCGCCGCGCGAACGGCGTCTCCGTGGGCTGCCTCGAGCTCGGCCGTGAGCTCGACGTCGACCCACTTCGGCTTGCCGACCTGCTCGCGCAGGTCCGTCGAGCGCCTCGCAGATCTTCTTGATCTCCGCATGCGCGACCTCGAGCGCCTCGAGGATCGTGTCCTCGGGGATCTGGTCGGCTCCGGCCTCGACCATCGTGAGCGCGTCCTTCGTCCCGACGACGATCAGGTCGAGGGTCGACTCCTCGAGGGCCTCGAGCGACGGGTTGAGGACGAGCTCGTCGTCGATCCTCCCGACGCGGACGGCGCCGATCGGCCCGAGGAACGGCAGCGGCGAGAGCATGAGCGCCGCCGACGCGCCGTTGATGCAGAGGATGTCGTGCGGCGTGACGAGGTCGGCCGAGAGGACGGTGCAGATGACCTGCACCTCGTTGCGGAAGCCCTTCGGCCAGAGCGGCCGGATCGGCCGGTCGATCATGCGAGCGGTGAGCGTGGCGCGCTCGCTTGCGCGGCCTTCCCGCTTGAAGAAGCCGCCCGGGATCTTGCCGGCGGCGTACATGCGCTCCTCGACGTCGATCGTGAGCGGGAAGAAGTCCGCGTCCTGCCGTGCGTCCGGACGGCCGACGGCTGTCGCGAGGATCATCGTGTCGCCCGAGCGGACGGCGACGGCGCCGTCAGCCTGCTTGGCGAGCTTGCCCGTCTCGAAGACGAGCTCCTGTCCGCCTACGTCGACGGAGACCGTGGCCGTGGGCCCGGTAATGGTGGCACTCATGTGAGGTATCCCTTCACCTTTCCTTCGTGTTCGGAAGGTGGAGGTTTGAGTCAGCTCCGCGGCTTCTTCGGCTCGGGAGCTCGCTCAAACTTCCACCTCCCCTCGACGGAGTCTCTACCTTCTCAGGCCGAGCTCCTTGATGAGGGCCCGGTAGCCCTCGATGTCCTTGCGCTGGAGGTAGTCGAGGAACCGCCGCCGCCGCCCGACCAGCTTCAGGAGGCCGCGCCGCGAGTAGTGGTCCTTCGGGTGGGTGCGGAGGTGCTCCGTGAGATCGTTGATCCTCCGCGTGAGGAGGGCGATCTGTACCTGCGGGGAGCCCGTGTCCGCCGCGCTCGATCCGTGCTTCTCGATGACTTCCAGCTTCACTTCCTTGGTGAGGCTCATGCAGCTCCTCTCGTAGACGAGTCCGCCGTCCCCGCTCCGCGTGAAGGAAGTTGCACGCCGGAGCCGCGACCGCGGTCTCGCGGAAGGCTAGCAGCGATGCGCGTGCCGCCATCACGGGCGAGGCCCCTCTTGGCGTGCCCTCACCCCGGATCGGAGAACGCCATCCCCGGTTTCCTCGCCGTCGTCGCTTCGGTATTGGCACGGAATCGTGAACCAGCCGTGACGCCTTCCTCGGTAGCGTTCGTGTAGGGACACGGGAGTGCCCCTGGGGGCGTGTGGGGGTGTGTCGGCCCGTTTCCGGGCACCATTCGCGCCACGATGAGAGCAGGCGTCGCAGCCGGTCACCCCGCAACCGCCGAGGTCGGGGCCGAGATCCTCAGCGAGGGCGGCACCGCCGCGGACGCCGTCGTCGCCATGGCCCTCGCCTCGTGCGTGGCCGAGACCGTCATGAGCGGGCTGCTCTCCGGCTGCCACGCGATCGTCTTCGACGGCTCGCGGGTGTCGAACGTGAACGGCTTCGCCGCGTTGCCCGCGGCGCACGCGGACATGCTCGAGGTCACGGTGCCGTTCGGCGACGAGCTCGTCGTCTACGAGATCGGGCCGGCCTCGTGCGCGGTGCCGGGCCTTCCAGCGGCGCTGGGCGAGCTCTGGGAGCGTCTCGGTCGGCTCCCCTGGAAGCGGCTCGTCGAGCCCGCGCTGGGTCTCGCTCGGAGCGGCGTCGTGCTTCCGGAGATGCACGCGCGCACGCTCGCGATGCTCGTCGCCGTCCACTCCCGCGAGCGCGGGGCGGCGATCTTCACGCCGAACGGAGAGGTGCTCGGCGCCGGCGAGCTCCTCGAGCAGCCGGGCCTCGTCGACTGTCTCGAGGCGCTGGCCGAGGAGGGTGCCGCGAGCGTCTACCGGGGATCCCTCGCCGAGTCCCTGCTCGCGGTCGACGGGGTCGTGCTCACGGCGGAGGAGCTTCGCGACTACCGGCCGCGCTGGAGCGACCCCGTGCTCGTGCCGTACCGCGGGCGCCGCATCGCCACGCGAGGCGGGCTCTCGGGCGTCCCGGAGGTGCTCCCGCGACTCCCCGAGCTACGCGCTCTCTCGCCGAAGGAGCGCGTGCTCGCGCTCGTCTCCGCCCTCGAGACGCCCGAGCAGGGCGGCGAGCACACGACGAACATGGTCGCCGTCGACGGCCACGGCCGCGCGTGCGTCCTCACGCACTCCCTCGGCGTCGGCGCGGGCGTCTGGATCCCCGGCTTCGACGTCCAGCTCAACAACCTGCTCGGGGAGGCGGACATCGTGTTCGGCGAGCCGGCGCCGGGAGACCACCTCGAGAGCCGGATGGCGCCCGCGCTCGTCTTCGACGCGGACGGCCTCGAGCTCGCGATCGGGTCGGCGGGCGCGACGCGCCTCCGAACCGCGCTCTCGACGGTGCTCGCGGGCGTGCTCGACGAAGGGCTCGACCCGGAGGAGGCCGTCACGCGACCGCGCGTCCACCCCACCCCGAGCCTCGTCGACGCCGAGCCGGGCGTGGACGACACCGCGCTCGAGGAGCTGGAGACCGGCGGCCGCACGGTCCGCCGCTGGGACCAGATCCACCACTACTTCGGCGGCGTCAGCTGCGTCGGGCGTGCGGGCGCGGCGGGAGACCCGCGCCGAAGCGGAGCCGCAATCCTCCTCGGCTCGTAGGCGCGGGCATGCCCGCGCGCCCTGACCGGCCACGGGGAAAGCGCGTTATTTCAGCAGCAGCCCGTCGATGCGCTTCGACGCGAGGCGCATCCCGACGAGCCCCATCGTCAGCAGGTACGCGACGTTGACGAGCTGGAACGCGCCCACCGTCCCGGTCGCGAGCGACCGCACTAGCTCGATCCCGTGGTACAGCGGCAGGCAGCGGACGACCCACTCCAGCACCTCGGGATACACCGAGATCGGATAGAAGGTCGCCGAGAACAGGAACATCGGCAGCATGAGGAGCTGGAGCAGGTCGAAGTCCTTCCAGTTCCGCATCCACGTGATGGCGGCGATGCCCGCTCCCGCGAAGCCGAACCCGATGACGAAGCACGCCGGCAGCACGAGCAGCGACCACCACGACTCGACCAGCCCGAGCGCGACGATCACGACGAGGAACGCGGCCGAATAGATCATCGCCCGCACGACCGCCCACAGGGTCTCCCCCACGGCGACGTCCTGCGGGCTCACCGGGGTCGAGAGCATCGCGTCGTAGACCTTCCCGTACCGCAGCTTCCAGAAGACGTTCGTCGCGTCGTAGAACGCGCCGTTCATGGCCGAGGCGGCCAGGAGCGCCGGCGCGACGAACGCGGCGTACTCGATCGTCTCCCCCTCGAACGTGATCGTCCCGATGAACGACTCCAGCGGGTAGACGAAGAAGAAGAGGTAGAAGAGCGGCTCGAAGAAGCCGGAGAAGAGGATCAACCACGTGCGCCGGTAGACGAGGATGTTCCGCTCGACGATGAGCAGGCCGCCGACGACCGGGCGCGCGCTCGGGGCGATCGGCGTACGGAGGGCGTAGTCGGTCACAGGACGAGCCTCTTGCGGTACGTGTACATCGCCGCGGCCAGGCCAACCGCGGTGCACGCGAGCAGGTACGCGAGGTGCCCGAGCGCGGGCAACGCGTCGACGTCGCCGAGCGTCAGCATCCGCGCCAGCTCGACGCCGTGGAAGAGCGGCGTGAAGTACGCGATCACCTCGAGCGGCGCCGGCAGCTCCTCCACGGGGAAGAACGTCCCCGAGAAGAGGAACATCGGAAGGATCACGAAGCGGAAGATCGCGACGAACGACACCTCGTTTTGCGTGTACGCCGCCCACGCCGCGAGCGGGCCCGAGAACGCGAGCCCGACCAGCACTCCGACGGGGACCGCGAGTATCCCGAGCGGCGAGTTCACCGCGCCGAACGCGGCGATGACCGCGAGGTAGATCGCCGACGTACCGAGCAGGCGCGCCGCGAAGTACGTCTGATGGCCGAGGACCACGTCGCGCACGCGGAGCGGCGTCGCGAGCATCGCGTGGTACTGGCGGTCCCACTTGATCGCCGAGAGGACTGGCCACATCGACTCGAACGTCCCGATCTGCATCGCCGTCGCCGCGAGCAGGCCGGGCGCGACGAACTCCAGGAATGTGATGCCCCCCGGAAGCTCGGCCGAGCGGTCGACGAACACGCCGAGCCCGACGCCGAGCGCGAGCAGGTACACGACGGGCGTGACGACGCTCGTGACGGCGGTGCCGCGCCAGATGCGCCGGTACTGCGCGAAGAAGAACTCGAGCGGGCGGAGGGCGAGCGTGAGCGAGCTCACTCGACGAGGCTCCGGCCGGTGAGGTGCAGGAAGACGTCCTCGAGCGAGCTCCTTCTGACGAGCACGCTGTCGGGAACGAGCCCCCGCTCGTGCAGCGTGTGCGCGGCCGCGTCGCCGTCGTCCGTGTACAGGAGAACGCGGTCCGGCAGCGACTCGACGCGCGACACCTTGCCGTCGGTCCAGTGGCTGAAGTCCTCGGGGCGGTTCGACTCGAAGCGGAGCTCGACGACCTCGCGCGTCGAGTAGCGCTCGATCAGCTCGCGCGGCGAGCCCTCGGCGACGATCTTGCCCTTGTCCATGACGACGAGCCGGTCGCAGAGCTGCTCGGCCTCGTCCATGTAGTGCGTCGTGAGCACGAGCGTGACGCCCGACTGCTTGAGCCGGTAGAGCCGGTCCCAGACGACGTGCCGCGCCTGCGGGTCGAGACCGGTCGTGGGCTCGTCGAGGAGCATGACGTCGGGGTCGTTGACGAGCGAGCGCGCGATCGTAAGCCGCCGCTTCATGCCGCCCGAGAGCGGCTCGACCTTGTCGTCGGCGCGCTCGATCAGCTGGACGAACTCGAGCAGCTCGTCCGCGCGCTTCCGCAGCTGCTTGCGCGGCAGCCCGAAGTAGCGCCCGTAGATGACGATGTTCTCGCGGACGGTGAGCTCCATGTCGAGCGTGTCCTGCTGCGGGACGACGCCGAGGCGCGCGCGGATCGTCACGCCGTCTTTCGCCGGGTCGAGATCGAACACGCGGAGCGTCCCGTCGGTCACCGGCGAGACGCAGCCGATCATGCGCATCGTCGACGTCTTCCCCGCCCCGTTCGGGCCGAGGAAGCCGAACGCCTCGCCCCGCTTGAGGTCGAAGTCGATCGCGTCCACCGCCGTGAGCTCGCCGAACGTCTTGACGAGCCCGCGGGCGTGGATCAGCGCCTGCCCACCGTTCTCCGCCACCCGCCGAAAGCTAGTCACGAGGAAGGGCGCTGCGCGGCGCGAGTTTCTTCGACGTCCGGGCCCGCGTCCGGACCTGTCCGAAAGGGACAGTAGGTTCCCGCGGTGCGCCTCATCGTCGCGCGTTGCGAGGTCGTCTACACCGGCCGGCTGTCCGCGTTCCTCCCCGAGTCCACGCGGCTCGTGCTCGTGAAGGCGGACGGGTCCGTGCTCGTCCACGCCGACGCAGGCGGGTACAAGCCACTGAACTGGATGACGCCGCCGACCGTGATCGAGGAGGAGCCGGGCCTCCTCGTCGTGCGCAAGCGCGCGGGCAAGTCCGAGGACCGGCTGGAGATCCGCCTCCTCGAGGTCCTCAGCGACGTCGAGCACGAGATGGGCGAGGCGGCCCCGCTGGAGAAGGACGGGGTCGAGGCGCACCTCCAGGAGCTGCTGGCCGGGAATCCCGACGCGCTCGGCGAGCCGCTGCGCCTCGTGCGGCGGGAGTGGCCGACCGACGTCGGCCCGGTCGACCTCATGTGCCGCGACGAGGACGGAGGCTGGGTCGCCGTGGAGATCAAGCGAATCGCGACGATCGAGGCGGTGGAGCAGCTCACCCGCTACCTCGAGCGCATCCGGCTCGATCCCGCGCGCGCCGACTGCCGCGGCGTCCTCGCGGCACAGCGCGTCAAGCCGCAGGCCGCGACGCTGGCCGAGGCGCGCGGCGTCCGCTGCGTCGAGGTGGATCTCGAGCTCCTCCGCGGCGAGCGCGAGCCCGAGCTCACGCTCTTCGGCGCCTGACGCGCTACGGCTTCGGGCGGACGGCCGCCCGCGCGCGCCTCGACGTCTCGCGCGATCTGCGCGACGAGCTCGTCCTCCGACTCGAAGACCGCCTCGTCCCGCAGCCGCTCCCAGAGCTCCACGACGAGACGCTTGCCGTAGAGGTCGCCCTCGAAGTCGAGGAGGTACGGCTCGATGCGGCGCTCGGTGCCGCCGTAGTGCGGGTTCGTCCCGATCGAGACCGCCGCACGGTGGCCGAGCGCCTCACCGGCGTAGATCCCGTAGCGCGGAACCGCGAGCTCGGGCTCGAGCGCGAGGTTCGCCGTCGGGAAGCCGAGCGTCCCGCCGCGCTGGTCTCCTGCGACCACCACGCCGTCGAGCTCGAACGGCCGGCCGAGCATCGCGGCCGCGCCGACGACGTCGCCCTCGCCGAGCGCCGCCCGGATCGCGGTCGAGGAGACGCCTTCGACCTCGTCCGGGACGACGACCGCGGAACCCGAGGCGCTCGAGGAGCGCGAGATCTCCCGATCGCCTTACGCCGAACCGGAAGTCCTCGCCCGCGACGACGGCCTCCGCCCCGATCGCGCGCAGGTAGCGCTCCGCGAACTCCTCGGGCGTGAGCTGTTGCAGCTCCGGCGTGAACGCGGCGACGAGCGTGCTCTCGACCCCGGCCTCGCCGAGCAGCTCGAGTCGCCGCTCGAGCGTCGTCAGGAGGTCGACCTTGTTCCCGAGCGCGATCCGCGGGTGCGGGTCGAAGGTGATGACGGTCGGCGCGAGCCCGGTTGCGCGGGTCGCCGCGAGCACGGCCCGGTGCCCGCGGTGGACGCCGTCGAAGCTCCCGATCGCGACCGCGCGCGGCGTGCGCTCGAGCTCCTCCGGCGAGCGCGCGACGTTCACGCGAGCCTCGCGAGCGCGTCCTCGGGCGGGAGGATCCGCTCCGGGTCGGCCTCGTCGATCGAGAACGGCCCGATCTCCGTCCGCCGCAGCGTGGAGCAGTGCCCGCCGAGCGCCTCCGCGATCGCCCGCACGTACGTCCCCGACGAGACGAGCAGGTCGAGCGTCGCCACGCCGTCGTCGTAGCCCTCGAGCGAGAGCTCGTGCACCGTCATCCGCCGCACCGGCATCTCGACCGCGACCCCGCGGCGATGGAGCTTGTACGCGCGCTCGCCCTCGATCTTCACCGCCGAGGCGGCCGGGATCGGGAGCTCCACGACCCCACGCAACCCTGCAAGCCGCTCCTCGAGCTCCTGGCCGCCCGGCGGCTCGTGCTCATCGACGACCTCGCCCTCGGGATCACCGGTGGTCGTCGTCCGCGAGAGGTCGATCTCGGTCAGATACCGCTTGTCGAGCCCGACGAAGCGCCCCTGCAGCCGCGTCGCGGCCCCGGACAGCAGCAACAGCAAGCCGCTCGCGAACGGATCGAGCGTCCCGGCGTGCCCGGTCCGCGCTCCCGTCCTCCGCCGCACGGCCGCGACGATGTCGAACGAGGTCGGCCCCGCGGGCTTGTCGACGAGGAGGATCCCGCTAGGCGAGAGCGCGCGCGGCGGCATCCTCGAACTCCTCGACGATGAACCGCTTGAGCTCCTCGAGGGAGAGCTCGCTCGAGAAGCCGGCGGCCTGGCGGTGGCCCCCTCCCCCGCTCTTGCGCGCGATCACGGACACGTCGATCTCGTCCACGGAGGCGCGCAGCGAGACGCGGTGCTTGGGGCCGTCCCCGCGCGGCGGCTCGCGGATGAGCGCGGCGACGATCGCGCCTTCGACGGCGCGCAGGTAGTCGATGATCCCCTCCGAGTACGGCTCGACCGCGCCGACCTCCGCGAAGTCGTCCTTCCGCAGGTGCGAGATCACGAGCCGCCCGCCCGCGTGCACCTCCGCGCGCTCGAGCGCGCGCGCGAGGAGCTTCAGCTTCGCGAACTGCACGGTCTCGTACACCGTCTGGAACACCTTGTGCCAGTCCGCCCCGGCCTCGATCAGGTCGGCGGCGAGCCGGAGCGCCTTCGGGCTCGTGTTCGCGTACTGGAAGCGGCCCGTGTCGGTCACGAGCGCGACGTAGAGCGGCTCCGCGATCTCGGGCGTGACCTCCACGCCGAGCTCCGCGAAAACGTCCGCGAGGATCTCCCCGGTCGACGACGCGTCGGGGACGATGAGGTTGACGTCGCCGAAGCGGGTGTTGTCGTGGTGGTGGTCGATGTCGACCGTGAACGGCGCCTCGGCGAGCAGCGAGGGGTCGGGGCCGAGCCGCTCCTCCTTCGCGCAGTCGACGGCGACGAGCACGCGGTCGGCGTGATCCGCCGGCGGCTCCCGGTGGACGCCGTCGAGCTCGAGGAACGCGTACTCGCCCGGAAGCGGCGCCTGCCCGGGGACGAACATCGCGCTGTCCTTCCCGAGCTGGCCGAGCGCGAGGTGCATCGCGAGCAGGGAGCCGAGCGCGTCGCCGTCGGGGTTCTCGTGCGACGCGACGAGGAACCGCTCGTTCTCCCTGAGGGCGGACACGACCGCCTGGATGTCATCCGTCCTCGTCAACCTGCTCCTCCGGCTCCCCCGGCTCCTCGGGCACAGGCGCGAGCTCGTCGATCAGCTTCCCGAGCCGCACGCCCCTTTCGACCGCGGGATCGTATTCGAAGGTGAGGACAGGAGTTCGCCTCAGGCCGAGCTCCCTCGCGACCTGCGCCTGGAGCACGCCGTGCGCCGCGGCGAGGCCCGCGAGCGTCTTCTCCTGCTCGTCCTCCGACCCGAAGACGCTCACGTAGACCGTCGCCTGCGCGAAGTCCTTCGTCGCCTTCACGCCCGTCACGGTGACGAAGCCGATGCGCGGGTCCTTCAGCGCCGGCACGGCCTCGGACAGCACCTGCCGGATCGCCTCGTCGACCTTCCTGCGCCGCTCACTCACCGGGGACGACGACCTCCCGGTCCGCGCGCATGAGCTCGTACTCCTGCGCGCCGAGGTAGCGGACGACCGCGTCGAGGAGCTCCTGCAGCTCGCGGTGACCGCTCGCGGCGCAGGCGACCGTGAGCCCGGCGCGCTGCCAGAGCTCCTGGTGCTCGACCTCCGCGACGGACGCGCCGAAGCGGTCGTGGAGCTGCGCCTTCGCCGACTTCAGGTACTTCCGCTTGCCCTTGAGCGAGCCCGACTCGGGGAAGTGGAGCTCGACGGAGAGGATGCCCACGTACCCGGTCGCCATCGCCTGGGCATCGTAGGGGCCGCGGCCTTGCCCGCGCGTCAGGCGGCTGAGCCGTTATGCGTCTTCTTCTGCCGGAGCCGCGGCCGCGACGGGCGCGGGCTCGTCGAGGTCGGTGCGCTCGATCTGGCGCGTCTCGAAGGCCTCGAGGATGTCGCCTTCCTTCACGTCGTTGAAGTTCTCGAGCAGGATCCCGCACTCGAAGTTCTCCGCGACCTCGCGGACGTCGTCCTTGAAGCGCTTGAGCTGGGCGATCGTCGTCTCGATGATCACCGTGCCGTCGCGGACGACGCGCACGCGCGCGCCGCGGCGCACGACGCCGGTCGTGACCATGCAGCCCGCGATCGTGCCGAGCCGCGAGACCTTGAACAGCGCGCGCACCTCGGCCTCGCCGAGCGTCTCCTCGGTCTGGACGGGCGTGAGCATCCCGACGAGCGCCTGCTCGATGTCGTCGGTCAGCTGGTAGATCACGCGGTAGGTGCGGATGTCGACGCCCTCGCGCTCGGCGAGCTGTCGCGCCTCGGCGCTCGGCCGGACGTTGAAGCCGACCACGAGCGCGTCCGACGCCGACGCGAGGTTGATGTCGTTCTCCGTGATGCCGCCCACGCCGGTGTGGATGACGTTCACGCGCACCTCGCTGTGCTGGATCTTCTGAAGCTCTCCGAGGAGCGCCTCGACCGAGCCCTGCACGTCGCCCTTGAGGACGAGGTTGAGGTCCTGAACCTCCCCTGCGAGCAGATCCTGGTGCAGCGTCTCGAGCGAGACGCGCCGGCGCGGGCGCTGCGCGAGCTGCTCGCGGCGGAGCCGCTCGGCGCGCATGTTCGCGAGGTGCTTCGCCTGGCGCTCGTGCTCGACCGCGCGGACGAACTCGCCCGCGACCGGGGGCTTGTCGAAGCCGAGCGCCTCGACGGGCTCTCCGGGCTTCGCCTCCTGCACCTTCTCGCCGCGGTAGTCGTAGAGCGCGCGCACCTTCCCGGCCGCGTCGCCCGCGACAACGGCGTCGCCGACGCGGAGCGTCCCACGGTGCACGAGAACGGTCGCGACCGGCCCGCGGCCGACGTCGAGCCGCGACTCGATGATGACCCCCGACGCGTCCGTGCCGGCGTTCGCGCGCAGGTCGAGCTCGGCGTCCGCGACGAGCAGGATCTTCTCGAGGAGGTCGGCGAGGTTCGTCCGCTGCTTCGCCGAGACCTCCGAGAACTGCGTCGAGCCGCCCCACTCCTCGGGCTGGAGGCCCTCGGCGGCGAGCTCGCTCCGCACGCGGTCCGCGTTCGCATCGGGAACGTCGACCTTGTTCACCGCGACGACGATCGGCACCTGGGCGGCCCGCGCGTGCGAGATCGACTCCTTCGTCTGCGGCATCACGCCGTCGTCGGCGGCGACGACGAGGACGGCGATGTCGGTGACCTTCGCGCCGCGTGCGCGCATCGCCGTGAACGCCTCGTGGCCGGGCGTGTCGAGGAAGGTGATCTTGCGACCGCCCACCTCGGCCTGGTACGCGCCGATGTGCTGCGTGATCCCGCCGGCCTCCGTCTCGACCACCGACGCCTCGCGAATCGCGTCGAGGAGCGTCGTCTTGCCGTGGTCGACGTGGCCCATGATGGTCACGACCGGCGCCCGCGGCGTGAGATCCTCTTCGGCGTCCTCGTACTCGGCCGGCTCGAGCTCCTCCTCTGCGGCGTGCTTGATCGTGATCTCGCGCTTGAGCTCGGTGGCGATGAGCTCGACCTCTTCGTCGGAGAGCGACTGCGTGGCCGTCCGCATCTGCCCGAGGCCCATCAGGATCTTGATCAGCTCGCCCATCGGGACGCCGAGCGCCTGCGAGAGATCCTTGACGGTGACCCCGGACTCGACGGTCACGGGCCCCGTGGCCTGAGGCGCCGGCTGCTGCGGTTGGCGCGGGGCGCCGGAGCCGACGCCCGTGCGGTCACGCGGCTGGCGACCCTCCCGGCTGCGGGCGCCTCCGCCCTCGATGACGACGCGACGCTTCCTCCCGGCAGAGCCTCCGCGCGGGCGGATCGGGCGATTGGGTCGGTTGCGTCCGTCGGCCATCAGCGGTCAAGTGTAGAGGCGGCTCGCCTCTCAGTCCTCGTCGGGAGCGGCCTCGGCCTCGGGAGACGTCTCCTCGGAGGCCTCGGGCTCGGATTCGGCGGTCGCGGCCACGACTTCGAGCTCGTCAGCCGGAGCCTCTGCGGCTTCCTCGTCCGGCGGCTCGGCGGCGTCCTCGGTCGCAGCCTCCTCGACGGCGACAGCGGCCGCGACGATCTCCTCGGCGGGCTCGCCGCCCGCGGCCTCCTCGTCGCCGTTGGCAGCGGCCGGCTCGGCCGTCGCGAGCGCCTGGTGCGCGGGAACGCCGCAGTAGGGCGACCCGGCGAGCGCCGCGTTCGGGCAGCGCTTGCCGTTCGAGAGGACGGCCGCGCAGCGCCCCGAGTACTCCTCGTTGTCCGCATTACCGGCGAAGGCGGCCTCGGCCTCGGCCTGCGAGAACTCGGTCTCCGACTGGATGTCGATCTTCCAGCCGCAGAGCCTCGTCGCGAGCCGGGCATTCAGGCCCTCCTTGCCGATCGCGAGCGCGAGCTGGTCGTCGGGGACGATGACCGTCGCTTCCTTCGTCTCGTCGTCGATGTAGACCTCCCGCACGCGCGCGGGCGAGAGCGCCTTCGCGACGAAGCGGGCCGGCTCGGTGTTCCAGGGGATGATGTCGATCTTCTCTCCGCGGAGCTCGGACACGACCATCCGCACGCGCGAGCCACGCGGCCCGACGCACGCGCCGACCGGGTCGACGCCCTGCATGTGCGACTCGACCGCGATCTTCGAGCGGTAGCCCGGCTCACGAGCGACGCCGCGGATCTCGACGAGACCGTCGGCGATCTCCGGCACCTCGAGCTCGAACAGAGCGCGGATGAGCTCCGGATCGCGCCGCGAGAGGATGACCTGCGGGCCTTTCGTCCCCGAACGTACCTCGGCAATCACAGCCTTGATCCGCGAGCCCTGTTCATACCGCTCGCCGTCTACCTGCTCCGAGCGCGGGAGGAGCGCCTCGACGCGCCCGAGGTCGACGAGGACGTTGTTGCGGTCGCCCGCCTGCTGGACGATGCCGGTGACGACCTCGCCCTGCCGGTCGACGTACTCCTCGTACATGATCGCGCGCTCCGCCTCGCGGATGCGCTGCTGGATGACCTGCTTCGCGGTCTGCGCGGCGATGCGGCCGAAGTCGTCCGGCGTGACGTCGGTGCGCACGATCTTGTCCGGCGGCACCTGCGCCCAGTCGAGGTCGAGGTCCTCGTCCGCGACGAGCGTGTGCTGGCGCTCGCCCGTCTCCTCCTCGATCCGCTCGAGCTCGGTGATGCGGGCCTCGCGCGCGTCCTCGACGAGCCGGAACTCGATGTCCTCCGGGATCTCGATCCCGTACACGCGGAACTCGCCCTCGCCGTCGAGCTTGACCTCGGCGTGGCGAGTCGAGTCGGGCGTCTTCTTGTACGCCGCGAGCAGCGCGTCCTCGAGTGCCGAGATGAGGATGCCTTCCTCGATCCCCTTCTCGCGCTCGATCGTGTGGATGCCTTCGATGATCTCCTGGCTCATGTCGTCCCCTCGTCGATCAGGTTCGCCCGCACGATGGACTCGTACGGGATGCGAAGCGGCTCATCCGCCGTTGCGAGCGTGACGGCAACGTCCTCGGCCTCGAGCAGCTCGCCCTTGAAGCGGTTCCGGCCTGCAAAGTCTGTGTCGGTGCGCACGGAGACCCGCCGCCCGACTGCCTCCGCGAAGTGCTGCGGCTTGCGCAGCGGGCGCTCGGGGCCGGGCGAGGACACGTCGATCGCGTAGTCCGCGCGATAGGCGTCGAGCAGGTGGGTGACGCGCGCGCAGAGCGCGTGGTCGACGCCGTCCGGATGGTCGACGTAGACGCAAAAGCGGGTCGGCGAGAGGAGCTCGACCGCGAGCACCTCCACCCCGGGCACGCCGCGCTCGACCGCCGGCGCGATCTCGTCCTGAAGCGTCCTCTCGCGTGTGAAAGTCGTCGTCATCGATCTATGCGCAAAGCGCCCCCTCAAAACAAATGGGCGCCGCGCGCCCATTTCGTGAAGCCGGTGAAATGTGGTGCGCTCAGGATAGCACCGGCCGCCGGATCGCTCACCCCGCGGCGACGAGCGCGACGCCTGCGACGACGAGGACCGCGCCCACGATTCGTAGTGCACCGACGCGTTCGCGGAGCACCACGGCGGCGAGCGCGACCGCGAACAGGATGCTCGTCTCGCGAACCGCGGCGACGGCGGCCGCGGGCGCCAGCGAAAGTGCCGCGAGCACGAGCGCGTAGGCGCCGAAGGAGCCGACGGCGATCGCGAGCGTCACGAGACCCGCCTCCGCGCGTAGCCGGGCGCCCTCGCCTCGAGCCAGGTGCCAGCCGAAGGTCGCGAGCGCGACCGGCAGGAGCACGAGCTCGAGGTACACGACAGGAGAGGCGTGCTCGATCCCCTGCTTGTCGACGAGCGTGTAGCCGGCAATGGTTGCGGCGATCGCCAGCGCCAGGAGGAGCCCGCGCGTGTCCACCGTCCCGCGGACTCCTCGCACGAGGACGACGCCGGTCCCGACGAGGATCACGCCGAGCGCCGCCCAGCCGCCCAGCGCGGATCCGGCCGCGGCCCCGCCGGCGAGGACGAGCACCGGGGCGACGCCCCGCGAGACGGGGTACACGAGACTCACGTCCGACCGCCCGTACGCGGTCGCGAGCAGCACGATGTAGGCGAGCTGGAACACGGCCGAGGCCGCGATCCAGGGCACTGCGGCGGCCTCCAAGTCCCAGGTCAGCGCCGCGACCGGCGCGAAGAGGAGAACCGAGAGCCCGAGCGCGACGATCGTCGCCGCGCGCACGTCCCGGGCACGCGCGAGCAGCACGTTCCAGCCCGCGTGCAACACGGCCGCGCCGAGCGCGAGCGCAAACGCCGCCCCCGACACTACGAGTCGAGCACGATCGTCACCGGGCCGTCGTTCACGAGCGAGACCTCCATGCGCGCGCCGAACACGCCGCGAGCGACGCGGACGCCCTCCTGCCTCGAGTGCGGCGCAGAAGTGCTCGTACAGCGGCTCGGCGACCTCGGGCGGCGCGGCGCCGGTGAAGCTCGGGCGATTTCCCTTGCGGGTGTCCGCGATCAGCGTGAACTGGCTCACGACGAGCGCCTCGCCGCCGACGTCGAGGAGCGAGCGGTCGAAGCGCCCGTCCTCGTTCTCGAAGATCCGCAGGCGCGCGACCTTTCCGGCGAGGCGTTCGGCTGTCGCCAGGTCATCGCCTTCCGCGACCCCCAGCAGGATCGACCAGCCCGCGCCCGGCCGCGCCGAGAACGCGCCGTCGACGGCGACCGACGCCTCGGATACGCGCTGCACGACCGCTCGCACGAACCGAATTCTCACCGGCGCTAAGGACAATCTGGCGAGCGTCCGATAGACGAACACAAGGGATGAAGGGACTCTCATAACATGGAGGCAGCACGCACACCGTGGCCCGCACTCGGCGTGCTGCTCATCCGTGACGGGCTCGTCAGCGCCGAGCAGCTCGAGGAGGTGCTCGAGGAACGTCACGACGGCCGCGGCAAGCGCCTCTCGAGCCGCCGACTCGGCGAGGCGCTCGTCGGAACGCGGCTACGTGACGAGCGCACAGGTCGCGACGCTCGTCGCGGAGCAGCACGAGCTGCCGTTCATCGACCTCACCGAGCCCGACGCGATCGGTGCCGCTCGCGGGTCGCGCTTCCGGAGGAGACTCGCGCGCCGCCTGACGGCGCTCCCGATCCGGGTCTTCCCGGACGGCTCGCTGCTCGTCGTCGTGGCCGATCCGACGAAGCCTGGCATCTACGACGAGATCCGCCGGAGGCGGCGTGCCGATCCGCCTCGCCGTCGCCGCGCCCGGACCTGATCGAGGTCGCGATCGACGAAGCATGCGCGGACCAGCGCTTCCGATCCGCGGATGTCGTCGACGCGACGGAGACTCTCGAGAAGCGCGATGCCGAGGGCTCGGGCCACGAGACCGGGCTCTACCTCGCAACCGTTCCGGAGGCTGCCGAGCCGCCGGTGACGAGCGGACACTACGAGCGCGCCTGGCGTGTCCTCGGGTCGCTGCTACTGCGCGACGGCCTCGTCACCGAGCTCGAGCTCGAGGCCGCGCTCGCCCAGCAGCGGCTCTCGAGCACGAGGCGGCTCGGCGAGATCCTCATCCAGCGCGGCGCCTGACGGAGACCAGGTCGCCCGCGCGCTCGCGGAACAGCACGAGCTGCCGTTCGTGAACCTCGCCGAGCACGAGCTCGACTTCGCCGCCGCAGCGCGCCTTCCGCTCGGCTTCGCCCGTGAGCACCGGTGCTCCCGATCTCGTAGCCTGCCCGACGGGGCTCGCTCCTCGTCGCTACCGCGGACCCGGCGAGCGCTGTCCAGTCCGACGAGCTGCGGGACGCGCTCGGCTGCCCGTTCCAGCTCGCCGTCGCTGCGGCGCTGAGACGAGGATCGACGTTGCGTTCGCGACCGCGTGGGCGCGCTGCCACGGAGCCCGAGCCTGGGCCGGAGGACGCGGCGCTCGCGGCGCCGGAGCCGGGCACACATCGGAGTCCGTGCCGGCACGGCTTTCGCCCGACTCCTCCTCGTCGAGGACGGCGACGCCGGGTACGCACGAGCCTGGAGCGGAGCGCGGACGCAGCCGCTCGGAGTCGGCGTCGGTCGGCTCACTCGGAGCGACGCCGAGACCGACGCGGAGCCGAGCTCGACGTCGTCGAGCGTCGAGCCGAACGTCATGTGCGGACGACCGACGCCTTCGTGGTAATCGAAGCTCGGCCCGTGTTCGAGTCGAGTCGACGACGACGTCGTCGAGGTAGAGGAGGTCGCGGCGCCGGACGACACATTCAGTAGCGAGATCGCGACGGAGTTCGAAGCTGAGACGGAAATTGTCGCGGACGCCGACGCCGACGTGGTGCTCGAGGCCGACGCGGGGCCGAGACCGTCCACGAGTCCGAGGTCGAAGTCCTCGACGACCGGTACGGCGCCGTGAAGCCGTGTTCGAGGGTCGACGACGTCGAGCCGACGTCGACAGCGGAGACCGACTTGGTGAGCGAATTCGAGAAGGAAGTCGAGCTCGGCGCCGACTCGGCAGCGGAGGTCGCCGTCGAGGACGTGTCGGAGCCTGCGACCGAACCCGAGATCGCAGCCGAGCACGAGACCGAGGCGCGTCGAGACGGAGCTGGCCGAGACGACGTGGACGACGAGATCGAGGCCGATGTCCAGATCGAGGAGACCGCCGAAGCCACTTCCGGCATCGAGGCCTCGAGCCCGCAGCACGGACGCGCCTCGCTGTCGTGGACGATCGAACGCGCCCTCGCGCTGGCGCGTCGGCAGTGCACTTCTCGCCGGGCCCGGATGCGAATCGTCGTTCACGCGCGCTTCGACGGCGAGCCTCGGCGAGACGTCGGACGATCTCGCGGGCCGGCACGACGACGCCGCGAAGCGCTGTCCGGCCTCGTCCCGAGCGGCGCTTCGCCGTCGAGGCCGGTGACGCGCAGTCGAGCTTCAGCCGCTCGGTGCTCTCGACGGTCCAGCGGTACGCGCGTCACGACTTCCGTGTCGTCGAGAACGAGCGGGCATCGAATCGTCGCTCGCCGAGCTCCTCGACGGCGCCGTGCTCGCGTTGATCACCACACTCGACCGGCGCACGGCCTGTTCGTCGTCGGTTGCCCAGCGGACGCGCGTGCACGACCACCCTACTGCGCTTGCGCTGCCCGAGCTGGTCGGCTCGGCCGCCGTGCATCTCGATCGAGGATCCCGTCGAGCACCTCGTCCA
Source organism: uncultured Actinomycetes bacterium (assembly GCA_963796405.1). Classification (GTDB taxonomy): domain Bacteria; phylum Actinomycetota; class Thermoleophilia; order Gaiellales; family Gaiellaceae; genus GMQP-bins7. Next base: position 52,398 of record CAWCLL010000015.1, read on the forward strand.
CGGCGTCGAACAGGTGGAAGTCGATCCACGCAACGGCGTGACCTTCGCAACTGGGCTGCACTCGATTCTCCGCTCGGACGCCGACGCCGTCGCGGTCGGCGAACTGCCCGATCCCGAGACCACCCGGCTTGCCGCGCGCGCCGCGGTCGGCGAGTCGCCGGGTCGTCACGACGCTCGCCGCCGAGCGCCGCCGGGCGGCCTGACGCCTGCGCGACCTCGGGGCCGAGCCGGAAGCGCTCGCTGCGGGGCTCAGCGTGCATGGTCGCGCAACGGCGCCTGCGCCCGCATCTGCCTCGAATGCCGCGAGGCCTCTACGCGACCGCTCGAGGAGCTGTCCGTCTCGGCCGGCCGCCGAAGAGGGCGGGCGCCGGCTCCTCGCGCGGCCAGCGGCTGCGCCGAGTGCGACGGCACCGGGTATCGCGGAGGCTGACGCGTCTTCGAGGCTCTGCCGCTCGGCGGACGACGTGCGAGCCGTGATCGCCGACCAGCGGGCCGGCCGGCAGGAGATCGAGAGAGTCGGCCGAAGGAGGCATGCGCACCTTCGCGGAAGCGCCGTCGAGCTCTGCCTCGAGGGTGCGACGAGCGCCTCCGAGGCATGCCGCGTCCCGGAGCACGCGCGCCAGTGAGGCCCTTGTCGGCGCACGGCGTCGCGGGCGACTGGAACGCGTAGCGCGACCTACGGGCCTTCGTCGACCTCCCGCGGCCGTAGCGAGCGCGCGAGCTTGAAGTGCGGAGCGGCCTCGTCGCTTCGGCCCTGCTTCGCGAGCGTGCGGGCGAGCGCCCGGTGAGCGAACTCGTCGTCGGGCGAGAGGTCGACCAGCGCCTGGAACTCGGCTTCGGCCTCCTCCCAGCGACCGAGCCGGAAGTACGCGATTCCGAGCGCCTCCCGGATCGAGCGCGACGCGGGCTCCCGCCGCTTGGCCTTCTCGAGCGACACCGTCGCCTGGGCGGGCCTTCCGCTCCGCAGGTGCGTGCGCCCGCGCTGGAAGAGCTCGTAGGTGTCGCTCACGTCTAACCCTGCCACCCGCGCCTGAACGAGCGCAGCGAGACGAATCCGCGAGTCCGTTCCCAGACCGAGAGCTCGGCCCGCGCGCGGCGAAGCAGCACTCGCAGCTCGCGACGCGCCGTCTCCGCCCCCATCTGGGCGCCGCCGGGATGCCCGAAGCGCGCACGCGAAGCGGCCTCCGCATACGGCCGCGCGTCGACGCCGATCTCCTCGCCGACCGCGCGCCGCACGTCGTCGAGCGTCGCGCTCGGCGCGATCGCGATGCCCTGGTCGCGGAGGAACTCCTCGAGCTCCTGCCGGCTCGCACTCGCCGCGCGCCGCGGGTCTCGCGTCAGGTACCGGAGGCGCCGCAGGATCGCCTTTCCGAACCCGACTATCCCGACCCAGAGCGCGCCGGTCCCGAGCACGAGAGCGAAGAGCGACGGCGCGCGCCGCTCGTTGGCGGCCTCCGCCAAGGGGATGTCCACGCCGTCTGGGAGCCCCCGTTCGAGCAGCGCCGCCCCGCTCAGGTCACCGCGTCCGAGCGCGGCGACGGCCTCCTGCGAGTCCGACGCGAAGGAGTACCTGCCGCCGAACGTCCCGCGCCCCGGTGTCGGGTCGAACGGGACCCAGCCCTGTCCGGCGAACCACACCTCGACCCACGCGTGCGCCTCGTGATTGGTGACGACCCACTGCCCGTCCTCGTACGTGCCGCTGGTGAACCCCACGGCGACACGCGCGGGAACGCCGAGCATCCGCAGCATCACCGCCATCGCCCCCGCGTAGTGCTGGCAGTAGCCCGCCTTCGTCCGGGAGACGAAGGAGACGAGCGGCGGCCCGGCGGTCCTGGGCGGCGACTCGTCGTAGCGGAAGCCGCCCCGCTGCCTGAACCACGACTCGAGCGCGAGCACGGCGGCGTACGGCGTCTCCGCGTCTCCCGCGACCCGCTGCGCCGCGTTGTAGAGGCGCCGGTACGGGCGGAGATGGAAGTACGACGGGTCGTTGAGGAACCCCTCGACCTCGAGCTCGCGGCCCGGGACGCCGAAGGCGGGGAAGACACGGCTCTCGAACTCGAGGTAGCGCTGCGCGGTGCCCGGATACGTCGGCTTCGAGCGCGCGAGCGCGGTAGGCGCAGGATCGGGGACGTAGCTCCAGACGCGGTAGCGCTGCCCGTCGCCGAGAGGGTCGCGCACGCGCAGGACGCCCCCCGAGAGCCGGAAGACGGTTCCGAGCCGCCGGGCGTCGAGGACGACGGGAGTCCCGGCGGCGGCGAGATGGTCGTCGACGAGCGCCTTCACCTCGACCTCGTGCTCCAGCAGGCTCTTGGCGTTCCTCGCCCGAGCCGGCGTGAGCCGGTCGAGCGGCATCCGTACCACCTCGTCGTCGAGCCGCGAGAGCCAGAACAGGTTCTCGAACCAGTGGTCGTCGGTGAAGAGGTCGAGCGTGGACGTCCGCCAGTACTGCGCCCGCTCCGGGCCCTTCACGGTGAGCACGACGGTCTTCGTCCGCGGGAAGCGGATGCCCTCGTAGTTCGAGTCCCACGCGAAGCGGACGCCGGTCGCCTGGGTCGACGAGCCGTACAGGTCCCAGCTCTCCCAGTCGAGAGCGGCCTCACGCGCGATCGTCGTCGCCGAGGACGCCCACGCGGCACCGACGACGACCAGGGCCGCCGCCGCCGCTCCCGCTGCGAGAGAACGGCCCGTGTGCACGCGCAGGACGAGCGGGATCGAGAGTGCCGCTGCGAGAGCGAGCGCGCCGAGCACGACCGCGTCACCGCCCACGAGCGTCGCGGGCCAGCCGGCGCCGACCACGGTCGCCGCAGCCGCGGCCACCGGTCTCTCGGCGGCGACGAGCAGCGAGACGGCGAGAACGAAGGCGAAGATCGCGACGAGCATGATCCCGTGCATCTCGGGGCTCCCACCCGGGTCGAACGGCAGGAGCACGCGGTAGAAGTCCCCGAATCCCTGTCCCGCTGCGTCGCCGAGCGGGACGAGCACGCGCTCGTCGCGATACGGGAGCAGCTCCCACGCGCTGCGCTCCGAACGAGATCCACGCCGCCCCGGCGACCGCTCCCGCGACTGCGAGGGCACGCGCCCAGCTCGGCCGCACGAGAGCCGGCGCGAGCGCGAGCGCGACCACGAGGAACGCCTCGCCCGTGTGCTTCGGGCTCTCGACGCGGAGCCACGAGAGCGCGATCGCGAACGCTGGAAGCGCGCAGGCGGCGAGCGTCCTAGCCATGGGCCCCACCCATGACCTCGAGCTCCTCCGAGCCGCCGCAGAGCGCGGTGGCCAGATCCTCGCCGCAGCGAACGACCGCGACCGGGATTCCGGCTCCGGAGAGCCGGAGCGGGCCCGTCGCGGCACGTGTCGGACGGCCCGCGTAGCTCGGCGCGTCGACCCAGACCACGGAGGACAGCCGCCGCGCCGACACGGCCAGGATGGCCTCGGTCGCAGCAGCGTCGAGATTCGCGGTCACGACGACGAGCTCGGCCGCGTGGATCGCCGGCGTCTGCGCACCGCGCAGCCAGCGGCCGATCCCGTGGACCGCGTCGGCCTCGACCGCGGCGAGCACCCCCAGCACCGCGGTCAGCTCGCCGTCGAGCGACGAAACCGGCTGCACGCACGCGTTTCCGCCCGTCGTCACGAGAACGGCGCGACGCCCGCGCGAGACGTATTCCTGGACCACCGAGCCGGCAGCGCGGACGGCGGCGTCGAAGCTCGAATCGGGCGGAGTCCCGGCGACGCCGGCCGGATCGCAGTCGAGGACGACCGCGATGGCGTCACGCGGCGTCTCCTCGAGCTCCTTCACCATCAGCTGGCCCCTGCGCGCCGTCGTCGGCCAGTGCACCCTGCGCAGCGACTCGCCCTGCGCGTACTCGCGGACCGAGTGGAAGTCGAAGCCGGCATTCCGCCGGAGCAGCAGGCGGCGGCCGTCGCTCCCGAAACGGCCTGCATCGCAGAAGAGCGTCGTCCTCAGCTCGACCAGGCGCGGATAGACGACCAGCGCCTCGCCGTCGGCGTCCACTCTCGGCGCGACCGACTCCAGGCCGAGGTGGTCGCCGAGCACGAGACGCGTGTCGGTGACCGGATACCGGCCACGCGGCACGCGGCCGAGGTCGACGTGGGACGTCGCCCGCTGCCCGCGTCCCGCGAGGCGGCTCTCGAAGGCGCCCAGGCGGCCGAGAGCGCCCTGGACGACGATCGACGCCGCCGGCACGCGCGACGAGCGCCGGGCCTCGACGCGCAGTCGCACCCGGTCTCCCTCGGTCGCAGGCGACGGCTGGGGGGCGAACGTCACCGACACCGGCCCGCGCACGAGGCCGGCCCAGGTGCGCGCCGCCACGGCCGCGACGAGCAACCCCACCCCGACGACCCCCAGCGGCCGCGACCCGAACGCGAGAGCCGCCACCGTCACGGCGACCCCGAGCGCGAGCACGCCGCCGCGCTTCACGACGGTACGGGAGTCCGGTCGAGGGCTTCGCTCACGACGTCGTCGCCGCGCAGCCCCGCGGCGCGGGCCTCCGGCGCGACGATCAAGCGGTGCTCGAGAACCGGGATCGCGACCGACCGCACGTCCTCCGGAAGGACGTAGTCCCGGCCTCGCGCGACGGCGCGCGCCTTCGCCATGCGCAGGAGCGCGATTCCCGCCCGCGGGCTCGCGCCCAGAGCGAGGCGCGGGCTCTCGCGCGTGTGATGGAGCAGGCGGACGACATAGCTCCCGACGCTCTCCTCGACGAACACGGAGCGCGCAGCCTCGATCGCACCGAGGACGTCCTCTCGGTCAGCGACCGCGACCAGGTGCTCGAGCGGCGGGTCCGTGGTCTGCTCCGCGAGCATCTTCGCCTCCTCGGCGAGCGGCGGATACCCGAGCGAGAGCCGTGCGCTGAAGCGGTCGAGCTGCGCTTCGGGAAGCGGATACGTGCCCTCGTACTCGATCGGGTTCTGCGTCGCGACGACGAGGAAGGGGAGGTCGAGCGCGTACGTGAGCCCGTCGATCGTCACCTGGTTCTCCTGCATCGCCTCGAGCAGCGCCGACTGCGTCTTCGGCGACGCGCGGTTGATCTCGTCGACGAGCAGGACGTTCGTGAACACGGGGCCGGGACGGAACTCGAACTCGTTCGTCTTCTGGCTGAACACGTTCACGCCGGTCACATCCGTCGGCAGCAGGTCCGGCGTGAACTGGAGGCGCGAGAACGAGAGGTGGAGCGAGCGCGCGAGCGACTTCGCGAGCACCGTCTTCCCCACTCCCGGGAAGTCCTCGATGATGAGATGGCCTTCCGCGAGGAGCCCGAGGACGCAGAGCTCGAGGGTCTCGCGCGGCGCCCGTACGGCCAGCTCGAGGTTCGCGATCACGCGCTCGACGACCTGTGCCGCAGCGGCGGGCGAGACCCCTTCTCGGTCCTGGACGGACTCGGTCATCTCTCCGAGAGTAACCGCTCGACCTCGTCGAGCACCGCCGCCGCGATCTCTCGTTTCGGCGCCTTCGGCACGCTGCGCTCGCCCGCCTCGGACAGGACGACGACCTCGTTCTCGGCAGCGTCGAAGCCGATGTCGGGGCGGGACACATCGTTGAACACCACGAGGTCCGCCTGCTTCGCGATCCGCTTCGCCCGCGCCCGCTCGAGCCCCTCTCCCGCCCCGTCGGCCGCGAAGCCCACGAGCACCTGACCGGGCCGCCGCGCGCTCCCGAGCGCGGCGAGCACGTCGGTGGTCGGCCGGAGCTCGACCGTCCAGGGCTCGGTGTCCTTCGGCCGCTTGCCCTCCAGCGCCTCTGCGGGCTGGTAGTCCGCCACCGCGGCGGCCATGACGATGACGTCGGCGTCCGCACGCGAGAGCGCCTCTCGTTCGAGATCGGCGGCCGTCGGCGTCTCGACCACGGTCACGCCGGTGGGAGCGGAGACGGCGAGGTTGGCGGCGAGGAGCGTGACGTCGGCGCCCGCGTCCGAGGGCCTCCTGCGCGAGCGCGACTCCCATCCTTCCGGACGACCGATTTCCCACGTACCTGACGGCGTCGAGCGGCTCCTGCGTGCCTCCCGCGGAGATGAGGACGCTCCGGCCGGCGAGCGGCCCGTCCGGCGCGGCGTTCCCGAGGAGCTCCCCGATCCGGGCGGCGATCTCCTCCGGCTCGACCATCCGCCCGGCTCCGACCTCGCCCTCGGCGAGCTCGCCCTCGGCCGGGCCGAGGATCTCGACGCCGCGCTCGCGCAGGAGCGCCGCGTTCGCCTGCGTCGCCGGGTGCTCCCACATGCGCACGTTCATCGCCGGCGCGACGAGCACCGGCCCGTCGTGCGCGAGCGCGGCCTCCGTCAGCACGTCGTCGGCGAGCCCGTGCGCGAGCCGCGCGAGCGTGTTCGCCGTCAACGGCGCGATGACGAGCAGATCCGCCCGCTCGAGGTGCGGATACGGGCCCTGGAGCGACTTCCGCGCGAGCGCGAAGAAGGTCTCGGCGGTCACGAACCGCTCCGCTCCCGCCGTCACGATCAGGGAGGACATCGTGCCCTGAGCGAACGAGCAGGCGCAGGAGCGTGCAGGCCTTGTAGGCCGCGATCCCCCCGGTCACTCCGAGCAGGATGCGCGCCATGCCTCTCCCGGTTAGCTAGGCGTCTGGAACGTGATCTTCCCGCCCGCGATCTCTTCCATCGCCATCGTCAGGTAGTTCTTCGAGCGGGACTCGATCAGGGGCGGCGGCGCCTCTTCGAAGCCGATGCCCTCACCGAGCTGGTGGTGGTAGTTGTTGATCTGCCGAGCGCGCTTGGCGGCCACGATGACCAGCGCATAGCGCGAATCCTGGGTCTTCTCGAGCAACGAGTCGATACGTGGATGGATCATGGGCGGCTCATGGTACAGATGACGGGTGGAAACCTGCGGTTTCCCCCCGTCGGCCCCCCTTCCCTTTGCGCGGGGTCACGAGGCTCGTTTCGCGAGGCCTACGGGCGAGTGAATCGCCCTTCGGCCTTCACAGTCCAGCCGACCTGGCACTAGCGGGAAGCTGGCCCCGCATCGGAGGTGTAGGGGCCGGGCATGCCCGGCCCGCGCGCGAGCGTGATCCGGCCGCGCGAAGATCCTAAAGGCGTCCGCTTCGCGGCCGCAGCGCTGAGCGTTCGCTCAGCGCGAGCTCACACTCGACGACCGCCGCGAGCGCTGCGGTGGCGCGCTCGAGCTCGTCGTTTCGCACCATGTAGCGGAAGCGGTGCGCCTGCTCGAGCTGCGTGCGCGCGAGCACGATCCGCTCCTCGATCTCGCCGGTGCTCTCCGTCGCCCGGCCGCGCAGCCTGCGCTCGAGCTCGGGGACGTCGGCTGCAATGAAGATCGTGATGCTTCCCGGCACCTCCTCCTGCACGACGAGCGCGCCCTCGAGCTCGAGCTCGAGCACGCAGATCTTCCCGTCCTCCGCGATTCGCTCGATCTCGGAGCGAAGCGTCCCGTAGCGGCGCCCCGAGACGTACGCCACCCACTCGAGGAACTCCCCCGCGTCGACCCTGCGGCTGAACTCGTCGTCGGACAGGAACCAGTACTCGCGCCCGTCCTCCTCGCTCGGCCGCTGCGAGCGCGTCGTGGCGGAGACCGCCACCTCGATCCCGGGCACGCGCTCGATCAAGCCCCTGATCAACGTGCCCTTGCCGGCGCCCGAGGGGCCTGTCACCACGAACACGGGCCTCAGCGACACACTCGAACCCTAATGGCCGAGCCCCGCCCTGTGGTCAACGATTCGCGCGCAACAGTGTCACGACAGCGGTTCGCGGCCAAGCGCGCCCGACGCTCGGGCGGGGAACGGAATCCGCGTCAGCGGGCCCCGATTCTGCCCAGGGTCACGAACGATGGTTGAACAGCTCGACGAGCTCGGTCCGCTGGCGCTCGGAGAGGCCGCCGACCGTCTTCGACTGGCTGATCCGGCACTGGTTCAAGAGCCGCGCGGCCTTGACGCGCCCGAATTTCGGTACCGCCATCAGCATGTCGAACACCTTCGCGGTGGAGACGAACTCGGGCGGGTCGAGGAGAATCGACTCGATCTGGACGCGCCCCGCTTTGAGGTCTCTCTTCAGCTGTGCCCGCCGGACTCTGACGTCGTTCGCTCGCTGGAGGGCTTCCATGCGCTGGTCGAGCGAGCGCGCGGGCGCCTGTGCATGCGTCTTCGACGACACCATGAGCCGGACGAGTCTACCAAGATGCGTTCTGTGGTCAAGCGGTAACGTTTTGGTGTATTTGCAGGGATTTTTGCGTTCTCTACTCTGAAGACGCAATCGCGGGGGCGGCCGATTCGCGCGCTCGCCTCGCGAATCTCGGGCGCCGACACGTACCCCCGCGACCTGACCTCGGCGTCGAGCTCGCGCCGCACCCGGCTCGGTGCGAACGGGTCGGCGAAGAGGATCGTCCCGAGCGCCACGGCGGTCGCTCCGACGGCGACGAAGTCGAATGCGTCGCGCCCGGAAGCGACCCCTCCCATGCCCACGATCGGCAATTCGACGGCCTTCGCGCACGCGTCGACGCAGGCGAGGGCGATCGGGCGGAGCGCCGGCCCGGAGGCGCCTCCGGGCCCCAGCGCGAGGCGTGGGCGCAGCGTCTCGGGGTCGAGCGCGAGCCCGCGTAGCGTGTTCACCAGCGACAGACCGTCGGCGCCGGCGTCGGCGACTGCCCGCGCCGTCTCGGCGATGTCCGAGGTCTGCGGCGAGAGCTTCGCGTAGAGAGGCTTGCGCGTCGCGGCTCGGGCCGCGGCCGTGAGCTCGGCGGCCGTCTCGGGCGCTTCGTCGACGTTCGGGCACGAGAGGTTGAGCTCGACGACGTCGATGCCGTCGAGCTCCTCGAGCCGCTCGCACACGAGCCGGTAGTCGGGAGCCGAGAACCCTCCCACCGAGACCCAGAGCGCGACGCCCAGCTCGCGGAGCCTCGGGTAGCTCTCCGCGACCCACGCGTCGATCCCCGGGTTCTGGAGGCCGATCGAGTTCAGCATCCAGTGGTCGATCTCGGCGATCCGCGGCGGCGGGTTCCCTTCGCGCGGAAGCGGCGTCACGGTCTTCGTCACGAAGGCGTCGAGGCTCCGGGCGACATCGGGAGCCGTCAGCGCGTCCAGGCACCCGCTCGCGTTCAGGAGCGGGAGCCCGGCGGCTCCCCCTGTGGACAACTCGGCGCGCTCTCGTTGCACTCTCACTGTCCCTGGAGGACGTGTGCCGGGTCTGACCCTAACGTAGCAAACTCACTATCTGCAATCTGTCTTAGCACAGGACCATCAATGCATAACCGTACGTAGCGATTCCCGATTTCCACAACACAGCCGTAGCACGCTCCGTATCCGCACGCCATCGGCGCCTCCCACGCGAGCTGCGCGCCGGGGGCGCGGGCGCCCACGGCCCTGAGCATCGGCTCGGGGCCGCACGCGAGGACGTCTCCGGGGTCGTCCGGCAGCAGCTCCGTGACGAGCCTGGGCTCGACCACGACTTCCGCACCGGGGAGCAGGTCGGCGGCCTCCGCATGCGCGTCGCTGCGGAAGCCGAGCACCGCCGGAGGATCTCCGAGCGCCTCGGCGAGGTACGGCATGGGCGCGATCCCGATGCCCCCGGCCACGAGGAGCGGCCGCGCGACGTCGAGATCGAACCCGTTCCCGAGCGGCCCGAGGACGTGGATCGCCTCCCCGGCCGCCAGAGTCGCAGAGCGCCCGTGTGGCCGGGCCGATGGGCTCGAGCAGGAAGTCCAGCTCGCCGTCGGGCGCTCGGCACAGGCTCATCGGCCGCGGCAGCAGCCTGTCCCGGGTGCCTCGAGCATGAAGAACTGGCCGGGAGTGCCGGGGTCGAGCCCGCCTCGTTCGACCCGGAGGAGTGTGTACAGCCCGACCGGCTCCTTCCCGACGACCGGGAGACGCTCGCGGCGGGCGGGTCTGCCCGAGAGCACGACGCTGTCTCGCCAGGCCGTTCGACAGCCTGCTCGGGCGTCACGCCTCGATCCCGATCCGCTCCTGGAGCGAGAGCGCGGACTCGGCGCGCGCGTTCGCGATCGCGTGGACGGCGGCGGCCGCGCCCGAGATGGTCGTGACGCAGGGGACGCGCGCGACGAGCGCGGCCTCGCGGATGAGATAGCCGTCCGCCCGCGCGCCGCTTCCCTGCGGCGTGTTGATCACGAGGTCGCAGCGCCCGCGCCGCACGAGGTCGACGACGGTCGCCTCGTCGCCGACGGCGTCCACGACCTTCGCGACGTCCCCGATCTCGAGGCCTGCCGCACGAAGCGTGCGCGCCGTCCCTTCGGTCGCCACGAGCTCGAAGCCGAGCCCCGCCAGCGCAGCCGCCACCGCGACCGCGGCCGGCTTGTCGTCGTCTCGCACGGAGAGGAACGCGGTGCCCGAGGTCGGAAGCGGCCGCCCCGCTGCACGCTCCGCCTTCGCCAGCGCGGTCGGCAAGTCCGCCGCGCTCGCCATGACCTCGCCCGTCGAGCGCATCTCCGGGCCGAGCACGGGATCCGCGCCCGGAAACCGCGCGAACGGCAGCACGGCGGCCTTCACGCTCACCTGCGCCGGCCGCGGAGTCGGGAGCGCGAGCTCGGCCAGCTTCGCGCCCGCCGCGAGCCTGCAGGCCGCCTCGACGAGGTTCACGCCGATCGCCTTGCTCGCGAAGGGCACCGTGCGGGACGCGCGCGGGTTCGCCTCGAGGACGTACGCCGTTCCGTCGGAGATGGCCAGCTGCACGTTCAGGAGCCCCACGACTCCCAGCGCCGGCCCGAGCCGCTTCACGACGTGCTCCACCTCGAGCGCGGCCGCCAGCGTGAGCGAAGGCGCAGGCAGGACGCAGGCGGAGTCGCCGGAGTGGATCCCAGCCTCCTCGACGTGCTGCATGACCGCGGCGATGTAGACCTCCTCGCCGTCGCAGAGCACGTCCACATCGAGCTCGATCGCGTTCTCGACGAAGCGGTCGAGCAGTACGGAACTCTGCGCAAGACGGAATCGGCTGAGGCGCCGATTCCGGTCGCGCTAAGGCGCGGGCCGTGCACGGCGGCCATCGCCGACTCGAGCTGCGCGTCGTCGTAGCAGACGCGCATCGCGCGCCCTCCGAGGACGTACGACGGCCGGACGAGCACCGGATAGCCGATCCCGGCCGCTGCGTACACGGCCTCGTCCGCGTTGGACACGATCGCCCACGGCGGACAGTGCACGCCGAGCTCCTCGACCAGCGACCCGAACCGCTCCCGGTCCTCGGCGAGATCGATCGCGTCGTGCGGAGTGCCGAGGATCCGGTAGCCGGCCTCCTCGATGTGCCGGGCGAGCCGGAGCGGCGTCTGCCCGCCGAACTGGGTCACGACGCCGACGGGCTGCTCGCGATCGCACACCGCGAGCACCTCCTCGGGCGAGAGCGGCTCGAAGTACAGGCGGTCGGAGGTGTCGTAGTCGGTCGAGACGGTCTCCGGGTTGCAGTTGACCATCACCGCCTCGTAGCCGAGCTCACGGAACGTCTGGGCGGCGTGCACGCAGCAGTAGTCGAACTCGATGCCCTGTCCGATGCGGTTGGGGCCGGAGCCGATGATCACGACACGCCCCTTGTCGCCCGCGGGAAGCGCCTCGTCAGCCTCGCCCCAGGTCGAATAGAAGTAGTTCGAGCCCGCCTCGACCTCGCCCGCGCACGAGTCGACGCGCCTGAACGCAGGTCGCACGCCCTCCTCGTGCCGCCGGCGGCGCACCTCGGGCCCCGTCAGGCCCCAGGCGGCGCCGATCGAGTCGTCTCCCCACCCCGCGCGCTTGGCGCGCAGGAGATCGCCGCTCGCGAGCTCGCGCCGGGCGCGGTCGATCTCGGCGCGGAACCACGGATGCAGGCCCTCGGGGAGGTCGTCGATGGTCGCCCACGGCGACGCCGCGCCGGGCTCGAGCTCGCGCGAGCCGAACGCCTTCAGGAACGCCTCGGAGAACGTCCGGCCGATGCCCATCGCCTCGCCGACCGACTTCATCTGCGTGCCGAGCCGCTGGTCCGCCCCGGGGAACTTCTCGAACGCGAAGCGCGGGAACTTGACGACGACGTAGTCGAGCGTCGGCTCGAAGCTCGCGGGCGTCGTCTTCGTCAGGTCGTTGGGGATCTCGTCGAGCGTGTACCCGACCGCGAGCTTGGCCGCGACCTTCGCGATCGGGTAGCCCGTCGCCTTCGAGGCGAGCGCCGACGAGCGCGAGACGCGCGGGTTCATCTCGATGACGCGCAGCTCGCCGGTGTCGCGGTCGCGCGCGAACTGGATGTTCGAGCCGCCGGTTTCCACGCCCACCGCGCGGATCACGGCCGCAGCGGCGTCGCGGAGCTCCTGGTAGGCCTCGTCGGAGAGCGTCATCTGCGGCGCGACGGTCACGGAGTCGCCCGTGTGGACGCCCATCGGATCGAGGTTCTCGATCGAGCAGACGACGACGACGTTGTCCGCGCGATCGCGGATGACCTCGAGCTCGAACTCGTCCCAGCCCCGGACCGACTCCTCGACGAGCACCTGCGCGATCGGCGACTCGGCGAGGCCCCGCTCCACCTGCTCGCGCAGCGCAGGGAAGGTCGTCCGCGAACCCTCCTCCGTGGCCTCCGAGCGTGAATGCGGGGCGCACCACGGCAGGCAGGAGCACGCTCTCGACCTCGGCGACGCTCGTGACGATCAGCGAGGACGGGACGCGGAGACCGCACGACTCGACCGCGTGCTTGAACTCCTCGCGGTCCTCGGCCCGCCGGATCACCTCGACCGGCGCGCCGATCAACTCGACGCCGAGATCCTCGAGCACGCCCGCTTCCGACAGCGCGATGGCGAGATTGAGGGCCGTCTGCCCGCCGAGCGTCGGCAGGAGCGCGTCCGGGCGCTCGCGCTCGAGCACCGAGGCGACCCCTTCGAGATCGAGCGGCTCGATGTACGTCCGGTCGGCGAATCCGGGGTCGGTCATGATCGTGGCCGGGTTCGAGTTGACGACGATCGTCCGGTAGCCGTCCTCGCGCAGCACCTTGAGCGCCTGGCAGCCCGCGTAGTCGAACTCGCACGCCTGGCCGATGACGATCGGCCCCGAGCCGATCACGCAGATGCTCTGGAGGTCGCGGCGCGCGGGCATCAGCCGCGCACCTCCTGCACCCAGGAATCGAGGATCCGCCACGCGTCGTGCGGGCCCGGGCCGGCCTCGGGGTGGAACTGGACCGACCGCGCGCGCAGCTCCGGGAAGTCGAAGCCCTCGACCGTCCCGTCGTAGAGCGAGACGTGCGTCGCCTCGGTCGCCTCCGAGGGCTCGACGGCGAAGCCGTGGTTCTGGCTCGTCACGAGCACGTGCCCGGACTGGCGGTCGAAGAACCGGATGGTTCGCGCCGCGGTGCCCGAAGGGGAGCTTGAACGTCTTGTGCCCGGTCGCGAGGCCGAGGAGCTGGTGGCCGAGGCAGATTCCGAGGATCGGCGTGCGTCCGAGGAGGCCGCGCACGGCCTCGACCTCCGCCTCGAGCGGCTCCGGGTCGCCCGGCCCGTTCGAGAGCACGACGCCGTCGAACTCCGCGAGCTCGTCGGCCGTGGCGGAGTGCGGAAGCACCGTGACCGCGGCGCCCGCCTGCACGAGGCGGCGCATGATCGAGCGCTTCGCCCCGTAGTCGACGACCGCCACGTGCGGCGAGCCCGTGTCGCTGAACACGTACGGCGTGGGCGTGGAGACGTCCGCGACGAGCGCCTGGCCCTCCATCGAAGGCTGCGCCCGCACCTGCTCGAGGGCGTCGGCTGCGCTCAGCTCACGCTCGTCCGCGACGGCGACGGCGCGCATCGCGCCCTCGTCGCGCAGCTTCAGCACGAGCGCGCGCGTGTCGATCTCCTCGAGCCCGACGAGGCCGTGCTCGCGGAGCCACTCCGCCCACTCGCTCCCGCCGAGCTGGCGCATGAGGGCGGCCCGCGCGTGCGGCCGGCTCGACTCGCCGCGCTCGTCGGAGACCCCGTAGTTCCCGACCATGGGCGCGGTGAAGCAGACGAGCTGCTCGGCGTAGCTCGGATCGGTGACGGTCTCCTGGTAGCCGGTCATCGCGGTCGTGAAGACCGCCTCGCCGAACGCCACCCCGCCCGCGCCGACCGACCGCCCCGAGAAGCGCGTCCCGTCCTCGAGCAGCAGGTAGCCGGCGGTCACAGCGCGTGCACCTCGCGGCCGTCGGCGATCGTGCGGACGACGCGGCCGGTGAGCGTCTCGCCGAGGAGCCAGGAGTTCGCGGAGAGCGAGTGGAAGCCCTCTTCGGTGACCTCCCACTCGGCCTCGAGGTCGAGCACGACGAGGTTCGCGCGCGCTCCGACCTCGATCCGGGGCTCCGGGAGGCCGAAGACGCGTGCAGGCCCGGCCGACATGCGCTCGAGGAGCGTCTCGAGGGTCAGCTCGCCCGGGAGGACGAGGTGCGTGTGCAGCGCGGCGAAGGCGGTCTCGAGGCCGGTGACGCCGAACGGCGCCTCCTCGAACGGCACGTCCTTCTCGTGCCGCGCGTGCGGCGCGTGATCCGTGGCGACGACGCCGATCGTGCCGTCGCGGAGCGCGTCGATCAGCGCGCGACGGTCGGCGTCCGCCCGGAGCGGCGGGTTCATCTTGAGATTCGGGTCGAGCGAGCGCACGGCCTCGTCGGTGAGCACGAGATGGTGCGGGGTGACCTCTCCGGTCGCGGGGGCACCGTCGGCGCGCGCGCGACGCAGCGCCTCGACCGACTCGCGCGCCGAGATGTGCATCACGTGCAGTGGTCGCTCCTCCGCGGCCGCGAGGGCGACATCGCGCTCGACCATGACGCTCTCGGCGAGCGCCGGATACGGGCCGAGACCGAGCTCGGCCGCGACCTGGCCTTCGTGGACATGGCCGCCGCGGGAGAGCGACGGCTCCTCGCAGTGCAGCGCGAGCGGGCGCGACGCGAGCCCGCTGTACTGGAGCGCGCGGCGGAGCAGGCCCGCGGAGACGACCGGGAGGCCCGTCGTCGGTGAACGCCGCGGCGCCGGCGTCGGCGAGCTCGGCCATCTCGGAGAGCTCCTCCCCACGCTGACCTTTGCTGATCGCGGCCATGAAGCCCGTCGGGACGACCGCCTCCGCCCGTGCGCGCTCGACCAGCGCGCCGAGCACGGCCGCGGAGTCGACGACGGGCTCGGTGTTCGGCATCGCGAGGATCGCGCAGTAGCCGCCGGCCGCGGCGGCGCGCGTCCCCGAGGCGAGCGTCTCCTCGTCCTCGCGGCCGGGCGTGCGGAGATGGACGTGCGGATCGACGAACGCGGGCGCGACGACGAGAGCGCTCGCGCCGGCGGGCTCGATCGCGGTGATGACGCCGTCCGTGACCGTGACGCGCAAGGCACTCGTCGATCCCCTGCGCGGGGGCGACGACGCGTCCTTCGAGCGTCAGCGAGTCGCCGCGGCCGTTCTTGCAGAAGAGCATCACGCCACCGCCACCGAGGCGCGGACGGGGGCGACCGTGAGCAGGTCGTAGAGGACGGCCATGCGCACGACGAGCCCCGCGCGGACCTGGTCGCTCACGAGCGCGATCGCGGAGTCCGCAACCCGCGGATCGATCTCCACGCCGCGATTCATCGGCCCCGGGTGCATCACGACCTGGCCCGGGCGAACGCGCTCCGGCGTGATCGCGTAGAGCCTCGAGTACTCGCGCAGCGACGGCACGAAGGCCTCGCCGGCCTCCATTCGCTCGCGCTGCATGCGCAGGACGTAGATCACGTCCGCGTCCGCGATGTCCGCGATGTCCGTCGAGACCTCGCAGCCGAGCGCCTCGATCCCGCGCGGCAGCAGCGTGGGCGGCGCGACGAGCGTCGAGCGGGCGCCGACGAGCGCGAGCGCCTGGACGAGAGAGCGAGCGACGCGGGAGTGCAGCACGTCGCCGACGATCGCGACGTGCAAGTCGTCCAGCCGTCCGAACGCCTGGTGCATGGCATAGAGGTCGAGGAGCGCCTGCGTCGGATGCTGGTGCTTGCCGTCCCCCGCGTTGACGACGTGTGCCTGCGTGCAGCGCGCGACGAGCTGCGGTGCGCCGATCGCGGGGTGGCGGACGACGACGACGTCCGGGTCGTAGGCGGCGAGCGTCGTCGCCGTGTCCTTCAGCGACTCGCCCTTGTCCGCGGACGAGCCGGTGGAGCGGATCGACATCGTGTCCGCGGACAGGCGCTTCGCCGCGAGCTCGAAGCTCGCCAGCGTGCGCGTCGACGACTCGTAGAAGAGGTTCACGACGGTCCGCCCGCGGAGCGTCGGGAGCTTCTTCACCTCGCGGTCGAGCGAGGCCGCGAGAGAGCGCGCGGTCTCGAGGATCCGCTCGACGTCCTCGCGAGTGAGGTCTCCGACCGAGAGCAGATGCCGGCGGGGCGCCGCTGGTCCCCGGAGCTCAGACATCGCCGTCCTCGCTCTCGCCGACGAGCAGGACGCCGTCGACTTCGTCCACCTCGACGAGCTCGACCTGGATGCGCTCGCCGCGTGCGGTGGGCAGGTTCTTGCCCACGTAGTCGGGGCGGATCGGGAGCTCGCGATGTCCGCGGTCGACGAGAACGGCCAGCTGGACGCGCGCGGGCCGCCCGAAGTCGAGGAGCGCGTCGATCGCGGCCCGGATCGTGCGGCCCGTGTAGAGGACGTCGTCGACGAGGACCACGGTCAGTCCCTCGAGCGGGAACGGAATGCTCGTCGCCCGGACGATCGGCTGCCGTCCGGGCGGGCGTCCCCCGTCACGCACGTGGACGTCGTCGCGGTGGAAGGTGATGTCGAGCGCGCCGAGGGGAAGCTCGACTCCGCTTCGCTCGGCCACGAGCGCGCGCAGGCGCGCAGCGAGCGGGACGCCGCGCGTCTGGATGCCGACGAGCGCGACACGGCCGAGATCCTCGTTCCCCTCGATGAGCTCGTGCGAGATCCGCGCGAGCGCGCGCGCGATCGCGTCCTGGTCGAGCAGCTCTTTCGGCGCCCGAGCGCGTTCGGGGGCGGCACCGGGGACGTGCGTCGTCATCGAGCTCCTTTCCGGCCTCGCTGGACCGGGTTAAAGGTCGTCGGCGAGTATAGCCCCGGCTCGCGACGAGGCCGGGCGAGGCAAGCCTCGCCCCTACTTATCGGACCCCTCTTCGTCGTCGGGCTCGGTCAGCGCCTCGATCGCGTCGCGCGCCTCCTCGACCTCGCCCTCGTCGACGAGCACCTTCAGCGGAGGATCGTCGTGCGCGTCGGGATCGTGCTCCGCGGCGGGCTCGAGGTGCGACTCGATCCCGGCTGCGGAGAGAAGGTCCTGGAGCTCCTCCGCCTCGGTCACGTCGCCCGCGACCGCAACCTGCACGAGATTCGTCACGGCTCTTCTGACCCTACAACAGCCTTGCGCGTTCTCGCACCCGAGCGGACGAGCTCCGGTACGCCGCGCTCCGCGAAGGGGATCTCGACGACGTCGAAGTCCCTCGGCACGACGGTCTCCGGGAAGAGCTCGCGCGCCTCCTCCACGACCTGGTGGCCGAAGTAGCGCGTCGAGACGTGCGTCAGGGCGAGCATGCGCACGCCGGCCTCGCGCGCCGCGAGCGCCGCCTCGCCGGCGGTCGAGTGGAGGGTCTCGCGGGCCCGCTCCCGCTCGTCCGCGAGGAAGGTCGCCTCGTGCACGAGGAGGTCCGCGCCCGCGGCCGCGTCGACCACCGAGGCGGCGGGCGCGGTGTCGCCGCTCAGGACGAGCTTGCGACCCGCTCTTGCCGGCCCCAGCACTTCGCCCGGAGTGACCGTGCGCCCGTCCGCGAGCTCGACGGGCTCGCCACTCTGGAGCCGTCCCCGTGCCGGGCCGTCCGGCACTCCGAGCCGGTCCGCCGTCTCGACGTCGAAGCGGCCGGGGCGCTCGGCCTCGACGAGCGAGTACCCGAGTGCCGGCAAGCCGTGATGTGCCGCGAACGCCTCGAGCCGGTAGCCGTCGCGCTCGAGCGCGGCGCCGACGTCGAGCTCGACGGGCTCGAGGGCGTAGGTGAGCCTCCCGAAGATGCGCCGGAGGCTCGCCAGGAGGTCGTGCAATCCCGGCGGCCCGTACAGCGTCAGCGGGATCTCGCGCCCGCGCAGCGAGAACGTCTTGAGCATCCCCGGAAGGCCGAGGTAGTGGTCGGCGTGGTAGTGGGTGAGGAAGACCTCCTCGAGGTCCACGAGGCCGACGTCGCTCTTGAGGAGCTGCCGCTGCGTCCCCTCCGCGCAGTCGAAGAGCAGCTTGTCGCCGCCCCGGCGGACGAGCGTGGCGGAGAGTGCGCGCTGGGCCGTCGGCGTGGATCCGGACGTCCCGAGGAAGACGACGTCGAGGTCCACGGCGGCTAACTCTACTCGGGCACCTGGCCGCTTCGTGACGGCTTCCGTCTAGACCCGTCTCGCGCGCCGGCTGAGCCGGTCCAGGACGCGCCCGGGAACGCGAGATCCGTGTACACCATCTCGCCCTTGAACTTCCTCGCGGCCGGATCCCACGGGAAGAAGATCGCGTTCCGCCACTCGAGGCGCTCGCCGGTCGGCTCGTGCTCGAGCCAGCGGCCCTCGTGGGTACCGGTGACGCTCGCCTCCTCGCACACGCCCTGCGGCCCGATGACGATGTACTCGAGGTCGAAGTGGATGTCGGGAAACGCGGTCAGGAGCTCCGTGTAGAAACGCGCCGCGCCCTCGTGGCCCTCCCAGCGCGCGCCCGTCCCCAGCACCTCGTACACGCAGTCCTCGGTCAAGGTCGAGATCAGGCCCGGGAGATCGCGGTTGTCCTCGGCGATCGAGTGGGTCTTCCAGAGCTCGCGGATCTCCTGGTACTCGTCGACGTCGACGGGGCGGCGGAGAAGGTCGAGGATGCGGTCGCTGGCCATGCGTCTCCTTTCGGCGGGCGGTAGGAGATTCGTACCAGCGCGCGGGAGCCCACGACGCGTGATGTGCGGGTTTCGCGTCCCCTATGGCACCACGAGCCGTTGCCCGGGCACGATCGTCGCCCCCTCCAGGTCGTTGAGGTGCTGGATCTTCCAGACCCCTTCCCGTGGGTCTCCCCCGCCGCGCGCGAGCGCGATCGACCACAGCGTGTCCCCCGGCTGGACGCGGTAGTGGGTCGGATGCGCTCCCGCCCCCGTGTCCCGGGCCAGCACGGCCCAGAGCACGACGGCCACGAGAACGACGATGACGATTCGACCGAACACGTGTTCGTACAGTAGGCGAACACGTGTTCGGTGTCAAGGCTCGAAGTGTGACAAGACCGTGTCGAGCAGGTGCCCCGCGCCGAAGCGCACCGGGTCGTCCGCAGGAAGACCGGTCGCGGCGGCCTCCGCCTCGATCGCCGCCCGCGCCTCGTCGTCCGACTCGATGCCCGCCGTATTGATCGCGAGACAGGCGACGCGCGCCGGCCGTCGCGGGAGCGAGATCCGCTCGTGGAGCTCGACGAGCTCCGCGAGAGGCGGGATCGGGTGGCCGGGAGAGCCCTCGATCTCGGTCTCCCCCGCGCGGTGGCAGAGGACGAACAGGTGCGGCGCCGCGCCATGGACGAGCCCGAGCGTCACGCCCGAGTACAGCGGGTGGATCAACGATCCCTGGCCCTCGACGAAGAGCAGCTTCCCCCCGCGCGCGGCGCCCTCCACGACGAGCCGCTCGGCCGCGCCCGCGAGGAAGTCCGAGACGACGGCGTCCACGGCGATCCCCCAGCCCGCGATCGCGATCCCGGTCTGGCCGGTCGGCACGAACACCGACGCGAGCCCGCGCCGCCGCGCCTCGAGGTCGAGCTCCACGGCGACGGTCTTCTTCCCGATCGCGCAGTCGGAGCCGACGGTGAGCACGATCTTCGCGTCGACCTCGAGGTTGGCGCCCGTCGGCACGCTCAGGCCCTCCGGCGGCTTGCGCAGGTCGCGGAGCGCGACGCCGTGGCGCGCCGCGAGCGCGGTCAGCTCGGGATCCTCGGAGAGGAACTCGTGCAGGCCGCTCTCCACGTCGAGGCCGTTCTCGATGCAGCTCTTCAGGAGCTCGCGCCAAGCGGGCGGGAAGCGGCCACCCTGCGTCGCGACGCCGACGATCGCGACGGTCGGGGCGTACGCGAGCGAATCCTCGACCGAGCCCACGATCGGGATCCCCTCGTGGCTCGACCCGCCCGCGCCGAGTCGAGGATCGCCACCACCGGATCCGGCCCGTAGCGGACGATCCCGCGCAGCGTCTTGCCGTAGTGCGGGTCGTGCGAGAAGCCCTCTCCCAGGATCAGGACGCGCCGGGCGGCCACAGCCGAAATCTAGAGTCGCCCCGCTGCGCGCAGCACGCCGCGCGCCTGCTCGGTCAGGAGCTCGTTCGCCGCTTCGCCCCAGTCGACCGCCTCGACGTTTCCGTCCTTCGACCCGGGCCGCTTCCACCACCGCCCCTCGGTGCGCCACGTGCCGTCTGGCCGCCGCTTCGACTCGAGGAGGTCGAGCGCGTCGCCGGCGCGCGGGTCGCCGACAGCGCCGGCGGCCGCGAGCGTCCGCAACCCCGCGAGCAGGTCGTAGTGCCAGTACGCGGGAAAGCGGAGCTTCAGCATGGTCGGGTGCGCCGGCTCTCCGGTGCGGTGGGAGAAGACGACGCGGTGCTCGAGGAGGAACTCGGCGCCCCGCGCGACCGCGTCGTCCGCGCCGTAGCGCGCGAGCCCGAGGATCGGGCCCCAGCTCTCGTGGAACGACGAGTGCGTGCACTCACGGTGCCGGTCGCAGTTCCAGCCGCCGTCCGGCCACTGCGTCTCGACGAGGGACTCCGCGAGCGTGTCGAGCCGCGGATCTCCACGCAGCCCGACGTCGAGACACGCCTGGAGCGCGCGGCCCTCCTGCGACGCATGGCGGCGCACGCGGCCGTCGATGCGCAGCCGGAGAACCTCCTCCAGCCGCGCCGGGTCTGCAACCCAGTCGAGCGTCTGCTCCGCGGCAGCGAGGGCGCCCGGATGACCGGGCTCCACGCCCAGGTCGACGAGCGAGATGAGCCGCCAGAACGCGCCGCGCCACTTCGCGTACGCGTGGACACCGTAGTCCTGCGAGAGCGCACTGACGAGCTCCTCACGCACGCGCGGCGACCCCGAGGCCCGGTGACTCGGACGGCACTTGCACGCCGTCCACGAGCTCCACGCCGGGCCAGGGATCCTCGGCGAGGAGCAGGTTGCCGTCGAGGTCGACGTGGTCGCAGAGCGGCGCCACACAGCAGCCCGCGGCCGTGCTCAGCCCGGACTCGACCATGCAGCCGAGCATCACGCCGAGCCCGAGCGCCCGCGCCGCGTGCGCCATCCGGATCGCCTCGCGGATCCCGCCCGACTTCGAGAGCTTGATGTTGATGCCGTGCCCGATCTCCGCGCAGGACGCGACGTCGGCGAGCGTGTGGCAGTCCTCGTCGACGTAGATCGGGATCGGTGAGCGCGCCTTGAGCTCGCGCCCGCCCTCGTCGCCGGCCGGCAGCGGCTGCTCGCAGTACTCGACGCCGAGCTCGGCGAGCCGCGGGATCGCGTCGAGCGCCTCCTCGAGCGACCACCACTCGTTGACGTCGACCTGCAACGGGAGCTCGGTCACGCCGCGCACCGCGCGCACGCGCTCGACGTCGAGGCCGTCGCCTCCCCCGAGCTTCAGCTTGAGGCGCCCGAACGAGGCCGCGGCCTTCTCCGCGCGTCTCGCCATGTCGTCGGGGTCGCCGAGCCAGACCGTCCACGAGGTCGGCGGGCCGGCGCGCGGAAGCCCGAGCAGGCGGAACGCAGGGACTCCGAGGAGCTTCCCCTGGAGGTCGTGGAGCGCGGCATCGAGCGCCGCCTTCGCCGCCTGCTCGCCCGGGACCGAAGCCAGCCGCGCGCCGATCTCCTCGAGCGCGAACGGGTCGTCCCCGAGCAGCCCGGAGTGCTCTTCCACGAACGCGAGTGCCGACCCGGCCGACTCGCCGTACCGCTCGATCGGCGCCCCCTCTCCCCACCCGGTCACGCCCTCGTGGCTCAGCGCGACCTGCACGACGTCCGCGAAGTCGCTCGCCTCCCGCGAGATGACGAACGTCTCGGCCAGCTCCAGCCGGACGATGCGCGCCTCGACCTTCACGCCGGGAGACTACGGCGTCGAGATCGAGACGACGTACGCGACCACGTCCGCCTCGTCCTGGCCGGACACGAGGCCGGGCGGCATGACGCCGGTGCCCTCCGCGATCGTCGCGAAGACCGTCTCGGCGTCGAGGCCGGCGCCGGCGAGCCGCGGCCCCGTTCCTCCTGCACCGCCTTCGCCGTGGCAGCCCGCGCACTCGTCGGCGAACACCTCCGCGCCGCGGTTCGGGTTGCCGAGCAGCGCCGTGTCCGACGTCTCCGGCTCGAAGATCTGCGCCTGCGCGAGCGCGAAGGTCGCGACCACGATCGCCGCGCCGACGAGCACCGGCCGCCAGAGGCGATTCATCAGAAGGCGAATTCCACGTTCGTGAAGTACCAGAGGCTCGACGTGAGCCACAGGAGCCCCAGCACCGACGCCATCGTGGCGCCCGCGGCCGGGAGCACCCAGCCCGGGAGCGAGTGGTCGCGCACGATCAGCACCTTCGCCGCGAACACGCCGTACACGAACGTCCCGGCGAGCGAGTGCACGGCGACCCGGGCGTCGGGCGTCTGGAACCCGAGGATCGTCACGCAGTGGAAGAAGACCGGGAGCGTGAACAGGAACGCGATCCGGCCCGACCAGCGGTGCACGCGCGGGACCCACGCGCCGCCGAACCTCAGGAAGCCGAGCTTGCCGTACATGCGAGAGGCGGTCAGCACCTGCACGACCGCGAGGATCACCGCCACGGTCGCAAGCCACGCCTTGGCCGCGATCGTCGACGAGAAGACGGCCGTGACGAGGTCCGTGTAGGTCTCGTTGACGTCCGCGAGCGGCACGGCAGCACCCTACGAGCTAGAGCGCAAGGCGACAAGGACGACGCCGGTAGACTGCCGCTCGAGCGCCCGTAGCTCAGGGGATAGAGCGCGCGCCTCCGGAGCGCGAGGTCGCAGGTTCGATTCCTGCCGGGCGCATCTCAGGAAGCTCCGGTCGGCGGTTGACACGATTGGGACGCCGTCGCGTCCTGGACGAAGCCGTGACCGCGCTTCGCTCCGCGACGTCGCGGCTCCGTCGGTGAAGCGGTAGCCTTCCGCCCGGTGCCCGTCGGTAGGCTAGGCGACGCGCAGGTCGGTCTGTGCCGGCGCCACGCGGTAGACCGCACCGCGCCAGGCGGCCGCGTCCGCGCCGAGCCTCACGACCTCGGCGTCCCTGCAGCCGAGCCCGCGCAGATAGTCGTGCAGCGCCTCGCTAGCCGTGGTCGCGGACGTAACCGCGACGCGCCGGCCGCTCGTGCGAACCTCAAAGTCTCGTGTCACCGCAACTCCCCATTTCCCCGCGGAACTCGAGGTCCCGCGATCCCAGTTACCCCAGTGCTCATACGATGACGATGTCGCGCCGCACCGTCAACCGCCAGAGGTCTGGGTCGATGCAACACCTAGGTCGTGGAGCGCGGACACGAGCCGCTCGACGTCGTCCTCGTCGTTGTACGGGCCGATCGAGACCCGGAGGTAGCGCCTTCCGGCCCACTCGTACACCGGCACCTCCACGCGATGCTCCTCGAACAGGCGCCGCCAGAGCTCCGCGTGGTCCCCGGGCGGAAGCTCGACCGTGCGCATGAACGGCGCGGGCTCGCCCGGGATCCGCGGGAAGCCGAGCTCGGCGAGGCGTGCCTCCGCGAGATCTGCGACCGCGCGCTGGCGCTCGGCGTCGAAGGTCGCGTGCACCTCGATCGCCTTCGGCACCGTCAGGTAGGCCGCCGGGTCGCGTGTGCCGGCCCAGCCGTGGCGCTCCGCGAAGTCGGCGTCGTCGCGCCACCCCCAGCTCACGACGAGCGGCTCGATCCAGCCCTGGTGCTCCTCGCGGACCCAGAGGAAGCCGGCGCCCTTCGGAGCGCAAACCCATTTGTGGCAGTTGCCTGCATACACGTCGGCGCCCACCGCCTCGACGTCGAGCGGCACGTGGCCCGGCGCGTGGGCGCCGTCGACGATCGCGAGCGCGCCGGCCGCCCGCGCGGCCGCGCAGATCTCCTCCACCGGGAAGACGAGCGCGGTCGCCGACGTGATGTGCGAGACCGAGACCGCGCGCGTCCGCGGGCCGATCCGTTCGACGACCTCGTCCGGCTCGCAGACGACGAGCGTCGCTCCCGCGAACTCCCACGTCCACGTGATCGCGCCGTACTCGTGCGCGGTCGTGACCACCTCGTCACCCGGCTCGAGCCGGAGCGAGCGGATGACCGCGTTCAGGGCCGAGGTCGCGTTCGGCGCGAACACGAGGTCCTCCGCCCGCACGCCCAGGAACGCCGCGAGCGCGGCGCGCGCCTCGGCCAGCAACCCCGGCCGCTCCGCCTCCCCCCAGAACCACTTCGCGACCTTGCGCGTGAAGAAGTCGGTCGGGCCCGCCTCGAGCTCGCGCTGCAGCCGCTGGTACTCCTCGAACACGGGAATCGGGCACGCGCCGAAGCTCCCGTGGTTCAGCTGGACGACGTCCGGATCGAGGAGGAACCCGTCGCGCACTACGCCGACTCCCAGTCTTCGGGGAGCTCCGGAACCGGCCACGAGGGATCGGGCTCCCACTCCTCCCAGCCCGTCGGGAACGGCCACTCGGCGACGACGCGCTCGCCCTCGCGCCGGATCGCCGCGACCTCCTCGGCGGTGAACCGGCCTCGGCCGACCCAGTCCGCGAGCGCCTGCTCGTCCTTCCACGTCCACGAACCGTCCGGTGAGATCACGATGTCGAGCTCCTGGTCCTGCGTGTCGAACGCGTGCCCGTCGCGTCGCAGCGGCTCCTGGAGGTTCACGTACCAGCATGCAAAGCGCCGCTCCTCTCCCTCCCAGAAGTGCCAGGTCGTGTACGCGTCGCCGGGGCGGTGGAGGACGAGCAGGCCGTGCCCGGTCCACTCCTCCTTCGGCTCCCACGGATGCGCGTCCGCGAACGGCCAACCTCCCGGCGGGAACGCGAAGCGGGTTCCCGGGGCGACGTAGAAGGCGAGCCCGCGCTCGCCGTCCTCCACGATGCGGACCGGAGCGCCGATGTAGGTCCGGCCCCGCCACCCCTCGCGCCACACGACGACGTCACCTTGCTCCCAGAACTCCGCCATTCGCGGCGCTAGTGTCTCACGGTGCGGCGGCTCCTCCGGACGTACTTCCCACCCCTCCCCCGCTCGGTCGCGACCCTCCAGGTCGGCGGGCTCGTGAACGCGTTCGGGAACGGCGTCGTGTACCCGTTCCTCTTCATCTACCTGCACAACGTGCGCGGGATCGGGCTCGCGGTGGCCGGCCTGATCCTCGCCGTGCACGCGGTGACGAGCATCGTCGCGGGGCCGATCTTCGGGTCGCAGATCGACCGCTTCGGCGGGAAGGTGACGCTCGCGGTCGCGCTCGGGATCCTCTCGGTCGGCTACGCGGGCTACGTGTTCGTCCACGAGCCGTGGCAGGGCTTCGTCGTCGCGGCCGTCAGCGGGATCGGGGTCGGCGGCTTCTGGCCGGCCCAGTCGACGCTGATCGCCGGCCTCACGCCGGCCGAGCAGCGCCCGGCCGCCTTCGCGATGCAGCGCGTCGTCATCAGCGGCGGGATCGGGCTCGGCGCGCTCACGGGCGGCCTGATCGCGACCGCCGAGTCGCCGGGATCGTTCGAGCTCCTCTTCCTGCTCGACGCCGTGTCCTTCCTCGTGTACATGGCCGTGATGCTGGCCCTCGTCCCGGAGCCGGACCTGCGGGACGGCACGGAGGGGGCGGCCGGTCGCTCGGGCTCGTACCGGCAGGTCCTCGCCCACCGGGCGTTCGTCGCGGTGATCGGGCTGAACGCGCTCTTCATCCTCGCCGGGTTCTCCGGCTTCGACGTGCTCCCCGTGTACGCGAAGAACGAGGCCGGGATCTCGGAGGCCCAGATCGGCCTGCTCTTCCTCGTGAACACGATCGTGATCGTCCTCGCGCAGGCGCCGATCGCGCGGCTCGCCCGCGGTCACCGGCGGATGGCGACGCTCGCGCCTGCTCGGGATCGTGTGGGCGACCGGCTGGCTGCTCGTGCCGCTCGCCGGAGTCGGGCCCGCGAGCGCGATGTTCCTGTTGACCGCGACCATGGTCTGCTTCGCGCTCGGGCAGTGCCTGCACGGGGCGGTCGCGGCGCCGCTCGTCGCAGACCTCGCCCCACCTCGGCTCCTCGGCCGCTACATGGCGCTGAACGCGCTCTCGTGGCAGGTCGGCTTCGCGCTCGGGCCTGCGATCGGCGGGTTCGGGCTCTCGATCTCTCCCGCAGGCGTCTGGGTGGTCTTCGCGGCGTTGTGCCTCGTCGGCACCGCGCTCGCCTTCGCGATCGAGAGCGCGCTCCCGGACGGTGTCCGCCGGACGCCCGAGCCCGCGCCGGCCTCGGCCTGATGCGTTAAGTCACAAACCCGGAAGGAAGAGGCGCCCTGGCCCGCCGGTCCTATGGACATGACGTTCAGGCCGCTCCTCGTCCTTTCCGCACTGTCTCTGGCACTGCTGGCAGTCGCGACGACGACCGCGGGCGCCTCGCCGTCTGAAGCTCGCGCGCCGGTGCAGTGGGGAGGGATCACCCGATCGTTCGACGTGGTGTTCGCGGGCAAGATGGTGGGCAACCACGACGTCAGAGCAGCCGCTCGGGACCGAGTGCCACAGCAGCGGCCATTCCCAGTCGCTGGACTGGGTGTCCGTGGCCGAGCCCGACGGCAGGCGCCCTCCACTTCGCCTCGAGGTCACGAAGCTCGGACGCTCCCGCGCCGAGCACTTGTGGATCGAGCCGCAGCAGAGGAACTTCACTCGGTACACGACCACGACGAGCGCGAAATGGATCATGCGCGACGTCTACTGCCCCTCGTGGTCCGCGACTCCCATCATTCGCGAGACGCCCCGTGGAGATGCCGTGCGGCTCCTGGACGGACACCGGCTGGATCGGTGTCGCAAGGACGGGCGGTAAGCGTCACTACCTCGCCTGGTGGCCCCCTCGCCAGGAGTGCGTGTCGACGCCCCAACAAGGATCCACTCAAGCCTTCGGCGATCCGGATCAACTTCCTGAAATTGTTCGCATGCGCGGCGCGCAACCCGCGAAGCTGCAAGCGCATCCTCCGCGGCGCCCACACGTACACGGACACGTACGTGGTCCCGCCCTCAGGCGACCGCGACGAGCCGACGACCGTCACCGATCGCATCACGGTCACCTGGAGCCTGGCGCTCAAGGCCAACGGGATCGTGAAACGCTAGGAGCGCAGGCGGTCACTCATGCGGGAAACGGGGCCGCGGGCAGGCTCCGGAGCTAGAATCGCGAACATGACCGTGGCCCTGACAGCGGACGACCCCCTCAGTACCGGTGCCCAGCCTCCCCCGCATCCGGCGTCTCCGTTCGGCCCGCGGCACGGGTCAGATCGTCCCGCGCCCGGCGCCGGTCGTCCACGAGCTCTCAGCTAGCGGCCTCACCTGGGTCAACGTCGTCGCGCCGGACGTCGAGACGGCGCAGGTGCTCGCCGAGCGCTTCGGCTGGCATCCGCTCGACGTCGAGGACGTCGTGTCGAAGCGCCAGCGGCCGAAGGTCGACGACTACGAGGACGAGGGCTACCTCTTCGCCGTCCTCCACTTCCCCGTCTACGACAAGCAGGTGCAGCGGCTGAACGCGGCCGAGCTCGACGTCTTCATCGGCCACGACTACGTCGTCACGATCCCGAACCGCGAGCTCCACCCGGTCACGCGCCTGTTCGAGCGCTGCCGCGAGGACGAGAACCTCCGCGAGCAGCTGTTCGCGCGCGGCTCCGGCCGGCTCCTGTACGAGATCCTCGACGACCTCTTCGACTACTGCTTCCCGATCCTCGACAAGATCGCGCACAAGCTCGACGTGATCGAGGACGAGATGTTCGAGGGCGCCTCGCAGGAGGTCGTCCGCGACATCTCCAACGTGAAGCAGGAGATCATCTCGTACCGCAAGATCGTGAAGCCCGAGCGCTCGACGCTGCGCGTGCTGGAGCGGCGCGTCGAGGGCTTCCTCCCGGAGGAGCTCGAGCTCTACTTCGACGACATCGTCGACGCCGCAGAGCGGATCTGGGACCTCCTCGACAACTACAAGGAGGTCGTCGAGGGCCTCGAGTCGACGAACGAGTCGGTCATCTCGCACCGCCAGAACGACGTCCTGCGCCTGCTCACGGTCTTCACGGTCATCGTGCTGCCGCTCACGATGCTCACGGGCGTCTTCGGGATGAACGTCGCTTTCCCGGGTGAGGGAACGCGCGAGGCGTTCTGGGTGATCGTTGGGGTACTCGTTGCCGTGCTCGTGGGGATGGTCGGCTTCTTCCGCTGGAAGCGCTGGCTCTAGTCGAGCCAAACGAAGCGCGGCGGGCCGGGTCCCCGCCGCATCGAGACCCAGCCCTTCTGCCCGTTCCCCGCCCTACAACAGAATTCGGAGAGCCGTGTCCGGTGGGCAGCCGCGATCTGTGAGCCCGCGCGCCACGTGCAGATCCACCTCGACATGAGAGGCGAGCACGAGCGCCGAGCCAATGTCGTATCCGGAACGAACGAGCTCCTCGAAGCGCCAGCGGAGGATCGCTTCGGCTTCGGACTCGTCAATTAGCTCGAACTGGGCCGCAGTCATCGCCGGCCTCCCTCTCTTGTCGACGTTCTGGTTCACAGTTGACCCGCAGCGGCGGCCGCCCGCGCCCTCTTGAGGTCCGGACCTGACCGGACCAAGGTCCGGTTGCAGGTCCTGGCCGTACCTCGGAAGGGTGAGGTCTAGCGCCGGCGGGTCTCGACGGGTGCTTCGGGACTCCAGACGACCCTGCACGCCCGCCACATCCCGCGCTTAGCTGCGCGGGCCGAGGAGACCGCCGCGAGCAGCGCGCTCGCATACCGCCCGCGATCGCCACCGTAGAAGTACGGCGTGGCGGCGCCGCGGCGGACCAGCTCGACGTTCAGATTGCGGCTCCCGGCGCGCAGGTAGCGCAGGAGCCTGCCGTAGCGGTCGACCCGGTCGAGCGCGGGGTCGATCTCGAGGACGACGCGCGTTCCGGGCGCTGCGAGGCGCGCGAGTTCCCGCGTCGAAGCGGTTGCGTGGCACTCGCTGCCTGCTTCCGGCGAATCGATCTGGAGGAGGCGGACGCGTGCTCCTCCCCGCACGACGAGCGTGTCGCCGTCGACGATGCGCTGGATCGTCGCCGTCTGCGCCGCTGGGGAGCCGCCGGCGCCCGCGCAGGCGGCCGCGGCGCCGAGGGCGAGCAGCGCTGCGGCGACGAGGATGCGACCGAGACGCAACGACGCGGGGGGCTGGCTCAGACGGGCGGCAGCTCGTCGATGCCCGCGCGCGCTTCCTTCGCCTTGCGATCGGCGTTCCACGCGATGAGGAGTAGACCGCCGACGACGACCAGGATCGCCGCGCCGATGCCGACTCGGGCCCAGACGTTCCCGAAGATCACGATCGCGAACACGCCGGCGAAGAGGAACAGGATCGCGGCGCCACCGAGCTTGAGGGCATAGCTCATAGTCGGCGAGTCTACGGTAGAAACCGGACATGACAAAGGCCACTGTGGGCGCCGTGGCGGCTCGAGTACGTCACGCAGGCGGACGAGATCACCGGCTGCGTCTTCTGCGCCGAGGCCGCGGGTGAGCTGGCGGAGGGCGAGTCGCTCGCGGTGCACCGGGGCGTGTCCGCTTTCGCGATCCTGAACAAGTACCCCTACTCGTCGGGGCACCTCATGGCCGCGCCCGTCCGTCACGTCGGCTCGCTCGCCGACCTCTCGGACGAGGAGGCGCTCGAGCTGCATCGCGTCGCCGTGGCCGGGGTCGAGGCTCTCGGAGGCATCTACTCGCCCGACGGCTTCAACCTCGGCTGGAATCTCGGTCGCGTGGCGGGAGCGGGCATCACCGACCACGTCCACCTGCACGTCGTGCCGCGCTGGTCGGGCGACACGAACTTCATGCCGGTGCTCGCGGACGTGAAGGTGCTCCCCGAGCACCTCCTCGAGACCCGCGACCGGCTCCGCGCAGCGTGGGCTACGACTTGAAGCGGGCGACCGCGCGCCACGCGCGCTCGGTCATCGTGTCCCAGTCGTAGAGGCTGACGCCGATCGTGGCGCCGTCGTCCTCGACGGCCGCGACGAAGCCCGCGAGCTCCTCGCTCCCCATGCGGTTCGCGACGCCTCCCGCGGCGTGGATCGCGAGCTCGGGGTTCCGCGTGTGCTGGCGGATGAGCCTCAGCGAGCGCGTGACGTAGCCGTAGGTGGCGTCGAAGCCCCTGAACGCGCCGCCGGTGTAGATCATCGGTGCGAACGCGTCCGCCTCCAGCGCGAGTGCGGCCCATGGGAACCTCGGCCAGCGGGAGGGGCGGCGCTCGAGCGCGCGGGGGTCGATGGGGACGATCGCGAGCGGCGTCTCCCCGGCTTGGGCGCGCGTGGCCCGCGTGAGCGCGACGGCGCGCTGCGAGCGGACCGTCGCGTTCCGGAGCTTCGTGCCCTCGATGTTGAGCGCGACGCCGTCGAAGGCCTGCCCGCTCTTCGTCCGGAAGGACAGCATCGCCGCGGCTCGCCTCACGTCGCGCGCGGGCTTCAGGTGGCCGGGGAGGTACCACGCGACCGCGCGGAGCCCGCGTGCGTGCAGGGCTTCGACGAGGCGGCCGAGCTGGGCGGCCTTGACGATGTCGGTCCGCGCGTTGTAGTTCGCGGTCTCGATCCAGACCGTGCGGATGCCGCGCTCGGACATGCGCTGCGCCGTCCGCTCGGGTGCCGCGTACACCGCGCTGTCGTAGATGTCCACCCACGTTCCGAGCTCGCTGAACACCGACGCGTCGGCCTGCTCCGATGCGGGCGCGCTGGCGGCCCCGGCGGAGGCGACGACGACCGTCAGCGCGAGGACAGCGGCGAAGACGCGCACGCCTGAGAGGGTACGGATCGTCTGTGAAGACGGTGTCAACGCGGAGCTAGAATCGGAGCTCGCGCGGACGTAGCTCAGTTGGTAGAGCACTGGCTTCCCAAGCCAGGTGTCGTGGGTTCGAGTCCCATCGTCCGCTTCCAGAAAAGGCCCGCAAACGCGGGCCTTCTAGCTTTCCGTTCGGGGTTCGAACTCTACCGGATTCATTCCGTGGCACGTCGGTGGCACGCTGCCGAGCCGAGTGCGACCAGAGCGTCGCGCACGGTCGAGCGGGCAGTTCAAGCAACGCGCTGGCCCCAGCACTGCAAGAGCATGAATGTGGTGCCCCAGCGGCCGGGCTCCTGAAGTTCGGCCTCACCGTCCCTTCGAAGCTGGTCCAGCTCGTCGGCCGTCACCGAGGACTGCAAGCGCTCTTCCAGCGCGGTTGCGAACTGTAGTGGCACTCGCAGATAGGGGTGGCCCGGAGGCAATGCCACGATCTCGGCTCGGACGTTCGCTTCGATGTCGAAACTGCGGAGCAGCTCGGGAAGCTTGCGCCCGGCATTGATGTCTCCGCCGGAGCGTTCGAACGCCTCGCCGATGAGCTCGATCAGCTTCTCCAGTGCAGGCGCGGGAGGGTTCAGGCGCCACGGGCTCACATCCCACTCCTCCAGTACCACCGTGCCTCCCGGACGGAGGAGCCGCACGTGCGTAGACATCTGGTCCGGGCCGCGACCGAGCGGCGCGACTTGGAACCTGGCGTGGACGAGGTCGAACGACGACGATTCGAGCTGGCTTGCGAAGAGGTCGTCGTTCAGGAGTTCGACGTTGTCGAGACCCTCCGTGTCCACGAACCGTCTAGCGGCGTCCAGCATCGCGTCGTCGATGTCGGTCCCCACCACCTCTCCGTCTGGCCCCACCCACTCGCTCAGCAGTCGCAGCCAGCCGATCGCGCCGCAACCGACATCGAGTACGCGCGCTCCACGACCTTCGCCGATCTCGTCGAGAAGGCGGCGACCACTCGGCTCCCACACTCGCGATTGGAGCTGAAGCCGTTCCAGCTCGGAGGGCTGGCCCGCCAAGAGGTACGACTCAGACGACATCTGCACGCTCCTTCCGAAAAAGCGACCCTGAGGGCGGCACACTAAACGCCATCGCAGCCGACTCGGGCGGCCAGCTCTTCGGAATACTGCGGCGTGTTCGCGTAACCGGGGTCAGGTCCTGAACGGTGCGTCGACGGCAGGTCACGGAGCCCGGCGGCACAGATCAAGACCTGACCCGGTCGCGCGCGAGCCAGGTGTCGCGGGTTCACGTCCCATCGTCCGCTTACAGAAAAGGCCCGCAAAGGCGGGCCCTCTAGCTTTCCGTTCGGGGTTTGAACTCCTACCGGATTCGCTCCGTGGCACGTCGGTGGCACGCCGAGTCCGAGCGGACGCGCCCGGTGTCCGTCGGAGAGCGATGGCTGCTCCCGGGAGCCGACTCCCGGGAGCAGCCTTATCCAGCGGCCTAACCCGTCGGCAAGCCGCACCGGGTCCCGTTTGGCAACAGGATCCCCGTGGCGTTGATCTCGCCGCCGTGGTCGTTGTTCAGCCCAGGCGCACCGTCCTGCGGGCCCAGTGAGTCGATTACCCCGGTGCCCGGAATGAACGAGTGGTGAACATTGTGGTGGAACTGGTTGAACGCCTTCTGGACTTTCGGGTTGTCGCACAACTTCGGTCCGATCTGCACGCCGTCGGCCGGGTCCCCGAGCCAATGGCGGTGTGCCGGAACGTTGGTCAGATTGGGGTCAGCAAGGCCGGTCGTAGCGCAGAAGCCGACTACGACCGCCAAGATGACCACGCCAAAGGCGAGTCTCGCCTTCATAGATATTCGATCCTCCCCGCCTGCCGCAAGGACACCTGCTCCCGCACCTTTTCACATCCTTGTTGCAAAAGCAACAGCCGCTGCAACCGCATCATGACGAGAGAAAGCCCCGCGTATGCAGGGCTCTCTCGGTAGTCATGTCGTCGGCGAGGTCGAGGCAAGCCTCGCCCCTATGTCACGGAACGAAGGTCAGCCGCTGCGCGACGTCGATGTCGCCGCGACGGGTCGTCGCCTCGTGGTAGTCGTTCGTCAGCCAGAGGCCTAGCTGATTGCCGAACCACGGGCCTGCGGGATTGCCGCTCTCGCCGCCCGGGATCACCTGCACGGCCTTCGGATGCGAGCGCCGCGCCTCGGCGACGAAGCGCCGCGCCGGCCCGCTCCCGAACATGAACGCGTTCACGGTCGACGCGCGCGGGTTGTGCGAGGAGGCGTCAACGGCGCTGAAGCCGCCGTCGGTCGCGACTCCCGGCAGGCCCGCTGCGAGATCCGTGAAGCCGGCTCCGGGCGGGAGCGAGAACGGCCCGGCGAGCGGGTGCCGGAAGACGATCCGGTGGAGCTTGCCCCAGCGGTAGTCGGCGAGGTTCGTCGAGCCGCCGAAGGCAGGTATGAAGGACGCGCTCGCGGCGAGGTCGAGCGCGCTCTTGAGCGCCGTGAGGACGGTCGTGTCACGGGCGACCGGCCCGTTGAAGAAGACGATCCCCGAGGCCCCGGTGCCGCCGGTCTCGAGCAGGTGCCGGAGCGCGGTCATCGCCTGGTCGCCTCCCGGCAGGACAGCGCCGAGCCCGCGAGCCTGCAGCGGCGCATCCACGATCGCGGCCAGCGCCCGGCCACGCCAGAGGCTGTAGATCGTCGTCGCGACGCTGGCGTCGATCTCGGCCTGGGTCGGCGGGAGCCGGAACCCGAACGGATCGGTCGCGTCGTAGCCCTCCGGGATGCCGGTCGGCGTCGAGAACTTCCAGGCCGCGAGACGCGAGACCGCTTCCTGCACCTTCGGGTCCGCCCCGAGCGCGGCGAGGGCCGGCGGCGCGCCCGGCGTCTGGGCGGCCTGGAGGGCGCGCGTGATGTACGGCACGAGCACCTGGGCGTCGTTGAGCCGCACGTCCGCCTGGATCGACTGCATCTCCGAGAACGAGACCTCGCGGCGCCCGGCCGTCTCCTCCTGCAGCCGCTTCGTGACGCGCGTGTTCCGGTTGCCGTCCGCGTGCCCCGGCGTGATGTAGCGGATGCCGCCGCCCGGCCGGAGCTCGTTCAGCGGGTCGTTGTCGAACGTCTGCCCGGTCGGGTCCTGGTTCGCGTTCGCGATCCAGCCGCGCTTCGGGTTGACGAGGCCGTCCATCTCGGCGAAGGGCAGGATCTCGTACGCCGACGCCTGATCCTCGGCCGGCGTCGGATCCGCGATCCACTCGTTCCCGCCGAGGCCGCTGCGGATGAAGTACGGCGGTGCGCCGTTGACGGTGCCGGCCTGGAGATCCTCGCGCAGCGGGATCTCGGCGCTCGTCTTGTAGCCGATCGACCCGCGGTCGTCGACGTACATCCAGTTCTGCGCGCCGAAGTCGAAGTAGCGCTGGGCGTCGATCGCCTCGGCGACCGTGTCGGCGCGCGAGAGCAGGCGGAAGTAAGTCGACCTCGCGGGTCGGGCTGAAGCCGGTGAACTGGACCGAGAGCCCGGTCGTGCCCGTGACGCTGATCAGCGGCCCGTTGTTCCGGCGCGGGACGACGATCGTCGCCGGCGGGACGCCGGCCGAGGGGGGCACGACCACGACGTCGTCCGCCGTGCCGTTCCCCGGCTGGTTCGTCCGGAACGTCTCGGGGATGATCTGCGTCGGCTCGGGATTGCCCTGGAACGTCGTCGCGACGGGAACACCGCCCGGTCCGAGCGTGAGCTGCTCCGGAGTAGACGTCGGTGACGTCGGTCGGGTTGACCGTCGAGCCCCACGAGACGTCGCCGTTCGTCCCGTGCACGACCGCCGGCGTGCCCGGGAACGTGACGCCGTACAGCGTCAGGTCGCCGCGCCTGGCGTCGACGTCGACGCCGGCCTCGTAGAACGTCGCCGGCGAGCCCAGCGCCAGGTGCGGGTCGCTCGCGACCATCGGCGCGACCGCTCGAGGACTCCTTGCCGGAGACGACCCAGATGTTCGAGCCCTGGTCGACCGCCGCCGTCGGCAGGTTCGCGGCGTCGAGGTTCTCGAGCGCCTCGGCCGCCGCCTTGCCGACGTTCGGGGCAAACGAGGACGAGTGCGAATCGTCGTCGTCGTGCTTCTTCTTCGGCTTCTGAGAGGTCTCACCCGGAAGGATCGAGGGCGCGTGCGCGAACGGCTCGCTGCGCATGACGTCCTCGAAGAACAGCTTCCGTCCGTCGAAGCCGGCCGCAGCGCCGACCCCCTGGTAGGTGAGCAGCCGCTGGGTGTTCCCGATGTCGCCCGTGTCGAACGAGAGGCCGAACGCGAGCAGCTTCGTGACCGCCAGCGAGTCGAGCGCAGTCCACGCGCGGTACGTTCGCCTTCGTCAGCTCGAGCGCGGCGTACTCGGACGGAAGCGGGTTCGTCGCGATCCAGGCATTGACGCCCTTCGCATACGCCTCGAGGACCGCTGTGCTCTCAGGCGAGATCGCAGCCTGCGAGCGCACCGCCGCGCGGCGGAGCCCGAGCGTCCGCAGCTGGACGTCGCTACCGAGCGCGCTCGAGCCGAGCAGCTCGGCGAGCGTGCCGCTCGCCTGGCGGCGGCTCGAGTCCATCTGGAACAGCCGGTCCTGCGCATGCAGGTAGCCGACCATGAAGTACGCGTCGTGCTCGCTCTTCGCGAACACGTGCGGGACGCCGAGCTTGTCGCGCAGCACCTTCGTCGGTCGCTCGAGGCCCGCGACCTTCACGGTCTCGGTCTTGGAGCGGTGCGCGAGCGACGCGCCCGGCAGAACGAGCAATGCGATGAGTGCGAGGAGCGCGATCCTCGTCTTCGTCATGTGAAATCCCCCCTCGTGCGGAAAAACCGCGATGAGCGGCGATTCTCGCACGGCGCCCGAGCCGACGCACCGACAACGAGAGAGCCCCCGTCGCCGGGGGCTCTCGAACTGCTCGTGAGGACGGTGCCTCAGTCGTCGTGCTTGTTGTGATGCTTCGGCTTGACCTTCACCAGCGCCCGCATCCACGGATGGAAGCAGCACAGGAACCGGTGATTGCCGACCGCGAGGCCGGACAGCTTCGCCTTCTCGCCCGGGTCGAGCTGCACCAGGGCCGCGCACTCGGGTGCCGTGGTCAGCCCCTGGCTGAGGCCCGGCACCACGCCGCCACCCCACTGGGCGACCTTCGTGAACGTGTGCGGCCGGCCGCCTCTGTTCTTGACCTTCAGCGAGGTTCCCTGCTTGACGACCAGGTACGGCGGGTCGTTCCTCCAGGACTGGTGGCCGATCACCGCGGTGGAGAGCGGCGAGCCGAGCTCACCGCCGAACTCCGCGGCACTCACGTTTCCCCGCTTCTGGAGGCAGTCGCCCGGGAGGGCGTCCCAGCCAGGGTCCCGTGGGTCGCAGTCGTCACGGATCGCGATCTCGCGACTCTTGTTCCAGCCGCCGTCGGACTGGGCGGCGTACGTCGCGGCCGCAGTCGCCGCGACCAGGCCCACGAGCACGGCAGCCGTGATCACGACTCTGAATCTCCTCATGTTCCCCCTTTCCCAGCCACGAGTAACGTGGCTCCGGCGCCGATCATCTCCCGGCAGCGCCCCGGGCGTCAAGCTCTCACTCCGCGCAGCCGAGGCCGTCGCCGTTCTCGTCGAGCATGTGGGGGTCGTCGCCGACGACGGTCACCGGAAGCGGGATGCCCATCTCCTCGAGGTCGTCGCAGTCGAGGTCGGGCGGCGCGGGAGGCACGCAGACGCCGTCGTAGCTCGGGTCGCAGGTCGCGACCGGTGGCGTGAAGACGGGCGGCTCCTGCGCGGCGCCTTCGCCCGCCCGCTGGAACAGGTCGTCGACGCCGCCGGCGAAGAACAACGCCCCGGCGACCACGAGGAGGGCGCACGCCGCGATGAGCAACCCGTACTCGACAGTCCCCTGTCCGGATTCGCGGCCCCGCCCGCGCCGGAAGTCCATCGCTCCAAGGTAGAGCGTTTCTCGGACGTAGGGAAGCCTCCCGGCCGCCGCATAGCATCCGTGGACATGTCTTCACGGCCGCCGCTGTCCACTCACCTCTCACACGCGCTGGTGGCGTTCACGATCGAGCTCGACAACGAGTTCGAGCGCCGGTTCGACGCGGCGGGGATCGGGCGCAGGTTCGGGATCTCGCTGGTGATGTGGTCGAACTTCCTGCGCTTCGTCGGAGAGGGATCACGGTGGGTGAGCTTCCGGTCGTCGCCGGGCTCCCGAAGAACCGCATGCTCTCGGCGCTCGGGGGCATGGAGCGCTGGCGCTACGTCTTCGTCGGGCCCGACTCGACGGCGAAGCGGGACGGATACGGAAGCGCGCGCGGGCTCCGGAGCGACTGGGTCGTCCGCCCCACTCCGGCCGGCGACGTCGCGGCGGAGATCTGGCCGCCGCTGCTCGCGGAGATCGAGGAGCGCTGGGAGGAGCGGTTCGGGAAGGACGCGGTCGACGAGCTCAGGCGTGCGCTCGGCACTCTCGTGGCGGAGCAGTCGACGTCGAGTTGCCCGAGTACCTGCCGATCGTGGCGAGCTCGAACGGGATGGTCGCCGAGATCGTCGAACGCGACCGGCAAGGGACGCCGCCGCGCCACCTCTCGGCGCTGCTCGCCCAGGTCCTGCTCGCGTACACCCTCGACTTCGAGCGCGAGTCGCGAACTGTCGCTACCGCTCGGCGCCAACTTCGTGCGCGTACTCGCCGAGTCGGAGCTGGACGTCCGCGAGCTTCCTCTGGCCGCGGGCGTCTCGCCCGAGGCGACGAGCATGGCGCTGCGGTTCCTGACGAAGAACGGCTATGCCGCGGTCGAGACGAAGCTGGCACGCCTCACGCCGAAGGGCCTGGAAGCGCATGAGGCCGCACGGCCTGCTGCATGCCGACCTCGAGCGGCGGTGGGAAGAGCGGTTCGGCACGGAGAACGTCGAGCGGCTTCGATCGGCGCTGCAGGGAGTGCTCGATCGGCCCACGCTCGCAGTCGGTCTCGAGCCCCCTCCGGGCGCGTGGCGTCTGACGAAGCGCTACATCGAGCAGACGCAGGCCGTGCTCGCCGACCCGCTCGCGGCGTCTACCCCACTACCCGATCGTGCTCCACCGCGGCGGCTGGCCCGACGGGAGCTGATGGCGTGACGCCCGGAGCCGCCCGGATCGTCTACGTCGGCCACGCGACCGTCCTCGTCGAGCTGGACGGAGTTCGGCTGCTGACGGACCCGCTCCTGCGCTCGCGGCTGATGCACCTGCGGAGGGCTCGGGAGCTGGACACGGAGGTCGCGCGGGACATCGACGCCGTGCTCCTGTCACATCTCCACTTCGACCACCTCGACTTCCCCTCGCTCGAGTCCGTCGGCCGCGCGATGCGGGTCGTCGCGCCGACGGGCTCGCGGAGGATGCTCGAACGGAAGGGCTTCTCCGCCGTGACCGAGCTCACGGCCGGCGAGGAGGTCGAGATCGGCGCCCTGACGGTCCGCGCGACTCCGGCCGTCCACGATGCGAGCCGGCTGCCGTTCGGGTCGAAGGCCGAGCCCGGTCGGGTTCCTGATCGCCGGCACGCGCACGGTCTACTTCGCCGGCGACACCGAGCTCTTCGACGGCATGTCCGAGCTCGGGCCCGTGGACATCGCCCTGCTCCCCATCTCCGGCTGGGGGCCGAAGCTGGGCCACGGCCACATGGACGCGGAGGCCGCAGTGGCGGCCGCGCAGCTCGTCCGCGCCTCAGTCGTCGTCCCGATCCACTGGGGAACGTACTTCCCGCTCCACTCGAGCCTGCGCAAGATCCCCGCCTTCGTCGACGCCCCCGCCGAGGAGTTCGCGTCCCGGATGCGCGACCAGGCCCCGGAGATCGAGGTGCACGTGCTCGAGCCGGGCTCGTCCGTCACGCTCTGAGCCGAGGGGGCTCGCGGACTCCGCTTCCTTCTCGGCGAGCGCGAAACCGACCGCGAACCCGAGCACCGTGACGAGCGCGACGGTCCGGCCGGCGTGCTCGAAGGCCTCCGGAACCATCGTGTCGGCGAGCATCGCGAGGATCGCGCCGGCCGCGAAGGCCAGCGTGAGCGCGATCAGGGTCTGCCGCGACTCGTCGAGCAGGCCGAAGGCGGCGAAAGCCGCGAACGCGCACACGAACGCGACGAGCAGCCAGAGCCTCAGGATCCACCACGCCGACCGGCCCGCCTTGCGGAGGCCGCTCGACGCCGACAGCGACTCCGGCAGGTTCGAGAGGAAGACCGCAGCGACGAACGCGGCCCCGATCGGCTCGCCCTCGATGAGCGTCACGCCGATCGCGGCCGACTCGGGGATGCCGTCGAGGACGACGCCGAGGACGATGGCGAGGGGGTTCCCCTCGGACTGCTCGCCGCCGGAGCTCTTGCGGCCGTGCCCGCCGTAGCGGTCGAGGAGCAGATCGCCTGCGTAGAACGTGACACCGCCGGCCAGGAGGCCGCCCGCGACCACCATGCCGCTCGAGCGCTCGAAGGCGTCCACGGTGAGATCGATCGAGAGGACGGCGATCAGCACTCCCGCCCCGAACCCCATGACGAGCCCGATCGTGCGCTGCTGGAGATCCCAGCGGATCGCGATGAGCCCGCCCACGACGAGCGACGAGCTGGCAACGAGCGACCAGAGCGCGGCCTCGAGCATCGCCTACTCCGACGCGCCGACGCCGGCGAGCGATTGGACTCGACGGCGTCGGCGGCTCATTGCCCGGGATCGATCAGATCCCGAGGAGCTGCTTCTTCTTCGCCTCGAACTCCGCGTCGCTGAGGATCCCCTGGTCCCTCAGCTGCGCCAGCTGCTGCGAGCTCGGCCATGTAGTCGGGCTCGGCCGCTGCGGCGGGTGGGGGTGGCGGCGGCGCGGCCGCCTGCTGCGCGGCCATCTGCTGCTCGTACGCCTCCTGATCCTGCGCGGCGTACTTCTGGTCCTGGCGGTGTCGGACTGCGCCGGCGGTCCCGGCGACGACAGCCGTCGTCGCGGCCGCCCGCACGAGCCCGGGTCCTCTGTCGCCCGAACATTCGTCTTCTCCTCCTAGGCTTTCGCCTGCTCGAGCGCCCATTCGCGGGCAGACTGGACAACTTCGTGCGGTAGCCGCTCGAACGCCACGGCTGGCCCCCGGCGTCCCTGATCGCCTGGGCAACCTTCCGCGCCCAGACGTTCTCCCACACGATCATCGCCGCCGACGAGTTGGGCTCGAGCCCCTCGGCGGCGTCGATCAAGTCGTCGTCGTTGAGGAGCCCTCCGACCTCGATCCCGATGCTGTTCAGCGCCTTCTGGACGTCGGGGTCGAGCTCGAGGAGCTCCATGGCGACCGCGTTGCCGTCCTCGTCCTTGCCGACGAACGCGATGTCGATGACGCGAATGGTGCCGTTCTCGACGAGCTCCGCGATCGCAGGGCCGATCTCGCCCCGGAACTTGTTCCCGGGGAAGGCCACGATCGCGTAGTCGACAGGCCCGATTTCTTCCATCCCTCTCTCCTCTCTATGACGACGCGAGCGCCTTCTGCTTGATGGCGTCGAACTCGGCCTGCGTGATGGCGCCGGAGTCGAGCAGCGCCTTCGCCTTCTCGATCTCTGCCGCGGCGCCGCCGCTTCCCGCGGTGGATCTGACGTATTCGTCCATCTGCGCCTGCTGCGCCTGCGCTCGTTCCAGGTTGCGCTTCGTCATGTTGTCGCTCTGGGTGATCAGGTAGATGAAGACGCCGAGGAACGGCAGGAGGATCGTGAAGATCAGCCAGCCCGTCTTCCCCAGCCCCGAGAGATCGTCGCGGCGGAAGATGTCCGCGAAGACCGTGATCAGGATCCAGAACCACGCGATCCAGAGGAAGAAGACGAGCATCGAACCGAGGACTTCGAGAAACGGATAGTCAGCGACGAGCAATGGGGGACCTCCTGTTCGGATTCGGCTGAACTCAACCACACGGCGGCCACGTCCGCAGCGCCCCTGTAGATTCGCACGTGTGAGCGGACTCACGCAGCCGGAGCGATGAGCCTGCTCTGGAGCCTCGTGATCCTCGTCGTCGCGGTCGGCGTCGCAGTCGGCGCGCTGCTCTTCGTTCGCCGAGGCGCCCCCGAAGGCAGCTACTTCTCCGACGGCGACCGGGCCTCGGGCGTGTTCGGCGTGCTCGCGACCGGGTTCGCGATCTTCGCCGGGTTCGTCGTCTTCCTCGCGTTCACGAGCTACGACCAGTCGCGAGCCGGCGCCGAGCGCGAGGCCTTGACGGTCGTCCAGCAGTTCCAGACCGCGCAGTTCCTCCCGGCGAGCGCCGGCGAGCGACTGAGCGGCGAGCTCATCTGCTACGGCCGCTATGTCGTGCACCAGGAGTGGCCTGCCATGGAGTCCGGCAGCGCCGGCAACACGATCAACCCGTGGGGGCTCGCGCTCTTCCGCACTCTGCAGCCCCTCGAGCCGGGCGACATGTCGGAAGAGGCCGCCTACGGCAAGTGGCTCGACCAGACATCCGAGCGCGAGGAGGCGCGGCGCGACCGGATCCACGGTGCCTCCGGGATCATCCCGACCTCCGTCTGGATCGTCCTCTTCCTCACCGCGACCGTGGTCTTCGCGTACATGCTCTTCTTCGCGGACAGCGGCGAGCTCGCGCGCTCGCAGGCGATGCTCATCGGCTCGGCGACGACCGTGCTCGTCGTGACCCTCCTCGCGATCCACGCCCTCGACAACCCGTACGGGGAGGCGGTGGGAAGCATCGAACCGGTCGCGATGGAACGATCGCTCGCCCTGATCGACGAGGCGCGCTCGGCCATCGACGCGACCGGGCCCGTGCCGTGCGACGAGCAAGGGGCCGCCGCAGGTGGCTGACCGGGTCGAGATCGCCGCCACGGTGCTGCTCTCGGTCGCCGCGGTCGCGACAGCGTGGTCGAGCTACCAGGCGACGCGCTGGAACGGCGAGCAGGCGAAGGCCGCGA
The DNA here is from genome assembly GCA_963796405.1 of uncultured Actinomycetes bacterium. Taxonomy (GTDB): domain Bacteria; phylum Actinomycetota; class Thermoleophilia; order Gaiellales; family Gaiellaceae; genus GMQP-bins7. Next base: position 94,034 of record CAWCLL010000015.1, read on the forward strand.
GCCGGACGAACGCGATCCGGATCGACGCGGCGCGCGCCCAGGGCCTCGCCGAGGCGCAGACGCAGGTCGACGTCGCGACGTTCACCTCGTGGGTCGACGCGTACGCCCGCGACGAGACCATGCTGGCGGACTTCTACTTCAAGCGCTTCCGCGCCGAGTTCAAGCCTGCCGTGAACGCGTGGATCGCCGAGCGGCCGCTCCGCAACCCTGACGCGCCGTTGACCCCGTTCGCGATGCCGCAGTACCGGCTCGCGGCCAGGGCCGAGACCGAGCGGCTCGACGCGGAAGCGGAAGTCTCCGCGGCCGTCGTCCAGCGCAACATCCAGCGCGCCTCGAACTACGTGCTCGCCGTCGTGCTCTTCGCCGTCTCGCTCTTCTTCGCCGGCCTGAGCACGAAGCTCTCCGACCGGCGCCTCCGCACGATCGTGGTCGCCGTCGGCTGCGTCGTCTTTCTCGGGACGGCGATTTGGGTCGCGACGTCCCCCGTCAGCGTCACGATCTAGTCACTGCTGTCATCTGCCCGCGCGCGCGGGCCACTCCAGAGAGGGGCACAACATGTCTCAGACTCAGTACCGCGAGCCGAGCGGCTGGACGACGGGAGCCGTCCTGTTCGCCGGCGTAATGATGCTGGTAGTCGGGATCTTCCAGGCCCTCCAGGGCCTGTCGGCGATCCTCAAGGACGATGTCGCCGTCGTAACCGAGAACTACCTCCTCGAGCTCGACCTGACGGCGTGGGGCTGGATCCACCTGCTCCTGGGGGTCTTGGTCCTCTTCGCCGGGCTCGCGCTCATGGCCGGAAAGACATGGGGCCGGATCGTCGCGCTCATCCTCGCCACACTGTCGATGATCGCGAACTTCGCCTACATCCCCTTCTACCCGTTCTGGTCGATCCTCATGATCGCGATCATGGTGTGGGTGATCTGGGTGCTCACCACTCGCTGGGCGGAGGTGACGGGCGTGCCGGGCGACTGACGCCGAGCGCGCCTAGTCGCGCTCGGTCAGGCGGTCGATGCACACAGTCGCGGCGAGGATCAGGGCGGGATCCTCCGAGGGCGAGATCTCGATGCCGTACGTGTCCCGGACCCGGAACCAGCGCTTCGAGATCTCGGCCACCTTGTCGCCGCCTCGCTCGATCTCGTACTCGTGGTCGACGACGTTCCCCTTCGAGGAGAGCTCGGCTCCGTCGTACAGCTCGATCGAGAAGCGGTGCCGGAGCGGCGACACGAGGGCCTTCTTGACCGTCGCGACCGTCCGGCCGCCGCCCTCGATCTCCATCTTGTCGCGGACGCTGAGCTTCTTCTCCTGGATCTTGTAGAGCTCCTCGCCGCCCGGGGCCTCGAGCACGAGCGTGTCGCGAAAGCGCACGGCCTTCCCGTCGACCTTGAACGCGCGCTCCCCGTCGTCCGTCTCGATCCAGTAGTCGTCCCCGATCGAGAAGAGCTTGTCGTGCATGCGGTACTTGACCCAGTCGGACTTGTCGTCCCGTCTCAAGAGACCCATCGCCTGCCTCCTTCGGTCGCTGGCTGCCATCGTCGCACGCCGTTCGAGCTGCGGGACCGTCGCGATGGCGCGCCGGTGAGCCGTGTGAGAGGGTAGGCGCGCATGTGTTGCCTCCTCCTCATCGCCGGCGGGCTCGGGCCGCGCATCGCCGTGCTCGTCTGGTGGATCTTCGGCGAGAAGGTCGACATCGCGTTCGACACCTGGGTCTGGCCGCTGCTCGGCCTGATCTTCCTGCCCTGGACGACGCTCTTCTACGTGATGATCTGGTCCGTGGGCGGCGTCAGCGGTGCGGAGTGGATCTTCGTCGCTCTCGGTGTCGTGCTCGACGTCGCGACATACAGCGCGCGCGCTGCGAAAGCGCGCTATCCCACGTAGCTCAGGCGTCCGCGGCGCAGCGGAAGCCGACGTTCCCGGTCGAGCTGTCCGGCGTCGAGCTCTGCCGCGCGGCGACGCGGTAGCGGCGGCAGTACGAGTGGTGGCAGAGGTACGACCCGCCCTTCTGCACCTTGCTCGTCCCATGCGACGGCCCGCGCGGGTCGCGTCGGCGCGTGTCGCGCGCGCGGAAGCTCGCGTGGAACCAGTCGCCGACCCACTCCCACACGTTCCCCGTCGTGTTGAAGAGACCGAGCCCGTTCGGCTCGAAGGCGTCAACCGGCGCCGTCCCGAGATAGCCGTCCGCGAGCGTGTTCCGCGCCGGGAAGTCGCCCTGCCAGACGTTCATCCGCTGCTCACCGCCCGGCTCGAGCTCGTCGCCCCATGGGAAGGCGAGACCCTCGAGGCCGCCGCGCGCGGCGCGCTCCCACTCGGCCTCGGTCGGAAGGCGCTTCCCCGCCCACGCGCAGTACGCCGCCGCGTCGTTCCAGGAGACGTGGACGACCGGGTGGTCGAGCCGCTCGTCGATCCCGGAGTGCGGGCCCTCCGGATGCCGCCAGTCCGCGCCCTCGACCTTCCGCCACCACGGGGCCGCGGCGACGGCCTGCGTCGGAGGGAAGTCGTCCGGGAGGAGCCCGGCGAAGACGAACGACCAGCCGAAGCGCTCCGCCTCCGTCTCGTAGCCGGAGTCCTCGACGAAGGCGGCGAAGTCCGCGTTCGGGACCGCGCGGGCGTCGATCCGGTACGCGCTCGTCTCGAGCTCGCGCACCGGGCCCTCGCCGTCGTCCGGGTACGCGAACCGGTCTTCCGAGCCCATCAGGAACGACCCTGCCGACACCATCACCATGCCATGGCTCACGCGCCGAGCCTAGATGAGTAGCCCGGCGGTCGTTTAGGCTCGGGGCCGATGTCCGAGGCCGCCGCCGCTGCGCCCGTCGTCCCGGAGGAGCCGCCGTCGCTCCGGCGCCGCATCCTGGAGATCGTCGCCTGGATCGTCGGCCTCCTGGTCCTGAACGCGCTGCTCCAGCTCGTCGGCGTGGACATCATCGGCTGGCTCGAGGAGCTGTGGGACGCGGTCAGCGAGATCTCGCTCGCGTACATCCTCCTCGGCTGCCTGTTCCAGGGCCTGCAGACGGTGCTGACCGGGCTCGGCTGGTACGGGATCCTGCGCTACGCGTATCCCGGCGGCGTGACCTTCATGCCCGTCCTCACCGCGTACGCCGTCGGAGTCGCGCTCAACAACGTCCTCCCCGCGAACCTCGGCACCTTCGTCACCCTGGTCATGTTCCTCGCGATCGTCGCGGGCGCGACGTTCCCGGGGATCCTCGCCGGCTACGTCGTGCAGAAGCTCTTCTACCTCGTGATCGGGACGCTCATCTACCTCTACCTGTTCAGCCAGGTGGCGGGCTCGTTCGAGTTCCAGTTCGGGGACGAGCAGGATGCGATCGCGAGCCACCCGGTGCTGGTTACCACGATCGTCGTCGGCGCGTTGTTCCTGGTCGCGCTGCTCCTGCGTGTCTTCTGGCGCAAGGTGAAGGAGCTATGGGTGAAGGCGAAGGCGGGTGCCGCGATCCTGAGCGACCTGCGCGCGTACGTGAAGTGGGTCCTGCTCCCGCAGATGGGCGGATACGTCGCGAAGGTGCTGGTGATCGTCGTCTTCCTTGCTGCGTACGGAATCCCGGTCACGTTCGACTCGGTGATGGCCGTGCTCGGCTCGAACCAGCTCGCGAACCTGCTCTCGCTCACGCCCGGCGGCGTCGGCGTCAATCAGGCCTTCAACTCGTTCGCGCTCGACAACTACACGGACTCGACGACGGCAACCGCGTACTCGGTCGGCCAGCAGCTGATCACGACCGCCTTCAACATGGTCTTCGCGATCGTGCTCGTGTGCATCGTCTTCGGATGGAAGGGCGGCTCCGCGCTGGTGAAGAGCTCGTACGTGGACGCGAAGGTGAAGGCCGCCGAGATGAAGGAGAGCCGCGGCGACATGCTCGGCGGCGAGGCCGACGCCGAGGCGACGAGCCCGCCTACGCCGTAACCGCCTGCTCCAGCTCCGCAGACCACTCGCCGGCGACGGCGAGGGCGTTCATGTGTGCGCGATGGACGAACACCGCCTGAGCGGCCTCCGCGTTCGCGGGGTCCCCACCCCACGCCGCGAGGGCCGAGGCCTGGAGCGCGCGTCCGTACGAGAACGAGAGCGCCCACGGGCCGCCGATCCGGTTGATCGCGTTGAGGTTCTCGGTCGCCTGCACCTCGGACTGGCCGCCGGACAGGAACACGATCCCTGGGACGGCGGCCGGGACGACGCCGCGGAAGCATGCGCTGGTCGCTTCCGCGATCCGCTCGGAGGAGACCTGCTCGGGGCTGCCCTTGCCCGGGATGACCATGTTCGGCTTCAGCAGCGTGCCCTCGAGGTCGAGCGCGAGGTCGTAGAGCGCGTCGAACGTCTCGTGCAGCGTCCGCGTCGTGACCTCCCAGCAGACTTCGAGCGAGTTGTCGGCGTCCATGAGCACCTCGGGCTCGACGATCGGGACGATCCCGGCCTCCTGGCAGAGCGCGGCGTAGCGCGCGAGCGCGTGGGCGTTCGCGGCGATGCAGGCGTCGGTCGGGATGCCGTCGCCGATCGTGATGACCGCCCGCCACTTCGCGAAGCGCGCGCCGAGCTCGCGGTACTCCGCGAGACGAGCGCGCAGCCCGTCGAGGCCCTCGGTGACCTTCTCGCCCGGGAACAGGGCCATGTCCTGCGCCCCCGTGTCCACCTTGATCCCCGGAATCGCGCCCTTCGCCGCGAGGAGCTCCGCGAACGGCGTCCCGTCGTCGGCCGCCTGGCGGATCGTCTCGTCGTACAGGATCACGCCGCCGATGTAGTCCTCCATGCCGGGCGCCGTGAAGAGGAGCTGGCGGTAGAAACGGCGGTTCTCCTCGGTCGACTCGACGCCGACGGAGTCGAGTCGCTTCGTCATCGTCCCCGTGCTCTCGTCCGCCGCGAGGATGCCCTTGTGGTCGGCGACGATCGCGCGAGCGGTCTCGTGCAGCTGGGACGTCATCGGAGTGCTCCTTTCGTCAAGGCTTGGATCTTGGAGAGCGGGTGCGAGGCGGCGATGCGGCGGACCGTGCCCGAGCGCGAGCGCATGACGATGGACTCCGTCTCGACGTGGTCCCGGACGACCCGGACGCCGCGCAGGAGGGCGCCGGTCGTGACGCCGGTGGCGGCGACGAAGACATCGTCGCCCTGCACGAGGTCGTCCGCCGTGAGGACGCGGTCGATGTCGAACCCGTCCTCGAGCAGCCGGCTGCGCTCCTCGTCGTTGCGCGGCCAGAGCTTGCCCTGCATCGCGCCGCCGAGGCACTTGATCGCGGCCGCGGAGATGACGCCTTCGGGCGTCCCGCCGATGCCCATGAGCAGGTCGATGCCCCGCACCGACTGCGCTGCGGCGATCGCCGGAGCGACGTCGCCGTCGCGGATGAGGTTCACGCGCGCTCCCGCGTCGCGAAGCTCGGCGATGAGGTCGTCGTGGCGCTCGCGCTCGAGGACGACGACCGTGAGGTCGTTCACGTCCACGCGCTTCGCCTCGGCGACGCGCTCGAGGTTCTCGGTCGGTGTCGCGTCGATGTCGATCGCGTCCGCCGCCTCCGGCCCGACGGCGATCTTGTCCATGTACAGCGCCGCGCCGGGGAAGAACATCGTGCCTCGCTCCGAGACTGCGATGACGGAGATGGCATTCGGCATCCCGAGAGCGGTCAGTCGGGTGCCCTCGAGCGGGTCGACGGCGACGTCGACCTCGGGGCCGGAGCCGTCGCCGACCTCCTCGCCGTTGAAGAGCATCGGCGCCTCGTCCTTCTCCCCCTCGCCGATGACCACGACGCCGCGCATCGAGACGGTGTCGAGCATGAGGCGCATCGCGTCGACGGCAGCCTGGTCGGCCGCGATCTTGTCGCCGCGCCCCGTCCATTGCGAGGCGAACGTGGCGGCGGACTCGGTCACGCGGACGAGCTCGAGCGCGAGGTTCCGGTCCGGAACTGACCGATCGACGTCGCTCACGTCGATCGATCCTACATCCGTTCCGGCGCGCTGACCCCGATCAGATCGAGGCAGCGGGCGACGACGAGCTGCGTCGCGCGGACGAGCCCCAGCCGGAATGCCCGCTGCTCGGACTCGAGCACGCGATGGTGGTGGTAGAAGCGGTGGAAGTCGTCGGCGACCCGGATCGCGTACGTCGGGATCGCGTGCGGCGCGCGGCGCTCCGCGGACTCGGCGACGAGCGCGGGAAACTCGAGCAGGCGCTTGACGAGCTCCCGCTCCTCGGCCTCGAGCGGACCCGTCGGTGTCGGGTCTGGGAGGGCTGCGCCGTCGGCGTTCCGGAGGATCCCGGCGATCCGCGCGTGCGCGTACTGCACGTAGTAGACGGGGTTCTTCTGCGTGCGCTCGCTCGCGAGGTCGACGTCGAGCTCGATCGTCTGGTCGTGCCCGCGCGCGACGAGATACCAGCGCGCCGCATCGACGCCGACGGTGTCGAGCAACTCGTCGAGGAAGACGACGTCGCCGTGCCGCTTCGACACCTGCTTCGCGGCGCCGGCCTCGACGAGGTGGACGAACTGGTACAGGAGCACCTCGACCCGCTCGGGGTCCTCGCCGAGCATGCGCGCGATCGCCGCGTACCAGTTCCGGGTGCCGTGGTGGTCGGCGCCGAGGACGTAGATCGCCCGGTCGTAGCCGCGGTCGAGCTTGTCCGCGAGGTAGACCACGTCGGCCGCGCGGTAGGTCGGCGTGCGCGTCCCGGAGCGGAGCAGGACGCGATCCTTCTCGTCCCCGTACGCGGCCGAGCGGGCCCACAGTGCGCCGTCTTGCTCGTACGTGTCGAGCCGCGGGAGGAACTCCGGGAGGCGCTCCTCGAGCTCGCGCTGTTTCGCCCACGCGTCGAAGTGGATGCGGAAGCGCTCGAGCGTGCCCTCGATCTGCTCGAGCATCGGCGGCACGGGATCGCCCTCCACAGCCGCCAGCTCAGCGACGTACGCGCCGCGGTAGCCGTCCTCCGGCGGCTCCTCCCCACGCCGGATCGCCTCGACGGACGCGTAGAAACGCTCCATCTGCGTGCCCGCGTCGTTGTAGTAGTACTCGCGCTCGACCTCGTGGCCGGCGAAGACGAGCAGCCGCGCGACGGAGTCCCCGTAGGCGCCGTTCCGGGCGTGCGCGACCGTGATCGGGCCCGTCGGGTTCGCGGAGACCATCTCCACCTGAATGCGCTCGCGAGCCGCCGGGGTTCCGGCGCCGAAGGCGTCGCCGGCGGCGACGATCTCCCGTACGCCGTCCACGAGCCAGGCGTCCGAGACGTGGAGGTTGAGGAAGCCCGGCCCCGCCGCTTCGGCCGACTCCGCGATGCCTCGCTCCACCGCCGCGGCCGCGAGCTCCGCCGCGAGCTCCCGCGGAGACTGCTTCCGCGTCGCCGCGAGCCGGAGCGCGACGTTCGTCGCGTAGTCGCCATGTTCGGCCTCGGCGGGGCGCTCGAGCTCGACCTCGGCGCCGGCGACCTCGCCGAGCGACGCGGCGAGCACCGAAACGGGATCCTGGGCAGCCACGGGCGCCCATCGTAGGCACGCGCTGCCAGTGCGGGGAGCAGCCCGTGGCTCTGGACATTGGTCCAGGCTCTGGACATTGGTCCAGGCGAAGTCCGGACTAGCGGATATAAGCATCTTCTTACACACTGTGGTGAGAGTTTTCTCAGTCATCTGAAACGGAGACGCGATGGGATCGGGGCGCCGTACGGCGGGGACGCGCGAAAGCCTGCGTGATAGGGGACGTGCACGGGCCGCTAGCAGGCCGGGCGCGGCGTGAGACGAGTGCGGAAACATGTCGGGCCGCCTCGGTCTCTCCTCGAACGTCTCAGCGAGCTTTCTCACGCGCACGTCGTGCGAGCCCTTGCTGCCTTCCAAGCGGTCGTGATGACGATGACTGCCCTCGGACTCGTGGCCCTAACGGAACTGACCTGGTCTGTGGCCCTCCTCGCCGGGGTGGCACTGTCGTTCGCCGTCAACCTGGGAATCGCGCGCTACAGCTTCGCTCGTCTCCGGACGCCAGGGACGACCACGTGATGGCACGTCGCACCCATCCGTCGGGTCATACGGCCAGTCGCCGTGGGCTCGCACGCGACAGTCGCGGGCAGGCGCTCGTGGAGTTCGCGCTCGTCGCGCCGATTGTGCTCGCGCTCGTCTCCGGGATCATCTACTTCGGGATCGGGCTGAACCTCTGGCTCGACATGAACCGCGTCGCCAACCAGGGAGCCCGTCAGGCGGCAGTCAACCATTGGCCGGCCCAATGCCAGCGGGGTGAGACGTCGTGTGCCAGCCATGACGGCGCCGCCTGCAACGTCGTCATGGCCACGAACTCGAGGGCGCGCCTGCAGAACGTCCTGCGTTGTCAGACCCGCAACAACGCGACGGCGACGGTCTGCTTTCCGGGTAAGGCGCCGGGCACCGCAACCATCGGCGATCCGGTCACGGTGAAGGTCGCCGCACCCTTCGAGATCTTCTTCATGAAGCGGTTGGCGATCACGCTGACCGGTACCGCGTCGATGAGACTCGAGCAGAAGCCCACGTTGATCACGAACGCAGGAGGCCCAACATGCACGTAAGAGGCGCCAAGGACCGACTGCAGAAGGAGCGGGAGCGCGGCCAAGTCCTCGTGCTGGTCGCGCTGCTCCTGCCGGTGTTTCTCGGAATCGGATCGATCGTGATCGACGTGGGGAACTGGTACGTGCTCAAGCGGCACCTCCAGACGCAGGTCGATGCGGCCGCGCTTGCCGGAGGCCCGGCATTCGTGGGCTGCTTCCACGACTCGGGTGCGACGACCCCCGCGATCCAGCAGCAGGCGCTGGCGTACGCCGGCGACCCCACCCGGGACCCGGCGGGACACAACCCGCTGATGGAGGACACGGCTGACGTTCATGCCGTCTTGAACAGCACGACCTACTGGTCCCAGGGTGATCTCCCCGGCGCCACCGACTGGACGGCCGGGACGCCCTGCGACACGAAGTTCCTCGACGTCAAGGCGACGGACCACGACGCGCCACTTCTCTGGAAGTGGATCCCGGCCTACCCGGACCTCAAGACTCGAGCGCGAGTGGAGGTCAGCCGGATCGAGAGTACGAACGGCATTCGCCCCCTCGGTGTGACCGAGGGCGTGGTGGAAGAGCGCAAGCATAGGCCGCCGACCGATCCGCCGATTCTGCTCAGACTCTGGCAAGACTCGCCCAACTCCCACGCCCTCAGGTGCGACGATCCCGGCGCGAGCTCCTGGAACGAGGCCATGATCAACGGATGCAAGACCTCGTACCAGGTCCACGATGCGAGCAAGCATGATCCGTTGGACCACGACTATCCGTGCGACGATCTTCCGGCAGGGGAAGCCCTGGACTGCATCGACTCGAAGCCCGGAAAGTTCCAGGATAACGACCTCACGGGCATAATCGACTGCACCGACGACCCGAATCTTTGGAACCCCATGACCGTCCCGCCGGCGCCTCTCGACTCGAGACGCTGGATGCCACTCTTCATCGTGAACGACGGTGCGTTCACCAGCCCGAGCGACAAGACATATCAGGTCAAGGGGTGGGCCATGTTCTACGTCACTGCCATGAGCGGCCTGGACTGTCCAGGGGACGTCCCCGACCTAGACAAGAAGAGTGACAGGGAAATATGGGGACACTTCTACAGCATCGTCACCCCTGGCCTCGGGGCGACGGTTCCGTCCACCACCCCATGCTCGTTCGAAACCGACACTTTCTGCGTGTCGAACCTGGTCGAATAGTGCGGCCGCTCGGGTCACCAATGGTCGCCTAAACGGGGCGCGCCGTCACGCACGACGAGTAGTCCCTCCCGGCTCGGCCGGTCGAGACGATGGTCCTGGACGAGCCCCCCCTTCGTCCATGAGGCATGCGTGGTCTATCCGCGAGACTTCTCGTGGAAGGTATGGGGATGGGGAATCTCACACAGGCGAGCCTGGAGCTTGCCCCTGATCGTCGTCGGCTGCTTCGCGGCGCCCGTCGCGACGAGCGCGGCGGCATCCTGATCATGTTCGCGCTGTTCATGACGCTGTTCGCGCTCTTGTGCGCGGTCGTGGTCGACGTCGGCTACTGGTGGGTGATGGGCAAGAAGGCGCAGGTGGCGGCCGATGCCTGCGCGCTCGCGGCGGCCGCTCAGCTGCCCACCAACTTCAACGTCCCGGCGAAGAACGACTGCCTGATCGCCGGTAGAGACTACGCGAAGACGAACCTCCCCCTCGAGGGCATGGCGAGCGAGCCGAAGCACACCGCGACCTCCGTCAGGTCTCCGTACGCCAGCGTGGACGGAGGACCGCCCGAGCGCTACGTCGAGGCGAAGGTCACAGTCGTCGTGCGCACGTTCTTCGGCCGCATCGTCGGGCTCGACCACGTCAACGTGACGCGGCGCGCCGTCGCCGAGTACAGCGTGGGCACCCCGGGTAACTACGCGATCTACTCCCACAGCGACGCGTGTAGCGAGGGGCTGGAGTTCAACGGTGCAAACCACGCCATCAACGGACGCGTCCACTCGAACGGCCAGTACCTGGTGAGCAACGGCGGATCGCAGCCCTTCTGGGCGAAGGTCGGGACGAGGGCGAAGCCACAGTGCGGGCCCTCGACGTCAAGCAGCTACCGCTTCGGAGGCACGAGCTGGGCAACGGGCACGCCTGGAGCCACCACCGTCCCGGCCGAGACGTGGCCTGAGTGGTTCACCCCCGCGGACTTCAGCTGCACCGTCTCAGCTCAGAAGATCGAGATCAGCGGCTCGGACTTCAAGATCGACGGCACCAACCAGACCTACCCGACCGTCGGCGGGCAGAAGGTGATTCCGAACGGCGTGTACTGCGCGACGGAGCTCTTCCAGATCAACGGCGACAACATCAGGGGCCAGATCACCGCCCTCGCCCCGAAGATCGAGGTAAACGGCAACAACATCGATCTAACCCCGCGCGCACCGAACAACGTCCTCTTCTACAACCTGCCCAACATCACGACAGGGGGCGATGGCGGGCCGGGCGGCGTGCCAGCGCCGACCTGCACCTTCACCGAGGAGATGAAGCTGAGCAACGGGAACGGCAGCACCTGGAAGGGGAAGGTGTTCCATCCCTGCGCTCGGGTGCTGATCGACGGCAACAGCACCTCGAGTCTCGAAGGTTCGATCTACGCCCTGCGCGTGAAGGTCAACGGGAACGGCTTCAACATGACCGGCACGGGCGGCAGCGGCGGCGTCACGACGGCCATCGGGCTCGTCGAGTAACGGGCCGCGGCGCTAGCCGGTGGTGCTCTTGGCGGCGGACGGCGCGGACGAGATCGGGACGACGACGCCGTCCCGGTGCATCGCGAGCTGGACTTCCTCGCGCGCCTTGTAGATCCGCCACTTGACCGTCGCGAGCGTGATCTCGAGCGTCTCGGCGATCTCCGAGTAGGAGAGGCCGACGACGTCACGCAACAGGAGTGCCATCTTCAGGTCGGGGTTCAGCCGCTCGACCGCGCGCCAGACGGAGTCGATCGTCTCCGCGCGCTCGGCGGGCGCGTCCACGACCTCGAGCGGTGGAATGTCCTCGAACGGAACCACGGCGCGGGGCCGGCGCTCGAGCGCCCGCAGCTCGTCCAGCACGCGGTTCTTCGTCACCTGGAAGAGCCAGGTCGTGAACCGCGAGCGAAGCGAGAATCCCGGAAGTCCCTGGAAAACGCGCAAGAAGACTTCCTGGGTGAGATCCTCGGCGAGGTTTCGATCGCTCGTCAGCCGGACGATGTAGTTGAAGACCGGCTGCTCGTACGTGCGCACGATGATCGCGAATGCACGCTCGTCGCCGCGCTGTGCTTTGCGCAGGACACCGAGATCGGGCTGTGGGAGCGACACGAGGGCGTGAGTATAGGCCGAGAGTCGTAAGCGGATTATGGGCGAACGTTTACGGCGCTGTTGCGACTGGGTTTCCGGTCATATCCGCGGGCACGTCGAGACCGAGCAAATGGAGCACGGTGGGCGCAATTTCCGACAATTCGCCGCCGTCCCGGAGCCGCAGGCCGCCATCGGTGACGATCAGCGGCACGGGATTCGACGTGTGCGCGGTATGCGGGCTCGTGCCGTCTGGCTCGAGCATTACTTCGGCATTCCCGTGATCCGCGGTGATCAAACACACCCCTCCCGCGCGCTCGACGCACTCGACGACCCGGCCCAGACACCGGTCCACGGCCTCGACCGCGGCGACGACCGCCGGGATCGAGCCCGTGTGCCCGACCATGTCCGGGTTCGCGAAGTTGACGACCGCGAACCGGTAGCCGGAGCCGATCTCGGCGCAGAAGCGCTCCGCGACCTCGTCGGCGGACATCTCCGGCTTCAGGTCGTAGCTCGGGACGTCGCGGGGCGAGGGAACGAGGATGCGCGTCTCCCCCTCCCACTCCCGCTCCTCCCCGCCGTTGAAGAAGTACGTGACGTGCGCGTACTTCTCGGTCTCGGCGGCGTGCAGCTGCCGCGCGCCGTTCTCGGAAAGGACCTCCGCCAGGGTGTTCTCGACCCTCTGCTCCTCGAACGCGACCGGGCACGGAAAGTCGGCGCGGTAGCGCGTCATCGTCGTCAGGTCGACCTCCGCCTCGAGCAGACGCTGTGAGAGCTGGCGGGCACGGTCGGGCCGGAAGTTGAAGAAGATCGCGGAGTCACGCGGTCCGAGCCTCGGCCTCCCGTGGACGACGATCGGCTCGACGAACTCGTCGGTGACCCCGCGCTCGTAGCTCTTCTCGACGGCTGCGACGGGATCGTCCGCGTCCTCGCCCTCACCCGCCCGGATCGCCGCCAACGCACGATCAGTCCTCTCCCAGCGCTGGTCGCGGTCCATCGCGTAGTAGCGGCCGCAGACGGTCGCAATCCGCTCGGGCGGGAGCTCCACGAGGTCGCTCGCCGCTGCGTGCGGCGAGACGTCGCGGCCGTCGGTGAACGCGTGGATCCACGTGTGCTCGTCCATGCCCTCTTCCTCCGCGAGCGTCAGCAGTGCTCGCAGGTGCTCGATGTGCGAGTGGACGCCGCCGTACGAGACGAGCCCGAGCAGGTGGACGTCACCGCGCCGGTCCCGCGCACGCTGGATCGCGGACACGAGCGCGGGATTCTCGAGGAACGAGCCGTCGGCGATCGCGCGGTTCACGCGCACGAGGTCCTGGAGGAGGATGCGCCCGGAGCCGATCGTCAGGTGGCCGACCTCGGAGTTCCCCATCTGGCCGGGCGGCAGGCCCACCCCCTCGCCCGAGGCGGTGAGCTCCGTGTTCGGATAGCGCTCCCAGAGGGAGTCGAAGACGGGCGTGTCCGCGAGCTCGACCGCGTTGCCCGGCCCCGGCGGCGCGAGCCCCCAGCCGTCGAGGATGACGAGGACGACGAGCTCGGTCACACCTGCGCGCCTGCGAGGCAGATCGCCTCGAACGAGGCCGCGTCGAGCGACGCGCCGCCGACGAGCGCACCGTCCACGTCGTGCTGCGCCAGGAGCACGGCGGCGTTCTCTGGCTTCACCGAGCCTCCGTACAGGACGTCCGTCGGATGCAGTGACTTGATGAACGCGTGCGCCTCCTGCGCGGTTTCGGCGGTGGCGGTCTTCCCGGTGCCGATCGCCCACACGGGCTCGTACGCGATCACCAGCCGTTCGTGCCGCGGCAGCGCTCCTACTTGACGACTGAGCACGTCTTCAGTCTGGCCGGCGTCCCGCTCGGCCTCGGTCTCGCCGACGCACGCGATCACCGCGAGTCCCTGCTCGAGCGCGGTCTCGGCGCGCATCCGCACCGTGTCGTCGGTCTCGCCGAAGTGCTGTCGCCGCTCGGAGTGGCCCACGAGCGTCCCGGTCGCGCCGACCTCGAGCGCCATCGGCGCCGAGATCTCCCCCGTGAACGCGCCTTCGAGCTCCCAGTGGACGTTCTGGGCGTAGACGCGCACCTCGCTCTCCGCGCCGAGCCCCTGCACGGTCGCGGCGAGCGAGACCGGCGGCGGGCAGACGACGACGTCCACGCCGCTCGCCTTCGCGGAGAGAAGTCGGATCTGCGCCGCGAAGACCCGCGCCTCGTGCGGCCCCTTGAACATCTTCCAGTTGCCCGCGATCAGCACGCGGCGATCTTATGAGCTTCCACTCGAGTCTGAGCGCTGTTAGCCTCGGGGACTGTGACGGGGAAGAACGGAGCGGCGGCCTGGGAGACTCGCTTCCGCACACCGCTGGGGTTTCTCCCGGAGTGGTCGCCGGATGCCCCCGACCGGGTCGTGTACGCGTCGAACGAGTCCGGTGTGTGGCAGGTGCACGCCTGGGATCTCGCGCACGACACGCGTCGGCAGGTCACGGACCACCCGGTCGGCCTGCTCGACGGCACGCCGACGCTCGACGGTGAGGGCATCCTCTGGTTCCAGGACGAGACCGGCGACGAGTCCGGGCAGTGGCTCGTCCAGCCGTTCACGGGCGGTGAGACGCAACCGTTCCTCGAGGGCGTCCCACACGGCTGGAACGAGGGTCTCGCGCAGGCGCCTGGAATCGCCGTCGCCGGCATCAGCGACCGTGAGGGATTCGCGGTGCACGTGTCGCTCGACGGCGCTCCCGCGCGGGAGCTCCTCCGCTCGTCCCAGTCCCTTCGTCTCGGCAGCGCGAACGAGGCCGGCTTCCTCCGCGGCGCGCTCTCGGCGGACGGGACGTTGCTCTGCCTCGAGCACGCGGAGCACGGCGACCTCATCCACCCGGCGCTCCGCGTGGTCGATCCGCGTACGGGCTCCACGGTCGGCGAGCAGCTCGACGAGGGGATGTCTCTGGAGGCGAAGTGCTGGTCACCCGTCCCCGGCGATCAGCGGCTCGCCTTCACGCACGAGCGCCCCGGCGAGACGCGGGCCGGGATCTGGAACCCCGCGTCGGGCGAGCGAACCGATCTCGAAATGGCGCTCGAGGGCGAGGTGTTCGTCCAGGACTGGTGGCCCGACGCTACTGCGCTCCTGCTCGTGAACATGTTCGAGGGTCGGTGCCGCCTCTTCCGCTACGACCTCGGAAGCGGCGAGCTCGAGCCCGTCCCGGTCGAGCCGGGCTTCGTCTGGAAGGCACGCGTGAGGCCCGATGGGCGGGTGTGGTTCCTGCACGAGCAGGGACACCGGCAGCGGCTCGTGCTCGACGACACCGGCGCGGAGCTCTTGCCGCCGGCGGCGCGGGCGCCGGAGAGCCGCCCGTACGAGTCGTGGCACTTCGAGAACCCGCACGGCCAGCGCGTGCACGGCTTCTACGTGACCCCGGACGACTCCGGCGGGCCATTCCCGGTGATGATGTTCGTCCACGGCGGCCCGACCTGGCTCGACCTCGACCGCTGGCAGCCGGAGGTGCAGGCGTACGTCGACGCGGGCTTCGCCGTCGGGCTCGTCAACTACCGCGGCTCGATCGGGTACGGCCGCGAGTGGCGCGACGTGCTCATCGGCAACATCGGCGGGCCGGAGATCGAGGACGTCAACGCGGGCCTCGCCGATCTCGTCGCACGCGGCATCGGCGACTCGGACCGGGCGGTGGTCGCGGGGCACTCGTGGGGCGGCTACATCACGCTGCTCGAGCTCGGGAAGCACCCCGAGCTCTGGGCCTGCGGCGTGGCAGGCGTTCCGGTCGGCGACTACGAGGACGGCTACGACGAGCTCTCGCCGCTCCTGCAGGCGTACGATCGCGCGCTGCTCGGCGGGAAAGAGCCCTCGGAGCTGCCGGAGCTGATGCGCGACCGCAACGCGATCAACTTCGCCGATGAGGTGCGTGCGCCGGTGCTCTTCATCATCGGGCGCAACGACAGCCGCTGCCCGTACCGGCAGGCGATGCGGTACGTGGAGAAGCTCGCCGCGCGCGCCCACCCGCACGAGGTCTACGTCTTCGAGACGGGTCACGGGTCCTTCGACATCGAGGAGCGCATCCGGCAGGTGGGAACGTCCCTCGACTTCCTCGCGCGGCACGTCGACGGCGTGCGACCGGCGAGCGCCCTGTCGGCTACACGCTCGGAATAGCGGCGACTCCGGGGAGCTCCTTCCCCTCGAGCAGCTCGAGCGCCGCGCCGCCGCCCGTCGAGACCCACGACACGCGCTCGGCGAGCCCGAGCTCCTGGATCGCGCGGACGGAGTCGCCTCCGCCGACGACCGTGAAGCCGTCCGTCTCCGCGACTGCCTGTGCGACTGCCTTCGTGCCCTCGGCGAAGCGCGGCCACTCGAAGACGCCCATCGGGCCGTTCCAGAAGACCGTGCGCGCGCCGCGGACGGCCGCCGCGAAACGCTCGCGCGTCTCCGGGCCGACGTCGAGACCGAGCCAGCCCTCCGGGACTGCGTCGTAGGGGACGACGCGCGACTCGGCGTCCGCCGCGAACGCCGCCGCCGCGACGACGTCGACGGGCAGCTCGGCGTCGTACGGCAGCGGGCTCTCGTCGCGGAGCTCCTCGGCCATCTTCCCGCCGACGAGCACGGTGTCCGCGCGGCCGCCGAGGTTCTCGAGAACGCCGAGCTTGTCCTCGACCTTCGCGCCGCCGGCGACGAGGACAAACGGGCGCTCGACCTCGTCGAGCAGGCGCCCGAGCATCTCGAGCTCGCGCTCGAGGAGCAGGCCCGCGTAGGCGGGCAGGAGCTCGGCGACGCCAACGGTCGAGGCGTGCGCGCGGTGCGACGAGCCGAAGGCGTCGTTCACGAACAGGTCGCGGCCCTCCGCGAAGCGGCGCGCTGTCTCGGGGTCGTTCTTCGTCTCGCCCGCCTCGAAGCGCGTGTTCTCGAGCACCTCGAGCCGCTCGTCGGGGAGCAGCTCGCGCAGCTGCTCCGCGACCGGCGCGAGCGAGAACGCGGGGTCGGGGCCCCTCGGGCGCCCGAGGTGGGAGCAGACGGCGACGGTCGCCGCCTCGCGTTCGAGAAGCAGCTCGAGCGTCGGGAGCGAGGCCCGGATGCGCGTGTCGTCGGCGACCCGGCCGTCCTCGAGCGGGACGTTGAGATCGGCGCGGACGAGGACGTGCTTCCCGGCGACGTCCGCGTCGCGGACCGAGCGCGGCCTTCTCACCTCACGGCAGGAGCTTGCCGATGAGGTCGACGAGGCGGCACGAGTAGCCCCACTCGTTGTCGTACCAGCCGAAGACCTTGACCATCCCGCCGCGCACCATCGTCAGCTCGCTGTCGTAGATGCACGAGTAGGGGCTCTCGTTGATGTCGGTGGAGACGATCGGGTCCTCGCAGTACTGGAGGATCCCCTGCAGCGGCCCGTCCGCGGCGGTGCGATACGCAGCCTTGACCTCGTCCACCGTCGTCTCCCGGCCGAGCATCACGACCAGGTCCGTGAGCGAGCCGGTCGCGACGGGGGCGCGCACCGAGATGCCGTCGACCTTTCCCTGGAGATCCGGCATGACGACCCCGATCGCCTTCGCCGCGCCGGTGGACGTGGGAATGAGGTTGATCGCGGCCGCCCGCGCGCGGCGGAGATCGTCGTGCGGGTAGTCGAGGATCACCTGGTCGTTCGTGTACGCGTGCGTCGTCGTCATGAAGCCCGACTGGATCTCGCCGAGCTCGTGCAGCACCTTCGCGAGCGGGGCGACGCAGTTCGTCGTACACGACGCGTTCGACACGATGTGGTGCGCCGCCGGGTCGTAGGCGTCGTCGTTGACGCCGAGCACGAGCGTGACGTCGGGCTCGGTTGCGGGAGCGGAGATGAGCACCTTCTTCGCACCGGCGTCGAGGTGCTTCTGCGCGCCATCGCGCTTGGTGAAGAAGCCGGTCGACTCGAGCACGACGTCGACGCCGAGGTCGCCCCACGGCAGGGCTGCCGGGTCGCGCTCGGAGAGGATCTTGACCTCCTCGCCCGCGGCGCGGAGGACGCCGTCGCCGAGCTCGACCTTCCCCGAGAACGGCCCGAGGTTGGAGTCGTACTTGAGGAGATGCGCCATCGTCTTCGCGTCGCCGAGGTCGTTCAGCGCGACGATCTCGATGTCCGAGCCGAGCGCGTGCTGGGCGCGGAAGAAGTTCCGGCCGATGCGGCCGAACCCGTTGATGCCGACGCGAATCCCCATGTGGCTGGCCTCCGTTGCTCGAGTCGTGGTCTCGCGCCGAGTCTAAGCGTCCGCAAGCTCCTCGAGTCGCCGCAGGCGGCGGTGCATCGCTGCCTTCGAGGCCGGAGGGTCAGTGCGGGCGGCGAGCTCGCGGAGTGAGTCGGACGGGTGGCGGCGGCGGAGGTCCGCTGCCTCGCGCGAGGGGCGTCGGGAGCTTCGCGAGGCGGCCCCCGGCCGCTAGGCGCGCGACTGCTTCCAGCTGAAGGCGCGCAGCGGCGCTCGTGCGGACGAGGTTCGCGTGATCCGCGTTCGCGAGCCGGTTCGCGCGCTCGCTCGTCGCGGCCACGACCGCGCGCTCCTCGAGCGCGAGGACGGCCTCCGACGCTCCCGCGAGCGCGAGCACGGACTCGATGTCGTCCCAGCTCTTCGCGTAGGCGGCGGCATGCGTCGGGCGCTCCGCGGTCGCGAGCCGCGCGCCTGCGTCGCGCGCGATGTCTGCGAGGAAGGACGCCGACTCGGCGGATGCCGTGCGCAGCTCGAGGTGCGGCGAGCGCTTCGCGGAGAGCGACCCGCCGCCGAGGAACGCGCCGCGGAGATACGCGCCGCGGCAGCACGAGCGCGCGACGACACGGCGAGGCGGCCGCTCGAGAGGCGCGTGTCGCCGGTCGAGAACGCCGGCGGCGACGAGGGGGTCGAGCGCGTCGTCGGAGCCGTCGAGGTGAAGCTGGTAGCGGGTCGCGCGGTCGAAGGCGCGGCGCCGGTACGTTCGGATCTCGGAGCGGATCCCCACCCCGCGCAGCAGCGAGAACGCGCGCCGGGCGGCCGCGCCGCTTGCGAGGTCGAGATGCAGCGACCAGTCGCCGCGGCCGTGCAGGTGCAGGCTGCCGGCCGAGTGGAAGAGCGCGGAAAGCTCGGCGAGCCGGTCGCACTCGCGCTGCGGAGCGATCCGGGCGAGCTCCTCGCGGACGTTCTCGGACGTCGTCACAGGTGGACGCCCTCGAGCGCCAGCAGCCGCTTCTTGACCCCGATGCCTGCCGAGCCGTAGCCGCCGAGCCCGGTCGCGCCGACGACGCGGTGGCACGGGACGAGGAGCATGAGCCGGTTCTGCGCGCAGAAGGTGCCGGCTGCGCGCGCCGCGCCCGGGTAGCCGGCGAGCGCCGCGAGCTCTCCGTAGCTGACGACCTCGCCGCGGGGGATGTCGCGCAGCGCGAGGGCGACCGCGAGCTGGAACCGCGTCGCCCACTCGAGGTCGATCGGGACGGTCTCGAGGCCGGCGTCGTCCCCGGCGAAGAAGGCCGTGAACCGCCCGACGAGCACCTCCGGTGTCAGACACCGATTTCTGTCAAGGGGTTTTCGTGCCGAATTGGTGCCGACTTGTCCCCGGGCTGGAAGCTTGGTGACCTCTAGGTTTGCGGGCGGCAACCTGTCGAACGAGGACGGGTGGTCTCCCGATCCTCCGGTCTCGGTCGTAGAGCCGGTGTCTGACACCGGGTAGAAATCGAGCTCGTGAGCGAGCACGACGGCGTCCCGCGTCGTCCACAGCTCCCCGACCCCCCAGCCGGGCACCTCGTACCTCGTGTGCTCCGCCCGCATCGCTCCGACCTTACAATCGACGCCATGAGCGCCCACGGAACGTTCACGCCTCCCGCGCCCGTCAACGAGCCGATCAAGAGCTACGCGCCCGGCTCGCCCGAACGGGAGGAACTCCAGGCCCGCCTCCGGCAGATGGAGGGCGAACGGATCCGCATCCCGATGGTGATCGGCGGCAAGGACGTCGACTCCGGCGAGACGTACGAGGCGGTCATGCCGCACAAGAAGAGCCACGTTCTCGCGGACGTCGCGAAAGGCGGCCCGGAGCACGTCCAGCAGGCGATCGACGCCGCCCGCGAGGCCCACCACGACTGGTCGCGGCTGCCCTGGCACGAGCGCGCAGCGGTCTTCCTTCGCGCCGCCGAGCTGCTTTCCGGCCCGTGGCGCTCCACGGTCAACGCGGCCACGATGCTGAACCAGTCGAAGACCTCGCACCAGGCGGAGATCGACACTGTCTGCGAGATGATCGACTTCTGGCGTTCAACGCCGAGTTCGTCACGCGCATCTACGCCGAGCAGCCGTACTCGCCGACGGGCACGTGGAACCGCATGGAGTACCGGCCGCTCGAAGGCTTCGTGCTCGCGGTCAGCCCGTTTAACTTCACGTGCATCGGCGGCAACCTCTCGAGCTCGCCCGCGCTGATGGGGAACACGATCGTCTGGAAGCCGGCCTCGACTGCGGCAGTCTCCGCGTACTACCTGATGCGGCTGATGCAGGCGGCGGGCCTCCCGGACGGCGTGATCAACCTCGTGTACGGCTCCGGCGCGACGATCGGGAGCACGGCACTCGCGAGCCCCGAGCTCGCCGGGATCCACTTCACCGGCTCGACCGAGGTCTTCAACGGCATGTGGGAGACCGTCGGCGCGAACGTCGGCTCGTACGGAACTACCGCGATCGTCGGCGAGACGGGCGGCAAGGACTTCATCCTCGCCCACCCCTCCGCCGAGGCCGAGGCCGTGGCCACCGCGATCGTCCGCGGCTCCTTCGAGTACCAGGGCCAGAGTGCTCTGCGGCCTCGCGGTCTACATCCCCTCGAACATCTGGCCGAAGGTGAAGGAGCCGCTCGTCGAGGACGTCGGCACGATCAAGATGGGCGACGTCGCCGACTTCCAGAACTTCATGGGCGCGGTCATCGACTCGGCGGCGTTCGAGACGCGCTCCAAGGCGATCGCCGATGCGCGCTCCGCCGGCGCCGAGATCCTGACGGCGGCGAGACGGACGACTCCGAGGGCTACTTCGTCGAGCCGACCGTGATCGCGACGGACGACAAGGGCTTCCGGCTGCTGCGGGACGAGCTCTTCGGCCCGATGTCACAACCTACGTCTACGACGAGAAGCGCTGGACGACACGCTCGAGCTCGTCGACGACACGGCGCCGTACGGGCTCACCGGCGCCGTGTTCGCGACCGACCGCGCGGCGATCGACGAGGCCCAGGACCCCTCCGCTACACAGCCGGCAACTCTACGT